>NZ_DATMIV010000032.1:0-103230 GCF_035554175.1 Pseudomonas sp. | reverse complement strand
TTCCGGTAGACTACGCTCCCTTCTTGATACAACTTCTGTGGATTCGCCTGAATTGCAGGAGTTGCCGATTACCAAGCAGTCTTTGCTGGGCGATTCCAAAAAATGTGTAGCGAGCAACGTACCGGTGTTTCATCTGCCGGTCTGTCACCACGCGGCGGTTTTTTCGAAAGGTGCACTGTGATTAATGCAGGTGATCGGGGGCTTCGGCCTTCCTTCGCTTTCCCCGGCGGCTCGTTCCGCTTTAACGCAGACTTCTAGGGTTTTTCATGACGCGCTACATATTCGTCACGGGCGGTGTTGTTTCTTCATTGGGGAAGGGCATTGCCTCGGCTTCATTGGCGGCTATCCTGGAGGCGCGGGGGCTTAAGGTCACCATGCTGAAGCTGGATCCGTACATCAACGTCGATCCAGGCACCATGAGTCCGTTCCAGCACGGTGAAGTGTTCGTCACCCACGACGGCGCCGAGACCGACCTCGACCTGGGTCACTACGAGCGGTTCATCCGCACGACCATGACCCAGAACAACAACTTCACCACCGGCCGTGTCTACGAGCACGTGCTGCGCAAAGAGCGCCGTGGTGACTACCTGGGTGCAACCATCCAGGTGATTCCGCACATCACCGACGAAATCAAGCGTCGCATCATCAAGGGTGCCGGCGATGCCGACGTGGCCCTGGTGGAAATCGGTGGCACTGTTGGCGATATCGAATCGCAACCGTTCCTCGAGGCGATCCGTCAGCTGCGTGTGGAAGTCGGTTCCAAACGCGCGATGCTGATGCACCTGACGCTGGTGCCGTATATCGCCACCGCTGGCGAAACCAAGACCAAGCCAACCCAGCACTCGGTAAAAGAGCTGCGTTCGATCGGCCTGCAGCCAGACGTGCTGATCTGCCGTTCCGACCATCCGGTGGATGTGTCGTCGCGTCGCAAGATCGCGCTGTTCACCAACGTTGAAGAACGTGCGGTGATCTCCCTGGAAGACGTGGACACCATCTACAAGATCCCGGCCGTGCTGCATGCGCAGGGCCTGGATGATTTCGTCGTCGAGCGTTTCGGCCTGCAATGCAACGGCGCCGACCTGTCCGAGTGGGAAAAGGTCGTCGATGCCAAGCTCAACCCAGAGCACGAAGTCACCATCGCGATGGTCGGCAAGTACATGGAGCTGCTGGACGCCTACAAGTCGCTGATCGAAGCGATGAGTCACGCTGGCATCACCAACCGTACCAAGGTCAATCTGCGCTACATCGATTCCGAAGACATCGAGAACCAGGGCACTGCGCTGCTCGAAGGTGTCGACGCGATTCTGGTGCCGGGCGGCTTCGGTCTGCGTGGCGTGGAAGGCAAGATCACCGCCGTTCAGTACGCTCGCGAGAACAAGGTGCCTTACCTGGGTATCTGCCTGGGCATGCAAGTGGCGGTCATCGAGTTCGCCCGTAACGTGCTGGGCTGGAAAGATGCCAACTCCACCGAGTTCGATCGCGCCAGCGGCCATCCGGTTGTCGGTCTGATCACCGAGTGGGAAGATGCCACCGGCGCTGTCGAAGTGCGTACCGAATCGTCCGATCTGGGCGGCACCATGCGCCTCGGCGCACAGGACTGCCTGCTCGAGCCGGGCTCCAAAGTGCACGACTGCTACGGCAAGGACGTGATCGTCGAACGTCACCGCCACCGCTATGAAGTGAACAACAACCTGCTGCCGCAGATCATCGAAGCCGGCCTGAAGATTTCCGGTCGCTCCGCCGATGCGGCGCTGGTCGAAGTGGTTGAAGCGCCGGATCATCCATGGTTCGTCGCCTGCCAGTTCCACCCTGAGTTCACCTCGACACCACGCGACGGCCATCCGCTGTTCAGCGGTTTTGTCAAAGCCGCGTTGGCTCAACACCAGAAGAAGGCGTAACCCGATGGCACAGAAGATTATCCGCGTCGGCGACATCGAGATTGCCAACGACAAACCCATGGTGCTGTTCGGTGGCATGAACGTGCTGGAAAGCCGTGACATGGCCATGCAGGTTTGCGAAGAGTACGTAAAGGTCACCGAAAAGCTCGGTATTCCTTATGTGTTCAAGGCCAGCTTCGACAAGGCCAACCGTTCTTCTGTGACCTCGTATCGCGGTCCTGGCCTGGAAGAGGGCATGCGTATCTTCCAGGACATCAAACAAGCTTTCGGCGTGCCGATCATCACTGACGTTCATGAGCCTGATCAGGCTGCGGTCGTCGCTGAGGTCTGCGACATCATCCAGTTGCCGGCCTTTCTGTCGCGTCAGACCGATCTGGTCGTCGCGATGGCAAAGACCAACGCTGTCATCAACATCAAGAAAGCCCAGTTTCTCGCGCCTCAGGAAATGAAGCACATCCTGAACAAGTGTGTTGAAGCCGGTAACGATCAGTTGATTCTCTGCGAGCGTGGTTCGAGCTTCGGCTACAACAACCTCGTGGTCGACATGCTCGGCTTCGGCATCATGAAGCAGTTCGAGTACCCGGTGTTCTTCGACGTGACCCACTCGCTGCAAATGCCCGGCGGTCGTTCCGACTCCGCTGGCGGTCGCCGAGCGCAGGTCACCGATCTGGCCAAGGCTGGCATGAGCCAGTCGCTGGCGGGTCTGTTCCTCGAAGCGCACCCGGATCCGGACAATGCCAAATGTGACGGCCCTTGCGCCTTGCGTCTGGACAGACTGGAGCCATTCCTGACCCAGCTCAAAGCTCTGGACGAGCTGGTGAAGAGTTTTCCGACGGTAGAAACCGCGTAACGCTCGATTCTCCGGTAAAGTACCGCACGATTTGTCGCTCATGCCCTCAAGCATGAGCGCTGTCGTCTGCAAGTCTGCCCGCTGTACTTCGCTTGCCGACGATAAAGATTTCCTCTAGCTGCGTCGTTTTCGTCAACTTTGGAGTGTTTACAACAATGGCAAAAATCGTCGACATCAAAGGTCGTGAAGTTCTCGACTCCCGTGGCAATCCCACCGTGGAAGCGGACGTGCTTCTCGACAACGGCATCATCGGCAGCGCCTGCGCGCCGTCCGGTGCATCCACTGGCTCGCGCGAAGCGCTAGAGCTGCGTGATGGCGACAAGAGCCGTTACCTGGGCAAGGGCGTGCTCAAGGCGGTAGCCAACATCAATGGTCCGATCCGCGAACTGCTGCTGGGCACCGACCCAAGCGACCAGAAAGCCCTCGACCACGCGATGATCAAGCTCGACGGTACCGAAAACAAAGCGACCCTGGGCGCCAATGCCATCCTCGCCGTATCCCTGGCTGCGGCCAAGGCGGCTGCGCAGGATCAGGATCTGCCGCTGTACGCACACATCGCCAACCTCAACGGCACTCCGGGTGTGTACTCGATGCCGGTACCGATGATGAACATCATCAACGGCGGCGAGCACGCCGATAACAACGTCGACATCCAGGAATTCATGGTGCAGCCGGTCGGCGCCAAGTCGTTCTCGGAAGGTCTGCGCATGGGCACGGAGATTTTCCATCACTTGAAAGCTGTGCTGAAGGCCCGTGGCCTGAGCACTGCGGTTGGTGACGAAGGCGGTTTCGCACCGAACCTTGCATCCAACGAAGACGCGCTGAAAGTGATCTCCGAGGCGGTGGCCAACGCCGGTTACAAGCTGGGCACCGACGTGACCCTGGCGCTGGACTGCGCTGCGAGCGAGTTCTACGAAGACGGCAAGTACAACCTGTCCGGCGAAGGCCAGGTGTTCACTGCTGAAGGTTTCGCCGACTACCTCAAAGGTCTGACCGAGCGTTATCCGATCATCTCCATCGAAGACGGTCTGGACGAATCCGACTGGGCAGGCTGGAAAATCCTCACCGACAAGATCGGCGAGAAAACCCAGCTGGTGGGCGACGACCTGTTCGTGACCAACACCAAGATCCTGAAAGAAGGCATCGATAAAAAGATCGCCAACTCGATCCTGATCAAGTTCAACCAGATCGGCACCCTGACCGAAACCCTGGAAGCCATCCAGATGGCCAAGGCTGCCGGTTACACCGCAGTGATCTCGCACCGTTCCGGCGAAACCGAAGATTCGACCATTGCCGACCTGGCCGTGGGCACCTCGGCTGGCCAGATCAAGACCGGTTCGCTGTGCCGTTCCGACCGCGTTTCCAAGTACAACCAACTGCTGCGTATCGAAGAGCAGTTGAACGGCAAGGCCAAGTACAACGGCCGCGCCGAGTTCCGCGGTTGAGTGCACTCTGATTGAAAGACACCGGATTGTGTCGGAAAAGTCGTGACAGCGATGGATTTGCCACTAATCTGATGCCTTAAGCACAAGCCTGGATCTTTCCAGGCTTCGTGCTATCAGATGCTGCAACATGATGCGTGGCTGTCTTTTTTCACTGGATACCTGATATTCGATGCGCAGTCCTTACTGGTTGTTTCTTGTTTTGCTCTTGCTGCTGGCCGGTCTGCAGTACCGCCTTTGGGTGGGCAATGGCAGTCTGGCGCAGGTCGCCGAGCTGAAACAGCAGATCGCCGACCAGCATGCCGAGAACGAAGGCCTGTTGGAGCGCAACCGGGTGATGGACGCTGAAGTCAGCGAACTGAAAAAAGGCATGGAGACCGTTGAAGAGCGGGCTCGCCACGAGCTGGGCATGGTCAAGGACGGCGAAACCCTTTACCAGTTGGCCCAATGATCGATTCCCTGCCGGCCTTCTGGGCCGTGATTCCTGCCGCGGGCGTCGGTGCCCGAATGGCCGCGGACCGTCCCAAGCAATATCTGCAACTGGGCGGGCGCACAATTCTCGAACACAGCCTCGGCTGTTTCCTCGATCACCCGAGCCTCAAGGGGCTGGTGGTCAGTCTTGCAGTTGATGATCCCTACTGGCCGAACCTGACTTGCGTCAGCGATCCCCGAATTCAGCGGGTTGAGGGCGCAGCGGAGCGTTCCGGCTCGGTGCTCAACGCCTTGCTGCATCTGCATGCGCAAGGTGCCGACGATGACGATTGGGTGTTGGTGCACGATGCGGCACGGCCGAACCTGAGTCGCGCTGATCTCGACAAGCTCCTCGCTGAACTGGCGGATGACCCGGTCGGCGGTTTACTCGCAGTGCCGGCACGGGACACGTTGAAGCGCGTCGACAGAAACGGGCGTGTGGTTGAAACCGTGGACCGCAGTGTGATCTGGCAAGCGTACACACCGCAGATGTTTCGCCTGGGGGCATTGCATCGGGCTTTGGCGGACAGTCTGGTGGCGGATGCGGTGATTACCGATGAGGCTTCGGCGATGGAGTGGGCCGGTCTGGCGCCGCGTCTGATCGAAGGGCGGGCGGATAATCTCAAAGTCACCCGGCCAGAAGACCTGGAGTGGTTACGCCAGCGTTGGGCTCATCGCCGCTGAAAGATCAAAAGATCGCAGCCTTCGGCAGCTCCTACATTGGAATGCGTACTCCCTGTAGGAGCTGCCGAAGGCTGCGATCTTTTGATCTCAAACCCTGTATTCCGCCCGCTCAGCCAACCCGTCTTTAAGAAAATCCACCAACTTGCGCACCTTCGGCGACAAATGCCGCTGCTGTGGATACAGCGCCCACACTGCCGTATTCGGTGGCTGATGTGCCTCCAATAAGGAAATCAGCGCACCACTGTGCAAATGCTCGAGCACGTAATAGTCAGGCAACTGACACAACCCGACACCTTGCAGCGCCGCATCCAGCACTGCTTGCCCACTGTTGCAACGCCAGTTGCCCTGCACTCGCTGAGAAAATTCCCGCCCGTTCTGCTCCAGTTGCCAGATGTCCGAACTGCCGATCAGGCAATTGTGCCGACTCAATTCCGACAAACTGTGTGGGCGTCCGTACCGTTCCAGGTAGGACGGCGACGCGCAGAGAAACATACGCCGTGGTGCCAGGCGCGTTGCGACCAACCGGGAATCCTGCAGCCGACCGAGGCGAATCGCCAGATCCAGCCCTTCATGCACCAGATCCAGTTGCCTATTGCTCAACTCGATATCGATACGTAGCTGCGGGTACAGCGCCATGAATCGCGTTACCAGCGGCACGATAAACCGTTCGCCATAGGCCACGGCGCAGGTCATGCGCAGCATGCCTTTTGGTTCGCTGGTCAGATCGCCTACCGCGCGCAAGGCTTCTTCGCGACCGTCCTGCAGGCGCTGACAATGCTGCAAAAAGGTCTGCCCGGCCTCGGTCAGCGTCACCCGCCGGGTACTGCGATAAAGCAGCCTTGTCTGCAAACGCTCTTCCAGCCGTACGATTTGTCGACTGATATGCGAGGAAGAAACCCCGAGGCGTTCGGCAGCGGCGGTGAATTGGTTGCATTCGGCGACGGCAACAAACTCGTCGATGCCTTCCCAGCGGTTTTCCGACACTTCGATTATCCCTGTATGGCAATAATGTTTTGCTTTCGTCCGGATTATTCCTCAAGGCGCGCTGAACTACACTGTCTGTCTGCTTTTATATTCACTGGATTTACTGGAGAGTCAGCATGATCAAGTCGCGCGCCGCCGTTGCCTTCGAGGCCAAGAAGCCGCTGGAAATCGTAGAAGTCGATGTCGCCATGCCCAAGGCCGGTGAAGTGTTGCTGCGCGTCGTCGCGTCCGGGGTCTGCCATACGGACGCTTACACACTGTCCGGCGCTGATCCGGAAGGCATCTTCCCGTCGATCCTCGGCCACGAAGGCGGCGCCATCGTTGAAGCGATCGGTGAGGGCGTGACCTCGGTCGCCGTCGGCGATCACGTCATTCCGCTGTACACCCCGGAATGCGGCCAGTGCAAATTCTGCAAATCCGGCAAGACCAACCTTTGTCAGGCCATTCGCGCGACGCAGGGCAAAGGCCTGATGCCGGATGGTACTTCGCGCTTTTCCTACAAGGGCGAGACGATTTTCCACTACATGGGCACCTCGACCTTCTCGGAGTACACCGTGCTCCCGGAAATCTCCGTGGCCAGGATTTCCAAAGACGCGCCGCTGGAAAAGGTCTGCCTGCTCGGTTGTGGCGTGACCACCGGCATCGGCGCCGTGCTCAACACGGCCAAAGTCAAACCGGGTGACACCGTGGCAATCTTCGGTCTCGGCGGCATCGGTCTGTCCGCTGTGATTGGCGCAGTGAAAGCCAAGGCCGCGCGCATCATCGCAATCGACATCAATCCGGCGAAATTCGAAATCGCCAGACAACTGGGTGCCACCGATTGCGTGAACCCGAAGGAATTCGATCGTCCGATCCAGGAAGTGATCGTCGACATGACCGATGGCGGCGTCGACTTCTCCTTCGAGTGCATCGGCAATGTACAACTGATGCGTGCCGCGCTCGAGTGCTGCCACAAGGGTTGGGGTGAGTCCGTCATCATCGGTGTTGCCGGCGCCGGTCAGGAAATCGCCACCCGTCCGTTCCAGTTGGTCACTGGCCGGGTCTGGCGCGGTTCAGCGTTCGGCGGCGTACGTGGCCGCAGCGAATTGCCAAGCTACGTCGACATGGCGCAGAGCGGTGAAATCCCGCTGGATACCTTCATCACCCACACCATGGGCCTGGAAGATATCAACAAGGCGTTCGACCTGATGCACGAAGGCAAGAGCATCCGTACCGTCATACATTTCTAAGGAGCAGCGGCAAGCTACAAGCCATAAGCTGCAAGCAGGCTCAACGACCTCTTGCAGCTTGAAGCTTGCAGCTTGCGGCTGAGATAGCTATGAATCTGGAAAATATCTCGTGTCAGAAGAGTTTCGGTGGCTGGCACAAGCGCTATCGCCATCGCTCCGAAGTGCTCGATTGCGACATGGTCTTCGCCGTCTATTTGCCGCCGCAGGCGGAGCAGGGCGGCAAGCTGCCGGTGTTGTACTGGTTGTCAGGCCTGACCTGTACCGATGAAAACTTCATGCAGAAGGCCGGCGCGATGCGGATGGCGGCCGAGCTGGGTTTGATCATCGTCGCCCCGGACACCAGTCCGCGTGGCCCGGATATTCCCGACGATGCGGACAAGGCGTGGGATTTCGGCCTCGGTGCCGGGTTTTATCTGAATGCCACGCAGCAACCGTGGGCGCGTCACTATCGGATGCATGACTATGTCGTGGAGGAATTGCCTTCACTGGTTGAAGCGCATTTCCCGGCTTCTGACAAGCGCAGCATCAGCGGTCACTCCATGGGCGGCCACGGCGCTCTGGTCTGCGCCTTGCGCAATCCGGGGCGTTACCAGTCGGTGTCGGCATTTTCGCCGATCACTCATCCAATCGACTGCCCTTGGGGACAGAAAGCCTTCTCTCATTACCTGGGAGAAGACCGTTCGAAGTGGAAAGAGTGGGACGCCTGTGCGTTGATCGCCGAAGCCACCGAGAAGCTGCCATTGCTGGTGGATCAAGGTGATCGCGACGATTTCCTCGCCACCCAGCTCAAGCCCGAAGCTCTGCAACACGCGGCAAAACAAGCGGGCCATCCGCTGGAACTGCGCCTGCAACCGGGCTATGACCACAGCTATTTCTTCATCGCCAGCTTCATTGACGACCACTTGCAGCATCACGCACGCGCTCTGCGTGAGTAATGCAGGTAGAATCACGCCCTGACAAAAATCGGGGCGTTTTTTTATGCGTATTGGCCACGGCTACGATGTGCACCGTTTCGCTGAAGGCGATTTCATTACTCTGGGCGGCGTGCAGATTGCACACAGCTTCGGACTGCTCGCTCATTCCGACGGTGACGTCCTGCTGCACGCCTTGAGCGATGCCTTGCTCGGCGCGGCGGCGCTGGGTGATATCGGCAAACATTTCCCGGACACCGATCCGCAATTCAAGGGCGCTGACAGCCGCGTGCTGCTGCGTCATGTGGTCAGTCTGATCCACGCCAAGGGCTGGAAAATCGGCAACGTCGACAACACCATCGTTGCCCAGGCGCCGAAAATGGCGCCGCATATCGAATCGATGCGCGCGCTGATCGCGGCGGATCTTCAAGTTGAGTTGGATCAAGTGAACGTCAAAGCTACCACCACCGAGAAGCTTGGCTTTGTCGGTCGCGAAGAAGGTATCGCTGTGCACTCCGTTGCCTTGTTGCTGCGCGCATGAATGAACTGCAATTGCTCGGCCCGCGCGCCTATGGCGAGCCCCTCGGCACCGCGGTATTGAAAGCCACGGCGGAAGATTTCCAAGTCGATGAAGTGCTCGACATTCCCCTCAGCGGTGACGGCGAACATCTGTGGATCTGGGTCGAAAAGCGCGGGCTGAATACCGAAGAAGCGGCGCGGCGCATTGCCAAGGCAGCCGGAGTTCCGTTGCGCACCGTCAGCTACGCCGGTCTCAAGGATCGGCAGGCCCTGACCCGACAGTGGTTCAGCGTGCAACTGCCGGGCAAGGCCGATCCGGAGCTGTCGGCGGCCGAAAACGAAACGCTTAAGATCCTCAAGACCACGCGCCACAAACGCAAGCTGCAACGCGGTGCGCACTCGGCCAACGGCTTTACCTTGCGCCTGACTGGGTTCGCCGGCGACAAGGCTGCGCTTGAACAGCGTCTGCAGTTGATTGCCAAACAAGGCGTTCCCAATTATTTCGGCGCCCAGCGTTTGGGCCATGACGGCGGCAACGTCGTTGATGCGCGTGTGTGGGCAGCGCGCAAGGCGTTGCCGGAGCAGCGTAATGTGCGTTCGCGGTTGCTGTCGACAGCGCGCAGCTTCCTGTTCAATCAGGTGCTGGCGGCGCGCGTCGCTGACGGCACCTGGCAAACCGCGTTGGTCGGCGATCTGCTGGCGTTCACCGACAGTCGCAGTTTTTTCCCCGCCGGTGAAGCCGAGTGCAGCGACCCGCGTCTGGCGATTCTCGATCTGCATCCGACCGGTCCGCAGTGGGGCGCCGGTGACTCGCCGGCCGCGGGCGTTGTCCATGCACTGGAGCAGGGGATCGCCGCGAGTGAAGCGGAACTGCGCGACTGGTTGGTTCACGCCGGCATGAGCCACGAACGCCGCATCCTGCGACTGCCCATTGGCCGGTTGTCGTGGCATTATCCCCAGCCTGACATTCTGCAACTGGAATTCGTCCTCCCGGCCGGATGCTTCGCCACCGTATTGGTGCGCGAGCTCGTTGATCTGGTGCCGGTGGGGCAGACGGACAGCCCATGCGTATTCTGATTTCTAACGACGATGGGGTAACCGCACCCGGTCTCGCCGCGCTTTATGCTGCGCTGGCGGATTACACCGAATGCGTGGTTATCGCCCCGGAACAGGACAAGAGCGGCGCCAGCAGTTCGCTGACGCTCGACCGTCCACTGCACCCGCAATACCTGGCCAACGGTTTTATCAGCCTCAACGGCACACCGACCGACTGCATTCATCTGGGCCTCAACGGGTTGCTTGAACGCGAGGCGGACATGGTGGTGTCCGGGATCAACCTGGGCGCCAACCTCGGTGATGACGTGCTGTATTCCGGGACCGTGGCGGCCGCCCTCGAGGGGCGGTTCCTTGAGCGCCCGTCGTTCGCCTTCTCACTGGTCTCACGCCAGGTGGACAATCTGCCGACGGCGGCATATTTTGCGCGCAAACTGGTCGAGGCTCATGCCGGGCTCGATCTGCCGCCGCGTACGGTGCTTAACGTGAACATTCCCAATTTGCCCATCGATCATATTCGCGGTATTCAGCTGACCCGACTTGGCCACCGCGCCCGGGCGGCGGCGCCGATGAAAGTGGTCGATCCGCGTGGCAGGGCCGGTTACTGGATTGCCGCTGCCGGGGATGCCGAAGACGGTGGCCCGGGCACCGATTTTCATGCGGTGATGCAAGGTTACGTTTCCATCACGCCGTTGCAGCTCGATCGCACCTTTAACGACGCCTTCAGAAGTCTCGATGGCTGGCTGGGAGGGTTGAGCTGATGCGTGAACATGACGACCGCCTGCGTAGCGGCATTGGCATGACCTCCCAGCGCACCCGCGAGCGACTGATCCAGCGTCTGTATGAAGAAGGCGTGTCGAACGCCAAGGTACTGGAAGTGATCCGCCGCACGCCACGCCACCTGTTTGTCGACGAGGCGCTGGCGCATCGCGCGTATGAAGACACGGCGCTGCCGATAGGCAACAACCAGACCATTTCCCAGCCTTATATGGTGGCGCGCATGAGCGAGCTGCTGCTGGAAGCGGGTCCGCTGGACAAGGTGCTGGAGATCGGCACGGGCTCCGGCTATCAGACGGCGGTGTTGTCGCAACTGGTCGAACGAGTGTTTTCGGTCGAGCGCATCAAGGTTCTGCAGGATCGCGCCAAGGAGCGTCTGGTCGAGCTGAACCTGCGCAACGTCGTGTTTCGCTGGGGTGATGGCTGGGAAGGCTGGCAGGCGCTGGCGCCTTACAACGGCATCATTGTCACTGCGGTGGCCACCGATGTTCCGCAAGCCTTGCTCGATCAATTGGCACCCGGTGGGCGCATGGTGATTCCGGTCGGCTCCGGTGAAGTACAACAACTGATGCTGATCGTGCGCGAAGAGCACGGCTTTTCCCGACATGTTCTGGGGGCGGTGCGTTTCGTGCCTTTGCTCAACGGGCCACTGGCCTGAGCATTTGTAAACAGGCGCTGAATTCCTTTCCATGGCGCCGGTCTTACACCGGCAGCCGAAGTTTAAACGCGGCGTACTTGCCGCTTGCAAACGTGTGCGTCCGGTGATTTCGCTTCATTAAAGGTAAGGCCGTAGCGGCCCGTTATACTTGCGACATTTCATGCTGCGATGCGGCATTCAGAATTTTCAGCCACCACAAAGGGAGCGGCGGGTGAGTCTCACAGTCATTGCGCAGCGTATGGGTAACACGAGCTTTCAGCGCCTGGTGACTGGCCTTGTCTTGAGCACCTTGCTGGTTGGTTGCTCCAGCACCAAATCGAGCAACGTGCGGGTCGTTGATCGCAACAACGCGGTCGCGCAACGTCCGGCCGTTACGACCGGACAATATGTAGTCCGTCCCGGCGATACCTTGTTTTCGATCGCGTTTCGTTACGGCTGGGACTACAAAACCCTCGCTGCCCGGAACAACATTCCTACGCCGTATACGATCCACCCGGGTCAGACAATTCGCTTTGATGGCCGTACTGGTTCAACGCCGACGGCGGTGGTCAGCAACTCGAGTTCTTCGCCTTCTTCGTCGAGCAAAACCACGGTAATCCGGCGCCAGGCGAACGGCACGACGACCACTACAACCACCGGTTCCAAAGGGGTTGTACCGTCCGTCGCGAACAAACCTGCGGCCGCGCCACTGCCTCCGGCAGGCCCGGCCCCGACCGGCTGGGGATGGCCATCTAATGGCGTTCTGATTGGAAAATTCTCTTCAAACGGTAGTTTGAATAAAGGAATTGATATCGCCGGAGATTTGGGACAGCCTGTTTTAGCTGCGTCTGATGGGACAGTCGTATACGCCGGGAGTGGCTTAAGGGGCTACGGCGAATTGGTCATCATCAAACACAGCGAAACCTACGTCAGTGCCTACGGTCACAACCGCAGGCTGTTGGTTCGGGAGGGACAGCAGGTCAAGGTCGGACAGACAATTGCCGAAATGGGGTCAACGGGTACAGACCGGGTGAAACTGCATTTTGAGATTCGCCGCCAAGGTAAACCAGTGGATCCGCTGCAGTTCCTGCCAAGACGTTGATTTGCAAGCCAGCCTGTTCCGTCGCGTAGAGGGGACAGGCTCCAGCGCTGCCAAGGATAAAGGCGTCGCTTGAGCTTGGGGTCGAACTCACCAAAGGACTATAACAATGGCTCTCAGTAAAGAAGTGCCGGAGTTTGACATCGACGATGAGGTTCTCCTTATGGAGACCGGCATCGATTCGGAATCTTCGATGTCGAATGATGAAGGGGCTGCTCCACCTTCCGTTCGTTCCAAATCCAGACACTCTGCAACACTCAAACAACACAAGTACATCGACTACACGCGTGCACTTGATGCCACGCAGTTGTATCTCAACGAAATCGGCTTTTCCCCTCTGCTCTCACCGGAAGAAGAAGTTCATTTTGCACGCTTGTCGCAAAGTGGCGATCCTGCCGGGCGCAAACGGATGATCGAAAGTAACCTGCGGCTGGTGGTCAAAATCGCCCGGCGTTACGTCAATCGGGGCCTGTCGCTGCTGGATCTGATCGAAGAGGGCAACCTCGGCCTGATCCGCGCAGTGGAAAAGTTCGATCCCGAGCGAGGCTTCCGCTTCTCGACCTACGCGACCTGGTGGATCCGTCAGACCATCGAACGCGCGATCATGAATCAGACCCGGACCATCCGGTTGCCGATTCATGTGGTCAAGGAACTCAACGTGTACCTTCGGGCCGCACGGGAGCTGACACAGAAACTGGACCACGAACCTTCACCCGAAGAAATCGCCAACCTGCTGGAAAAACCGGTGGGCGAGGTCAAGCGCATGCTGGGCCTGAATGAACGGGTTTCTTCGGTCGACGTCTCGCTGGGTCCGGATTCGGATAAAACCCTGCTGGACACCCTTACCGATGATCGTCCGACCGATCCATGCGAATTACTGCAAGACGACGACCTGTCGCAGAGCATCGATCAATGGCTGTCGGAGCTGACCGACAAGCAGCGCGAGGTGGTGATACGCCGTTTCGGCCTGCGCGGGCATGAAAGCAGTACTCTGGAAGATGTAGGCCTGGAGATCGGACTGACCCGCGAACGGGTGAGACAGATCCAGGTGGAAGGCCTCAAGCGCCTTCGTGAAATCCTTGAGAAGAATGGCCTGTCGAGCGAGTCGTTGTTTCAGTAAGCGCTCAACCGACCGCCTGCAGATAGCCCCGACTGATTCGATCAGCCGGGGCTTTTTGTTTCTCGCGTAAAGGCAAGCCGCACCACCAGACAAGCGGTCGGCATTTTCTGAATTTGTAGTCTCGTGCTGTAAGCCAATGCTTACTGTGTTGTAAGTGTTCGTTATTTTTACACTTCGGCAGATGTCGATTGCGCTATCCGCCTACGTGCATCTCGTTGAAAAATATGGGAATTTCCCAATTGTTATGTGCTTATGACAGTGCGTCTCAGTGGCGAATGTCGATTGCTCATCCTTGGGAACTCTCTAATATCTCAATTGTGTCGACGGACAGACGCGCCCTTCACGGATGAGGGGAACGGACATCGCAGGACGCGATTCATCAGGACGATGAAAAGGATCGCAGGGAATAAGGAAAAAATGTGGGCGGGTCATACCGCCCCTTTTTTCGCCTGCAGAAAAGCAAAACCCGAAAAAGCAAAAAGGCCCGCAAGGGGCCTTCTGGTCGAGCGCAGAGCGGATCAGCGTTCGAGTTGTTCGATCTTGTTCGGCTTGCCATCCCACGCGGCGGAATCCGGCAGCGGATCCTTGCGCTCGGTGATGTTCGGCCAGATATCCGCCAGCTCGGCATTGAGCTCAATGAAGTTTTCCATGCCAGCCGGAATTTCATCTTCCGAGAAGATTGCCACAGCCGGGCACTCTGGCTCGCACAGTGCGCAATCGATGCATTCGTCCGGGTGAATCACCAGGAAGTTCGGGCCTTCGTAAAAGCAGTCCACCGGACAGACTTCTACGCAGTCGGTGTACTTGCACTTGATGCAGTTGTCGGTGACGACGAAGGTCATTTCTAATTTTCTCCTCAGGCGGCGGCAGCGTTGCCCCTTCACGGTTGGGGTCGCCAGGTTCGGGAGCGATACCTGCTGACCAGGCTATGAGCCAGCAGCATCCCGAACCGCGCGAGATTCTAACAGCTTGAAGCGATTTGCGTTATATCCGCTTCTTCAGTGCTTATATCCGGTTCTTCAGTGCGTAGAGCATTTCCAGCGCTTTGCGCGGAGTCATGTCGTCCAGATCGACTTTGGCCAGTTCGTCGAGCACCGGGTGTGGAAGCGAGGCGAACATATCGCTTTGCTGCGGTGTCGACGGCTTGCCCTTGGCCGCCGGCTTCGGCGCCTCATGGGGCAGGGCGGTGTCTTCCAGACGGCTCAGATGCTCACGGGCACGCAGGATCACTTCGCTCGGCACGCCGGCCAGTTGCGCCACCGCCAGGCCGTAGCTCTGGCTGGCAGGGCCGGGCAAAACGTGGTGCAGGAACACGATGCGTTCGTTGTGCTCGGTGGCATTGAGGTGCACGTTCGCTACCAAAGGTTCGGCTTCAGGCAGCACGGTCAGTTCAAAATAGTGCGTGGCGAACAGGGTGTAGGCGCGCAGATGGGCCAAACGTTCGGCCGCCGCCCAGGCCAGCGACAGACCATCGAAGGTGCTGGTGCCTCGCCCGACTTCATCCATCAGCACCAGACTGCGTTCGGTGGCGTTGTGCAGGATGTTGGCGGTTTCGCTCATTTCGACCATGAAAGTGGAACGGCCACCGGCCAGATCATCGCTGGAACCTATGCGGGTGAAAATCCGATCCACCAGCGACAGCTCGCAACTGGCCGCCGGTACAAAGCTGCCGATATGCGCCAGCAACACGATCAGCGCGGTTTGCCGCATGTAGGTGGATTTACCACCCATGTTCGGGCCAGTGATCACCAGCATCCGCGTATTGTCGTCCAGGCTCAGGTCATTGGCTACGAACGGCGTGGTCAGCACTTGCTCGACCACCGGGTGGCGGCCCTGAGTGATGCGCATGCATGGCTCGCCGACGAAACGCGGGCAGTTCAGGTCAAGATTCAGCGCACGTTCGGCAAGGTTGCTCAACACGTCAAGTTCGGCCAGCGCGCCGGCAGTGTCCTGCAACGGTGGCAACTGGCTGATCAGATCTTCCAGCAGTGCTTCGTAGAGCATCTTCTCGCGGGCCAAGGCGCGGCTCTTGGCAGAAAGTGCCTTGTCTTCAAACTCTTTGAGTTCCGGCGTGATGAAGCGCTCGGCACCTTTGAGCGTCTGGCGTCGGATGTAGTCCGCCGGCGCGGACTCAGCCTGCTTGCTCGGCAGTTCAATGAAGTAACCATGAATACGGTTGTAACCGACTTTCAGGTTGGCCAACCCGGTGCGAGCCTTCTCGCGAGCCTCGAGATCAATCAGGAACTGGCCGGCGTTTTCGCTCAGTGATTGCAACTCGTCGAGTTCGCTGTCGTAACCGGTTTTCAGCACGCCGCCGTCACGGATCACCGCTGGCGGGTTGTCGATAATGGCTTTTGCCAGCAGCGCCGCCAGTTCCGGATAGGTGCTGGTGGTGGCGGCCAAGTGTTGCAGATGCGGCGCTTCCAGATCGGTCATCGCCGCTTGCAGTTGCGGCAGCGCACCCAGTGCATCGCGCAGACGCGCAAGGTCGCGAGGCCGCGCATTGCGCAGACCGATCCGCGCGAGAATCCGCTCGATGTCGCCGATCTCCTTGAGCTGCGGCTGCAGCTTTTCGAAGCGGTAGCCATCGAGCAGACAGCGGATCGAGGACTGACGGGCCAGCAGGACGGTGAGGTCGCGCAGTGGGCGGTTCAACCAACGAGTGAGCAAACGGCTGCCCATCGCGGTCTGGCAGCGATCAACGACCGATTGCAGGGTGTTGTCGCGGCCACCGGCGAGGTTGGTGTCGAGCTCCAGATTGCGCCGGCTGGCACCGTCGAGCACAACCGTGTCATCGAGGCGTTCATGACGCAGGCTGCGCAAGTGGGGCAGGGCGGTGCGCTGGGTTTCCTTGGCGTAAGCCAACAGGCAGCCGGCAGCACCGATGGCCAGAGTCAGGTTTTCGCAGCCGAAGCCTTTCAGGTCCTGAGTCGAAAACTGCTGGCAGAGGCTTTTCAGCGCCGAATCACGCTCGAAATCCCAAGGTGCACGACGACGTACGCCACGGCGTTTTTCCGCCGGCAGGTCTTTTGGCCAGTCGTCCGGGATCAGCAGTTCCACCGGATTGACCCGCTCCAGCTCCGCCAGCAGGTTTTCCCAGCCCTTGATCTCGAGCACGGTGAAATTGCCGCTGGTGATGTCCAGCACCGCCAGACCGAACAGGCGTTCGTCGCCCAATACAGCCGCAATCAGATTGTCACGGCGCTCATCCAGCAGCGCCTCGTCACTGACCGTACCCGGTGTGATGATCCGCACCACCTGGCGTTCGACTGGACCTTTGCTGGTGGCCGGGTCCCCGACCTGCTCGCAGATCACTACCGACTCGCCAAGCTTTACCAATTTCGCCAGATAACCTTCTGCCGCATGGTAAGGAATCCCACACATCGGAATTGCCTGACCCGCCGACTGCCCGCGCGCGGTCAACGTGATGTCGAGCAACTTGGCCGCTTTCTTCGCGTCTTCGTAGAAGATCTCGTAGAAGTCGCCCATGCGGTAGAACATCAGCTGATCCGGGTGCTGATTCTTCAGGCGCCAGTATTGCTGCATCATCGGGGTATGGGAGGACAGGTCGGAGACGGCTTTATTCATCGGATTGTCGGGCAACTCGTTAAAAGGTGTAGGGCGAAGCGCGGGCGATGGCCGGGCCTTTGCGCGATGGGCGCAAGGTTACCATGGGCAGTCTGCCCGACGCAGGCGCTGCGATCGGTTGACGTTTTTCCATAGAGGAAAAGTTGATCCATGCACGATTTATGCAAATCAGCATTTGTCTTCGCAAATGACTTCAAGCATTATGCGCATTATGCAAAAACGCAACGTATCCTCCGTCTTAAGAGCACTGCTCGACCAGCACGGGATCTCCCCTACGGAGCTCCACCGTCGCACCGGCGTGCCTCAATCCACGCTCTCGCGGATTCTCAGCGGGAAAATTGTCGATCCTTCGGATAAACACATTTCGAAGATTGCCGATTACTTCAATGTGAGCACCGATCAGTTGCGCGGTCGCGCGGACGTCACAGCGACGGCCGGTGGCACGCGCGCGGATATGCATGCGGAACTCAAGGACATCATGCTGTGGGACGATGACACACCCGTCGAGGATGACGAAGTGTCCGTGCCCTTTCTTCGCGAGGTTGAATTGGCAGCTGGATCAGGAAGATTCGTCATCGAAGAGAGCGAACGCTCAAGCCTGCGCTTCGGCAAGCGTAGCCTGCGCCATAATGGCGTGCAGTTCGACCAGGCCAAGTGCGTGACAGTGCGTGGCAACAGCATGTTGCCGGTGCTGCGTGACGGCGCCACTGTCGGCGTCAACGCCGGCAAATGCGGCATCGGCGACATCATCGATGGCGACCTGTATGCGATCAATCACAACGGCCAATTGCGCGTCAAACAGCTTTACCGCTTGCCCACCGGCATTCGTCTGCGCAGCTTCAATCGCGATGAACATCCGGACGAGGACTACAGCTTCCAGGAAATCCAGGAAGAGCAGATCGTCATCCTCGGTCACGTCTTCTGGTGGGGCATGTACGCCCGTTAACCTCTTCCAGCTGAACTGAAACCTGCCGACCGGCAGGTTTTTTTTCGCCTGCGAAAAATCTCCAAGCCCTTGTGCCAAGCGGCTTTCATGCATTCGCGCAAATTTTGTGCATAAATAAATGCATTTACGCATTGACTGTATATGCATCCATGCATATTCTTGCCACCAAGCCGCTCGACAAAGCGGCTGGCAAGACAAGCTCTTTAGTTCCACAAGAACAGGCAGCGATGAACCGGCCTCAACGGTTCAGAGGGTTGGCAACTGGCCCGGGTGTGCAGCGTAAAGCACCAGAAGCAGTTATCCGGCGGGCAGGGACCGCGGTCGGAAAAACAATCTGAATGGACTCGTACCGCGCCAGTAGCGCCGAAAAGTCAGCTTCCTTCATCAGTACAGGATCTGAAGGAAGGCGAAGGAGCGCATTACTGAAAAGCCCGGTGTGCAAGCACCGGGCTTTTTGGAATGCCTGCCTCAAGAGAAACCGTTTGAACCCAACCCATCATTCATCAATCACCAACGGAGGCGTGACATGACAAACGAGCAACAAGCGTTGGCGGACATGCCGATCTGGCTGGTCATCCTCCTGGCCGTTGTCGGCGGGGTGTCCGGCGAAATGTGGCGCGCCGACAAGGAAGGCGCACGCGGCTGGTCACTGGTGCGGCGTCTGGCCTTGCGCTCCGGCGCCTGCATGATCTGCGGCGTATCGGCGATCATGCTGTTGTATGCCGCCGGCATGTCGATCTGGGCCGCTGGCGCGTTTGGCTGCCTGACGGCGATGGCCGGCGCTGATGTCGCCATAGGCCTTTACGAACGCTGGGCGGCCAAGCGTATCGGCGTCTGCGAAGTGCCGCCGCGCGACCACCCTTAACCCTGAATATTTTTCCCTGCCGCCATGTTGGCGGCAGGGCTGCGCGTGGACGATTGAAAAGGAGGTCATGTATGCCCACACCGATCCAACAGCCGTCGCAACTGTTTACAGCCATCGCGACGACACTGCGCAACACTGCCAGTCTCAACCTCACTGTCGGCAGTCACGATGATTTCACTGCGGCGGGCGATCAGGCCTGGGTACTGATCGACATTGACCGGAATGCGTCCGGCGTGCGCGCCGCTGATGGCCGTATCGCTCATGTAATGACGTTGTCACTGCAAGTCGTCCCGGCTCTTTCTGCGACCGCTTTCGCAGCGTGCGATCTGATCGCCGTACTGAAAAATCTGGTCACCGACAATCGCTGGGGAATGCCCGGCGATCAGTGTGATTTGCCAATCAACCTCGATGGGTTGCCCTCGTTGCTTATCCGTGCCGATCAACAATACAAGGCCTGGACCCTGACCTTTGAGCAGACGCTTTACCTCGGTCCGACCCTGCTCGACGATCCACTCGGCACGCCGAAATTCGCCCGCACCTGGGAAGTCAGCAATATCGACGATCCCGAGCAATACACCGCGCTGGAGGGCTGACCGATGTTCGACGTATTACTGCGCATGCAGCTCGGCCCGATCATTGAGCGTCTGGCAGAAATGGAAGCGGAAATCGAAGACCTGCACCGCCGTGCCGAGAGTTTCTGTCGGATTGGTATCTGTCAGTCGATCGATGCGGCGAGCAACACTTGCCAGGTCAGCCATGGCGGATTGCTCACGCCGGCGATCAAGTTCTTCAACCCTAGCGCCGGTGCGCAAAGCGAATCGCGCATCCCGACTGTGGGCGAGCAGTGCCTGCTGTTCAACTATGGCAGCGGTGAAAGTGGTGCGCAGAGTGTCGCCTTGTTCGGCTTGAACAGTGATCGTTTTCCTCCGGCCTCGACTGTGCCGACGCTGACCCGTCGGGTGCATCAGGACGGCAGCGAAAGCGGTTACGACGACGCCAGCCACGCCTTGCACTGGTTGAACGGACCAACGCAATTCAACGGGTCTCGCGAGTCGCTCGAACTGAGCATCGGCCCGGCACGTCTGGCCATGACGCCACAACTGATCACCCTGCAACTGGGCGCCGTCGGCCTCGGCATCGACGCCTCGGGCGTGCACTTCAGCGGCCCCTTGGTCGACCACCAGGGCCGCATCATCAGCCCCTGATTCAAGAGCCTTCCATGATTGGAATTGATAGAGACAGCGGGGCCACGGTCGACGACTGGCTGCAGTTTGTGCAGCGCGCGACCCGGGCCCTGACCACGCCGCTGGGCACTCGGCAAAAACGGCCCTTATACGGCTCGCTGATCCCCACGCTGCTGGGCCAGAACCTGGGCGACGACATCCTGCTTCTGGCGCAGAGCCACGCCGCGCAAGCGTTCTACAACCCGCAAAACGGTATCGCCGATTTTCAGCCGCAGGTGATTGTCGCCAGTCGCCATGGTGACGGCCTGCTGCTGCGGTTTGCCGGCACCTGGAAAAACCGTCAACAAACCTTCGAGGTGGTGACATGAGCATGTTGATCCCCGGCCAGAACCAGTTGGCCGAACCCGCGCTGATTACCGTTGAAGCCTTCGAAGATCTGCTCGCCGAATTCAAGGCTTTTGTCGTCGAGTACGTCGGTGCACGTTCGCCGACCAGCGCCGCGAAACTCAAGACCAGCCTGGAAAACGAAAGCGAATTGCTCACCCTCGCGCTGGAAGCGTTCTGCGTGCGTCTGCAAACCCATGAGCGCAAATACAACGCACGCATCAAACAGATGCTGGCGTGGTGGGCGACCGGCAGCAATCTCGATGCGCGGCTGGCCGACATGGGGCTTGAGCGGCAACTGCTCGATCCCGGCGACCCGGCGGCATTCCCGCCGGTGCCGGCGATTTACGAGAGCGATGAAGATGCGCGCCTGCGGTATTACCTCGCGCCGCATGCACCGGCGGCGGGATCGCGGATGCAGTATCGCCGCGAAGTGTTCACCCTCGGCGAGCGGCCAACAATACAAGTCGAATCCACTGATTCCGGCGTAGTAAACGTCACCTACACCTTCAACCCTGACGGCCTCGCCGCGCAGGTCAAGGATGGCAACGCACGCCGCACCGCGCCGGGCGAAGTGCAGGTTACTGTGCTTTCCCGCGAAGGCGATGGCACACCTTCCGAAGCATTGCTTGAAGGCGTCCGTCAGCATTTCGCCCGCCCCGACGTGCGCCCGGAAACCGACCTCGTCACCGTCAAGGCTGCCGACATCCAGCGCTACAAAATCCGCGTCATTGCCAAGATCAATTCAGGGCCCGATTCGGGCCTGACCAAGGTCGCCGCGCAAGCACAATTGCAGGCTTACGCAGACAGCTGTCATCGCCTCGAAGGCCGAGTCGACCCGAGCTGGATCGACTACACGCTGCACAGCGCTGGCGCCATTCAACTGCAGATTCTTGAACCGCTGGCGCCGATCGTGACGACCGCGTTTCAGGCGCCGTATTGCACAGCGGTCGAAGTCGAGGTGCTGACGCTATGAGTGAGCCCAAGCAACGCCTGACATTGTTGCCGGCCAACAGCTCGGCACTCGAGCGGGGTCTGGATCTGGGCTTCGGCGCCTTGCTCGACCGCATCGCACCGCCGTTTCCCGAACTGATGAACCCCAGTGAAACGCCGGTCGCGTTCCTGCCGTATCTTGCAGCCGATCGCGGCGTCGCTGAATGGAGCACCGATGCGCCGGAAGCGGAAAAGCGCCTGACCGTCGAACTGGCCTGGCCCACCGCGCGCCAGGCCGGCACTCGCAAGGCGCTGGAAAACGCCGCCAAGGGTTTGCAATTAAGACCCGAGATCCGCGCCTGGTACGAACAGACACCGCCCGGTGCGCCGTACAGCTTTTCCGTGCGTGCCTTCAGCGAACAGCCCTACAGCGAAGAAATCGACGCCCGTCTCGACCGCCGTCTGGCTGACGCCAAAAGCGAGCGGGATGTGCTGTCGGTCTCGGTCGGCTTAAGTGCTTTCGGCAGTCACTCGATCGCCGCTGCAACATTTTGCGGCGAACTGACCACGGTTTATCCAGTGTTCATCGAAGGCCTTGAAACCTCTGGCGAGGCGTTCATGGCCGCCGCGTTGTACACCGTCGAAACATCCACTATTTATCCTCAGGGGGCCTGAATGGCTGACTATTACACCCTGCTCACCAACGCAGGGATTGCCTACGAAACGGCGTGCAAGGCTGCGGGCCTGCCGATCAAGCTGACGCAGATTTCCGTCGGCGACGGCGGCGGCGCGGTCTACAACCCGGCGGCCACCGCCACCGCGCTGAAACGCGAAGTCTGGCGCGGGCCGCTCAATGCGCTGTTCCAGGACGAGAAGAACCCGAGCTGGCTGCTCGCCGAAGTGACCATTCCGCCGGATGTTGGTGGCTGGTATGTACGCGAGGCCGGGTTGTGGACTGACACCGGGATTCTCTACGCCATCGTCAAATATCCGGAGTCGTTCAAGCCGGTGCTGGCGACGTCGGGTTCCGGTAAAGAGTTCTACATTCGCTCGATTTTCGAGACGAGCAATGCGTCCTTGGTGACGTTGTTGATTGATGACACGGTTGTTAAGGCTACTCGTACGTGGGTCATGAGTTATCTCGCCGAAGAACTCGGCAAGCTTGATGGCAAGCAGTCGGTGCGCGTTGTGGCGACTGGCAATGTCGTGATGAACAGCGCACAGCAGATTGATGGTGTTGCCGTGGTTGCCGGCGATCGCGTGCTGTTGCCGAGCCAGACCCTGGCCAAGGACAACGGCCTGTGGGTCGTCGCCAATGGCGACTGGCAACGGGCGACCGATGCCAACACCAGCTCCAAGGTCACTCCGGGCCTGACGGTGATGGTGGAGGAGGGTGTAGCGAATGGAGATTCGTTGTGGCACCTGACCACCAACGCACCGATCACTCTCGGCACGACCGCGCTGCAATTCAAGATGCTCGCCGGGCGAACCGGGATTGCAGTGGGGACTTACAAGAGTCTGACGGTTGACGAATATGGCCGCGCAACGGCTGGGGCCAATCCGGAAACGTTGGCCGGGTTTGGCATCAAGGATTCGTATACCAAGGCTGAAGTTGAAGCGCTGATCGCCAAGGCTTCCGCGTTGCCAGTGGGATCGATCGTGGCGTTTCCGGTTGATGCGCCACCACCGGGTTTTCTGGAACTGGATAACAGCGTCAAGAGCAGCGCGACTTACCCGGACTTGAGCGCCTATTTGAGTGGCAAGTTCAATAAGGGTGATGAGGGAGCTGGGAACTTCCGCTTGCCTGAGGCGCGTGGGGAGTTCTTGCGGGGTTGGGATCATGGGCGGGGTGTGGATGCTAGCCGGGGAGTCGGCAGTGAGCAGCTCGACTCGCTCCAGAACATCACGGGACAGTATGCCGCGAATAATGGAGTTCAACTGGCAGCTGTGGGCCAGGTCGGCGGCGCTTTTGGCTCGGCGGCGACCGGTGGGACGCAAATCCCCGAAGGCGGAGCCGCTACCGGCGTCATCAATATGCTCTTCGATGCTTCGAGAGTTGCGCGCACCTCAACAGAAACCCGTCCTCGCAACATTGCCGTCATGTGGTGCATCAAAGCGTGGAATGCCCCGGTCAATCAGGGAGCCATCGATGTAGCCGCGCTGGCCAAGGAAGTTGAACGGCTGAAGTCAGCCGTCCCAGTGGGTGCTGTTCTGGCATTCCCGACGGGTATCGTCGCTCCCGGTTATCTGGAACTGGATGGCAGTGTGCAGAGCATTGCGACCTATCCTGATCTAGCCGCTTTTCTCGGCACAACTTACAACAAGGGTGACGAGGGCGCGGGCAATTTCCGCTTGCCGGAATCTCGCGGCGAGTTTCTGCGTGGCTGGGATCATGGGCGGGGCGTGGATGCTGATCGAACCGTTGGCAGTTGGCAGAACCACCAGTTCCAGTCCCACTTGCATGCTCTCCGGCATACAGTCACTACGGCGGCAGGAGCCGGTTCCGGCCTGGCCGTTGTAATCAGCGGTGCAGGAACTGGCGCCAACTCGGATATCCCGATAACGGGAAACGTAGGCGCTGAAACGCGCCCGCGCAACCTGGCTGTGATGTGGTGCATCAAGGCCTGGAACGCGCCGATCAATCAGGGAAACATTGATATAGGTGCATTGTTGCTGGAGACGCAAAGGCTTCGGCTAAACGGTCCACTAGCTGGAGCCAGCAGAAATGCGGCCCTCATCGTTAATACTGCCTCCCTTACCGCAACGTTTACGGCGGATGAGGTCATCGTCGAAGATTTTGCTGGGTCATATCGACTCAACAACTTCAACAAACTAGTCAACCTGTCAGTTGTGGGCGTTGGAGGAATGGATGCTGGGGTGGCTCCGTCAAACGGTTATGTCGGTCTCTACGCTATTTACAATCCGGCTTCAGGGGTAAGTGCGTTAATGGCAGTCAATGCCGTTAATTCCGTTTTGCCGAATGTTTATAGCGGGATAAATAGCCCAGCCGGTTTTACTGCGTCGGCGCTAGTGTCTATTTTGCCGACGCAATCCGCAGGGCTCTTCGCTGCCTGCCAGCAAGACGGTCGGCATGTCGATGTGAGTGGCATTTCGGTACTGAACACGACTGTTTTATCAGGCCCTACAACCCAGGTAGTGCCGGCCCTTCCAAAAAATGCGCGAATGATTGGCGGCTCATCGACCGTAACATCCACAACTGCTGGATCTATTTCATTGAGTCTCTTTGCTTCGGATGCTTCGGTAGGTCAGAAAACCAACAACGGTACTGTGCCAGCCGGAGGGCAACAAACAGTGCCTTTCGAACGCTTGCACATGAAAACTCCTCAAACGATCCGCTGGGCAACCTCAACTCTTCAAGGTTCGCCCACGTTTATCGTTTCCGCCACATCATATGATTTTTAAGAGGTGATCAATGTTTGTCCAATTTGAAGATGACAGCATGAGAAAGATCGTCGCGGTATTTGGATGTGTGCAAGATCCTGGTTTATATCCAAATCAAGCAGAAATCGAGTGGGAGGATCCTCGTTTCATGGCTTACCACGACGCGCAGATCTCACTGGGACAGGAGGTGCTGAGAGGGATGCGTGCTCCTGCCCAAACCTGAGTTAGAGGAAAGCGCTGAAATAACAATCGCGCTGAATTGCATTTTCTCACTAACACCAAAACACCCGCCAAAGCCCCTCCCTCCCGAGGGGCTTTCCCGTTTATGGAGAAACGAAAAATGGCAACCCGCCAAACCTACACCGTGCTCGTCCCATTTCCCACCGGCGGTGGGCACTGGTCGAGCGTTGGTCAAGAACTCGATCTGCTCGACGTCGAGGCCAGTGCCTTGCACTTCGCCGGTCGACTTGAACCGAAAACCCCTATCACCCAGGCCAAAAAGGCCGCTGCCAAGAAGGCTGACTGAACATGGCTGAGGTTCTGAACTTCGAGCACAACGGCATTACCGTCAATGCCAGCGAATCCCCCGAGGCCATGGGTGGCCTGGGTGACAACGTCATCGGTCTGGTCGGCACTGCGCCGAAAGCCGATCCGCTGATTCCGCGTAACGCACCGTTTCGCATCAACAGTTTTACCACCCATGCGCTGCTCGACCCGACCGGGTCGGAAGAGGGCACGCTGTATCACGCGGTCTACCAGATTCTCAAAGTGGTCAAGGTGCCGGTGTACGTAGTCATTGTCGAAGCGGGCGCGACGCCGGCCGACACGGTCAACAATGTGATCGGTGGCGTCGAGCCGGCGACCGGTCGCAAGCTCGGTCTGGCGGCACTGGGCAGTGTCCCGGAAGACCTGACCATCATCGGTGCACCGGGCTTTACCGGCAGCAAAGCGGTGGCCGGTGAATTCGCCGCGTTCGGCAAGCGCATCAAGGCCCGTGTGGTGCTGGACGGCAAGGATGTCTCGGTGGCCGATCAGGTGCTGTACAGCCAGGAACTCGGCGGTGCCGAACTCGGTTTCGACCGTTGCCTGGTGGTGCACAACATGCCCGCCGTGTATTCGAAAGCAGCGAAGAAAAACGTCTTCCTGTCGCCGTCCAGTCTGGCAATTGCCGCGCTGGCCAAGGTCAAACAGTGGGAGAGCCCGGGCAACCAGGTGACCTTCGCCGAAGACGTTTCGCGCGTCGTCGAATACAACATTCTCGACACGTCGACCGAAGGCGATCTGCTCAACCGCTACGGCGTCAGCTACTACGCCCGCACCGTGCTCGGCGGCTTCTCGCTGCTGGGCAACCGCTCGATCACCGGCAAGTTCATCAGCTACGTCGGCCTCGAAGATGCGATCAGCCGCAAGCTGGTCAAGGCCGGCCAGAAAGCCATGGCCAAGAACCTCACCAAATCCTTCATGGATCAGGAGGTCAAGCGCATCAACGACTGGCTGCAGACTCTGGTTGCCGACGAAACCATTCCCGGCGGCAGTGTGTACCTGCACCCGGAACTCAACAGCGTCGAGAAGTACAAGAACGGTACCTGGTACGTGGTCATCGACTACGGCCGCTACGCGCCGAACGAACACATGGTTTATCAACTCAACGCCCGCGATGAAATCATCGAGCAGTTCCTGGAGGACGTTCTCTAATGTTTACCAACCGCGTAAGACAGGCCATCGCGGCCACCCTGCAAGGCTTGCCGTTGTCGGCGACCGTTGAGGAATTCACCCCGCCGAAAATCGAATTCGACATGGAAGAAATGCGCGGCGGGCGCTTCATCGTCGAAGAAATGGCCAAGGGCGGCAAAGCGCTCGGCGCCAAACTGACCCTGCAAGGCCTCGGCGCCGAAGTGCTGCTGGCGCTGGGCGTGAAGCTCGGCGACGACATCCTGCTGAACGTGCGTGAGGCCGGTCAGGATCAGGACGGCAACACCTGGTTCACCTATCACACGGTCGGCGGCCAGCTGAAATCCCTTGAGGAAACCGCAGTGAAAATGGGCGAGAAACCCAAGACCAATCTGGAGCTGTCCTGCCGCACCTACAACCGCTTGGAAAACGGTGTGCCGGTGATCGACATCGACGTGCGCACGCAGAAATTCGTACTCAACGGCGTCGACATCCTCGGTGATGCACGACGTGCGGTGTTGATGCCGTAAACCCCGGTTTTCCGGCGGATCACAACGCCCTGTGGGAGCGAGCCTGCTCGCGAACGCGGTGGCTCAGACACATCAATGTCGGATGTGCCAAAGCCTTCGCGAGCAGGCTCGCTCCCACAGTGGAACCAAACGAGTTACCAAGGAATTCATACATGTCGTGGATGCCGCCCCAACACGAACTGCTGTCGCCGATTACCGGCGACGACGGTTTGCAGATCGAAACGATCCAGCTCAAACCGCTGTTCTACGCCGCACAGAAAGAAGCGCTGGAACGCGCCGGCGACGATGAAGACGATCAGTTCTTCGAACTTGCGCTGCTCGCCACCGGTCTGTCGGTCAAGGAGCTCGACCAGCTCAAACGCCCGGACTACGTGAGCATCGCTCAGTACGTGCACGAGATGTCGACCCGGCCGAGTGTGTACTTTCTCGAGCAGGTCGAAGACGCGGAGAAATCCGACGATCCCGACCAAGTGCAATTGCTACAACCGCTCGCCGTGACCGGCCGCACCGTGACTTCGCTGAGTCTGGAAATGCCCGTGCTGCGCGCCACCAAAGTGATGAAGAAACTGAAAACGGCCAAGGAACGCGCCGAATTCATCACCGCCCATTGCACCGGCCTGATGATCCCCGATCTGGCCCATCTGACCGTCCCGGACTGGACGCAATTGCAGGTGCGCATCGACGATTTTTTAAACCAGCCGGCGGCCTACTTTCGGAACGCGACATCGAAGTAATCCTCGATATCGTCCCGCTCATTTACCCGGTAAGTGAGGCGGAGATTCTGGAATGGGACGCCGAAAAGGCGTTGCGCCGCTACGACATAGCGATCACTCGCCTTGGCGTGAAACAGGAGTAGAGCGGCAATGGCAGCGAATCAATTTGTGCTGGCGAATGCTGGCGACAACAAGGGTATCGCGATGGGCGATATCAGCCTGAGCGCAGCAACGCTGAGGGCAGCGAACGGACCCCCTCTGGCCACAGACCAGACGGGTGGGCTCCGTCAGATACTACTGATCGCCAGCGGCAAGATCAGTGTGCTGACAACAGCGATCAATGCGCTGACTGTGACGCTCGCCGCCCTGCGTTCTTTGCCACTGACAGCGAATACTGCGGTGAAGAGCGAAACATCCGCCATAAGCAAAACGGCAGAAAAAAACTCAGCGAACGCCGAGCTTCCAGCAACCCGCAAGTCGGCACTGGCAATGGATACGGCGGCAGCCGCGCTCAGCAGTGTCGCCGAGATCTCCCGTGATGATGGTAAAGACATTGCTCAGTCCAGTCTGGTGATGGCTAGCGCCCCGTTAGTAGCCGCCGGAGGCACCACCGGGGAGGATCTGGTCAATGTCGCGAGCGTGGGCGCCAAGGCGGGAATAGGCAGCCAATATGCCAATGCATCCGACAAAAGGCTTGAGTTGCTGACCTTTGCCAATGACGTTGCTATCACGGCGTCGGCGTTCAAACTCCCAGCGCTCGAAGTCGCGGAAATGGCGAAGATCTGGCGTACCTCCATGAAGCTCACGCGCGATCAAGCCGTTGATCTGGCAGACGCGGTCAATCACCTCGGCAAGCTGACCGGGGATGTCCAGGCAGCCGATATCGGTGCTGTCCTGCAACAGTCGGGTGAATCAGCAGTGCTCGCAGGCCTGCAACCTGAAAAGGCAGCTGCGTTGTCGGCAGCATTGCTCAATACAGGCACGAAAAAGGATGATGCCGGCGTTGCACTGAAAAACATTTCCGCTGCGTTAGGCAGAGGCGATCAAGCTTCTGCGGCCGAAGCGGCTGCCTGGCAACAATTGAAACTTGATCCAAAAGCAGTTGCACAAGCCCTGCGTGACCCCGAGCAACAGGGCACGCAACAAGGTGCTGTGCTGACCGTACTGGCTGCACTGAACGCCAAACCCGTTGAGCAACGGACGGCATTGGCCCGCACGTTATTCGCGGACAGCAGCAACGCCGCCCTCGCACTTTCGCAGAACCTGGGTCTGGTCAACGAAGCGTTTTTGCAAGTCGCGGACAAACGTCAATATGCGACCTCGGAACTGGGCAACAACGCTTCGGTGAAAGCGTCCGCGCTGGCGCTCGCCAATACTCAGCAAGGACAGTTGAACATCAAGAATGCGCGAGAGGAACGCTTGTCGGTTGCCAAGGGCAATGCTCTGGCGCCCGATATCGAAAAGCCGGGTGATGCACATTCGACCGATATGTTGAGTGAACTGGCCGAAACCTATCCGAAAACCACGGGTGCCGTTCTGACGGCGGCTGCGTGGGCTAAACCGGTGCTCGACTTCGTACTCGAATCCGTTGGCGAGGAACTGAAAGGCCGTGTAGGCAAAGGCATCGTCGATAAAGCCGCCAGCCGCATTCCTGATCGCTGGAAACCCGCGGGATCAGCAGGTGCTGCGGTGAATTCGCTCACTCCAGGGGCAGTTCCCCCGATGGCCAATCGGGCTTCCGGCGCCAGCAATGGATTGAAAATACTTGAACAGGCAGGGTGGCCCAATGCTCCGCGCCTGGACGTTGCGGCCGCTGAAATGCGGCCAGTGTCACGGCTGATGCCTTGGCCTGCGAAGGTGGCACTCGGAACCGCAGATGTCATCGAAGGCGTAGCCAGCGGTGACCAGCGGAAAATTGCTTCAGGCCTTGGTGCTGCGGGCGGTGGATGGGCCGGTGCGGTGGCCGGCTCCGCCATCGGTGCGTCGATCGGCAGCATCGGGTTGGCACCGGGCATGGCGTTGGGAGGCCTGATTGGTGGACTCATCGGCGGATGGCTTGGCTCGGAGGGCGGTAGTTCGCTGGGAGAGAAGCTTGTAGCGCCACCACCGGACAAGCTCTCTGCGCCCGAACAAGTCAGCAAACAACTGACAACTGCCCAGCCACCCGGTCAGCCCCTGACATATGCACCCACTGTCCAGGTCTACTGCAGCGATCCCGGCAGCTCGGACAAGATAGGCATGTTGGTCGCGCAGCATCTGCAAAACCAGTTCATGCAAATGACCCCGCTGCTGACCAACAACCCCCTCGCCACTCGCCGTGACGCAGCCCTCACCGACGGAGCCGCCACATGAAACAACAAATGGCACTGGGCAGTTTCATCTTTGGGCTGTCGCGCAACTTCGCGTATCACCAGCTGCTGCGCAAGGCGGACGGAGGCTGGACCGAGATACAGATCCTCACCAGCAAACCCAAGTCCAGCCAGACCGGACAGAAACCGGAAACGCTGACCATCACCGGCAAGTCGATGTACGCCGTGGCCATGGATCGGCTCGATGAATTGCGCGCCTTGCAGGCACTGCGCACACCGCTGCCGCTGATTGACGGCATCGGTCGCAATTGGGGCCTGTGGCGGATCAATAGCGTTCAGGAAACCCAGACCCAGATCATCGATGACGGCACCGCAATGGTGGTCGATTGGGTCATCGAATTGGCGGAGTTCAACAATGCGTAAAGCACGAAGCGTGGCCGGTGATTCGGTGAATCTGTTGCTCTATCGAGAAACCGGACGCAGTGATGACGCTGCCGAAGCAGCGCTGTGGATGCTCAACCCGACCTTGGCCGAACACGGGCCGGTTCTGCCTGCTGGCGTCTGGATCGTGCTGCCGGAACTGGATGTGAAACCCGCGGTGGTCAAAGCGCCGACGGCTTGGGATTAGGAGGTCGCATGGCACTGGGATTTACGCCGGCAGTGAATATTTACGGGGCCAACGCGGCCCTGCTCAATCAGCGCCTGATCAGTTGGGAACACATCGACGCCGCCGGTTTCGAGTCCGATCAACTGACGTTAACCATCGATCTTGAGGGGCTTGAAGGGTTGCCGAATCTGGGTGGCAAGATTGGCCTGCAAGTCGGCTATCGGGAAACCGCCATGGTCGATAAAGGCCTGTTCAAAGTAACCCGCCTGACGCCGACACTGTTTCCGTTTCGCCTCACCCTGGTGGCCACTGCGGCGCCATTCAGCAAGGATGATGAAACCGGCTTCCAGCAGCGCCGCACCGTCAGTCATGGGCCAACGAAGCTGGGTGGATTATTTCGTGAGCTGGTCGAGCCGCACGGCTTTTCGCCACGGGTCGCGCCTGAAATCTCATTGATCCGCATCGAGCACATCGACCAGTCCAACGAAACCGACATGGGATTCATCACGCGCCTGGCGAAAAAGTACAACGTCGTCGCCAAGCCGTACGGCGATGTATACGTGCTGGCGCGGCCCGGGCAGACCAAGTCGTTGTCGGGGCAAATTCTGCCGGACGTGACCCTGTCGGTCACCCACAACAATCGCCCTGGCGATCACGCCTTCATCAGCGCCACCCTGGAAGAATCTGCCCGCGAGCAGGCAAAGGGCTGCAAGACGTGTTTCTGGGATGCGGCAGCGGGGGTGTTGCGCTGGATCGAGACGGGCGTAGCGCCGTTCAAGACCTTGCGCCAGAAGCAGCCCAGCGAAGCCGATGCCGTCGCAGTAGGCGAGGGCGAAGTGCGCAAGATGCTGCGGCACAAGTACAAGGTGAAAATCACCTGCCCGGGTGATCCACGCCTGGCCGCCGAAGGCCTGGTGTTGCTCGATGAGAGCTGGCCGGACTTCATGCGCGGGCGCTGGTCGATCGACAAGGTCACTGCCAGCGGCAGCCGAGACAACAGCTATCGCTGCCTGATTGATGCCTCGGGCCTGGACCCGAAAGCTGATTCCAAAGACTGATTCCGCAGCGACCCGGTTCCTTTGTAGGAGTGAGCCTGCTCGCGATCGCGGTGCCACAGCCAAAATCAATGTGTCTGACCCACCGCTATCGCGAGCAGGCTCACTCCTACAGGGGCCTGTGGTCATTTTCATAATCTGGAACACCCTCATGAAGATCACCCCGATCCTCACGCAATTGCGTGGGCAATGCCCTGAGCTTGCCAATCATATTTCGGTGGGTGTCGATCTGACGTTGCTGCAGGGCAACCCGGATCTGCCGACACCCTCGGCCCATGTGCTGCCACTGGCCGACCAGGCCAGCGCCAGTACCGCTCAAAACCTCATCACCCAACCGGTCCGCGACCGCTTCGAAATCGTCCTCGTGCTTGACGCCAGCGACGCCACAAAAGCGCTGGACGGGTTGCACGACCTGCGCGCCGAGCTATGGCGCGCACTGGTGGGGTTCAAACCCGATGCCGATTACAGCGCCATCGTCTATGACGGCGGCGAACTGGTGTCGATCAACAGCAGCCGCGTCTTTTACCGGCTGCGCTTTTTTGCCGAGTTCCAGCTCGGCCGCAATCTGCCGAGCCAGCCTGCGCAGAGTTGGCACGAGCGCGAACTGGACGCCCTGGCGTCCTTTACCGGGGCCACGGTGCGGGTCGATGCAATCGATCCGGCCGACCCCAATTTACAACGCCCGGGCCCCGATGGGCGCGTGGAACTGACTTTCTCTGGAGACGTAACCCCATGAGCAATCGCATCACCGTACTGCCGGCCGCCGGCCGTGTCGTACCTGACCCGGAGGCGGGCGATCTGCTGCCCGCCGCAGGCCGTGAAGTGCTGGACAGCGCCTGGTGGCGCCGACGTCTGGCCGACGGCGATATCACACTCAAAACCGCAAAAGCGGCTAAACCACAGGGAGCCAAATGATGGCGATCGGATTCAGCAACATCCCGGCGGACATTCGTGTGCCGCTGTTCTATGCCGAAATGGACAACTCGGCGGCCAATAGTGCGACTTCGGCCATGCGCCGTTTGATCGTCGCGCAGGTCAACGACAACATTGCCCCGACTGAAGTCGGCAAACTGGTGCTGGTCTCCAGCGTGGCACTGGCGAAAAGCATCGGCGGCCAAGGCTCGATGCTCGCTTCGATGTACGAAACCTTCCGCAAGGCCGACCCGATCGGCGAGATCTGGTGCCTGCCGCTGCACAACACTGAGGGCGCCATCGCCAAAGGCGTGCTGACCCTGACCGGCACCGCCACTCAGGCAGGCGTACTCAATCTGTATGTTGGCGGCGTGCGGGTGCAAGCCACTGTGGTCAACGGTGCTACTGCTGCACAAGCAGCCACCGCACTGGCGCAGAAAATCAATGCCTCCGCCGACTTGCCGGTCAGCGCTGCCGCTGCCGAAGGTGTCATCACCCTGAACGCCAAATGGACCGGCGACAGTGGCAACGACATCAGCCTGCAATTCAATCGTCTGGGCAAGAGCAACGGCGAAGAAACCCCGGCCGGCCTGACCACCGCAATCACCGCCATGACCGGCGGCGCCGGCGTGCCGGATCAGATCGCTGCGGTTGCAGCATTGGGCGATGAACCGTTCGAATTCATCGCACTGCCGTGGTCGGATCTGTCGACCCTCAATACCTGGCAAGCGGTCATGGATGACAGCACCGGTCGCTGGTCGTGGGCCAAGCAACTGTTCGGTCACGTCTACAGCGCCAAGCGCGGCACCGTCGGCACGCTGGTCGCCGCAGGCCAGGCCCGTAACGACCAGCACATGACCATTCAGGCGCTGGAACCGGGCGTACCACAACCGGTCTGGGTGCAAGCCGCCGCACTGACTGCACGCACTGCGGTGTTCATCTCCGCCGACGCCAGCCGTCCAACGCAAAGCGGCAGCCTGCCAGGTGTCGATCCGGCGCCGGCCAGCGAGCGCTTCACCCTGACCGAGCGTCAGTCGCTGCTCAACTACGGTATCGCCACTGCTTACTACGAAGGCGGTTATGTGCGCATTCAGCGTTCGATCACCACCTACCAGAAGAACGCCTACGGCCAGGCCGACAACTCCTATCTGGACAGCGAAACCATGCACCAGTCGGCGTTCATCGTGCGTCGCCTGCAAAGCGTGATCACCAGCAAATACGGCCGTCATAAGCTGGCCTCCGACGGCACCCGTTTCGGCGCCGGCCAGCCGATCGTCACCCCGGCGACCGTTCGCGGTGAGCTGATCGCGCAGTACGCCAAGCTCGAACTGGAAGGGCACGTCGAGAACGCGGAGCTGTTCGCCGAGCACCTGATCGTCGAGCGTGACGTGCAGGACCCGAGCCGGGTGAACGTGCTGTTCCCGCCGGATTACATCAACGGTCTGCGCGTGTTCGCACTGCTCAACCAGTTCCGTCTGCAGTACGACGACGCGGCTTGATCAGCACGTTCGACATCAAGCATTCAGCCCACCTCGCGTGGGCTTTTTCATTCAAGGGAGTAACACCATGGGTCAACTGATTGCAGGCACCTGCTACGTCAAGGTCGACGGCGCACAACTGACCATCAATGGCGGCTGCGAAGCCCCGCTGATGGCCGTCAAACGTGAGACCGTCGTACCCGGTTTCTACAAGGAAACCGACATCGCGCCGTCGTTCAAAGTGACCGCGCTGCACACCGCCGACTTCCCGCTGAAGAAGCTGATCGAAGGCACCGATATCACCGTCACCTGCGAATTCAGCAACGGCAAAGTCTACGTGCTGGCCGGCGCCTATCTGGTCGAAGAGCCTGTGTCCAAAGGCGATGACGCCACCATCGAACTGAAATTCGAAGGCATCAAGGGGACTTGGCAATGAGCGGCGCCGTGAAGCTTCAGGTTGCGATCGAAGCCCACGGCGAGCCTTTGACCGAACTCGTCCTGCGCCGTCCGACGGTGCAGGAAGTACGAGCGATCAAGGCGCTGCCGTACAAGATCGACAAGAGCGAAGAAGTCAGCCTCGACATGGACGTGGCGGCCAAATACATCGCCGTGTGCGCCGGCATTCCGCCGTCGTCGGTCAACCAGTTGGATCTGGCTGACCTCAACGCGCTGAGCTGGGCCGTTGCGAGTTTTTTCATGAGTGCGGCGTCGGAGCCATCACCGACCTGATCGCCGTCGCCTATGACCTGGCCTGGTTCTGGAAGGTTGACCCCGAACAGATGATGGCCAGGCCACTGGATGTGCTCCGGGAGTCGCTGGAGCACGCACAACGGATCAATGCGATGCAGCAGGTGCAGTGATGGCAGACGAAGAAAAGAAAGTTAAAACGCCGGTGCTGATCACGGGTTTCGATGAACTGTCACCCAAACTCGGCGCCTTGCGCGCCAGGATTGAAGGCTTCAGGAAGAACCTGGAGCAGACCGGCCTGGGCAAGCTGGATGTCAGCGGTCTGTTCAACGGCGGCAGCGTGATCACGCCGTTCGTTGAGGGCATCAAGTCAGCGGCGGCATTCCAGGGCCAATTGAGCGAGGTCAGCGACACGGCAAAAACCGTCGATCTGCCCGCCGCACCGAAAGCCGCGGCACAGACCATGAACGTGTTCAGTGCATCGATGCAAACCGTCTCCACGGCGGTGAATGCAGCGCTGGTGCCGGCCGTGGGTGCCGTTGTCGTTGGCCTTGAGCCAATGCTCACCGGTGTCGGCACTTTGCTCGCCGACAACCCTGAGCTGGTCCAGGGCCTGGCGGCGGGCGCCATCGCCTTTTCGGCGATGCAAACCGCCGTGACCGGTGCCACCCAGGTGTTTGACGTGATGAGCCTGGTGATGAAGGCCAACCCGATCATGCTGATCGCCACCGGCATTGCCCTGGCCGCCGGTTTGATTGTCGCCAACTGGAAACCGGTCTCGACGTTTTTTAGCGGGCTGTGGCAAAGGATTGCGCCAGTGGTGATACCGATGGCCGAATTCTTCAGGACGATGTTCGGCTATACGCCTCTGGGCATGCTGATCAGTAACTGGGGGCCGGTCACGGCGTTTTTCGCAACCTTGTGGGACGGTGTCAAAGCCGTTTCCGTACCGGTGATCGAATTCTTCAAAACCTGGTTCGATTACTCGCCGCAAGGCCTGATCCTGAATAACTGGGGGCCGTTGGTGGGGTTGTTTTCATCGATCTGGGATTTGCTAAGGGCGGTGTCAGTGCCGGTGCAAGCCTTCCTTCGGCAGTTTTTCGACTGGTCGCCGCTTGAGGTGATCCAGGCGATCTGGGGCGGCGTGGTCAGCGTGTTCACGACGATTTGGGATTACATCAAGCTGCCCTTCCTGGCGACGTACGCGATTATCCGCGAACAGTTGGGCTGGTCGCCGCTGGAGAAAATCATCGAAAACTGGGCGCCGGTCACGGCGTGGATCGAGAAGTGGGCGCAGAAGTTTCAGGACGCGATCGCGCCGATCAAGGCCTTTTTCAATGGCGGTTTCGGTGAGCTGATTGCCGATGCCAAGGCCCGGGTCGATGTGTTTACCCAGGCGCAGCTGAAAACCAACGCCGAAGGCAAAGGCGAGCTGGCACCGGTGTTTTTCCAGAGCAGCAGCGAATCCTCTTCCAGCACCGTTATGACGTCCGAGACGCTGCCGGGCAAATCGCCCATGCACAGCGGCTCATTGTCGCAAACCTCCAACACCCTGATTCAGCAAAGCGCCGCCAACAACCGCACGCAACTCGAAGGCGGCCTGACGGTGCGCTTCGAAAATGCGCCGGCAGGGCTGCGCACCGATCCACCGCAAACCAATCAACCGGGCCTGGCGCTGTCGTCGCGCATCGGCTATCGCTCGCTGTCGGCAGGAGGTTCCAATGAACTGGCGTGATCGTTTGTTGCCGGCATCCTTTCGTGGTGTCGGCTTCTGGATCGACCAGGCGAAAACCCCGGTCGGTCGCAAGGGGCAGTTGCATGAATACCCGCAACGCGACCTGCCGTTTTTCGAGGACCTCGGCCAGCAGGCCAAGACCCACGATCTGACCGCGTTCATCATCGGTCCCGATTGCCTGGAACAGCGCGACAAGCTGCTCAAGGCACTGGAGCAGGGCCGTGGCGAACTGGTGCATCCGTGGCTCGGCCGTCTGCAGGTCAAGGTTGGCGAGTGCGACATGACTCACACCCGCCAGGATGGCGGTGTGGTCACGTTCGCGCTGAAGTTCTATCCCGATCAGCCGCTGCCGTTTCCGACGGCGACGGTCAGCACGCAGAAAATCCTGTTGATCAAGGCTGACACGCTGCTGGGTTCAGCGGTGGCGCGCTTCGAACAGGCGATGACCCTGATCAAGGCGGCGCGGATCGGCATCACCAATCTGCGCAATAGCCTCACCGGGGTGTATGAGGTGATCAAGGAGCAGCTCAAGCCGCTGATCGAGCAGTACCGGCAGATCACCGAACTGGTCAAGGCTGTGAAGGAGTTGCCCAAGGAAGTGGCGGCGGAATTCAAGGGCTTGCTCGGCGATATCAAGGAGCTCAAAGCATTCGCCAGGGAAGGCTACCGTGGCGTGATTGCCGACGTGTCGCAACAACTCGAAGCGATTCGCAAGGCCGATGCGCCGAAGATCACCACCGGCAAGGACACCAACGCGGCAGCGCAGGCGATGGCTGATCTGGTGCAGGACACCATGCTGGTCAAAGTGGCGCAATGGGTGGCGTCGATGCCGGTCGCAACCACGCCGGTGAAGCTGGCGTCGACGCCGTCGGTGGCGCAACAGTCGACGGCGCCGGTCAGCCGCCAGGAGGTGCCCGTCAGCGATGACATGCAAACCCTGCGCGCAGCGGTGATTGCAGCGATCGATCCGATGCTTGCGAAAGCCGGGCCCGCGCATTTTCAAGCCATCAACGATGTGAAGGAAGCGCTGGTGGCTCACCTCAAAGCGGTGGCGTCCTCGGGTGTGCGCCAGGTCAGCAAATCGTTTCAGGAAAGTTTTCCTGCGGTGGTGGTGGCTTACAAGCAGTTCGGTGACGCAACACGGGTCACCGAAGTGGTGCAGCGCAACGCGATCACCCATCCCGGCTTCTTGCCCAACGATGTAAAAGTCTCCCGGGAGTGACGCCATGAACGACATGGATAATCACGTCACGCTGACCGTAAACGAGATGGAGTACGGTGGCTGGAAAAGCGTTGAAATCACTGCTGATCTGGAGCGGCAGTTCCGCACCTTCAAACTCGACATCACTTGGCAGTGGCCGGGGCAGACGGTGGATCTACCGATCAAGCCGGGCGATCCGTGCGAGGTGAAAATCGGCAAGGATCTGCTGCTCACCGGCTATGTGTTCAAAGCACCGATCCGCTATGACGGACGGCAGATCAGCCTGACCATCGAAGGCAGTTCCAGGACTCAGGACCTGGTTGATTGCGCCGCCCGTAATCTGCCCAATCAATGGCAACAGCAACCTTTGCTGAGCATCGTCCAGGATCTGGCCAGAGAATATTCACTAACGGTGGTCAACGAAATTCCTGAGACCTCGCGGCTCACCAAACACACCATCGTGCCGGGTGAAACGGTGTTCCAGTCGATCGATCGTTTGCTCTCGCTGTTGCGGGTGTTTTCCACCGACGACGCGCAAGGTCGGCTGGTACTGGCGAAACCCGGCAGTGGCGGGCGCGCCAGCGATGCGCTGGAGTTGGGGAAAAACATTCTCTCGGCCAATGCACCGATGGATTTCAGCCAGGTGTTCTCCGAGTACCGGGTGATCGGCCAGCAAAAAGGCTCGGATGCGAAAAGTGGCGCGGCGGCCAGTGAAGTCGAGTCGACGGCGGCGGATCTGAGCTTCAAACGTCGTCGCACTACGGTGATCAATGAAGGCACGCAACTGACCTTCGAATTGGCGCAGCAGCGTGCCCAATGGGAAAGCGCCACCCGCATGGGCCGGGCGCAGACCGCCACGTATCAGGTGCAGGGCTGGCGCCAGAGCAATGGTGATTTGTGGCGGCACAACACACTGGTGCGGGTGAAAGACCCGGTGCTGGGGTTCGATGGCGACATGCTGATTTCCAGGGTCACTTATTCGTTGTCGGCGCAGGGGTCGGTGACCACGTTGCAAGTCGCACCTGCGCATACGTTTGATGCCAATCCCAGTCCTCAAAAAACAACCTCATAGGCCCGGAAAAGATCGCAGCCTTCGGCAGCTCCTACAGGTGTACGCCGATCTTTTGATGTCGGCCCGTTTCTTACAGGAACCAAGCATGAGCCTACTGACACGCCTGCTGGCGCGCGGCACTGTCGTGCTCGCCAACTCGGCTTCGAAACTGCAATCACTGCAAATGCGCCTCACCGCCGGCGAAGTGAATGACGACCTCGAACACTTCGAACCCTACGGTTTCACCAGCCATCCGCTGGCCGGTGCTGAAGGGGTCGTCACTTTCATCGGCGGCGACCGTTCCCACGCCATCGCTCTGGTCATCGCCGACCGCCGCTATCGCCTGCAAGCGCTGGCTGCGGGCGAAGTGGCGATCTACACCGACGAGGGCGACAGGATCCATTTCAAGCGCGGGCGGATCATCGATATCGACACCGCCACGCTGAACATCCGCGCCAGCAGCGCGGTGAATTTCGACACGCCGGTCATCAATCAGACCGGCAAGATTGTTTCCACAGGCGATCAACTGGCTGGCGGCATCAGTCAGATCAAGCACGTCCATGTCGGTGTGCAGGCCGGCAACGGGCAGACCGGCGCGCCGGCAGGAGGTCAGTGATGTTTATCAGCCAGAACCTCCACGCCGCGCTGACCCGCGCGGTACTCATCAGTCTGTTCACCTGGCGCCGCGCCGCCGATGACGATGCCCTCGATGACGAAGAACGCTTCGGCTGGTGGGGCGACAGTTTTCCCACGGTTGCCGACGACCGTATCGGTTCGCGGCTGTGGCTGTTGCGCCGGGTCAAGCTGACCCGACAAACACAGATGGACGCCGAGTTCTATGCCCGCGAAGCCTTGCAGTGGCTGATCGACGACGGCCACTGCAGCGCCATCGACATCATCAGCGAACGCCTCGACGCCCAGCGCCTGAACCTGCGCACGGTCCTGACCCTGGCCGACGGCGAACGCCTGGACATCAACCCCGATAACAGTTGGCAGGTGATCTATGCCGTTTGAAACCCCTTCGCTGCCGGTGCTGATAAAACGCACCCAAAGCGACCTGGCCGGCGATTCGCTGCGCCAGTCCGATGCGCAGGTACTGGCCCGAACCCTCGGCGGTGCCGCTTATGGGCTGTACGGTTATCTCGACTGGATTGCCGAGCAGATTCTGCCCGACAAGGCCGACGAGTCGACCCTGGAGCGCATCGCTGCACTGCGGCTGAACCAGCCGCGCAAACCCGCGCAAGTGGCTACGGGCACGGTGAGCTTTACCGCAACCGCCGGCGCGGTGCTCGACATCGATACCCTGCTGCAAAGCAACGACGGTCGCACCTACAAAGTCACCGCCGCACGCACGACGGTCAATGGCAGCAACAGCACCACGATTGCGGCACTGGAGGCCGGCAGTCTGGGCAACGCCGATGCCGGTCTGGCGCTGACTCCGGTGCAACCGATTGCCGGCATCGTCGGCAGCAGTTTCCTGGTGCTGGCGCCGGGCCTCAGTGGTGGCGTGGCGCGGGAAAGCCTTGAATCGCTGCGCTCGCGGGTCATCCGTTCCTACCGCGTGATTCCCCACGGTGGCGCGGCCAGCGACTACGAAACCTGGGCACTGGAAGTGCCGGGTGTGACGCGGGCGTGGTGTCGTGGCGGCTTGCTCGGCCCGGGCACGGTGACGGTGTTCATCATGCGCGACGACGATCCGCAACCGGTGCCGAACGATGAACAACTGGCCGAGGTTCAGGACTACATCGAACCGCTGCGTCCGGTTACCGCCGAAGTGCATGTGCAACGTCCGGTGCAAGTACCGGTGGTGTATCGCTTCAAGCGCGTCGAACCGGACACCACCGCGGTACGCGCTGCCGTCGAAGCGCAACTGCGCGATTTGCACAACCGCGAGGCCGACCTGGGTGTGCCGCTGTTGATCAGCCATATCCGCGAAGCGATCAGCAGTGCTGGCGGTGAATACGACCACAGCCTCAGCGCACCGGCCGCCGATGTACCGGCCGGGCAGAGCGAACTGCTCACCTTCGGAGGCTGCGTATGGGGGGCATGAGAACCGCCGCGCAATACCAGGCGCAACTGCGCGCCTTGCTGCCCAGCGGCCCGGCGTGGGACCCGGAACGGGTACCGGAGCTCGAAGAAGTGCTCGAAGGTGTCGCCGTCGAACTGGCGCGCCTCGACGCGCGCGCCGCCGACCTGCTCAACGAAATGGACCCGGCCGGCGTGAGTGAACTGGTGCCGGACTGGGAACGTGTCATGCAACTGCCCGACCCGTGCCTCGGCGCCACACCCTTGTTCGACGACCGCCGCCTCGCCGTACGTCGCCGCCTGCTCGCAGTGGGCAGCCAGGCTGTCGGCTACTACCTCGACATCGCCAAAAGCCAGGGCTACCCCAACGCCAGCATCACCGAACACGAAGCCCCGCGAATGGGCCGCGCCCGTTTCGGCTCGGCCCATTGGGGCACCTGGGAGGCGCAGTTCATGTGGACGCTCAACACCGGCGGGCGTTTGCTCCTCGGTCGGCGTTACGGCGCGAGTTACTGGGGCGAGCGCTTCGGCGTCAATCCGGGCTCGGCACTGGAATGCCTGATCCACCGCAGTGCGCCGGCGCATACCAAAGTGCACATCAATTATGACTAGGGAGGAATGAGGGATGGATTATCCGAAGAGTGTGCCCAGTGCCGGGCTGGTGAATGGCAAGTTTGTCGACGAGAACCCCATGATGGGGACGCCGGGATCGTTGATTCCGGCCGACTGGGGCAATGGGGTTACTCAGGAAATTCTCAACGTGATCAAGGCGGCAGACCTTACACCGGACGAGAAGAAATACGATCAGTTGTTGCAGGCGATTCGCAGCGTTTCGGCCAAGGGCTGGAATCTGGATTCGGCGTTGCCGATCGGTTCCTTGCCATTGCCGACCGTCGCGAATGCAGAGGGCCGACTGGCCGTCACTGCCAATGCTTCGGCGACCAGCGGAGGCAAGGTTTCGGTGCCGCCTGGCATACCGGTGAGCATCGCTCAAGAGGTCGTGCCTGGCCAGTTGGGCAGGTCGCGCACGTTTACCACGTCAAACTGGACCAGCGCCGAATTGTTGCCTAATACGGGCTATTTTCTGCGTGCTCAAGTAGTCGGCGACGCACTGATTTTTTATGTGCAGCGCGGCGCGCCGACTGACCCAGCCCCGGCGTCCCTGAAAGGCATGGCTGATGGCGTGGGCGGTGGCGGATTTTCCTCGACCAGCCTGGACATGTGCGTTGCCTGGATTCTCACCGGAGCGGTGGGAACTGTCCCTTCGGTACTCGCAATCTATAACCGGGCACGGCTCACCTGGAGCCAGACCGTTAGTGGGACCGGTGTGGTTTATCTGCCACTGGACCCGCATGCGCGTTCGGCCCGGTTGATTTTCAGCAATGCGACGCCTTCAGCCAGCCTGCTGACCAACGTAGGGTTCTCGGAGGCCAATTGGTTGGGCTCCAGTTACACGTTTACGAGCCCTGGCGAGCAGAACATCGGTGGCAACCCATCAGGATGGACAGCCAAACATCCAATCGTGATCTGTTCCAATAATGCGGTCGGAGACGCGTCCGTATCGACCTTGACCGCCGGTTTCGATCACACGCAGCTTCGCTCGTTGTGGCAGACATTTCAGTCTCAACATAATCTCGGCTCGATGGATGCTTCGAAGGATGAAGCGCTGCATGGCATCGGCATCAAAACTCACCCTGTTGCCGATTACACCTCCGGTATCGCGGTGAATTTCAGTAACGCCGTCAATGTTCATTTTTTGTGGGAGTTAATCCGATGAAGGTGATTCAGGAGCTTCATCAATTTGGCGACGAACTGCGCCCGCCGCAGCCTTCGCTTGCACACGAGTGGGATGGACAGCAGTGGCTGGCAGACGCATCAAAACTGGCGACGCTGGAACATTTGGAAGCCGAGAACCTGTGCGCGAAAGTCGACGCCGCCGCTGACAACGCTCGCAGCGCACTGGCAGGCGACCCGCTCAAAGCCATGGAGTACGCACAGGCAGCCGCCGACGCTCAGGCTTTTCAGGACGCCGGTTACCCGAAAAAAGAAGTCCCTCTCTCAGTTGCCGCGTGGGTCGTCAAAGGCCGCACGGCCAAACAGGCGGCGGAGCAGATTCTCGCCAAGGCCGAACAGCTGACTGACCACTTGCTCACTCTGCGCACTTTGCGCCTGAAGGCCAAAGCGCAGATCCGCGCGCAGGCGGGCAAGGGCAAGATCGATCTGGCGCGCAGCGCGGCCGATGAAGCCTTGATTGCCATCGGCGAACTTGCCAGCGGTCTTTCCAGCTAAACGATATTTCGTCCCGCTTCACCCAAGCCCACTTCGATGTGGGCTTTTTATTTTCCGAACCAGACCTGTGTTTGCCAGTGCGCAGGCACGGCTCATTTGTCATTTCACAGGAACGAACAACATATGGACTATCCAAAAAGCGTCCCCAGCGTCGGCCTGGTCGACGGCCGTTTCGTCGATGAAAACCCGGTGGCGGGTACGCCGGGCTCGTTGATTCCGGCGGTGTGGGGCAACAGTGTGACTCAGGAGATTCTGAGCGTGATTGCCGGCGGCGGGCTGGTGGCTTCCGAAGCGGATACGGGCCAGTTGTTCAAGGCGATTCAGTCGATTGTCGGCAGCGCCAGTCCGATGCGTTCGGTGATTACCCGACTGGCTGCTTCGAAAGCGCTGACCGAACAGGAACTCGGGCTCGTGTTGATCGACGGCAGCACCGGTGCCGTCACGTTGACGTTGCCACCCGCCAACGCCGCGCTCGGCGTGCGCGATGTGATCCTTCGTCGGGTGGACAACAGCGGCAGTCGTATGGTGATCCAAGCGGCCGGCAGCGACCGAATCCGTTTTCATACTCATCTCTCGCCAAACGGCTATGGGTTTTTCGTATTGATGGGGGGCGGCGACTGGTGGCATTTGCGCAGTGATGGTGCCGGCAGTTGGTGGCCGGTCGGTCGCTTCGACAATACGCCTTTGGGAAGACCATTTTTTGACACGACTATCACGCTCAGTCCGGGCGGATATGGTGCGTTGAATGGCGCTGTCATGAAGCGCGCTGAATGGCCCTGGCTGTGGGATCACGCTCAGCAATCAGGAATGCTGGGATCGGAAGCTTTACGTCCGGGCACGGAGGGGAAATGGACCACCGGCGACGGCGCGACGACGTTTCGTGGCCCTGAGGGCCGGGGTGAATTTCTGCGGGTGCTGGACGAAGGGCGTGGTGTTGACTCGGGGCGTGTGATGGGCACTTTTCAGCCCGGCTCGACTCACTCTTTTGCCTTGGGCGCGAACGGCGGCGGGGCGGTGGGCTCGCGTTGGTCGGACAGCCTGATCGGCTTCGGCGCCGACACCCGTGAAGAAGCTCAACACGTTTCCGGGCTCGTCAATGGCGGTCCCACCTTCCCTGCCGGAACCACCTATCAAATGGATCCCGGCGCCACGCTGCTCTACACGTTCAAATCCCGTCCACGCAACATCGCCTATCCCGGCCGCATCAAACTCATCTGAGGCGCATATGTTCAATTATCTATTTGATGGTTCGGGTGCCCTGTCCGGGCCGGTCGAGTTTCCCGTCACGCCCGGAATAGGCGTTCAGCTTCCCGCCAACGCGGTTGAGCTGACGTACGAATTGCCTGAACCGGAAACCGGTCGCAGCTGGGCGTTGATCAACGGCATACCGCGCGAAGTCGTTGACTGCCGCGGTGTGGTCTATCGCAAGGACGGTGGTGCCCAGCAGGCCTGGACCGATCTGGGCGAGCTGCCTGACACCCTCACGGCAGAGCCGTGGCCCGGTGAGTTTCATGTATGGCGCGACAACGGCTGGCAGCCTGATGAGCAGGCCCGCCTGGCGGATGCCAGGGACCGGGTCCTGGCAACACGCGACGGCTTGCTGCGCGACGCTGTTCTGCGCATTGCGCCTTTGCAATATGCCGAAGACATCGGCGACGCCAGCCATGACGAACAATTGCTGCTGATCGAGTGGAAACTCTACAGCGTCGAGCTGAACCGCATCGAAAAGCAAAGCGGTTTTCCCCACGCAGTCACTTGGCCGGTGCCGCCTGGTGCCACGGCAGCCGTGGTTGCATAACCAGGAGTAGTGCAAATGGATTATCCGAAAAGTATCCCCGGGGTGGGGTTGGTCAACGGCGGCTTCGTTGATGAAAACACCGTCGCCGGAACGCCGGGTTCGTTGATTCCTGCAGCGTGGGGCAACAGCGTCACGCAAGAAATTCTCAACGTCGTTCAGGCGGCCGGGATGGCGCCGAACGAGGCATCGAACAATCAATTGCTGGCTGCGCTACGCAGTCCGGCGTTGTTCATGACCGCTCCGCAGTTCGATGGCGGACGCTCGGCGGCAACAGCCGAGTTTGTGCAGCGGGCGCTGGGCAGTTACGCCAGTGCTCGGGGGATAACCGCTGCCACACAGTTGACCCAGGCCGATGTCGGCTGCTCGATCGGTCTGGGTGGTAATGCGACTTATACAGTGACGCTTCCGGATGCGGCTGCGCCCACGGTGCCGAGCGGCGCCACGATCAGTCTGCATTGCCGTAATAACGCACCCGTCACCGTGGCCAGTAAAACCGGCGCACAGATCAGCCCCCAGGGGGGGTATCTGGCGTCGATCGTAATGAACAATGGTGAGAGTGCAAACTTCGTCAAAGAGTCTGGAATATGGGTGGTTTATGGCACTGCTGCGCTGAAGTACTCGGCTAATGCTGCGGCGCAATTCGGCACGACGGGCTATCAACGGTTTCCCAGCGGTCTGATCGTGCAATGGGTAATGGGCGGAAGTGATGCGAACGGCTACATGTCGGTGTCGTTGCCCATCATGTTTCCCAATGCTGTCCTTGGCGGCATCGCCAATGAAGGCAATCCGGGAGGCTGGGGTGGCTCGAATGTAACTGTCTGGGCCTTCGATGGGGGAGGTTCGACGAGAACGACAGCCGCCGCTCGGGTGCGCAATGTCATCGCTTCCGGTGTGAAGGCAGATGCCGGTATTTCCGGTCGCATACTGGTTTGGGGGTACTGACCATGGTTATTCACTTTTACGCACAGACACTCGGATTCGATCGGGTCGAAAACCCCGGTCCGGCGTTACCCGAAGGTGCGGTGGAAATCACCCACGCGCAATACGCCGAGCTGTTTGCCGGACAGGCGAGCGGCAAAGTCATCAGCGCCAGTGCCAGTGGTCAACCCGTTTTGACCGACCCCGTCGTTTCTCCTGCAACACTGGCCAGCCACGAGCGCGCATGGCGCAACCACGTTCTGCAAGCCACCCAGTGGCTGGTGTTTCGCGATGCCGAAGAGCTGGAGGTGGGTGAAGGTACAACCCTGCGTACCGAGGAGTTCAAAGAGCTCCTGGCCTATCGGCAGGCGTTGCGCGACTGGCCCGATCATTCGGACTTCCCTGATGCGCGTTCACGCCCGGTCGAACCTGACTGGCTTGGAAGGTTTGTTAGGGGCCAATGGCTGAGCGGTTCGCCCTTCAACCGAGGATAGATAGAAATGGATTACCCAAAAAGCGTCCCGGGCTCTGGCCTGGTCGGCGGCAAGTTTGTCGATGAAGATGCCATCGCTGGAACACCGGGGTCGCTGATCCCTGCGAGCTGGGGCAACAGTGTTACTCAGGAAATACTCAGCGCAATTACGGCAGCGGGGTTGAGCCCGGACGAACAGCAGACTGATCAGTTGGCTCAAGCGATCCGGCAACTGTCCAGGCCTGATCCGATGCAACAGTTCCCGGTGCAGGTTTATCGGCGGAATCTGCTCATTAATGGCGACTTCCGAATCTGGCAGCGTGGAGCGAGCAATCAGGCACCCAATATCGGTGGTTACGTGGCGGACCGTTTTCGTTGCGACTGGAACGGTAACGCCGGGGTAAGCATCACTCGCCAGACGTTCCCACTCGGGCAAGGGGAGGTTCCTGGCGAACCTGCCTGCTTCTTGCGCTGGCAACAAACCGCGGCAGGCGCAGGAGCAACGACTCACAGGATTTCACAAAGTATCGAATCGGTCAGAACACTCGCCGCAAGGACTGCCACGTTGACGTTCTGGGCACGATCCGATGCTGCGCGGCCTTTGCAAGTCGCTATCACCCAACAATTCGGTGCAGGGGGATCGGCAGCTGTTGTGAAGGTTGTTGATGTCTTTCAACTGAGTACAACGTGGGGCCGACACACTGCAACGTTTCAGGTGCCTGCCATTGCCGGAAAAATGCAAGGGGCGAACGATTGCCTGACATTGTCGTTCGACCTGCCTTTGAACGTGTTGCAGACCGTAGATCTGACCCTTGTGCAACTGGAAGAGGGACCCGTTTCCACTCCTTTCGAAGTTCGACCACTCGCCGAAGAACTGATGCTGTGTCAGCGCTACTACGAAAAGTCTTTTGCGAGCGGAATACCGGTCAAGGCAAACAACGGAACCAACACCTGTATTTCGACATTCACCCAAGTACCGGCAGGCAACACGGGCCAATACGGTATGACCATCGGTTTGTTGGTGCAGAAAAGGGTTCAGCCCACCGTGACCGCGTATTGCCCGGCCGACAGCAGTAATCAAGTCTGGAATCAAACAATCGGCAAGGCCTGTACGGGTACTACTTTGCAGGGTGTAACCGATCGCAGTATCTCGTTTGCAACTGTCACGCCCGTAGGAAGTGCTCCTGGGCAGACCTTGCAGTTGGAATGGACTGCAGACGCGGAAATTTAGGAGCGACGTTAATGACATATCAACTGACCGCTTGCGGTGTACTGCGCACGGGCGATTCAGCGTTCATTCCAGCTGATCCGACCAATCGCGACTGGCTTGAATATCAGCAGTGGCTTTTATCGGGCGGTCAAGTGCAATCCCTCGAAGGAGCCCTTGGAGAAGCCCTAGCGCAGAGCCCCCTGAAAACTCTGGCAAATAAATGGCTGGCAAGCATCAGCCGTCAGCCGTGATTCAATCGGGGCAACATCCAGGGAGGATCAAGCAGCATGCAAATAACTGAAAAACACCTTAACGACATCATGCCCAACGCCCGCTCCCAAGCGGGCGTTTTTGTTTCGGTACTCAACGCCGCCATGTCGAGGCATCGGATCGATACGCCTAAACGTATCGCTGCTTTTCTGGCACAGGTCGGTCACGAGTCGGGCCAATTGCGTTACGTGCGCGAATTGGGCGACAACCAGTACCTGAGCAAATACGACACCGGCACTCTGGCGCTACGTTTGGGCAATACGCCCGAGGCGGACGGCGACGGGCAAAAATATCGGGGGCGAGGACTTATACAAATCACCGGTCGCGCCAACTACCGCCAATGCAGCCTCGGCCTGTTTGGCGATGAGCGTTTGCTGTCGTTGCCTGAATTGCTCGAGCAACCGCAATGGGCGGCCGAATCGGCGGCGTGGTTCTGGGCGCAGAAGGTCCTGAATGAGCTGGCCGACGCGGACCAGTTCAACACCATCACCCGTCGAATCAACGGCGGGTTGAACGGCTTGCAGGATCGCCTGGATATCTGGGCGCGGGCGAGGGCGGTGCTATGTCCGGCTCCTGGCGAGTGATTGGCCTGTTACTGCTGGTCGCCGGGGCTTTTGCCGCGGCGTGGCAGTTGCAGGACTGGCGCTACGGCCGGCAACTGGCCGAGCAGGCCCGGTTAAACGCCGAGACGCAAAATCAAATCACGCAGAGCGCCGCCAGCGCACAACAGGCCGAGCAGGATAAACGCCTGGCGCTGGAGCAGCGGCTTGCGGCCAGTGAACAAACCCATTACCGAGCGCTCAGCGATGCCCAACGTGATCAGGATCGCCTGCGCGATCGTCTTGCTACTGCCGATGTGCGCCTGTCAGTCCTTCTCGACGCCGGCGACCTTGCCCACGGCTGTGCGGTGCCAGCCCCCGCCAGCACCGGCGGCGTGGATTCTGCAACCGTACGCGCCCGACTTGACCCGGCGCATGCTCAACGAATTATCGCCATCACCGACACCGGCGACCGTGGACTGATTGCTTTGCAGGCCTGTCAGGCCTATGTCAGAGCACTGGCGCCCGAACATTTTGAATGATTCTGTGTATTGAAAGCGCGTCCGGCTCGTGTACGGTGAAGGCATTCCACACGATCCGGAGCCCGCCGTGAAAGAGACCACCCAACTGGCCGCAGACCTGGGCCGACGTCTGCAAGTGCTAAATGCCCACGTCACTACCGCCGAATCCTGCACCGGCGGCGGGATTGCTGAGGCGATCACGCGTATTCCGGGCAGTTCGGCCTGGTTCGAGGCCGGTTATGTGACTTACTCCAACCGACAGAAAACCCGGCAGCTGAATGTGCCGGGCGATTTGTTCGAGACGGTGGGCGCGGTCAGTCGCGAAGTGGTCGAGGCCATGGTGCGCGGCGCGCAGCAGCACAGCCTGGCGCATTTTGCCGTGGCAGTCAGTGGTGTAGCGGGTCCGGACGGTGGCACGCCGAACAAACCGGTGGGTACTGTGTGGCTGGCCTGGGGCGTAGGCGACGACGTTTACAGCGAGGTTCAACACTTCCCTGGCAACCGCGATGAAGTCCGCCGACAAACGGTGAAGGCCGCGCTAGAGGGGCTTGTGCGACTAGCGGCAAGAGAAATCGAAAATCAGGGGTAGGCGATCTTCGAACGCTGTGGAATAATACTGGCTACTTATACAGGTGTTGGCCGTCAGGCCTTATTGATTACGTGAGGACTTTAATGGACGACAACAAGAAGAAAGCCTTGGCTGCGGCCCTGGGTCAGATCGAACGTCAATTCGGCAAGGGTGCCGTAATGCGTATGGGCGATCAGGACCGTCAGGCGATCCCCGCCATTTCCACTGGCTCTCTGGGTCTGGACATCGCACTCGGCATCGGCGGTCTGCCAAAAGGCCGTATTGTTGAAATCTACGGTCCTGAATCCTCCGGTAAAACCACACTGACCTTGTCCGTGATCGCCCAGGCGCAAAAAGCCGGCGCGACCTGCGCGTTCGTCGACGCCGAGCACGCGCTTGATCCAGAGTACGCCGGCAAGCTGGGCGTCAACGTCGATGACCTGCTGGTCTCCCAGCCGGACACTGGCGAACAGGCACTGGAAATCACCGATATGCTGGTGCGCTCCAACGCTGTTGACGTGATCATCGTCGACTCCGTGGCAGCTCTGGTACCGAAGGCGGAAATCGAAGGTGAAATGGGCGACATGCACGTCGGCCTGCAAGCACGTCTGATGTCTCAGGCGCTGCGTAAAATCACCGGTAACATCAAGAATGCCAACTGCCTGGTGATCTTCATCAACCAGATCCGTATGAAGATCGGCGTGATGTTCGGCAGCCCGGAAACCACCACTGGTGGTAACGCGCTGAAGTTCTACGCCTCGGTTCGTCTCGACATCCGCCGTACCGGCGCGGTGAAGGAAGGCGACGAAGTGGTCGGCAGCGAAACCCGCGTCAAGGTTGTGAAGAACAAGGTGGCTTCGCCGTTCCGTCAGGCCGAGTTCCAGATTCTTTACGGCAAGGGCATCTACCTCAACGGCGAGATGATCGACCTGGGTGTGCTGCACGGTTTCGTCGAGAAGTCCGGTGCCTGGTATGCCTACGAAGGCACCAAAATCGGTCAGGGCAAGGCCAACTCGGCCAAGTTCCTGGCGGACAACCCGGAAATCGCCGCGAAGCTTGAGAAGCAACTGCGTGACAAGCTGCTGTCGCCAGCGGTGATCGCGGACTCCAAGGCCTCTGCGGTCAAAGAGACCGAAGATGACCTGGCCGACGCTGACCTCTGATTGCAGCGATGACCATCGCCGTACTGGATACCCTCGTCGCGGTGCGGCGAACTGCCATGGACCTGCTCGCACGCCGCGAGCATGGTCGAGTCGAGCTGACGCGTAAACTGCGTCAGCGCGGCGCCGAGGCGGAGCTGATCGAAACAGCTCTCGACCGTCTGACGGAAGAAGGCCTGCTTTCCGAAGCCCGTTACCTTGAAAGCTTTGTCTCCTATCGCGCCCGCTCCGGCTATGGGCCTCTGCGAATTCGCGAGGAACTCAGCCAGCGGGGCTTGCAACGCAGCGACATCGAAATCGCCCTGCGCGAAAGCGGTATCAATTGGCAGGCGCAACTTCAGGACACATGGCAGCGCAAGTTCTCCGGGCATTTACCGATTGATGCCAAAGAGCGGGCCAGGCAAGGCCGGTTTCTGGCGTATCGGGGTTTCTCGATGGAGATGATCAACCGCTTGTTCAGCGGTCGGAATATGGACGATTAAACCGACTCAATAAAACGGCCCGCTATTGTGAAAATAGCGGGCCGTTTTTTTTGCCTTCAAATCACGTTTGAAGGCGCTCGCGAGCGTTGTGCGGTAGGCGGTTTCGAATCGGACCAGTTTTCAGGAAGGTTGATGTAGTCCACCAACTCTCTCAGGCGACCATGAGTGCGGCCATTGAAGGCAAACGCCAAGCGCGCCAGATGGCTGAACTGGGGATCGTCCTGTTCCTCGCCACCGTAGGCGTGTTGATGAAACCCGTCGCTCAGGCACAGATCAGCGAACGCTTCCTGCATCTGCGCCAGCGCCTGCTCACTGAGTTTGTGGTGCATGCGGATCACGAACTGCCGTTTGAGCCAGCGGCTGGAGTGGAAATTGCGGTAGAACTGGTTGATCTGATCCACCGCTTCTTCAACGCTGTAGACCAGTCGCATCAGCTTCATATCGGTCGGCAGGATGTAACGGTTGTCTTCCAGCTGATTGCGAATGAAATCCAGCGCGCCTTGCCAGAAGGTGCCGCCCGGAACATCCAGCAGTACCACGGGCACCAATGGACTTTTACCGGTCTGAATCAGCGTCAGCACTTCCAGAGCTTCATCCAGGGTGCCAAACCCGCCCGGGCACAGCACCAGCGCGTCGGCTTCCTTGACGAAAAACAGTTTGCGGGTGAAGAAAAAGTGAAACGGCAACAGATTGCCAGTGCCATCGACGGTGGGGTTGGCGTGTTGCTCGAAGGGCAGGGTGATGTTGAAGCCCAGGCTATGGTCACGCCCGGCCCCTTCATGGGCGGCGGCCATGATGCCGCCACCGGCACCGGTGATGACCATCATGTCCGCACGCGTGAGGGCGGCGCCGAGTTCACGGGCCATCGCGTACAACGGATGCTCCATGGGCGTACGCGCCGAGCCGAAAACGGTGACTTTGCGGCGACCCCTGAATTGCTCAAGCACGCGGAACGCCTGCTCCAGCTCACGCAGGGCTTGCAAGGTAATCTTGGCGTTCCAGCGGTTGTGGTCTTCCTGGGCCATGCGCAGCACGGTCAGGATCATGTCGCGGTAGATGGGGAGGTTCGGGCTGTTGGGGGACACCCGGTGGAGCTGGGCTTCGACCTGGCTGATGAGGTCGGGGCCGCTCTCCTGAAAATGACGGCTCAAGAGGTCATTCGGTTGGTAAGGCATTCAACGTCTCCTTCTGCACAGAGCGGGTGGCCCTGATGAACGACGTCAGGGCCGCGCTGCAAGAACACACACAGGCGGCAGTTCCATTTCTGCCGTTACGAGTGATCGGAATATTCTGAATCTAGACCCTCGCACGCATTCGCGCTGACTTGAACAGTGCGCTGGAACGTTTTGCCTGGCAACCGCTTGTTGATTTGCTACCCATGCGTCGCCGCTCGTCTGAACGCGCTCCGAAGCGCATGCCCTCTGATTTACTGAAAGACAGATGTCGCAAGACAAGGCAATTCAAGGATTCGCAGGTGGCAAGGAGGCGGGATGCATGGCCAGATTGATTCTGGAGATCGATACGCAGCTGTATCGAATGTTGCAAGAGTCAGCCGAGGCGAACCAATTGAGTCTCGAAGAGGAGTGCTGCCGACGATTGGCCGGCGGCGAGCGTCGCTCGCGCTATCTCCAGGCTCTGGTGGCAGAATTGCGCGCCGAGGATGAACAGCGGCGCGCTAACACTTCGCGCTGATTACTTCTTCTTCGCTGGTGCGGCTTTCGGGCAATCGGATTCCTGATAGCTGGCCGAGCCGATCGCTTTATTGGTTTTAACTTCGGTGAAGTCGTAACGCATGACCGCGCCCTTGGCCATCAGCTTGCGGTACGACGGGTTGTTGCACACCGAGGCGCCCAGCTGGAAATACACGGCTTTCGGATCAGCGCGCATTTTGTCGGCGTGGCTCTTCTGCACGCTCAGATGGTTGATCAGTTGCGTGCCTTCGACGGTGTAGCCTTGATCAAGAATGTCTTCATTGATCGCCCGTGGCGTGCCGACGCTGCTTTGGGCGGCGACGTTGCGCAGCTCTCTGTTCAGATTCTGCTCACTCAGGGAGGCAGCCTGAGCGGTAAAGGACGACGCCAGCAGAATGGCAGCGGTGGGAACGATAAGGCGCAGCATGAAACTCTCCTGATTCGGTGACTGGTTGGTTCGACCCGTCACGGGGCGGTGCGTTCAGTGGCGGCGAATTATAGGGGAGCGGGTCTGGACGGTACAGGCTTGTAGTCGCCGCTCTGGTAAACTGCCGGCCTTTATTGCCCTGCCGAGTGTTATTCGTGTCGAATTTCCCTGTCTGCCGGCGTTGCCTGCGATGAATCATGCCCCCAACGCCGTGGCCCGCTTGCGCGATCAGCGCGAGGACGAAGGCATCAAGCCGATTCAGGCGCGTGGCTTTCGTTCCGAGCGTTGCCGCGATTGCCGGGTAATCATCAGCCACTGCCTGTGCGCTTGGCGGCCAAGCGTGGAAACCCGTTCCGGCGTGTGCCTGATCATGACCGGCAAGGAAGTGTTCAAGCCGAGCAACACCGGTTGGCTGATCGCTGATGTGGTGCGGGACAACCATGCCTTCATCTGGTCACGAACCGAGCCCGATCCAAAGATGCTGGCGCTGCTCAACGATCCGCAATGGCAGCCATATCTGGTATTTCCGGGCGAATATGTCGAGCCCTCGCGCGTGACCAATACAGTGACCGTCGATAGCAGCAAGCGCCCGCTGTTCATCCTGCTCGATGCCACCTGGACCGAAGCGCGCAAGATCTTCCGCAAGAGCCCGTATTTCGACAGGTTGCCGATTCTCAGCCTGCTGCCCGACAAACTCTCGCGTTATCGCTTGCGCCGTTCGACCCGCAGCGAGCATTTGTGCACGGCTGAAGTCGCCGCGTTGTGTCTGGAACAGGCCGGCGATAGCGATGCCGCTTCGGCGCTGGATGCTTACTTCGACGTGTTCAGCCAGCATTACCTCGGCGCCAAGCAGCAACTGGACATGAATGAATCGACCCAGGCTCATGCAGAGTTGTTGCCCTATATACGAAAGCCGCAGCCGGAGTTGGCCCAATAGTGGCCCATACTGTCGACAGCGCTGGCCGTGTCGCTTGACCACCCCGGCTTCGCTGGGCATGCTTGGCGCCGTTCAGGGTGCGGCCAAGGTTTGAAACGCCGGGTTTGCTGTTGATTGGCGTTGAACGTGCCCCTGTGGATAGCGCTTCGAGGCGCTGTCTCGAGTTGCTTTGGCCAGACCGGAATGCACCGAGTCTGCCATCAAAAACAGGATCATTTGAAAAATGGCCACATACGACATCCTGATTGCCGATGATCACCCCCTGTTTCGCAGCGCCCTGCATCAAGCGGTGACGCTCGGACTTGGCCCGGATGTGCGGCTGGTGGAAGTGGCGAGCATTGCCGAACTGGAAGCCCGCCTGACCGAAAAGGCCGACTGGGATCTGGTTCTGCTCGATCTGAACATGCCCGGCGCCTACGGGTTTTCCGGGCTGGTGCTGTTGCGCGGGCAATACCCGCAGATTCCGGTGGTGATGGTCTCGGCCCAGGAAGAAGCCTCGGTGATGGTCAAGTCCCGCGAGTTCGGCGCCAGCGGGTTCATACCCAAATCCAGCGATCTGAGCGTGATTCAGGAAGCCGTGCGCAAAGTGCTCGATGGCGATGTGTTCTGGCCACCGCAGGCGTTCGAGGCGGTGAGCGTGTCGGATGAGGCCAAAGCGGCCAGCGATGGGCTGGCCAGCCTGACGCCGCAACAGTTCCGCGTGTTGACCATGGTCTGCGAAGGCCTGCTGAACAAACAGATCGCCTATGAGTTGAGCGTGTCCGAAGCGACCATCAAGGCCCACGTCACGGCAATCTTTCGCAAATTGAATGTGCGCACCCGTACGCAAGCGGCATTGCTGCTGCAACAACTTGAGTCAATTCCGAGCCAGTAATGGCTGGCTGTTTCACGCTTTTTTGACTTTCGTTGATCTAGCTTCCCCACTCCTTTTTGGTTGGTTTTCTCCTTATGTCACCTTTCAAGGGCCAGACCGGCCTGAAACGCATCCTCAACGCATCCGGCTATTCGCTCGATGGTCTGCGCGCCGCCTTCACCGGCGAAGCAGCGTTCCGCCAATTGGTGCTGCTCAATGTCGTACTGATTCCGCTGACATTCTTCCTCAATGTCAGCCGTGTCGAACAGGCCGTATTGATTGCTGTGTGTCTGCTGGCGCTGATCGTCGAGCTGCTGAACTCGGCGGTGGAAGCGGCCATCGACCGTATCTCGCTGGAACTGCACCCGCTGTCGAAAAACGCCAAGGACATGGGCAGCGCCGCGCAGTTCGTGGCGCTGAGCATGATCGCCCTGGTGTGGGCAGTGATTCTGCTTTAAGCGATGCTCGGCAGGACGATCTCGTCGCTGCGCTGCACCCCGGCGGTGAACGCGCGGCACAGATCGAGAAACTCGCGCATGGCCGAGGTCTGGTACTTCTGTTTGTGCCAGATGAAATAGAACTGCCGGGCCAGGTCCAGATCCGGCGTCTCCACCGGCACCAGGCTACCGCGGCGGAAGGCATCGCGCAGTGCCAGCCGCGAAATGCAGCCAATCCCCAAGCCTGATTCCACCGCGCGTTTGATCGCTTCGGTGTGTTCCAGCTCCAGCCGAATGTTCAGCGCACTGCGATGGTGGCGCATGGCTTGATCGAAGGTCAGGCGCGTCCCGGAACCCTGTTCGCGCAGAATCCACGCTTCGTGAGTCAACTCTTCCATCGTGGCGCTGCCGCGCTTTGCCAACGGATGCTGCGGCGCGCAGAACACCACCAGCTCGTCTTCGACCCAGCTCTGCACTTCGATGTCGGGGTGGCTGCAATCGCCTTCAATCAGACCCAGATCAATTTCGTAGTGGGCGACTTGTTGCACGATATTGGCAGTGTTCTGCACGTGCAGCTTCACCTGGCTTTCCGGGTGGCGCTGCATGAAGCTGCCGATCAGCAGGGTCGCCAGATAATTGCCGATGGTCAGCGTTGCACCGACCGACAATGAGCCGAAACCGGATTTGCCGTTGAGCAGGTCTTCGATCTCCTTGGCCTGATCGAGCAGGGCCACCGCTTGAGGCAACAGTTGTTTGCCAAGGGCGTTGAGGCTAAGGCGTTTGCCGGCGCGGTCGAACAGCTGACAGCTGGACTGGCGCTCAAGCTCGGTGATCGAAGTGCTCGCCGCCGATTGCGAGAGGTTGAGCAGACCCGCAGCACGGGATACGCTTTCCTGCTGGGCGACGGCGACGAATACTTGCAGCTGACGGAGAGTAAATCGCATATCGATATAACCGATAACCCTTATCTTAATAATCCAGTTAACAGATATTGTCGTCGCTATTAGAATGCGATGCAATTGCGCACGTTAAGCCTCGACGGGCCGCGCAGACCCAATCTCCAGGAGTCAAACGTACATGAGCAACATGAACCACGAGCGTGTCCTCAGTGTTCATCACTGGAACGACACTCTGTTCAGCTTCAAGTGCACCCGCGATCCGGGTCTGCGCTTCGAGAACGGTCAGTTCGTGATGATCGGCCTGCAACAGCCCAACGGCCGCCCGCTTATGCGCGCTTACTCGATCGCCAGCCCGAACTGGGAAGAGCATCTCGAGTTCTTCAGCATCAAGGTGCAGGACGGTCCGCTGACCTCCCAGCTGCAGCACTTGAAGGAAGGCGACGAGATCATCATCTCGAAAAAGCCTACCGGCACCCTGGTGCTGGATGACCTGAATCCGGGTAAACATTTGTACCTGCTGAGCACCGGCACCGGTCTGGCGCCGTTCATGAGCGTCATTCAGGACCCGGAAACCTACGAGCGCTTTGAAAAAGTGATCCTGGTTCACGGTGTGCGTTACGTCAACGAAGTCGCCTACCGCGAATTCATCACCGAGCACCTGCCGCAGAACGAGTTCTTTGGCGAGGCGCTGCGTGACAAGCTGATCTACTACCCGACCGTGACCCGTGAGCCGTTCGAGAATCAGGGACGTCTGACCGACCTGATGCGCAGCGGCAAGCTGTTCAGCGACATCGGCCTGCCACCGATCAACCCGCAGGATGACCGCGCGATGATCTGCGGCAGCCCGAGCATGCTCGATGAGACCAGCGAAGTGCTCGACAGCTTCGGTCTGAAGATCTCGGCGCGGATGCGCGAGCCGGGTGACTACCTGATCGAGCGAGCGTTCGTCGAGAAATAACCCCCACTGAAAAGCCCCCATTGCCTTGGCAGGCAATGGGGGCTTTTTTATGCCCGACACATTTTCTTCATGCCTGCCACGATCCATGTAGGAGCTGCCGAAGGCTGCGATCTTTTGATCCTGCTTTTAAGATCAAGATCAAAAGATCGCAGCCTTCGGCAGCTCCTACATTGACCGCGAGCATTAAGCCCCAGCCGGGATGACTTCCAGCACACAAATCCGCTCTGGCGTCGGGTAATGCCAGCGCACGTCCAGATCCCAGAACTGTGCGCCGTACTCTCGCTCAGGCGCGGGCGTTTGATACGCCGGGCGCGGATCCTGGCCCAGACACTGCTCAATCAATTCAACCAACGGCTCATCGAGGCGCAGCGCGTGCCCGTGCGCCTGTTGCAGCGCTGAATCCGTCCACTGCACATCGATCAGACACGGCGCTGCGCTGGCAATGTCATTGGTCGCATCCGGGATGATGTCGGCGTACGGCACATACGGTTTGATATCCAGCATCGGCGTACCGTCGAGCAAATCGATCCCGGAAATGAACAGGCGATGGCCTTCGACCTTGTCCAGTTTCACCACCGAATGGCCGATGCCGTTGGGGCGGTGCGTGGCGCGAGTGGCGAACACGCCCATCGACTTGTTACCACCCAGACGAGGCGGGCGCACCTTCAGGCGCGGCTTGTCTTCCAGGGCCTGATGGAACAGGAACAACAGCCACACGTGACTGACCTGTTCCAGCCCCTGCACGGCGTCGCCCTGATCGAAAGGCGCCACCAGCTCCAGCACGCCACGGGCGGCAGGGGCCAGTTGCGGCTGACGTGGAATGGCGAACTTCTCCTTGAAGCAAGAGCGTACGAAGCCGATGGGGGAGACGCTGTAAGTCATGGTCTGCATTCGAAGCGGGGCGGGTATGGGCTGCAAAGCATTAAGCTAGAAGCTAGAAGCTTGTAGCTGCTTTCAGGCTCTTACGCGGAGCGTGAGGCCCTTGAGGAAATTACGCAGCAACTGGTCGCCACACGGACGATAGTTGGTGTGGCCGACCTTGCGGAACAGCGCGCTCAGCTCAGGTTTGGACACCGGAAATTCGGCGGCTTTGAGGATAGCGTGCATGTCGTCTTCTTTGAGTTCGAAGGCCACGCGCAGCTTCTTCAGGATGATGTTGTTGGTCACCGGCACTTCGATCGGCTGCGGCGGACGGCTTTCGTCTTTGCCGCGCTTGAAGATCACCAGGCCGTCGAGGAAGTGTGCGATGACCTCGTCCGGGCAGCGTACGAAACCTTCTTCGTCTTCTTCTTTCTTGTCCAGCCAGCTCACCACGTCGGCGAGGGTCACGTCCATGCCGCCGAATTTGATGATCTCGACGACTTTCTTGTCGCTGATGTCGAGCATGTAGCGCACGCTGCGCAGTACGTCGTTATGAACCATGTCGGTATTCCTGATGCGTTGTAAGCAGCGCTCGCGGGCGCTGCCGAAATGTGGGGCGGCAGTGAAAGTGTCAGAACTTCTCTTTGCCGGACAGGTAGCGCCATTGGCCAACCGGAACCTTGCCGATCGACACGCCGCCGATGCGGATGCGGCGGATGCCGATGACCTTCAGGCCGACCGCTTCACAGAACTGCGCGATGATTCCCGGCTGCGGGTTTTTCATGGCGAAGCGCAGGCGGTTTTCGTTCTGCCAGCTGGCCTTGACCGGCGGCAGCTCCTTGCCCTTGTGCGTCAAGCCGTGCTGCAAGCGATTGAGGCCATGGGCGGCCATCTCGCCTTCGACTTCGACGATGTACTCCTGCTCGATCTTCGCCGCGTCGGCGGTAAGCTTGCGCAGGATTTTCCAGTCCTGGGTGAACACCAGCAGGCCGCTGGCCTTGGGCTGCAGGTCGGCACTGGCGGTCAGGCGCAGGAAGTGCCCGCGCAACGGGCGCTTGCCGTAGCGGTGCTCTTCGCTGAGGGTTTCGGCGGTCAGCGATTGCATGGCTGCTTCGACGCCCATGCCGGCGGGCGCGTTGAGCAGGATGGTCACCGGCTCCGGCGCAGTGGCTTTGGCGTCCTTGTCGAGCTCGACCTTCTGGTCGCCGACCTTGAATTGCGGCTCATCGATGACTTCGCCGTCCACGGTGACCCAGCCGCCCTCGATGAACAGTTCGGCCTCCCGGCGGGAGCAACCGACCAGTTCGATGAGGCGTTTGGAGAGGCGAATCGGGTCAGTCATGACAGGGCCGTAACAAAAAAGGGGTGGGCATTGTACCTGTGTGGAAGCGGTTAAGCCCGGTTCCATTTGCAGGCGCTGTACTCACTGTGGGAGCGAGCCTGCTCGCGAAGGCGTCCTGCCAGTCTATGTGTGCAGTGACTGGTACACCGCATTCGCGAGCAGGCTCGCTCCCACAGGGGTTCCATGGTGTGTCAGCCGTTGCTTGAGCGCTGTTGGGACTGGCGCAAGCGCATATGCAGCAACGGATACGGTTGGCCCATGCCATCGACCTCGGAGCGGCCGATCACCTCGAAGCCCTGTTTCTCATAAAACCCCAGCGCCTGCGGGTTCTGTTCGTTGACGTCGAGCTCGTCGGCGTTCAGCCGTTCGATCGCATATCTGAGTAACTGCCTGCCCAGCCCCTGACCGCGATGCTGGGGATCGATGAACAGCATTTCAATCTTGCCCGCCGCCACGCCGGCAAACCCGGTGATGCGTTGCTGGCGGTCCTTGGTGCAGATCAGCATCACCGCATCGAGATAGCGGGTCAGCACCAGATTGCGCAGCAGTTCGATGTAGCTGTCCGGCAGAAATTCATGGGTGGCACGGACCGAGGCCTCCCAGACCCGGGTCAATTCTTCGTAATCGCTGATTTTCGGTGTGTGGATGACCGAATGCTGACGCATGTGCCTGTGCCTCTTGTGCGTTTCAAGGGAGTCCGTCCCCCGCTAAACGATAGCCGCAAAAAAGCCCCGCATCGAGCGAGGCTTTTCAATTCAGCGATCCCTGCAGGAGCTGACGAGTGAAACGAGGCTGCGATCTTTTGACTTTCAAGATCAAGAGATCGCAGCCTTCGGCAGCTCCACAGGGTGCCGGGTTTAGATCTGCTCAGCCCACAGATCATATTCGTCGGCGTCAGTCACCTTGCACCAGACCTTGTCGCCCGGCTTCAGGTTGCTGCCATTGTCGATAAACACGTTGCCATCAATCTCCGGCGCATCGAAGAAGCAACGGCCCACTGCGCCTTGTTCGTCCACTTCATCCACCAGCACTTCAATCTCACGGCCGATGCGCATTTGCAGGCGTGCCGAGCTGATCGCCTGCTGGTGCGCCATGAAGCGCTCCCAGCGATCCTGCTTGACGTCGTCCGGTACAACCTCCAGATCCAGATCATTGGCCGGCGCACCGTCCACTGGCGAGTACTGGAAGCAGCCGACGCGATCGAGCTGGGCTTCGGTCAGCCAGTTGAGCAGGTACTTGAAGTCTTCTTCGGTCTCGCCCGGGAAGCCGACGATGAAGGTCGAACGGATGATCAGGTCCGGGCAGATTTCGCGCCAGTTCTTGATCCGCGCCAGGGTCTTGTCTTCGAACGCCGGGCGTTTCATCGACTTCAGGACTTTCGGGCTGGCGTGCTGGAACGGGATGTCCAGATACGGCAGGATTTTTCCGGCGGCCATCAGCGGGATCAATTCGTCGACGTGCGGGTACGGGTAAACGTAGTGCAAGCGGACCCAGACGCCCAGCGTGCTCAGCGCTTCGCAGAGTTCGGTCATGCGGGTTTTCACCGGCGCGCCGTTCCAGAAACCGGTGCGATATTTCACGTCGACGCCGTAGGCGCTGGTGTCCTGGGAAATCACCAGCAGCTCTTTGACGCCGGATTTGACCAGACGCTGGGCCTCGTCGAGCACATCGCCCACCGGGCGGCTGACCAGTTTGCCGCGCATCGACGGGATGATGCAGAACGAGCAGCTGTGGTTGCAGCCTTCGGAAATCTTCAGGTAAGCGTAGTGGCGCGGGGTCAGCTTGATGCCTTGCGGCGGCACCAGGTCGATCAGCGGGTTGTGATCCTGACGCGGCGGCACCACTTCGTGCACGGCGTTGACCACTTGCTCGTACTGCTGCGGGCCGGTTACTGCCAGCACGCTCGGGTGCACGTCGCGGATGTTGCCTTCTTCCACACCCATGCAACCGGTGACGATCACCTTGCCGTTTTCCTTGATCGCTTCGCCGATCACTTCCAGCGACTCGGCCTTCGCCGAATCGATGAAGCCACAGGTATTGACCACCACGACGTCCGCGTCCTGATAAGTGGACACCACGTCATAGCCTTCCATGCGCAGCTGGGTCAGGATGCGCTCGGAGTCGACCAGTGCTTTCGGGCAACCCAGAGATACAAAGCCAACCTTTGGATTGGCCGGCGCAGGAGTGGTGGACATGTCTAACCTCGGTGTTTTGTGACGTCGCCAACCGTGAAGGAAGCCGACGGACGGGCGCTCAGGGTGCGCCTCTGATCAAAAAGTGCGCAATTCTAGCGGCGGGCAACGCACTTGACCAGCTTTATGCAGGGAAATACGACGAGTGCTGCGCTATGCTTCGCGCCGTTGAGCTTTACCGATTTTGTGCAGTCAACAAATGGTCTGTAACAACAGGTAAAACAGCGCATGCTGCACCACAAAGCATAGTGCTTCATTCAAAGAAGCCGGTTCTGAGAAGTAGGAGTGTTGGATGGGTCAGGCAAGTAGTCACGTGGCAGGCGCCGAGGGTTCGGCAAGCAGGCCGCTGAGTATGCTGGTCGCAGCGGTCGGGGTGGTTTATGGCGATATCGGCACGAGCCCGTTGTACACCCTCAAGGAAGTGTTTTCCGGCGGTTACGGCGTAGCGGTCAATCACGACGGCGTGCTCGGTATTCTGTCGTTGATCTTCTGGTCGCTGATCTGGGTGGTCTCGATCAAGTACATGATGTTCGTCCTGCGCGCCGACAACCAGGGCGAGGGCGGGATCATGGCGCTCACCGCACTGGCACGGCGGGCAGCGGCGGGGCGCAAACGCCTGCGCACGCTGCTGGTGGTCTGCGGACTGATCGGCGCGGCGCTGTTTTACGGCGACAGCATGATCACCCCGGCGATTTCCGTGCTGTCGGCGATCGAAGGCCTGGGCCTGGCGTTTGACGGCATCGACCACTGGGTGGTGCCGCTGTCGCTGGTCGTGCTGGTCGCGCTGTTTCTGATCCAGCGCCACGGTACCGCGCGGATCGGCATTCTGTTCGGGCCGATCATGGTCACCTGGTTCCTCGTCCTTGGCGCGCTTGGCGTGTACGGGATCAGCCACACGCCGGAAGTGCTGCACGCCATCAACCCGATGTGGGCGGTGAATTTTTTCATCGTGCATCCGGGCATGGGCGTGGCGATTCTCGGCGCCGTGGTGCTGGCGCTGACAGGTGCCGAAGCGCTGTACGCCGATATGGGCCACTTCGGCCGCAAACCGATCGCCCGTGCGTGGTTCCTGCTCGTGCTGCCGGCGCTGGTACTCAACTACTTCGGTCAGGGCGCATTGCTGCTGGAAAACCCGGACGCCGCGCGTAACCCGTTCTACCTGCTGGCCCCGAGCTGGGCGCTGATTCCGCTGGTCGGTCTGTCGACCCTGGCCACGGTGATCGCCTCGCAGGCGGTGATTTCCGGCGCGTTCTCCCTGACCCGTCAGGCGATCCAGCTCGGCTATATTCCGCGCATGTACATCCAGCACACCTCCAGCGACGAGCAGGGCCAGATCTATATCGGCGCGGTGAACTGGGCGCTGATGGTCGGCGTGGTGTTGCTGGTGATCGGCTTCGAATCCTCCGGCGCACTGGCCTCGGCCTACGGCGTGGCGGTGACCGGCACCATGCTGATGACCACCATTCTGGTGTCGGCGGTGATGCTGCTGCTGTGGAAATGGCCGCCTGTGCTGGCGGTGCCCGTGTTGCTCGGTTTCTTGCTGGTGGATGGCCTGTACTTCGCCGCCAACGTGCCGAAGATCGTTCAGGGCGGCGCCTTCCCGGTGATCGCCGGCATTGCGCTATTCGTGCTGATGACCACCTGGAAGCGCGGCAAACAATTGCTGGTCGAACGCCTCGACGAAGGCGCGCTGCCACTGCCGATCTTCATCAGCAGCATCCGCGTGCAACCGCCGCATCGTGTGCAGGGCACCGCCGTGTTCCTCACCGCTCGCTCCGACGCGGTGCCGCATGCGCTGTTGCACAACCTGCTGCACAACCAGGTCTTGCATGAGCAGGTGGTGCTGCTGACGGTGGTCTACGAAGACATCCCGCGCGTCCCTCCGTCACGCCGCTTTGAAGTCGAAGCGCACGGGGAGGGTTTCTTCCGGGTGATCCTGCACTTCGGCTTCACCGACGAGCCGGACGTGCCCCAGGCGTTGAAGCTGTGCCACCTCGAAGACCTCGACTTCAGCCCGATGCGTACTACTTACTTCCTCAGCCGAGAGACGGTGATTGCCTCGAAGCTCGAGGGAATGGCGCGTTGGCGCGAAGCGTTGTTTGCGTTCATGTTGAAGAATGCCAATGGCAATTTGCGGTTTTTCAATTTGCCGCTGAATCGGGTGATTGAGTTGGGGACGCAGGTCGAAATGTAACCTTCACTTCAACTGAAAAGCCCCCGTTAGCTTTGTGCTGGTGGGGGCTTTTTTGTTTCTGGGTTAATCCACAAGTCCAGATCAAAAGATCGCAGCCTTCGGCAGCTCCTACAGGTTGTGCATTCTATGTAGGAGCTGCCGAAGGCTGCGATCTTTTGATCTTCAAGCCTCTCAGTGTCCACGTTTTATGGAATGTGGACACATGGCGTTTTTAGCTTCCTGAAGAGTCAAGAGATTTACGGGCGTCGGCACAAAACCTTCAAAATCAGGGCGATTCCCCTATGGGAGCTGGAATGTAAAAAGCCCCCGCAACTGCGAAGTTGCGGGGGCTTTTTGTGGGAGTGGCTCAGATCACTCTTCGGCGACCGAATCCTTGCTCTGGCGCTTCTGAATCAGCTCCACCAAGCGCTTGGCCAGCGCGGGGTAGTTCTCGTCGAAGTGATGACCGCCGGGCAGTTTCACCGGTTCGCCGACGGCGGTCTTGTCGGTGCAGCCGCTTTCGTCGGTTTCTTCTTCACCATAGATGCACACAACCTTGGCCGCTGGCAGCTTGGCCATTTCCGGGCCGGTGGCGGCTTCTTTGCCGGCATTACCCAACCAGCCTTCGACTTCGATTTCGAAGCTGCCGGTACGGGCGAAGGCGAGCAGGATGATTGCGTCGACGCGCTGCTGTTCGTTCTCTGGCAGGCGATTGTAGATCGCTGGCAGGACGTCGGCGCCGAACGAGTAGCCGGTGAGGATGAAGCGCTTGGTGCCCCATTTCTGCCGGTAGTGCTGCATCAGTTCGGTGAGGTCGAGGGCGCTTTGTTCCGGGCTCTTGTGCTGCCAGTAATAACGCAAGGTGTCGATGCCGACCACCGGGTAGCCGATCTTGGCCATTTCACCGGCGACATCGCGGTCGAGGTCGCGCCAGCCGCCGTCGCCGGAGAGGAACAGAGTCACGGTGTCGTTGGCCTGGCCGGCCGGCACTTCGACCACCGGGATCGCCAAACCACCGTTGGGCTTTTCGCCGCCGACGAGGATTTTGCGCAGCTCATTGTTCAGCACTTGCGGCAGGTTGATGTCGTAGTCGCTGATGCTGGTTTCGGCGTTTGGCTGGTCGCGCACGAAACCGGCGCTGGTGTCGTCCGGGTTGTCGTTCCAGGCCACCAGCCAGTGGCCATGGGCGGCGGATTTCGGCAGCAGATGGGTGCAGCCGGGTTTTTCCAGCGCCAGATCGACGGAAATGGCCTGGGCCTTGTCGTCTTTCTGTTCCGCCAGCCAGCGCCACGCCAATACAGCGCCCGGGCCGATGCCGCTGACCAGCGTGGCAGGGCCGTTCAGCTCGCGCAGGCCGGATTGCAGAGCGCGGCTTTGCAGCAGGCAGTCCTTGGGCAGAATCACCTGAACGATCTGCGCCGAAGCGCTGCGGCTGAGGGTGGTCAGTTGTTTTTCGGAAAGCTTTTGTTCGTCTGTGACCGCGACCAGCACTTGGGCTTTCGGCTTGGTGCCCGGGATAACTCGGGTCATGGCCGCGCCATCGGCGGGGTTGAGCTGTTCGACGGTCGGTTCCGGTGCCGGGCGTTTGAGGTACCAGTAACCGCCGCCGGCAATCACGGCCAGCACCAGCAGGGCGGCCAGGATGTACTTCAGGGAGCGTTGAATCATCAGCGTTTCACCAATCCAGTCAAGCCGCCCGCGATCAGGGCGGCAGTGTCGGCCAGCGCCACGAGCGGATCGAGTCCGGCGGGCACGGCCATATAACGGGGTTCCCAGTCAGGCTGGAACTTGTCTTTGAAGCGGCGCAAGCCTTGGAAGTTGTACAGCTGCTCACCACGGCGGAAGACCATCGAGCCCAGTCGCTGGGTCAGCGGGGCGCCGCGCCGGGGTTGCAACCCCGACAACGGCACCATGCCCAGACTGAAGCGCGCGTATCCGTGACTCTTATAGTGTTGAATCAGGCCGACCATCATGAATTCCATGGTCAGCTTCGGCGCTTGCGGGTGCGCGCGCATCAGGTCGAGGCTGGCCAGATCGTGGCTGTAGGTCTCGAGCAAATTGGCAAACGCCACCGGGCGGCCTTCGAAGCGAATCACCGCAATACGGAAATGCTTGAGGTAATCGTCGCTGAAGCGGCCGAGGGAAAAGCCTTTCTCCCGCACGTTTTTGCCGGTCAGCCATGCATCGGAGATCACTTTCAGCTCATCCATCGGTGCCTGGCCCGGATCAAAGATTTCCAGCGACAGGCCGTCGCGGGTACCACGGTTCCAGGTGTAGCGCAGGTCCTTCATCTCCTTGCCCTTGGCCTCCAGATCGAAGCGCTTGAGGTCGACCCTGGCTTCTTCGCCAAGCTTGATCGCGGTCAGGCCGATGTCCATGTAGTACGGCAGATTCTCCGCACGAACCTGATAGAACACCGGGCGCGTGTGATGGATGTCGCAGAGATCACGGAACTGCCAGATCATTTCCGCGCGTTGCTGACTCGGCCCGATCGGGTCGTACAGCGCCACCAGACTGCGGCCACGGCGGGCGTACATCAGGAACGCTTCGTCGTTGGGATGAAACAGCAACGCCTTGTCACCGGTCAGCGCGAGGCCGCCGTCGGGTTGCGACGAGGCCATGAGAATCTTTGCCGCGCGATCCAGTTCGTCCGGCGTCGGCAAATGAATTACCGGGCGCGCGGTGCGCAACAGCCAGGTCAGAGAAATCACCACCAACAACACGGCAGCGCCGAGCAGCGAGCGCAGGCCACGCGGCGCGTCAGCGTCGAGGGTGAACTGCCACCACAGTTGATGGCTGTACGGCACGTCCTGATAGGCGAACAGCAGCAACCAGGCCGAAGCGCCCAGCACACAAAGGCTGGCCACCAGATACAGCGGTGAAAACGGCAGTTCGGTCAGACGGCTCGGACGATAGAAGGAGCGGCGGAACACGCCCAGCAACGCGGCCGTCAGGGTCATCAGCGTGGCTTCTTCCCAGTCGAAGCCTTTGAGCAGCGACAGCAGGGCGCCGACCAGCAGCAGAATGGTGGTCAGCATCCATGCCGCTGACAGCCGACGGCGCAGGCCTTGCGCCAGCAACAGGCAGAGCACGCCGATCAGGCTGGCGCCGAAGTGCGATGCGTCGACCAGACGATGGGGGATCAGAAAACCGATGTGCTCCAGGCGCGTGTCGATCTCCGGGGTAGCACCGGAAAACAGCAGCACTACGCCAGACAGGAACACCAGTACCGCGAGAATCGGGGCGGCCAGACCAGATGCCGCGCGCATGGTCTGGGTTTGAAACAGGCGCTGACCTTCATTGATCAGCAACAGCACGCAGGCCACCAGCAGCGGCAGTACCACATAGATCAGACGGTAGAGCAGCAGGGCCGCGGCCAGTGGGGCGGCACCGAGCTTATCGGCAAACGCGGCCAGCAGAATTGCTTCGAAGACTCCGACGCCGCCTGGCACATGACTGAGCACACCGGCGGCCAGGGCCAGCAGGTACACCAGCAGGAACGGCGCAAACGGCGGCGCTTCCGGCAGCAGCAAATAGAGAACGGTGGCGGCCGCCGCGACGTCGAGGGCGGTGATCACCAGTTGCAGGAAGGTCAGGCGTCGACCCGGCAGGCGCAGGGTGCGGCGCCCGGCCTTGACCAGTAGATTGTCGGGGTAGGGTTGATCCGGCAGACGACGGCGGTAAATGCCGATAGCCAGCACCGCGCCAAGTATCAGCACGGCGCCGGAGACGCCGCCCAACAATGCTTCGGACAGTCCCAGCGCTTGCGAGGCGGCGGGCAGATTGCTCAAGGTTGCCAGCGCAGCCAGCGGCGGCAACGCGCAGCCCAGCGAGAGACTGGCGAACAGGGTCATGTGTGCGACTTCCGACGCACCGACGCCCAATCGCGCATATAAACGATAACGAACCGAGCCACCGGAAAGCAGCGACAGGCCAATCGCATTGCCGATCGCAAACGCGGTGAAGCCGCCGAGGGCGAGCGTGCGCGGCGGCAGTTTCACACCGGCATAGCGGCTGGCCGACCATTCATAGCCGAGCAGAATGATGAAACCCACCACGGTCGCCCCGATCGCGCCGAGCAGGGCCGGTTTCGGCACGTCGAGAATCGAGTCGTGCAACGCGTCGAGATCGAGCTCGGCGAGCAGATGGCGGCAGGCAATCAGGGCAATGGCAAACAGCAGCAAAGTGACGGCCAGGCCGATCGGCTGCCGGTATTTGCTTAACCGATCCAGCAAGCGCAAACGCTCAGGTTTGATCGGTTGATCTGCTGTGACGGTGTCTTGTGGATCAGACGAGTTGGCGCGCATCAATCACCTCTTGGATTGTGCGCGACAGGATGGAGGTATCCAGCCAAGTTACCAATCCCTGTAGAAAAAAATAATCACAAAATACTACGCCTCTCGTCGGGCATCGGCGAGGGCAGTTCCTGGATTGCAGAAGCCCTGTCTGCGACTCATGCATAGTCGCAAGTCAGCGCTAATGATGATCCCCAACGGTTCACTGCACAGTGACAGATCATTGTTGCGAAAGGACTTTTTCGACAGATACAAAAAAGGCCACTCTTTCGAGTAGCCTTTTTTGATGTTTGGTTGCGGGAGCCGGATTTGAACCGACGACCTTCGGGTTATGAGCCCGACGAGCTACCAGACTGCTCCATCCCGCGTCTGTGTGGCGGCATTCTACAGGCGAACGCCGGGGTGTCAACCGCTAATCCTGTAATGGGTCAAATAACTGCGCAATCGCGGCAAACGGTCGCAGGTGTGCGTTAAGTTTCGGAAATGCAAAGAAATCCTGTTTGCGGTTGCTCGGATCGTCCAGCACTGGCCGCAAAACAGGCGCGCACAAAAAAGGCTACTCTTTCGAGTAGCCTTTTCTGATGTTTGGTTGCGGGAGCCGGATTTGAACCGACGACCTTCGGGTTATGAGCCCGACGAGCTACCAGACTGCTCCATCCCGCGTCTGTGTGGCGGCATTCTACAGAGGAATGCGAGTGTGTCAACCTTAAGTTGAGATAAAACTGTTGAGGTTCAAGCGCTTAGCGCATTTTCGACGAGGTCGTCCGGCGTGCAGGCCATGCCATGTAAGGCTTTCAGCTCTATTGGTCGTTTGTCGGTGATTGAAAAAACAAATTTATCGGATAGTTCCTGCAGCCGGAAAAGAACGTTCCACCACTGGTGCTATATACAGGTGTGAATGAGATACTGCCGCTCCGGCTTGCCACGTTTCCTTTTCCGACATGACTCAGCGAAAAATCATCCACATCGACTGTGACTGTTTCTACGCCGCCATCGAGATGCGCGATGATCCGCGGCTGGCGGGCAAGCCGTTGGCGGTCGGTGGTTCGGCGGATCGACGCGGAGTGATCGCGACCTGCAACTATGAAGCGCGAGCCTATGGCGTGCGCTCGGCGATGGCTTCCGGGCATGCATTGAAGCTGTGCCCGGACCTGACCATCGTCAAGCCGCGCCTGGACGCATACCGCGAGGCCTCCAAGGAAATTCATACGATCTTTGCCGATTACACCGACCTGATCGAGCCGCTGTCGCTGGACGAGGCTTACCTGGATGTGTCCGACAGCGCGCATTTCGGCGGCAGTGCCACGCGGATCGCTCAGGACATTCGCCGCCGGGTCTCCAATCAACTGCATATCACCGTTTCTGCTGGCGTCGCGCCGAACAAGTTTCTCGCGAAGATCGCCAGTGACTGGAAGAAGCCCAATGGCCTGTTTGTCATCACCCCGGATCAGGTCGAGGAGTTCGTCAGCGGTTTGCCGGTGAGCAAACTGCACGGCGTCGGCAAGGTCACCGCCGACAAACTCGGCAAGCTCGGCATCGTCGACTGTCAGCACCTGCGCGAATGGGGCAGGCTGGCGCTGGTGCGCGAATTCGGCAGTTTCGGCGAACGATTGTGGAACCTCGCCCGTGGGATCGATGACCGGCCGGTGCACAACGACAGTCGACGTCAGTCGATCAGTGTGGAAAACACCTACGACGTTGATCTGCCGGATTTGCGCGCGTGCCTCGACAAATTGCCCGAGCTGCTCGATACCCTGAAAACCCGCATGTCACGTATCGACAGCAGTTATCGACCGGGCAAGCCGTTCGTCAAAGTGAAGTTTCATGACTTTACTCAGACCACGCTGGAGCAAGCCGGGGCAGGGCGCGATCTGGGCAGTTATCAGTTGATGCTGACGCAGGCGTTCAATCGCGGCGGCAAGCCGGTGCGGTTGTTGGGGGTGGGGGTAAGGCTGGAGGATTTGCGCGGCGGGTTTGAGCAGATGGAGTTGTTTGAGCGGTAGATCGTTAAAGCAAAAGATCGCAGCCTTCGGCACCTCCTGCATTGGAATGCAATCTCCTGTAGGAGTTGCCGAAGGCTGCGATCTTTCAGGGCTTAATTCGGTCCCGGATCAGCCACCAGACGCCCGGCATCCCTGGTCAATGCCTTGAGAAACTCAGCCTGCAACTCAGGATCGTTGCGCGTCAGTTCGATCAGGCTTTGCTCCAGTTCGCTGGCTTCCTCTTCCAGACCCAGTTCCGACAGGCGTTTGACCCGGTGCACCCACTGGCTCACTTCGTCGTCTTCCAGATCGTCATAAATCAGCCCGTGGGCTTCCAGCAACTTGCCGCGCAGGTGGCCGCTGAGCATCAGGGTCGAGTCGGAATGCACGTCGTCCTTGCCGTCTTCGACACTGATTTGCAAGCGACCGACATGATTAAGGTCGTGTTCGGCGAACGGGCTGTCGAGCAAGTTCAAGCGCAGCACGCCGTTGCGATCGGTAGTCATGTCGAAGGTCTGTTTGCCGGCCTTGACCTGCACCGGGCGCTCGCTCCACGGCAGGCTCGAATACTCCGTGCGCTTGTCGCGCTGCACCTCATCGATGCCCGCGAGGTTCTGCTGCGCGCGACCGTTGGACTGCACGTTCATGAACGGGTTGAGCCCGGCGAAACCGTAGCTCAGCCAATCCCTGGTGACGCTGTCCGGCAGGTTGCCGAGGGCGAACACGTTGACCACGTTCGCACCGACACCGCCGACCACGGCGACCGCGCCCAGCGGAATCTCGTAGACTTCGCGCCAGGGTTGATAGGGCGTGTAGCGGTCGTAGCGACGGGTGACCTCGAACTCGGTGACTTCGAAGGTCTTCTGCTCGTTGATCTTCACGCGTCGCTGCGGCAGCTCAAGCACCTTGGGCTCGCCGACATCGATCTGCAGGCTGTGATCGAGCAACTTTCGCTCGACCCGCTCTTCGTGCTCGCTGCGTTGCGACATGTGATTGGCGCAGCCGCTGACCAGCAGGGCGCCGCACAGGGCGGCGCCACCGAGGCCTAAGGTGTTTCGCTTGAACATGACGTCTCTATCTGGTTTCAGCGGCGGATACGGGCCTGAAGGAAGGACACAACATCGGCCACCGGCAGCGCTTGCGCCTCTGCTTCGGAACGACTCTTGTATTCCAGGTTGCCTTCGGCGAGGCCGCGGTCGCTGACCACGATGCGGTGTGGAATGCCGATCAGCTCCATGTCCGCGAACTTGATGCCGGGGCTGGTTTTCTTGTCGCGATCGTCCAGCAGCACTTCGAAACCTGCCGCTGTCAGTTCCGCGTACAGCTTGTCGGTGGCTTCGCGCACTTGCTCGGTTTCATAACGCAGTGGTACCAGGGCGATCTGGAAGGGCGCCAGGGTGTCGCTCCAGATGATGCCATTGGCGTCGTTATTCTGCTCGATGGCGGCAGCCACCACGCGGGAAACGCCGATGCCGTAGCAGCCCATTTCCAGAGTCACCGGCTTGCCGTTCTCGCCCAGCACTTCGCACTTCATCGCCTTGCTGTACTTGTTGCCCAGCTGGAAGATGTGTCCGACTTCGATGCCGCGCTTGATTTCCAGCGTGCCTTTGCCGTCCGGGCTTGGGTCGCCCGCAACGACATTACGCAGGTCGGCAACGGTCGGAACCGGCAGATCACGCTCCCAGTTCACGCCGAAGTAGTGCTTGTCGTCGATGTTCGCGCCGATGGCGAAGTCGCTCATCATCGCGACCGAACGGTCGATGATGATCGGCAGTGGCAAATTCAGCGGGCCGAGCGAACCGGCGCCGGCGCCAATCCCGTCACGCAGTTCGGCATCGGAAGCCATGACCAGCGGGCTGGCCACGCCAGGCTGGTTGGCAGCCTTGATCTCGTTCAGTTCGTGGTCGCCACGAATCACCAGCGCGATCAGCTTGCCTTCTTCTTCGGCGCGCACGATCAGGGTCTTGATGGTCTTTTCAATCGGCAGATTGAATTTTTCCACCAGCGCCGCGATGGTTTTGGTGTCCGGCGTGTCGACCAGGCGCAGCTCTTCGGTTGGCGCAGGGCGCGAGGTTTCCCGTGGCACCGCTTCGGCTTTTTCGATGTTCGCTGCGTAGTCGGAACCGTTACTGAAAACGATGTCGTCTTCACCGGACTCGGCCAGCACGTGGAATTCGTGGGAGCCGGCACCGCCGATCGAACCGTTGTCGGCTTCAACCGGACGGAATTTCAGCCCCAGACGGGTGAACACGTTGCAGTACGCCTCGTGCATGCGGTCGTAGGTGACCTGCAGCGAGGCCTGGTCGGCGTGGAACGAGTACGCGTCCTTCATGATGAATTCGCGGCCACGCATCAAACCGAAGCGTGGGCGGATTTCGTCACGGAATTTGGTCTGGATCTGGTAAAGGTTGATCGGCAGCTGTTTATAGCTGCTCAACTCGTTGCGCATCAGATCGGTGATCACTTCTTCGTGGGTCGGGCCGGCGCAGAAATCACGACCGTGGCGGTCTTTGATGCGCAGCAGCTCAGGGCCGTATTCTTCCCAGCGCCCGGATTCCTGCCACAGCTCGGCCGGTTGGGTGCTCGGCATCAACACTTCCAGAGAACCGGCAGCGTTCATTTCTTCGCGAACGATGGCTTCGACCTTGCGCATGACTCGCAGGCCCATCGGCAGCCAGGTGTACAGGCCCGAGGCAAGCTTGCGGATCATGCCGGCGCGCAGCATCAGCTGGTGGCTGATCACGACCGCGTCGGAAGGCGTTTCTTTCTGTGTGGCGAGCAAAAATTGACTGGTGCGCATGGTTGGCCGTTGTCGGTTGCTATGACTGGAAATGACGGAGCAGTGTACCGGCGAGTTTTGCTGACGTACAGAAGTGTGGCCGGCGCAGAGGTCCTGCGGCGGGATTCCTCCCGCCATTGGCGACGCGTCCTACGATTCTTCGGTAACGGGTGTCGGCGCGGGTTCAGCCGTCGGTGTCGGTCCTTCGCGGCGGCGCTCCTGAAACCAGTGCAGCGCGATCAGCACCAGCGTCGGCACGCCGAGCAGGGCGGTAATGAGGAAGAAGCTGTGATAGCCGAACTTCTCCACCAATACGCCGGAGTAACCGCCCATCAGGCGCGGCAGCAGCAACATGATCGAGCTGAGCAGGGCGTATTGCGTGGCCGAGAACTTCAGGTTGGTCAGGCTCGACAGGTAGGCGACGAAAGCCGAGGTGGCCAGACCGGAGCTGAAGTTGTCGAGAGAAATGGTCACCACCAGCATCTGCAGGTTCGGGCCCATGTCGGCGAGCATCACGAACAGCAGGTTGGTCGCTGCCGAAGCCACGCCGCCGATAAACAGGATCGGCAGAATGCCGAAACGCACGATCAACAGGCCGCCCATGCCGGCGCCGACGAGGGTCATGATCAGGCCGAAAATCTTGCTGACACTGGCGATCTGATCCTTGGTGAAGCCCTGGTCGATGTAGAACACATTGGCCATCACGCCCATCACCGTGTCCGACATCCGATAGGTGGCGATCAGGCCCAGCAGCAATAGCGCCTGCCAGCGGTAACGCAGAATAAAATCGTTGACCGGCGTGAGTACCGGAGCCAATCCGCGCCGGCCCATGGCCGACAGACACATCCCCGTGAGCAGCGTATAGAGGATGGCGCGCAGGAAGGCGCGGTCTTCGAGCAGCAGGTCGAGCGGGCTCATGTCGCCGAACAGCACGCCAGCGAAATCGGTGTTGTACAGCTGGGTAAACATCGCCGGTACCGAGACCAGCAAGATGATCAACACGAACACCGACATCAATTGATGCATGAACGTGTAGCGCCCGGCCTGCAACTGCGTGCGCAGCGGCACCGGCGGCTCACGCATGAACAAGGTGGTCAGCAGCGCGGGCACCATCAATGCGCCGAACAGCACATAGGTGCCGGTCCACGCCGCATGCTTATAGTTGAAACCGGTGGAGCCGAAACCTTCGGCGAAAAACAGCGCGCCGGCGGTGGCGAGCAGGGCGGCGACGCGATAACCGGACATGTAACTGGCGGCGAGGGCAGCCTGGCGGCTGTCATCGGCGATTTCCAGGCGATAGGCATCGACCGCAATATCTTGCGTGGCAGAGGCGAAGGCGACAACGACGGCAATGGCGATCAGCCAGGACAAGTGCTTCTGCGGGTCACAGAAACCCATGCCGATCAGCCCGAGAATCACCAGTGCCTGGGAAAGCACCAGCCAGGAACGGCGACGGCCGAGCTTGCCCAGCAAGGGCAGGCGCCATTGGTCGAGCAGCGGTGACCAGACCCATTTGAACGCGTAGGCCAGGCCGATCAGGCTGGCATAGCCGATGGTTTCACGGGCCACGCCTGCTTCACGCAACCACACGGAGAGCGTCGAGAACACCAGCATGTACGGCAGGCCGGCGGCAAAACCGAGCAACAACAGCACGAGCGTCGAAGGACTGGCATAGGCGGCGAGCGCGGCGCGCCAGGTTTTACGGGGCATGGGCTGAAGTCTGCCTCAAAATTGCGAAAACAAAGCGCGCACTCTAACCGCTGTGCTCTACCGGACGCCAGCCATGGCGCCGAATATCCACACGATTGTTCTGGACGGTGATGCCTTCCATGCGCAATCGCGCGCGTTGTTCATCTCCCGAGGGGCTGCCGACCGGCAGGCTGATCCGTCCGCCGGCGCCGAGTACACGGTGCCAGGGCAGCCTGGTGTCGCTGGGCAACTGGCTCAGGGTACGGCCGACCCAGCGCGCGGCGCGGCCCAGTCCAGCGAGTTCGGCCAACTGGCCATAACTGACGACTTTACCTTCGGGCACTTGGGCAAGTGTCGAGTAGAGCGCCGTGCGTCGGATTTGCGCATCGTTTTCGACGCTGTCGAGTGGGTCTTTCACGTACGCGGTTCCTGAGCATGGGCGTGTCGATGGCAATAAGGGTAATCGCTGGCGGCGCAGTTGAGAAATGAACTCAATTGAAATAGTCCGGTCAGTCCTTGTCATGGGCAGAATCCCACGGATAATGCCGAACTTTTCGCCAACTCTGAGCCCTTGATCTGCTTATGTTCTCCAGAACCTTGTTGTGCCTTGCTGTTTGCAGCACGTCCACGCCCCTGCTTGCCGACACCGTCTGGTTGAAAAACGGCGACAAGCTGAGCGGCACTATCACGGTATTCGATGGCGGCAAGTTGTTGATCCAGACCAAATACGCCGGCGCGGTGGCGATTGACTGGAAAGAGGTCAAGACTCTGGACAGCGATCAGCACCTGCTGGTCAAACAGGACGCCTACGCCGGCGAGGTGTCGAAATCACTCACCGCAGCGGACGACGGCAAAGTCACCCTGGCCAACGGCGAGGCGCCGAAAACGGTCGAGCTGGCGAGCATTCAGCAGATTCTCAAACCCAAGCCAATCGTCACCGACCTGGTGTGGAAGGGCAACGTCGATCTGGCGCTGGATTATCAGCGCGCCGAAAAAGATACCGACGATTATGACGTTGGCTTCAAGACCTCGGCGCGGCATGGTCGCTGGCGGCATATCGCCGAGGGCGAGTACAACCGTGAAGTGCAGGACGCCGAAACCACGACCAACAACTGGCGCGCCGAATACTCGCTCGACCGCTTCCTGACTGATCAGTGGTTCTGGCAGGGGCGCCTTAACTATAAGCGCGACCATATTGAAGAGCTGGCGCGTCAGCGTGTGGTCGGTACCGGCCCCGGCTACCAGTTCTGGGATGATGAACTGGGCGCGTTCTCGCTGGGTTCGTTGCTCAACCGCACCGATTACGAGTACCGCGATGGCAGCAAGGACAACTTCTATTCCGTCGCCATGAAGTGGGACTACAACCGCTACCTTATCGGCAAGAAGGTCGAGTTCTTCACCAATGGCGAAGTCGGCAAGCCGCTGTCGGGCGTAGCCGATTACGCACTGGATGCGGAAATGGGCCTGCGCTACAAGGTCACCGACTGGGCCTCGCTCAACCTCAAGGCCGAGCGCGACATCATCAGCGGCACCAACGATGCCGATTTGAACAAGACGCGCTACACCGCAGGATTTGGCGTGGCCTGGTAAAGAAGAAAAAGATCGCAGCCTTCGGCAGCTCCCACAGGATGTACACCAATCCTCTGTAGGAGCTGCCGAAGGCTGCGATCTTTTTACGCTCATAAAACAAGCGCCCACAAAAAAGCCCCGCTTTTAAGGGCGGGGCTCTTTTCTAAAGAAGCTACAAGTTAGATAACTTGTACTTCTTCAGCTTGCATGCCTTTCTGACCGCGGGTAGCGATGAAAGAAACCTGTTGGCCTTCTTTCAGGCTTTTGAAGCCGTCGGATTGGATAGCTTTGAAGTGAACGAACAGGTCGTCACCGGATTGTGGAGTGATGAAGCCGAAGCCTTTTTCATCGTTGAACCACTTAACGGTACCGGTTTGGCGATTAGACATGGTGTAACTCCTTGAACAAAGATAACTGCGACTCAGGAAGAACCCTGGCCGAGACTGAGTGCAAAGAGCAGGAAAAATTCTTGTAGATGGTTGGATCGAAATTCAACATATCGTGTAGAGATTCTCAGTGACACAAGCAGCACAGTGACGCCACCTTAACCCTTTTTCCGGAACGTGCCAATGCTTCTTGCAAAGGTTTCTCTGTTTTCGGGATCGACGGTGCGACGGTTCGTCGCCAGATCGCGTAAATACGGGGCGTTCGCCGAGAATTGCGTTGTGCACTTTGAACGAAGCGGCGCGCCCGGTAAGATGCCGGTCAGAATTTTTCCACCTCGCTATTCAGGACAACCCCGCCATGAGCATCAAATCGGACAAGTGGATTCGCCGCATGGCGCAGGAACACGGAATGATCGAACCATTCGTCGAGCGGCAGATGCGCGGCAGCGACGACAGTCGGGTGATTTCCTACGGTGTGTCGAGCTACGGCTACGACGTGCGGTGCACCAACCACTTCAAGGTGTTCACCAACATCAATTCGGCCATCGTCGACCCGAAGAACTTCGACGCCGGCAGCTTCGTCGACATCCACAGCGACGTTTGCATCATCCCGCCGAACTCCTTCGCCCTGGCCAGCACCGTCGAGTACTTCCGCATCCCGCGCAACGTCCTGACCATCTGCCTGGGTAAAAGCACCTACGCGCGCTGCGGCATCATCGTCAACGTCACCCCGCTCGAGCCTGAGTGGGAAGGTCACGTGACGCTGGAATTCTCCAACACCACCAACCTGCCGGCGAAGATCTACGCCAACGAAGGCGTGGCGCAGATGCTCTTTCTGGAATCCGATGAGGAATGTGAAGTTTCCTACAAGGATCGCGGCGGCAAGTATCAGGGGCAGCGTGGCGTGACATTGCCGCGCACCTGATCGCCATCCGACGGATGTCGGGAATTCTTTGGCGGGCAGACACTCTATGGGGTGTACTGCCCGTTTTTGTTACAGACAAATACGGGCCTTCACTAAGGAGTGCCCTATGAAGATCGACCCGCGAATCAGCGCTGAACTGGCAAGGCTTGAGCCCAATCAGATAGGCGTCCTGGCCTGGTCGTTATTGGCGAATCCGTCTTTGAGCCTGGCCGGTGGCGTACCCGGACAGCCCGACCCCGATACTCCCAACGAACAACCGACCGAACCCGGCGAACCGACGCTACCGGACGAGCCGCCTCCGGCACCTGTCGCCTGATCACTGAAAAATCATGGCCCGTCAGCTAACTGACGGGCCATATTTCGTTGTCACCGATCACGAAGACTCTGCAGCTGTCGTCGCGCTCGACCTGAAAGCCACCGGTAAACGCACCGAACGCCGGCATCAGGCTGATACGCTCGCCCAACCTGAAACACGCCAGGCGCAAGCTCTGGCGTCCTCTGCCGTGCAATCGATAGACCGGGTGCACATGGCCGGCGAGCACATGCCGTTCGGCATGCGGATCGGGCTCATGCTGCAGAGCGAACGGCCCGAGCAATAGCGGCTCGGGCACGACGCGGATATTAAGCGAGGCTGGTGGGTCGCCTGCGCGTTTGTCATGGTTGCCGCGAATCAGCGTCATAGGCAGATCGGCGTGCCGCGCGCGCCATTCTGCCAGGGCATTCAGCGTGTTCTCAGCATGGGAGCCGGGCCCGTGGAGGAAATCTCCGAGGAAGATCAACTGACGGCACGGCAGCCTCGCCAGCAGCGCGTCGATGACTGCGATGTTGCTTGCCGTGGTGCCACAGGGCACGGGCTGGCCGAGGCTGCGATAGGCTGCCGCTTTGCCGAAGTGGACGTCGGCAATCAACAGCGCTTCCTGCGCTGGCCAGTACAGCGCTTTTTCCGGTAGCAACCACAATTCTTCGCCGGCCAAACGTACCGGGTACGCCGCACTCACGATGATTTTCCGTTATCAGCGGTTTTTTCCAGGTCTCCGACCATTCTTCTGATCCTGTCAGCCAGTTTTTCCGAACTCATGCTTTCGCGCATCCGCTCCACCAGCAGGGGAAACCCCAGCGGTGTCGGACGTTTGACTTGATGCACATCCATCTTCATCTGATTGATGCGCTCCAAAGTCTGTTCCAGGCGCCGAATATCCAGTTCTTCCCGTAGGACTTCTTCCCCCGCTTGGGCCAGCAGCAGGTTGTCGGCGTCATATTGTTTGAACACCTGGAAAAACAAGCCGCTCGAGGCCTGCACCTGGCGAGTGCTTTTCGGTGCGCCCGGATACCCGGCGAACACCAGCCCGGCGATCCGCGCGATTTCCCGGAAGCGGCGCAACGCCAGTTCACCGGCATTCAGGCTGGCGAGGACATCCAGCAACAGGTCATCAGCGTTGAACAGGTGTGCATCCAGATGCGCCGCCCAGTCCAACGGCGTGGCGCTGAGCAATTCCAGACCATAATCGTTGACTGCGATCGAGAAGGTCACCGGCTGGCGTTGACTGACGCGCCACGCCAGCAGACTCGCCAACCCCAGATGCACCTGACGCCCGGCAAACGGATAGAGGAAAAGATGCCAGCCCTCGCGGGATTTCAGCACTTCGGCCAGCAGATTCTCGGTGGTGGGCAAGCCGGACCAGCGTATCTGCGTCTCCAGCAGCGGCCGCAGCGCCTGCATTTCCGGACCATTGAACTGACCTTGGGCGGCGGCGCTGAAACGCGTGACCACGGCCGCGGCCAGCTCGTTGGATAGCGGCATGCGTCCGCCATTCCAGCGCGGCACGGCGGCTTTTTTCGCGGTGCTGCGTTTGACGTAGGCGGTCATGTTTTCCACGCGCACCAGCTCCAGCAGGCGGCCGGCAAAGAGGAAACCATCGCCGGGTTTCAGTCGTGCAATAAAGCCTTCCTCGACACTGCCCAGTTGCTTGCCGCCGCCACCCTTGCTCCAGAATTTCAGGTTGATGCTGGCATCGCTGACGATGGTGCCGATGCTCATGCGGTGGCGCCGCGCCAGACGTGCATCCGGCACACGCCAGACGCCGTACTCGTCGGGCTCGACCCGGCGGTAATCCGGATAGGCTGTCAGAGACATTCCGCCATGACGTACGAAAGCCAGTGCCCACGCCCAGTCTGCCGCCGTCAGGTCGCGATAAGCCCAAGCGCCACGGACTTCTTCATACAAGTCTTCAGGAATAAACCCACCGCCAAGGGCCATGCTCACCAAATGCTGCACCAGAACGTCCAGCGGCTTGTGCGGCGACAGACGCGGCTCGATGCGACGCTGTTCGACGGCATCGCGCGCGGCCACTGCTTCGATCAGTTCAAGGCTGTGGGTCGGCACCAGCGTCACCCGGGAGGTGCGCCCCGGTGCGTGGCCGGATCGGCCGGCACGTTGCATCAACCGCGCGACACCTTTGGCAGAGCCGATCTGCAGTACGCGCTCGACCGGCAGAAAATCCACGCCCAGGTCCAGGCTCGAGGTACACACCACGGCTTTCAACTGGCCATTCTTCAACGCCTGTTCGACCCAGTCGCGGGTGTCGCGGGACAGTGAGCTGTGATGCAAGGCGATCAACCCGGCCCAGTCCGGTCGCGCCTCCAACAACGCCTGATACCAGATTTCCGATTGCGCCCGGGTGTTGGTAAATACCAGGCTGCTGGCGCAGGCGTCGAGTTCGGCAACCACCTGCGGCAGCATCTTCAGGCCGATGTGCCCGGCCCACGGAAAACGCTCGATGGCCGGTGGGAGCAGGGTGTCGACTTGCAGGGTTTTTTCGCTTTTACCCTGAACGCTGATGCCGCCGCCCTGTGGGATCAGCACTTCTTCGGCGTGGGATTGATTACCGAGAGTGGCGGAAACGCCCCAGACGATCAGTTCTGGCTGCCAGTGACGCAAGCGGGCGAGGGCCAGTTGCAGTTGCACGCCACGTTTGTTGCCGAGCAATTCGTGCCATTCATCAACGACGATCATGCGCAGGGTCGATAACGCGGTACGCGCATCGGCGCGGGCGAGCAGCAGGGTCAAGCTTTCCGGGGTGGTGATCAGCGTGGTCGGCAGGCGCCGGCCCTGGCGCGCGCGTTCGCTGCTGCTGGTGTCGCCGGTGCGCAGGCCGATGCTCCACGAAATGTGCAAATCATCGACCGGGCTTTGCAGCGCGCGCGCCGTGTCGGCGGCGAGGGCGCGCATTGGCGTGATCCACAGCACCGTCAGCGGTTCGGCCGGCGGCTTGCGTTTGCGCGGCGTGGCCACGGGCGGTAGTACGCGAGCGAAGCGATTGAGCGCGGCGAACCACACCGCATAGGTTTTGCCGGCGCCGGTGCTGGCGTGGAGCAAACCGGAGTCGCCGTTTTTCACTGCAGCCCACACTTGTTTCTGAAAGGCGAACGGCTTCCAGTCGCGGGCGCTGAACCAGGTTTTTGCAAAGTCGGGGGATTTCGCCATGCCGGCTGCGTGCGCTCTGGAGGTGTTGTTTTCAGAGACCACACCAACAGACCAAAGGTTTAAAACGACGCGATTCCCGTGTAGGAGCTGACGAGTGAAACGAGGCTGCGATCTTTTGACTCTGCTTGAAAGATCAAAAGATCGCAGCCTCGTTTCACTCGTCAGCTCCTACAGGGGAGTGTGTACGGTGTTATTTCAGGTTGCCGCTGAGAAACTGTTTCAGCCGTTCGCTCTTCGGGTTGCCCAGCACCTCTTCGGGCGCGCCTTCTTCTTCCACCAAGCCCTGATGGAGAAACAGCACCTGATTCGACACCTTGCGCGCAAAGCTCATTTCGTGGGTGACCATGATCATCGTCCGGCCTTCCTCGGCCAGTCCCTGAATCACTTTCAACACTTCGCCGACCAGTTCCGGATCGAGCGCCGAGGTCGGCTCATCGAACAGCATTACCTCCGGTTCCATCGCCAGCGCCCGGGCGATCGCCACGCGTTGCTGCTGACCGCCCGAGAGAAACGCCGGGTACTGATCGGCGACCCGCGCCGGCAAACCGACCTTGTCCAGATAGCGCCGCGCGCGATCGTCGGCTTCCTGTTTGCTGCAACCGAGCACCCGGCGCGGGGCCATGGTGATGTTTTCCAGCACGGTCATGTGGCTCCACAGGTTGAAATGCTGGAACACCATCGCCAGCCGCGTGCGCAGGCGCTGCAGTTCATCGGCGTCGGCAACGTGCATGCCGTGACGGTCGGTAACCATACGGATAGCCTGGCCATCGAGGCTCATGGCGCCGTCGTTGGGTTGTTCGAGAAAGTTGATGCAGCGCAAAAACGTGCTTTTGCCCGAGCCGCTGGCGCCGATCAGACTGATCACGTCGCCGGTTTTGGCCTTGAGCGAAACGCCTTTGAGCACCTGATGATCGCCATAGCTTTTATGCAGGCCTTCAACGGTCAGTTTGTACATGGACGAGCATCCTTCAAGGCGAAAGTAGGTAGCCGCTGCGATAGGCTTCGGCGCCCGCGACGTGGGCGATGACCATGCCGGCAGTGGCCATGCGTCGCAGCGAGCGCGCGTACAGCAGGCCGGCGGCGGTGCAATGAATGGGGGTGACCCGGTCGTGGATCGGGTCGATGATTTCCGCGATCTGCTGGCCGGCTTCCAGATACTGACCGGGCGTGGCGCAGTACACCAACAGGCCGCCGACCGGCGTGGTCACCGGCTCGACACCGGCCAACGGTGTGGCCGGGTATGGCAGCGGCGGTTGCTGCCTGGTCTCGCCGACGATGGCGTCGAACTGCACCAGATAATCGATCAGCGCCTGACAATCGCGACTGGCCAGCGGGTGATTGACGTCGCCTTGGCCGCGCAACTCGACGGTTACCGAGAAACTGCCAAGCGGAATCTCGAAATGCTCGCCGAAGCGCTCGCGCAATTGCCACCAGAGCAGGGTGAAACATTCGTCGAACGACTGCCCGCCGGAGTCGGTGGCCAGCAGGCAGGCCTGGGCTTCGATATAGCGCGCCAGCGGTTCGACCTGCGGCCAGGCTTCGGGCGTGGTGTACAGGTGCACCACCGACTCAAAGTCGCAGTGCAAGTCGAGCACCATGTCGGCATCGCAGGCAAGGCGTTGCAGGGTCAGGCGCTGGGATTGCAGTTGTGTCGTTGGCGTCTGGCGGGCGAGGGCGTTGCGCAGACTGCTGCGGATCAGCTTGAGGTTGTGCTGCGCATCGTCGTTGAGCTGGCCTTCGATGGCGTTGCCGATTTCTTCGCTGAGGTCGACGAACCAGCGGTTGAAGTTCTGTCCGCTTTCGAGCTCGTAACGGCCCAGCGGGACGTCCATCAACACTTGTTCGAGGCCGACCGGGTTGGCCACCGGCACCAGCACGATCTCGCTGCGCAGGCGGCCGGCGGCTTCCAGCTCGGCCAGACGTTGCTTGAGGTGCCAGGCGACGAGCATGCCGGGCAGTTCGTCGGCATGCAGTGAAGCCTGAATGTAAACCTTGCCCTGGGCCTGCTGCGGGCCGAAGTGGAAGCTGTGAATCTGCCGTGCGGTCCCCGGCAGCGGGGCCAGCAAATCGTGTATCTGATGACGCATTTCAAAAGGGTCCTAGTGAGTCGGCCCGAGGAAGGCCAGCCAGCGGCGTTCGGCGAGGCGGAACAGGCCGACCAGCGCAAAGGTGATGGTCAGGTAGATCAGCGCGGCGATGCCGAACGACTGAAAAGTCAGGAAGGTCGCCGAGTTGGCGTCCCGTGCGACTTTGAGGATGTCGGGAATGGTCGCGGTGAATGCCACTGTGGTCGAGTGCAGCATCAGGATCACTTCGTTGCTGTAGTAGGGCAACGAACGGCGCAGCGCCGACGGCATGATCACGTACGCATACAACTTCCAGCCGGTTAGCCCGTACGCCTTGGCCGCTTCCACTTCGCCGTGGTTCATGCTGCGAATCGCCCCGGCGAAGATCTCCGTGGTGTAGGCGCAAGTGTTGAGGGCGAAGGCAAGGATCGTGCAGTTCATCGCATCGCGAAAGAAGCTGTCGAGCAGCGGTTGCTCGCGCACGGCGGCGAGGCTGTAGATGCCGGTGTAGCAGATCAGCAACTGGATATACAGCGGCGTGCCACGGAACAGGTAGGTGTAGAACTGCACTGGCCAGCGAATATAGAAGTGCGGCGAAACCCGGGCGATCGACAGCGGAATCGAGACAATGAAGCCGATGCAGATTGAGGCAGTCAGCAGCCACATCGTCATCGCCAGCCCGGTGATGTTCTGGCCGTCGGTATAAAGGAAGGCTTTCCAGTATTCCTGCAGGAGTTCGATCATCGTACGGCCTCCCGGGCACCGGCGGCGTAGCGGCGTTCGAGCCAGCGCAGGATGAAGTTCGAAGCACTGGTGATCAGCAGATAGATCAAGGCGGCGAGAACCAGGAAGTAGAACAGTTGATAGGTGCTTTTACCGGCGTCCTGGGCAGCCTTGACCAGATCGGCGAGGCCGATGATCGACACCAGTGCGGTGGCCTTGAGCATAACCATCCAGTTGTTGCCGATGCCCGGCAGGGCGAAGCGCATCATCTGCGGGAACACCACGAAGCGAAACCGCTGGCCGCGTTTGAGGCCGTAAGCGGTGGCGGCTTCGACCTGACCCCGCGGCACCGCGAGGATCGCACCCCGGAAGGTCTCGGTGAAATATGCGCCATAAATGAAGCCCAGCGTCAGGACGCCGGCGCTGAACGGGTCGATCTCGATGTACTCCCATTCCATGTAGTCGGTCAGGGTCGTCAGCCAGGTTTGCAGGCTGTAGAAGATCAGCAGCATCAGTACCAGATCCGGCACGCCGCGAATCAGCGTGGTGTAGAGCTGCGCGGGCAGGCGCAGCAGTTTGACTTTCGACAGTTTGGCACTGGCGCCGAGCAGGCCGAGCAACACGGCCACCAGCAGCGACATCGCCGATAATTTGATGGTCATCCAGGTGCCTTGCAGCAGCAACGGGCCGAAGCCGTGCAGACTGAACGAGGCCAGTCCCAGATTTTGCAGGAGGGTTTCAAACATAAATCAGCAACCTGAGCGGATGGAAAAGGCGCCCATCGAGGATGGGCGCCGGGGCATTATTTGCCGCTGTACAGATTCAGGTCGCCAAAGTGTTTCTTTTGAATCTCGGCGTATTTGCCGTCGTCGTGTAACGCTTTGATACCTTTATCCAAAAGTGCTTTCAGCTCAGTGTTACCTTTCTTGATACCGATGGCGGTTTTGGCGGGCAGCAATTCGCTGTCGACCGGCTTGCTGATTTCGTAGCCTTCGCCTTTTGGCGACTTGAGAAAGCCCAGCTCGGCTTGCAGCATGTCCTGAATCGCAGCGTCGAGACGCCCGGACGTCAGGTCGGAATACACCTGATCCTGGTTCTGGTAGGCCTGGGTTTTCACGCCAGCCTTGTCCAGTACGGCTTTGGCGTAGGCTTCCTGAATGGTGCCTTGCTCATAGCCCACGGTTTTACCCTTGAGCGAGGCAACGTCTTCGCTCAGGCCGGAACCCTTCTTGAACACGTAAGCGGTAGGCCCGGAAAACAGTTCGCTGGAGAAGTCGATGACCTTCTCGCGGGCCGGGGTCACGGTCATCGACGAAATCACGCCGTCGAACTTGTTGGCCTTGAGGCCCGGGATCATGCCGTCGAAGTCGCTCTCGACCCATTTGCACTTGACCTTCAGTTCGGCGCAGATCGCGTTGCCCAGGTCGATATCGAACCCGACCAGGCTGCCGTCGGCCGCTTTCGACTCGAACGGTGCGTACGAAGGGTCAACGCCAAAGCGCAGCTCTTTGTATTCCTTGGCCAGCGCGGAGCCGGCGGCCATGCACAACGCCAGTGCAGAAAGGGTCAGCAATGCTTTTTTCATTATTCAATCCCTAAGAACCAATATGAGCGCTTGTGGCGCAGAATTATTGTTACTGCAACGCTTACGACCTATAGAAAGTAGCAATTTCCGAACCAGAGTCCCGAACAGGTGTTTTAAAAGGTTGAGCGGGGAGGGGCAAGACTGGTTGAATGCCCGGAATCGGGCGTTGCGTTTTTGTCGCACCGTTTCGGAACGCCCGCTGAGTTGACGGCAGCACTTACCTGTGGCGAGGGAGCTTGCTCCCGCTGGAGGGCGAAGCCCTCCCGGTATTTTCCCGAAAAACCTGGGGTGCGACTGCTGGGCAGCCGAGCGGGAGCAAGCTTCCTCGCCAAAGGGTTTCGCTCAGGCCAGCAGGTCCTGCAGGGTAGCGAGGCTGTCGGCTTCTTCGACGGTTTTATCCTTGCGCCAGCGCAGCATCCGCGGGAAGCGCACGGCGATGCCGCTCTTGTGCCGGCGCGACAGGGCGATGCCTTCGAAGCCCAATTCAAAGACCAGGCTGGGCTTCACGCTGCTCACCGGGCCGAATTTTTCCACCGTGGTCTTGCGCACGATGCTGTCGACCTGGCGCATTTCCTCATCGGTCAGCCCCGAATAGGCTTTGGCGAACGGCACCAGCGAGCGCTGGCTGGATTCCGGCGGGCCGTCCCACACCGCGAAGGTGTAATCGCTGTACAGACTGGCGCGGCGGCCGTGCCCGCGCTGGGCATAAATCAGCACGGCATCGACGCTGAACGGATCGACCTTCCATTTCCACCACACGCCCATGTCCTTGGTCCGGCCGACGCCATACAGCGAATCGCGCGCCTTGAGCATCATCCCTTCGACGCCGAGTTTGCGTGAGGCTTCGCGCTGGCGGCCGAGGTCGAGCCAGTCTTCACCGGTCAGCACGGGCGAGGGCAGCAGCACCGGGCTGTTGCAGCGGGCGATCACCTCCTCGAGTTGCGCACGCCGTTTGACCTGGGGCTGGTTGCGCCAGTCCTCGCCCTGCCATTCCAGCAAGTCATAGGCGAGCACCACCACCGGCACTTCTTCGAGAATTTTCTTGTCGAGGGTCTTGCGGCCGATGCGTTGCTGCAGCAGGGCGAACGGTTGCACCGCCGGTGGCTCGCTGGACTGCGGATCGAAAGCATCTTCGGTGCTCGGATGGGTGCTCTTCCATACGACGATTTCGCCGTCGATGACCGTGCCGTCGGGCAAGCCATGCACCAGCACATCGAATTCCGGGAAGCGCTCGGTCACCAGTTCCTCGCCGCGCGACCACACCCATATTTTACCGTCGCGCTTGACCACTTGGGCGCGGATGCCGTCCCACTTCCATTCCACCTGCCAGTCACTGGCCGGGCCGAGCAACGTCTCGAACTCCTCGACCGGTTGCGACAAGGCGTGGGCGAGGAAGAACGGGTAAGGCTGGCCGCCACGCTGGGCATGTTCGTCGGCCGATTCGGCGGCGATCAGTTTCAGGTAACTGGCAGCATTCGGCCGGTTCGACAGATCGGTGTAACCGACCAGACGCTGCGCTACGCGTTTGCTGTCCAGGCCGGCCATCGAGGCCAGTGCGCGGGTCACCAGTAATTTCGATACGCCGACGCGGAAACTGCCGGTGATCAACTTGATACACAGCATCAGGCTCGGTCGATCCAGTTGCGCCCACAACATCGGCAGTTGCCGTCCGAGGAATTCCGGGGTTTCGCCGCGCAGTGACAGCAGTTTGTCCTCGATCCATTCAGCCAGACCGGCCTCGGAGCTGTGGGCGTTTTCTGGAAGTACGAGGGAAATGGTCTCGGCGAGATCGCCGACGGCTTGATAACTTTCCTCGAACAACCACGGCTCCAGTCCCGAGACTTCTACCGCCAGCTCACGGAGGATGCGCACCGGCACCAATTGCCGGGGCCGGCCGCCGGAGAGAAAGTACACCGCCCACGCGGCATCTTCCGGCGCCGCTTGAGCGAAGTAGGCCTGCATCGCCGCCAGTTTGGCGTTGCTCGATGTGGTGGCGTCGAGTTCGGCATATAACTCGGCGAAGGCTTTCATGCTGATGTCTCGGCAACGGTGGGTTCGGCGGCGATGTTGTCTTCTTCGTCATCGCCGTATTCAGTGGTGAAGCCTTGGGCATCCAGACCTTGTTCGCGCAGATGACGCACCAGCACGCCAATCGATCCGTGGGTGACCATCACCCGTTCCGCGCCGGTCTGGTTGATCGCCCATAGCAGGCCGGGCCAGTCGGCGTGGTCGGACAGGACGAAACCACGATCCACACCACGCCGACGCCGAGTGCCGCGCAAACGCATCCAGCCGCTGGCGAAGGCATCGCTGAAGTCACCGAAACGGCGCATCCATGTGCTGCCACCCGCCGACGGCGGAGCAATGACCAGCGCCTGACGCATGATCGGATCACTCTTTTTCACGTCACCGGCGTAGATCGTCGGCGGCAGGTACACGCCAGCGTCGCGATACACGCGGTTCAACGGCTCGACTGCGCCGTGGCTGAGGATCGGCCCCAGGGTTTCGTCGATGCCGTGGAGAATCCGCTGGGCCTTGCCGAACGAGTAGCAGAACAACACGCTGGCCTTGCCGGCGGCGATATTTGCCGCCCACCATTGATTGATCTCGTCAAAGATCTGCGCCTGAGGCTGCCAGCGGTAGATCGGCAGGCCGAAGGTCGATTCGGTGATGAAGGTGTGGCAGCGCACCGGTTCGAACGGTGTACAGGTGCCATCCGGCTCGACCTTGTAATCGCCGGACGCCACCCAGACTTCGCCGCCGTACTCCAGCCGCACCTGCGCGGAGCCGAGGACATGGCCGGCCGGGTGAAAACTCAAGGTCACACCGTGATGGGTCAGGCGCTGGCCATAATCGAGGGTTTGCAACTGGATGTCCTGACCAAGGCGCGCACGCAGGATGCCTGCACTGGCGCTGCTCGACAGGTAATGCTGATTACCGGTGCGTGCGTGATCGCCATGGGCATGGGTAATCACCGAACGCTCGACCGGGCGCCACGGATCGATATAGAAATCCCCGGCGGGGCAGTAGAGACCTTCAGGTCGGGCGATAACAAGATCCATGTCATGACCGCAATGGGGGGCTTGTTAACTATGAGGCGGGCGTGAAGCTGGAAGTTCTATCGACTTTTAAGGGGGATGCAAAGCCAATGTGGGAGCGAGCCTGCTCGCGAAAGCGGTTTACCTGACACATCAATTCTGACTGTGCCTCCGTCTTCGCGAGCAGGCTCGCTCCCACAGGGAAAAACTGCGTTTACTTGCCAGGGGTGAGGGTCAACCGGGCCTTGCCATACACCCGATCAAAGTTCTGCGGCTGCATCGGCAAGCCGATGTACTGCCCCTTGAGCCACGCATCGATCCCGTTGAGGTAATTCGGACTCAACGGATTGCCCGACTGCCCGGTGCCGTTCTGCGCCATCAGCGGCTCGCTCTGGCCGAAGTCGACGATAAAACGCATCGACGGCGCGCGCGTTGTGGCGAAGTCCTGACCCCAGGCAAACGCCGAGGTATTGAGCGTGGTGTGATCACCACCCGCTGCCAGTGGCCCGCGGATGCTCTGGCCTGCTGCGTTCTTCCACTGATAACTGTGCAATTTGCCCCACTGCCAGGCACGGTGGTCGCCGCTCAGTTGACTGTCACCTGCAGTGATTGCCGCCGCGAGGCTACGGGCGAGAATCACGGCTTTGTCTTCCTTCTGCGGCGTGCGCAGGTCATCCCAGAAAGGACTGTCCTCACGGCCGAGCAGATGATCGGCTTGCGCCGCGTAGGACAGATCGCCATCGGCCACAAGGGCTTTCCACGCCGGGCTGGACTCGGGGCCGAGTTCGTCGAGGAAGATCTGCTTCATGCTTTCCTGCAGAAACAGTTGGTAAATCGCCGCGTCCGCCGAGGTAGGGCTGAGCTTGCCGTCGAACGCCATCAAACGCGTGAAGGCTTCGCGAGCCTTGCTGCGCTCGGCTTCCGGCAAGGTGTCGATCGCCTGTTTCAGCGGTTGCTTCATGCCCGGCGCTTCGAAAACTTTTTTCAGCTTGGCGGCGAAGGTGGTGGTCTGGTCGTACTGCATGGCGATCACGCTGCGACTGTCGTGCTTGCCGCTGCCGGCCAGTTCGGCCAGGCGTTCGCCGCGCTCCGGTGCCGCCCAGGATTTCGACAACTGCATGCCGTAACCATCCGGGATGACGCGCTGGTTGGCGGTGCCGAGCCAGCCTTGGGTCGGGTCTTGATCGTAGGGGTGCAGCATCGGGTCGGCGTAACCGTCCCAGTCGTAGCGCCCGTCCCAGCCCGGCGAGGGCAGCAGGCCTTCGCCTTCGCGACGGTTGGGGAAACGCCCGGTGACTTGCCAGCCGATATTGCTCGCGTCGGCGAATACCAGATTCAGGGTGATGGCGCGGATTTCGCGACTGGCGTCCGAAGCGCGCTCAACGTTCTGGGCGCGGGTCAGATCGAAGAACGCATCCAGGGTTTTGTCGTCGGTGAAGCTCGGCGTCTGCAGAGCCAGGCCGAAACCACTGCCTTGCGCCGCTGTCTGGGCACTGTTGAGCAGCGCGCCATGACGGGTTTCGTAAACGACTTCGCGAATCGGCCGCTGGCCTTTGACGAAGTAGGTTTCGTTGCGCACGCCCAGCGGCTGCCATTTGCCATTGACCTCATAGGTCAGGCTGCTGCCCTGGCGGCGGATTTTTTCCAGGAACAGATCCTGGTTATCGCCGAGCACGCTGGTCATGCTCCACGCCACTTTGCCGTTGAAACCACCGAGGATCATTGGCAGACCGGCGACGGTGACACCGGCGGCCTGGTATTTCGGCGCGCGGATCTGCACGAAGCTCCACAACGACGGCGCCCCCAGCGGCCCGTGCGCGTCGCTGGCCAGCAGGCTTTTGCCGCTGCGGCTGCGTTGCGGGGCGATCGCCCAGTTGTTCGAAGTCGGCGTGCCGAGCAGGTTCAGCGCCGACAGTTGCTGGCTGGCGTTGCTCAGTTCCGTCAGCCCCGGAATCTGGCCGTTGAGCTTGAGGCCTTGCAGCTTGTCGGCTTCGGCCACGGGCAGATTCTCATCAGGGGCCGACGGGCTCAGCCAGGCGAGTTTGTCAGTGGTTACGGTTTGCGCCAGCACCAGCGAGGCAATCTCCTCGGGCAGGTTGGCCGACTGGCTGAAATTCAACAGTGCGAAGATCAATGCCGAATCTTCCGGTTTCCAGTATTCCGGCCTGTAACCGCTGGCGGCGAGGTCGCCCGGCAATTTGTCGGCATAGCGAAACAGGTAGGCGTTGACGCCCCGTGCGTAGACTTCGAAGAAGCGTTTGAGCCGTGGCGACGAGGCCTTGTACAGCTCGCCGGCGCTCTTTTTCAGATTGACCGCACGCATGTAGCGGTCGGCATCGAGCATCGACGCGCCGGACATTTCCGCCAGCCGGCCCTGGGCCAACAGGCGCAGGGTGACCATCTGATTGACGCGGTCGCTGGCGTGAACATAGCCGAGGCTGAACAGCGCGTCATGGAAACTGTTGCTTTCGATCAACGGCATGCCCATCCCATTGCGCCGCACCGACACGTTCTGCGCCAGCCCCTTGAGCGGTTGCACGCCGGAGGTCGGCGGCAGGCTGTCCTGGGCGTTCCAGGTCTGGCACCCGGACAGGCCGAGGACAGCGGCCACTGCTGCGGCAACGCCGAACCGGGGAAGAAAGTGTGTAAGGGCTGGCGAGGCCATGGCGAAGCTCCTGCGGGGGATAAGGCTGGGGGGCGCAATAAAGCCGCTACGTTAGTGAGCAGGAGGATGCCGCGCAAGCGGGCGACACAGTTATTTCTGTATTAATCCGCAACCTGTGGCGAGGGAGCTTGCTCCCGCCCGGCTGCGCGGCAGTCGTCATCCAGACAGCGCATTTCGTCTGATAAATCGCGGTGTTCGGGATGGGAGTGCTGCGCACTCCAGCGGGAGCAAGCTCCCTCGCCACAAAAGCGCTGCTTCAGGTCCGGAGCATTAATTTTGAAGAGGTGCACGGGATGTCGCTGGGGAATCTGGATGGGGAGTATGCGAGGGTTGTCAGTGTTGCGCAGGTTTTGGCGGCGGGCTGAAGTTTTCTGGTGAGTCTGCCACCGCTTTCGCGAGCAGGCTCGCTCCCACAGGGGATCGGAACGCGGTCGAATGTGGGAGCGAGCCTGCTCGCGAAGACGGTGTTTCAGGCGAAAATGATCTCCGCCGAGAGCATCAAGCGCCGTGGCACTTCTTGAATTTCTTGCCGTTGCCGCACGGGCAAGGGTCGTTGCGGCCGACGTCTTTCAGGGCGTTGCGCACCGGTTCCTGGTGGGCATGGCCGCAGTTCGGGCCGTGGACATGGCCATGGTCGTGATCGTGATCGTGATGGTGGTCATGATCGTGGTTGCAGTCTGGGCCATGGACATGGGGTTGCTGGGTCATCGAGGTCACTCCGGAGTTAGATCGGCGGGGATTATCACGCCATTGCGCTCAAGGTGCACGTAGTGGGCGATGAATAAACCGGTTTCCATTTCCCCCTGCAATCGATAGGGAATCTGCTGGTTAGGATTTTTCAGCAGTTTCACCACCTGTTTGACCTTCGGCCACAGGTTGGTGCGGATCGGCACCTTGAAGTAGGCGCTGCGGTTCGGCCCGACGGTGAACCAGTGTTCATGCTCGCCCTCGGTCAGCAGCATGTCGGCCAGATGAATGCGATATTCGAGACCGCGCACGGTCAGGTCGCTGTCGTTGGGATTGTCGACGCGAAAATGCAGGATGAATTTCTGTTCAAGCAGCTTGGCCCGCACCACTTCGACTTTCACCAAGTGCACGGCCGGCTCGACGCTGTCATCGCTGAACCATGAGGCGCAGCCGCCGAGGTTTACGATCAGCATCAACAGCAGAAAATGTAATGTGCGCCGGCGACCGAGCATGGTTGTACTCCCTTTATTGCCAGTCTAGACGCTAAAGATCGCAGCCTTCGGCAGCTCCTACTGAATGAACGCAAATCCCGCGTAGGAGCTGCCGAAGGCTGCGATCTTTTGATCTTCAGCTCAAGCGCCGAAATAACCCGCACAACACTTCTTGAACTTCTGCCCGCTGCCGCAAAGGCAATTGTCATTGCGCCCCAATTTCGTCTGCACCGTGGGGTCGATGAAATACCAGCGTCCGGCGTTCTGCACGAACGAGGAACGCTCGCGGTGGCTGTGCTCACCCTGGCTGTCATGCCAGCGTGCGGTGAAGGTGACGAAGGCGTGCTCCGGCTGGCCACCGAAGACTTCCGAGCTTTCGACCTCAAGGCCAAGCCAGGTGCTCTGCGCACTCCAGTCGCTGATCGACTGTCGGTTCAAGCGCGCTTGTTGCGCGGGCAGGGTAGTCGTCACCAGATAATCGATCAGGCCCAGCACATAGGCGCTGTAGCGCGAGCGCATCAAGGCTTCGGCGCACGGCGCCGGATGGCCCTGGTGATAAGGGCCGCAGCAGGCATCCAGCAGATTGCCGCTGCCGCAGGGGCAAATGGCTGTACTCATTTGTTCTGGAGCCTTGCTAACAGTTATATGTGTTTTATCTCTCATAAATCAGTCACTTACCTAAATTAACTTTTTTCACTTATTTCAAGCGCGTGTAGCAAATGAGCGATCGCCATCTGCCTCATTGCAGCTTCACGGCAAGCCTCATCGGGCGTTCATCAGAGGTGAAGGTTAGTCGATGAGGGTCATGCTATATGGAATCGCCGATGGCATGACATTCAAACTTAATTGGCTTTATACGCTTACCATAGCGGTTGCTGACGGATCTAACAGGTCGCCCTTACTACTATCCCTATTTTTGATTTTCGCTTCCACTCAACTCAGGAGCGTTCTCATTCATCGGTTGGTGCTGTGTCCATCGACAACAACCAGATCGAGAACTTGATCGGGCCTTGAGCGTTTGGGCGGTCGAACTGGTTGTTTGCCGGGTCGCTGCGCAGCGGCAAGCGGGCAGCTGCGATCGTGAGCCTAAGCCGGTCCGCGCGCATCCATGGGCATGAGCCCCACCACGCGCGGCTTCATGAACGCTGCGAGCAATCTTGCGAAACGATGTGTTCGGGCAGCACTGGGCTTTCATCTGACACGTCGCGCAGTCGGCCTGCCGGGATCGGAAGATGAGGGGTTGGCTTTCGTGCCGTGCGAACGCTCATTTTTGAAGGCTCGCCATTCGTTGCGCAATGCATTGCCAGCAGGGCAGCGGTATTCCTCAGCCTCTTCATTTCAGTGAAAATCTTTGCTCAAAAAACTGTAGTTCTTGCGTTCGGTTTTGTCCCACTGCCACATGCGACACGATGTTTTTTTGTTCCACCATCCAGGCTAGCATCGGTGCGGTACCGTAAGCGGTATCGCCAATGAGGCGCTCCGGCTTGATGTCGAACTGCGCTTCGACCCGATCGATCATCGTTTTGGTGCTCTCAACCTTCGCCGTTCGATGAGCCGGTGTGGGTTCCACATCCATGATAACGCCGTGCTCGGTATCGATCAGATAATTCGCGGAGTAAGCGAAGAACGCTGGCCCACCTGGAGCTGCGGTCCAGCGGGCTTGAAGATCAGTCAGCGACAGGCGCTTCGGTAGCGTTTCGGCCAGCGTCTTGATCGAGGGCTTCAAGTTACCCAGGCACGGCGCGGGTGCTCAGGGCCGGATCGCTCCAATTGACCTGTCCATCACCCGGTACGCCGCGCTGCAGACTCGCATCAGCTTTGATGATGCTGGCGTCTACGGCAAATCCTTCACCCTTGACCAGAACTGCCTCCATGCAGCGACGCAGCACTTCATTGAGCAGCCAGCGAAACAGATCACTGTCCCCGAAGGCGGCCGTGTCGGTTCCCGGAAGCTGAACCTGCGATGAGAACTAATGGTCGGTTGGTCATTGGTTCGTGCGTATCAGCCGAAATCTGCGACCTAGAAAATCGTCTACCGCTCGATGCGTGATTTGCGTCTTTAGACCCGATTGTCGGGAGCAACAACCTGCACACGACTTTGCCCCTGGCACGTCCTGCTTCGACATACGCCAGGGCACTATCTGTTTCCTCGAATGGAAAGACTTTATCGATGATCGGCCGTATGACGCCGCTATCGATCAGTTCACCTAGCGTTGACAGTTGCTCGCCACTGCCGCGCATGAACAAGAATGAGTAGCCGACCTGGCGTTGCCCAGCCTTCTTGCGGATTTTGCAATTTAGCAGCCCCACGATCGGTTGCAGCAGCTTGGGCATGCCTTCGTTTCTGGCGAACTCCGGGTCGGGTGGGCCGGAAAGCGTGATGAGTCGACCACCGGGCTTAAGTACAACCACGGATTTCTCCAGTTCTTCGGCGCCCAGGCTATGACGGTGACGGATCCAGGCACACATGCCTCAACGAGGTATTGCTTGAGGACATGGGCTAAGGTGACACCAAAGTTGTTGATTTAGCTTCAGGGAAGCCGCGAGGTAACGCGAAAGATTTAACATCACTAGCTCACCCTCGCACGCGCAAATCGCGCTCAGCCGAAAAAATAATTTCTGTGACTTTGAGCCTATCGATCTGAGGCGAGTGATGAGTGCTGTAACATGCGCCACCTTCCACCTTGTACAAGTAGGCTTCCAACGCCCCCGCACCGCCTTCCGCAACACTTACCTCAATTAGGGGCTCCATCACCCAATTGCGCCTTCCTCTCATGTATCCAGGAGACATTAGGTGTGCCTGCGCGAACCATGAGTGGTCATCCAGCTCCGAGAGCATTTGTTGAAAGATCGGTACCGTAGGGATCATCAGCATGCTACCGACAATGTCATCACCATGATCGCGTACTAGCTCCACGTAAAACCATGGGTGGTGCAGCTCCAGCTCAATAAATTGCCAATGACGAATGTAAGGCTCTCCGAAAATGGCGGCAGGGCTCAGTTCGGCATGTCTGTAGGTCTTGAACATCAAAAAACCCTCAAAATATTAACAATAGTTAATGGATGTCTGACGTTCAAGACGGCTTCATCATTCCTTTTGTAGGAATGAAAAAATGGAGCTGAAACAGGCATTTGGTAAAGCAATGAGGCTGCTGAGAAAATCTCGTAGCCTTAGCCAGGAAGATTTCGGCGGCCGAAGTAGCCAAACCTACCTTAGTCAGCTGGAAGCCGGTGGAAAGGGCCCTACCCTCGAAATGGTGCATGGGCTCGCCTCAGTCATGAATGTTCATCCTTTGACGATCTTGACCCAGTGCTACCTTTTTATGGACAAGGATGCCACGCTGGACTCGATCATTGAGCGCATTCGCGAGGAACTCAGCGTGACCCCATTGGACTGATGCGGATGGACGCCTGCACCCCGCACACGGGCTGATATCTGCGGTCGGATAAAACCAAAGACTGCGTGGCTGAGTTGATCCTCGGCCCTATTTCCGAGGAAAAGAAGAGGCAATGAAGGGCCGGCGGGAGGTAAAGACCAGGAAGTGGCATGTAAAGAAGCTCGAGAGCTTTTGCGAGGGCTGGTAAATGCGCAAGGAAGGTTCCTCGACATAGCAGCACAGCCCGTTGGCCGACTGGCCGGTCGAGAGATACGCTTTCACCTTTGAGGTGTGCAAATGAACGACACAAAGATACTAGCGCTTTGCCCCAACTCGCCGCTGGGGTGCTGGAGCATCGCCCACCGATGCTTAGAGGGGCGGTGCGAGCACATCTTGCATCTGGCAACGCGAGTGCTTGGCACTCGAGCGCTTGCCGGGCAATGGCTATGCAAACCGGCGATCGGGCTAAGATATCAAGTGCCTTGCAACATCTTGATAACTCGATCGGGCTACCAGCAAGTGGTTACACTTCTAGGACGAATTGAACACGGTGTCTACGTTTAACGCCGTTAGGTTCTATGCCATAGGACCTGTCTACTACTTGTCGGTCATAGGATTAGCTGTGTCTGTCACAGAGTCTATCTCGAAACGTATCAAGCGAATGCCCAAGGGAAGACCCTTTGTTCAGACGGTATTTGAGCAAGCGGGCTCCCGCTCCGCTGTTAACAAAGCTCTGTCTCGGATGGTGCTCAAGGGCACCTTGGAGCGCGTTGTCCGCGGCGTTTACATGCGTCCCAAGTTCAGCCAATACACGGGTAAACGGGTTCGAGCCAACCCGATTTCTGTGTTGGAAGCGGTTGCAAGAGCAAGAAGCGAGACTATCCAGATCCATGGTGTAGAAGCTGTTCGCCGACTGGGTCTAAGTGTTCAAGTGCAGGTCTTGCCCACTTTCTACACTAGCGGATCGACACGAGAAATCAGAATCGGTAACGCGGTTGTTCGGCTGCGCCATGCGTCACTGCAACGACTCCAACAAGCTGGAACGCGAATAGGGACGGCCTTGACTGCTTTTCTGTATCTCGGGAAAAACGAGATGAATGAGCAGGTCGTGAGGAAGATTACCAACTCGCTCAGCGATGGAGAGCTCAACAGGCTCATGGAATGCAAAATGCCTAAGTGGCTGCGCTCAGCACTGGTCGACTGTGCTGGAAATGCGCGCAAAAAATAGCGGATAGGCAGGTGAATGGGCGCCCTCGACCCAAAGCGGACGTTGAAAATAAGTTCTGAGCATAAGTGAAAAGGGGACAGTTTATTTTTCCTTCCCTTTTTGGACTGAAATGAAAATAAATCCGTCCTTTTACTCGATTTGTCCCATTTATTCTGTCGAGCGGGAGCGTTTGCAGGCGCGGATTGGAGAATGGAGGCGGTGTTGGAGCAGGGGGCTTTATGCTTGCGTGATTTAAGTGGCGTCAAATCGCCATTACCTTTGAGTGCGATTTTGCTGATACTGCATGCTGTCACTCCCCCTTAATCAGGGTCCTACTCTCATGGACGATTTTCTGCAAACCGTGGCGCTCTTGCGCGCGAGATATCAGCGCCCGCCAGCTTTCAATCTCTTCTCCGGATTACGTGGCTCAAGTGACGAGGTTCGGCTTCACTCGCGCTTCCTTGCGTTCCTGCTCGATCCCAAAGCTACCCACCATCAGGGAACAGGCCTGCTGAATCTCCTGTTGAAGCGACTAGGCATCGAGAACTTCGACTCAGAGAGTGCGACTGTCGAGGTCGAGTACGCGTTACAACCGTGACAGCAAGCTTCCAGCACTAGAAGAAAATGCTCGGCGGAGACATGTAGGGTTGGGGAGAGACTCTAAACCAATCGCACCTCGGGAATACCGCCGCTCAAAATGACATCTCGCGCAGCAGTAACGCCTAGGAAACTATTCGCTAGCGTCGATTTGGTCACGTTGCGTAGAGAAATCTAGGCGCTATGATGAGTTTCGAGCGGTCACGCCCTTTGATTTCGCATTGAGGTTTGCACATAATGTCTAGAAAAGTAGGCGCAAAGCTCAATATTAACGGATTTCGTCTAGAAAAGTAGGCGCTACTGGCGTAAATTGTCGATTCCGTTGGGTATAAAGACAACGCCTAAAATCCTAGACGAAAAGGCATGTTAAGGCGGTTTCCGCCAAGGAATGTAGACATTATGCGGCTTCAAGCAATGACTGACGAGGCAGTGGCAGCTGCAATTGGCGGGCGCATTCAAGCGCTACGACTTAAGAAGAATATCAGCCAGGAAGAGGTGGCAAAGGAGGCTGGTATCAGTCGCCAGACGCTCCTCAATCTCCTGCATGGAAAATGCACATTAGTGAACCTGATTGCGGTGCTACGCGTTCTCAGTGAGTTGGAGCGAGTCAGCTCATTGGTTGAGGACGTACGACCAAGCCCGTTACAGGTCATGAAATTGGCAGGGAACAAGCGTGTACGTGCGACGGGTACTCGCGCCGCACGAACATCTACCGGGAAGATTGCGAGTGCAAAAGTCACCTCAGCACCGGGCAAAGCTAAGAAGGATACCGCGTGGTGATTACTGCTCGAATTTATTTGTGGGAGGTCTTTGTCGGGGCGTTGATCTGGGATGAACAGGCTAAGCTAGGGCTGTTCGAATATGACCCTGACTTCGTGAAAACCGGTCTTGAGATCGCGCCGATCACAATGCCCCTGCAGGCAGAACATACGTACGCATTCCCCAGCCTGAATCGAGATACTTACAAAGGCCTCCCCGCAGTTCTTGCTGACTCGCTACCGGATGATTTCGGTAATGCTTTGATTGACGCCTGGTTAGCGAAAGAGGGGCGCGACAAAGCATCATTCACTGCTGTTGAACGCTTGCTCTATCAGGGTTCGAGAGGGATGGGAGCTCTTGAATATCGACCTGCTATAGATGGCGAAGCTGCAGGTGGAGAAAGCATCCAGATCGAAGCTTTGGTGCAATTAGCGAGCGAGGTCCTATCCAATCGAGAGAGTCTTGCTGAGCGACTGTCAGCGGGTGATCCAAGCATTGAAGATGATGCTCTTCAACGATTGATTCATGTGGGGACCAGCGCTGGTGGAGCGCGGGCGAAAGCGTTGATCGCATTAAATGATAAAGGCGAGATCAGGAGCGGCCAAGTAAAGGCGCCCAAGGGTTACAGCTACTGGCTTTTGAAGTTCGACGTAGCAAAAAACTCACACGTTTTAGCTGATTCGCAAGGGTATGGGCGTATCGAGTATGCATACCACCTCATGGCGCAAGAATGCGGCATCGAAATGAGTGAGTGCAGGTTGATGGAGGAGGGGAGGCGTGCCCATTTTCTTACGAAGCGCTTCGACCGAGGCGATGACGGTGAGAAGGTACATATGTCTACCTTGTGTGCCATGACGCATGCCGACTTCAAGCAGCCCGGTGGCTACTCATATGAAGAGGCTTTCGGGGTTTTCCGTCTGCTAGGCCTTTCGCGCGATGAAGCAACGCAGTTTTACAGGCGCATGGTCTTCAATGTCATCGCTCGAAACCAGGACGATCATACGAAGAACATCAGCTTCCTTTTGGATCGAGACGGGACCTGGAATCTGTCTCCCGCCTACGACGTGTCTTGGTCATATCTTCCAGGCAATTTCTGGGTGGATAGTCATCAAATGACGATAAACGGCAAGAGAGACAGGTTTGAAGTTGCGGATTTGGAAGCGGTGGCGAATCAGGTTCGTGGTCTTGACGCGAAGAAGATCATTTCTGAGGTTTACGGGGCTGTGAAGCGCTGGCCGGAAATAGCTGAGTCAGTGGGCGTAAATCCCAAGATGATTTCAGAAATCTCGAAATCTCATCGCCTGTACCTCGGCGAGACAGACACTGGTAGCTCGTAGGCGAAGACGGTCCTATTGATCGACCAGCCGTGCACTTTGAAAAATCTCGAGCTCGTTATCCTGGTTGGGAAAGGAGCCTGAACAGTGTATGGCGCTTTAAAAGCTGTAAGTCGCAAACCGGTGCGTAAAGCACCGGTTTTTATCTGTCGTTTATGCTTGTTCCGACCGGTGACTGTATGTCGCATCGGCAAGTTCGCGCAGATCATGGGCCTACAGCGCATCTATTGAACCACTCGCTTTTAGATCATCGATAGTTCGTCGCAATGCAGCGTGCCAGCCGTCGATCTCTTTCACGTCCACAACGTCGTTCAACTGCTCGTGCCAGTCGGCCAACAAAATAGCCAATTGTTCGTCAATCATTGACATTCTCCTGTGCGACTGCGAGCCGATCAGCCGGATATTGGCGCATAAACTCCGCGCTATCGCGGGCCGGAGCGTCAAGCAGTCGTTGTAGAGGCCTTGAGGCAGAATGACGGCCATGCGTTTTTCATCGTCCGGCTTGTAGTAGTTGCGCATAAAGGCGTGGTCATCGGCGTTGACTGTCAGCATCGTATAGCTGTACAGGACCTGGCCGGTGGCCGGGTTGTGCCAGCGCTCCCACAAACCGGCGATGCCCATGGGTATCCCGTCCGCCCGAATGATTCGGGCCGGAAACGGTTTGCTCTTGCGGTCTGGCTCGTAGATGGCAACTGCCGGAATGATGCAATGACGAGCGTGGGTCACCACAGTCACCGAGTAGACTGAGGCTTGCATGAAGGGCGACTTTGGTGAACTGAGTTTTGGTGATCGCGTATGCGGTCAGCACGCGGTAAGTAGAAAATCCATTGGTTGGTCGGTTAATGTTGCTCATTTATTTAGGATGTTTAGTTGGATGGAGGCATCAGCTGCGTCTAAGGGCGCTCACTGAAAACGATCGTTTCCCTGACGTATTTGTTATGTTGGGATTTTATTTCGGTGATCATTGCTTCCAGTCTTTTGATGATTTCCAATGGTTTGAGTGGGGCGCTCCCAGTGGAGGTCAAATCCATGGAATGGGTGGTGATTTTGAAATTGCCCTCACTGCCGGTCCACTGCATCCCCGCATCGCCTTGCACTCTCACACCTTGTTTCCATGAAACATCGCCTGGGTTTTTTTCCCCATCGAGTGATTTCTCGATCTCTGTTACTACGGTTTGTATGTCGCCAGCATAAATTTCCTTGCCATGTATCAATACTCTAAAATTCGAAACTATGCGCTGCTCTGTGATTTCACCTATTGCTTTAAAGCCTCCCTCAAAGTGAGCAGTCGCATAGCTTGGCTGGCGCTTTTCAAATGCCCCGAATCCATAAAGAGCTGTGCTGGAAAACATCGCCGCAATGGCTATATTAGAAATTTGCTGTTTCATGTTTTTCCTCTTTTTTAAAAAGGTTGACGTATTGGGTGAGCATTTATCTCGCAAGCGATACCGGAGGGAAGTCAAAAAGCATCAAATTGATTGAGGGTAAGGCGCGGGCTGAAAAATTACTTGAGGCTACTGAGCAGTCCCCCTCCCTGGCCTTGGAGAGCGCCGCCGCCTCCTCTAGATTTGTTAATTAGAAGGGTAAAAGTCATATTGATGCTGATATTCGCCGGTGTGACTTAGTGTGTGGGCAAGCATGTGGACGATAGATGTGTTAATTGTCATTGCCATTCACAGCGAACGCCAAAAAAAGATCGTTTGACGCAAGATTGATTGATTATTTTTGATTATGTAGATGCCGGTGGCTCGGCGACAGGCTCTGAGTTGAGGGTTGATCAGGGCCCCCGGGTAGTAAAGTGTAGCTGAGCTCCTGCATCAGGCTGTGTCAGCCGTGACTGGCAAATACTGCTGCGCAACCAGCTCAAACGCCGGGTCTGCAGCTCGTAATTGTACTCGCTGCGCACCCCGTTGCCGCCGGTCTCGTGCAGGGCTTGCCGTCGGGTCTGTAACGGCTGGCCGTTCAGGGCGTAGGCCGCCATCTCCTGCAGACCGGCGGTGTCATTGTGCTGGAGCAGCCGAGCTGCGTTGTCCAGCACCCAGACCTTTGGGAGCGGCGCACAGCGTGGCGATCATCGTTGGGCGGCGGAGTTCATTTTTAGGCTCGTGCTTGAGAAAAGGGTGCGGTCCCTGAAAGCGGAGTCGGATTAACCAATTCGCTGCCGGAGGGGGACAGGAGGATTGGATCCTTGGGCTGCAAGCTGATCATGAGAGAGCTATGCCTCACAGCTCTGGACTGCTGGTTGAGCACTGGAGCCTGGAAGGCAACGGTAAAACGCCCGGGAGATCAAAGGCCATTATCCCCGACCAATTGCGATGTGGCTTACGTCTGGGCTGGTACTTACTTGGGTGTATCTGGCTACGGTATTTGAGTTGCAGACCCGACGCATCGGGCGCAGAGCGATGTACGCTGGCCGCATTGGGCTCTGGCTTGTCGAGCACTGAGGATGGCTTTCGAGCCGCGAGGACACCCTTAAAACTTAACGTTCCATCCGAATCCGGTCTGTCACGACAGCAGTAAAATGTCCACGAAACGCTGGCAGATATGCGCATAAAACATAGCAGGAATCGACGAGGAAACTGCTGGTATTACGATCCGATGGTGCGTTTCTTTGCGGTTTGAAAACTGAAGCCTACCTAGGCGGTACCTATGTGCTGCGCTACCTCACCCCGTTGCTACAATCGGACCAGGCTGCACAGCTAGAATTTGTCCGATTTCTGGCAGCCATTGACGCCTTGGTGGCATGAGAATTGATCTCAACCAATAGCTGTGTCCAGTATCCTTGACCAGATCTCGCGTAGAGGCAGGTTGGGGCAGGAATGCCTCTTTGAACATGCGCGCGTTTGCTCCCTAACACACTTGTTACTTGTTACTTGTTAATCGCAGTGATTTACAGTGCAATAGTTAGGCCATAAAGTCCTGGCATTTCCCTTCAGCCGCCGTATAGCACCTAGCCCTGTATCGATTCATGCGCCGGCGAAGCGATATATAGATCGTTTTAGGATATAAATCGAGTGGAAATCCACTATCCCTGATTACTCGATTTTGCATAACGCTGGCGCAGTTTCGAAACAACCTCAAGTCGCTCGGTCTCTGCAGTAACGTCCTCAATAACTTTTGCGACAGAGCGATTGTCTCTCAGGGCATAGGCACCGACCATCATATCGACGGAAGGCTTGGGTTAATGGGACAGATTGGCAGCTGCTCATCCATATCCTAGGGGAAAAGTTTGATTAGGTTCTCTGCAGGGAGCGCGCGGGGCTTTTTTTATGCACCTTGAAAGGGAATATGGGCTCGAAGTTAGTGAAAGCGGTGCCAATTTTCTCAGTTTTTTTGCGGCGGTACCTTTCAAGCCATTGGCCCATCCGAGTAGGATAATTTTTCGAGCCCTCTGTGCTTTTAAGGGCGACTTATATCTCGCATTACCCTGGGGCTGACGATGACTACCACCGCTCAGACGACAATCCCCACGCTGTGTGCCGCGACCCCTACGGTCTCGGTGCGGGACAACCGCGGCCTGAGCGTGCGCAGTCTGCAGTTCAACCGCACCCTGGCCGACACTCCGGCGCAGTTGCTGATCACCCAGCAGCGTTATACCGACAGCGGCCAGTTGCACAGCCAGCTTGATCCGCGGCTGTTCGCCGC
>NZ_DATMIV010000031.1:0-40161 GCF_035554175.1 Pseudomonas sp. | reverse complement strand
GGATCAGGGCTGGTCGATGGGCAATGTGCAGGCGATCAAGATCGACGGCACGAAAGTCGAAACCGCGTCCGATCCGCGCGGGCGGGGCGTGGGGATGGTGGTGAAGTAGGGGGAACTGATCGTTCCCACGCTCCGCGTGGGAATGCATCCATGGACGCTCCGCGTCCGCAGTCGGCTGACGCGGAGCGTCAGTAGCGGCATTCCCACGCAGAGCGTGGGAACGATCACTACCGGGTCAGGCGTGCTTAGTGATGCTCCCGCGTCGCGCGGAATTTCACGTCGGGCCAGCGCTCTTCCATCAAGGCCAGGTTGACCCGCGTTGGCGCGAGGTAGGTCAGGTGACCGCCGCCGTCCACGGCCAGGTTTTCCACAGCCTTGTTCTCGAATTCCTCGAGCTTCTTCTTGTCGCTGCAATCGATCCAGCGGGCTGACCACACGGTGATCGGCTCGTAGGCGCATTCGACTTTGTATTCTTCCTTCAGGCGGCTGGCGACCACATCGAACTGCAGCACACCGACGGCGCCGAGGATGATGTCGTTGCTGCGCTGCGGGAAAAAGACCTGAGTGGCGCCTTCCTCGGCCAGCTGCTGCAGACCCTGACGCAGCTGCTTGGATTTCAGCGGATCCTTCAGGCGTACGCGACGGAACAGCTCAGGGGCAAAGTGCGGGATGCCGGTGAAGCCCAAGGCCTCGCCTTCGCTGAACGTATCGCCGATCTGAATCGTGCCGTGGTTGTGCAGGCCGATGATGTCGCCGGCGTAGGCTTCTTCAAGCTGTTCACGCTCGCTGGAGAAGAACGTCAGCGCGTCACCGATACGCACGTCCTTGCCGGTGCGCACATGGCGCATTTTCATGCCCTTGTCGTACTTGCCCGAACAGATGCGCATGAACGCGATGCGGTCGCGGTGCTTGGGGTCCATATTCGCCTGAATCTTGAACACGAAGCCGCTGAATTTCTCCTCGACCGGCTCCACCGTGCGCTCGTTGGCGACGCGGGCCAGTGGCTCCGGCGCCCAGTTCACCACCGCATCAAGTACGTGGTCGACACCGAAGTTGCCCAGCGCTGTACCGAAGAAAACCGGCGTCAGCTGGCCGTCGAGGAATTCCTGCTGGTTGAATTCATGACAGGCGCCCTGAACCAGTTCCAGCTGATCGACAAAGCGATCGTACTCATCGCCCAGGTGGGCGCGCGCCTCGTCCGAGTCGAGCTTCTCGATGATTTTCACCTCGGTGCGCTCATGACCGTGACCGGCGGTGTAGACGATGATGTAGTCGTCGGCGAGGTGATACACACCCTTGAAGTCGCGGTAGCAACCGATCGGCCAGGTGATGGGCGCGGCCTTGATCTTCAGGACCGCTTCGATCTCGTCGAGCAGCTCGATCGGGTCGCGAATGTCGCGGTCAAGCTTGTTGATGAAGCTCACGATCGGCGTATCGCGCAGGCGGCAGACGTCCATCAGTGCGATGGTGCGGGGCTCAACCCCTTTACCGCCATCGAGCACCATCAGCGCCGAGTCGACGGCGGTCAACGTGCGGTAGGTGTCTTCGGAGAAGTCTTCGTGGCCCGGGGTGTCGAGCAGGTTGATCATGTGTTCGCGATACGGGAACTGCATGACCGAGGTGGTAATGGAAATGCCCCGCTGTTTCTCCATCTCCATCCAGTCGGATGTCGCATGGCGATCGGATTTACGGGATTTCACCGTACCGGCCACTGCAATCGCCTTGCCCATCAACAGGAGCTTTTCGGTGATCGTGGTTTTACCGGCATCGGGGTGGGAAATAATGGCGAAAGTGCGGCGTTTCGCGACTTCGGCGGCCTGTTGGGTCATGGGAAATCGCCTGGCGGTGATTCAAAAAAGGGCGGCGAGTATAGCTTAAAAAGTGATCGCCAAACCACCGTCCGTACACCGCCATCCCCCTGCAGGAGCTGCCGCAGGCTGCGATCTTTTGATGTTGTTTTTTAGAAGCCAGATCAAAAGATCGCAGCCCTCGGCAGCTCCTACAGGTGGCCAGATGGCATCTGATGTGGGAACCTTTTAAAGCCTGGAGACGTCCATCCCCTGTTACGAACTTTCGTCAGGGGCTGAAAAATCAGCAAGTTAGCCTGACGAGGCTGCGCTCATGGCTCGCTTTCACACCGCTTGGCCGGTGCTGGAAAACGGCTACTTTTCGCGAACGCTGACTTCGGCAACCAGAAATGGTCCTGCCACGCGGAGCAGCGCTCGCCGACTACAAAAAAAGGAGTCCGCCTGTGGCTATCCGCTATGGCAAAGGGCTGATGGGAGGTGCGGTGGTGATCGCGCTCCTGGCCCTGCTGGTCCACTGGATCGGCATCAACACGATCGAACACTACCGCGACGATTTGTTGTTTTACCTGCAAGCTCACCTGATTCTCGCCCTCGCTTCCATGCTGGCCGCCCTTGTCGTGGGCATTCCCGCCGGTATCTTCCTCAGCCGCCCGACCATGGTCGGCCGCGCCGAACGCTTCATGCAGATTTTCAATATCGGCAACACCGTGCCACCGCTGGCCGTGCTCGCGATCGCGCTGGGCATCCTCGGCATCGGCAGTGGCCCGGCAATCTTTGCGCTGTTCCTCGCCTCGCTGTTGCCGATTGTGCGCAACACCTACGAAGGCCTGAAAAACGTTCAGGGTTCGCTGAAAGAAGCCGCCGTCGGCATCGGCATGACTCCGCACCAGGTGCTGTGGAAAGTCGAATTGCCCAATGCCGTGCCAATCATCGTAGGTGGCGTGCGTGTCGCATTGGCCATCAACGTCGGCACCGCGCCGCTGGCGTTCCTGATCGGCGCCAACAGCCTCGGCAGCTTGATCTTCCCCGGCATCGCCCTGAACAATCAGCCGCAACTGCTGCTCGGCGCCGCGTGCACCGCGCTGCTGGCCCTGCTGCTCGATGGCGTGGTCACACTCGCCAGCCGTCTCTGGCTGGAACGCGGTTTGCGCCCGTCTTAAGGCTCTGCGAAGGACTATTTATGAAACGACTTAGCTTGATCTTAGGCTGCCTCCTGCTGTTCGCAGGAATCGCGCAAGCCGCTGAAAAACCGGTGATTCGTCTCGGCGCCCGGGTGTTCACCGAGCAGACCCTGCTCGCCGAAATCACCGCACAATACCTGCGCAGCAAAGGTTACGACGCGCAGATCACCGGTGGCCTGGGCAGCAACCTCGCCCGCAGCGCCCATGAAAGCGGGCAACTGGACCTGCTCTGGGAATACACCGGCGTGTCGCTGGTGGCCTACAACCACGTCACCGAAAAACTCGACAGCGCGCAGTCCTACGCCCGGGTCAAAGAACTCGACGCGAAAAAAGGCCTGATCTGGCTGACCCCGTCGAAATTCAGCAACACCTACGCCCTCGCCCTGCCGAAAAAAGTCGCCGAGCAATACCCGCAGATCGGCAATATCAGTCAGCTCAACCAAGTGCTGCGTGCTGAGGCCAAGACCAATCATCTGGTGGCGCTGGACACCGAGTTCGCCAACCGCTCCGACGGTCTCGACGGCATGGTCAAGCTCTACGACATGAACCTGACCCGCAAGAATATCCGCCAGATGGACGCCGGCCTGGTCTACACCGCGCTGCGTAACGGTCAGGTGTTCGCCGGTCTGGTCTACACCACCGACGGCCGCCTCAACGCCTTCGGCCTGAAGTTGCTGGAAGACGACAAGCACTACTTCCCCGACTACACCGCAGCTCCCGTGGTGCGTCAGGCCACGCTGGACGCCAACCCGAAACTGGCCGAACAACTCAAGCCGCTGGCCGAACTGTTCGACGACGAAACCATGCGCCAGCTCAACGCGCGGGTCGACGTCGATCACGAGAGCCCGTCGAAAGTTGCCGCCGATTTTCTGCGCCAGCATCCACTCAACTAAGGAGGAAAAGTCATGGAATTTCTGAACGCCTTTTCCCACCTCGACTGGCAGCAGGTGATGCACCTGACCTGGCAGCACATCACTCTGGTCGGCATCGCCGTGACCCTGGCAATCGTCATCGGTGTGCCACTGGGCATTCTGATGACGCGCTTTCCCAGCCTCGCCGGCCCTTTGCAGGCCAGCGCCACGGTGCTGCTGACCGTGCCGTCGATTGCTCTGTTCGGCCTGCTGCTGCCGTTCTATTCCAGATTCGGTCAGGGCCTGGGGCCGCTGCCGGCGATCACTGCCGTGTTCCTTTATTCGCTGCTGCCGATCATGCGCAACACCTACCTCGCCCTCACCGGGGTTGAGCCGGGCATCCGTGAAGCCGCACGCGGCATCGGCATGACCTTCGGCCAGCGCCTGCGCATGGTCGAGTTGCCGATTGCGGTGCCGGTGATCCTCGCCGGCGTGCGCACCGCGGTGGTGATGAACATCGGCGTGATGACCATCGCCGCGACCATCGGCGCCGGCGGCCTCGGTGTGTTGATCCTCGCCTCTATCAGCCGCAGTGACATGTCGATGCTTATCGTCGGCGCGCTGCTGGTCAGTCTTCTGGCGATTTTCGCCGATCTCGTTTTGCAGTGGCTGCAACGCTCGCTGACTCCAAAAGGACTCCTCAAATGATCGAACTTCAAAACCTCAGCAAGACCTTTCAGAGCAACGGCAAAGATGTCAAAGCCGTGGACTCGGTAAGCCTGACCGTCAATGAAGGCGAAATCTGCGTGTTCCTCGGGCCATCGGGTTGCGGCAAAAGCACCACGCTGAAAATGATCAACCGCCTGATCAAACCGACTTCCGGCAAGATCCTGATCAACGGCGAAGACACCACCGACCTCGACGAAGTGACCCTGCGCCGCAACATCGGCTACGTGATCCAGCAGATCGGTCTGTTCCCGAACATGACCATCGAAGAGAACATCGTCGTGGTGCCGAAACTGCTGGGTTGGGACAAACAGAAATGCCACGACCGCGCTCGCGAACTGATGAGCATGATCAAGCTGGAGCCCAAGCAGTACCTGCATCGTTACCCGCGTGAATTGTCCGGTGGACAGCAACAGCGCATCGGCGTGATCCGCGCCTTGGCGGCCGACGCACCTTTGCTGTTGATGGACGAGCCGTTCGGCGCGGTCGATCCGATCAACCGGGAGATGATTCAGAACGAGTTTTTCGAGATGCAGCGCGCGCTGAACAAGACCGTGATCATGGTCAGCCATGACATCGACGAAGCGATCAAGCTGGGCGACAAGATCGCCATTTTCCGCGCCGGCAAGCTGCTGCAGATCGATCACCCGGACACCCTGCTTGCACACCCGGCAGACGATTTTGTCAGCAACTTCGTCGGCCAGGACAGCACCCTCAAGCGCCTGCTGCTGGTCAAGGCAGAGGACGCCGCGGACAACGCGCCATCGGTGAGCCCGGAAACGCCGGTGGCCGATGCGCTGGAATTGATGGACGAGCATGACCGTCGCTACGTGGTGGTCACCTGCGCCGAGAACAAGGCGCTGGGCTACGTGCGCCGACGCGACCTGCACCGCCAGACCGGCACCTGTGCGCAATTTCTGCGCGAGTTCAACGCCACCGCGGCGTACGACGAGCACCTGCGCATCCTGCTGTCGCGCATGTACGAGTTCAATCGTGCCTGGTTGCCGGTGATGGATGCCGAGCGGGTGTTCCTTGGCGAGGTCACGCAGGAGTCGATCGCGGCTTATCTGAGTTCGGGGCGTTCGCGGGGGATGAAGACCAGCATCGTCTCGCCGGCTGAGACTGTGGTCGCCTGATCAATAAACCAAACACTGAACCTGTGGCGAGGGAGCTTGCTCCCGCTGGGTCGCGCAGCGGCCCTTCTTTTCAAAAAGAGCGGGGACTGCTTCGCAGTCCAGCGGGAGCAAGCTCCCTCGCCACAGGTTTTTTTGCGTTTTCAAGGACTGGAAAAAAATATCAACACCAAGGTGAATTCCGGCATTGCGAAATCACCCGCCACTCTAATCAAAATCCCCCACACACCTACCTCTCGCGGGAAACGTCGCCGATGTTGCACCTTTCACACTTACCCAAGACTTAGCCGACATAATCCGCGAACGTGCAGGTATTTTTAACACTCGAAAATTCTCGGGGAACATCTGCCCGTCATCTCGGTCGGGTACAAGGAGTGATGAACGCGACGTACGTCAGAAGCGTGCAAAAACGCGACATTTTTAGTTGATCTCAGGCCCCTCACGCCCTAAAGTTCGCGCCGAACGTCCATGCTGGAAACGATCCATCCGGCTCAAGTACTGACGACGAGACAGCGAGGCCAAGGGATAGCTGCACATCTCTGGGCCTTTTTGCTTTCGGCGACATGCCTTGGGAAGTAGGCGAACCAAAGTGGGGATACGGAGGGCGTTCATGCACCCATTGTTTTTACGAGTTTGCCCATAGGAGCACCCAGCATGTCGATCCAGGTCGAAGACTATTTCGCGCGCGCTACATTCGACAAAATGAAGGCGTTCGCCGACAAACAGGAAACCCCGTTCGTGGTGATCGACACCGCGATGATCGCCCAGGCCTACGATGACCTGCGCGCCGGTTTCGAATTCGCCAAGGTCTACTACGCGGTCAAGGCCAACCCGGCCGTCGAGATCATCGACCTGCTCAAAGACAAGGGTTCGAGCTTCGACATTGCCTCGATCTACGAGCTGGACAAAGTCATGGATCGCGGCGTCAGCCCGGACCGTATCAGCTACGGCAACACCATCAAGAAATCCAAGGACATCCGCTACTTCTACGAGAAAGGCGTGCGTCTGTTCTCCACCGACTCGGAAGCCGATCTGCGCAACATCGCCAAGGCTGCACCGGGTTCGAAAGTCTATGTGCGTATTCTGACTGAAGGCTCGACCACCGCTGACTGGCCTTTGTCGCGCAAGTTCGGCTGCCAGACCGATATGGCCATGGACCTGCTGATCCTTGCCCGCGACCTGGGGCTGGTGCCGTACGGCATCTCCTTCCACGTCGGCTCGCAGCAGCGCGACATCAGCGTCTGGGACGCAGCGATCGCCAAGGTCAAAGTGATTTTCGAACGCCTGAAAGAAGAAGACGGCATTCACCTCAAGCTGATCAACATGGGCGGCGGCTTCCCGGCCAACTACATCACCCGCACCAACAGCCTGGAAACCTACGCTGAGGAAATCATCCGCTTCCTCAAGGAAGACTTCGGTGACGACCTGCCGGAAATCATTCTCGAGCCAGGCCGTTCGCTGATCGCCAACGCCGGGATTCTGGTCAGCGAAGTGGTGCTGGTTGCACGTAAGTCGCGTACTGCCGTCGAGCGCTGGGTATACACGGATGTGGGCAAGTTCTCCGGCCTGATCGAAACCATGGACGAAGCGATCAAGTTCCCGATCTGGACCGAGAAGAAAGGCGAGATGGAAGAAGTCGTCATCGCCGGCCCGACCTGCGACAGCGCAGACATCATGTATGAGAACTACAAGTATGGCCTGCCGCTGAACCTGGCGATTGGTGACCGTTTGTACTGGTTGTCGACCGGTGCGTATACCACCAGCTATAGCGCGGTTGAATTCAATGGCTTTCCGCCGTTGAAGTCGTTTTACGTTTAAGGAGCAGCTGCGAGTTTCAAGCTGCCAGCTGCAAGAGAAAAGCCCATGACGTGTCATGGGCTTTTTTGTGCTTGCGATCCCCCTGTAGGAGCTGCCGAAGGCTGCGATCTTTTGATCTGGCTTTGAAAAATCAAAGTCAAAAGATCGCAGCCTCCGGCAGCTCCTACAGGGACTGTGCGTAGCGTTGGGCATATCGGTTCGCCATGGCCTGAATTCTGGGATCTGTCGCACCAGCCAGCGCCTGACTCGCCACCCGCAAAAAATTCAGATTACCGCCCGCCAAAGCTTTCTCAAGCCAATCGACCGCCTCATCAATCCGCCGCTCATCCGCTAAAACTGCAGCAAAACTGAACTGCCCACGAAAATCCCCACCCTCAGCCGAGCGCCGATACCACTCGCGCGCCGCTAACGGATCCGCCGAGCACACCTGCCCTTCCTCCAGATAGCGCCCAAGCAGATTCATCGATTTTGCATGGCCCATTTCAGCCGCACGCCGATACCACGCCAACGCCTGCAGTTGATCCACCACTACACCGCGCCCCGTCGCCAGCAGATTGGCGAGGTTGTACATCGCCCAATCCAGACCGGCATCTGCGGCGATCCGATAATGCTGCGCCGCGACTGAGGCATCCGCCGCACAACCCCAACCATGCTCATGACAGCGCCCAAGCATGTTGCGCGCCATCGGGTGCCCGTGTCCGGCGGCGATGGCGAACCAGCGCAGCGCCAGCGGCTGATCCTGAGCAATGCCCTGACCGTCGAGCAGGATCTGCCCGAGCAGCGCCTGCGCTTCAACCTCGCCCTCACCCGCTGCCAGCAAAATCGCCTGCGCCGCTCGAGCCGGGCTTTCTTCGAGCATCGCCGCCAACCCGGCGCCGTCGAGGACTTCTTCGCGGCGCAGTTGAAAACTCATACCTCGACCCAACGCCGCAGCAGGTTGTGATAAGTGCCGGTGAGGCGGATCAGCGAGGGGTGATCGGGGACGTCCTGGGTGAGCTGCTGGATCGCGCCGTCCATCTCGAACAACAACGCACGCTGGCTGTCTTCGCGCACCAGACTTTGCGTCCAGAAAAACGCGGCATAACGCGCGCCACGGGTAACCGCGCTGACCTTGTGCAGGCTGGTGCCCGGATACAAAACCATGTCGCCTGCGGGCAACTTCACCCGCTGGGTGCCGTAGGTATCCTGAATCTCCAGCTCGCCGCCGTCGTAGTCCTCGGGTTCGCTGAAAAACAACGTTGCCGACAGATCGGTGCGCACACGCTCGATGCTGCCCTTGGGCTGACGCACGGCATTGTCGATGTGGAAATCGAAACTGCCGCCAGCTGTGTAACAGTTCACCAGCGGCGGGACCACCTTGTGCGGCAGCGCAGCGGACATGAACAGTGGATTTTTCCACAGCCGCTCAAGCATCGCCGCGCCAATTTCCTTGGCCAGCGGATGACCTTCGGGCAGTTGCAGATTGTGCTTGGCCTTGGCCGACTGAAAGCCAGCAGTGATCTTGCCATCGGCCCAGTCTGCCTGTTCCAGAGCCTGGCGGATGCGTTGCACTTCGTCTTTTGCGAACAGCCCGGGAATGTGCAACAGCATGGCGATGTCACCTGATGGCAAGAAGGCGGCAATGGTATTGATTCTTATTGACGATGTAAAACCCGCAAGACGAATGAACGAGCAGAAACCGTAAGGCCAAATTGTAAAGAATGTAAATTCAATGCGAATAACAATGTTTCGCAATTGATACGAATACCTGTTTACCCTATATTCCGCCGCCTCAAATCCTTGGGGAGGGGAATAAACATGGCACGTCAGCACGCACAATTACCGGTCAGTTCACCACGCCTGCTCGCTTCGGCAATCGGTGTCGCAATCACCGCCGGCTCTGCTGGCCAGATGGTGTTCGCGGCGGAGAAAACCGAGGGCAAGGCTTCCGGCAATGCCATCTCTCTGGACGCCACCGCCATCACTGGCGAAGCCCAGGACTCGACTTCCTACCAGGTCGAAAAAGCCTCCTCACCCAAATACACCGCACCGCTGGTCGACACGCCGCGCTCGGTCACCGTCATCCCGCAACAAGTGCTCAAGGACACCGGCGCGCTGAACATGCAGGACGCTCTGCGCACTGTGCCGGGCATCACCTTCGGCGCCGGTGAAGGCGGCAACCCGCAGGGCGATCGTCCATTCATTCGTGGTTTCGACGCCCAGGGCGACACTTACCTGGACGGCGTACGCGACACCGGTTCGCAAAGTCGCGAAATCTTCGCGGTGGAAAACATCGAAGTCAGCAAAGGCCCGAACTCCGCGATTGGTGGGCGTGGAGCTGCGGGCGGCAGCATCAACCTGGTGAGCAAGAAAGCCCACCTGGGCAACTCATTCGACGGCGGCTTCACTTACGGTTCCGACCAGACCCAGCGCTACACCCTCGACGGCAACTACCAGTTCAGCGACAGCGCCGCCGGCCGTCTCAACCTGATGAGCCATGAAAGCAACGTCGCCGGTCGCGACAAGGTCGATTACGACCGTTGGGGCATCGCGCCCTCCCTGGCGTTCGGCCTGGGCACCGACACCCGCGTCAACCTCGACTACTACCATCTGGAAAGCAACGACACCCCGGACTCGGGCATCCCGTACACCATTCCAACAGCTGGCTCGGCGGCGCGCAGCAAGTCCAACCCGGACAAGCCGTACGCGGGTGGCGATCACGACAACTTCTACGGTCTGGATCGCGACTTCCGCAAGGGCCGCACCGACACCGCGACCTTCGCCATCGAGCATGACCTTAATGACTCGCTGACCATCAAGAACACCCTGCGTCACGGCACCAGCATGCAGGATTACATCCTCACCCAGCCGGATGACAGCAAGGGCAACGTCAACAACGGCACGGTCTGGCGTCGGGCCAACAGCCGCGTGAGCAACACCGAAACCACCACCAACCAGACCGACCTGTTCGGTACGTTCTACGTGGCCGGATTCAAGAACAGCTTCTCCACCGGTGTCGAATACACTCGCGAGCAGAGCGAGAAATCCTCGTACAACGTCAACACCGACACCACGCCGCGCACACCGGGTAATTCCAGCAGCAACTGCACCCCCGGCCTGGTCGGCGCCGCCAGCGGTTTCAACTGCACCTCGCTGTCGAATCCGAACCCGAACGATCCGTGGAACGGCGCGATCTCGCGCAACTACGCCGGCACCGACACCCAGGCCGACACCTACGCGCTCTACGTATTCGACACGCTGGAGTTGTCCGAGCAATGGCTGGTGAACATGGGCCTGCGTTACGACCACTTCGACACCGATTACAAAACCTACAACGCTGCGGGCCGCACCACGTCCAAGGGCGATGACACCAGCGAGTTCGTTACCGGCCAGTTCGGCGTGGTCTACAAACCGTCAGAGAACGGCAGCATTTACGCGTCCTATGCCACCTCCGCCACACCACCGGGCAACACCCTGGGTGAAGGTCAGGAAGGCAACCCGCTGGGCGGCACACCGGATCGCAATGGCAACCTGCTCAAGAGCGACATGGAGCCGGAAACCACCAAGAACTACGAGATCGGCACCAAGTGGGATCTGCTCAATGATCGCCTCTCGCTGACCGCCGACATCTTCCGCACCGAGAAAGAAAACGCCCGCGTGCAGGTCGACACGAGCTCGTACGAAAACGCCGGCAAGACCCGCGTGCAAGGCTTCGAACTGTCGGCCAGCGGCAAGATCACCGACAAGTGGCAGGTGTTTGCCGGTTACGCGTTCATGGACAGCGAACAGGTCGACGGCGGCCCGCTGGGTCGTGCCAACGATGGTAACGAGTTGCCGAACACGCCGAAAAACAGCGCCAGCCTGTGGACCACGTATCAGGTCACGCCGAAGCTGACCATCGGTGGTGGCGCGTTCTATGTTGACGACGTCTACGGCAGTGTGGCGAATACCACAATGGTCGATTCGTATGTGCGTTACGACGCGATGGCGGCCTACAAGCTGACCAAGAACGTCGACCTGCAACTCAACGTGCAGAACCTGACCGACGAAACCTATTACGACAAAGCTTTCTCGACCCACTTCGCCAATCAGGCGGCGGGCCGTACGGCGCTGTTGAGTACCAATTTCCACTTTTGACCGATGTGAAAACCTGTGGGAGCGAGCTTGCTCGCGAAAGCGGTGGCTCAGTGAAGTCGATGCTGACTGACACGACGCCTTCGCGAGCAAGCTCGCTCCCACATGAGATCTGCGAAACGGATCAGGCCCCGTTCATTGGGTTGAACGGGGCTTTTGTGTGTAACGAAAAACGCTTTTCGATAACCCACGGCATAATGCGCGCCGTGATGACAATTTCCGAACGGACGGCGAGTGACGTGTTGAAGAAAACCCTGTTCCAGTTGCACTGGTTTTTTGGCATCACCGCAGGGCTGGTGCTGGCCCTGATGGGCATCACCGGCGCGGCCTATTCGTTTCAGGACGAAATCCTGCGCGCACTGAATCCGTCCGTTCTGCAGGTGGAAAAACAGGTCGCAGGAGTGTTGCCGCCGGTTGAACTGGTGGAGCGCATCGAAGCCGCGTCCGGCAAGAAAGTCGCGATGCTCTGGGTCGAGACCGACAGCGGCCGTGCGGCGCGCGTGTACTTCACGCCGCCCAAAGGTGAACGGCGCGGCGAGATGCGCTATTTCGATCCGTACACCGCCGAGTTCCAGGGCGACGCCACCGGTCAGGACTTCTTCGGCCTGATGCTGCAATTGCACCGTTTCCTGGCGATGGGCGACACCGGGCGCAACATCACCGGCGCCTGCACGTTGATGCTGCTGTTCTTCTGCCTCTCCGGCCTCTATCTGCGCTGGCCACGCCAATGGAACAGCTGGCGCGTGTGGCTGACCCTGGACTGGCAGAAAAAAGGTCGCGCGTTCAATTGGGATCTGCACTCGGTAGCCGGCACGTGGTGCCTGCTGGTCTATCTGCTGCTGGCATTGACGGGCTTGTCGTGGTCGTACGAGTGGTACAACAAGGGCCTCACCAGACTGCTTTCCGACGCACCGCAAAACGAGCGCGTGCGCGGCGGTCGCGGCCCGGCGCCGGAAGGTCCGGCGCCGACGGCCGACTACGCAGCGATGTGGAGCAGCATCTACAGCGCCGCCGGCCCCGGTCTGGCCGCGTACAACATCCGCATGCCGGCGGTGGCCGGCCAACCGGCGACGGTGTTCTATCTGCTCGACAGCTCACCCCATGACCGCGCGCTGAACCAGATCACCCTCGACCCGGCCACCGGCGTGGTCAAACGCGTCGACCGCTACGCCGACAAAAGCTTCAAGGCACAGCTGCTGACCAGCATTTACGCGCTGCACGTCGGCAGTTACTTCGGCCTCGTCGGGCGCATCATCGTCACGCTGGCAGCGGTGTGCATGCCACTTTTTTTCATCACCGGATGGCTGCTGTACCTCGACCGTCGGCGCAAGAAAAAACACATCAAGGAGGCTCGCCAAGGTCTGGCGCAACCGTCCACCGGGGCCTCGGCGTGGCTGATCGGCTTCGCCAGCCAGAGCGGTTTTGCCGAGCAACTGGCGTGGCAGACAGCAGGCCAATTGCAGGCCGCCGGCTTGCCGGTCAATGTGCAGCCGCTGGCCAATGTCAGCGAACAGGATCTGCGTGATTCGAACAATGCGTTGTTCGTGGTCAGCACCTTCGGCGACGGCGAAGCACCGGACAGCGCCCGTGGTTTCGAACGCAAAGTGCTGGCTAAAGCATCGACACTCGACAGCCTCAACTACGCCGTGCTCGGCCTCGGTGATCGGCAGTACGCGCACTTCTGCGGTTTCGCCAGACGCCTGCATCAATGGCTGAGCGAGCACGGCGGCAAAAGCCTGTTCGCCCCGGTGGAAGTCGACAGTGGCGATCCCTACGCGCTGCGTCACTGGCAAACGCAACTGGGCCAACTCACCGGACAAGCGCCGGCCGAAACCTGGCAAGCGCCGAGCTACGACAACTGGACGCTGGTGCGTCGCGAACTGATGAACCCTGACAGCAGCGGCGCGCCGGTCTATCTGCTCGGCCTCAAAGCCCCGGACACCCGCAGCTGGTTGGCCGGTGACCTGGTCGAAGTACTGCCGCGCAACTGCCCGTGGGCGATCGAACATTTCCTCGACGGCCTGGGCATTCGTGGCGACACCCCGGTCAAGGTCAACGGCATCGACGAGCCGCTGGAAGTGGCACTCGCCTCACGCCAGTTGCCCGAGCACCGCGCCCATCTGGTCGGCCTGCACGCGCAATCGCTGGTCGATGCCATGGTGCCGCTGGCCATGCGCGAATACTCGATCGCTTCGATTGCCGCCGACGCTGTGCTGGAGCTGATCGTGCGTCAGGAACAGCACAGCGACGGCAGCCTCGGCATCGGCTCCGGCTGGCTCACCGAGCACGCGCCCGTAGGCGGCAGCATCAGCCTGCGCGTGCGGCGCAACAGCGGTTTCCATCTGCCAAACGAGCCGGTGCCGATGATCCTGCTCGGCAACGGCACCGGTCTGGCCGGCCTGCGCAGCTTGCTCAAGGCACGAATCGCCGACGGCCAGCAACGCCAGTGGTTGCTGTTCGGCGAGCGCAATCGCGAGCACGACTTCCTCTGCCGCGCCGAGCTGGAAGAGTGGCTGGTCAATGGTGATCTGGCGCGACTGGATCTGGCGTTTTCCCGGGATCAGGCCGAGAAGGTTTACGTGCAGGATCGCTTGCGCGAAGCGGCTGATGAATTGAAGAAATGGCTGGCTGATGGTGCCGTCATTTACATTTGCGGCAGCCTTCAAGGGATGGCCTCAGGCGTGGACCAGGCACTCACCGACATCCTCGGCAACGCCGAAGTCGAACGCCTGATCGAACAGGGCCGCTATCGCCGCGACGTTTACTGAAAACACCCTTACTTTGTAGGAGCTGCCGAAGGCTGCGATCTGTTGATCTTGTTTTCAAAAAATCAAAATCAAAAGATCGCAGCCTTCGGCAGCTCCTACACAGGGCATCACACCGGCTGCAACTTCTGCTCAAACACCGCCACCCCATCCAGATCCCGCAACACCACACTCATCTCGCCACTCTGCCCTTCGATATTCACCTCACCAAAGAACTGAAAGCCGGCAAACGGTGAGGTGTTCTGCGCGGGCGGGGCCTTTTCGAACACCACCTCTGGCCCGAACGTCTTGTCCAACGGATTCGGCCCGAAACTCCCGGCATTCAATGGCCCGGCGACAAATTCCCAGAACGGCTCGAAATCCTGAAACGCAGCGCGATCCGGGTGGTAGTGATGCGCTGCGCAGTAATGCACATCCGCCGTCAGAAACACGAAGTTGCGCACCTGCTGCACGCGCAGGAATCCGAGCAATTCAGCGATCTCCAGCTCACGCCCCTGCGCTGGCCCGGAGTCGCCGTTGGCCACCGCTTCCCAGCGCGCAACGCCCGGGCTGACCTCGCCGTCCGGGACGCCAAGGCCAATGGGCATATCCGCCGCGATCACCTTCCACTGCGCCTTCGACGCCTTCAATTCGCGCTTGAGCCAGTCCAGTTGTTCACGGCCGAGAAACGGTTTTGCCGCGCCCAGGTTGTCATCGTTGGCTTCGCGGTAACTGCGCATATCCAGCACAAACACATCGAGCATCGGCCCGTAACTGAGCTTGCGATAGATCCGCCCGCCACCGTCGGCGGTCTGTAAACGCATCGGCGCATATTCCAGCCATGCCTGACGCGCGCGACCAACCAGCGTGTGGATATCCTTTTCCTGATAGCGCTCATCCAGTTGCTTGCCCGGCGACCAGTTGTTGACGACTTCGTGATCGTCCCATTGCCAGATCTGCGGCACTTCAGCGTTGAAGCGGCGGATGTTTTCGTCCATCAGGTTGTAGCGATAATTGCCGCGATAATCGTCGAGAGTCTGCGCGACTTTGCTCTTGGCTTCGCTGGTGATATTGCGCCAGACGCGTCCACTCTCAGTAGTCAGTTGCGCAGGCACCGGGCCGTCGGCGTAGATGGTGTCGCCGCTGTGGATAAAGAAGTCCGGCAGGCGCAGGCGCATGGCTTCGTAGATGCGCATGCCGCCGATGTCCGGGTTGATGCCGAAGCCCTGGCCGACGGTGTCGCCACTCCAGACAAAACGAATGTCACGTTTAACCGTTGGCACGCTGCGCAAATGACCGAACCACGGCTCGCTGGCGACGCCGCTCTGAGCATCTTCGAAGTGCACGCGATAGAAAATTGCCTGGTCGGCCGGCAGGCCGGTGAGTTCGACGCGGGCGGTGAAATCGCTGCGCGCATCGGCCAGGGGCGAGACGAATCTGCGCGGGTTGCCGAACAGGCTGCGGGTGTCCCACTCGACCACCATGCGTGCCGGACGATCGCTGCGGCTCCAGATCATCGCGCGGTCGCCGAGCAGGTCGCCGGACTGCACGCCGTCGGTGAGTTGCGGACGATCCTTGACCGAGGCAATCACCGCCGGCGCCAGCCCCGGCAGCAACAGCCCGGCGCCGACCGCTTGCATGACGCGACGCCTGCCGAGATTGAAATCGCTCATGGTGTTCTCCCTGCAAAAGGGAAAACTTAAGCACGGGTTCATGAACCCGGAATGACAACGCAGACTCCTGTGGGAGCGAGCCTGCTCGCGAAGGCGTCCTGCCAGCTACCACACCTTCAGCTGACACTCTGCTTTCGCGAGCAGGCTCGCTCCCACACGGTTGGGCGGGGTGTCAGGCGTTGACGGGTTCGACTGCCAACTCGACAGCCTCAGGCCGCTTGAACAACGCATACACCACCGCCGTGACCAGACTCCCCGCAACAATCGCCAGCAGATACAACAGCGCATGGTTGATCGCATTGGGAATCGCCAGCACGAACAAGCCACCGTGCGGCGCCATCAGCTTGCAGCCGAAATACATCGACAGCGCACCGGTCAGCGCACCGCCGGCGATGCTCGCCGGAATCACCCGCAGCGGATCTTTCGCAGCAAACGGAATCGCACCTTCGGAGATGAAGCACAGACCCAGCACGAATGCCGCCTTACCGGCCTCGCGTTCGGTCTGGGCAAACTTGCGCCGGGCGATGAAGGTGGCGATGCCCAGGCCGATCGGCGGCACCATACCGGCGGCCATGGTCGCGGCCATCGGTGCATAACTCTGCGAGGCCAGCAGGCCCACCGAGAACGCATACGCAGCCTTGTTGATCGGCCCGCCGAGGTCGACGCACATCATGCCGCCAAGCAACACGCCGAGCAGAATCGCGTTGGTGGTGCCCATGCTGTCGAGGAACTGGGTGAGCGCGGCGAGCATGCCGGCGACCGGTTTGCCGACCACGTAAATCATCACCAGGCCAGTGACCAGACTGGCCAGCAAAGGGATGATCAGAATCGGTTTCAACGCTTCCAGGCTTTGCGGCAACTTCACATAGCGGGCGATGGCTTTGGCAGCGTAACCGGCGATGAAACCGGCAATGATCCCGCCGATGAACCCGGCGCCCAAGGTGCCCGCCAGCAAGCCACCGATCATCCCCGGCGCAAGGCCCGGACGGTCGGCAATCGAGTAGGCGATGTACCCGGCCAGCAGCGGCACCATCAACTTGAACGCGGTTTCCCCGCCGATCTGCATCAGTGCCGCCGCCAGCGTGCCTTCTTCTTTGAAAGCAGTGATGCCGAAGACGAACGACAGCGCGATCAGCAACCCACCCGCTACCACCATTGGCAGCATGTACGAGACACCGGTCAGCAAGTGTTTGTAGATCCCGGTTTTCTCCGATTTGGCCGGGGCCTTGCCAGCGCTTGCCGCGCTTTCTTCAGTGCCTTCGGCCAAGGCCTTTTTCAGGGTGGCTTCGGACTGTTTCAGCGCAACCCCGGTGCCGCAGCGATAGATCTTCTTGCCAGCGAAACGCTCGGTGGCGACGTCTATATCCGCCGCCAGCAGCACCACATCGGCCTCAGCGATGGCGGTTGCGCTGAGCGGAGTTTTCGCGCCCACCGAGCCTTGGGTTTCGACCTGCAATTCATAGCCCAGGCGCTTGGCGGTTTGCTGTAAAGCTTCAGCCGCCATGAACGTGTGGGCCACCCCGGTCGGGCAAGCGGTAACCGCAACAATGCGTGGCGCACGCGGCGCATCGACAGCCGCTTCAACCTCCCCGGCAACATAGACTTGAGCTTCTTCAGCACCGCGCCGCAGCACCGCTTCGACATCCTGCAACGCCTGCGCCGGAGCAATCCGGAACACGCGCTTGCCGACGAAACGGGACATGTCCACCGCGCCGGTGCTGACCAGCAACACCCACTCGGCGGCTTCGATGGTCGCCGCCGACAATTCGCGTTCCGGGTGCGCCGGATCGACCACTTCCACGCTGGTGCTCCAGCTCTGACGCTGCGCCGCTGCGTCAAGCAGACGCGCGCACAGCACACTGGTGACCATGCCGTTCGGGCAAGCCGTAACAATGGCTAACTTCATGACAAACCCTCTTATTGTTCTGTCAGGGGGCGCACGCGCACGCCCTGTTCGAGCTGCGCCAGTTGCGCAGCGTCGTTGATGCCAAAACCGATCTGGGTCACCGCCATCGCTGCAATCGCGGTGGCGGTGCGCAGGGTCTGCTCGGGTGTGTCGGCACTGAGCAGACCGTGGAGCATACCGGCCAGCAATGAATCGCCGGCACCGACCGTGCTGGCCACGCTGACCTTCGGTGGTGTGGCGTGCAGGGCCGAGCCGACACTGAACCAGTTCACCCCGTCGGCGCCGTGGGAAATCACCACGTGCTCGATGCCCTGAGCATGCAAACGCGCGGCGGCCTGCGCTTCGGCGATGGGCGAGACCACTTCGCAACCGAGTGCGTGAGCCAGCTCCTCGGTATTCGGTTTGATCAGCCAGGGGCTGGCCTGCAACGCGGCGCGCAAGGCGTCGCCGCTGGAATCGAGGGCGACTTTCAAGCCGAGCGCATTGAGTTTCTCGATCAGCTCACGCAGCCACTGCGCAGTGACGCCGCGCGGCAAACTGCCGGCAACCACCACCGCATCGTGGCCCGGTGCGATCTGCAGCAGGCGATCAAGCAACGCTTGCTGCGCATCTGCATCGACCACCGGGCCCGGGCCATTGATGTCGGTGATGCGTCCGTCCTGCTCGGCAACCTTGATGTTACTGCGCGTCTCGCCCGGCACGCGGATGAACGCGTCGACGAAATCGCGCTTGGCGAACAGGGTTTCGAAGGCTTGCAGATTGTCTTCACCGAGAAAGCCGCTGACCGTGACCTGATGGCCGAGATCCGCCAGCACCTGGGCGACGTTGACGCCTTTGCCCGCAGCGTGGGTGTGCATCTCGTCGCTGCGATTGACCTGACCGGCGTCCAGCCGTGACAGCTCGACAGTGAGGTCGAGCGCCGGGTTGAGGGTCAGGGTGAGAATCTTGGCCATTACAGGGCCTCCACTAATGCGCGCACTTCATTCGCGCTGCCCACGGCCAGGGCCTGTTGAGCGAGGGTTTGCGCTTGGGTCAGGCTGAGTTCGCGGATGCGTGCTTTCACCTCCGCAATGCTGCGACCGGACACGCTGAGTTCGTCGACACCAAGGCCGACCAGCACCGGCACCGCCAGCGGATCGGCCGCCAGCTCGCCGCAGACACCGACCCATTTGCCATGGGCATGGGCCGCGCGCACGGTGATGTCGATCAGTTGCAGAACCGCCGGATGCAGGCCATCGGCCTGGGCGGAAAGCGTCGGGTGACCACGGTCGATGGCCAGGGTGTATTGCGTGAGGTCATTGGTGCCGACGCTGAAGAAGTCGACTTCCCTGGCCAGCACCGGCGCAAGCAATGCGGCGGACGGGACTTCGATCATGATCCCCAGTTGCAGATCGGCGACCGGGATTTCCTCGCGCAGGCGTTCGGTCATGTCGCGGGCCTGGCGCCATTCTTCGACGCTGCCGACCATCGGGAACATGATCCGCAGCGGCCGATTGTCGGCCGAACGCAGCAAGGCGCGCAGTTGCGCTTCCATGATCTGCGGACGCTGCAAGGTCAGGCGAATACCGCGCACGCCGAGGAACGGGTTTTCTTCCTTGGCAATCGGCCAATACGGCAACGGTTTGTCGCCGCCGACGTCCAGGGTACGCACCACCAGCGGCCGCCCGGCCAGCCCATCGAGGACGCGACGGTATTCGGCTTCTTGTGTCGCTTCGTCCGGCGCCTGCGGGTGGGCCATGAAAATCAGTTCGGTGCGCAGCAGGCCGATGCCTTCGGCACCCTGCTCCACCGCGCTGGTGACACCGGCGCTTTCGCCGATGTTGGCGAACACTTCAACGGCGTGGCCGTCAGTGGTGTGCGCCGGTTGATGGCGTTGTTCGGCGGCAATCTTCAGGCGCTGCTCGCGGGTGTCGCGTTCTTCAGCGGCGCGTTGCAGAGTCGCGGCATCGGCGTCGACATGCAGACGGCCACGCTGACCGTCGAGCAACAGCGGTGTACCCGGCTCAAGCAACAGCACCGCCGCGCCCGCACCGACCAATGCCGGAATCCCGAGGGCGCGGGCGACGATGGCGCTGTGCGCGGTGGCGCCACCGCGTGCAGTGAGAATCCCGGCCACGCGGACCGGATCCAGCCGCGCCACATCGGACGGGCCGACCTCGTCCATCACCAGAATGTAGGGTTGCTCAGGTTCGTTCGCGGTTTGCACACCACACAACTGCGCCAGCACCCGGCGACCGATGTCGCGCAGATCGGCGGCACGTTCGGCGAGCAAAGCGTCCTGCAGCGATTCCTGCTGTTTGGCAGCCGCTTCGATCACCGCCATCCACGCCGCTTCGGCGCTTTCGCCTTGCTTGAGGCGGGTGTCGACTTCGTCGGTCAGATCCGGGTCGTCGAGCATTTCCTGGTGAGTGATGAAAATCTCTCGAATCGCCTTGGCTTTGCTGCGCTCGATCAAGCCCTGAATGTCGCTACGCACATCGCTCAGTGCCTGTTTTAGCCGTTCGCGCTCAATCGCGGCGGACTCGCCGCGCAACGGGTAATCAATGGCTTGTTGCACTTGTATGTGCGCCGGGCCGATGGCGATGCCCGGTGCGGCGGGAATCGCCTGCAACAGGCTGCCGGAGGGCGGGGCGACCAGCACTTCGGCAATATCGGCGAGCACTTCGCGCTGCTGGCTCACGGCCGGCAGCGGCTCGACTTCTTCACCAAGGCCTTCTTCAATCGCCGCGAGCAGCGCCGGCAAGGCATCGGCGGCGATGCTCGGTTCGGCGATCAGCTCCAGCACCTGACCGCGACGGGCGCCGAGGCTCAGCAGCTTGCTCAGGCTCTTCACCGACACGGCGCTGTCCTGGCTGTCGACGATGCGCACGCGAATCTCGCCATCAAAGCTTTTCGCCAACTGCGCGAGAATTTTCGCCGGACGCGCATGCAAACCGTGGGCATTGGCCAGGGCGATGCGCGCGCTCGGCCAGTCGGCCGGCAGTTCACCGCCGAGCACTTCGAGGACTTTACGGCTGCTGGTGGCGCGGCCCAATTCGTGGCCGCGACCTTCGATCAACAGTGCACACAAACGCTCGAGCAGTGCCTGATGCGCTTCGCCCAGACTCGCCAGGCAGAACAGGCCACTGAGCGGCTGGCCAAGGTAGCGCATCGGTTTGTCCGGAGTGACGAACGCCAGCCCCGGACGCTTCACGGTTTGCTCGCTGTGCAGCCACCACAGGCCATCGCCCAGTGGCAGCGCTTCAACTTGTTGCAACACGCCGGCAAAACCGTTGCTCACGCAATCGGCCTGACGCAGCAGACGCGCGCCACGCCAGACCAGTTCTTCGAAATCATCGGCCGAGACGCCCAGGCCGATCATTTGTGCATCCAGCGCCAGTTCCTGCGGCGCGCCTTGCAGCAGTTTCAGCAACGCTTCGGGCGAGTTGGCGCGACGCAGGGCCTGGCCCAGATCGGTCTCGCCGAGGGCGCGGGTCAGCAGTTGCAGCAGGCGCAGGTGTTCGTCGGATTTCGCCGCAATGCCGATCGCCAGATAAACGATCTGGCCATCACCCCAATCGACCCCGTCGGGAAACTGCATCAGCCGTACGCCGGTGGCGAACACCTGATCACGGGTTTGCGGAGTGCCGTGGGGAATGGCGATGCCTTGACCGAGAAAGGTCGAGCCCTGGGCTTCCCGAGCCTGCAGGCCGGCGAGGTAGCCATCGGCAACCAGACCGTCGGCGACCAGATGACTGGCCAGCAGTTGCAGGGCGGCGGGTTTATCCACGGCCGACTGGCCCATGGATATCTGCTCTATAGTGAGCTCGAGCATGCGATCTCCTTTTGGCGCGGTACAACGCCAGGTATTGTTTTGAATGGTCACAGCTTAGGCGCTCTGCCGCGCTTTTCAGCGGCAGTTTTGGCGGTTTCACGGCAGAACCGGCCAAAGGCGTCTAAAACGTAGAAAATACGCTTGCTGAAACGTTTAATCTAGATTGATCGGCACGTTACTCGATAATGTCTCATCCTTGAAGTCCAACTGGTCGGATCTGCCTTGGCAATAAGTCGGCTGCCCTTATCGGGTAGGATTGGCGAAAATGTCGCGGCATGCTCGAAAAAACAAGGAAATCCCGGGTTGAAACTCAGTGATATCGCGCGGTTGGCCGGAGTGTCCGTGACCACCGCCAGCTACGTCATCAACGGCAAGGCCGAACAGCAACGCATCAGCAGCGCGACCGTCGAGCGCGTGCGCGCGGTGGTTGAGGAGCACGGCTTTACACCCAATCCGCAAGCGGCCGGGCTGCGCAGCCGGCACACGCGCACTTTGGGTTTTATCCTGCCGGATCTGGAAAACCCCAGTTACGCGCGGATCGCCAAGTTGCTCGAACAGGGCGCGCGGGCTCGCGGCTATCAATTGCTGATCGCCAGCTCCGACGATGCGCCGGACAGTGAACGGCAGTTGTTGCAGCTGTTTCGCGCCCGACGTTGCGATGCGTTGATCGTTGCCAGTTGCCTGCCGGCCGGTGATGACAGTTACCGCCAGTTGCAGGCCAAGGGCTTGCCGATCATTGCCATCGACCGGGTCATGGAGCCGGCGCATTTCTGCTCGGTCATCAGCGACGACCGCGAGGCCAGTTTGCACCTGACCCAGAGCCTGCTCGATCCGCAGCCAAAGCAGATCGTGCTGCTCGGCGCCCGTCCGGAGCTGAGCATCAGCCAGGAACGTGCCGCCGGTTTCCGCCAGGCTCTCAAAGACTTCAAAGGCGAGGTGCTGGTCGAGCACGCCGAGTCGTTCAGCCGCGAGTGCGGCAAGCAATTGATGGAAGAACTCCTGCAGCGCCTGGGACATTTGCCTGATGCGCTGGTGACCACGTCCTACGTGCTGCTGCAGGGCGTGTTCGATGCGCTGCATGATTTCCCGCTTAAATCGCGACCGCTGCGCCTCGGCACCTTCGGCGACACGCAGCTGCTGGACTTCCTGCCGCTGCCAGTCAACGCCATGTCGCAGCAACACCAGTTGATCGCCGACAAGGCGCTGGAACTGGCGCTGGCCGCGGTCGAGCAGGACGATTACCAGCCGGGCGTGCAAGCCATTGCGCGGACCTTCAAGCAGCGTATTCACCGGGACTGAAGCGTGGAGCTGATCGACAGCCACACTCACCTCGACTTTCCCGACTTCGACGCCGATCGCGCGGCGCTGCTGGCTGAGAGCCGCGCCCTCGGCGTGCGACGCATCGTGGTGTTGGGCGTGCATGAGGGTAACTGGCAACGGGTGTGGGATCTGGTGCAAGGCGATGCCGAACTGTACGCGGCTTTCGGCCTGCACCCGGTGTTCCTCGATCAGCATCGTCCCGAAGATTTGACCGCGCTGGGTGATTGGCTGACCCGCTTGCGCGGGCATCGACAGCTGTGTGCGGTGGGCGAGATCGGCCTGGATTACTTCATCGAAACCCTGAATCGCGAGCGGCAACAGGCATTGTTCGACGCGCAGCTGCAACTGGCGGCGGACTTTGAGTTGCCGGCGCTGATCCACGTACGCCGCAGCCACGCGGCGGTGATCGCCACCCTCAAGCGCTTCAAACTCAAACGCGCCGGCATCATCCACGCTTTTGCCGGCAGCCGCGAAGAAGCGCGGGAATACATCAAGCTCGGTTTCAAACTCGGTCTGGGCGGCGCACCAACCTGGCCGCAGGCGTTGCGCATGCATCGAGTCCTGCCCGAACTGCCGCTGGAGTCAGTGGTGCTGGAAACCGACTCACCGGACATGGCGCCCGCCATGTACCCGGGCCAGCGCAACAGCCCGGCGCACTTGCCGGCGATTTGCGAGGCGTTGGCCGAACTGATGAATATCACTCCAGAACAACTCGCCAACGTCAGCACCGCCAACTGCTGCGAAGTCTTCGGCTGGTAACACATGCCCATGTAGGAGCTGACGAGTGCAACGAGGCTGCGATCTTTTGACTTTGCATTTGAAGATCAAAAGATCGCAGCCTCGTTGCACTCGTCAGCTCCTACAGGGGGACGGTGTCAGGCTCAGACGCGAAACGCGCTGATCAGTTGTTTGAGTTCAACCACCTGCGCCGACAGCGCGCGACTTGCGTCTTCGGTCTGGTGTGCGCCTTGCGCTGTGCGTTCGCCGGCGCGGTTGATCTCGACGATGTTCTGGTCGATGTCATGGGCCACTGCGGTTTGCTGTTCCACGGCTGCGGCGATCTGTTGGTTCTGGTCGACGATCATGCCCACCGCGCCAAGAATGTTTTCCAGCGCCTGCTGGACTTTCTCCGACTGCCCCACCGTGCCGTTGGCCATCTGATGGCTGACGCCCATCGCCTTCACCGCCGCGCCGACGCCGCCATGCAGCCTGGCGATCATCTGCTCGATCTCTTCGGTCGATTGCTGAGTACGTTTGGCCAGCGTGCGCACTTCATCGGCAACCACTGCAAATCCGCGCCCCTGCTCACCGGCCCGGGCTGCTTCGATTGCGGCGTTGAGTGCGAGCAGGTTGGTCTGTTCGGCAATGCTTTTGATCACTTCCAGCACGCGGCTGATCGACTGGCTGTCACTGGCCAGTTGATTGATCACCAGCACCGACTGATCGATCTCGCTGGCCAGTGCGGCAATGCTGCCCTGCTGCGATTCCACCAGGCCGCGACCGCTGAGGGTCTCGTCGTTGACGCTGTGGGCGCTGCTCACCGCGGCGGCGGCGCTGCGGGCGACTTCCATGGAAGTCGCCGACATCTGGTTCATCGCCGTCGCCACTTGTTCGATCTGCATGCGTTGCCCGGCGACCGCCTGATTGCTCTGCGCCGAAACGCTCTCCACCTGCCCGGCCTGACGCTCGACCTCACCAACGGTGTGGCCGACGCGTTCGATCAAGTCGTGAATCTTCTTCACCGTGCCGTTGAACACCTCGCCCAACTCGCCCAGTTCATCACGGCTGCTGGCCTTGAAGTTGACGGTCATGTCACCGGCCGCGACTTTGTCCATCATCGCGCCCAGGCTTTTCAGGGTGGTGCGGGTCGAAGCGTAGAAGCCGCCATAAAGGTAGAAAATCAATACAAACACCACCGATAACGCCGACGCCTGCAAAATCATGTGCGTGCGATTCTGCGCCAGGCGCTGCTGCAACTGGTCGTCGAGAAATTTCAGCGTGGCCTGATTGAGCAGGTAAGTGTTTTCCATCAGGCCGGTGACCTGATCGTAAAACGCTTGCCACGGCGCATCGAGGGTGTCGGCCATTACCACTTGTTCTTCGAACAGTTCGCTCGCCTGCTTGAGCGTGGCCTTGCTGCTGTCGGCCTGGGCACTGAGCGCCTCGCGCGCGGCGTTACTGGAGCCGAGGGCATCCTGCAGTTTCAGGGCGTACTCGGCCTGAAGTTTTTCGATCTGCACCAGCAGTTCGTCAAAACGCGTGCTGGAGGAACTGTTGAGGAAGCCCAGGCCCAGCGAATACGAACCCATCGCCCGGCCTTCGCCAAGGGTTTGCGTCACGCTCGGGGTGATGAGCGTCACCAGTTCGCTGAGCTGACGAATGTCGCTCTGGTGATCGCGGCTCAGACCGGCGTGACTGGTAATGATCTGGCTGAAAATCTGCGCACTGGCCAGCAACTTGCCGATCAACGCGCTTTTGCTCTGCAGTGAGCTTTCCGCTTGCTGGGCCTTGAACGCAGCGATCATTTCATCGCGCTTGGCCTCGAACTGCTGGATCTGCTCGGGATCCTCGGTCATCGCCGTCAGCCCTTCGAGACGTGCGAGTACGGCCTGCTCCAGCGTATGGATCTGCGCTTCGACAGTGCCTGCCTTGCCGGACTGGCCGAGGGTGACGTCGATCTGCACCAGATTGTTGAGGGTTTCCAGATCGCGGCGCAGGCTCAGGCTGCTACCCAGCAGGTCGAGGCTCTGCAGTTCAACGCGGGTGCCCTGGAATTCGCGATAGGAGTCGCGCACCAGATAGAAATTGGTCACCAGCATCGGCACCAGGAACAGCACGCTGATCAGGCTGAACTTCATGCCGAAGCTCAGACGGTTCATCAGCGAGACGGCGGGATAGAGCAAGCTCTTCACTGGAAGTCTCCCTTGGTTTTTCTTGTTTTTATTGGCAGGCGCGGGCGACAGCAGATAGCCACTATCGGGCGCTATCTCTGTATAGCGCAAATCGGCGGGAGGTTTTGTAACTTAAGGTTAACAACGAAAAGATCGCAGCCTGCGGCAGCTCCTACAGGGAAATGCGTTCCAGGTAGGAGCTGCCGAAGGCTGCGATCTGTTGATCTTGCTTTGAAGCAGTGAAATCAGTGAACCATAACAGTCCACAAGGCAAACCCGGCATACCACAGCACCGCCGCGCGCAGCAGCAATTCCCATAGGCAGTCGAGGGTGTTGATGCCGTCCGGGCCGACCGCTGGCGGCGGGATCTCTCCGGCTGCCAGGCCGACCTTGTTGATCAACTGCGCGGCGCTGATGTTCCAGTTGAGCAATTCATGCAGCATTACCCGGCTGACCGCGACGAAGTTGCCGACCAGCGCCAGACTCGCTGCGAGCAAGCGCACCGGCACCCAATCAAATGCATGGCGCAGTTGCGCAGCACGCTCGACCAACGCTGGGTTAGTGCCGTGCACTTCGGCCAGCGCCAACAACCGATAGGCCAATGCCGCCACCGGGCCAAGGAGGAAATACCAGAAGATCACCGCGAAAAAACTCTGATAGGCCTGCCACAACAGATGCCCCTGCACCCGCTCGAGCAACTGCTCGCCGCTGTCGGCGCAGATGTTCAGGTCGCGCTTGGCCACGTGGGCGGCCGCTTGCAGATCTTCACGGCGCCAGGCATCGCGAAATGGCCCGAGGCCGCCGAGCAGATCGCCACGACCGAGGCTGTAAATCACCACCAGCAAATGCACCGGCAGCGCCAGCAACCCGTAGGCGACCGGTTCCAGCACCAGCAGCAACAGTGCCAGTAACGCCACCGGAAACAGCACCACAATCGTCAGCACCAGCCACGGTTGTTTGGCCAGGCGCTCGCTGGTTTCGAGTTTGTGCAATTCGCGGATCCATCCGCCGTCGCGTTGAAGCCGATGGCGCAGGGCCGAAAACTTCTCGATCCACAGCGCCAGCAGTAACACCAGAAAACTCATTGTCCTTCCTCTTTTGCCAGGGCGGCGCGGTAGCGTGCCCAGTCGAATGCCGGCCCCGGGTCGGTCTTGCGCCCCGGGGCGATATCGCTGTGTCCGCAGATACGCTGGTCGGTGATCGCCGGAAAGCGTGCCTGCAACTGTCGGGTCAGCGTAGTCAGCGCCCGATACTGTTCATCGGTGAACGGCAGATCATCGGTGCCTTCGAGTTCGATGCCCACGGAAAAATCGTTACAGGTTTCGCGGCCTTCGAACGTCGAAACGCCGGCATGCCACGCCCGCGCAAGACAAGAGACAAACTGGGTGACCTTGCCGTCACGTTCGATCAGAAAATGCGCCGACACGCGCAGATCGGCGATGCCTGCAAAGTACGGGTGTTCGGTGACATCCAGACGATTCTGGAAAAATTCCTGAACCTTGCCCGTAGCAAATTGCGCCGGCGGCAGGCTGATGTTGTGAATGACCAACAGGGAGACTTCGCCCGCCGGGCGCTCATTGAAGTTGGGTGACGGGCAGATCTGCACGCCATGACACCACCCGCTTGCGGGATCCAACTGCATACCGTTTCCTTCAACGCCGACCATGTTGGCGCCCAGTATGCCGCGATCCGCCCCCGACGCGCGATCACTTGCCGCGATTGAGCCGCCGCAGATCGCCCAGCACCGACTCCAGGGCGCGGTCGAACAGCAAGGTGTCGTCCAGCGCTCGCACGGCGCCACGGCTGAACGCGAGCGCCAGTTCGGTGCGGCTGCGCTCCCGCACTTTCATGCCGGTACGGTCGACGAAAACGTATTTGCCGGTCTCGTCGATGATCGCCGCAAGCTTGCAGCGCAGCGTCTGATCGTCGTCTTCGTCAAACACCACCCAATTGCCCACACGCAAGTGCTCGACCTGACGCAGACTGACGTCATCCTGTGGCAGGCGTGGAGATGGCGGCGCGGCGGAGCGCTGGTCGGCGGTCTGTTGCAAGGTTTGCAGCGAAACTTCGATCAGCGGTGTGGTGCTATGACCGGCATCGTCGGAACGCTCCAGCACGCGTACGTGCAGAGCCTCCAGTTCAGCGAAAAACTCACTGGTGGCGAACGGGTCGAACGCCGTGCTGTTCAGGCCATCGCGCAGCGACTTGAGCAAACCCGGCACCAGCGCCAGCAGGCGCAGACTGGATTCGGCGTCGTCATGCCGTTGCACGCTCCAGACCAATTGCTCCATGGTCTGCACATCGGCGTGCCATTCGGCGGACTGATCGCCATGTTTGAGGCAGGTCAGCAGCAGCACTTTGCTCCAGGCCTGCTGCACAAAACCGACCACCGAGGCCGGCAGCACTTTGCCCAGCATCGCCTGCTGTAAAGTCTGCTCGACGCGCCGCTGAGCGAGCTCGGCTTTGGCCCGGCCTTCCTCGGCATCACGCAGGCGTTGTTCGAGCAGTTCGGTGCGCCGGCGTTCGTCCTGTGTGAAAGCGAGGAAGTCAGCGAGCAGTTCGGAGAAGATTGCCGGGTCATCGACAAAATCGCTCAGCAAGCGCTGCACCACTTGCTCGATGCGCACATAGAGGCTGTCCCGTTCAGCGCCGTCACAGTCGCTCCAGCCCATCGCCGCTTCGGCGATTTCATTGAGCAGGCGCCGCGCCGGGTGCGTGCTGCGGCTGAAGAAACTCTTGTCGAGCACGGCGACCTTGAGCATCGGAATCTGCAATCGGGCAATCAGCGCCTTCAGCGCGTCGGGCACATTGCGATCCTCGAGAATGCAGTCGAAGACCATGGCGATCAGGTTGATCACATCTTCGTCGGCGGTCGCCACCACTCGGGATCTGCCGGTCCTGACGCTGACCCGGGTCAGCAACTGTTCGAGCTGATGGCGCAGATCGAAATCTTCCTGGGCCTCAAGCGCCGGTACGTATTGCTGCAAGTGCGACAACAAACGCAGCAGGTCCCGGGTGTTGATCGGATGCGCCGGGGCGCCTGGTTCCAGAGTTGGTGTGACGCGACCGCGTACATGTGCGAGCAACTGCTGCAACGCTGCGAACATTTCCTCCACGTCTTCGTCGGCCTGCTGCGGCTCGTCGAGTTCTTCGAGGGTCTCGGTCTGCGCACGCTCAACGGCGCGACGCGGCGTAGCCGGTTTCAGATGCGGCAACACGCCGGTGGCGAGCAGCAACTGATTGGCCTCGGCGTACAGTTGCTCGGTGTCGGCCAGCACGTAGCGTTCGAACAGCTTGAGCAGGATCAGCTTGACCTTGATCTCGACGCCGAGGTTACGCCCGGCCTGCAGGAAGTACTCGCAAAGCATCGCCGGACTCAGCGGATTGTGCTGATCTTCAAGGCGTTTGCCGAGCATCGAGCTGAACCGTGCGGTCAGTTGATCGAGGGCGAAGCCGTCCCGTTTGAGCACGCGGCTGACCATGGTTTGTACAGCGACGGTACGCTCCATGGCATCGGTGCGCGGGGCCGATTGTTCGACCACCAGCGTGTGCGGCAGAGTGCTGGCGGCGGGATCGTATTGAGTGAGGCCGGCGAAGGCTTCGAAAAACAGTTCGAGAAAGCCGCGCTCGATGTTCTTGCGCTTGAGGCGCAGGTCGCGCATGGCTTCGAAAAAGATGTTCTGATCGACGTCGTTGCGCGCCCGATCGGCCATTTCGAACAGCGTGTCGTCGGCGTTATCGAACAGCTCCTGCAAACCATGACGCAGCTGCTGCGCAGCCTTGTCGCGGACCTGCAGCAAAATCACCGGCAGGCGGGCGAGCGGCGAGTGGTCCGCCAGATCGGCAGTCGCCCGGTGCAAAGGCACCACTTTCCCGTCGTTGCGCATCCAAGCCTCCTGGAACGGTGATTCGGTTCGTCGCTTTGACACTGCCCCAGCGGAGTCGTTCGTCAAAGCCATGACGTCAAATACAAGGCGGATTATCTGGCAAAAGATGGCGGCGATGCTATAGGCCTCAGGGTTTCCCCTATACGTCACGCGCCACGCACTTGGCTCAGGAAAATCGACCAGATGCAGTCACGCACGCGCGTTCTCGCCTTGGGTTGGCTCGCACCCTGCCCCTATAATCGAACCACTTTGTTTGTGGAGTCCGTTATGCCGAATCTACGTCTCGCCGATCTGACCGCCGAAATTGAAAACAACGTGCGCCGCGCGTTGCTCGAAGACGTCGGCAGCGGCGACATCACCGCGCAACTGATCCCGGCCGAACGCCTGGCCAAAGCCACCATCATCACCCGTGACGACGCCGTCATTTGCGGCACCGCGTGGGTCGATGGGGTTTTTCGCCAGCTCGATCCGCGCGTGGCGGTGCATTGGCAGGTAGTCGATGGCCAACGGGCCAAAGCCAATCAGCCGCTGTTCCACCTCGAAGGCCCGGCTCGCTCACTGCTGACGGGCGAACGCAGCGCGTTGAACTTCCTGCAGCTGCTTTCCGGTGTGGCGACGCGCGCACAGTACCTGGCGGACTTCGTCGCCGAGACTCAGGTCAAATTGCTCGACACCCGCAAGACCTTGCCCGGCCTGCGTCTGGCGCAGAAATACGCGGTGACCTGCGGCGGCTGCCACAACCACCGCATCGGTCTGTACGACGCCTTCCTGATCAAGGAAAACCACATTGCCGCCAGTGGTGGCATTGCCGAAGCCGTGGCCGCCGCGCACAAGATCGCCCCGGGCAAACCGGTGGAAATCGAAGTGGAAAGTCTTGAAGAGTTGAAGCAAGCGCTGGAAGCCGGCGCCGACATCATCATGCTCGACGAACTGAGCCTGGAGGACATGCGCGAAGCGGTACGGCTGACCGCTGGCAAAGCGAAACTGGAAGCCAGCGGCGGCATCAACGAAAGCACGCTGCTGCCAATCGCCGAAACGGGCGTGGATTACATCTCGATCGGTGCGATGACCAAGGATGTCAAAGCGGTGGATCTGTCGATGCGACTGAGTCTCTGACGGCTGCGGGCAATAAAAAACGCCAGCCCGGTTGAGGCTGGCGTTTTTGTTTCAGACCACCAGATTGTTCATCTCGCAATACTCGTCCCACTCGACACCCAACACTTCGGCGGCCTCTTTATGCAGTTCCAGGCGCTTGGCCTCGAACTCCTCCGGCGTACTCGTGTACTTGAGGGTCAGCTCCCACGGCTGCAAGCCCTGCGCTTCGGCTTCGTCTTCGAAGGCCCACTGGATCTGGTCTTTCTGATCATCGGGACTCAGGTCCTTGATCTCTTCCTTCAGGTCCGGCACATCCAGAAGGTATTTTTCCAGCGCTTGTTCGTGGCGTTGCTCTTGGGTCAATTCAGTCATGGGGTTCTCGCTGATCTTAAGAATGGAGGATGGATCTGGATCATCAAGGATCTCTCTGACGCAGGAAGCCATTGGAAGCTCGGTTTTTTTCCTGGCCTTCAGGACCATTCGTGGATCATCTGAAAACAACGGTGCTTGCTTGTCTGGTACGAAGGAATCCTAACAGAGACGCAAGCCAGTGCAACCGGGGGAATGAAATGAAGGGTGGTATGCGCTTGGTTACAGTTTCCTGTTTCCATGCGCGAAATTCACTGCGTATAAATCCTCGCCATCGCCTTTGAGGGCAAGGCGAACGAAACCTTCACATTGACCGCCCAAAAACAGGCAACTATATTCAGTTGCAATCATAGGCCAGCATGTCAAAGACTGAAAAACTTTTCGCCAAACTAGTCAACGACCAAAGCGCATTCACATGGTCCGAGCTTGTCACTCTGTTGGGGCGTCTTGGTTACTCTCAGCTGGAAGGATCCGGTAGCAGGATCAAATTCGACAACGGGAATCCGCGCGCAATGATCAACCTGCACAAGCCACATCCCGGAAATGAAATCAAAACATACGCAAGACGCCAGATTATCGAGCAACTGAAAACAGGAGGACTGATTCCATGAGTTCCCAACTGCACTACAAAGGCTATGTTGGCTCTATTGAGGCAAGCACCGAGGATAAGTGCTTGTTCGGAAAACTCCTTTTCATCAGGGCGCTGGTTAATTATGAAGGACAAACGGTGGCTGAACTGGAAGCAGCCTTTCGCGAGGCGGTAGATGACTATTTACAAACCTGTCAGCAGCTCGGGCAGAAGCCTGAAATCCCATGCAAAGGATCGTTCAATGTTCGCATCGGTCACGATCTGCATTTAGCAGCGGCTCTGGCGGCAACCCGTCAAAATGTGTCGTTGAATGATCTGACACGTCAAGCACTGAACGAATACCTCCAACACCACGCATAAAACCGAAGGCGAAAATTTTTTGCCCGAGACAGGAATCGAACCTGCGACCTTCGCGTTACGAGTGCGCTGCTCTACCGGCTGAGCTACACGGGCGGTGGGCTAAAGCTAGCACCGGTTTTCACAAAAGCAAAGATCGCAGCCTGCGGCAGCTCATACACAAGCGGGTGAGAACCCGATCCCGTAGGAGCTGCCGCAGGCTGCGATCTTTTGCTCTTTATTTCATGCAAAAAAATGCCCCCGCCGTTTGCACGGCGGGGGCATCTTCATTGCGCTAAAGCCTTGGGGTGATTAAACGCCCGATGCCTTGGCAGCTGCCACGTCTTTGATGGACAGCTTGATACGGCCGCGGTTGTCGACGTCCAGTACCAGTACTTCCACTTCCTGGCCTTCTTTGAGGATATCGGTGACTTTTTCTACGCGAGCGTCGCTCAGCATCGAGATGTGCACCAGACCGTCCTTGCCCGGCAGGATGTTGACGAACGCGCCGAAGTCGACGATGCGCTCAACCTTGCCGACGTAGATCTTGCCGATCTCGGCTTCTGCGGTGATGCTCAGAACGCGCTGACGCGCGGCCTCTGCGGCATCCTTGGTTTCGCCGAAGATCTTGATCGAGCCGTCGTCTTCGATGTCGATCGAAGCCTTGGTTTCTTCGCAGATCGCACGGATGGTCGCGCCACCTTTACCGATAACGTCACGGATCTTGTCGGTGTCGATCTTCATCGCGATCATGGTCGGAGCGTTGGCCGACAGCTCGGTACGCGACTGGCCAATGATCTGGTTCATCTGGCCGAGGATGTTCAGGCGCGCTTCAAGGGCCTGGCCCAGAGCGATTTCCATGATCTCTTCGGTGATGCCCTTGATCTTGATGTCCATCTGCAGCGCAGTAACGCCTTTGGCGGTACCGGCTACCTTGAAGTCCATGTCGCCCAGGTGATCTTCGTCGCCGAGGATGTCGGTCAGGACGGCGAACTTCTCGCCTTCTTTAACCAGACCCATGGCGATACCGGCCACCGGTGCTTTCATCGGCACACCAGCATCCATCAGTGCGAGGGAAGCGCCGCACACGGAAGCCATCGAGCTCGAACCGTTGGATTCGGTGATTTCCGAGACCACGCGGATGGTGTATGGGAACACGTCAGCGGCTGGCAGCATGGCCGAAACCGAACGACGGGCCAGACGGCCGTGACCGATTTCGCGACGACCGGCGCCACCCATGCGACCACACTCGCCCACCGAGAACGGCGGGAAGTTGTAGTGCAGCATGAACGGGTCTTTCTTTTCGCCTTCCAGGGTGTCGAGCAGCTGCGCGTCACGGGCGGTGCCCAGTGTTGCCACAACCAGTGCCTGGGTTTCGCCACGGGTGAACAGCGCCGAACCGTGAGTCTTCGGCAGAACGCCGACTTCGATGTTCAGCGGACGTACGGTGCGGGTGTCGCGACCGTCGATACGAGGCTTGCCGTTGACGATGTTTTCGCGAACGGTGCGGTATTCGATTTCGCCGAAGGCTGCTTTGACTTCAGCAGCGCTAGGCTGGCCTTCTTCACCGGACAGCTTGGCAACCACCTGGTCACGCAGCTCGCCCAGACGCGCGTAGCGGTCGGCCTTGATGGTGATGGTGTAAGCCTGGGAGATCGCTTCGCCGAACTCGGCACGGATAGCGCCCAGCAGTTCGGTGGCTTCTGGCTGTGGCGCCCAGTTCCAGGTTGGCTTGGCGGCTTCGGCAGCCAGTTCTTTCACAGCGTTGATCACAACCTGGAATTCGTCGTGAGCGAACAGTACCGCGCCCAGCATCTGGTCTTCGGTCAGCTCTTTGGCTTCCGATTCAACCATCAGCACGGCGTCGGAGGTACCGGCAACGACCATGTCCAGGCTCGAAGCGGCCTGCTGTTCGTAAGTCGGGTTCAGCAGGTAGCCGGTGCTTTCGTGGAAGGCCACGCGAGCGGCGCCGATCGGGCCGTCGAACGGAATGCCGGAAATGGCCAGGGCAGCCGAGGTACCGATCATCGCAGCGATGTCCGGATCGGTCTTCTTGCTGGTGGAAACGACGGTGCAGACAACCTGCACTTCGTTCATGAAGCCTTCAGGAAACAGCGGACGGATCGGACGGTCGATCAGTCGGGAAGTCAGGGTTTCCTTCTCGGAAGGACGGCCTTCACGCTTGAAGAAACCGCCAGGGATCTTACCGGCAGCGTAAGTCTTTTCCTGGTAGTGGACGGACAGAGGGAAGAAGCCCTTGCCCGGATCGGCTTGCTTTGCACCGACAACAGTCACCAACACGCTGACGTCGTCGTCAACGGTGACCAATACTGCGCCGGAGGCCTGACGGGCGATACGGCCTGTCTCGAGGGTAACGGTCGATTGACCGAACTGGAATTTTTTGATTACCGGGTTCACGGTGTCCTACCTTCTTTGTGGCTCTTGGGGGAAACGGTTTCTTGCGAATTCTTGGGCAATCTCGGGAATCGGCCCGATGGCAATTGTCCGGGTGCTACAGGGTAAAGCCATGCTGCAGATAAAACTTGAGGCTGGGAGCCTGCAAGACGCCAGCGGAAAACCGCTGACGCCTGACAGACCACCAACCTCATAGCGCAATCGCTGATTAGCGACGCAGACCCAGGCGAGCGATCAGAGCGGCGTACCGGCTCACGTCCTTGCCTTTCAGGTAGTCCAGCAGCTTGCGACGCTGGTTAACCATGCGGATCAGACCACGACGGGAGTGGTGATCTTTACCGTTGGCCTTGAAGTGACCTTGCAGTTTGTTGATGTTGTGGGTCAGCAGTGCAACTTGCACTTCTGGCGAACCAGTGTCACCAACAGCTTGCTGGTAGTCAGCAACGATTTGAGCTTTTTCTTGAACGTCGAGAGCCATGAGGCAATCCTTCCTTATCAGGAAACTGTTTCAGGGAAACAGCTTCAACAGGCCAGGGACAAATCCCTGTATCTATAAATGAGTAGTGACCATGCCTGTTAACAGCCACACTCGCCGGCCTGCTGTTACGCAGACCGGTTCCGGTCATTCTGACCGAATCAAGCGACGTGGCGCGATTCGCCCGTCTTCGCTCACTTCACCGATACCGATGAAGCGACCATTGTGATCCTGAACTCGTACCATGCCGAACTTCGGTGCATCCGGGGCACGTACCGGCTGGCCGTTGAGCCAGTAGAACGCGCTTGCTTCCGAGAAGTGCAGCAACGGCCAATCCTGCAGGCCGCTGTCCGAGGGCATCAGAAAGCGGTCGACCGCTTCGTTGCCGCCTTCGGCATGTACCGCTTCCAGCTCTTCGAGGGTCACGGTCTGCGCCAGGGTGAAAGGCCCGGCCTGGGTACGACGCAGTTCTGCGACGTACGCACCACAACCGAGTTGCTCACCAATATCCTCTACCAGGGTGCGAATATAGGTGCCCTTGCTGCAGTCCACCGCAAGACGCGCAGTATCGCCTTCGAAGGCCAGCAATTCCAAGCGCGCAATAGTAACAGAACGCGGTTCGCGCTCCACTACTTCGCCTGCACGTGCCAGTTTGTACAGCGGCTGGCCATCACGCTTGAGCGCCGAGTACATCGGCGGTATCTGACTGATTTGCCCGCGAAATTTCGGCAGAACCGCTTCGATATCGGCGCGACCAACGGTCACCGGACGCTCCCGCAAAACCTCACCTTCGGCATCGGCCGTGGTGGTGGTCTTGCCCAGTTGCGCCAGGGTCTCATAGCCCTTGTCGGAATCGAGCAGGTATTGCGAAAACTTGGTCGCCTCGCCGAAGCACAGCGGCAATACGCCGGTGGCCAGCGGATCGAGGCTGCCGGTGTGCCCGGCCTTCTCGGCATTGAGCAGCCAGCGCACCTTCTGCAACGCGGCGTTGGAAGTGAATCCCAACGGCTTGTCGAGCAGGATGATGCCGCTGACGTTACGACGGATACGTTTGACCTGAGCCACCGAATTACTCCTTGGTGTCTTCAGGTGCAGGAGCGGCAACGTGCTGATTGTCTTCAGCGACGGCGCGCTCGATCAGCGCCGACAGATGCGCGCCACGCACGACAGATTCGTCGTAGTGGAAATGCAATTGCGGCACGCTGCGTAGCTTCATCTCGCGGGCCAATTGCATGCGCAGGAAACCTGCGGCGGCATTGAGCACCTTGATGCTTTGCGCGATATCGTCAGCGTTGTCCTGGCCCATCACGGTGATGAAAATCTTCGCGTGACCGACATCACGGGACACTTCCACAGCGGTGATGGTGACCAGGCCGACGCGCGGGTCTTTGACTTCGCGACGGATCAGTTGAGCCAGCTCGCGCTGCATCTGATCGCCGATACGTTGGGTACGGCTGTATTCTTTTGCCATGATTTGTTACCTGTTACTGCCCAGCGGTGAAACCCGCAAGGTCTGAAAGCGGCAAACGCCCGGCCTGACAAAAGCCAGACCGGGCGTTGCGTTTAGAGTCCGGACGCTGCGCCGTGCATTTGCATGCTACGGCGCATCGTGGCCCTTGAAGTGCGCGAGTCAGAGGCTGCGAGCAACCTGAACCTTCTCGAAGACTTCAATCTTGTCGCCGACTTTGACGTCGTTGTAGCTCTTCACGCCGATACCGCATTCCATGCCGGCACGCACTTCGGAAGCGTCATCCTTGAAGCGGCGCAGGGATTCCAGCTCGCCTTCGAAGATAACGATGTCTTCACGCAGTACGCGGATCGGACGGTTACGGTGCACGACACCTTCGATCACCATGCAACCGGCGATCGCGCCAAACTTCGGCGAACGGAACACGTCACGCACTTCGGCCACACCCAGGATGTTCTCGCGAACATCGCTGCCGAGCATGCCGGTCAGGGCTTTCTTGACGTCTTCGATGATGTCGTAGATCACGTTGTAGTAACGCATATCCAGACCTTCCTGCTCGACGATCTTGCGAGCGCCAGCATCGGCACGCACGTTGAAGCCGAACAGTACAGCGTTGGAAGCCAGTGCCAGGTTGGCGTCGGACTCGGTGATACCACCGACACCGCCACCCACTACGCGCACTTGGACTTCGTCGTTGCCCAGGCCATTCAAGGCACCGTTCAACGCTTCCAGCGAACCACGGACGTCGGATTTGAGGACGATATTGAGCGTCTTCTTCTCGGCCTGACCCATGTTCTCGAAGATGTTTTCCAGCTTGCCAGCGTGAGCGCGAGCCAGTTTGACTTCGCGGAACTTGCCTTGACGGAACAGAGCCACTTCACGGGCTTTCTTCTCGTCGGCAACCACGCTCATCTCGTCGCCAGCGTCCGGGGTACCGTCCAGGCCGAGGATCTCGACAGGGATGGAAGGACCGGCTTCCTTGATTGGCTTGCCGTTCTCGTCGAGCATGGCACGCACGCGGCCATAGTTCGAACCGACCAGAACCATGTCGCCTTGACGCAGAGTACCGTCCTGAACCAGCACGGTTGCGACCGGGCCACGGCCCTTGTCGAGACGCGATTCAACCACGACACCACGGCCAGGAGCCGATGGGGTTGCCTTCAGTTCGAGAACTTCGGCCTGCAGCAGAACGGCTTCAAGCAGCTCGTCCACGCCAGTACCCATCTTCGCCGAAACCGGAACGAATGGCGTGTCGCCACCCCAGTCTTCGGAAGTCACGCCGTGAACCGACAGTTCGCTGCGGATGCGATCGAGATCGGCGCCCGGCTTGTCGATTTTGTTCACTGCAACCACCAGAGGCACGCCAGCTGCCTGAGCATGCTGAACCGCTTCGATGGTTTGCGGCATCACGCCGTCGTCCGCTGCAACCACGAGGATCACGATATCGGTCGCCTTGGCACCACGGGCACGCATTGCGGTAAACGCGGCGTGACCCGGAGTATCGAGGAAGGTGACCATGCCGCGATCGGTTTCAACGTGGTAGGCACCGATATGCTGGGTGATACCGCCGGCCTCGCCAGCAGCTACCTTGGCACGACGGATGTAGTCGAGCAGCGAGGTCTTGCCGTGGTCAACGTGGCCCATTACGGTCACGACTGGTGCACGGGAGAACGACTCACCTTCAAACTTCAGGGACTCGGCCAGGGAATCTTCCAGGGCAGTGTCGCTGACCAGGGTCACTTTGTGGCCCAGTTCTTCAGCTACCAGTTGAGCAGTTTCCTGATCAAGCACCTGGTTGATGGTCGCTGGGGTACCCAGTTTGAACATGAACTTGATGATTTCAGCCGCCTTGACCGACATCTGATTGGCGAGATCGCCAACCGTGATGGTCTCGCCGATCTGCACATCACGCACGACAGGGCCGGTCGGGCTCTGGAAACCGTGGGCGTTGCGCTTCTTCAGCTTGGCCTTGCCGCGACCACCACGACGGAAGCCATCGCTTTCTTCGTCGGTAGTGCGTGGCGCCACACGTGGCGCCGGGGCTTTTTCCTTGACCGATGCGCGATGCGGAGCGTTTTTGCGCTCGCCATCACCGCCACCGCTGCGACGATTGTTGTCGTCGGCACGTGGCTTGTCCGGACGGCGCTGTTCGTTCTGCTTGTTGCGAACGTCAGCCGACGGCGCAGGAGCAGCCGCTACCACCGGTGCGCTTTCGCGAACAGGTTCGGCAACTGCAGCCGGTGCCGCAACGGCGTCGCTGGCAGCGGTTTGCGCAGCAGCAGGCTGGCGACGCGCTTCTTCTTCGGCGCGTTGCTTGGCTTCTTCTTCAGCCTTCTGACGAGCAGCATTTTCTACTGCGCGACGCTCATCCAGTTCACGCTTGCGCTCGGCTTCGATTTCTTCCGGGCTGCGCTGTACGAAAACCTTCTTCTTGCGAACTTCAACGCTGATGCTCTTGCTACCAGCCACACGAAGGGTGCTGGTGGTTTTACGCTGCAGCGTGATCTTGCGTGGTTCTTCCACTTTCGCCTTGTGACTGCTCTTCAAGTGAGTCAGCAGGGATTGCTTCTCACTGTCAGTCACATTTTCGTCGGCGGCGGTGTGCGGCAGACCTGCCTCACGCATCTGCTGCAACAGGCGCTCTACCGGTGTTTTGACCTCATCGGCCAGTTGTTTCACCGTGACTTGCGTCATGCACTTCTCTCCTCAGGCCGCGCCTAATTACTCGAACCAGTGGGCTCGGGCGGCCATGATCAACTTGCCGGCACGATCATCGTCAATGCCGTCGATGTCGAGCAGGTCGTCAATAGACTGCTCGGCCAGGTCTTCGCGGGTAATTACGCCGCGCACCGCCAGTTCCATCGCCAAATCCTTGTCCATACCCTCAAGCGAGAGCAGGTCTTCGGCCGGATGGGCGTCTGCCAGCTTTTCCTCAGTAGCGATAGCTTTGGTCAACAAACGATCCTTGGCCCGAGCGCGAAGCTCGTTGACGATTTCCTCGTCAAAGCCGTCGATGTTGAGCATTTCTTCCACCGGTACGTAGGCAATCTCTTCCAGGCTGGTAAAGCCTTCATCCACCAGCACCTGTGCCAGCTCTTCGTCGACTTCAAGCTCGTCGATGAAGTTGCGCAGGATGTCGCCGGTTTCAGCTTGTTGCTTAGCCTGGATGTCCGATTCGGTCATCACGTTCAGGGTCCAACCGGTCAACTGGCTGGCCAGACGCACGTTCTGACCACCGCGACCGATGGCCTGAGCCAGATTGTCTGCGCCAACGGCGATGTCCATGGCATGGGCATCTTCGTCGACGATAATTGCCGCCACTTCAGCAGGCGACATGGCGTTGATCACGAACTGAGCCGGGTTGTCGTCCCACAGGACGATGTCCACGCGCTCGCCGCCCAACTCGCCGGATACGGCCTGGACACGCGAACCACGCATGCCGATGCAAGCACCTTGCGGGTCGATGCGCTTGTCCTTGGAGCGGACCGCGATCTTGGCACGCGAACCCGGATCACGGGAGGCAGCCATTACTTCGATCAGGCCTTCAGC
>NZ_DATMIV010000030.1:0-295832 GCF_035554175.1 Pseudomonas sp. | reverse complement strand
GTCTCGAACTCCGAGCACAGCCTGCGTTCGCTGGGTAAAGCTGGTGCCAAACGCTGGCGTGGCGTTCGCCCAACCGTTCGTGGTGTTGCCATGAACCCGGTTGACCACCCACATGGTGGTGGTGAAGGTCGTACCTCTGGTGGTCGTCATCCGGTATCGCCATGGGGCTTCCCGACTAAGGGCGCGAAGACTCGTGGTAATAAGCGTACCGACAAAATGATCGTCCGTCGTCGCAAGTAAATAGAGGGATACGACAGTGCCACGTTCTCTGAAAAAAGGTCCTTTTATTGATCTTCACCTACTGAAGAAGATCGAAGTGGCGGCGGAAAAGAACGATCGCAAACCAATTAAAACCTGGTCGCGTCGTTCGATGATCCTGCCACAAATGGTCGGTCTGACCATCGCAGTACACAACGGTCGTCAGCACGTCCCAGTTCTCGTTAACGAAGACATGGTCGGCCACAAACTGGGCGAGTTCGCCGGTACCCGCAACTATCGCGGGCACGTGGCTGACAAGAAAGCCAAGCGTTAAGGGGTAAGGAAATGGAAGTAGCCGCTAAGTTGTCGGGCGCTCGAATCTCCGCCCAGAAAGCCCGCTTGGTCGCCGACCAGATCCGCGGGAAGAAGGTGGGCGAAGCGCTCAACCTGTTGGCTTTCAGCAGTAAGAAAGCCGCCGAGATCATGAAGAAAGTGCTGGAGTCGGCCGTAGCCAACGCCGAGCATAACGAAGGCGCAGACGTTGATGACCTGAAGGTCAGCACCGTTTTCGTCAACGAAGGGCGTTCGCTGAAGCGCATCATGCCACGTGCCAAAGGCCGTGCTGATCGCATCGTCAAGCGGTCTTGCCATATCACTGTCAAGGTTGCTGACAAGTAACGGAGTCGAAGAGATGGGTCAGAAAGTACATCCCATTGGCATTCGCCTGGGAATCGTCAAGGAGCACACCTCCGTCTGGTACGCAGACGGTCGGACTTATGCGGACTACTTGTTCGCAGATCTGAAAGTGCGTGAGTATCTCCAAGACAAACTAAAAAGCGCGTCCGTAAGCCGTATCGATATCCATCGTCCGGCCCAAACTGCACGCATCACCATCCACACCGCTCGTCCAGGTATCGTTATCGGGAAGAAAGGTGAAGATGTTGAGAAACTGCGTCAGGACCTGACCAAGCAAATGGGTGTGCCTGTGCACATCAATATCGAAGAGATCCGCAAGCCGGAACTCGACGGTATGCTGGTTGCGCAGAGCGTAGCTCAGCAGCTGGAGCGTCGTGTAATGTTCCGTCGCGCTATGAAGCGCGCAGTACAGAACGCCATGCGCATTGGTGCCAAAGGCATCAAAATCCAAGTGAGCGGTCGTCTCGGCGGTGCTGAAATCGCACGTACTGAATGGTATCGCGAAGGTCGTGTGCCACTGCACACCCTGCGTGCCGACATCGACTATGCCAACTACGAAGCTCACACCACCTACGGTGTGATCGGTGTAAAGGTTTGGATCTTCAAAGGCGAAGTAATTGGTGGTCGCCAAGAAGAGCTGAAGCCACAAGCACCAGCGCCTCGTAAAAAAGCTGCTAAGTAAGGGGTACGCCAAATGTTGCAACCAAAGCGTACGAAGTTCCGCAAGCAGATGACCGGCCACAACCGTGGTCTGGCACTGCGCGGTAGCAAAGTCAGCTTCGGCGAGTTCGCGCTGAAGTCTGTTGCTCGTGGTCGTCTCACCGCTCGTCAGATCGAGTCAGCGCGTCGTGCTCTGACCCGTCACGTAAAACGTGGCGGCAAGATCTGGATCCGTGTATTCCCGGACAAGCCAATCTCCAAAAAGCCTCTCGAGGTTCGTATGGGTAAAGGTAAGGGTAACGTGGAGTACTGGGTTGCCCAGATTCAGCCAGGCAAAGTCCTGTATGAAATCGAGGGTGTTTCTGAAGAGCTGGCGCGTGAGGCTTTCGCCCTGGCTGCTGCAAAGCTGCCGCTCGCCACCTCCTTTGTTAAGCGGACGGTGATGTGATGAAAGCGAATGAACTTCGTGAAAAATCCGCACAGCAGCTGAACGAGCAACTGCTCGGCTTGCTGCGCGACCAGTTCAATCTGCGTATGCAGAAAGCAACTGGCCAGTTGGGGCAGTCTCATCTGCTCTCGCAAGTTAAGCGTGACATCGCTCGCGTGAAGACTGTGCTCAACCAGCAGGCAGGTAAGTGATCATGGCTGAAGCCGAAAAAACTGTCCGTACGCTGACTGGCCGTGTTGTCAGCGACAAGATGGACAAAACCATCACCGTTCTGATCGAGCGTCGCGTTAAGCACCCGATCTACGGTAAATACGTTAAGCGTTCGACTAAGCTGCACGCGCACGACGAAACCAATCAGTGCCACATCGGCGACAAAGTCACTATTCGTGAAACTCGTCCGATGGCCAAGACCAAGTCTTGGGCACTGGTTGATGTTCTCGAACGCGCTGTGGAAGTCTAAGGGCTAGGGGTCGGAGAAATTATATGATTCAGACTCAATCCATGCTCGATGTGGCCGATAACAGCGGCGCTCGCCGTGTTATGTGCATCAAGGTGCTGGGTGGCTCCCATCGTCGTTACGCTGGTATCGGTGACATCATCAAAGTTACCGTGAAGGAAGCAATTCCTCGCGGTAAGGTGAAAAAAGGCCAAGTGATGACTGCTGTTGTAGTCCGCACTCGTCACGGCGTACGTCGTGCTGATGGCTCCATTATCCGCTTTGATGGCAACGCTGCTGTTCTTCTGAACAACAAGCAAGAGCCGATCGGCACCCGTATCTTTGGGCCAGTGACCCGTGAACTTCGTACTGAGAAGTTCATGAAGATCGTCTCGCTCGCCCCAGAAGTGCTGTAAGGAGATCCGACATGCAAAAGATTCGTCGTGACGACGAGATCATCGTGATCGCCGGCAAAGACAAAGGTAAGCGCGGTAAGGTGCTGAAGGTTCTTGCTGACAACCGTCTGGTTGTTGGTGGTCTGAACCTGGTCAAGCGTCATACCAAGCCTAATCCGATGTCGGGCGTACAGGGCGGTATCGTCGAGAAAGAAGCGCCACTGCACGCTTCCAACGTCGCCATCTTCAACGGCGAAACCAACAAGGCTGACCGCGTTGGTTTCAAAGTAGAAGACGGTAAGAAAATTCGTGTCTTCAAGTCGACCCAAAAAGCGGTTGATGCTTGAACACTGCTAGGTAGAAGACCATGGCACGACTAAAAGAGATTTACCGGAAGGAAATCGCTCCGAAACTTAAGGAAGAACTTAAGCTTTCGAACGTGATGGAAGTTCCGCGCGTTACCAAAATCACCCTGAACATGGGTCTGGGCGAAGCGATCGGCGACAAAAAAGTCATCGAGCACGCTGTTGCTGACCTGGAAAAGATCACCGGCCAGAAAGTCGTTGTGACCTACGCTCGTAAATCCATCGCTGGCTTCAAAGTCCGCGAAGGATGGCCGATCGGCGTCAAAGTGACCCTGCGCCGTGAGCGTATGTACGAATTCCTGGATCGTCTGCTGTCGATCTCCCTGCCTCGGGTTCGCGACTTCCGCGGCCTGAATGCCAAGTCCTTCGATGGTCGTGGCAACTACAGCATGGGCGTGAAAGAGCAGATCATTTTCCCGGAAATCGACTACGACAAGATCGATGCTCTCCGCGGTCTGGACATTACCCTGACCACCACTGCCAAGAACGATGACGAAGGCCGCGCTCTGCTGCGTGCTTTCAAATTCCCGTTCCGCAACTGATTGGAGTAGGAAAATGGCCAAGAAGAGCATGAAAAACCGTGAGCTGAAGCGTCAGCTCACCGTTGCCAAGTACGCCACCAAGCGTGCAGCGCTGAAAGCTATCATCGTCGATCTGAACGCAAGTCCAGAAGCGCGTTGGGAAGCTACCGTAGCTCTGCAGAAGCAACCACGTGACGCAAGCGCTTCGCGCATGCGTAACCGTTGCCGCCTGACTGGTCGTCCGCACGGCGTGTACCGCAAGTTCGGCCTCGGCCGTAACATGCTGCGTCAAGCTGCAATGCGTGGTGACGTGCCAGGTCTGGTTAAAGCCAGCTGGTAACAGTTGTCAAAGTCGCGATGGTCGGGTTTGCAAGAACCTGACCATCGGTGGCCTTGAATCAGAATCAAGCCCCTTTTGGGGCTTGATTCATTTCTGGGGTGTGTCTAGAATGACCGGCTCGCCTGAGCCCGTGTTTTTCTGCCCGGAAGTTCTCGGCGACAAGTAGTAGCCGCAAGGCTAATTTTTCTGTATTAGGAGCGTCTAGCCCATGAGTATGCAGGACCCGTTAGCGGACATGCTAACTCGAATCCGTAATGCCCAGATGGCTGAAAAGTCCGTCGTCAGCATGCCTTCTTCCACGTTGAAGGTGGCTGTAGCTAAAGTCCTGAAGGACGAAGGTTACATCGCGGGTTATCAGATCAGCAGCGAAACAAAACCACTGCTGTCTATCGAGCTGAAATATTTCGAAGGCCGTCCGGTTATCGAAGAAGTCAAGCGCGTTAGCCGTCCAGGCCTGCGTCAGTACAAGTCCGTCGAAGAACTGCCGAAAGTACGTGGCGGTCTCGGTGTGTCTATCGTCTCCACCAACAAAGGTGTGATGACGGATCGTGCTGCGCGCGCTGCCGGTGTCGGCGGCGAAGTTCTTTGCACTGTGTTCTAAGGGGGGATAAGCATGTCTCGCGTCGCTAAGAACCCCGTTAAGCTGCCAGCCGGTGTCGAAGTCAAATTCGCAGGCCAGCAGCTTTCGGTGAAGGGTGCCAAGGGTACTCTTGAACTGAACATCCATTCGTCCGTTGAGATCGTTGAAGAAGCTGGTGAGCTGCGTTTCGCTGCTCGCAACGGCGATCAACAAACTCGCGCAATGGCCGGTACCACGCGTGCGTTGGTAAACAACATGGTCCAAGGCGTAAGCCAAGGCTTCGAGCGCAAGCTCCAGCTGGTCGGTGTTGGTTACAAGGCGCAAGCAAAAGGTCAGGTTCTGAACCTGGCTCTTGGCTTCTCGCACCCAGTGGATTACGAACTGCCGGAAGGCATCACCGCTGAGACTCCTAGCCAGACCGATATCCTGATCAAGGGCATCGACAAGCAGCTGGTAGGTCAAGTGGCCGCCGAGATCCGCGACTTCCGTCCACCAGAGCCGTACAAAGGCAAAGGTGTGCGCTACGCGGACGAAGTCGTCCGTCGTAAAGAAGCCAAGAAGAAGTAGGGCATAGCAAATGACCGACAAAAAAGTTACTCGACTGCGTCGCGCTCGCAAAGCACGCCTGAAAATGCACGAACTCGAAGTCGTGCGTCTCTGCGTGTTCCGCTCTTCGCAGCACATCTACGCCCAGGTCATTTCGGCCGACGGCAACAAAGTCCTGGCAAGCGCCTCGACTTTGGATAAAGAACTGCGTGATGGCGCCACTGGCAACATCGACGCGGCCACTAAGGTTGGCCAGCTGGTCGCTACGCGTGCTAAGGCCGCTGGCGTCTCGCAGGTGGCTTTCGACCGCTCTGGCTTCAAGTACCACGGCCGCGTTAAAGCGCTGGCTGATGCTGCTCGTGAAGCTGGGCTGGAGTTCTAAGTTATGTCAAATAACGACCAAAAGCGCGACGAAGGCTACATCGAGAAGCTGGTTCAAGTTAACCGCGTAGCCAAAACCGTTAAAGGCGGCCGTATCTTCACTTTCACCGCGTTGACCGTGGTTGGTGATGGTAAAGGGCGTGTTGGCTTCGGCCGTGGCAAGTCGCGTGAAGTGCCTGCTGCGATCCAGAAGGCAATGGAAGCTGCTCGCCGCAACATGATTCAAGTTGACCTGAACGGCACCACTCTGCAGTACGCAATGAAGTCCGCTCACGGCGCTTCGAAGGTGTACATGCAGCCTGCTTCTGAAGGTACCGGTATCATCGCTGGCGGCGCTATGCGTGCTGTCCTCGAAGTTGCTGGCGTTCAGAACGTTCTGGCCAAGTGCTACGGCTCGACTAACCCGGTAAACGTGGTTCACGCCACTTTCAAGGGTCTGAAGGCTATGCAGTCTCCTGAGTCCATCGCTGCCAAGCGTGGCCTGCGTGTTGAGGAGATCAAGTAATCATGGCTACCGTTAAAGTTACGCTGATCAAAAGCATGACCGGCCGTATCCCTAACCACAAACTGTGCGTTAAGGGTCTGGGTCTGCGTCGCATCGGTCACACTGTAGAAGTCCAGGATACTCCCGAGAATCGCGGGATGATCAACAAGGCTTACTACATGCTGCGTGTCGAGGGTTAATCGATGAAACTCAATGATCTGAGTCCAGCGCCGGGTTCCCGTCGCGAAAAGCATCGTCCGGGCCGTGGTATCGGTAGTGGTTTGGGCAAGACTGGTGGCCGTGGTCACAAAGGTCAGACCTCCCGCTCCGGTGGCACCATTGCTCCAGGCTTTGAAGGCGGTCAACAGCCGCTGCATCGTCGCCTGCCGAAGTTCGGTTTCGTTTCCCTGAAAGCCATGGATCGCGCAGAAGTGCGTCTGTCCGAGCTGGCTAAAGTGGAAGGCGACATCGTTACTGTGCAGTCCCTGAAAGATGCCAACGTGATCAACGTCAACGTACAGCGTGTGAAAATCATGCTGTCCGGTGAAGTGACTCGCGCTGTCACTATCGGCAAGGGAATCGGCGCCACCAAAGGTGCGCGTGCGGCTATCGAAGCAGCTGGCGGCAAGTTCGAGGAATAAATGGCTAAGCAAGGTGCTCTCTCTGCGCTCGGCAAAGGCGGTATGTCTGAACTCTGGGCTCGTCTGCGTTTTCTGTTCCTGGCGATTATCGTCTACCGAATAGGCGCACACATCCCGGTTCCAGGTATCAACCCGGACCGACTCGCAGACCTGTTTCGACAGAATGAGGGGACCATTCTTAGCTTGTTCAACATGTTCTCCGGCGGCGCGCTGGAACGGATGAGCATCTTTGCACTGGGGATCATGCCGTACATTTCGGCATCGATCATCATGCAACTGATGACCGCCGTCAGCCCGCAGCTGGAGCAGTTGAAGAAGGAAGGTGAAGCTGGCCGTCGCAAGATCAGCCAGTACACCCGCTACGGCACCGTCGTCCTCGCTCTCGTTCAGGCTATTGGCATGTCCATTGGCCTGGCGGGGCAGGGCGTTGCGTTCACTGGTGACTTTGGCTTCCATTTCGTCGCGGTAACCACTTTTGTGGCTGGTGCGATGTTCATGATGTGGCTGGGTGAGCAGATTACTGAGCGTGGTGTAGGCAACGGTATCTCGATGTTGATTTTTTCGGGTATCGTCGCCGGTCTTCCGAGAGCAATCGGGCAGTCTTTCGAGTCTGCGCGTCAGGGTGATATCAACATCTTCGCCCTGGTTGCCATCGGTTTGCTGGCAGTAGCGATTATCGGTTTCGTGGTGTTCATTGAGCGTGGCCAGCGTCGTATCGCTGTTCACTACGCCAAGCGTCAGCAGGGCCGCAAGGTTTTTGCTGCGCAGACAAGCCACTTGCCGCTGAAGGTGAACATGGCCGGTGTTATTCCGGCTATTTTCGCGAGCAGCATTTTGCTGTTCCCGGCTTCGTTGGGTGCCTGGTTTGGTCAGTCTGAAGGTATGGGCTGGTTGCAGGACATCTCGCAGTCGATCGCTCCTGGTCAGCCGTTGAATATTCTGCTGTTTAGTGCAGGGATTATTTTCTTCTGCTTCTTCTATACGGCGTTGATGTTCAATCCGAAAGACGTAGCGGAAAACCTGAAGAAGTCCGGTGCCTTTATTCCGGGCATCCGTCCAGGTGAGCAGTCTGCGCGCTATATCGATGGCGTTCTGACCCGCTTGACCATGTTCGGTGCTCTTTACATGACGGCCGTGTGCCTGTTGCCCCAGTTCCTGGTGGTTGCAGCAAACGTTCCGTTCTACCTTGGCGGGACCTCGTTGCTGATCGTGGTCGTGGTTGTGATGGACTTCATGTCCCAAGTACAATCGCACCTCGTTTCGCACCAGTACGAATCCCTGATGAAGAAAGCCAACCTGAAGGGTTACGGCAGCGGCATGTTGCGCTGAGTACCCATAAGGTTCGAGGAGTTGGTGATGAAAGTTCGTGCATCGGTGAAAAAGCTGTGCCGTAACTGCAAGATTATTCGCCGCGAAGGTGTTGTTCGAGTAATTTGCAGCGCGGAACCGCGTCACAAACAGCGCCAAGGCTGAGTGTGATTGTGCTTCAAGCCCGGTAGCTAGTGCGCTACCGGGTTGATTATTTGTTATTACAGCGATATTATCTCGCGCCCTATTTCTTGGCTTCCGGGGCGTAGGTAGCTGTCAATTGGAGTCCCACTGAATGGCCCGTATTGCAGGCGTTAACATTCCAGATAACAAGCATACTGTTATCTCGCTGACCTACATCTATGGTGTTGGTCGCACTACTGCACAGAAGATCTGTGCAGTGACTGGGGTAAACCCAGCAGCAAAGATCAAAGATCTGAGCGACGAGCAAATTGAACAGCTGCGTGGCGAAGTGGCGAAGTTCACCACTGAAGGTGACCTGCGTCGCGAAATCAACATGAAAATCAAGCGCTTGATGGACCTCGGTTGCTATCGCGGTCTGCGTCATCGTCGTGGTCTGCCAGTACGCGGTCAGCGTACCAAGACCAACGCGCGTACCCGTAAAGGTCCGCGTAAGCCGATCCGCAAGTAATCGCCCCAGCGAATCGACAGGAATTTAATCATGGCAAAACCTGCTGCTCGTCCTCGTAAAAAAGTTAAAAAGACAGTGGTTGATGGCATCGCCCACATCCATGCTTCTTTTAACAACACCATCGTGACCATTACCGACCGTCAAGGTAACGCTCTTTCCTGGGCTACCTCCGGTGGTTCGGGTTTCCGCGGTTCCCGCAAGTCCACCCCGTTCGCTGCTCAAGTAGCTGCTGAACGTGCTGGTCAAGCTGCGCTGGAATACGGCCTGAAAAACCTCGACGTCAACGTCAAGGGTCCAGGTCCAGGTCGTGAATCCGCAGTCCGCGCTTTGAACGGCTGTGGCTACAAGATCGCCAGCATCACCGACGTGACGCCAATCCCGCACAACGGGTGCCGTCCGCCGAAGAAGCGCCGCGTGTAATCCAGGAGATTGTAAAGAATGGCTCGTTACATTGGTCCAAAATGCAAACTCGCTCGTCGCGAAGGCACCGATCTCTTCCTGAAGAGCGGCGTGCGCGCGATCGAATCGAAGTGCAACATTGAAGCAGCACCTGGTATCCACGGCCAACGCCGCGGTCGCCAGTCCGACTACGGCACCCAACTGCGTGAAAAGCAGAAGGTCCGTCGTATCTACGGCGTTCTCGAGCGTCAGTTCAGCGGCTACTACAAAGAAGCTGCTGGCAAGAAAGGTGCAACCGGTGAAAACCTGCTGCAACTGCTCGAATGCCGTCTGGACAACGTTGTATACCGTATGGGCTTTGGTTCGACTCGTGCCGAATCCCGTCAATTGGTATCGCACAAGTCGATCAGCGTTAACGGTCAGACCGTAAACGTTCCGTCGTATCAGGTTCGTGCTGGTGACGTGGTTGCAGTTCGCGAGAAAGCAAAAAACCAGCTTCGCATTGTCCAAGCTCTCGATCTGTGTGCCCAACGTGGCCGCGTAGAATGGGTAGAAGTAGACACTGAGAAGAAGTCGGGCGTTTTCAAGAACGTTCCTGCTCGCAGTGATCTGTCCGCCGACATCAACGAAAGCCTGATTGTCGAGCTCTACTCCAAGTAAGGGCTAGAAAATAGGTGCATCCATGCAGATTTCGGTAAATGAGTTCCTGACACCCCGCCACATTGATGTGCAGGTTGTCAGTCCAACCCGCGCCAAGATCACTCTCGAGCCTCTCGAGCGTGGTTTTGGCCACACCCTGGGCAACGCGCTGCGCCGCATCCTGTTGTCCTCAATGCCCGGCTGCGCAGTAGTCGAGGCCGAGATTGACGGTGTGCTCCACGAGTACAGCGCCATCGAAGGTGTACAGGAAGACGTAATTGAAATCCTGTTGAACCTTAAAGGTCTGGCCATCAAGCTGCACGGTCGTGACGAAGTTACGCTGACCTTGTCGAAGAAGGGTTCGGGGGTGGTTACCGCTGCCGATATTCAGCTGGATCATGATGTCGAGATCGTTAATCCCGATCACGTAATCGCTAACCTGGCGTCTAACGGCGCCCTGAACATGAAGCTCACCGTAGCTCGTGGTCGTGGTTATGAACCAGCCGACTCGCGTCAGAGCGATGAAGACGAAAGCCGCAGCATCGGTCGCTTGCAGCTTGACTCTTCGTTCAGCCCGGTTCGCCGTATCGCCTACGTGGTGGAAAACGCCCGTGTCGAACAGCGTACCAACCTGGACAAGCTGGTTATTGATCTGGAAACCAACGGTACTCTGGATCCTGAAGAGGCTATCCGCCGCGCTGCAACCATCCTGCAACAGCAGTTGGCTGCGTTCGTCGACCTCAAGGGTGACAGTGAGCCAGTGGTTGTCGAGCAGGAAGACGAGATCGATCCGATCCTGCTTCGCCCGGTTGACGATCTGGAACTGACTGTACGTTCGGCTAACTGCCTTAAGGCGGAAAACATCTACTACATCGGCGACCTGATTCAGCGTACCGAAGTAGAGCTGTTGAAGACTCCGAACCTTGGCAAGAAATCCTTGACTGAAATCAAGGACGTTCTGGCCTCCCGCGGTCTGTCCCTCGGCATGCGCCTCGACAACTGGCCGCCTGCAAGTCTTAAGAAGGACGACAAGGCGACTGCCTGATCGTCGTAATCACCGAACGTAGTGTTTGGTAAGGAATGAACCATGCGTCATCGTAAAAGTGGTCGTCACCTGAGCCGCACCAGCTCGCACCGCAAGGCCATGTTCCAAAACATGGCGGTGTCGCTGTTCGAGCACGAGCTGATCAAAACTACTCTGCCAAAAGCCAAAGAACTGCGCCGCGTTGCCGAGCCGCTGATCACTCTGGCCAAGACAGACAGCCTGGCTAACCGCCGTCTGGCTTTCGACCGTACTCGTTCGAAAGCTATCGTTGGTAAGCTCTTCAACGACCTGGGCAAGCGTTACGCTACCCGTGAGGGTGGCTACCTGCGCATCCTCAAGTGCGGTTTCCGCGCTGGCGACAACGCGCCTATGGCGTACGTCGAGTTGGTTGATCGTGCTACTGCTGGCGAAGCTGTATCCGCCGAGTAAGACGTCAGTCTGAAACGAAGAACCGGGCCTAGTGCCCGGTTTTTTGTGCCTGTAAGAAATGCGCCGTTCGTACAAGTTTCTGACATGGTTGGACTGCCACTATGTGCCCGGAAAACCTAATTAGTAATTATCTATCGATGCACCTAAGTTAATGAATTTGTGGCTGTCAGATCGATGATTAATACTTTCCACCAAGCCCGTTAGCCGGCAGTTCAAGACTGATAGAGGAAGAAGACCGCATGAGCCAGACCAAAACGCTAACAACCGCCAGTGGCGCGCCTGTCGCTGATAACCAGAATTCTCGCTCCGCCGGCCCTCGCGGTCCGCTGTTGCTCGACGATTTCCATCTGATTGAAAAGCTCGCGCACTTCAACCGCGAAAACATTCCTGAACGCCGCGTGCACGCGAAGGGCTCGGGCGCCTACGGTACGTTTACCGTTACCCGTGATATCACTGAATACACCAGTGCAAAACTGTTCGAATCGGTGGGCAAACAAACGCCAACCTTTCTGCGCTTTTCTACCGTAGGTGGCGAGCGTGGTTCGGCAGACACCGAGCGCGATCCACGCGGATTCGCTCTCAAGTTTTACACCGAGGAAGGCAACTGGGACATCGTCGGCAACAACACGCCGGTGTTTTTCATCCGCGATCCACTGAAGTTCCCAGACTTTATCCACACGCAGAAGCGTCTGCCGCAAAGCAACCTGAAAAGTGCGCAGATGATGTGGGACTTCTGGTCGCATTCGCCTGAGGCGCTGCACCAGGTCACCATTCTGTTCTCTGATCGCGGCATTCCTGACGGCTACCGCCACATGCACGGCTTCGGGAGCCATACGTACAGCCTGATCAACGCCAAAGGCGAGCGGCACTGGGTCAAGTGGCACTACAAGACCCGCCAAGGGATCAAGAATCTCGCCCCAGCCGACGCGGCCCGTTTGGCTGGTACCGACCCGGACTACGCTCAGCGCGATCTGTTCGAGGCGATCGAGCGTGGCGAGTTCCCGAAATGGCGCGTGTGCATTCAGATCATGACCGAGGCGCAAGCGGCAGCTCATTACGAAAATCCGTTTGACGTGACCAAGACATGGTCGCAGAAGGAGTTCCCACTGATCGAAGTCGGTGAACTGGAGTTGAACCGCAACCCGCTCAACTACTTTGCTGAAGTCGAGCAAGCTGCGTTTGGCCCGAGCAATATGGTTCCGGGCGTGGGTCTGTCGCCAGACCGGATGCTGCAAGGTCGCGTATTCGCCTACGCTGACGCCCACCGCTATCGTGTCGGCACCAACCACCAGCAACTGCCGGTGAATGCACCACGCAGCCCGGTGAACACTTACCAGCGTGATGGCTCCATGGCTTTTGGCAGTAATGGCGGTGCAGCACCGAACTATGAACCGAACAGCTATGTTGAATCGCCGAAACAAGCGCCGCATTACGCCGAGCCTGCTCTGGCCTTGAACGGCGCCGCTGATCGCTACGATCACCGTGAGGACACCGATTACTACAGCCATGCCGGTGCGTTGTTCCGCTTGATGAGTGATGAGCAGAAAGCGCTGCTGGTCAGTAACATTGCGGGTGCGATGGCGGGTGTTTCGAGCGACGTGGTCGATCGTCAGTTGCAGCACTTCTATAAGGCCGACCCGGCGTATGGAGATGCAATCGCGAAGCTGCTCAACGTACAGCTTAACGAAGTCTAAACGAGAAGCAGAACCGCCCTCATTTGGGCGGTTTTTGCGTTATTTAACCTGCTTTTCTCAGCATATCTTCGCTTTTATTGCGCATAGCCAGTGACCTTCCGGTCAGGTTGGTTCAAACTACAGACTTTCAGGAAGGGAGATGCAGGGCGATGCAAGGCCACCCAGATGTAATCGAATACCTCAATACGTTGCTGACCGGCGAACTGGCCGCGCGTGACCAATATTTCGTTCATTCGCGGATGTATGAGGACTGGGGGTTCACCAAGCTCTACGAGCGCATCAATCACGAGATGGAAGAAGAAGCAGGCCACGCCGATGCGTTGATGCGTCGGATTCTGATGCTTGAAGGCACGCCGCGCATGCGTCCTGATGATCTGGATGTCGGCACTACGGTGCCGGAGATGCTCGAAGCTGATCTGCGCCTCGAATACAAAGTCCGTGCTGCGCTTTGCAAAGGTATCGAGCTTTGCGAGCAGCACCAGGACTACGTCAGCCGTGAGATTCTGCGGGTTCAGCTCAACGACACTGAAGAAGATCACACCTACTGGCTGGAAAAGCAGTTGGGCCTGATCAAACTGATCGGTCTTGAGAACTACCTGCAATCCCACGCGTCCTGATTGCAACGGATACAAAAAAGCCCCGATCACACAACAGTGACCGGGGCTTTTTCATGCCTGGCGGTTAGGCGCGGTCGCGAATCAGCAAGGGCTTGAGGTAATGACCGGTGTGAGATTGCTTCATCTCGGCGACTTCCTCCGGCGTGCCGGTGGCAATGATCTGACCCCCTTTGGAGCCTCCTTCAGGACCGAGGTCCACCAGCCAGTCAGCGGTCTTGATCACGTCGAGGTTGTGCTCGATCACCACCACGGTATTGCCGTGATCACGCAAACGATGCAGTACGTCGAGCAACTGTTGGATATCCGCAAAGTGCAGGCCAGTCGTCGGCTCGTCGAGGATGTACAGGGTCTTGCCGGTATCGCGCTTGGACAGCTCGCGCGACAACTTCACCCGCTGTGCTTCACCACCGGACAACGTCGTCGCCGACTGCCCGAGCTTGATATACGACAGGCCGACATCCATCAGCGTTTGCAGCTTGCGCGCCAGTGCCGGCACCGCGTCGAAGAACTCCCGGGCTTCCTCGATGGTCATTTCGAGGGTTTCGTGGATGCTCTTGCCCTTGTATTTGATCTCAAGGGTTTCGCGGTTGTAACGCTTGCTCTTGCACACGTCGCAGGGCACGTAAATGTCCGGCAGGAAGTGCATTTCCACCTTGATCAGGCCGTCGCCCTGACACGCTTCGCAACGACCGCCCTTGACGTTGAACGAGAAACGCCCCGGGCCGTAACCACGGGAGCGCGATTCGGGTACGCCGGCGAACAGTTCGCGGATCGGTGTGAACAGCCCGGTATAGGTCGCCGGGTTGGAGCGCGGCGTTCGACCGATCGGGCTCTGGTCGATATCGACCACCTTGTCGAGATGTTCCAGGCCCTTGATGCTGTCGTGGGCGGCCGCTTCAAGGGTCGTCGCGCCATTGAGGGCCGTGGCACTCAGCGGGAACAGCGTGTTGTTGATCAGCGTCGACTTGCCTGAGCCGGAAACACCGGTGACGCAGGTCAGCAGGCCGATCGGGATGTCCAGATCGACGTTGCGCAGATTGTTCCCACGCGCGCCCTTGAGCGACAGATTGAGCTTTTTGTTGCGCGGCGTGCGTTTGGCCGGCACTTCGATCTTCACCCGGCCAGACAGATATTTGCCGGTCAGTGAGTCGGGGTGTGCCATGACCTCATCCGGCGTGCCTTCAGCGACGATCTGGCCGCCATGCACACCAGCGCCCGGGCCGATATCCACGACATAGTCAGCCAAACGAATCGCATCTTCGTCGTGCTCGACCACGATTACCGTGTTGCCGATATCACGCAGGTGCTTGAGCGTGCCGAGCAGGCGATCGTTATCGCGCTGATGCAGGCCAATGGAGGGTTCATCGAGGATGTACAGAACGCCGACCAGGCCAGCACCAATCTGGCTGGCCAGACGAATCCGCTGCGCCTCGCCACCGGACAGGGTGTCGGCACTGCGATCCAGTGACAGATAGTCGAGCCCGACGTTGACCAGGAACTGCAGACGCTCCCGGATTTCCTTGAGAATCTTGTCGGCGATCTCGCCGCGCCGTCCGGTCATCTTCAGCGCGCCGAAGTATTCGCAGGCATCGCCGATGGGCAGATTGGTCACCGCCGGCAGGGTTTTCTCACCGACCCAGACGTGCCGGGCTTCGCGACGCAGGCGCGTGCCGCGACAGTCAGGGCAGGCCTGATGACTGAGGAACTTGGCCAGTTCTTCACGCACGCTCGCCGACTCGGTTTCGCGGTAACGGCGCTCCAGATTCGGCACGATGCCTTCGAACGGGTGCGAGCGTTTGACGATATCGCCACGGTCGTTCAGGTATTTGAAGTCGACATTCTGCGAACCGCTACCGTGCAGGATGAACTTCTGCTGTTCGGCGCTCAGGTCGTTGAAGGGCTTGTCCAGGCTGAACTTGTAGTGTGAAGCGAGCGAGCCGAGCATCTGGAAGTAATAGACGTTGCGCCGGTCCCATCCGCGAATCGCGCCCTCGGCCAGCGTCAACTCGCCATTGACCAGGCGCTTGATGTCGAAGAACTGCTTCACGCCCAGGCCATCGCAGGTCGGGCATGCGCCGGCCGGGTTGTTGAAGGAAAACAGCTTGGGTTCCAGCTCGCTGATCGCATGGCCGCATATCGGGCAGGCGAAGCGCGCAGAGAAGATCATTTCTTCACCCGGCTCGTCGTCCATTGGCGCGACCAACGCGATGCCGTCGGCGAGTTTCAGCGCAGTCTCGAAGGACTCGGCCAGACGCTGCTGCAGGTCGGCGCGAACCTTGAAACGGTCGACGATCACATCGATCGAATGCTTTTTCTGCTTGTCCAGTTTTGGCAGCTCGTCGAGCTCGCAGATCCGGCCGTTGACCCGGGCGCGGACGAAACCTTGCGCACGCAGCTCTTCGAAGACCGACAGGTGTTCGCCTTTGCGCTCACGGATCACCGGCGCCAGCAGCATCAGTTTGCTGCCTTCGGGCTGGGCGAGCACCAGATCGACCATCTGGCTGACGGTCTGCGCCTCCAGCGGAATGTCGTGATCGGGGCAGCGCGGCGTACCGACGCGGGCATAGAGCAGGCGCAGGTAGTCGTAGATTTCGGTGATGGTGCCGACCGTGGAGCGCGGGTTATGCGAGGTCGACTTCTGTTCGATGGAGATCGCCGGCGACAGGCCTTCGATGGTATCGACGTCGGGTTTTTCCATCATCGACAGGAACTGCCGGGCGTAGGCCGACAGCGATTCGACATAGCGGCGCTGACCTTCGGCATACAGCGTGTCGAACGCCAGGGACGACTTGCCGGATCCGGACAGGCCGGTGATGACGATCAGTTTGTCCCGTGGCAGGGTCAGGTCGATGTTCTTCAGGTTGTGGGTACGGGCCCCACGTATCAGGATCTTGTCCAAAGTGGCCTCGCTCGGCGGGCGTCGAAAACGTAGGAGTATACGGGCAAATACTGGATGGATGCACACTATCCAACGAAGGGCGTTTTGCCGTTCATGAAGAGAGTTTCATCTATACGCGTCATAGCGTCGCGATATACCCCGTCTTCCGATGGGACTGGTAGAATCGCCGCCGGTTCACACGAGGTTTTTCCATGCACGATCCCCACAGCGAACGCATGAGTGGCAGCGAGACCCGCGCGGCGAGCGGTCTGGCCCTGGTGTTCGCCTTCCGTATGCTTGGCATGTTCATGGTGTTGCCCGTACTGGCGACCTATGGCATGGATCTGGCGGGAGCGACCCCGGCCCTGATCGGGCTGGCGATTGGCGCTTACGGTCTGACCCAGGCAATTTTCCAGATTCCGTTCGGGATCATTTCCGACCGCATCGGCCGCCGGCCGGTGATCTACCTCGGCCTTATAGTCTTCGCCCTCGGCAGTGTCCTGGCCTCCCAGGCCGATTCGATCTGGGGCGTGATTGCCGGGCGGATCCTGCAAGGCGCCGGGGCGATTTCCGCTGCGGTCATGGCGCTGCTTTCCGACCTGACCCGCGAACAACATCGCACCAAAGCCATGGCCATGATCGGCATGACCATCGGTCTGTCGTTCGCCGTGGCCATGGTGGTCGGGCCGTTGCTGACAACTGCGTTCGGGCTGTCCGGGCTGTTCCTCGCCACCGGCGCCATGGCGCTGGTCGGTATCCTGATCATCATGTTCATGGTGCCGCGCTCGACCGGGCCGCTGCAGCATCGTGAATCCGGCGTGGCCCGGCAGGCATTGATGCCGACGCTCAAGCACCCGGACCTGCTGCGCCTCGATCTGGGCATCTTTGTGTTACATGCCATGTTGATGTCGAGCTTCGTTGCCCTGCCGCTGGCGCTGGTGGAAAAAGCCGGTCTGCCCAAGGAACAGCACTGGTGGGTCTACCTTACTGCGCTGCTGATTTCGTTCTTCGCCATGATCCCGTTCATTATCTACGGTGAGAAGCGACGCAAAATGAAACGAGTTTTGCTCGGTGCCGTCATGACACTGATGCTGACTGAACTATTCTTCTGGCAGTTCGGCGACAGCCTGCGTGCTCTGGTGATCGGCACGGTGGTGTTTTTCACCGCGTTCAACCTGCTCGAAGCATCGTTGCCGTCGCTGATCAGCAAGGTTTCACCGGCAGGGGGGAAGGGCACGGCCATGGGCGTGTACTCCACCAGCCAGTTCCTCGGTTCGGCACTTGGCGGGATACTCGGCGGCTGGTTGTTCCAGCATGGCGGTCTGTCGGTTGTGTTCCTCGGATGCGCCGCGCTGGCTGCACTTTGGCTGGCCTTTGCTGTTACCATGCGCGAACCTCCCTACGTGACGAGCCTGCGCTTGCCGTTGTCGCCCGAAGCGATCCGCGAAGCGGGTCTGGTCGAGCGCCTCAAGGCCCTGGTAGGGGTAACGGATGCAGTGATAGTCGCCGAAGAGGCGGCTGTTTACATCAAACTGGACAAAGAATTAGTGGACCGCACCACCCTCGAACGCCTGGTGAACAACCCGGCCTCGGCTGCGTGCGGCGCTTAGGAGAACGTTATGGCCCGTGGGGTTAACAAAGTCATATTGGTCGGCACTTGCGGCCAGGATCCCGAAGTTCGCTATCTGCCTAACGGTAACGCCGTGACCAACCTGAGTCTGGCCACCAGCGAACAATGGACCGACAAGCAGACCGGTCAGAAAGTCGAAAAGACCGAGTGGCACCGTGTGTCGATGTTCGGCAAGGTTGCCGAGATCGCCGGTGAGTACCTGCGCAAAGGTTCGCAGGTCTACATCGAAGGCAAGCTGCAGACCCGCGAGTGGGAAAAGGACGGCATCAAGCGTTACACCACTGAAATCGTGGTCGACATGCAAGGCACCATGCAACTGCTCGGCGGCCGTCCACAACAGGGCGACCAGCAAGGCGGCGGCAACAACTACCAGCAGCAGGCGCCACGTCAGCAGGCCCCACGCCCGCAGCAGTCGGCTCCACAACAGCGTTCGGCTCCGGCACCACAGCAGGCCGCACCGCAACCTGCTCCGGATTTCGACAGCTTTGATGACGATATTCCGTTCTGATCCTGTGCTCCATCCGTTTTGAATAAAAAGGCCCGTCGCCAGCTGCGACGGGCCTTTTTTTGTGACGCAAAACCGGCGTGACTCTTGATCAACTGTGAAACCGAGTCTGCTCGTGAGCCATCAGCTCTGTCAGTGCAGCTTTGTCATTCCGGTAGGTTTTGGCAGTTTATGGTCAGGCGTTACTGTGTAGAAATTCGTCCGCGGATACCACGCGGGCATAGGCAAAACCCAGCGCCGACATGAACGCGGCGTGCACATGGGCAGCCGGCACGGTCAGGCCATTGAATTCCAAGTCACGGCTGGCGCAGGCATCGTGAATTACCGTGACGCCATAACCCATGTCTGCCGCCGCGCGGGTGATGCCATCGATGCACATGTGGCTCATGCTGCCGACCACCACCAGTTGCTCAATACCTTTTTCGTCGAGGAGCGATTGCAGTTCGGTTTCACGGAACGCGTTGACGAAGTGCTTGAGCACCACAGGTTCGTCAGTGTGGTTGAGCACTTTCGCATGCAGTTTGGCGCCCTCGGAACCGGGGGTAAAAAACGGCGCGTCCTGGGAGGTGAATTCGTGACGAATGTGCACCACCGGATCGCCTGCTTCGCGAAAGGCTGTGATCAGCCGTGCGGCGTTATCGGCAGCGGCGTCGGCGCCGACCAGCGGCCACTTGCCTTGGGGGAAGTAGTCGTTCTGGATATCGACTACGATGAGCGCTTGCTTGGCCATGGGATTGTCCTTGAGGCAGTGATTGGGTGTGGCGCAAGTATCGGCGCTGGCCGCCGATTCGAGGATTGGCCGCACCGACAATAGACAGGGGAAAACTGACAATGCCTGCACAAAGAGCCGCCACGGCTGAACTCGGCGTGCTGATTCAGCGCCAGTGAGTGCGGCAGCAATTTTGCACCGATCCTCGGGCATGGCGACGCGGCGATTCTCAAGGTCCAGCACTGGCTGCAAAGCACCGGCGCGACCGATGTTTCGCTGACAGCGATGGCCGAGCGAGCGGGCCTGGAAGAGCGTACGTTTCTGCGCCGATTCCGCGCGGCGACAGGGTTGAAGCCGACCGAATACTGCCAGCATCTGCGGGTCGGCAAGGCGCGAGAAATGCTCGAATTCACCAATGGCACGATCGATCACATTGCTTGGACAGTGGGCTATCAGGATTCGGGAGCGTTTCGCGCGATCTTCAAGAAGATTACCGGGCTGGCGCCGAGTGACTACCGAGGGCGGTTTGGTCTGACGCGCTAAGCTGAATCAATGAGCTCCCACATTGGAATTTCGGCAGGGCCACACAGATCGTGCAATTTGCCGGAGTTTTGCGCGCTGTCGTGCAGATTGAAACGGGCGTCGTGCCAGTACCTCTGCGGCAAATGCCTGATTATCGGGCGGTTGCGGCAGATCGGTCATTGGCCTGATCTCTGCAATTTCCCTGACTGAATCCATCGACCGATGAAAGGGGAACGCATGACCCCGACACCCAGCAAAAAGATCGTTGTTGCCCATTCGGTGCGTGCCGACGCACCGCAACATGAAGTACAGACCAACAAGGCCCTTGCACGCTGGCTGGCGCAAATACTCGGCTGCAGATTCGGCGGCAGTTACGACCCGGCCAAACATCAGGGACGCGAGCTATACCTGCTGCCGACGCAAACAATCGTCGGCGCCGCCCATGCTCAGGCACTTGGAATCAAAGGTCCTGACGACCTGTGGGGCGGTTATGTCGAATACGATTTCATCTGCACCAAGGCCATCAGCCACGGTCTGCGCAGTCATTTGGCGCACGCGCCGCAGGGCTGGTCGCCGCTGTTCTCCGAGCGGGTGCGCAACGTTGTGCTTGATGGCCTCAGCGTATTCGCATTGGAAGATGCGCGGCCTGCCGCCGAGCATCTGCTGTACGCCGGACCGATTCGCCTGAAGCCGATCCACGCCTGCGCCGGTCGCGGTCAGGAAGTGATCAAAAGCCTCGACGCTTTCGATGAAATCCTCACACGGCCCGAGGCCGAAAACATGTTCAGTGAGGGCATGGTGCTGGAGCAGGACTTGAGCAACGTCGTCACCCACAGCGTCGGCCAATCGTTCATCGGCGGCAAAGTGTTGAGCTACTGCGGTGATCAATACTTGACCAGGGACGGTAACGGGGAAGAGGTCTACGGCGGTTCGAACCTGCTGGTGGTGCAGGGCGGCTACGAAGAGTTGCTGGCGCTGGATCTGCCCGAGGATGTGCGTCTGGCCATCGAGCAGGCGCAGGTCTTCGACAGTGCAGCGGATGAAGCCTACCCGCGCTTTTTCGCCTCGCGGCGCAATTACGATATCGCCCAAGGGCTGGACGCCAGCGGTCAGATGCGCAGCGGCGTGCTGGAACAGTCCTGGCGCATGGGCGGCGCCAGCAGCGCTGAGGTGGCCGCGCTGCAGAGCTTCGTCAACGATCCACAGATGCGCGCGATTCGCGTGTCGTCGGTGGAAACCTACATCGATCAGGCGCTGCCAGCGGACGCCATTGAGGTCTATCGTGGCCCGGCGGAGAGCAGCGAGTTTCTTCTCAAATACGTAACGGTCCAATCCTATGACGGCTAGAAGCGAAAGCATTCAAATCGACATCGATGACGAACAGATGAGCGGGACCTTTCTTAGTCCCAAATCAAAAGTGCCGGGTGTGTTGTTTGTCCACGGCTGGGGCGGCAGCCAGGAGCGTGATCTGGAGCGGGCCAAGGGCATCGCCGGTCTGGGTTGTGTCTGCCTGACTTTCGACTTGCGTGGTCACACCGGCGGCACCGGGATTCCGCTGACACGGGTGACCCGCGAGGACAATCTGCGTGACTTGCTGGCGGCCTACGATCGTCTGCTGGCGCACCCGGCGCTGGACACCTCGGCGATCGCCGTGGTCGGCACCAGTTATGGCGGTTATCTGGCCTCGATCCTGACCTCACTGCGGCCGGTGCGCTGGCTGGCGTTGCGCGTGCCGGCGCTGTATCGCGACGAGCAATGGCACACGCCCAAACGCGATCTGGACAAGGCCGACCTGCGCGATTATCGCGGCAGTCTGGTGCGTGCCGACAGCAACCGCGCCCTGCATGCCTGCTCGCAATTCACCGGGGATGTTTTGCTGGTGGAATCGGAAACCGACGACTTCGTGCCCCACGCAACGATCATGAGTTACCGCGCGGCATGTCAGCAGACTCACTCGTTGACGCACCGGATCATTGATGGCGCCGATCATGCGTTGAGTGATCCGGTATCGCAGCAGGCCTACACCTCGATACTTGTGGACTGGATTACCGAGATGGTGGTGGGGGAGCGGTTAAGCATTATCCAGTCCTGAAAAATCAAAAGATCGCAGCCTTCGGCAGCTCCTACATTTGGAATGCAATCTCCCTGTAGGAGCTGCCGAAGGCTGCGATCTTTTGATCTTGATTCTAATGTGTGGGTTTCTTCTCGATTCGCAACGCTTTGGCCTTGGCTTCCACCACCAAATACATCACCACCGTAATCAACAGCGGCAACAGAAAGTAAATCGCCCGATACGCCAGCAACCCGGCAACCAGACTGCCGCGCGATGCCTCATGTTGCAGCAACGCCACAAACACCGCTTCGAGCACGCCCAGCCCGGCTGGAATATGCGTGATGACCCCGGCAATTGCGCTGATCAACAGCACGCCGAGCACCAGCGGATAATCCAGTTTGCTCGGCAGCAAAGTGAAAATCACCGCTGCCATCAGCGACCAGTTCAACGCGCCCAGCAGCAATTGCAGCACCGCCATGCGCAGCGACGGCAGGTTGATTTCCACGCCGCGAATCGACCACTCGCGACGTTTTGAAAACTGACACGCCGCCAGGTAACCAGCACTGAGCAACAGCAACAACACGCCCACCAGTTGCAACGCATCACTGCTGAGCTTCCAGCCCGGCGGCATGCGCACCAGACCGCTGCTGAACACTACGCCGGCGATGGTCATATAGCCGAACCAGTTGGTCGCCAGGCTCAGTCCGAGAATCTTCGCGATGTTGCCCTTGCTCACGCCCAGTCGCGAATACAGGCGATAACGCATGGCGATGCCGCCGACCCAGGCGCTGAGGTTGAGATTGAAGGCGTAACTGATGATGCCCACCGGCAGGATTTGTTTCCAGGTCAGATCCTGACGAATGTAGGTGCGGCCGATCAGGTCGAAACTGGCGTACACCAGAAAGCTCAGCAGGGTCAGGCTGGCGGCGATGATCAGCGTGCGTACCTTGAAATCGGCAAGGGTCTGTAACACCTCGGCCCACTCGATGCGGGTGGCGAACATCGTCAGCAAGACGATCAGCGCGAGGAAAAACACGATGGTCAACGGACGCTTCCAGCGGCTCCATTTCGACTTTGCCGCCGGCGCCGCATGGCTGCTCGGCTGTGCCTGGGAATGGCTCATGAATGCGCACCTCGAAAAGGCTTCAGACGCGGTTTGTGCGCCGGCAGCCAACCGGCCATGGCCGGAAAGTGCCGCAGGAAGTGAAACACCAGAAAACCCACGGTCATGTGCCAGATGCGCCCGCGCGGCAACAGCTCCGCGTCCATGGCTTTGCAGTGGTTCTGGCTGAGGTCTTCCAGGCGTTCGAACAGTTGTCGATTGAAGGCGCGGTCGCGGATCAGTACGTTGGCTTCCAGGTTCAGCGACAGGCTCAGCGGGTCGAGGTTGCTCGAGCCCACCGTGCTCCAGTCATCATCGACCAGCGCGACTTTGCCGTGCAGCGGGCGCTGGCAATACTCGTGAATCTGCACCCCGGCCCGCAGCAGATAATCGTAGGTCATGCGCGCCGCCAGTTTTGCGACCAGCATGTCCGGTTGGCCTTGCAGGATCAGCCGCACTTCGACACCGCGCCGGGCGGCGTTGCGGATCTCGCGCAGCAGCCGATAGCCGGGAAAGAAGTAGGCGTTGGCGATGATCACCCGGCGCTTGGCCTTGCGCAGTACCTGCAAATAGACGTCTTCGATATCGGTGTTGTGTTGATCGTTGTCGCGAAATACCAGACGCACCTGACCATCGTGTTCGGTGAAGGCCATGTCCGCCAGACGCTGGCGCCGGCGCTGCCACCAGAACCGTGCGCGACCGGGGCGACCGCTTTGCAGCAGGGCGAAGTGGTGAATGTCAGCGACCACCGGCCCCTGAATTTCCACCGAATAATCCTGCTTGGCTTCGGGACCGAAATCGGCCAGGTGATCGCCGGAAAAATTGATTCCGCCAATGAATGCGACCAGGCCGTCGACGACTACGATCTTGCGGTGCAGGCGGCGGAACCAGTTAGTGCGGATGCCCAGGTGCTTGGGCGCCGGATCGAAGATCTGCAGATGCACGCCGGCGTCGCTCAGCGCGGAAAGGTAACCGGTGCTCAGCTCGCCACAGCCGAAGCCATCCAGGCTGACCGTGGTGCGTACGCCACGCTGCGCGGCTTCGATGAGGATCTGCTGTAACTCGGCGCCGACCTTGTCTTCGAAAACGATGAAGGTTTCCAGAAGGATTTCACTCTTGGCCGCGCGCATTGCTTCGAACACCCGCGGGAAATATTCCTCGCCGTTCTCCAGCAGTTGCACGCGGTTGTTGCCGTGCCATTGATATTCGACATCGACGTGACCCGGCTCGCGCACCGGCGGGTTGAGCGGGACGGGATCCACCGTGGTTTTTTCCAGTGGCGCACTGTTCATAGTTCAATCTCCACCGATAACGGTGCGTGGTCGGAAAGGTGTGACCAAGGCCGGTTGGTCAGGACTTTCGGCCGGCTGGCCTTGAGGTTGCGCACGTAGATGCGGTCGAGCCGCAGCGCCGGCAGGCGCGCCGGAAAGCTGCGCGCCGGTTTGCCGTGATGCTCGGCGAACACTTCACGCAGGCCGCAGGGCTTGAGTTGTGCGTCGGCGCGCTGGCGCCAGTCGTTGAAATCGCCGGCGACGATGACGGGCGCATCGGCGGGCAATTCGGCGAGGCGTTGCATCAGCAACTCAAGTTGCGCGTTGCGATGGCTTTCGCGCAGGCCCAGATGCACACAGATCGCATGCACCTCGGCGCCGTCACCCGGCAGGCGCAAAACGCAATGCAACAGCCCACGGTTTTCATGGCCACTGATCGACACGTCGAGGTTGTCGTGGCGGATGATCTGAAATTTCGACAACAGCGCATTGCCGTGATCGCCCGCCGGGTAGACCGCGTTGCGCCCGTAGGCGAACTGTGGCCAGAGGCTGTCGGCGAGAAATTCGTACTGCGGCATCGTCGGCCAGTTGTCGTAGCGCTTGGGATGCTGTTCGTGGGTGCCGTGGACTTCCTGCAAAAACACTACGTCGGCGGCGACACTGCGCACTGCTTCGCGCAGCTCCGGCAGGATGAAACGCCGATTGAGCGCGGTGAAACCCTTGTGGGTGTTGACCGTCAACACGGTGAATGTGCGCACCGAGGGGGAGACCACGGAGCCTTCGTCGGTGAAACCGACCGGTTCGGGGATGCTCATGACAGAACTCCTTCAGCGGCGACTTGCCCGGGAGTTGTGGCGAGGTCTTTATCAAGATCGAAGCGCTGCAACAGATTGCGCGCGTCGTAGGGCGCGCGGACTTTGATGTCGTTGTCGAAGTAGCAGAACACTTCGCGGGATTTGCGTGCGCGGGGTTTCAGGCGCGGCGCTATCAGGTGTGCGTCCTCTGGCTGTTTTCCGTGATGCCAGGCATCAATGCGCTCGGCCCAGCGCTTGAGCGCGGCCTCGGAATAACCGCTGGCGTAGAGTTCTTCGGCACCGTGCAGGCGCAGGTAGACAAAGTCGCTGGTGAGGTCTTCGCGGTACGGCCATTTTCCGGCGGTATCGGCGATGACGAGGGCGATATTGTGACGCTTCAACAGGCGCACGAACTCCGGGTCGATGAAACTCTCATGACGGATTTCCACGGCATGGCGCAATGGTTTCTTGCGCCAGGCTTTGACGCTGGCGTGGCCGGGCAGATGGGCATCGTGCTGGCGAGCGAGAGCGGCAGCAGCTTCGGTGTCGTGGGGCAGTTGCGCGAAAAACTGGTCGAAGCGTTCGGCGTCGAATTTGAAGTTTGGCGGGAATTGCCAAAGGATCGGTCCGAGTTTTTCTTTCAGCTCCAGCACCCCGGAGGCAAAGAAATTTGCCAAAGGCTTTTCGATTTCACGCAAGCGGCGCACGTGGGTGATGAAGCGCGGTGCCTTGACGCTGAACACGAAGTCATCGGGGGTTTCGGCGTACCACTGGGCGTAGCGTTCGGGTCGTTGCAGTGCGTAGAACGATCCATTGATTTCGATGCTGTTGACCGCGCGGGAGGCGAACTGCAATTCGCGCTTCTGCGCCAGTCCCTTCGGGTAGAAATCCCCGCGCCACGGGGCGTAGCGCCAGCCTGAAATACCGATGTGAATCGTCGCCATCCCGTCCTCCCGTAGAAAATCCTCGTGTTGCCGGTGTTTTGTGATGACTGCGGCGAGGGCGGGAAAGTTTCGGTGGTGTTACGGACGGTCGCGATTGGCAATTGCCGCCGATTCATTGTGGGGGCGAGCCTGCTCGCGAATACGGACTGTCAGTAGATGATCCGTTGACTTAGCCAGCGCTTTCGCGAGCAGGCTCGCTCCCACAGGGGATGTGTGTGGTCCTGACAGCTGAACTTGCCGGCCAATTACCGATCAGTTCCTTACAAGGTTCAGCCACGGGAGACCGGAGTTTTGCGCAAGTTCAGGATCGCCATTCTGCTGGGAGCGCTGCTGTGCTTCGGCGCCAATACATCGCAAGCCGTCGCATTGCCGGGCGTTCCGGCTCCTGCCGACACGGCGGAAAAACCCGCTGAGCCGGAACCGCTGGTGCAGGGCGGTCTGCTCGGGGCGATCAGTTCGAGCATCGACGATGTGCAGGAAAAACTCGATCTCAACGAACATCTGGTCGACGCCTGGCGCCTGCGCGCCGATCGCGCGGCGGACGAGGTCGATCGGCTGGTCAAGCAACCGTCGAACCGCTCCGGCTGGAGCGTGGCCGGGGATTTCCTCACGTTGTCGGGTGTGTGGCTCGGCAGTTTCGCCCTGCTGACGGTGCTTGGCAGTCTGTTGGCCAAGCGTCTGCGTGAAGGCCGCTGGCTGCGCACGCGCCAGCGCAGTCAGGATCTGCTCGGTTACGTGCTGCCCTACACCGTGCCGGCGCTGATCTGTCTGCCGCTGACGCTGTATGTCAGCCACTTTCTGCAAGGCTCGGTGGGCCGGGCGCTGGCGCTGTGTCTGGCCTACGCGACCAGCAGTGGCATCGTTTCCACTTCAATGTTGTTGTGCGTGGTGGTGATGTTCAACGTCGGCCACAAACGCACTGCCGCACGGATCATCCGTGAATACTGCCCGCGACCGCTGTTCCTGATCGGCTTTCTCGCCGCCCTGAGCGATGCCCTGACCAGCCCGCAGATCGCCCGGCAACTGGGCGGCAATATCACCAGCAGCATCGCCGTGTTCACCGGGCTGATCGCCTCGGTCATCTTCGGCTTGCTGGTGATCCGCCTGCGCCGGCCGGTGGCGCATCTGATCCGCAATCGGCCGCTGAGCCAACGCCTGAAACAACCGTCGCTGCAGGAGTCGCTGCGGATTTTTTCCGGGTTGTGGTACTGGCCGATCGTGCTGATGGTGCTGGTCTCGGCGGTCAGTCTGATCGGTATCGGCGAGGACAATCAGAAGGCCCTGCGCTGTGCGCTGTTCACCACGGTGCTGCTGATTGCCACGGTGTTTCTGAGCACCGTGCTGCAGCACCTGTTCAAATCGCGCAAGGCCGAGGCGATCCAGCGCAGCAGTGCCTACAAGGAACGTTTTCTCAGCCTGTTGCATGCGTTGCTGCGGATCGTCATAGCGATTGTTTTCATCGATATTCTCGGGCGGATCTGGGGCGTGTCGTTGCTCGATTTTGCCCAGAGCAGCACGGTCGGCCGGGCGATCAGCAATGCCTTGAGCAGCATCGGCCTGATTTTCCTGGTGACGTGGCTGTTGTGGGTGGTGCTCGACACGGCAATTCAGGAAGCGCTGAAACCGCCGCTGAGCAAACGTGCGGCACGCCAGCCCAGTACGCGGGTGAAAACCATCCTGCCGCTGCTGCGCAATGCGATCAAAATCATCCTCGTGGTGATCTGCGCGATCACCACCATGGCCAATCTGGGGATCAACGTTGCGCCGCTGCTGGCTGGTGCCGGGGTGGTCGGTCTGGCCATCGGTTTCGGTTCGCAGCAATTGGTTCAGGACGTCATCACCGGGTTGTTCATCATCATCGAAGACACCCTTTCGATTGGCGACTGGGTGGTGCTCGACTCCGGCCACGCCGGTACCGTGGAAGGCCTGACCATCCGTACCCTGCGTCTGCGTGACGGCAAGGGCTTTGTGCATTCGGTGCCGTTTGGCCAGATCAAGGCGGTGACCAACCAGTCACGGCAGTTCGCCTTCGCGTTTTTCTCGGTGCAGTTCACTTACGACACCGATGTCGACAAAGCCATCGAGCTGATTCGCGAAGCCGGCGACTCGATCCGCGAGGACCCGTTCCTCAAGTACAACCTGCAAGGGCCGCTGGATGTGTTTGGTGTCGACAAGATGGACTTGAACGGCGTGGTGCTGACGGCGCAATTCCGCACGGTGTCCGGTGGGCAGTATGCGGTGAGTCGGGCGTTCAACCAGCGCTTGAAGAAGCTTGTGGATAACACCCCGAACGTGCACTTTGCGCAGACTTATCCACAGCAGGTGCTGTTGCCGAAGCGGCAGCAGGAGGAAGGGGGGGCGTTGGCCGAGACAGCCAAAGCACAGCAGCCAATACAATGAATCATTGTGGCGAGGGAGCTTGCTCCCGCTGGGCTGCGCAGCAGCCCCAAAAGCATTCGACGCGGATTGGAATTCGTTCGGATAACTCCCTCGCCACGGGTCAGCGGCGTTGGACGAGCTTCATGTGCACCTGCTCCATGCTTGCTTGATCCAGCTCAGACCACATCTGCTGCTTGCCGGCAATCACCGCCGCCACCGGTACCCCATCGCGATACACCAGCCGATTGCTGACCAGCGCCGGTACTTTCGCCCCCGGTAGCAACGTTCCAGCCAGATTCAGTGGATCCACGCCACACACCGCCACCAGAGCGCCGTCATGCGGGCGCCGGCGTATTTCGCGCAGCAACGCAATTGCCTCAGGCAGCGCAAATTGCTCGCCGGCCAGACCACCGACAAAGCGCCCGCCGCGAATCTCGCCCCGCGCTTCCAGGCGATGGAAGGTGCGCAGCAGTTCCCGCCAGCTCGGCAGCCAGTCCGCTTCACGCTCCAGCAAGCGCCAGAACACCACGCCGTAACGGCGCAGCAGGGTCATGGCGACATGTTCAAGTGTCTCGGCGGCGTCGACTGAGGAACTGCGGCGCAGCAGAGCCCAGCGCCCGGCATCGTCCATCCCGCCGATATACGCGCCGCGCCCGCGTCGACTGCTGCGTTGCTGGCGTTTGCTTGCCGGGGTGATCAGCGCGCGCAGGCCGGCAAAGCTGTCGGCGTTCACCAGCCCGGCGGCGACCAGTTCCTGCAAGGCGATTTCAAGTTCGGTGCGCAGCAGGTGCGCTTCATGCATCAGCTCATCGAAAAACAGCGCGCCGTGCTGACTCAGTGCCTCAAACACCTTCTGCGTCTTTGGTGACAAATCACCCGCGGGCGTCTGTTCAGCCAACCCACTCCACAAGCCGACCTGACTGCGTGGCAGCAACACTATCGGCGTACTGCGCAACGCCGAGCCGCTGACTTTCTGCCGTGCGCTGATGCGCGTCCACACCAGTTTGCCGTTGCGGCACAGGTCATCCAGCCAGCTCGGCGAATAATCCTTCAGGCGTGCCGGCAGGATGTCGCTGTCCCACGCCGAAGCCGCCGCCGGATAGCCTTCGAACTGGCCGACGATCGCCGGCAATACTGCGCTGCCCTGACCTTGAGTGGCGGGCGTCAGGTGCTGCCAGTCGAACAGAAAACGCATGAAATCCTGCAACGCCACCGGTTCGATTTCCCGGCGCAGGCGCTTGACCGTGTAGCGATGAATACGCGCCAGCAGATGGCGTTCGCACCACTCCTCAGTCTCTGTGACGGGGGTGAACTGGCCACGCAGCACGTAGCCTTCGCGTTCGAGTTGCGCGAGGGCCTGAATGACTTGCGCGCTTGGCAGCGCCAGCGGTTCAGTGATGGCGGGCAACGGGGTTGGCCCGAAAGCGCCGAGGCGGGCACGGATCACTTCGATCAGGGCTTCGTCGAATGTCCACGGTACGTCGAAGCCGGGCAGCTCCACTGCTGCAGTCTGCAACGTGGCCTGTGGATAAAGTGCCTGCAGACAACTCAGCCGTTCGCGAGCCAGCCATAACTGCTGATCGGCATCGACCTGCAACAAGCACGCGCGTCCGCTGGCCAGCAGCGTTTGCAACCAGTCCAGCCAACCCGCATTGGCTCGTGCTTCGGCGTCACCGATACAGGCGAGGCTCATCAGCGCTTCGTGCATTTCATCCAAGGAATTGGGCGACGGCCAGGCTTCTTCGCGCACCGCGGTGATTGCGTCGGCGTCCAGCGCACCGAGGTCGTCGGTCGATTGCGGGTCGCTCCAGCGCCGGTTGATCACTGCCTGGGTGCGGCGTTCCTCAAGCGGCGCGTCGTCGAGAAAGGTGTACGGCCGGGCGCTGAGGATCTCCGCCGCCAGTGGCGAGGGCGCCGGCAGGTCGCGGCTGATCAGCCGTACCTCGCCACGCTCCATGCGCCGCAGCAAAGTCAGCCAGCCTTCGCTGTCCATCGCTTCGTGCAGGCAATCGTCAAGGGTCTGCTCCACCAGCGGATGCTCGGGGATTTCCCGCTCGCCGGCGAGGTTTTCCAGGCACGCGATCTGGTCGGGAAACACGCTGGCGATAAGGTCTTCGCTTTTCATCCGTTGCAATTGCGGGGCGACTTTGCGTCCGCCGGTAAAGCGCGGCAAAGCCAGCGCCACCCCGGCATTCCAGCGCCAACGCACGCCGAACAGCGGTGCATCGAGCACCGCTTGAATGAGGGTATGTTCAGCGCTGTGGCTGTGCAGGTAACGCCAGACCTCATCGAGTTCGAAACTGTGGCTGGTGGACAGCGACAGCACGATGGCATCCTCGCTGGCCGCAGCCTGCAACTCGAAATTGAAAGTGCGGCAGAAACGCTTGCGCAAGGCCAGGCCCCAAGCGCGGTTGATACGACTGCCGAACGGCGTATGGATGATCAGTTGCGTGCCGCCGGACTCGTCGAAAAAGCGCTCCATCAGCAGCGTGTCCTGCGAGGGCAGGGCGCCGAGAGTTTGCCGTGCGCGGGCCAGATATTCGACCAGTTGCTCGGCGCTGGCGAGGTTGAGCCCGAGGGTAGTGGTCAGCCAGTCGAGCGCCGGTTGCAGATTGCCGGGACTGGCGCTGAGCAATTGATCCAGTTGCGCTTGCAGACGCGCGACGGCGGCCGACAGTTCATCACTGCGTCCCGGCGCTTCGCCGAGCCAGAATGGAATGGTCGGCGGCATGCCTTGCGCGTCCTCGACCCGCACCTTGCCGCTCTCCACCCGCAGGATGCGATATGAGGTATTGCCGAGCTGGAACACGTCGCCGGCGATACTTTCCACGGCGAAATCTTCGTTGACGCTGCCGATGTTCAACCCCTGAGGTTCGAGCAGCACGCTGTAATCGGCGTTGTCCGGAATGGTGCCGCCACTGGTCACGGCGGTCAGTTGCGCGCCACGCCGGCCGCGCAAGGTACGGGCGACGGCGTCGCGGTGCAGATACGCGCTGCGTATGCCCTGGCGGCCGTTATAGCCTTCGGCGAGCATGCTCAGCAGGGCCTGATAGTGCTTTTCATCGACATCGCGGTAAGGCCAGGCACGGCGGAACATCGCCAGCAGGGCGTCTTCCGACCACTCCTGGCAACTGACTTCGGCGATGATCTGCTGCGCCAGCACATCCAGCGGCTTTTCCGGGATGTGCAGCGTATCGAGCTCGCCCCGGCGTACGCAGTCGAGCAGGGCGGCGCATTCGATCAGGTCGTCGCGGGTCGTGGCGAACAGACGCCCCTTGGGCGTGCCGCCGACCTGGTGTCCGGAGCGGCCGACCCGTTGCAGAAACGCCGCGATCGAGCGCGGCGAGCTGATCTGACACACCAGGTCGACTTCACCGATATCGATGCCCAGTTCCAGCGACGCGGTGGCGATCAGCACTTGCAACTCACCGCGCTTGAGGCGCTGTTCGGCGTCGAGGCGAAACTCCTTGGCCAGACTGCCGTGGTGCGCCGCCACCGCCTGCTTGCCGAGGCGTTCGCTCAGGTGCCGGCTGAGGCGCTCGGCGAGACGCCGGGTGTTGACGAAAATCAGCGTGGTGCGGTGCTCGCGAGCAAGTTCAGCGAGGCGGTCATACACCAGTCCCCAGACATCGGTGGCCATCACCGCCGACAACGGCACCGGCGGCACTTCGATGGCCAGGTCTCGCGGGCGGGCGTGGCCAATGTCGACGATTTCACAGGGGCGATCATGACCGACCAGAAACTGCGCCACGGCTTCTACCGGTTTCTGCGTCGCCGACAGGCCGATGCGGGTCAGCGGTTCGGTGCACAGCGCTTGCAGGCGCTCGAGGCTCAACGATAGATGGCTGCCGCGCTTGCCGGCCGCCATCGCGTGGATTTCATCGATGATCACCGTGCGCGTGGTGCCGAGCATCCTGCGCCCGGACTCTGAGCCGAGCAGTACGTACAGCGATTCCGGAGTGGTCACCAGAATGTGCGGCGCGGTCTTGCGCATGGCGGCGCGGTCTTTTTGCGGCGTATCGCCGGTGCGCACGGCGGTGGTGATGGTCAGCTCCGGCAGGCCCAGTTCGCGCAATTGCCCGGTGATGCCAGCGAGTGGATTCTGCAGGTTGATCTGGATGTCGTTGGACAGCGCTTTGAGCGGCGACACGTAGACCACCAGGGTTTCAGCGGGCAGGCCGTCGGGGCTTTCCAGGCCGCGGTGCACAAGGTCATCGAGCACGGCGAGGAACGCGGTCAGGGTCTTGCCGGAACCGGTGGGCGCGGCAATCAGCGTCGAACGGCGCTGGCGGATCAACGGCCACGCACGGGCCTGAGCAGCAGTGACCGCCGGGAAGGTATTGCTGAACCAAGCGCTGACGGCGGGGTGAAAGCCTGCCAGAGCGCTGTTGGCGGGGAGGGGCAGATTCATGGTTCAAGTTATGCGGGCGGGGGCGGGAAGATGCAAGTACCGTTCGGACCCCATCGCGAGCAGGCTCGCTCCCACCTTGGAATGCGGTTCACTGTAGGAGTGAGCTTGCTCGCGATAGCGCCAATGGAGGCGATACAAATCCCCGCATCTGCACTTTACGGGTGACGGTTGCGCACTAAACCCGCAAAATGCAACGATTCCGGCAATGATCGACGACGGCGCCACGCGCTCCGTCGCCAAAGCCATCGTTCCAATCAGACTGGGCCTGCTGACTCTATGCGAATGCGCCTTATGTTACTGGGCGGCGGAAATGCCCTTGGGCAGGCGCTGATTCGCCTCGGTGCGGAAGAAGACATCGGTTTCCTCGCCCCCCGCCCGCCCGAAAACGGCTGGGATGCCGCGAGCCTCACGCAACTGCTCGACGACACCCGTCCCGATGCGTTGATCAACCTTGCCTACTATTTCGACTGGTTCCAGGCCGAAACCGTCAGCGAAAGCCGCATGACCGGGCAGGAACGCGCCATCGAGCGTCTGGCCGAACTGTGCCAGCACCACAATATTGTCCTGGTGCAACCGTCGAGCTATCGCGTGTTCGATGGCTCGCGCGCCACGGCCTACAGCGAAAAAGACGAACCGGTACCGCTGGGCCTGCGCGGTCAGGCGTTATGGCGCATCGAGCAGAGCGTGCGCGCGACCTGCCCGCAACATGTGTTGCTGCGTTTTGGCTGGCTGCTCGACGACAGCCCGGACGGCACCCTCGGGCGCTTCCTCGCCCGCGCGGAAAAACCGGAAGAATTGCTGCTGGCCGATGATCGTCGCGGCAACCCGACCCCGGTCGATGATGCCGCGCGGGTGATCATATCCGTGCTCAAGCAACTGGACTGCGCCGCGCCGCTGTGGGGCACCTATCATTACGCCGGGCACGAAGCGACCACGCCGCTGGCGCTGGGCCAGGCGATTCTCACCGAAGCGCGCAGCCTGCATCCTTTGGCGATCGAAGCACCGACCGCGCAAGCGCACGCCGCCCGTCCTGATGCTGCCGAAGAGCCGCAACATGCGGTGCTGGCCTGCAAGAAAATTCTCCACACTTTCGGGATCAAGCCGCGCGCCTGGCGTGCCGCACTCCCGGGCTTACTGGACAGGTTCTACCGACATGGCTGAAGGGACTGTTTTAATCACCGGCGGAGCCGGATTCATCGGCTCGCACCTCACCGACGCTTTGCTTGCCAAGGGTTATTCGGTTCGGGTGCTCGACGATCTTTCAACCGGCAAGCGCAGCAACCTGCCGCTGGATAACCCCAAGGTCGAGCTGGTAGTCGGCGATGTCGCCGATGCAGCACTGGTCGCCCGCGCGATGCAAGGCTGCAGCGCTGTCGCCCATCTGGCCGCGGTGGCTTCGGTGCAGGCGTCGGTGGACGATCCGGTGAAAACTCACCAGAGCAATTTCATCGGCACACTGAACGTCTGCGAAGCCATGCGCCTGGCCGCGGTCAAGCGTGTCGTGTATGCCTCCAGCGCGGCGGTGTACGGCAACAATGGCGAGGGCGAGTCGATTGATGAAGACACGCCGAAAGCGCCGCTGACGCCTTATGCCTCAGACAAACTGGCCGGTGAGCAGTACTTCGATTTTTACCGTCGGCAACATGGTCTGGAGCCGGCGGTGTTTCGTTTCTTCAACATCTTCGGCCCTCGCCAGGATCCGTCCTCGCCGTATTCCGGGGTGATCAGCATTTTCAGTGAGCGCGCCCGCAAAGGTCTGCCGATCACCGTGTTTGGCGATGGCGAGCAGACCCGCGATTTTCTCTATGTCGGCGATCTGGTCGATTTGCTGGTGCAGGCGATTGAAAAGCCCGAAGTGCAGGAAGGCGCGGTCAATGTTGGCTGGAATCAGGCGATGAGCCTGAAGCAGATGCTGGAAGCGTTGAAATCGGTGGTCGGCGAGCTGCCGCCCGTCAGTTTCGGACCGGCGCGTTCGGGTGACATTCGCCACTCGCGGGCGGATAACCGGCGCTTGCTGCAGCGCTTTGAAATGCCGCCGCAGACGCCGATGAGTGTGGGGTTGGCGCGCCTGTTGGGGCGTGCCTGAAACCAGCCCCTCACCTGGCCCAAATGAAAAAGGCGCCCTTGAACAGGCGCCTTTTTCACGGCCGGAATATCGCTATCCCTGTGGCAAGGGAATGTTATCCCCGATCAACTGCGTACGGTCGTCGTCAGGTCTGTGCCCGCCCGCCACGAAGCCTCATTCACCACCACGTGAACGTTCGGTCAATCGACTCAGAACTTATAGCCCAGGCCGACCATGTAGATGAACGGATCGACGTCCACATTCACCCGTGCGCGGGTGCCGGGCGCGACAGCGTTGTTCTCGACAGTGGCGCGGGTATCAATATCGATGTAGCGCACCTGGGCGTTGAGCATGATGTTGTCGGTGATCATGTAGTCGGCGCCGACCTGCCACGCCAGGCCCCAGGAGTTTTTCGCCTTGAAGTTGCTGAAGCCGTTGGCACTGGCTTGGCTGCCGACGTGTTCATCGTAGATCCAAGTGTAGTTGATGCCGCCGCCGACATAGGGCTGGAACGCGGATTTCGAATCCAGCGGGTAGTAAACGACGCTGAGGGTCGGTGGCAGGTGTTTCAGGGTACCGAGCTTGCCATTGGCAGCCGGCAGGGCGGTGCCCTTGAGCTTGACATCATGCTCGAACGGCGTGGCCGCCAGCAGTTCGATACCGATGTTGTTGGTCAGCATGTAGGCGAAGTTCAGACCCAGTTGGGTGTCGCTGCTCATGGTCGCCTTGCCGCCCAGGCTGGCGCCGCTCAGCGGCCCTTGATCGACCTTGACGCTGGAGCTGTCGGCCTTGGGGTTGACGGTAATCGCGCCGGCGCGCACGAGAATGTCACCCGCCTCGTGGGCGTGGGCGAGCGGGGCTGCGAGCGCAAAGGCAACCAGCGAGGCGCTGAGCAAGGACTTGTTCATGGGGGCTCCGAAAGGACGTAAAAATATTCGATGTCCTAGGGTACGAAGCCGTCTGATACGGTGTTTTGACTCAGCTCAATGAAACAGTGATGGCCCCAAAAGATCGCAGCCTTCGGCAGCTCCTACAGTTGAAATGCGATCCCATGTAGGAGCTGCCGAAGGCTGCGATCTTTTGATTTTCAAATCTACCGGGATCTATTCCGGCAGCTCATACGCATAAATCTTGTCCGCCTCCATCTGATACCCGGCATCGGCCAGCTCACTACTCGACGCCTTCACCTGCAGCGGCCCCTCGACCCAGTACGGCTGATACAGCTCATCGAGCTTCACCCCCAGTTCGCTTTTCACATGCACGATCTGGTTCGACGGCGGTGGCGGTACATGGATGCAGGCGCCGAAGTACGGCACCAGCAGAAAGTCCGTGGTGCGACCTTCTTCGCTGACTTCCAGCGGTACGATGTAACCCGGCAGGCGAATGTTCTGCCCGTCGAGGCTCTTCACCACCGGTGCATTCGGCATGTCCTGCTTGGCCGCCGGTGCGGACTCGGCGGAGAGCGCGTCGCCCATTTTCGACAGGTCGTGCAGCGGGGTCATGTTCGGCACTTCCGGCGCGGCGTCCGGCGGGATCATCTCCGACCAGGTCAGGTCTTTTGGCGGCGCTGCCCACACGGGCAGGGCGACCAGCATCAGCAGCGCAAGCAGGGCGCGGGGCATGGTGAACATCCTCATAAACGGATCGACAGGCCATCGGCCAGGGATTGGCGATAGGCACGCCAAGCCGGCACGCTGCCCATCAGCAGCGCGGCCGCCAGAATGCCACCGAGCAGCGTCCATTCATACTCGCTCGGCCATGCCAGCGGCAGATACAAACCGTAATTGGCCTGCACATAACCTTGCGCAGCGGCGATGCCGATGTACAGCAACGCCAGCCCGGCAATCACCCCGGTCAGCGCCAACGCAAAGGCTTCCAGCACCAGCAGACTCGCGATATGCCACGGCCGCGCGCCCACCGAGCGCAGGATCGCCATCTCCCGGCGACGTTCGTTGAGACTGGTCAGAATCGCCGTGAGCATGCCGATCAACCCGGTCAGGACGACGAACAGCGAGACCACGAACAAGGCTTTCTCCGCCGTGCTCATCAGGCTCCACAACTCCTGCAGCGCCACGCCCGGCAGGATCGCCAGCATCGGCTCGCCACGGTACTCGTTGATTTCGCGTTGCAGGGCAAAGGTGGAAATCTTGCTGTTGAGGCCGAGCATGAACGCGGTGATCGCTTGCGGCGTCAGATCCATGTTGCGCGCCTGATCCGCCGTGATCCGGCCGTTGCCACGTGCCGGCACGCCGTTGTGCCAGTCGATGTGAATCGCCTCCATGCCGCCAAGGCTGATGTGCAAGGTGCGATCCACCGGAGTGCCGGTGCGCTGGAGAATGCCGACCACGGTGAACGGTTTGTCATCGTGCTTGACCAGACTGATCGCCGCCACGCCGTGGGCCAGCACCAGTTTGTCGCCGAGCTTGTAATGCAGCGCTTCGGCGACTTCGGCACCGAGCACCACTTCGAAAGGATCCGTCGCAAACGCACGACCGTCAGCCAGCGCCAGGTGTTGCTGGCGCCCGTACTGGTAGTGCTGAAAATAGGCGTCGGTGGTGCCCATCACGCGATAGCCACGATGGGAATCGCCCAGGGACATCGGAATCGCCCACTTCACTTTCGGGTTGCTGGCGAAGTGTTCGAAGCTGTCCCAACGGATATTGTTGGTGGCGTTGCCGATGCGGAACACCGAGTACAACAACAGATTCACCGAACCGGAGCGAGCGCCGACGATCAGGTCGGTACCGCTGATGGTGCTGGCGAAACTGGCTTTGGCTTCGGTGCGCACGCGTTCGACTGCGAGCAGCAGGCACACCGACAGGGCAATCGCGAATGCAGTCAGCAGCGCAGTGAAACGGCGGTTGGCCAGGCTGGCCATGGCCAGGCGGAACAGATACATCTCAGACCTCGGCAGACGTGGCGGCGCGATTGAGTTCGGCCAGGGACAGATGACGGTCGAACAGCGGCGCCAGACTCTGGTCATGGCTGACGAACAGCAGACTCGATCCGGCCTCGCGGCACTCGGCGAACAGCAGGCGAATGAAGTTTTCCCGGGCGTCGTAATCCAGCGCCGAAGTCGGCTCGTCGGCGATCACCAGTTCCGGTTGACCGATCAAGGCACGGGCAGCAGCGACCCGTTGTTGCTGGCCAATGGACAAGGAATCGGCGCGGCGCCTGAGCAGGCTCTCATCCTTCAGCCCCAAGTGGGCGAGCAGGGTGGCGGCGGCTTGATCGACGCTGCCGTGGCGTTGCTTTGCGCGTTGCGCACGCAGCCTGGAAAAGTGACACGGCAGCTCAACGTTCTCGCGCACGGAAAGAAATGGCAGCAGATTGAATTGCTGGAAAATGTAGCCGGTGTGATCAACGCGAAAAGTGTCGCGGGCGCCGGCAGAGAGCTCGGTCAACTCCTGGCCGAGCAGACGAATGCTGCCGCGCCCGGGCTTCTGCACACCGCCGAGCAGGCCGAGCAGGGTGGTCTTGCCACTGCCGCTGGGACCTTTGAGAAACAGGGTTTCGCCGGCTTCCAGACGAAACGCCGGGATGTCCAGCAGCGTCGGGTGACCGGGCCAATTGAAGCTAAGGTCTGAGAGTTCGATGAGTGCTTGGGTCATGGCACCAGTTTCATGGTTGGACACGGACCCTGTAGGAGCTGCCGAGTGCAACGAGGCTGCGATCTTTTGATCCTGGTTTTTTTACAATCAAAAGATCGCAGCCTCGTTGCACTCGTCAGCTCCTACAGAGGATCTTCAAAGCTTTCAGAATTTCAGCGCAGGCGATTTCGCTGTCACTTCCGTACCTTGCTGGCCGCTGGCGCTGATCAGTTGTACCTGAATCTTCTGCGTCGCCGGGAAGGTCGTGAAGATGTTCGCCAGATCCAGCGTCTTCAACGCACCAGGCGTAGCGCAGGTGAATTGGTAATGCGCGTGGATTTCGCTGTGATCGTGGTGATGCTCGTGACCGTCCTTGTCGGCCTCATCTTCGTCGTGGTCATCGGCATCCGGTTTGTCGCCGAACAGCGGGCTTTCCAGTTCCTGGCCGACGACTTTGCAACCGGCTGCGGCCGGCAGGCTGAACAGCGCCAAAGGTTTTTCAAGCTGCGCACGGGCGGCGGCCACTTTGGCCTTGTCCGCGTCCGACGTGGCGGCGTGTTCAAAACCCACCAGATTCATTGCCGGACTCTCCAACTCCAGCTCCAGGGTCTGACCGTCGAGCGCGGCGTTCAAGCGACCCACGCCATGCTCATGGGCGCCAAGGCTGCCGTGCTCATGATCGTGATCATGATCATGCTCATCAGCCGCATGGACAACGGCCAGCGGCAACAGGGCAAACGGCAAAGCGAGCAGCAAACGACGCATGGCGAACTCCAGAAGGTAAAATGAAAAGTTTGTTATGTAATCTTATAACGAAAGTGCGCAGAGTGTGCCCGTGCGCTTGGCGTTGCACAAGTCCCGTGGGAGCATGCAGGTCAGAAAAGTGCAGGAGCGAACTCGATGTTGCGGATACGCGGAACGGTCGGCGAGGTGCCGGTGGATTTGACGGTGGAGCTGGATGACAGCGATTGGGCCAGGCTCGGTTCGGCGCTGAGCGGGCAGGCGCCGATTGCGCAGTCTGAGGCGGTTGCGCCAGCTCCGGCGACGAAGCCGGTGAATCAGGACGATGCGCTGTGGCAGGTGGCGAAAGATCTGCTGCGCAAAGCTGGCCAGCTCAGCGGACCGGATCTGCTCGATCAGTTGCAAGCACTGACCGGCAGTGCGGCGGCGGGCAAGCGCCTGCTGGTGCGCTTGCGCCACAGTTCCGACGTGAAAGTGGCGAGCGGCGGGGATACGCCGCTCTACAGCTGGATCGAGTGAACCGCAAAAGATCGCAGCCTGCGGCAGCTCCTACATTGGAATGGAGTACACCCCTGTAGGAGCTGCCGAAGGCTGCGATCTTTTGCTCTCAATAAAGCGCAGCAAACACTTTGCGACGGTAAGTAGTCACCAACGGATGATCATTGCCCAGCAACTCGAACACCTGCAGCAAGGTCTTGTGCGGCAGGCCTTCGCCGTAGCCGCGGTTGCGGATGAACAGTTTGAGCAAGGCCTCCAACGCCGCTTCGTATTGCTGGCGCGCCAGTTGCTGGATCGCCAGTTGGTACACCGCTTCATCGTCCTGGGGATTTTGCGCCAGGCGGCTCTTCAGGTCGGCGGCGTCCGGCAGATCCCGGGCCAGGCCGAGGAACTGGATCTGCGCCTTGGCTCCGGCCAGTGCGGCTTTGTGCTCGTCGCTCTTGACCGCGTCGAGCACGCTCTGCGCCTCGCCCAGCTCACCGCGTTCGGTCAGGCAGCGTGCGTAAAGGATCAATGCCCTGGCGTTGGTGTTGTCTTCGTTGAGCATGGCCACCAGTGCTGCTTCGGCATCGGCAAAGCGACCGTCATCGAACAATGCCTGCGCCTGCTCGAACGGATCGGCGGCGGCCGGTGGCGGCATCTGCACATGCGGTTCCAGCAGGGCACGCACGGCAGATTCCGGTTGCGCCCCGGCAAAGCCGTCGACCGGTTGACCGTCCTTGAACAGCACCACGGTCGGCAGGCTGCGAATGCCGAAGCGGGCGACGATGTCCTGCTCGATGTCGCAATTGACCTTGGCCAGCAGCAACTCGCCCTGATAGCTCTCGGCAATGCCTTGCAGCATCGGCATCAGCGCCTTGCACGGCGCACACCATTCGGCCCAGAAATCCACCAGCACCGGTTTGTTGAAGGAGGCTTCGATCACCGACTGGTCGAAATCGGCAGTCGTGGCGTCGAAGATATACGGCGTTTGCTGACTCATGGGGGATCTCTCTAAGCGTCAATGACCGCACTATAAGCGGTGGCGCGAAAGATCGCAGCCTTCGGCAGCTACTACTCTGGAATGCGTTTCACTGTAGGAACTGCCGAAGGCTGCGATCTTTTAGCGGCATTAAACACGCCGCGCATGGTACAGGCTGACATGTCTGAATTCCTCCGGCTCTGCCAGATCCGGCAAGGTCATCGCCTCAAGCATTTCAATGCGCTGATACAGCGGATGACGAAAATCCCTCACCCGCGAATCCGCCACCAGGGCCTCGCGGCCGCGAGTGAGAAACGCATCGAGCAGCGGCAGATTGGCCCGGTCGTACAACACGTCGGCGACCAGAATCAAATCGAAGCGATCGGCCTCGGCAAAGAAATCCGTCGAGTAGCTCATCTGCGCATCGTTGAGTGCGGCATTCGCCTGGCACGCGGCAATCGCCAATGGATCGAGATCGCAGGCCACCACTTCCAGCGCTCCGGCCTTCACCGCCGCGATCGCGGCGATCCCGGAGCCGGCGCCGAAATCCAGCACGCGCTTGCCGCGCACCCAGTCGGGAAACTGCGCCAGATAACGCGCCACCGCCAAACCGCTGGCCCAGCAAAAACTCCAGTAGGGCGGTTCATGCAGGATGCGTTGGGTTTCTTCCTGGCTGAATTCGCGGGCCATGTTGTCGCCGTCGATCAGCCACAGCTGCAAATCGGTGCCGGGCAACGCGCAGGCTTTCAGTCTGGCGTCACCGAGCAGTTCGCCCAATGCTCGTTGCAGGTCGAGCGGTGCGTTCATGGCGCTTTGACGAATTGCAGCTGGCCCAAAGCCTGAGTGGTCGGTTGGGCGATGGTTTGCGACGGCAGATGCAGAATCAATTGCCCCGACTGGCTGGCGCGACCACGCAGTTCAACCCGCGCACCGGCCGGAAAGGCCTCGGGGTTGAAGCGCAGGTGAAACGGCAGTATCTGGTTGTTGCCGATCAGGCTGGAGCTGGCGAGCAGTTGCTGCGGGCGATCTTTTTCGTCGATCACCAGCAACGCCAGTTCGACTTCGGCGCCGGCCGGCACGCCTTGCAGGGTGCCACTGAGTTCGCGCTGATGCGCCGGCAGCGGGCCGAGTTCCGCGGCCTCCCTGGCTTTTTTCTGCGCCTGCTGTGGCGCAGGGCCTGGCGTCGGTGGTTGCGGCTTGGGTGCGTCGCTGCCACAGGCCACCAGCAGGCTGAAAAGACTGAGCAAAACGAGCGGACGTAACGGCATTGGAGGCTCCGGCAGAATGAATTCCATGGATCAGATGATCATGCCGTTCTGTATACCGCAAAGCCTATGGCTTGTCTTGCCACGGGGATGCGCTACCATGGCCCTCCCATTTTTTGTTGCCAGCCACCATGCACTGTCCCTTCTGCGGTGCCAACGACACCAAGGTCATTGACTCGCGTCTGGTCGCCGAGGGCGAACAGGTGCGCCGCCGGCGTGAATGCCTGGCCTGCGGCGAACGTTTCACCACGTTCGAGACGGCCGAGCTGGTGTTGCCGCGCCTGATCAAAACCGACGGCAGCCGCCAACCGTTCGACGAAGAAAAACTGCGCGCTGGCATGCAACGCGCGCTGGAGAAACGTCCGGTGAGCGTCGAGCGCCTCGAATCCTCTCTGGTCCACATCAAGCACAAGCTGCGCGCCACCGGCGAACGCGAGGTCAAGTCCCTCGTGGTCGGCGAGCTGGTGATGGCCGAGCTGCAAAAGCTTGATGAAGTCGCCTATATCCGTTTCGCTTCGGTGTACCGGCGCTTTCAGGACCTCAACGAATTCCGCGAAGAGATCGACCGCCTCGCCCGCGAACCGGTGAAAGAATGACCACCGCCGCCGAGCAGGCGATCCTCGACGCCCACTTCATGGCCCGCGCGCTGGAACTGGCGCGCAAGGGCCACTACACCACCCATCCCAATCCTCGGGTCGGTTGTGTGGTGGTGCGTGACGGGCAGATTGTCGGCGAAGGCTGGCATGAACGCGCCGGCGAACCCCATGCCGAAGTCCACGCCCTGCGCGCTGCCGGTGAACTGGCCCGGGGCGCAACGGCTTACGTCACTCTGGAACCGTGCAGCCACCACGGACGCACACCGCCGTGCGCCGATGCCTTGGTGACCGCTGGCGTTGCCCGGGTCGTGGCGGCGATGCGTGATCCCAATCCACAGGTCGCCGGGCGCGGTTTGCAGCGTCTGGCCGAGGCCGGTATCGCCACGCAAAGTGGTGTGCTGGAAGCTGAAGCGCGCAAGCTCAATCAAGGTTTTCTGAAGCGCATGGAACACGGCTTGCCTTTCGTGCGGGTCAAGTTGGCGATGAGCCTCGACGGTCGCACGGCGATGGCGAGCGGCGAGAGCCAGTGGATCACCGGCCCGGCCGCGCGTTCAGCGGTGCAGCGTTTGCGCGCCGAGGTGGCGGTGGTGCTGACCGGTGCCGACACCGTGTTGGCCGATGGCGCACGTTTGACCGTGCGTGCCGGCGAATTGGGCCTGGATGTCGCGCAAACCGCGCTGGTCATGAGTCGCCCACCATTGCGCGTGCTGATCGACGGGCGTCTGCGGGTGCCGCTGGATGCGCCGTTCTTCAAGGCCGGGCCGGCGCTGGTCGCCACGTGCGTTGCTGTCGAAGAGCAATACGCCAACGGCCCGGAATGCCTGACTGTGCCGGGTGAAGACGGCCAGGTCGATCTGCAACGGTTGCTGATCGAGCTGGCCAACCGTGGCGTCAACGAAGTGCTGGTCGAGGCTGGCCCGCGCTTGGCCGGCGCCTTTGCGCAACTCGGTCTGGTCGACGAATTCGTGATCTTCATCGCCGGCAAGTTCCTCGGCTCTACGGCACGTCCATTGCTGGACTGGCCGCTGGCGCAGATGAAAGACGCGCCGGAGCTGAAAATCACTGAAATCCGCGCGGTGGGCGATGACTGGCGAGTCACTGCGATCCCTGTCCCCTCGGCCCGCGTATAATTCCCGGCCATCGCGTTAGCGCTGGCCCCGTTCTCAAGGAGAACCCCATGTTCACCGGCATCATCGAATCCATTGGCAGTATCCGCGCACTGACCCCAAAGGGCGGTGATGTGCGGGTGCATGTCGACACCGGCAAGCTCGATCTGAGCGACGTCAAACTGGGCGACAGCATTGCGGTCAACGGCGTTTGCCTGACCGCCGTCGAGTTGCCAGGCAACGGCTTTGCCGCCGACGTCAGCCGCGAAACCCTCGATTGCACCGCCATGAATGACCTGAAAAGCGGTAGCCCGGTCAATCTGGAAAAAGCCCTGACTCCGACCACTCGCCTCGGCGGCCATCTGGTCAGCGGTCACGTCGATGGTGTCGGCGAAGTGGTCTCGCGCAGCGACAATGCCCGCGCCGTGGAATTTCGCATCCGCGCGCCAAAGGAACTGGCCAAGTACATCGCCCACAAAGGCTCGATCACCGTCGACGGCACCAGCCTGACCGTGAACGAAGTCGACGGCGCCGAATTCATGCTGACGATCATTCCGCACACCCTCAGCGAAACCATCATGGCCTCGTACAAGCCGGGCCGCCGGGTGAACCTGGAAGTCGACTTGCTGGCGCGTTATCTGGAGCGTCTGCTGTTGGGCGACAAGGCCGCAGAAAAGACGGCCGGCAGCACCATCACCGAAAGTTTTCTGGCCGCCAATGGCTACCTCAAATCCTGACTGAAGGGGGTGCCTTGTGGCGCTCAATAGCATCGAAGAACTGGTTGAAGACATCCGCCAAGGCAAGATGGTCATCCTCATGGATGACGAAGACCGCGAGAACGAAGGCGACCTGATCATGGCCGCCGAATGCTGCCAGGCCGAGCACATCAACTTCATGGCCAAACACGCCCGTGGCCTGATCTGCATGCCGATGAGCCGCGAGCGCTGCGAACTGTTGAAGCTGCCATTGATGGCCCCGCGCAATGGTTCCGGTTTCGGCACCAAGTTCACCGTCTCGATCGAAGCGGCCGAAGGCGTCACCACCGGCATCTCCGCCGCCGATCGCGCGCGCACTGTGCAAGCGGCTGCCGCCAAAGACGCCAAGGCAGAAGACATCGTCAGCCCGGGCCACATCTTCCCGCTGATGGCCCAGGCTGGCGGCACCCTGGCTCGTGCCGGCCACACTGAAGCGGCTTGCGATCTGGCGCGCATGGCCGGTTTCGAGCCGAGCGGGGTGATCTGCGAAGTGATGAACGACGACGGCACCATGTCCCGCCGCGCTGAACTTGAGGCGTTCGCCGCTGAACACAACATCAAGATCGGCACCATCGCCGACCTGATTCACTACCGGATGATCCACGAACGTACCGTTCAGCGGATTGCCGAGCAACCGCTGGACAGCGAACTGGGCCAATTCAACCTGGTGACCTATCGTGATTCGGTGGAAGGCGACGTGCACATGGCGTTGACCCTGGGCACCGTCTGCGCCGAAGAGCCGACCCTGGTCCGCGTGCACAACATGGACCCGCTGCGCGACCTGCTGATGGTCAGGCAGCCTGGGCGCTGGAGCCTGCGCGCCGCGATGGCTGCGGTGGCCGAGGCCGGCAGCGGTGTGGTGCTGCTGCTCGGTCATCCGCTCGATGGCGACGTGTTGCTGGCGCATATCCGTGAAACCGCTGATCAGGCGGCGGTGAAAAAACCGACCACCTACAGCATTGTCGGTGCCGGTTCGCAGATCCTGCGTGACCTCGGCGTGCGCAAAATGCGCCTGATGAGCGCACCGATGAAATTTAATGCGATATCCGGTTTCGATCTGGAAGTTGTAGAATACGTGCCCTCCGAATAATGACCGGCTGTTTGCGGACTCCAATTCGCGGCAAATAAATCACTGAGGGATGCGTAGCAGACGTGTCCCGGCTCTTTAAGAGAACTGACGAATGACCCTGAAGACCATCGAAGGTACCTTCATCGCCCCTAAAGGCCGCTACGCTCTGGTAGTGGGCCGTTTCAACAGCTTCGTGGTTGAAAGCCTGGTCAGCGGTGCCGTTGATGCCCTGGTTCGCCACGGCGTGAGCGAAAGCGACATCACCATCATCCGTGCACCGGGCGCCTTCGAAATCCCGCTGGTTGCGCAGAAAGTCGCCCAGAAAGGCGAGTTCGCCGCAATCATCGCCCTCGGCGCGGTCATTCGTGGCGGTACTCCGCACTTCGAATATGTCGCTGGCGAGTGCACCAAGGGCCTGGCCCAGGTTTCCATGGAGTTCGGCGTACCGGTCGCCTTCGGCGTGTTGACCGTGGATTCCATCGAGCAAGCCATCGAACGTTCCGGCACCAAGGCCGGTAACAAAGGTGCCGAAGCTGCCCTGTCCGCTCTGGAAATGGTCAGCCTGCTGGCGCAGTTGGAGGCCAAGTGATTAGCGACGAAAGCGATCGTTTCAACCCGCGCGATCCGAAACCTGCGGATGCCGGCAAGCCCTCGAAAAGTGCCAAGCGTCGCGAAGCCCGTCAGCTCGCGACTCAGGCGCTGTACCAGTGGCACATGGCCAAGCAGTCGCTGAACGAGATCGAAGCGCAGTTTCGCGTTGATAACGATTTCACCGATGTCGACGGTGCCTACTTCCGCGAAATCCTCCACGGGGTTCCGCAGTTCAAGACCGAAATCGACACCGCTCTGACGCCTTGCCTGGATCTGGCGATCGAAGAGCTGGACCCGGTCGAACTGGCGGTTCTGCGCCTGTCGACCTGGGAGCTGCTCAAGCGCGTCGACGTGCCGTACCGCGTTGTGATCAACGAAGGTATCGAACTGGCCAAGGTGTTCGGTTCGACCGACGGCCACAAGTTCGTCAACGGCGTGCTCGACAAGCTGGCCCCGCGCCTGCGTGAAGCTGAAGTGAAGGCGTTCAAGCGCTGATCGGCGCTTGAATACTTTTTCTCGGCCATGGGCGAGTTTGAGCTGATCCGCAATTTCTTCGCCGCCGCGCCTTGTGCGCAGGGCGGCGAAAGCGTTGCGCTGGGGATTGGCGACGACTGTGCCTTGCTCGCGGTTCCCGCCGGGGAACAGCTGGCGGTTTCCACCGATACGCTGGTGGCCGGTGTGCATTTCGCCGACCCCTGCGATCCGTTTCTGCTCGGCCAGCGCTCGCTGGCCGTCGCGGTCAGCGATCTGGCCGCCATGGGCGCCGCGCCCATTGCCTTTACCCTTGCCCTGACCTTGCCGACGGTGACCGCCGATTGGCTGCAAGCCTACGCCCGTGGTTTGAACCGCATGGCGCAAAGCTGCGGCATAGCGTTGGTCGGCGGCGACACCACGCGAGGGCCGTTGAGCCTGACGGTCACGGTGTTCGGTCGCGTACCGGCAGGCCAGGCCTTGACCCGCAGTGGCGCGCAGCCCGGCGATTTGCTCTGTGTCGGCGGCGAGCTGGGCAACGCTGCCGGCGCCTTGCCGCTGGTGTTGGGCCAGCGTGATGCCCCGCCCGAAGTTGGCCAGCCGTTGCTCGATCACTACTGGTCGCCACAACCGCAACTGGCCCTCGGCCAGGCCCTGCGCGGCAAGGCCACGGCAGCGCTGGACATTTCCGACGGCCTGCTCGCCGATTGCGGCCATATCGCCCTGGCTTCGAAGGTACGCCTTGAAATTGAACGCGAGCGTGTACCGTTGTCCGATGCTTTAGTCGCGTTTCTCGGCCAGCGCGGTGCCGAGCGTGCGGCATTGAGCGGAGGCGATGATTACGTGCTGGCGTTCACCTTGCCGTCCGCGCAGTTGCCGGTGCTGCAGGCCGATGGCTGGCCATTCCATGTGATTGGTCGCGTGGTGCCGGGCCAGGGCGTGGTGTTGCTGGATCGCGACGGGCACGACATCACCCCGCAGATTCGCGGCTACCAACATTTTCAGGAGTCACCGTGACAGATCACCCGAAACAGGTCCCTGCCGAATTCGTGCCTCCTTCGGTCTGGCGCAATCCCTGGCATTTCCTCGCGTTCGGCTTCGGCTCCGGCACATTGCCCAAGGCGCCTGGCACGTGGGGCTCGTTGGTGGCGCTGCCGTTTATTCCGTTGTGGCAGATGCTGCCCGATTGGGGGTACTGGCTGATGCTCGGCATCACCATGCTGTTCGGCTTCTGGCTGTGCGGCAAAGTGGCCGACGACTTGCGCGTGCACGACCACGAAGGCATCGTCTGGGACGAAATGGTCGGTATGTGGATCACCCTGTGGCTGGTACCGGAAGGCTGGTACTGGTTGCTTGCCGGTTTTCTGGTGTTCCGCTTTTTCGATGTTCTCAAACCGTGGCCGATCCGCTGGATCGACAAACATGTGCACGGCGGCGTCGGCATCATGCTCGACGATGTGCTGGCCGGCGTGTTTGCATGGGCGGCGATGCAGGGGCTGGTATGGGTTTTCGCCTGATTCGAATCAACTGAGGAAACAAGGGATGGTGCGAAACGGGTTGGCGATACTGGTTGTGGCCTTGCTGAGCATGATCGCCCATGCGCAGGCAGCCGTGCCGACCCCGGCGGTCATCCATCTGGCCAGCGAAGACTGGGAAGACTACACCGCCGCCGACGGCCATGGGCTGGCCTGGGACGTATTGCGCAAGGTTTTCGAACCGGCCGGCGTGAAGCTGGACATTCGCACGGTGCCCTACACACGCTCGGTAGGGCTGGTGCAGTTGAAGGAGGTCGACGCACTGGTCGGTTCTTACCGTGACGAAGCCGAGCACGTGTTGTATCCGCAGTGGAATTTCGATTCCGATCACATCTACGCGATGGGTCTGGCAAGCAGTCCGCCAGCGACCCTGGCGACCCTGGGCAAATACCGCCTGGCCTGGGTACGCGGCTACCGCTACGAAAACTACCTGCCGAATATCAAACGCTACAACCAGATCGAACGGCGCACCGGCATTCTGCTGATGCTCAAGCAGGGGCGGGCCGATTACTACATCGATGCCTTGACCGAAATTCAAGCCGTCGTGCGCGATGCGTCGGATCCGGCGCAGTACCGTTATTCGCATCTGACCGAACTGCCGCTGTTTCTTGGCTTTGCCGATACCGCGCAGGCCCGGGCGCTGATGGCGCTGTATGACCGGCGTTTGGCGCAGTTGGTGCAGAGCGGTGAATTGAAGCCGATCTTCGAGAAGTGGAAGCAGCCGTATCCGTTCAACTCCAATTGAAGCCCGACGCAAATCCCTTGTAGGAGCTGTCGAGTGCAACGAGGCTGCGATCTTTTGATGTCGCTCTGAGTTCAAGATCAAAAGATCGCAGCCTCGTTGCACTCGACAGCTCCTACAGTGAGCGGCGGCGCCGGCGGGATTGTCATCAAACTTTTTGATCGTTATGCCCGATAATTCAGCCTAAGCGTCTGTAGGAACCTGCTGTTACAATGCCGACCTGCGAATTTTCAGTCTTCTAGATCAGGAGCACATCGGTGCCTGTCGTCTTCGTCGCCGCTTCCAAGCTGCCAACGCCTTTTGCGCAATTCACCATGCACGGCTTTCTTGATGAGAGCACCGGGCGTGAGCACGTCGTGCTGAGCCTCGGTGAAATTGGCGACGGTGCCCCGGTACTCGGTCGTCTGCACTCCGAATGCCTGACTGGCGATGCCTTGTTCAGCCAGCGTTGCGACTGCGGCTCGCAACTGGAAGCGGCGCTGCAGGCGATTGCCCGCGAAGGCCGTGGCGTGCTGCTGTACCTGCGTCAGGAAGGGCGCGGCATCGGACTGCTGAACAAGATCCGTGCCTACGAGTTGCAGGACGGCGGCGCCGACACCGTGGAAGCCAACGAGCGTCTGGGCTTTGCCGCTGACCAGCGCGACTACGCCATGTGCCTGCCGATGCTCGAACATCTGGGGGTGAAATCCCTGCGTCTGATGACCAATAATCCGCGCAAGGTCAAAGCCTTGACCGACATGGGCATCGTTGTCGCCGAGCGCGTGCCGCTGCACACCGGTCATAATCCGCACAACAAACTCTACCTGGCGACCAAGGCCAGCAAGCTCGACCACATGATGGGCAACGAGCATCAGGGCGAGGTTGACCGCGCGTGACTCGCGGTCAGGTACGGCGGCGGTTGTCGGTGACCTGGTGGCAATACCTGGCGCTGGCCCTGCTGCCGCTGTTCATGCTCAACGCGCTGTTCGGTGAGGGCCAGGGTCTGTTGCCAGTGCTGGCGATGCCCTTGTTCATCGCCGGCGTTGCCTCGATGTTTGTCAGCCTGAAATATTTCGGTCGCTACAAGCACGCACTGATTGCCACGCAAAAAGCCCTCGATACCGCCGATGAACCGGCCGCATGGATCGCCCTCGCGGCGCGTCGGCGTGCGGCGTTGCTGGTGGCGTCTCTGCCGGCCTGGATTGGCGCACTGGCAGTGTTCGTCGGTCTCGAAGCCGTGCCGTTGATGTTGCTGGCGCTGTCTACCGCCGTGCTGTTCTACCTCTACCGTATTCCACGTCAGCTCGGCTGATGGGTCGCCTGTGGCTGGCGGTTCTGCTGCTCGTCCTCAGCGGTCAGGCGCTTTCCGCGTTGCGGGTGGTCAGCCTCGCACCCTCGCTTTCCGAAATCGTCGTTGAACTGGATTCCGCCAACTTGCTGGTCGGCGTACTGGATGCCGGCGAGCGGCCGGCGGCGATCGCCAATGTTCCGTCTGTGGGCCGCTACGGCCAGCTCGACATGGAGCGCTTGCTCAGCCTCAAGCCGGATCTGCTCTTGCTCTGGCCCGGCAGTGTCGGCGCGGGGCAGCGTGATCAGCTCAAACGCCTGAACATTCCCACCTTCGTCGCCGAGCCTCATACGTTGGCGGAACTGGCGGCGCAGATCGAGGCGATTGCCCAGCAGCTCGGCCGCCCCGAGCGTGGGGCGCAACGGTCGGCTGAGTTGCGCGCGCAACTGGATGGTTTGCGTCAGCGTTATCGCCGTGACGTGCCGTTGCGGGTGTTCTATCAGGTCTGGGACAAACCGCTGTACACCGTTGGTGGCGGGCAGATCATCAGCGATGCGCTTGAAGTGTGCGGTGCGCGCAATGTGTTCGCCGACCTGAATCTGCCTGCGCCGCAAGTGAGTGTCGAGGCGGTGTTGCAGCGCGATCCCGAGGTGATTGTGGCCGGTGATCAAGCGCAGTTGGAGGCGTGGAAAGCCTGGCCGCAGGTGGCAGCAGTCAGGCAGGGGCAATTGCTGTTGGTCAGTGATAAAGGCCTTGAAAGACCGAGCGGACAGATGATTAGCGCCACCTCCAGGCTTTGCCAATTGATCGCGCCGGACATGTAGGAGCTGCCGAAGGCTGCGATCTTTTGACTTTGTTTTTGGCGGTGTCGGAGCCGCCGAAGGTCAGGATCAAAAGATCGCAGCCTTCGGCAGCTCCTACATTGGATCTCAGCGAATTTCCGGGGTCCAGGTCACCCCGAACATCCACGCCCGACCTTCCTCACGATAGCCATACTGCGCGCCGTCATAGCTGTAGTTCGCCCGGCTGTAACCCTTGTCCAGCAAGTTATCCACTTTCAAATCCAGCTTGATCTCGCGGTTCAGTGCCCAACTGCTGCGCAGCCCGAGCGTGCTGTAGCCACCCAGCGCCTGGGTATTGTTCAGGTCGTCGTAACTGCTGCTGACCCATTGCCAGCTGGCGCCGAGCCCCAGGCGATCGAACTGCTTATCGAGATCCCAACTTGCCGTGCGTCGCGCACGTCGCGCCAGCGTATGGCCGGTATCGCGATCGCGTGGATCGATGATCGCCACGCCGAGGTTGCTCTGCCAACCGAGCAGATCCTGCTTCAGCGCCGCCTCAAAACCATTGATCCGGGCCGACGCGACATTCTGCGGGCGTGAGTTGCTGCCGAAGATGATCGCGTCTTCCAGGTCGGTTCGATAAATCGAGGCCTCTAGGCGCGCGCTGTCGCTCAACTGGCTGCGCCATTGCAGTTCGTAGCTTTTCGAAGTTTCCGGCTTCAGGTCGGGATTGCTGAAATCCGGGTAATACAGGTCGTTGAAGGTCGGCGCACGGAAACCTTCGCTGTAGCTTGCGAGCAGATCGTTATCCGGATTCAGCGGCACGGTGAAGGTGCCGCTCTAGGTGTTCTGGCTGCCGAACTGCTGATTGTCGTCGTGGCGCAGGCCGATTTCGGTGGAAAAGCTGTCGGCCTGGTAACGATGCTGAATGAAGGCAGCGCGGTTCCAGCGGCTGTCCTCGTCGAACGCAGTGCTGCTGTTGACCCGGTCTTCGTACCAGTCGCCGCCGAGGATCAGGCTGTTGCGCGCGTCCAGGGTCAGGTCGTTCTGCCAGTTCACCGAGTCGCGATAAGTATTGAACACCGTGCGTTCGTCGCTGAGCTTGTCGAAGGTCTTTTCGCGATTTTCGCTGTGGCCGAACTCGACGCGGGTCTTCCAGTTTTCATTGACCCGCGCGTCGACATAACTGCTGACGCTGCTGACAGTGAAATCGCTGTACGGTTGCTGTTGCAGCGATTCGAACGTGTTCATGTCGAAGCGACCGAAGGGGTTGTCGAATTCACTCTTGCCACGGTTATCCAGCAGATTGGCGCCGACTTCGATGTTCTCGCTCAGGGCGTGGCTGAGGCTCAGGCTCAGGGACTTGTTGCGATAGGCATCGTGATCGCCATCGCTTGGGTACGACTCATGGGTGCGGTCCATGCCCGCGGTTTCATCCAGACTGGCGCCGAGGTTGAAACGGGTTTCGTCATCGCCGCCGGACAGACCGAGGCTGCGCTCCCGAGTCTGATGGCTGCCGAAGCCGAGGTGCAGGCGTGGCTGCAAGCCTTGCTCGGCACCGCGCCGGGTGAAAATCTGGATGACCCCGCCAATCGCATCGCTGCCGTAAATGACCGAGCGCGAGCCGCGCAGCACTTCGACGCGTTCGATCTGCTCGATGTTCAGGTGCTGCAGATTGCTGTCGCCGGAGGTCGAGTTGCCGATGCGCTGGCCATCGACCAGCACCAGGCTCTGCGCCGATTGCGTGCCGCGAATGTAGATGCCCGGCAGACTGCCGCGTCCGCCGGTCTGCGCTACTTGCACACCGGGCACGCGACGCAGCAGATCGGGCACATCGCTCGGCTGCAGGCGCTCGATGTCTTCGCGGGTGAACACGGTGTTGGCGGCGCTGCTGTCGTTGCGCGCCTCGACTTGGCGGTTGGCGCTGATCAGCGTGTCCGGCAGCTTCAGCGCCTGATCGCGCTCGAAGGTGTCGGCCAGGGCACCGGCGCTGGGCAGCAAGAGAAAGGGCAGGGCGAGGCGCGAGAGGTTCATGGCAATCTATGGTCTTTGCAAAACCATGTAGGAGCTGCCGAAGGCTGCGATCTTTTGATTTTGCTTTTTAAAGGTTCCGGAGCTGCCGAAGAGCAAGATCAAAAGATCGCAGCCTTCGGCAGCTCCTACACGGGATTGCGTCAACTGTTGAGCAAATCCAGCCGCTGGCGGATCGACGCTTCGATCCCGGCTTCATCCAGCCCGCACTCGGCGAGCATCTGCGCCGGTTTCGCGTGCTCGACGTAGATGTCCGGCAAGCCAAGATGCAGCATCGACTTGAGGATGTTCTCGCGGGCAAGGAATTCGCTGACCGCGCCACCGGCGCCGCCCATGATGGCGTTTTCTTCGATGGTTACCAGCAACTCATGTTTGCCGGCGATCTCGCGCACCAGTGCTTCATCCAGGGGTTTGACGAAACGCATGTCGACCACGGTGGCATCGAGCTTCTCGGCGACTTTCAAGGCTTCGCTCAGCTGCACGCCGAATACCAGCAGGGCGACTTTGCTGCCCTGACGACGGACGATGCCCTTGCCGATTTCGATCGGAGCGAGATCTTTTTCAATGACTGCATTCGGGCCGCTGCCGCGCGGGTAACGCACCGCCGCCGGGCCGTTGTACAGATGGCCGGTGGTGAGCATTTTGCGCAATTCGTTTTCATCGCTCGGGGTCATGATGACCATGCCCGGGATGCAGCGCAGGTAAGACAGATCGAAGCTGCCGGCGTGGGTCGGGCCGTCTTCGCCGACCAGACCTGCGCGGTCGATGGCGAACAGCACGTCGAGATTTTGCACTGCGACGTCGTGCACCAATTGGTCGTAACCGCGTTGCAGGAATGTCGAGTAGATCGCCACTACCGGTTTCGCGCCTTCGCAGGCCATGCCAGCGGCAAAGGTCACTGCGTGTTGCTCGGCAATCGCCACGTCGAAATAGCGCTCGGGGAATCGTTCGCTGAATGCGACCAGATCCGAGCCTTCCTTCATGGCCGGGGTGATCCCGACCAGACGAGTGTCGGCGGCGGCCATGTCGCACAGCCACTCGCCGAACACCGCCGAATACTTCGGCCCGCCGGCTTGCTTCGGCGCAGCGGCGGGGGCGTCCAGAGGTTCGAGTTTGGTGATGGCGTGGTAACCGATCGGGTCGACCTCCGCCGGGGCGAAGCCTTTGCCTTTCTTGGTGACGATGTGCAGGAACTGCGGGCCTTTGAGATCGCGCATGTTGCGCAGGGTGGCGATCAGGGTCGGCAGGTCGTGGCCGTCGATCGGGCCGATGTAGTTCCAGCCCAGCTCTTCGAACAGGGTGCCTGGGACCAGCATGCCTTTGGCATATTCTTCGGTACGCCGGGCGATTTCCCAGGCGCCGGGCAGGCGCGAGAGGACTTTTTTGCTGCCTTCGCGCATGCTCGCGTAGGTGCGGCTGGAAAGGATCTTTGCCAGGTAGTTCGACAGCCCGCCGACGTTGCGCGAGATCGACATGTCGTTGTCGTTGAGGATCACCAGCATGTTGGCGTTGACTTCCGGCGCGTGGTTCAGCGCTTCGAAGGCCATGCCCGCCGTCAGTGCACCGTCGCCGATCACGGCAATCGCTTTGCGCTCGCTGTCCTGCAGACGGGCGGCAATGGCCATGCCCAGCGCGGCGCTGATCGAAGTGCTGGAGTGGCCGACACCAAAGGTGTCGTACTCGCTCTCGGAGCGGCGCGGGAATGCGGCGATGCCGTCCTTCTGGCGCAGACTGGCCATGCGTTCGCGGCGACCGGTGAGGATCTTGTGCGGATACGCCTGATGCCCGACATCCCACAGCAGACGGTCGTCCGGGGTGTCGAAGACGTAATGCAGCGCGATGGTCAGCTCGATCACGCCCAGGCCGGCACCGAAGTGCCCACCGGTCTGGCCGACCGTGTAGAGCAGTTCCAGGCGCAACTCATCGGCCAGGGTTTCCAGCTCGGCTTCGCCTAACCGGCGCAGGCCGTCCGGCGTGTTCGCGCGGTCGAGCAGGGGCGTGGTCGGGCGCTTGCGGGGAATCTCATGAAACGTCGTGGGCATCAGGCGAATCGTTATAGGTATAAAAGATGCGGCAGTTTACCTGATGCATCGCCCCCTGCCCACGCGTTGGTCTTTTTTGGCCGATACGCCGTCAGTTGCGCCGTTCGACGATGTACCGGGCCAGCTCGCGCAACGGCTCGGCCGCCGCGTCAAACGGTCGCAGCGCCTGCAGGGCCTGATCGCGCAGTTCCAGGGCGTAGGCCTTGGCGGCATCGAGGCCGAGCAGCGCCGGGTAGGTTGGTTTATCGCGGGCAATGTCGGCGCCCTGGCGTTTACCGAGGGTGGCGGTATCGCTCTCGACGTCGAGGATGTCGTCCTGCACCTGAAAGGCCAGACCGATGGCCTGTGCATAAGTCTGCAGGGCCTGCAGCTGGTTTGCGTCGGCGCGGCCACTGGCCAGGGCACCGAGTCTGACGCTGACTTCGATCAGCGCGCCGGTCTTGTGCCGATGCATCTGCTCAAGGGCTTTCTGGTCGAGTTTGAGACCGACCGAGCCGAGATCGATGGCCTGACCGCCGACCATGCCTGCCGGGCCCGCTGCGTGGGCCAACGCGGTGACCATGTGCAGGCGGGTCTCGCTGCTGCAATCGCTCAGGCGCGGGTCAAGCAGGGCGCTGAACGCCAGACTCTGCAAGCCGTCACCGGCGAGGATCGCGCAGGCTTCGTCGAATTTCTTGTGGGTGGTCGGCTGGCCGCGACGCAGATCGTCATCGTCCATTGCCGGCAAATCGTCATGCACCAGCGAGTAGGCATGGATCAACTCGACCGCGCACGCCGCGCCGCTGGCCTGTTCGGCCTTGCCACCGAGGGCTTCGCACGCCGCGTAAGCCAACAGCGGACGCACGCGTTTACCGCCGTTCATCACGCTGTAGCGCATCGCTTCGTAGAGCCGCGCCAGTTCCGGCAACGGCGCGTTGAACAGAGTCTCCAGCGCCGCATTGACCCGGGCCTGGCTGGTCGCCGAATACGCTGCAATCATTCTGGCTGTTCCGCGTCGAAGGGTTCCTCGGCCAGTTCGCCATCGCGCTCCAGCAGCACCTGCACTTTCTGCTCTGCCTGAGCCAGCGCCGCCTGGCAGTCACGGGTCAGGCCGATGCCCTGCTCGAAAGCGGTCAGCGAGTCTTCCAGCGACAATTCACCGTTCTCCAGACGCTCGACCAGTGTTTGCAGGTCGGCGAGGGACTGTTCGAAATCCAGTGCAGCTTTTTTGCGGGCCATGGCGGCAGTTTCCGGTAGACGTTAAACCGGCGCGACACTAGCAGATAGGGGGGGTATGGGCAAATGAGCGGGCTTGCGCAGGCACCGCCGAGAGCAGCATAAATCTCTGTGGCGAGGGAGCAAGCTCACTCGCCACAATGTAAGTGGATCAATCCGGATAGTTGATTTTGTAACGCGTGCTGCGTCCGCCGCCCGGCAGGCGTCGCAGGCAACCTTTCTCCAGTAACTCCGCCAGATGTCGGGTCGCGGTGGCTTTGGAAACCTTCGCAACAGCTTGATATTGCCCTGCGCTGAGGCCCTGGTCGAAACCGCGCTCACCGCCATCGAGCAAGCGATTGAGCACTTTGATCTGCTCCGCTGACAGGTCGGATTCGCGGTGTGCCTGCCAGAAACGGGATTTGCCTAGTACGGAGTCAATCCGGGTGATGGCTTGCTCCAGGCTGCGCAGCAATGTCTGCAAAAACCAGGTCAGCCATTCGGTGAGGTCCAGCGTCGCTTTCTGGCTGGATTCGAGAATCCGATAGTAGCCAGCACGATCGTCGAGGATGCTCGCGGACATCGCGTAAAAACGAATTGCCTGCGCTTCGCCTTGAGCCAGGGCCAGATCGGTAATCGTGCGGGTCAGACGGCCGTTGCCGTCATCGAACGGGTGCAGGGTGACAAACCAGAAATGCGCGATGCCCGCGCGTAACAGCGGATCCAGCGATACCTGATCGCGGCTGGCTTCGAACCAGTTCAGAAATCTCTCGAGTTGCTGTTCCAGCCCTTGGCGCGGTGGCGCCTCGAAGTGAACCGTTGGCCGGTCGAGTCGTCCGGATACCACCTGCATCGGCTCGTCGCCGCGCAAGGTACCTGATCGGGCTCTGAACGTCGCTTCCTCGGCCGGGAAAAGCCAGGTGTGCCATTCCAGCAATCGTGAAAGGGTCAGCGGCTGGTCGAAACCGTGGGTGGCATCGAGCATCAATTGCGCCAGTCCTTCGCTGCGCTCGCTGACGCCCTCGCGATCAATCCATTCCAGACCCAGGCGCCGGGCCAGAGAAGAGCGCACGGAGCCGACATTCAGTTGCTCTCCTTCGATGGCGGAAGACGTCACGATGTTTTGTAGCAACGCATCGAGTTCACTCTGGGCACTCATCGATTCGCCGACCGAGCCGGCCATGCCCATGAGTCGACCTTGCGTCTGCACGCACTCGCGCAGCAGCGGCGCGAGGCGTTCGGCCTGCCAGTTGAAGTCGGGCCAATCGGGTTGTTGCCAGATCCAGTGCGCAGTCATTGATCACCTGTCAGGGAAGCGTGAGCCGAATGAAAAAGCTATTCGGCTCATTTGGTGAGCCGAATATGCCGGCTATTCGGCTCACCGTCTACCTGGGGAGCGAGATTCCTGCAGCAATCACACCTGTATCCGATTGTTAAAAAACTGCCGAATCGCTAATCTTCGCGGCTTCTACAGCCCGATATTCACGGGCCATTCAGACGAAACGCAGTTCACCGCTGTGAAGTACCGAGGATCGGGTGCAAGGTTTCGTTCAAGGCATGGCAGGAGGCGTCACATGCGTTCATTTCTTTTGCTGCTGATCGGCCTCGCTTGCGCCCCTGCGCTGTGGGCGGCGCCGACTGCCGAATTGGCAGAGCCGGTCGGCGGCTGGCGTTATCACGGCTTGCTCGATCGCTCGGAAAACCCGCAGGTTGCCTACCCGACGCCGCCGATCGATCGCGGCATCCAGCGCAATCGCACGATGATCCAGGGCCAGCTCAAGGCCATCGGGCACATGCGCCCGCCGCACAGCCTCGCCGTCAACGGCAATCCATTGAATCTGTACACCGACGATCAGGGGCGTTTCGCCCGGCCGTACGCATTTGGTGCGGGTTCCAACAGCGTCGAAGTGATCAGCGCCAACGGCCAGTCGCTCAAGCGCGTGCAATTTTATGAAGCAAATAATCTGCGCACGCCGGCGCGGATTCGTCTTGTCTTGGGATGGGACGACCCGAAAGCCGAGCTGGATCTGCACATTGTCACACCCGACGGTCAGCATGCGTTCTGGTCGCGGCCGGCACTGAGCAATGGCGGGGGCCTTGACCCGGATGGCGTCGACGGCCCCGGCCCGGAAATGTTCACCATGACCGCGCCACTGCACGGCACCTATCTGGTCTACGTCAACTATTGGGGCAACTACGGCGATGGCGGCTATAACTTCGAGGAGACCAGCAACCAGAACGAGGTGATCACCTCGCAGATCACCCTGGTGCTCAACGAAAATACCGTCGACGAAAAACGCGAAACCTTCATCGTGCCCCTGCGGGCGATCGGTGATCTGCTGCTGGTCAAGACTTTCAACTATTAAGCATCCCGCCACGGATGAACTCGGATGTTGTGAACATGAGCGATAACACTGTGACTCCAGCCGCCGCGACACCCGCGGCCAAACCTTCGCGGCGCTGGCCGCTGATCGTGCTCGGCCTGTGCCTGGTGGCCGGTGTGGCGGGCGGTTTCGGCTGGCTGCTGCTCAAGCCCAAAGCGCCGCCTACAGAACTGGCCAGCGAAAAGCTCGGCCTCAGTCGCCCGGACGCCTTGCTCGAAACCCGTTCACTGAGCCAGTTGCCCAAGGACCTGCTGACGGTGCCGTTCCTCAAGGCTACGCTGACCGAGGATTTCGTCTTCTATTACGAAACCCACGCCGACCGCCTCGGCCTGATCGGCAGCCTGCGAAGGATCATCTACGAGCATGACCTCAAATTGCAGGACAGCCTGATTGAGCAGCTTTTCGATCAACCGGCCGATGTCGCGTTATGGCGTGGCGCCGACGGTCGCCTGAAGGATTTCCTGCTGGTGATGGATCGCGGCGGGTTGGCCAAGCTGCTCGAGCCGTTGGCGAAAGTGGCGCTGGATGACACCCAGCTCAGCGTCTTCGGCACTCTCAAAGTCGGCGGCGATGATGTGCCGCTGTATCAACTCAGCTACAACGCCAGTAAATCGCTGCTGTTTGCGTCGCGCGGCGACAAGCTGGTGGTGCTGTCCAATCCTGCGAAGTACTACGACCCGCAAAGCGGCGTTTCGCAAGAGTCCGGCCATGTCACTCCACAAGCGCTGGCGGCGTTGCTCAACGGTGAAAAACTCTTTCCGGAAGCGTTCGGCCTGCCAGCGAAAAGCCCGGAAACCAAACAGCGCCTGTCGGTCAATTCCAGCGTTTTGGCCATGGGCTATCAGCGCTTTATCCCGAATTTCGCCGGGCTGCGTTTCGACATGGACGACAAGGGCTGGCACAGCTACCTGGCCATGGACGAGCTGGAAAACCAGCCGGACTTCGATTTCAAACCGGTCTGGCAGGCGATGCCGCTGGGGGCGAGCGCTTGTGTAACCCTGCCGGTGGCGGCCGAACCGCAGAAACCGATATTGATCAAGCTCGGTGCTGAAGAAACCGTGGCGCAAACCCTCACCGAACATGTTGCCGGCGCGGCGGGCCTGTGCTGGTACGCCGATTCCCGGTTGTACACGCCGTTGTTGGTCGCCAGCCTGAAAGATCAGGACAGCAGCCAGCTCGACGGCGATCTCGGCAAGTTGTTCGGCTCGATGGTTGGCGCGTTCGAATCCAACGTCGGCGAAAAAGTGTTCCCGGTGGTCGAGCAGCAGCAAGGGCAGAGCCATGTCTGGCAGCGCCAGGTCAGTTCCGGTTTCGGTCCCTATGCGGCGAAAACTGCCGAGAACCCGGACGCCATCAGTGGCCGCGCGTTCATGAGGGTCAGTCTCGCCCGCCACGGCTCGACGCTGCTGTTCTCCCTCGACGACAAACTGGTCGACAAAGCCCTCGGCACCCTCGACAAGCGCTTCCCGCCGATGGCCGACGTGCTGCCCAAGGATGTGCTGATGCCGATCTACTTCGGCCCGGATGCAATAGCGCAACTGATGCAGCGTGAAACCCTCGACAGCCTGCCGCAGGACATGGAGCCAGTGTTCTACAACGCTGCGCAAACCTACCTTATGCCGAAACTGCGCACCCTCGGCGGCTACGGCAAATACGCCCTGACCTTGCCCGAAGGCAGTGAGCCTGACGGCCACTGGCAATGGCTGCCGCTGGAATGGAAAGCGCTGTGACCGCACTGATCCGTAGCCTCGGCCTGCTCGCGCTGTTGCTCAGCGCAGGCGCCCGCGCGATTGAAGCGCCAGCGCTCGATCCGGCGCAATCCCAGATCTTTCGCGCCTGGTTTGTGCGTATTGCTCAAGAGCAACTGAGCCAGGGCCCGAGCCCGCGCTGGTATCAGCAGGACTGCGCCGGGCTGGTGCGCTTTGCCGCCAACGAAGCGCTGAAAGTCCACGACGACAAATGGCTGCGCAGCAATGGTCTGTCCAATCGCTATCTGCCGCCGGAGTTGGCGCTGGGCGACGAGCAACGCAAGCTCGCGCAACAGTGGCAGCAGGGCGGCGGCAAGGTCGGGCCGTACGTCAACGCGATCAAACTGATTCAGTTCAACAGTCATCTGGTCGGCCGCGATGTGGCGCAGGCGCGGCCCGGTGATCTGATGTTTTTCGATCAGGGCGACGACCAGCACCTGATGATCTGGATGGGCCGCTACATCGCCTATCACACCGGCACCACTACCCCCACTGACAACGGCATGCGTTCGGCAAGCCTGCAGCAACTCATGACATGGAAGGACACCCGATGGATACCCGACGCAGCCAACCCCAACTTCATCGGCGTCTATCGACTGAACTTTCTCTCCCAATGACCGGTGCCCGCATGTTGCGTATCTGTTCGCGAATTTCTTTGCTGTTGGCGTTGCTGCTGCCATTGACCAGCGTCAATGCCGAAGACTCGGTCGAGCCGAGCAATTACACGCCGGTCTCCGGTGAAAGCTTCTTTCTGCTGGCCGACAGCAGTTTCGCCAGTGACGAGCAGGCAATGGTTCGCCTCGAAGCACCCGGTCGTGACTACCGGCGCTTTCGCATGGAGCCGTACGGTGGCGCCGACATCCGCGTGTACCGCATCGACAAGCCGCTGGACTTCCTCAAGCGTCAGAAGAACCTGCACCGCGTGGTCAGCGATGGCCAGTTCAAGGGTGAAGGCCTGTCCAATACCCTCGCGTATCTGTGGGACAACTGGTACCGCAAATCCCGGCGGGTGATGCAGCGTGCGTTCTCCTATGAGTCGCGCAAACAGGTCACCGAAGAAGTGCCGGAACTGAAGATGGGCGATGCCATGGCCGCGCCGACGCCGTATGACGCGCAGCCGCAATTTGCGTTGATTCCGGGTCTGCCGGTGGTCAGCCAGTTCCGTTATCCGCTGTGGCAGGCCAAGCCGATCCAGCCGCCGGCCGGGGTCAATCTGGCCGGTTCGTCCAGCGACTTTGTCAGCGTCGCGCCGGGCAACGTTTACATCCCGCTGGGTAATCTGAAGCCCGGGTTGTATCTGGTCGAAGCGCTGATCGGCAAGTACCGGGCGACCGCCATGGTGTTTGTCTCCAACACCGTCGCGGTGAGCAAGATTGCCGGTGATGAACTGCTGGTCTGGGCCGCGCGCAAACATGAAGGCAGCTCGGTGGCGAAGGTCAATGTGTTGTGGACTGACGGCCTCGGCGTGATGAGCAGCGGTGCCACCGACGCTGACGGTTTGCTGCGTCTGAAACACGTCAGCCCGGAGCGCTCGTTCGTCATCGGTGAGGACGAAGAGGGCGGTGTATTCGTCTCGGAAAACTTCTACTACGACAGCGAAATCTACGACACCAAACTCTATGCCTTCACCGACCGGCCGCTGTATCGCCCAGGCGATTGGGTGTCGCTGAAGATTGTCGGTCGTGAGTTCAAGAATGCCCGTGATTCGGTGCTGCCGGGCGCGGCGGATATCAGCGTCAGCGTGCTGGATGCCACCGGTACCGAACTGCAGACCCTCGATCTGAAGCTGGATTCCAGGGCTGGCACTCAGGGCCGTTTCCAGTTGCCGGACAACGCCGTCGCCGGAGGTTACGAGATTCGCTTCAACTACAAGGATCAGGCCTACAGCAGCGCCTTCCGCGTGGCCGAGTACATCAAACCGCACTTCGAAATTTCGCTGAACCTGGCCAAGCAGGACTACCGCACCGGCGAGCCGGTGAAAGGCAGTCTGGTGCTGCTCTATCCGGACGGCAAACCGGTGGCCAACGCCAAACTGAGCCTGAGCCTGCGCGCCCAGCAACTGTCCATGGTCGACAACGAGCTGCAATATCTGGGGCAATTCCCGGTGGAGCTGACCAGCACCGAACTGACCACCGACAGCAAGGGCAACGCGAGCCTCGACCTGCCCGCGGCGGATAAGCCGAGCCGCTACATGCTCACAGTGTTTGCCAGCGACGGCGCGGCGTATCGGGTCAAGACCACCAAGGAAATCCTCATCGACCGTGGCGCTGCGAGTTTCCGCCTGAGCGCGCCACAGCGTTTCAGCGCGGTCGGCGACAATGTCGCCTTCAGCTACGCCAATGAGAGCGGCAGCGAACAAAGCAAAGCCGTGACGCCCAGCAGCTACGCCTGGGTGCGCCTGGAGGACCAGAGCACCGGCGAAGGCAAACTCGCCGCAGCTGACAAAGGTTTTAGCCTCGCTTTCGAGCGTCCGGGCACTTACAACCTGACGCTGAAGGATCAACACGGCCGCGTTCTCGGCGCCACCGGCCATTCGGTCACTGGCGAGGGTGTGAAAGCGGTGCCAGGCACCGTGGAAATCGTCCTCGACAAAGCTGAGTACAAGGCTGGCGATGAAGCGCTGGCGCTGGTTACCTTCCCCGAACCGGTCAGCGATGCGCTGCTGTCGCTGGAGCGCGACAAAGTCGAAGCCACGGCGCTGCTGGCCAAGGGTGGCGACTGGTTGAAACTGGAAAAACTCAGCGACACGCAATACCGCGCGCGCATCCCGGTGAAGGACAGCTTCGCGCCGAACCTGACCTTCTCCGTGCTTTACACCAAGGGTGGTCAGTACAGTTTCCAGAACGCCGGGATCAAAGTGGTCGCGCCGCAAATCGACGTAGCGATCAGCACGGACAAAGCCGTATATCTGCCGGGCGACACGGTCACGGTCGACCTGACCACGCAGTTCGCTGGCAAAGCCGTTCCGGCGCACCTGACCGTCAGCGTGGTCGATGAAATGGTCTACGCGCTGCAACCGGAAGTCGCGCCGACCATCGACCAGTTCTTCTACCACCCACGGCGCAACAACGTGCGCACCAGCGCCAGCCTGTCGTTCATCAGTTATGACGTGGCGTTGCCGGGCAGCCCCGGCGCACCGGGTAAAGCCAATCGCAGCGAGCGCGGCGTGAAAGTGCTTGAGCGTCCGCGCCGTGAAGACGTCGACACCGCTGCGTGGCAGCCGGAGCTATTGACCGGCGCCGACGGCAAAACCCGTTTCACCTTCAAAATGCCAGACTCGCTGACCCGCTGGCGCATCACCGCCCGCGCCATCGCCGAAGACGGCCAGGTCGGGCAGAAGAAGCAGTTCGTCCGTTCGGAAAAGCCGCTGTACCTGAAGTGGAGCGGGCCGAGCAAATTCCGCAAGGGCGATCAGCCGCAACTGGGCGTGTTTGCGTTCAGTCAGGCGCAGAAACCGGCCAAGGCCGAATTGGTCACGCACTATGCTGGCGCCCAACAGCGCTTGCCGGTGACCCTGAGCAGCGGCATCAATTATTTGCCGCTGCCGGCGTTCGCCCTGGCCTCTGGTGAGTGGACAGCGGAGCTGGTGCAGGACGGCAAAGTCGCCGATGCCTTGGCTGTGCGCTTGAGTGCAACCGGTGAAGGCTGGCAAGTCACGCAGACGCAAAGCCTCGACGTCGCCAGCGGCGACACACCTTTGAGTCTGCCAGCCGACGCCACCGATATTCGCCTGCGTCTGGATGACAGCCCGCAAGCGCTGTTCCGCTCGGCCCTCGACGACCTGCTCAGCTACCCGTACGGCGGCGTCGAGCAGACCGCCAGTCGCTTGTTGCCGTTGAGCATCGCCTATCCGTCGCTGGCCTCGAACCCACAGATTCGTGATCGCTTGCGCCTGATCATGCAGAACAGCCGCTTGCGTCTGGTGCAAATGGCCGGGCCATCGGCGAGCTTCACCTGGTGGGGCTATGACGGCGAGCCGGATGCATTTCTCACCGCCTATGCCTATTACGCCGACTGGAACGCCAGCCGCGTACTCGACCTGACCCTGCCGGCTGAGCATTGGCAGCGGGTGCTGGAGGTGTACGCCAAGCAAGCGCCGAACACGCCGTTGCTGCAACGGGCATTGATTCTGTCCTTCGCCAAACAGATGCAGTTGCCGGTGAGCACCTTGCTCAGTGGTTTGATCGACGATCTGGCCAAGGCCGGTGAGGGCAGTGCTGAAACCCTGCTCGATGATGGCCAGGACAGTCTGGTGATGAGCGATCCGGATTCGGCGCTGGGTCTGGCGGCGGCGCGGGTACTGACCGCTTCATTGGCCACGCAGGCGAAAGTCGCTTTGCCGGATGCGTTCAATCGCCAACTGGGCGCAGCGCAACAACGTCTGGCGGTCAGCTCGCAGCCATTTGTCGAAGCGTTGAATCTGTCGCTGCAACCCTTCGATCAGCCTCGCGCCACAGCGTTGTTGCAACGCTTGTTGCCGCAGCAATCGACGCTGGAACGTGCGTTGGCGCTGACCTGGCTGCAACGCAGCATCGCCCAGGCGTCGCCGACCATTGCGCTGATGCCGGGTGAAGGCTGGAAGAAAAACCATGGCGCCAGCGGCGAGATGTACTGGACATGGCAGGGCGCCACGCCGGTACCGAGCGTGTTGACGGTAGCTGGCACGCAAGAGCGGCCGCTGCGTGCAGCACTGAGCTTCCAGACTCAGCAACTGCCCGTCGATCCGATGGCCGTGACCATCACCCGCCGCCTGTCACGACTGGTGCCCGGCGACGAAGCGTTCACCTTCAAACTGGAGCCGGTCGGCAGCAAGCCGCTGTCCAGCGACAGCCTGTACCTGGACGAAGTGATCGTCACCAGCAAAGCGCCGAAACCGCTGCGCTACGGCATGCTCGAAGTGCCGCTGCCGCCGGGCGCGGATGTCGAGCGCACGACGTGGGGCATCAAATTGCAAGGCAAGGACGGCACCGAACCGACCGCGCTGGAGAAGGCGCGCTTCGAACCGGGTCAACTGGCTTACGCGGTGCCGGTCGACGCGCTGAGCGGCGAATTGCGTCTGCGTCATCTGGTGCGCTTCTCGCAAAAAGGCCAGTTCAACCTGCCGCCGGTGCGTTTCCAGCAGGTCTACGCGCCACAGCATCAGGCTCAGGAGGCGAAAGCCGCCCTCGGTCAGGTCACGGTCAACTGACATGCGCCAGCCGCTGCTGTGGCTGCTGATGTGTGTGATGCCTGCGCTGGCGACGGCGCAGGAGGAGCCGTTGCGCGTCGCCTACAAAGGCGAATTGCTTTCGCTGAATCACACGCAACTGATCGCTCGCGAACCGTTGCCAGCATCGCTGGACGCGCCGCTGGGCAGCCTGTGGAAATTGTTCGTCTACGCCTGGCTGGTGGATACCGGCGCTCAGGAGTCTGCCTATGAATGTCGTGGGCAGTCGAAGGAAGAGGTTTATTGCTGCTCGGCGGGAGGCCGAATCGAGCGTGATCAGGCCTTGGTGAAATCCTGCGGTTTGTATTTCGAGCCGGCGCGGTTGGGGATTTCTTCTACTGATTGGCGGACGTACTGGCAGGCACGGAAAGCGCCTTCGTGGTTGCTGGACTTGCCTTCCGTACAACCGGCGACTCGGGTTTCAGTAGCGCAGTTGCTGGGCGTTCTGGCGTTGCTGCCAGCTCAGGATCAGCTGCGCCGGGTGCTGCTCGATGTGCTTCTGAATGCCGCCGACGGCAACGTCGTCGGCGAGCTAGGCGGGCGCTTGCGGGTGAAAACCTGGAGCTGGCCTGGCGATCAGGATGCGCAATCACGTCAGGGTGGATTCGCCGGCTGGACCGCCGACGGCGCGCCGATCTGGGCGGGTGGACGCGGCACCAGTCAGATGGTGTTGCGTCATTACGGTCAGGCGTTGGCCAGCGTAGTGCCGACGGTCTGGCCAGTGGACGCAGGCCGCTGCGTGGAGGTCGGGCTGTTCTCGAATTACCCGATATTGCAGGTTCTGGCCGCTGATCGTGTTGTCACGTCCGGCCCTTTGCGTGGCGACTACCGCGTCGAATTCGCCAACGGCAACGCGCTGGATATCCACAGCGACGGCGAAATGTTTCTGCTCGACGACAAACTCGTCGCGCGGCTGGATCGTGAGGAGTACGTCGCCCGCGTCCTCGAACGCGAAGCCAGACCCGAACCCGCCGAAGCCGCCAAAGCCCTCGCCGTGGCCATCCGCACCTACCTGCTGCAAAACGCCACGCGCCACGGTGACTGCCTGAGCATCGATGACAGCAGCAGTCGCCAACGGGTCGCACCACGCCCGGCCGCCAGTGAGTCACGCAACATCGCCGCCTGGACCGCCGATCTGGTCCTGGCCGGCAGCACCGTCACCTATCATTCCGAGCAACCCGGCCCGGACAAACTCGCCTGGCAACAAGCCGTTGAGCAAGCCAACGCCGGCCAGCGTTACGACGCGATTCTGCTGCACGCCTATCCGCGCGCCAGCCTCAGTCGCTGGGACAACCCGGTCGCCTCCTGCGAAGCATTGCCCGCCGCGCAAGACTGGCTGCAGAAGCAGCGACGCGGCTGGCGAACGAAACTTGAAAGCGAAACCGGCTACAACGAAGTCAGCAGGTTCGCCGTGTGCAAACTCGCCTTCGGCCGGCCCTTCGTCGACCGCGAACGCCAGCGCATCTACGTGCGCGGCGTGCTGTCCCTGCAGGATCGTCTCGACCTGACCCACGAATATCTGCACCTGGCCTTCGAAGCACACCCCAACGGCCAGGATGAAACCTACATCGAAGGGCTCGCCCGTCACCTTTTGCTGGAATAGACCATGACACTCCGTTATCCACAGGTCTTGCTGCTGCTCTGTGCCCTCAACGTAATGCCGCAGGCTATCGCCGCCGATGGCGTCAGACCCGACACCCCGGTCGGCGGCTGGCGCAGCGGCGCACCGCAAGGCGAGGGCGAAAGCTTCCGCCAGACCGTCAACTACCCGGCCTCGTCGGTCAACACACCGGTTGGCCAGGCCAATACCGCCAGAATCAGCGGTCAGATCAAAGCCGTCCCCAAGAACAACGAACCCGGCCGCCTGATCGTCAACGGCGTCAGTATGCCGCTGAAAATCGACCCGGCCGGTGGCTTCGATCGCCCGTTCTCCTTCCCCAACGGCAGCAACAGCGTCGAAGTCCGCAGCGCCGACGGCCAGCAACGCCACCGCACGCAATTCCTCAACGCCCGCGGCGGCGCCACCCCGGCCAAACTCCGCATCCTGTTGGCCTGGGACAGCGACGGCACTGATCTCGACCTGCACCTGATCACCCCCGACGGCGCCCACATCTGGTACGGCGACCGCGTCGCACCCAATGGCGCCGCCCTCGACGTCGACGTCACCACCGGCTACGGCCCGGAAATCGCCGCCATGCCCGCGCCGATCAAGGGGCAGTATCTGGTGTATGTGAATTATTACGGCGGCGGTTATCGCGGGGATGAAGAGGGTGGGGATGAAGCGGTGCAGGCGCTGACGACGGCGCAGGTGACTGTCATCACCGAAGAGGGCACGCCGAGCGAGAAAATGGAGACGTTTGTGGTGCCGATGCGGGGGGTGGGGGAGTTGACGTTGGTGAAGTCGTTCAGTTATCCGTGACGGAAATTGGGCAGCAGGTTGCTGCCCAATTTTATCGAGCGTCTTTCAGGCCGCTAATCCAGGCCGGAAAGTACTGGATGTCAGGCGTTTGAGCGCAATATCAAGGGCCTGATCATCGAACAGTTTGCTCTTGCGAGCCGCAGCACCGGCGCCACCGTCCCAATGCTTCAATGCTTCGCGTAGCGCTGGAACAGTCGCAGATACCCCTTCCTGGCTCAACAACCAATCGACCGTGGCCAATAACTCCATACCGAATGGCGACTCAAAACCGTCAATCAGTTGCGCCGTACGTTCCAACGCTTGCGAATATGCCTTGGCCTCAGTCTTGAGATACGTTTGTAAAAACGCTTTGCGATCTTGATCAAACCAGATCACATCATTAATGCCTGCGTCGCTGATGCGCTTGTCACAGTGCAGATAGCTACCATCGAGGTTATCAAGCAGGTGTTCAAGCCGGTTGGCGTATGGGCCATATTTATGTGCGACGAACTTCAGGTTCAGAGGGTTCTCGGTATCTGGCAGCTGCTCGATAGCGCGCTCAAGAAACCAGGCGAGCTTCTGAATCTCCAGCAGACTGCACTCCATGCCTAAAACCCAGTAGCGACGAATCAGTTCGGCGATAAGCGCTCGGGCTGGCGTGAGCTTTTCTACGCCCGCGCGTTTGGCGACATTCAGATACTGATTGGACGGCTCGAACACCAAGACATCAGCATCCAGATCTCCCAACACTTCGACAATCTGTTCACGGACTTCAGGCCACTTCAAACCGCCGTTACCAGCACCTAACGGTGGAACCGCAACGGATTTCACATCGTTTTCAAGCAGGAACCGCCGCAGGTCATGCAAACCCTCGGTGATCCATGCCATTTGCGACGGCGACCGCCAGTGGCGCTTGGTGGGGAAATTCACGATCCAGCGAGGGCCGTCGAGTTCGTTGGTGGCTGTCACATGCATTTTGCCGGTTTCTACTTCCCCGGCCTTACACGCCGCTGCATACACGCGGTAATTCTGCGCAAAGCGCTCTTTGAACATCAATGCGATGCCCTTGCCCATCACGCCTACGGTATTCACCGTGTTGACGAGGGCTTCTGTCTTGGCTTCCAGCAGGTTGCCTTGGGTGAATCTGATCATTGGAAATACCATTTGGGACGCGCATGGACAGGCAATGTCAGGCCTCTGGCTGCGACGTCTGCTTCTATGCGTACTTTCATTGCATCGGTGTGGCACATGATGCCCAGTAGTCCCGTAATCGGTAAGTGATGGTGGATCAGCGCCTCAGCCTGATAACGCTCCATTTTGCGAGGGTCATCAGGGTCGCGCTTGAAGTCGCGTCGTTGAAGGATAGACCAATCGATCTGGTCGAGATTCGCCAGATCACTGTAATAGTTTGTCCAACTCGGATAGGCATGTGCGTTGGTGAAGACAAACGGCAGGCCAAGCTCTGTAACGCGATACAGGCTTGAGACCAGAATCACGATCTCATCGTTGCTGCGTTGCTGAACACTCCAGCCGGAGTGAATGTTCTGCATCATCACCGAGAAGGGTGTGAAATAGAAGGGCACGTAATCGGCCAGAACGCCCTCGGGTGCAATAGGCACCTGACGGGAACGGCGCTTGTCGATCAAGTCGACGTTGCCGATATTCACGTACTCAGGCGCCTGTGCTTCCGAGGTTGCGCAATGCAAACCGTTGTCCAGAATCCAGGGCAGGTTATCGCGATGGACGATACGCCAAATCAGAGCTTTCTCTGGATTCAGGCTGGTGTAGTTCATTTATAAGAACATTCCGGGATTCACGCTGATGGGAGTCGCAAGCTTTGCCACGCGCATTTTAGCCTCACAAAGCGAGCTGACTTCATCGTTGGGAGCATAAATCCTGGAAAAGTTTTTCGGGTTTACCACTTCCGGAGATAGGCATTCGGCCATGCAAACGCTTTTGCATTCGGGGTTCTGATAGTCCCGAGTACTCATCAGCTCCCAATTAATTGCTTCAAACCCTGCGTTGTAATCGAGCAGTTGGATCGCATCATCAGCGAGTGGGTGACGCGGTACAATTTTCCAGTCGTTTTGTTTGGCAAATGATCGAAAGACGGAGATGAGGACAAATTTCTCTTTAGGCCGACTGAGCTGTACACGTCCATCAAAAGGATTCGCAGCAAACCAGTGGAATGGAACATAGCTATCAAGATTGAGCGCTTTGCGCTTTTTGAGGATTTCGCTGTCTGCGACGTCGGTGAAATTTTCCAGGCTGGCCCGAGGCTTTAGGCCCTCCTTGAAGATTCCATCAAGATTCTCAACGGAGGTGAGGTGGTAAACGAAGTATTTTTCCCTGATGTTTGCGTCCGACATTGTGGTCTCCTTGACCTGTACATCAACCTGAACTGGATTCAGTTCCCGCCTCGCCCCGCGTTGATGAAACCCTCGATCCGTGGGGGTTGGTAGAACAATCGCTGTGATTCTAGTGTGCCATCATTTTTAGCTGCAAGCATAACGGGGTAATTAGTGTTCATTTATCCGCGAGCCCGGCTAATTTGGAAAAGCGCCGCAAAGTGCATTGCCCTGATAACCATGCACAATCGGCCCCAGCATCATGAACGGGCCGCAGGCGTAGAACGGCGACGGCACCGTTTGTTTTGAATAGAGCAAAACGATTTCATTTCCAGATTCGTTGCTGCCAAAGGACTGCTCGGAGTACGAAGTACACACGGGCAATTTGAGCGGAACAGGAATGATCAACGCCCAAACCGTGATGCCACACCATTCTCGGGTAGGCGCTGATTGCGCGGTTCGGGTAATCGCTGGCGTGAGCGAACGAGCGCTTAGAGCTTTGTACTCGTCAGTTCTGAGTGTGGTTTTCTCAGGCAAAGCCACGATGGCACCGACGCAGCCTGAGATAAAAACTCATCGCAGCGATCAGGATGACCGGTCCAAGCAGTGTGAAACGAGGGGCGAATCGCACGTTTTAACTTCCTTGTGAAGCGCTTCGGAACTGTAGTGCCCAGCTTGTTCGATTCCTTCCAAGCGAGAGGCGTAGTCTTTTTACAGGCATTAAAAAGCCGGCTTGTGGCCGGCTTCTCGGGGACTGGCTTGGTTTATTTTTGGTAAACCGCGTCAGCCTTCAAAACGTACATCCGGATCTGCGTCCGGCTGTGGGACTTGGTCAGACGTTGGTCTGCCGCGTCGGGCGTCATCCGGGCCGCTGAGCGGGTCGGTGCGCGAATGTGGGGCGCAGGATACTGAGTTTTGCTTTGGATTCCCAGCCTCAAGTGCGGTTTAGAGCGACTGAAACGGTACAAACTCTGGATTTGTACCGGCTTTCAGGGCCTGTTCGCGAGCAGGCTCGCTCCCACAGGTTTTAGCGCACAATCATAGAAACGGCACCACCGGCCTGCGCTTGCCCAGTGTCGACCACCAGAACACCCAGCCCAATATATGAATCCGCTGCTCCTCGATCTGCGCCGGCCGGAAGACTTCGTCGGGGTATTCGGCGCTGTTGTGGCTGCGCATGCGCAGGCCGTTGCCGGGCATGCGGTGCAGGTATTTGATGCGCAGCATGCCGTCGTGTTCGACGGCGTAGATTTCGCCGTCGACGACTTGGGTCAGGCCGCGGTCGATGGCGACGATGGAGCCATCTTCGATGCGTTCGGCCATGCTGTTGCCGATCATGTGCGCGCAGATGGCATTGGCGTACTGGATGTCGAGTTGATCGAGGTGGGCGCGGGGCAGGCGCAGGGATTGATCGGGGTCGAGGATGACGTGGGTTTTGCCGTCGCCGTTGGCGATCGGAGTTTCCTTGAAGAACGCCAGGTCGATGTCGCTGGGGTTGATGACGGTGTAGACGCCGCAGATGGCCTGGGCATCGAAGGTGTCGCCGTTGCTCGCGGGTGGGTGCAGGCGCGGGACATCCTTGACGCCTTCCCCGGTTTTCAGCCATTCACTATTGACCGACAACAGGCGTGAGACTTCTTCCATGCGATACGCCGGGACGCCCCGGGTGTACCAGTTATGAACGTTTTGGGCTTCCGTGCCCCAGAACCTTGCGAAATCCGTGGTGCTGATGTTCGCTGCTTCCAGGAGTGCCTTGAATCGTGGACCGCTAGTGTTCTTTCTCATAAACACGGAGTCTACGGCCGGACTAGAGCGGTTTGAATAAACCGGGCGTTCAAAAAAAGCCTGTATTTTGCGACTGGATGTAAGACGTTCTTGTGGGAAATTAAACAGATTAAAACTGCATGTAGGAATTTAAACGCTTTGTTTAGCTAAAGCCTGCAGACACAAAAAACCCCGGATTTCCGGGGTTTTTTTTCAAGCCTGACGCGAGGGTCGATTGCTTAGCCCTTGTAGGCGGCAACCGACTTGGTGATTGCGTCGCGGGCGGCGTCTGCACCTGCCCAGCCTTCGATCTTGACCCATTTGCCTTTTTCGAGATCTTTGTAGTTCGCGAAGAAGTGCTCGATCTGCTGGATCAGCAGTGGTGGCAGGTCAGTGTATTCCTTCACGTCGACGTACAGCTGCGACAGCTTGTCGTGTGGCACTGCGATGACTTTGGCATCGCCGCCGCCGTCGTCGGTCATGTTCAGGATGCCGACCGGACGGGCGCGGATGACCGAGCCTGGCGCTACCGGGTAAGGGGTCACGACCAGCACGTCGAGGGGGTCACCGTCGTCGGCCAAGGTGTTCGGGATGTAACCGTAGTTGGCCGGGTAGAACATTGGGGTGGCCATGAAACGGTCAACGAACAGGCAATCGCTGTCTTTGTCGATTTCGTATTTGATCGGCGCGTGGTTGGCCGGGATCTCGATCGCGACGTAGATGTCGTTCGGCAGGTCTTTGCCAGCCGGAATCTTGCTGTAGCTCATTGGGCGTTGCCCCCGTAGTTGACCAAAAACACTTGGCCGGATTGACCAAAAAGTGGCGGCGATTATAGGCATATTCTGCCGTCGGCGCCATGGACCGAAAGTCGTGCACAGCTTACTCGTGCGCCTGATAGACCGGGTCTGTGGCCTGAAGTTGCCGTAACCTGCCCAACGGATCCTGACGATAGAAAAGTCGCAGCTGCGCATACACCTGTGGATAAGCCTCGTAGAGCAGATCCGGGGCGCTGAAGAAGTATTCGCTGGTCACCGCGAAGAACTCGGCCGGGTTCTCGGCGGCATAGGGGTCGATGGCGGTTTCGGCGTCGGCATCGTGGTCGAGCTGGCGGTTGAGGTCGTCGTAGGCGGCTTGCATCACCTCGGCCCATTCGCTGACGCGCATGTCGGTGTGCAGCGGCGGCAGGCCGTTGGCGTCGCCGTTGAGCATGTCGAGCTTGTGCGCCAGCTCGTGAATCACCAGGTTGTAGCCTTCCCAGCCGCCGCTGGCCTGCACGCCGGGCCAGGCCAGAATCACCGGCCCCTGCTGCCAGGCCTCACCGCTGTGTTCGCCGTCCCACTCGTGCTCGACGCCGCTGGCATCGCGGTGGCGTTGCGGGCTGAGGAAGTCGTCGGGGTACAGCACGATCTCGTGAAAACCCTGATACCAGTTGAGATCACCGAGATGCAGCAGCGGCAACTGCGCCTGGGCTGCGAGCAGCAGGCGTTGTTCCTGATGCAGATCGACGCCGGGCAGGGCAGTGAGGCGTTTGTCGTCGAGAAACAGCACGCAGGCTTCGCGCAGCCATTGGTCTTCAGCCGCGCTGATGCCGTCGAGGAAAGACAGCTGATGACGCACCCGTTGCCACAGGTCGTCGGCAATCGGGTGTCTGGCCAGGATGCGTCGGCGACGCCAGGCGCTCAGTGACCACATCGGATCAGTGCGATTGCACTTTGCTGGCGCCGAAACGGCTGCGCACCACACCGATGATCATCGGCACCAGCGATAGCAGGATGATTGCTACCACCAGCAGTGACAGGTTTTTCTTGATGAACGGCACGTTGCCGAAGAAGTAACCCAGAGTGACCAGACCGCCGACCCAGAGGAGGGTGCCGAGCACGCTGAAGCCGAAGAAACGCGGGTACGGCATCCGCGCTACGCCGGCGACGAACGGCGCGAAGGTGCGGATGATCGGCAGGAAGCGCGCCATGGTCACGGTTTTACCACCGTGCTTGTCGTAGAAGTCGTGGGTTTTTTGCAGGTAGTCACGTCGGAAGATTTTCGAGTTCGGGTTGCTGAACAGCTTTTCCCCGGCGGTGCGCCCGATCACGTAGTTGGTGCTGTCGCCCATGATCGCCGCGAGCATCAGCAGGCCGCCGAGCAACACCGGATCCATACCGCCACCTGCTGCTACGGCACCGGCGATGAACAGCAGCGAGTCGCCCGGCAGGAACGGCATCACCACCAGCCCGGTTTCACAGAAGATCACCAGAAACAGGATGGCGTAGATCCATGGCCCATAGTTGTTCACCAGCAAATCGAGGTACACATCGAGATGCAGGATAAGGTCGAGCGGGTTGAAATCCATGGGGGCACCTGTATGACGGCCCGACTCGGCAGGCCTGTGCGGATGACTTCGTGTAAGCCTACAGCGGGGTGTAGTTTTTCTTACAAGCCGGAAAGATCGGGATTATACGGTCTGACCGATGAAAAGCGCGTCGGTTTTGTAGCGGGGAGTGTCGCGAAGTGAGCAATTGTCAGCAATACAGGGAGCTCTAAAGATCGCGGCCTTCGGCAGCTCCTACAGGGGAACGCATTCGCAATACAGGAGCTGCAAAGGCTGCGATTTTTTGGGTTCAGAGCTCGTCGCTGATCGGCAGGACGTAGTTCTTGAACTCGGTATCTTCCTTGAAACCGATCGATTCGTAGGTTTTCTGTGCGACTTCATTATCGGCACTGGTAGAAACGCGCATGCGCACGGCCTGGGTTTCCTTGGCCATTTTCTTCGCAGTGCGGATCAGGTTGTCGGCGACCAGTTGCCGGCGTGCGTCTTCGGCTACGTAGATATCGTTGAGAATCCACACGCGTTTGAGCGACAAAGAAGAGAAGCTCGGATAGAGCTGGCAGAACCCCATGAGTTTTTTGTCGTCATCGTCGGCCAGGGCCAGATAGATCACCGACTCTTTGCGGCGCAGGCGTTTTTCGAGGAACGCCCGGGAGGAATCCGGGTAGGGCAGGGAGCCGTAGAACTCGCGATATTTGACGAACAAAGGAGTCAGCAAATCCAGATGTTCGAGGGTCGCTTGAATAATCCGCATGATAGGTCTCGTCTTCAAGTGGCTGTCTTCAACTGCTCTGACGGCGATGGGAAACCCGGGCGGCCGTGCGTCGATCCTGCCTGAAATGCGCTTGCAAAGGCAATGCGGAAACGGTTCAGGCTGGGGGCGGATCAAGCAGGAAATTGCCTTTCATGTTGACGCCCTCGTCCGACTCCAGTGTCTGCAGCTGTGCCTCATCCTTCAGGTTGACCCCCGACAGCTGCCGTCGACAGGCTTCACGCATCAGGTACAGCAAGCGATGCGCGGCCATGCCGTAGCTCAAACCCTCAAGCCGGACATTGGAGATGCAATTGCGATACGCGTCGGTCAGCCCGATCTTCGGTGCGTAGGTGAAATACAGCCCGAGGCTGTCCGGCGAACTCAGGCCCGGACGCTCGCCGATCAGCATCACCACCATTTTCGCGCCCAGCAGTTGGCCGATTTCGTCACCAATGGCCACGCGCCCCTGCTCGACCAGCACCACTGGCGCCACCGACCAGCCATCGCCGCTCATCTGTTCTTCCATGCGCGTCAGCAACGGCAGCGTGTGCCGATGCACCGCCAGCGCCGACAGGCCATCAGCGACCACGATCACCAGATCGATCCCGCCTGGATGTGCGCTGGCGTAATCGCGCAAGGTTTGCGCCGATTCATCGCTGAGCTTGCGCCCTAGGTCCGGGCGTTGCAGGTAGTTGTGCCGATCCGGCGCGGCACTGTGCAGCAGCAGCGTTTCCCGGCCGCGCTGGCTGAGTTGGCTGCTGATCTCGCCATGATCGAAGGCCAGATGCACGGCATCGCGGGCCTGCGCGTGGGCAAACTGAAAATCCAGCTGCGCCCGCGTCGGCAGGCTGGTGCCGGTGCGGCCCAGGGCAATCCGCGCCGGTGTCAGGCGGCGTAGTTCCAGCCACGGGTTTTGCGGATCGACCGGTGGTTTTTCCATAAGACTCATCCCAAGTGCGCCAAGGCCTGGCGGAAGGCCGGCGGCAGGTTGTTGCCGAAGCGAACCTTGCCGTCCGCCTGAGTGAAGATGCCCATGTTGGCCAGCCATTGCTCGAACTCCGGCGCCGGTTTCAGGCCCAGGGTCTGCCGGGCGTAGAGGGCGTCGTGGAACGAAGTGGTCTGGTAATTGAGCATGATGTCGTCGGAGCCGGGGATGCCCATGATGAAATTGATCCCGGCGACGCCGAGCAGGGTCAGCAGGGTGTCCATGTCGTCCTGATCGGCTTCGGCGTGGTTGGTGTAGCAGATGTCGCAGCCCATCGGCACGCCAAGCAACTTGCCGCAGAAGTGGTCTTCGAGGCCGGCGCGGATGATCTGCTTGCCGTTGTAGAGGTATTCCGGGCCGATAAATCCTACGACGGTGTTCACCAGAAACGGCTTGAAATGTCGCGCCACGGCGTAGGCTCTGGTCTCGCAGGTCTGCTGGTCGACACCGTGGTGGGCGTTGGCCGACAACGCGCTGCCCTGACCGGTCTCGAAATACATCAGGTTCTGCCCGAGGGTTCCGCGCTTGAGGCTCAGTCCGGCGTCGTAGCCTTCCTGCAAAACGTTGAGGTTGATACCGAAACTGGCATTGGCCGCTTCAGTGCCGGCAATTGACTGGAACACCAGATCCAAAGGCACGCCACGGTTGATTGCCTCGATCGAGGTGGTGACGTGGGTCAGCACGCAGGCCTGGGTCGGAATGTCGTAGCGCTGGATGATCGCGTCGAGCATTTCCAGCATCGCGCAGATCGAGGCGATGCTGTCGGTGGCCGGGTTGACGCCGATCATCGCATCGCCGTTGCCGTACAGCAGGCCGTCGAGAATGCTCGCGGCGATGCCGGATGGTTCGTCGGTGGGGTGGTTGGGCTGCAGGCGGGTCGACAGGCGCCCGCGCAAACCGAGGGTGCCGCGAAACTTTGTCACCACGCGGATTTTCTGCGCGACCAGCACCAGATCCTGCACGCGCATGATTTTCGACACGGCGGCGACCATTTCCGGGGTCAGGCCGGGGGCGAGGGCGCGCAGGCTGGTTTCGTCCGCCGCATCACTGAGCAGCCAGTCGCGAAAGCCGCCAACGGTGAGGTGGCTGACCACGGCGAAGGCCTGTTTATCGTGGGTGTCGATGATCAGTCGGGTGACTTCATCGGTTTCATAAGGAATCAGCGCTTCCTGCAAAAAGTGCGTGAGGGGGATGTCCGCCAGCGCCATTTGCGCGGCCACCCGTTCGCCGTCGTTGAGCGCGGCGATTTCGGCAAGGAAGTCCCCCGAGCGTGCCGGGCTGGCCTTGGCCATGACGTCTTTGAGGCTGTCGAAGCGATAGGTCTGCGCGCCGACCGTGTGAGCAAAACTGGCCATTCAGCGTTCTCCGTGACGGCGCAGGTCAAGCCTGCGCCGTGGTTTTCGACAATCAGTGCAAGGCTTGTTCAGCTTTCTGGATCGCCGCGAATTCTTCTTCCGGCGTGCCTGCTACCAAGTGATGCCGACTGTAGAAAGCAAAGTAAGCAATTAGCACTCCATAGATGATCGCTGCGCCGATGACCACCCGTGGATCGACGAGGAAGCCCGCCACCACGGCGACGCAGGCCAGCACCAGCGCCACACCGGAAGTGAAAATGCCGCCCGGCGTGCGATACGGCCGATCCATTTTGGGGCGGCGGATGCGCAGGGTGATGTGCGCGGCCATCATCAGCACATAGGAGATGGTAGCGCCGAACACCGCGACCAGAATCAGCAAGTCGCCCTGGCCGGTCAGCGACAGACCGAAACCGATGATCCCGGGGATCACCAGCGCCAGCACCGGCGCCTTGCTTTTGTTGGTCTGCGACAGTTTGCGCGGCAGATAACCGGCCCGTGACAGCGCGAAGATCTGCCGCGAGTAGGCGTAGATGATCGAGAAGAAACTGGCGATCAAACCGGCCAGACCGACGAGGTTGACGAAGCTGCTCATCCAGGTCGAGCCGCCGTAGGCTTTGCTCAGCGCTTCGACCAGCGGGTTGCCGGAGGTCAGCAACGAGTTGGCGCCAGCGCCGCCGGGGCCAACGATCAGAATCAGCAGGGCGAACATCAGCAGCACCAGCATCGCGCCGATCAGGCCACGTGGCAGGTCGCGCTTGGGATTTCTGGTTTCCTCGGCAGCCAGCGGCACCCCTTCGACAGCGAGGAAAAACCAGATCGCGTAAGGAATCGCGGCCCACACGCCGACATAGCCGAACGGCAGGAACGGGCTTGCGCCGGCAGCAGTGGTCACCGGTATATCGAGCAGGTTGGCGACGTTGAAGTGCGGCACCATCGCCACCAGAAACACGCCCAGCGCCAACGCGGCGACGGCGGTGATGATGAACATCAGTTTGAGCGCTTCACCGACACCGAAAATATGGATGGCGATGAAGATGATGTAGAACGCCAGATAGATCATCCAGCCGCCAATGCCGAACAATGATTCACAGTAAGCGCCGATAAACACCGCGATGGCAGCCGGAGCGATGGCGTATTCGATGAGGATCGCGGTGCCGGTGAGAAACCCGCCCCATGGCCCGAAAGCACTGCGGGCGAAACCGTAACCACCGCCGGCGGTGGGGATCATCGAGGACAGTTCAGCCAGGGAAAAACACATGCACAGGTACATGGTCGCCATCAGCAGCGTGGCGAGAAACATACCGCCCCAGCCACCCTGGGCAAGGCCGAAGTTCCAGCCGGCGTAGTCGCCCGAGATCACATAGGCGACGCCGAGGCCGACCAGCAGCACCCAGCCGGCGGCGCCTTTTTTCAGTTCGCGTTGTTGGAAGTAGTCGGAGCCGACTTTTTCGAAGTCGACGGAGGAGCCGGTCGCCGGAGCGCCAGCCGGGGATTCGCTTGGCATGGGGTTCACCTTTCTTATTGTTTTATAGGCCCGGCTACAGCCAAGCCATTGGGTTGAATGGCACAACGCTTTCGCGAGCAGGCTCGCTCCCACAGGGGATTGCGTACGACCCTAAATCACCTGTGGGAGCGAGCCTGCTCGCGAAGACAATCCAGTGGGCGAAGCAGGAACACCTGCCTCACCCCGTCTGGATCAGAAGAACCCCAACGGATTGATGTCGTAGCTCACCAGCAGATTCTTGGTCTGCTGATAATGGTCGAGCATCATCTTGTGGGTCTCACGCCCGACGCCGGACTTCTTGTAACCACCGAACGCGGCATGCGCCGGGTACAGGTGGTAGCAGTTGGTCCACACGCGCCCGGCCTTGATTGCCCGGCCCATGCGGTAGGCGCGGTTGATATCGCGAGTCCAGAGACCGGCGCCGAGGCCGAACTCGGTATCGTTGGCAATCGCCAGGGCTTCGGCTTCGTCCTTGAACGTGGTGATGCTCACCACCGGGCCGAAGATTTCTTCCTGGAACACGCGCATCTTGTTGGTGCCCTTGAGCAGGGTCGGCTGGATGTAATAACCGGTGGCCAGGCTGCCCTCGAGTTTTTCCACCTTGCCGCCGGTCAGCAGCTCTGCGCCTTCGCCTTTGGCGATTTCCAGATACGAGAGGATCTTGTCGAATTGCTGCTCCGACGCTTGGGCGCCAACCATGGTCTCGGTGTCCAGCGGATCGCCGCGTTTGATCTGGCTGACTTTCTTCATCACCGCCTGCATGAATTCGTCGTAGATCGATTCCTGTACCAGCGCGCGGGACGGGCAGGTGCACACTTCGCCCTGGTTGAAGAACGCCAGCACCAGCCCTTCTGCGGCTTTTTCAATGAAGCTCGGTTCGGCCTGCATGATGTCTTCGAAGAAGATGTTCGGCGACTTGCCGCCCAGTTCGACGGTCGATGGAATGATGTTTTCCGCCGCGCATTTCATGATGTGCGAGCCGACCGGGGTCGAGCCGGTAAAGGCGATCTTGGCGATGCGCTTGCTGGTCGCCAGCGCTTCGCCGGCCTCTTTGCCGAAACCTTGCACGACGTTGAGCACGCCCGGCGGCAACAGGTCGCCGATCAGTTCCATCAGCACGCAGATGCCCAGCGGGGTTTGCTCGGCCGGCTTGAGCACCACGCAGTTACCGGCGGCCAGCGCTGGCGCGAGTTTCCATGCGGCCATCAGCAGCGGGAAGTTCCACGGGATGATCTGGCCGACCACGCCCAGCGGTTCGTGGATGTGATAGGCCACAGTGTTGCCGTCGATTTCCGCGGCGCTGCCTTCCTGGGCGCGCAGGCAACCGGCGAAGTAGCGGAAGTGGTCGGCGGCCAGCGGGATATCGGCGTTGAGGGTTTCGCGGATGGCTTTGCCGTTGTCCCAGGTCTCGGTGATTGCCAGCAGTTCGAGGTTGGCTTCGATGCGGTCGGCGATTTTCAGCAGGATCAGCGAGCGCGCCTGCACGGAAGTGGCGCCCCAGGCATCGGCGGCGGCGTGGGCGGCGTCCAGGGCCTTGTCGATGTCTTCGGCGGTGGAGCGGGGGAATTCTGCAATTGGCTGGCCGTTGACTGGCGAGGTGTTGGTGAAATACTGACCTTTGACAGGCGCGACGAACTCGCCGCCGATGTAGTTACCGTACTTGCTCTTGAACGAGACTTTAGCGCCTTCAGTACCGGGGTGAGCGTAACGCATGATGATGTTCTCCTTGGCTTTGTACTTATTAGAGAAACGCGCAAGTGCGCTTGCTATAAGCGTAGAGCAAGGGCCGGGCCACTGCCGCGCAGGTCAGGCAAATCAAGGGCTTGGCCGGTTTATGTCGGACGAATGGAGTGCTGCTGTGCTGGTTTCGGTACAGCTGACGTGACAATTTGTAGCGCTTTCGGTACATACCGTGACCGGGCGGTCTTGCCAGCATTGCAATGCCGGAGCCGCTGGAGGATCCTCAGCCAACAGCAACCCCTGTAGGAGCTGCCGCAGGCTGCGATCTTTTGATTTTGTTTTTCAAGATCAAGATCAAGATCAAGATCAAAAGATCGCAGCCTTCGGCAGCTCCTACCCGGGAATGCGTCGACCTCTCGGGGAGAACAATAAGAAATGCACGACAACCATTTGAGTCGCCATGCCCGTCAGGTTCTCACCGTCACCCAGGGCAAACCGCACGTGCACGGCCCGGGTGCCGATCCGTCGATCGCTCGCTCGTGGCTGCGTTGCCTTGAGGACTACCACCTCGATCCTTCAGTGACCATGGCGCCGACGGTGCTTGAGCACGACCGAGTGCTGGAAAGCCGCGAGCGTCTGCAGCAAGTGCTGCAGATCGCCGGCACGGAAATGAGCAGCCTGCATCAACAACTGTCCGGCGCCGGCCACGCGGTATTGCTGACCGATGCGCGCGGGGTGATCCTCAATTGCGTCACCGCGCCGGCCGAGCGTCGGATTTTCGAGCGCGCCGGGCTCTGGCTCGGTGCCGACTGGAGCGAAGCCTGCGAAGGCACCAACGGCATCGGCACCTGCCTGGTCGAGCGCCAGGCGTTGACCATTCATCAAGACGAACATTTTCGCGGCCGTCACACCGGGCTGACCTGTTCGGCGAGTCCGGTGTTCGACCCGCACGGCGAATTGCTGGCGGTACTCGACGTATCCTCGGCGCGGCCGGACGTCTCGCGCCAGAGCCAGTTTCACACCATGGCGCTGGTCAATCTGTCGGCGAAGATGATCGAAAGCTGCTACTTCCTGCGCTGTTTCGACAATCAATGGTTGTTGCGTTTTCACTTGCAGGCCGAGTCCGTCGGCCTGTTCAGCGAAGGGCTGCTGGCGTTTGACGGCGAAGGGCGGATCAGTGCGGTCAACCAGAGCGCGCTGAACCTGCTCGGGCAGATTCGCGGTGGTTTGCTCGGCAAACCGGTAGAGATGTTTTTCGATTGCGCGCTGGATGAACTGCTTGGCCGTGCCAGCGCCAATGCCAGCGCCAGTTGGCCGCTGCGCACCCGTGACGGGCGGCACCTGTTTGCCGTGTTGCGCGGCGAATCGCGCAAACCTGCAGCGATTATTCCAACGCCAATCGCCGCGACAGCGCCACGCCTGTCCGGCATTTGTCTCGGCGACCAAGCGTTGCAAGCGGACTTTCGCAAAGCCCTGCGCGTGTTCGAGCGTGACGTGCCGTTGTTGATCAATGGCGAAACCGGCTCGGGCAAGGAAGCGTTCGCCAAAGCCGTGCATCAGGCCAGCCAGCGTGGCAGTAAAGCCTTCGTCGCGCTCAATTGCGCGGCCATTCCGGAAAGCCTGATCGAGAGCGAACTGTTCGGCTATCGCGGCGGCAGTTTTACCGGGGCACGCAAGGATGGCATGCGCGGCAAGTTGCAGCAGGCTGATGGCGGTACGTTGTTCCTCGATGAAATCGGCGACATGCCGCTGGCCTTGCAGACCCGCTTGCTGCGAGTGCTGGAGGACCGGCAGGTAGTGCCGATTGGCGGTGAGGCGCACGCGGTGGATGTGCGGATCATCAGTGCGACACACCGCAATCTGCTCGAACGGGTCGAGGATGGCAGTTTTCGTGAGGATCTGTATTACCGCTTGAATGGCCTGGAAGTGGCATTGCCAGCATTGCGCGAGCGCAGTGACAAATCGCAACTGCTGGATTTTCTGCTGGCAGAGGAGGCGGGCAGTGAAACCATCCTGCTCGACGAACCGGCGCGGCAGGCATTGCTGGCCTTCACTTGGCCGGGCAATGTGCGGCAGTTGCGCAATGTCCTGCGCACGTTGGCGGCGTTGTGTGATGGCGGGCGGATCGGGGTTGAGAATTTGCCGGTGATGATTCGTCAGGCACGCCCGGCGGTAGCGGCGGCGCAGATTGCCGCCCAGCCACTGGACGACGCCGAGCGTCTCGCATTGCTCAATGCGCTGGAGCAGGCGCGGTGGCATATGACTCATACTGCTGAGCAGTTGGGGGTCAGTCGCAACACGCTGTACAGGAAGCTGCGCAAACACGGTATCGCCCGAACTGCCTGACTTGCACACATCCTGTGGCGAGGGAGCTTGCTCCCGCTGGGCGGCGAAGCGGCCCCAAAACCAGCCGACTCGGTTCAGATAGATGCACCGCATGTGCAGGATTTACGACTGCTGCGCTGTCGAACGGGAGCAAGCTCCCTCGCCACAAGGGTCAGGTCGACAAAGCTAAAGAGTGCCATTTCCCCCTCCCTACGCTAACCTGCGGCCATGTTTTACGAGGTCGACTATGCACATTCATATTCTGGGTATCTGCGGGACTTTCATGGGCTCGATGGCAGTGTTGGCCAAAGAGCTGGGCCATCACGTCACGGGCTCCGACGCCAACGTTTATCCGCCGATGAGCACGCAGCTCGAGGCCCAGGGCATTGAGCTGACGCAGGGCTATGACCCGGCGCAGCTTGATCCGGCGCCGGATCTGGTGGTGATCGGTAATGCCATGTCCCGTGGCAACCCGGCGGTGGAATATGTGCTGAACAAAGGCCTGCCGTACGTCTCCGGCCCGCAATGGCTGGCTGACCATGTCCTGCAGGGTCGTTGGGTCCTGGCGGTCGCCGGTACGCATGGCAAGACCACCACCAGCAGCATGCTCGCCTGGGTGCTGGAACATGCCGGTATGAGCCCGGGTTTCCTTATCGGTGGTGTGCCGCAGAATTTCTCGGTGTCCGCGCGCCTGGGCGGCACGCCGTTCTTCGTGATCGAGGCCGACGAATACGACAGCGCCTTTTTCGACAAGCGTTCGAAGTTCGTCCACTACCGCCCGCGTACTGCGATCCTCAATAATCTCGAGTTCGATCACGCTGACATATTCCCCGATCTGCCGGCAATCGAGCGGCAGTTCCATCATTTGGTTCGCACCATACCGAGCGAAGGCCTGGTCATTCATCCGACTACCGAGCCCGCGTTGCAGCGCGTCATCGAAATGGGCTGCTGGACGCCGGTGCAAACCACCGGTGTCGGCGGTCAGTGGCAGGTCAAGTTGCTCAGTGAGGACGGTTCGGCCTTCGAAGTGATGTTCGAAGGCGTGTCCCAAGGCACCGTCGAATGGGAGCTGACCGGTCAGCACAACGTCGCCAATGCCTTGGCTGCTCTGGCGGCCGCGCGGCATGTCGGCGTGGTGCCAGCGTTGGGCATTGCCGCTCTGAGCGCGTTCAAGAACGTCAAACGCCGTATGGAGAAAGTTGCCGAAGTACGCGGCATCACCATTTACGACGACTTCGCCCATCACCCGACCGCCATCGCTACCACCCTCGACGGCCTGCGCAAGCGCATCGGCGACGCGCCGCTGATCGCGATCATCGAGCCGCGCTCCAATTCAATGAAGCTCGGCGCGCACCGTGATGGTCTGCCCGACAGCGTCGTCGATGCCGATCAGGTGATCTGGTACGCGCCGGCCAACCTCGGTTGGGATCTCGGCGCCACCGCCGCGTTGTGCACGGTGCCGTCGATTGTCAGCGATTCTCTGGAAGGCATCATCGAGCGCGTGAAGAGCCAGGCGCAGCCCGGCACCCACGTGGTGATCATGAGCAACGGCGGCTTCGGCGGCCTGCACGGCAAGCTCGCCGAGGCGCTGCAATGAACAGTTTTCCCCAGGCGGGCGGCCCGGAACGCATCACCCTGGCGATGACCGGCGCCTCGGGCGCGCAGTACGGCTTGCGCCTGCTCGATTGTCTGGTGCGCGAAGATCGCGAAGTGCACTTCCTGATCTCCAAGGCTGCGCAACTGGTGATGGCCACCGAGACCGACGTGTCCCTGCCGAACAAACCACAGATGATGCAGGCCTTTCTCACCGAATACACCGGCGCGGCTGCCGGACAGATTCGTGTGTACGGCAAGGAAGACTGGATGTCGCCGGTGGCTTCCGGCTCCGGGGCGCCCGCGGCGATGGTGGTGGTGCCGTGTTCGACCGGGACGCTCTCGGCGATTGCCACCGGCGCTTGCAACAACCTGATCGAACGTGCGGCCGACGTCACGCTGAAAGAGCGCCGCCAGTTGATTCTGGTGCCACGCGAGGCGCCGTACTCGAGCATTCATCTGGAGCACATGCTCAAGCTGTCGAACCTGGGCGTGACGATTCTGCCGGCCTCGCCGGGTTTCTATCACCAGCCGCAGACCATCGACGACCTCATCGACTTCGTCGTAGCGCGGATTCTCAATCTGCTCGGCATCCAGCAGGACATGCTGCCGCGCTGGGGCGAACATCATCTGAGCAGCGATGAATAAGCTGCTGGTCATTGTGCTGGCGCTGCAACTGGGCGGATGTGCCACGGCGCGCACGCTGGATGCGGCGAAACCGGGCGCGCCGGTGGTGTACTCGGGGACGCGGCTGGATTGGTATGCGTTGAATGGCGGCTGCTGTGCCAAGGACCGGTTCGGTGCCGAGGCGCCGAGCTATCCGGGCGTGGACCTGCCGGCCAGTGCGTTGCTTGATACGCTGTTGTTGCCGTTGTCATTGCTCACCGTGATTGGCGTCGGATTCCAGGCGACTGGTGGATTGTAAAGGTCAAAAGATCGCAGCCTTCGGCAGCTCCTACAGGGGAATGGGGTCTTCTGTAGGAGCTGCCGAAGGCTGCGATCTTTTGGTTCTGAAAGTCCCGGAGCTATTTGCCTAACTTGCGCAGCTCATCCGACTCGATCACCCGCACCCCATCCTGCTCTTCCAGCGCCAGGCGCCACATCGCCCGGGCCAACTGGCACGCTTCGATGCCGTGGTATTTCCCCGGAATCAGCTTGGATAGCGGCCCGGCCAGTTGCTCGACCAGCCGCGGTTCGACGCGTTCGCCCAACAACAGCGAAGGTCGGCAGATGGTCAGTTGCGGCCAGTCCTGAGCGCGCAGAGCCTGTTCCATTTCGCCTTTGACCCGGTTGTAGAACACCGAGGAATCCGGATCGGCGCCGATCGCGCTGATCACGATCAGGTGCCGTGCGCCCATCTCCCGCGCGCGTTTGGCAAACGCCACGACCATGTCCAGATCCACCGCACGAAAGGCTTCTTCGGAGCCGGCCTGTTTGATCGTAGTGCCGAGGCAGCAGTAGGCGATATCGACCCGGCCGCTGAGCTGCGGCAAAAAGGCCTGTGGATCACCGACCGGGTTTTCCAGATGCGGATGCTCGGCCAGCGGCCGGCGCGAAGGGGCGAGGACACGGGTGATCGTAGGCTCGTTGAGTAAACGGTCGAGCAGATGTTCACCGGTCAATCCGGTGGCTCCGGCAAGCAATACGTGCTGAGGCGTCAAGTACATAGTGTCTCTCCCTTGATACTGTTCAGCTTAGTTGCCTTTTGTCGCCCCGTCGTTCAATGCCGTGTTTTGCAGTGCCTTGCGCGCTTGCTGTTTACGCAGCAGTTGCCAGTGCGACAGCACGGTTTTCGGCGCCCAGATCTGTGGCTCCGAGGCTTCGAAACCGTCGGCCAGTTCACGTTCGGCGACGGTGGCTTTGGCCAGTTTGAAAGCCTGTTCCAGGTCGTCGGTCTGATTCAATGCCTGGGCGAACAGTGCGTCGCCAAAGTAAGTGAAATTGGCTTCTTCCGAGCAGCCGAACGACACCCGATCCGCGCGCGAAGCGGTCATGATCAATGTGCGTTCGTCTTTCAGCGCCGGGATGAAGCCGCCGGAATAGCACGAGGAAATCACGATGACCTTGTCGCGATGCTTCAACGGCGCGAGCACTGCAGCAAGTTCATCGGCGGGCAGATCGGCCAGTTCCATGCGCGGCTGATCAAGCACCAGTTCGTGCTCGGCGGTACCGTGACTGGTCAAGTAGATGAACAGCAGATCTTCCGGGCCACTGCGTTCGGCGAGGGCTTGCGCGGCGCGGCGCAGGTTTTCGCGGGTGGCCATCGGCCGATCGCCGAGATGATCGCGATGGTTGACCAGGCGAATCTGGCCGAAGGCGCCGAAGCGCGTGTTGAGCATGTTGGCGACGTAGTCGGATTCGCGCAGAAACACGCTTTGCTTGCCATCGCCGCCAAGGGTCAGGGTGTACAGTTCGACCGCCGGGGTCGAGGCGGGGATTGCCGCCAGTGCATCGTCGAGCAGACGACCCTGAGCGAGCAAACCGAGCTCGAGGGTGTCGGGCAACAATTTGCCGTCGGCGTCGCGGACGCGCTGGCCGTTGATCCAGGTGCCGCTGAGCACGCTGCCATCGGTCAGCACCAGCGTGCCGCGTCCCGAATAACTGTCGTTGTCGAAGCCGCCGATGTAGAAGCTGCCGTCTGACAGGTTCAAGCGGCCCTGACCGGTGAAGCGCCAGTCGTTGAACACACCGATGTAGTGGCTGCCGTCGGCGCCGATCAATTCGCCCTTGCCGGTCAGCGCGCCTTCCTTGAACTGGCCGAGCCAGACGTCACCGTCGGCATTTTCGTAGCGGCCCTTGCCGTGCAGTTGATTGTTCTTGAAACCGCCGACGTAGATATCGCCGTCAGCGCTGTTGTAGGTGCCGTTGCCCTCCAGCTGACCGTTGACGAAACGGCCGCTGAACGAATTGCCGCTGGCATCGCCGCGCTGGCCTTCGCCGTTGGGTTTGCCGTGGGCGAACTGGCCCTGATACGAACTGCCGTCGTCCATTTCCAGGCGGCCGAGTCCCGAATACTGGTCTGCCTTGAATTCGCCGCGATAGGACATGCCGTTTTCTTTCAGCGTGCCTTCGCCGTCGCGCCGGCCCTGTTTGAAACCGCCGGTGTAGCTGCTGGCGCTGGTGCTCAGGCTGCCCTGGCCATCAAACAAGCCTTGCTGGAACTGGCCGCGATAGACCTCGCCGTTGCTGCCATGCCATTCGCCTTGCCCGTGCCACTGACCCTTGTCGAACTGCCCGGCGTACCAGCTGCCGTTGGGGTAGTCGACGCGGCCCTGACCCTGCAGCAAGCCGTCGACCAGTTCACCGCGATAGCGTCCACCGTCCGGCAGGCGCGCATCCGGCGGCAACAGCGATTCGCCGTCGCCGCAAGCGGTGAGCATCAAGGTCAGGGCAAGGGGTGCAAGTCGAGCGATTGAGCGCATAGCGGGATCCGGGCAATTAGGCGACCGAGTATGCCGCAGCTATGCACCGCATATATAGAGACGTGACGCGAAACAGCGTGCGCTGCTTCGCATCCGGGATGATCAGACGAAGCACAGTGACAAAGGCTCGGCGATGTAGGCCGGTTTGTCCGAGCCCTCTATCTCCAGTGTCGCGGTGGCCTTGAGCAGCCACTGACCGGGTTTTTTCTCGGTGACTTCGCCCAGATCGACCTTCAATCGGACTTTCGAATCGACCTTGACCGGCTGGATGAAACGCACGCTGTCCAGGCCATAGTTGACGACCATCTTCACGCCTTCCGGCAGCACCAGGATGTCTTCCATCAGTTTTGGCATCAGCGACAGCGACAGGAAACCGTGGGCAATGGTGCTGCCGAACGGTGTCTGCGCGGCTTTGACCGGGTCGACGTGAATGAACTGAAAATCACCGGTGGCTTCGGCGAACAGGTTGATGCGCTCCTGATCGATGGTGAGCCATTCGGAACGTCCGAGTTCCTTGCCGACATAATCTTTGAGCTCTGCAACGGGAACATAGGGCATTGAGACTCTCCTTGGGTTCATCGGTTTTATAGTTTTTCTGGTGGCGGATTTGACCGGCCTGCGAACCACTGTAGATCATCATGGCGATTTGCTCAGGTCAACCGACCATGCTTTTGGCGAATGCCGATCCATAGCGCAGGCATGCTTATAATGCGGGCGATTTGCGGGTTGAAAAGTCAGACGGAGATGTCAGATGTTGCTACGTGGCCTGACCATGCTGGTGCTGTTTCAATTGCTCGGCACGGCGCTCAATCACCTGTTGCTGCCGATATTGCCGGGGCCGATCATCGGGCTGCTGCTGTTGCTGGGGTTCCTGATTGTTCGCGGCGAAGTCGGCGAGCCGCTGAACCAGGCAGCGGGCAGTCTGCTGCGCTATCTGCCGCTGCTGCTGGTGCCACCGGCGGTGGGGGTGATGGTGTATGCCACGGCGATTGCCGCGGATTTCTGGGCGATTGTCGGCGCGCTGGTGCTGTCGCTGATCCTGTCGATGGCCTTTGCTGGCGTGCTGATGCAACGCCTGATCAAACGTCACGCACCGTCGGCGGAGGAGTGCTGATGCTCTTCGACTGGCAAGGCGCGTGGGTCTCGGTGATTCATCATCCGCTGTTCGGCATCGGCATCACCCTGGGCGCTTATCAACTGGTGCTGGCGACGTTCGAGAAAACCCGCTGGATCTTTCTGCAACCGGTGCTGGTCTCCATGTTGTTGGTCATCGGTGTGCTGGTCGGCTGCGGCCTGAGCTACGCCGAGTACCGCAAGAGCACCGAGATCCTCAGCATTCTGCTGGGGCCGGCCACGGTGGCGCTGGCGGTGCCGCTGTACCTGAATCTGCGGCGCATCCGCCAATTGTTCTGGCCGATTTTTACTACGCTGGTGATAGGCGGGGTGGTGGCGACAGGCATGGGCGTAGCGCTGGGCTGGTGGTTCGGTGCCGATCACATGATCCTGATGACCATGGCGCCGAAGTCGGTAACCTCGCCGATCGCCATGCTGGTCGCCGAGCAGATCGGTGGCGTGGCGGCCCTGGCTGCCGTATTCGTGTTGATCACCGGAGTGATCGGCGCGATCTTCGGCCCGGCCTTGCTGACCCGACTCGGTGTGCACAGCCCCGAGGCACGTGGCATGGCGCTGGGCATGACCGCCCACGCGGTCGGCACGGCGGTAGCGATGCAGGAAAACGATGAGTGCGGCGCGTTTGCCGCGCTGGCGATGAGTCTGATGGGCGTGGCCACGGCGGTGTTCCTGCCGTTGGCGGTGTCGATGGTGGTGTAAGGAAATGTCTATGAGTCTGCCGCTTTTCCCGCTGAACACGGTGTTGTTCCCCGGTTGCAACCTTGACTTGCAGATCTTCGAGGCGCGCTACCTCGACATGATCGGTCGCTGCATGAAACAGGGCGTCGGCTTCGGTGTGGTGTGCATCCTCGAAGGCAGCGAAGTCGGCGTGGCGCCGGAAGGTTTCGCTCTGGTGGGTTGCGAGGCGCGAATCACCGATTTCCAGCAACAGGACAACGGCCTGCTCGGCATTCGCGTGCAGGGCGGGCGGCGCTTCAGCGTGCTGCGCACCGAAGTGCAGCGCGATCAGTTGATTCTGGCCGACGTCGAGTGGCTCGACGACGAGCCCGAGCAGCCGTTGCAGGATGAGGACGCGGATCTGGTGGCGCTGCTCAAGGCATTGGCCGAGCACCCGATGGTTGAAGCGCTGAACATGGGCACCGAAGCCGCCGGGCAACAGTCGCTGGCCAATCAGCTCGCCTATCTGTTGCCCTTCGCTGAAGAGGACAAGATTGATCTGTTGCAACTCGATGATCCGCAACAACGACTGGATGCGATCCAGGCCTTGCTGGATGAGTTGCAGGGTGAGTTGTTTGCCTAGTTGTAAAGCCTGAATAAACTGCTACCGCTGTAAAAAGGCGCCGTTCACGGTAATGAGCGGCGCCTGATGTCAGGTTCGATAATGTTCGGGCACAGGCCAGCTCACATCGTTGGAGTAGGTGTGGTTGCCTTTGGGCAAATGCAGCACGACGCCACCGGAGAACGCTACTTGATTGATCAGTCGGTCATAGGCACGGCTCTGGTTACCGCCCGCCCACGTCGCTTCCTCGATCACGTCGACGTCACCGCCCGCCTGCAAGAAAATATCTTCGACGTTTGCCGCCATGGTCATGTCCGAATTCAACAGCCAGATTCTTTCTGCACTGATACCTCGCTTGGGCGTCGATATGCGCCCTTCCATTACATCTCCGTCAAAATCCCTATTGTTCAGGAACAGGTTTTCCACCCGGGGGACGACCTCTACGCCACGGGTGTCGATGACATAAATGAAGCTATGTCTCTGGTTGCGCCGAAGCAATGGGTAGTCACGCGAGTTATCCATCTCGAATGATGTGTCGGACTCGTTACCCGAACTGTAGGCATTAGCCATTGATGGTTCATCGTCAGACACATGCCCGGGATAGCGATTGGCCTGAGTGTTGTAATGCCGAGGATTGGAGTAGTAATCAAAGCCTGTGTATGACAAGGCATTGTATGCACTGAATGTCGTGCTGAAGGACGACTTGGTCGTGGATTCGTCGTGGTTACCCGCCAGCGTGACCAGGCGCTCGTCCCTGGCCAGTTCAAAAGGCGTGCGCAAATCGGCGCGGAACATGGCCGGGATGTCCGTTCGATAAAGAAAGTCGTGCTTGTTGCGCTTGTAGCCGGCGTGTTCCAGGTAACTGTTCAGGAAGCTTTCTTCATAGCGCTGTTTAACAGGAGGTAAATCATAACCGCTATAACGCTCGCCTTCCTGCCTCAGGCGCAGGCAGAACGGCCCCAGCTCCTGGGCAATGTGCTCGAACCTTCGCTCGTCCAGCGTATTGTGCGTCAAGCGTTTGTGCTGTTCGGCCCATTCGGGGAAGCCGTTTTCCATGTCCGCGCGCAAACGCTGTTGCTGCGCGACGCTCAAATTGTAGGTGCGCAGAAGTTCGGCGCATTCGCTGCGGGATTTATGCGGGTGAGACCATCTCATGGAGTCCAGGAGAAATTCATGATGATCCTGATTCTTTGCGCGCGTTGCCCAGTCCGGCGCTCTGCCACTGGCCTGGGCTTCGGCACGGAACGCCACGACTTCTGCACCGTGGAGCCTGTAGACGTCCCAGATCTCGGCATCGGTCCAGTGTGCAAGTTTCAAGGGTAGGGATGGATCTCCGCGAGCTTCGCTCGGGTCGACTTTAACCAGCTTGCCGTCCTTGTCCTTGAAGGCAAAGCCGACATACCTGTTTGAAATCATCCGCTCCCCTCCCGGAACATGTACCCATTCGTGTACCGGGTAATAGCCTTGTGCATTTGGCACCGGAGCAACATAAGCAGAAAAATACGTGGCAAACTCCTCCAGGGTGTAGCGACTGGAAGGGTAGTACTCGACAGGCTTGGTCAAACGCCAGACGTTGGTGCCGGGCACTCGATACAGCGGTGGTCCAGATGGCTCCCGTTCACTGGGCAGCTTCGCCCGGTAGGCCTTGATCAAGTCATGGAACGTCACCATTACCGTTCCGGCGGCAGATCCGTCATTGTTGGCGATGTCTGCGAACTGCCGACCTTTGTAGGTCCTCAGCCCGTCAGCGTTGTGGCTCGACACTCCGTCGACGCTCTGCAGGTATCGGCTCAAGGGCGAGGTCGTGGCGTGAAGCCTGGGCGCCTGCGTATCGGGCATCTGCGTAATCGTGATACGGGGTTGTTTTGTCGGGCTGCCGCCGTGAGGAACACGGGCGTCAACGTCCGCCGACGGGTTCGGACTGTCCGGCCTGAGGCGGCCGGGCCAAGGCAAATCCAGGTCGACAGGCCGCTCAGGGGAACCAGGGCGAGGCGTCTGAGGGGTGGGTGTATCTGTTGGCGGTGAGGGACGCAAGGGCCCGGGTTTTTGTCGCATGGTTAAATTCCTTTTGCTGAATCAGCCTTTCCATTGGCTGCAGTGATCGTGTGCCAGCGCCGGCTTGCACCCGCGCTGGTGCCCTGCCCTTTCAAACAGGGCAGGGCGCATTCAGGGTTTGTGGGGGATGAGCCGCAGATCTTCAGGGCTGATGCGCGTCTGTGGATCGTTCATCAGCCCCCAGTACTGCCGCACTGAGTGGTAAACCACCGTACCGGTGGTGTCTGGCCCGTAACCGATGTGCGTCACGTACACTCGTGCTGCCAGTTCGTTGCGCTGTCTGTGCTGCCCGATATCAGCCAGCAATGCCTCGACGCTGGCGTAACCACGCGCGTCGATGACATACAGCTGCAGCACTTCGAACAGCAGCGAGATTTCGTAGATGTTGCCCGCCGACGTCACCACACTGACGGAATCCACAGGCGTGTCAGCTTCGATATCCGGCAGTTCGACGGTGACACTGGCAATTCGCAAACGATTGCTTTCGAGCTGGATATCCTCCCGCGTGACGGTTTCGGTCAGCGTCCGGGTAAACAGGTTCCAGGTGGACGCATTGGACGTTTTCGCTGCCGCACCCGGGGTGGACAGGCGCACGATGCAATTGCTGGCCAGGTAAACATCGTAAGTCGCGCTCTGACCCTCAAGCAGATAAATGCCGGTGTGCGCGCGTGGCTCGATGACAACTTTGCTCGTTCGGGCAGTCAACGCTGGTTTTTCACTGATCAGCGGCCGGGTGAACAGGTATTTGCCGTTGCGCCGTTTCAGCCAGCTTCGACTGCTGTACATTCGCGTGCCGGGATTTTTGGCGTCCTCTTCGAAATCCAGATCCGGCACTTGCAAGCGGTACGACACTTCATCCTGCATGACCAGCGCGATGTCTTGCGCCAGTAGTGGTGTGGTGACTTTCAGGCTGTTCCGTCCCGTGTAGCCCGTGGCCGCCGCGATTGTCCGAATCACCCCCTTGAAGGCGACAACCTTGGACGGCAACAGAAGCGACAGACAAATATCTTTGTAAGTCAGGTGGGTATTCCCCGAAACCCCTTGACGCACTTCAACGTCATAGCTGAGCACCACATCGACAATTTCGCTGTCTTTGTAGTCCAGGAAAACGCTGCGTGACGGGGCGGTGGCGTTACGCGCGGCAACGAACTCGACCCTGCGCGGCGTGCGTGCCACAAAGTGTCGATGCGGACTCTGGCTGTCGAGCGTTACGGTGCCGTCATTGATGATGACCGGAGCGGGTGCCGGTTGCCCCTTGACGGTCACGGCGACTTCGATGTCCTGACTCTGCGCTTCACCCGGCTCTGCGGGTAGCAGCGCCAGCAGTTCATACCCGTCCTGGGTACGGAACGACCATCGAGCGTTTTTCAGCTGACGCTTGCCGTCGATCTCGGTGTAGACGTTCGTCAGGGTCAGCACATGGTCGGGATCGCCGCCATCCTTGCCGCGCAACGAGCTGACCACCAGCGAGGTGCCGATGATCTGCCAGCGCTGAATCAACTCACACGGCCAGCCGAACTCGACCACGCTCGAATGTTCGCCGTCCTCGATGATCGTCGTGCGTGCGTTGGTATTGGCGATGTAATAGCGATCATCGCCGCTGCCGCCGTCTACCTCACACTCCGGGCCGTAGATGGCAATGGTGTCGTTGCCGCCTGTGGTGCTGATGCGATCGTAGCCGTTGGCGAAGATCTGATTGGCGTCGGCGGTGCCGGTGACATGACTGGTGCCTTTGCGCAGGGTCGAGACGTTCTCGAACGAGGTCAGGTGCGCGACTTCGATACCCTCGGCCTCCGGATCCAGACCCCGCAGGGCGATTTTGCCGGTCTGCAGATTGATGTCATGGCCGACGTGGCGCGTATCGGTGGTCGGGCGGCCGCCTTCGAACGCTACCGTATCGGCACCGGCGCCGCCGTCCAGCACATTGATGTGCGCCGGTTTGCTCGACCGATCCAGTTCCTGAACCGTGACTTCGTGATAGAACGCATCGTTCTTGTCGCCCCCGGTCAGCGCCTTGTGACCGTCGCGGTAGGTGAACAGGTTGGGCTGCGCCTTGACGCCGACGACGCGGTCATGGCCATCGCCCAGACGCCAGAAAACCCCCTTGCCTTCGCCAGCGGTGCCGCTGACCTTGCCCTTCAGATCGGCAGGCAAGCCTTTGCCGGCATCGATCACGTCGTCTGCGCCGACGATCACGGCCTGACTGTCGAGTTTGAACGGCTTCTCTCCCGCGCTTTCGTCCCACTGGTAGTTCCACAGTTCGATGGACTGCAGCTCGGCGCGGAAGGCACCATTGACTACGTGTTCGATGGAGTTTTTATAGGCGCCTTCAAGCATGTCCCTGGCCGACAGTTCGAGCTGTTTTTCATGGTCGCGATAACCTTTGGACAGCTTGAAGCGATCCATCACCTCCTTGTCCAGCTCCTGTCTGGTGAAGGCGAACCAGCCCGAGCGCATGCGTTCGAGCACGGTCAGTTCGATGTAATCATCGATATCGTCAACGACCCGCGCCGCCTGATAAATCAACGATCCGGCGATCAGCAACGCTGCAGCGGCGAGACCGACGGGCCCGGCCACACTGCCGAAGCCGGCCAGCGCGGCGACGCCCAGCACCAGGCTGATACCCGCGCCCGTGACACTCAAGGCACCACTGACGTAATGATCCTGCGCCTCCTTGCCCGATGCGGCTGCGGCCGCGTTGAACGACTTGACCGCATCGATAATGTCGAATGGCAGGGTAATCGCGCTGGCGAACATTCCGGCCCCCCGACTCATGTATTTACCCACCGAGGTCAGGGGGAAATATTTGAACAGCTTGCCGCCGTTGGTCAGCATCGCCTGGCCGGTCTTGCTCAGGCCTTGTTCTATGACCAGCGAGCCCAGTTCGGCGGCAATGGACCCACCCTGGAAGATCGCTTCCAGAGCGTCGCCTTTCTTGATCGCGTCAGCCATGGCCATGTAGCCGCTGTAAATGCCGAAGGCTTGCATGCCTACACCGGCGCCGCTGAACAAATAGCTTTTGCCCCTGTTGACCCAGCTGCGCGAGTTTTCGAACGCGTCGGCCCGATGAATACCCAGCTTCTGTGCAGCCTTGCCCAGTTGATTGAGGCGATCCATGCTGCTGCCCGTCTCAATGGGCGTATCACTGACGAACAGTGGCCCGGCATCCACGGAGCGCTTGCAGGCGATCTCATAAAACAGCATCGCCACCACGCCGCTGTCCGGAACATCGACGGACTGCAATCGGGATTCGACTTTCGCCGAGTCGAAATTGAGCCCGTCCAAAAAGTCCTGATCGGGGACTTTCATGTCTGCATTTGCCGGGCTGATGGGTTGCCCGTTGATCGTCGCACCCAGCGCCTGCAGCTCGACCCGGCTGGCCATGTACTCACCAATGCGCAAGGGACCGAAGCGTTTGTCGAGCGACTTGAGGGATTTTCTCTGGGAGGCGTCAGCAGGTGTCTCCAGCGCCGGTGGTGGCAAGGGGTTGAGGTTGCCTGGAGAGGGTGCATGGGCATTGGCCGAGGCATCGACAGGTGTGACCTGTAGCAGCCGCACGTTGGCAATCTGTGAGGAAGGAACGATGATTTTTGACACGGTTTAATCCTTTAAGGTTGGATAAGAAATTCCGTTTTTCTATCCGGTGCCTGGCTGACACTGTCGATATCTCAGGGCCAGACGACGTCATAGCCGAACTCGTTTTTGTTGCCCGACAGCTTGAGTATTGGCAAGGCAGCTGCCTCGACCCTGTCGATCAGCTGGTCGTATTCGAACTTGTTGGCGCGTCCGGCATGGGTGTCCGCTTCGATGCGCTCGGCACTGGCTCCGGCCATTTCGCTGATGTCGGTGACTTTGGCGCCTTTGGTCTGGGCGCTGTTCAACAGCCAGATGCGCTCGGCATCAAGTCCTTTGCGGGTGACTGAAATCAGGCCCTCGAAGTCGTCGGAGGGAAACCAGGTCGGCGGTGTGTCGCGGGCCGTGGCGTTGAACATCATGTTTTCTTCGTGGGGGACGACTTCCAGATTGCGTGTGTCCAGGACGTACACGAACATTTCCGTCTGCTGCGTGCGTATGGGTTCATAGCGCCGCTCATGGTCCCACGCCACCGGGCTGTCCGGGTCGGACCAGTCGGACGTTGCACGGTTCGACGAATCACTGGCGTCGCTCGCGTCGCTTTCCGCGCCGCTGGCATCAGGGTCGCGGCCCGGATATTTGTGGGTCTGGCTGTTGTAGAGCAGGTACTCGGGGTCCGGTGCTCTGGCGTACATCTGGCCTTCGTTGAGACTGAAGGTCGCGCTGATCGGCTTGTGCGTGGTGGCGCCCGGTTCGTGATGGTAGCGGGGCAGCATGGTGCCATCATTCGCCAGTTCGAACGGCGTACGCTCGTCACCGCGAAACAGTGCGGGAATGTCGGTACGGTACAGGCAGTTGTTCTTGTTACGCAGATAACCAAGTTTGCTCAGCAGCGCTTCGCGGACCTCGGGGGTCAGGCTGTCCTCGGCGTGGTACCAGTCGTGACGGGCATTGCGCTTGAGGTTGAGCTGCTGGACCGCGTCGCTGGCGAACTGTTCGAGGCGTTGCGGATTGTCGATGTCCTCGAGCAGGCGCTTGTGTGTCTGCGCCCATGCCGGGATCGCCAGATCGTTTTGCATGTCCCGTTGCAGGCGGGTCAGTTGATCGGGCAGCAGGTTCCAGGACTGCAGAAACGTCTCGCGCTCCTTCAAGGTCATGGTCGGTTGCAGCCAACGCAAGGAGCCTCGCAGCAAGTCAGTGACCGGGTTGCCCGTGCTCGTCGGTTCGGCCCATTGCGGTGGCTTGCCGGCGGTTTGGGCTTCTACGCGAAAGCGCGTGATGTCCTGCCCCTGTAAACCATACAACTGCCAGATTTCACGGTCGGTCCAGTGCTTGAGGTGAGTCGGTTGTGCGTTGAATCCGCCCACCGGAGGTTCGACCCGCATCAGATTGCCGTGGGCGTCTTTGAAGGCAAATTGCGGGTCGTCGTCGCTCGATCTCAAAAGCGGCTGAATTTCGTAATAGCCTTGGGCATCCGGCGAACGCATCGACGTGCGGTAGCGGCTTGGGTCGATGGGCATAGCCACCGGAGTCGGGCGTGGACGTTTGGCGGCGGGAGCGCCGCCGGGCTGTTCGCTCGCGGTCACGATGGGGCGTTTCGGAGCAGGCTGCTCCGTCAGCCGCCAGGTCGGGCTGTCGGCATTTTTATACAGGCGCGGGCCGGAGGGAACGCGCTCGGTCAACCGTTTGCTGTGCCAGATGCCCGAATCATCCTGGCCCACGTGAGTGGTCTTGACGATGCCTTCGAGTTCGACGTCGACAAATCGTCTGCCAACGATCCAGCGAAATCCGTCGTCGTCTGCTGGCTTCATGCCCCGCAGAAAATTGTCGGGCAACCAGTAATCATGCCCCGAGCCATGGGGCTGCAGCATATGTGTGCCTGGTGTCGGCATCTGGAAGATTTCAACCGCAGGTGTCCGTGAATGCTCCGCGACGATTTGCGGGGCGACAGCGCTGTTCGGGGCTGTCGTCTCGCCGGGAACAGGCCTGTGGAATAACCCTGGGGCAGCACCATCCGGTTGACGTGGCGGGGGAGTAACCGATTCGGTCTGATGCGAAGTTGTCACGGGTGGTTTGCGAGGTAGTTTGGGACTCATGGGGGTGCTCGAAACTGATTAGAGATTAAAAACATTGTTCAGACAGGTGCAATGTTTGTCTTTGTGAGCGTTAAGTTGAATGTCAAGTTGCGGCTCGGTTAAAGCAATCTAACGGCTTTTCAACAATATGAAAGGCTCTGTTGGGCAAAGGAGAACTTGATTGTGTAACTTGGATTTTGTATTTGTTTCGAGCAGGGAATGGTCTGGTTTTAACTAAGAAAGTTAACCGGGAGGGAGTAATCAGGAGTAGGCAATTAACGCCGCTCTTGTCGGAATATTCCTAAAGAGCGGCGTGCAATGAACAATGCTTGTAATGGCTTTATCAGTAGGCGTATCGCAACAGCGTATGCGGCAGGTGGCGCAGCACGAAGAAACCGAACAGGGCCAGCATCGACGGCAGGATCAGCCACCAGATCCTGAACGGCATCGGGTTGAGCGAAATCTGCCGCTGGCTCAGCCACAGCATGGCGGCGCAGACGCACGTGGCGAGCATTGCGCCGGCAAGGATGTCGGTCGGCCAGTGTGCTCCCAGATACACCCGCGACAGCGCGATCGCCATGGCCGGGATGCAGGCGATCAACAACCAGGTCAGGCGCATGCGCGGCGGCTGACCACGACCGGCCAGCACACCCAGCGTCAGGAACAACGCGAATGCGCCCGACGCGTGGCCGCTGGGCATGCTGTAGGTGGTCAATGGATCGCTGAGCACGTCCGGCCGTACGCGGGCAAAAAAGTATTTGGTCCCGGTGTTCGCCAGGGCGGTGACCAGTAGCGTGGCGCCGGCGAACAGCGCCTGACGCCATTGTTTGCACAGCAACAGCAGCACGACGAGCAGGGCACTGAACAGCAACATGTTGCGGAACTCGCCAATCAGGGTCAGCACGACCGCGATCTCATCCAGCGCTGGCTGGCGATGCTCCTGCACCAGCGTCATCACGCCATTGTCGAGGGCGCTCAGGTACGGAAAACCGGCGAACAGGCCGATCAGAATCAACAGGCTCATGCTGCTGATCCAGACAGTGGCACGGCGATGGCGGCGCAGGCTGCTGTTGACGCTCAGGCCGACCATCACGGCAATACTGGCGGCGACAATCCCGGCTTGCATCCAGAAGCCTTCAGGCAATGGCAGGCGGAACGCGGCGCCTGTGGCCCAGCCCGGCAGCAGATACGCCAAGCTCCAGCCTGCTGCGGCGAGCAGGCTGACGGCGAAGAAGCGCGGGAAGGGCATGTCGCACATGCCGGCGACCATCGGCAGCATGGGTCGCAGCGGGCCGATGAAGCGTCCGACCAGCAGGCTGGCGATGCCATAGCGCTGGAAATACGACTCGGCGCCGGCCATCCATTCCGGGTGGTGGCGCAGCCCGGGCAGACGGCGGATGTTCTGGTGGAAGTGGCGGCCGAGGAAGTACGAAATCAAATCGCCGAGGATGCCGCCGAGAAAGCCCAGCAGCAGCGTTTCGCTCAACGACAGTGCGCCGCTGCCGGCCAGCACCGCTACGGCAAACAGCAGTACCGTGCCGGGCACGATCAGCCCGGCGATCGCCAGGCATTCCACGCACGCAATGATGAAAACCGCAGCGGCCAGCCATTGGGGGTTGGCGCCCAGCCACCCGGTGATGCTATCGAGCCATGGGCCCATACAGAAAAACTCCAGACTATTGATGATCCCTGTAGGAGCTGCCGAAGGCTGCGATCTTTTGATCTTGTCTCTCAAAAGCAGACAAGCAGGATCAACAGATCGCAGCCTTCGGCAGCTCCTGCACAAGCAGGCATTTACAGCAAGACGTAATCCCGGCCTTCGACCTGACCCCGTCGCAGCGGGTTCCGCGTGCACCATTGCGCATACGTGGCATCAACGAAGCGGTACATCAAGTGCTCGTCCCGGCCCAGCGGAATGCCCAGTCGGGTGGTTTGAATGATGTGCGTGGGCGCAGGTCCAGTGTCCTCGACCAGCAACAATTCATGATCAAAACGCTTGGCGTCCCACATCGGTACTTTCAAACCCAGGGCCTTGCACAACAATGTCTGCCCGGCGCACAACTTCTGCGTCGGACGCGGCCGGCCCTGGGCATCGGGATTGTTCAACAGCATCTGCGCGAGACTCGCCGGACCGCTGACCTCATCGATCCACGGATACGCGGATTTGATCAGCACCGCATTGCCCGGTCCTTGTGCGCTGAAGTTCAGTGAATCGCCACCCCGGGCGTAGTACATATAGATGTGCCCGCCATCCAGAAACAACGCCTTACGTTTTTCTGTGTAGCCGAGGGAGGAGTGGCTGCCTTTTTCCGCGCAGTAATACGCTTCGGTTTCGATGATTCGCGCGCTGAGCCACAGGTCGCCGACCCGGTGGCGGATGACTTTGCCGAGCAGGTCCTGCGCCAGAACCTGGGCATCACGGTCGAAAAAATTGTCCGGCAGGCCCACGGGCAGGCACGTGGGATCAGGTTGCAGAGGCACGTTGGTCATGATGGGCAAGGGTTGTCCAGACTCAAGAGGTCGTGATGATAGCAACGCTCAGCTTAATTACGTCTGAACGATGGCCCCATTGCAGCTGATTTCGACCATCCGCCCGTCACCGCTGTTAGTCCCGGGACGCGACAGCTATAATCTGCCGCTTTCCTCTTTGCCAAGACCCCAGCAGACCATGACTGAGTCCGTTCTTGACTACATGACCCGATTGGGTCGCGCCGCCCGCGCTGCCTCCCGGGTCATCGGTCGCGCCAGCACTGCGCAGAAAAACCGCGCCCTGCAGGCTGCCGCCAGTGCCCTGGACGCTGCCCGCGCCGAGCTTGCCGCAGCCAATGCGCAGGATCTGGCCGCCGGTCGTGCCAACGGCCTGGAGCCCGCCTTGCTGGAACGTCTCGAACTGACTCCGGGGCGTATCGACGGCATGATCACCGGTTTGCGTCAGGTCGCGGCACTCCCGGATCCGGTCGGTGCGATCCGCGACATGAACTTCCGTCCGTCGGGCATTCAGGTCGGCAAGATGCGCGTGCCGCTGGGTGTGATCGGGATCATCTACGAATCCCGCCCGAATGTGACCATCGATGCTGCCAGCCTGTGCCTGAAGTCCGGCAACGCGACGATTCTGCGCGGTGGCTCCGAGGCGATTCATTCCAACCGGGCGATTGCTGCGTGCATTCAGCGCGGTCTGGCCGAGGCCGAACTGCCGGCCGCCGTCGTGCAAGTGGTGGAAACCACCGATCGCGCCGCCGTCGGCGCGCTGATCAGCATGCCCGAATACGTTGACGTCATTGTGCCCCGTGGCGGCCGTGGCCTGATCGAACGCATCAGTCGCGATGCCCGCGTGCCGGTGATCAAGCATCTGGACGGCATCTGTCACGTTTACGTCAGCGAACACGCAGACCTGGCGAAAGCGCAGCGCATCGCCTTCAACGCCAAGACTTACCGTTATGGCATCTGCGGCGCGATGGAAACCCTGCTGGTCGGTCAGGCTGTTGCCAAAGATTTCCTGCCGGCAGTGGCCGCGCAGTTCCGCGAAAAAGGCGTCGAGCTGCGTGGCTGCGAGCGCACCCGGGCGATCATCGAGGCTGTAGCGGCCACCGAGGATGACTGGCACACCGAGTACCTGGCGCCGATCCTGTCGATCCGCGTGGTCGACGGCCTGGATCAGGCGATCGAACACATCAACCATTACGGCTCCCATCACACCGACTCGATCGTCAGCGAAAACCTTGCCGACACCCGACGGTTCGTGGCCGAAGTCGATTCGGCGTCGGTGATGATCAACACGCCGACCTGCTTTGCCGATGGATTTGAATACGGATTGGGTGCCGAGATCGGCATTTCTACTGATAAGCTGCACGCCCGCGGCCCGGTAGGGCTCGAGGGGCTGACCTGCGAGAAGTACATCGTAGTCGGCGATGGCCAGTTGCGCGGCCAGGCGACGGTCTGAATTGACCGACCTCGACCTGACAGCGCCGCACACCGGCAGCGAGCCGCGCCCGCCGCGCATTGGCGTGCTGGGTGGTACGTTCGACCCGGTGCACATCGGCCATTTGCGTGGCGCGCTGGAAGTTGCCGAAGCGCTGGCGCTCGACGAACTGCGCATGATGCCCAGTGCTCGACCGCCACATCGCGATACACCGCAGGTGTCGGCGCAGGATCGGTTGGCGATGGTCGAGTGCGCAGTGGCCGGATTGCCGCCGCTGGTAGTGGACGCCCGCGAATTGCGGCGGGACAAACCGTCCTGGACCATCGATACCCTGGAGTCGCTGCGCGCCGAAATGGCCGCCGAGACCCAGGTTTTTCTGCTTTTGGGCTGGGACGCATTTTGCGGCCTGCCCACTTGGCACCGCTGGGAAGAGTTGCTCCAGCATTGCCACATCCTGGTGCTACAGCGCCCGGACGCCGACAGCGAACCGCCGGATGCCTTGCGCAACCTGCTGGCAGCGCGTTCGGTGAGCGACCCGCTGGCCCTGAAAGGGCCGAGCGGACAGATTGCATTCGTCTGGCAGACACCGCTCGCGGTTTCCGCCACCCAGATCCGTCAACTGCTGGCCAGCGGTAAGTCGGTACGTTTCCTGGTGCCCGACGCGGTCCTGGCCTACATCGATGCGCACGGTCTGTACCGTGCGTCGAACTGAACAAGGCGTGCTTCACTGATACGAATCACCGTATCCCAAGCCGCCGAATACATGAGCAAAACGAGTTTTATATGACTGACAAAGATCTACCGAAAGTAAAGCGCAAAGGCACGTTCAAGAGCGCGCCACTGCCTGAAGCGGTCAACACCAACGAGCCGCTCAAGGGCGACGAACTGGTCAAGATTGCCGTCGCCGCGCTGGAAGACGTCAAGGCCCAGGACATCCAGATCATCGATGTGCGCGACAAGCAGAGCATCACTGACTACATGATCATCGCCACCGGTACCTCCAATCGCCAGATCAACGCGATGCTGGACAAGGTTCGCGAAGAAGTGAAAAAGCAGGGCGCCAGGCCGCTGGGCGAAGAAGGCAAGGGCGACAGCGACTGGGTGCTGCTCGACCTCGATCTGGTGATCGTGCACATGATGACCGCCTCGGCGCGTCAGTTCTACGATCTGGAGCGCCTGTGGGCCGGTGCCGAGCAAAGCCGCGCGGCCGATGCCAAGCACCACAGCCCGGAAAACACCCACGAGCATTTCACCAAGCTCAACAAAGACCAGTTCTAAGGGATTGCTGTGCGACTGCGCCTGATCGCCGTCGGTTCACGCATGCCCAAGTGGGTGGAAGAAGGCTGGCATGAATATGCCAAGCGTCTTCCCTCCGAACTGGCGCTGGAACTGGTGGAAATTCCGCTCAATACCCGTGGCAAGAATGCCGACGTGGCCCGTTTCATCCGCCAGGAAGGCGAAGCCATGCTGGCCAAGGTCGGGCACAACGAGCGGATCGTCACGCTGGAAGTTCACGGCAAGCCCTGGAGCACCGAGCAACTGGCGGTCGAACTCGACCGCTGGCGCTTGGATTCGCGCACGGTCAACTTCATGGTCGGTGGCCCGGAAGGGCTGGCGCCGGAAGTCTGTGCCCGCGCCGATCAGCGCTGGTCGTTGTCGCCGCTGACCTTGCCGCACCCGCTGGTGCGGATTCTGATCGGCGAACAGTTGTACCGTGCCTGGACCGTGTTGTCCGGTCACCCTTACCACAAGTAAGCCTGCCCTCATGTCTCAGCCGATCCGCATCAAGGACCACGAAAAGGACGCCCGTCTGGTGCGCAGCCGCGTCGTGTTCGGTGCGATTGTGATCGTGATGCTGATCGGTGTGCTGATCGCTCGTCTGTATTACCTGCAGGTGATCCAGTACGAGTACCACTCGACCCTGTCGGAAAACAACCGCGTCCACGTGCAGCCGATTCCGCCGACCCGCGGGCTGATTTTCGACCGCAACGGCGTGGTCGTTGCCGACAACCGGCCGAGTTTCAGCCTGAGCATGACTCGCGAGCGCTCCGGCGACTGGCAGCAAGTGCTGGACGTTATCGTCGAGGTGCTGGAGCTGACGCCCGAGGACCGGGTGATCTTCGAGAAACGCATGCGTCAGGGGCGCCGGCCGTTCGAGCCGGTGCCGATCCTGTTCGAGCTGAGCGAAGAACAGATCGCGCGGATCGCGGTGAACCAGTTCCGTCTGCCCGGCGTGGAAGTGGTTGCGCAACTGGTCCGGCATTATCCGCAGGGCGCGCACTTTGCCCACTCGGTGGGCTACATGGGGCGGATCAACGAGAAGGAGCTGAAAAGCCTCGATCCGGTCAACTATAGCGGCACCCACCACATCGGCAAGACCGGCATCGAGCGCTTCTACGAGCCGGAGTTGCACGGTCAGGTCGGTTACGAGGAAGTCGAGACCAACGCCCGTGGACGCGTTCTGCGCGTGCTCAAGCGCACCGATCCGATTCCCGGCAAGGACATTGTCCTGAGCCTCGACATCAAATTGCAGGAAGCCGCCGAGGCCGCACTGGGTGGGCGTCGGGGTGCGGTGGTGGCGCTCGATCCGAAAACCGGCGAAGTGCTGGCGATGGTCAGTCAGCCGAGTTTCGACCCCAATCTGTTCGTCACCGGCATCAGCTTCAAGGCCTACGCCGAGTTGCGCGATTCCATCGACCGGCCACTGTTCAACCGGGTGCTGCGCGGTCTGTACCCGCCGGGCTCGACGATCAAACCGGCGGTGGCGATTGCCGGTCTCGACGCCGGCGTGGTCACGGCCTCCAGCCGGGTGTTCGACCCCGGTTACTACATGCTGCCGAACTACGATCACAAATATCGCAACTGGAACCGCACCGGTGACGGTTTCGTCGACCTCGACACGGCGATCATGCGGTCCAACGACACCTACTTCTATGACCTGGCGCACAAGCTCGGGATCGATCGGCTGTCGACCTACATGAACAAGTTCGGCATCGGCCAGAAGGTCTCGCTGGACATGTTCGAAGAATCCCCCGGGCTGATGCCGTCCCGCGAATGGAAGCGTGCGACCCGCAAACAGGCGTGGTTCCCCGGCGAGACCCTGATTCTGGGGATCGGCCAGGGCTACATGCAATCGACGCCACTGCAGCTGGCCCAGGCCACTGCGCTGGTGGCCAACAAAGGCATCTGGAATCGTCCGCATCTGGCCAAGTCCCTCGACGGGGTGAAGCCGGTGGATGACAACCCGATGCCGAACATCGTCCTGCGCGACCCGTCCGACTGGAACAAGGTCAACCACGGCATGCAGCAGGTGATGCACGGTGCCCGTGGTACTGCGCGCAAAGCGGCGATCGGCGCGCAATACCGCATCGCCGGCAAGTCCGGTACCGCGCAGGTGGTGGCAATCAAGCAGGGCGAAAAATACGACCGCTCCAAAGTCCAGGAGCGCCATCGCGACCACGCCTTGTTCGTCGGTTTCGCCCCGGCCGATGATCCGAAAATCGTCGTATCGGTGATGGTCGAGAACGGTGAGTCCGGTTCCGGTGTTGCCGCGCCCGTGGTGCGCCAGGTCATGGACGCCTGGTTGCTCGACCAGAACGGCCATCTGAAAGCCGAGTACGCCAGCCCAATCACTGCGGAGGCCACGGCCCGTGATGAATAACTTCGATCGCATGCTCTCCAGCGAGGATGTGATGCGTCGCCGCGCGACGTTGCTGCAACGCCTGCATATCGATGGTCCGCTGTTGATCCTGTTGCTGATCCTCGCCGCCGGCAGCCTGTTCGTGTTGTATTCGGCCAGTGGCAAGAGCTGGGATCTGCTTGGCAAGCAGGCCACATCGTTCGGCATCGGCCTGGTGGCGATGATCGTCATTGCCCAGTTCGAGCCGCGTTTCATGGCCCGCTGGGTGCCGCTCGGTTATGTGATCGGTGTGGTGTTGCTGATCGTCGTCGACATCATGGGTCACAACGCCATGGGCGCAACGCGCTGGATCAATATCCCCGGGGTGATTCGCTTCCAGCCTTCGGAGTTCATGAAAATCCTCATGCCGGCGACCATCGCCTGGTATCTGTCCAAGCGCACCTTGCCGCCGCAGCTCAAGCACGTCGGCATCAGCCTGATGCTGATCGGCGTGCCGTTCATTCTGATCGTGCGCCAGCCGGATCTGGGCACCTCGTTGCTGATTCTGGCCGGTGGCGCCTTCGTCCTGTTCATGGGCGGCTTGCGCTGGCGCTGGATTCTCAGCGTGCTTGCGGCAGCCGTGCCGGTGTCGGTGGCGATGTGGTTTTTCGTCATGCACGACTATCAGAAGCAGCGCGTGCTGACCTTCCTCGATCCGGAAAGCGATCCGCTCGGCACCGGCTGGAACATCATTCAGTCGAAAGCCGCGATCGGTTCTGGCGGCGTGTTCGGCAAAGGCTGGCTGCTCGGCACCCAGTCGCATCTGGACTTCCTGCCGGAAAGCCACACTGACTTCATTATTGCCGTGCTCGGCGAAGAGTTCGGTCTGGTGGGTATCTGTGCGCTGTTGCTGATCTATCTGCTGTTGATCGGCCGAGGGCTGGTGATCACCGCCCAGGCGCAGACGTTGTTCGGCAAATTGCTCGCCGGCGCGTTGACCATGACTTTTTTTGTTTACGTTTTCGTCAACATCGGTATGGTCAGTGGCCTGTTGCCGGTCGTGGGGGTGCCGTTGCCGTTCATTAGCTACGGAGGAACTTCGCTGGTGACGCTGCTGTCAGCGTTTGGGGTTTTGATGTCGATCCATACCCATCGCAAGTGGATCGCACAGGTTTGAATAAGGTGAACAGTGCAATGCAAGTAATGCGTGGCTGGGCGACTCGATGCGCGCCGCTGGTTGGCCTGATGGGCTTGCTGGGGAGTGTGCAGGAAGCGCTGGCCGGCGATTATGAAGGCTCGCCGCAGGTGGCCGAATTCGTCGGCGAAATGACCCGCGACTACGGTTTCGCCGGAGAACAACTGATGGGTGTGTTTCGCGAGGCAGAGCGCAAGCAGTCGATTCTCGACGCCATCTCCAGACCCGCCGAACGGGTCAAACAGTGGAACGAATATCGCCCGATGTTCATTACCGACGCGCGCATCGCCCGCGGTGTGGACTTCTGGCGTCAGCACGAGGCGACCCTGGCCCGTGCCGAGCAGGAATACGGCGTGCCGGCACAAGTCATCGTGTCGATCATCGGCGTCGAGACCTTTTTCGGACGTAATACCGGCAATTTCCGGGTAATCGATGCTTTGTCGACCCTGGGTTTCGACTATCCTCCCCGGGCCGAATTTTTCCGCAAGGAGTTGCGTGAGTTCCTGCTGCTGGCCCGTGAAGAGCAGGTCGATCCGCTGACCCTGAAAGGCTCGTACGCCGGGGCCATGGGCCTGCCGCAGTTCATGCCGAGCAGCTTTCGTGCTTATGCGGTGGATTTCGACGGTGACGGCCACATCAATATCTGGAACAACCCGGACGATGCCATTGGCAGCGTCGCCAGCTACTTCAAGCGTCATGGCTGGGTCGCCGGGGAGCCTGTGGTCAGCCGCGCCGATGTACGCGGCGAGCAGGTCGATGAAGGCCTGACCACTGGCATCGAACCGGTTAAAACGGTCGCAGAGTTGCGGGCGCTGGGCTGGTCAAGTCATGATGCGCTGCGCGATGATATGCCGGTTACCGCATTTCGCCTCGAAGGCGACAACGGCCCTGAATACTGGATGGGCCTGCAGAATTTCTACGCGATCACGCGTTATAACCGCAGCGTGATGTACGCCATGGCCGTACATCAACTGTCTGAACAGCTGGTACAAGCACGGGGCGTCAAGTAATGCAGGCATTGCCTAACCATAAACCCCTGAAGCTGGTGGCTTTCGCTGCGTTGGCAGTCCTGGTCGCCAGCTGTACGACCAGCCGCACGCCGACGCAGAAAACACCGTCCACCGCTGTCCGCGCCCAACCGGGCCTGGACATCAACCGCGCGCACAAAGACGGCGCGCCGTGGTGGGACGTCGACGTTTCGCGCATCCCCGATGCAACGCCGACCCTGCACACCGGCCCGTACAAGGCCAACCCGTACACCGTGCTGGGCAAGACCTACTTTCCGTTGCAGGAATCCAAGACCTACGTGGCTTCGGGCACGGCGTCCTGGTATGGCACCAAGTTCCATGGCCAGAACACCGCCAACGGCGAAGTGTATGACCTGTACGGCATGAGTGCCGCGCACAAGACTTTGCCACTGCCAAGTTACGTTCGGGTGACCAACCTGGACAACAACAAGACCGTGATCCTGCGCGTCAACGACCGTGGGCCGTTCTACTCCGATCGCATCATCGATTTGTCCTACGCGGCGGCGAAGAAGCTCGGTTATGCCGAAACCGGCACCGCACGGGTCAAGGTCGAAGGCATCGATCCGCAGCAATGGTGGGCCGCCAAGGGCCGTCCGGCGCCACTGATGCTCAACGAGCCGCAAGTGGCGCAGAATAGCGCCCCGGTGATCACCGCATCGGCCGGCACCGTCGAACAGTGGACGCCGCCACCGCAGCAACACGCGGCGGCCGTGGTGCCGGTGCAGATCGATGCAAAAAAAAACGCTTCTGCACCAGCGTCTGGCCAGTATCTGCAGGTGGGCGCGTTCGCCAACCCGGACGCTGCCGAACTGCTGAGGTCGAAGCTCAGCGGGATGGTGAGCGCTCCGGTGTTCATCAGTTCGATCGTGCGCAATCAGCAGACCCTGCACCGGGTACGCCTGGGGCCGATCGGCTCGCCGGGTGAGATCGCCCAGGTGCAGAACAGTGTGCGTCTGGCCAATCTGGGTTCGCCCAGCGTGGTCACCGAGTAATACGTAGACCTTGATTGACGGTTCACTTGCGGTATTCGGGGGGTGAACCAGGTTGTTGGCTCGTCGAAGAACAAAAGCCCGGCAAGGGTGACCGGAGTGAGCAACTGAACACGCGATGGCTCGTTAGAAAGTCATCTGATTAAATTTTGTCCGCAAGGGCAGTTTCCATTAGCGATTTCGAGAGACGGATGAACATCACCACCTTTGCCAAACGCCTGTGTCTGCTAGTCCCGCTGCTCCTCTCGCCAGCCGCTTTTGCGGCCGAGATGATGCCGTCGCCACCACAACTGGCCGCCAAGGCCTACGTTCTGATGGATGCCAGCAGCGGCAACGTGCTGGTCGAAAACAACGGCGACCAGCGTCTGCCACCGGCCAGCCTGACCAAGCTGATGACCGCGTACATCGCGACCCTGGAAATCCGTCGCGGCCAGATCGGTGAAAACGACCCGGTGACCGTCAGCGAAAACGCCTGGCGCACCGGCGGTTCGCGGATGTTCATCAAGGTCGGCTCGCAGGTGACTGTCAGCGACCTGCTGCACGGCATTATCATCCAGTCCGGTAACGACGCCAGCGTCGCTCTGGCCGAGCACATCGCCGGCAGCGAAGACGCGTTCGCCGACCTGATGAACAAGACCGTCACCGAACTGGGCATGACCAACACCCACTTCATGAACCCGACCGGTCTGCCGAACCCTGAGCACTATTCGTCGGCGCACGACATGGCGATCCTGGCCCGCGCGATCATCCACGAAGACCCGGCTCACTATGCGATCTACTCGCAGAAAGAGTTCTTCTGGAACGGCATCAAGCAGCCTAACCGCAACCTGCTGCTGTGGCGCGACAAGACCGTTGACGGTCTGAAAACCGGCCACACCGATGAAGCCGGCTACTGCATGGTGTCCTCGGCGGTACGTGACGGCCAGCGCCTGATCGCCGTGGTGTTCGGCACCAACAGCGAAGTGGCCCGTGCCGCTGAAACGCAGAAGCTGCTGACCTACGGTTTCCGCTTCTTCGAAACCCAGACCTTCTACCAGAAGGGCACTGAACTGGCGCAGGCGCCGGTATGGAAAGGCACTACCAGCCAGGTCAAGGCCGGCCTGGCACAGGACCTGACCATGACCCTGCCGAAGGGCCAGTTGAAGAAGCTCGCTGCCAGCATGACCATGAACCCGCAACTGGTCGCGCCAATCGCCAAGGGCGATGTGATCGGTAAAGTCGAAGTCAAACTGGACGACAAGGTGGTGCACAGCGCCGACCTGATCGCTCTGGATGGCGTCGAGGAGGGTGGTATCTTCCGCCGCATGTGGGATAGCATCCGCCTATTCTTCTACGGCTTGTTCAACTGATTTGTGTTGACCTGCATGGCCCCGCCCCGATCCGGTGCGGGGCCATGTGCGTTACCACGGCTTGTACTCTAGAGGCCGTTACGCCATGACCGATACCGAAGTAAAGGCGCCAAAGATCGAATTTCCCCAGACTGATTATCCGATAAAGGTGATCAGCGATACGGGTGTTGGCAACAAGGACAAGATCATCGAGATCGTTCTGAAACACGCGACCATCAATGATGAGCGCATCGACGAGCGCTCGAGCAGCAACGGTAAATACACCACCATTCAGTTGCACATCGTCGCCACCGATCAGGATCAGCTGTACAACATCAACAGCGAATTGCGGGCGACCGGCTTCGTGCACATGGTGTTGTGATGCACGGCACGCTGGGCTTTCGCGAGCTGGGCCAGATGGCTTACGAGCCGGTCTGGCATGCCATGCAACGCTTTACCAACGAACGTGGCAGCAATGCCGCCGACGAAATCTGGCTCGTCGAGCACCCACCGGTGTTCACCCAGGGGCAGGCGGGCAAGGCCGAACACCTGTTGCTGCCGGGAGATATTCCGGTAGTGCAGGTCGATCGTGGCGGCCAAGTGACTTATCATGGCCCCGGGCAATTGGTGGCTTATCTGTTACTGGATGTGCGCAAGCTGGGTTTCGGCGTGCGCGATCTGGTCAGCCGCATGGAAGCCTGCCTGATCGAACTGCTGGCCAGCTACGGCGTCACCGCCGCCGCCAAGCCAGATGCTCCCGGCGTGTATGTCGATGGAGCGAAAATCGCTTCTCTGGGTTTGCGCATTCGCCACGGTTGTTCCTTTCATGGCCTGGCCCTGAACGTGGATATGAACCTGGAACCGTTTCGACGGATTAATCCCTGCGGCTACGCCGGGCTGGCGATGACCCAGCTGAGCGATCACGCAGGATCGATTGAATTTGCCGAGGTAAGTGCCCGGCTGCGCGCGCAGCTCGTCAAACACCTCGACTATGCTGAGCAGACGACCCTCACGGGCGGAATCGACTGATATGACTACTGATGCAGTGCAAACCATGATCCCGACGCTCGACGTGACCGAGCGCCCGGCCCCGCGTCCCAAGGTTGAAGCCGGCGTCAAGCTGCGCGGCGCCGAGAAGGTTGCACGCATCCCGGTCAAGATCATCCCGACCACCGAACTGCCGAAGAAACCTGACTGGATCCGCGTGCGCATCCCGGTATCGCCGGAAGTCGACCGCATCAAAAGCCTGCTGCGTAAACACAAGTTGCACAGCGTCTGTGAAGAAGCATCCTGCCCGAACCTCGGCGAATGCTTCTCCGGCGGCACCGCGACGTTCATGATCATGGGCGACATCTGCACCCGGCGCTGCCCGTTCTGCGACGTTGGCCACGGTCGTCCGAAGCCACTGGACGTCAACGAGCCGGAAAGCCTGGCCATCGCCATCGCCGACCTCAAGCTCAAATACGTGGTGATCACCTCGGTAGACCGCGACGACCTGCGTGACGGCGGTGCCCAGCACTTTGCCGACTGCATTCGCGAAATCCGCAAACTGTCGCCGAACGTGCAGCTCGAAACCCTGGTTCCGGACTACCGTGGCCGCATGGACATCGCGCTGCAAATCACCGCGGCCGAGCCGCCGGATGTGTTCAACCACAACCTGGAAACCGTGCCGCGCCTGTACAAGGCAGCGCGTCCGGGTTCGGACTACCAGTGGTCGCTGACCCTGCTGCAACGCTTCAAGCAGATGATGCCGCACATTCCGACCAAGTCCGGCCTGATGCTGGGGCTGGGCGAGACCGATGACGAGGTCATCGAAGTCATGAAGCGCATGCGTGAACACGACATCGATATGCTGACTCTCGGTCAGTACCTGCAACCGTCGCGCAGCCACTTGCCGGTGCAGCGTTTCGTGCACCCGGACACCTTCGCCTGGTTTGCCGAGGAAGGTTACAAGATGGGTTTCAAGAACGTTGCGTCGGGCCCGCTGGTACGTTCTTCGTACCACGCGGACGAGCAGGCGAAACTGGTCAAGGCCGAGCTGCTGGGCTCCTGATTCAGCGCTGAAGCAAGAATGCCCGCCGGGGTTCAGCACCCGGCGGGCATTTTTTTGCCCGGCTTACATTCGCTGCTGATTTTTCCTTCAATGCGCGGCGTGTCAGACCCTCTTCTGTTTGTCGCCGTTCCTGACTACTGTGTGAGCATCAGTTCACAGGGAGACCCAAGGATGACCGTTCGACCGACCCATACGCTTTGCCCGCATCGGGCGGTGCCCGCACTGCCCTCGGAAGGGCTGATCGGCGTCATTGCACCGGCCGGCCCAGGTACTCTGGACACTGATAAGGCGATGCAGTGGATGCGCGCTCGCGGCTATGCACTGAAGGTCTTTCCCGGCGTTTACGAGAAGGTCGGCTATCTGGCCGGCAGCGACGATGTACGCCTGCGCGATCTGCACGCGGCGTTCGCTGATCCTGAAGTCGACGCAATTATTTGCCTGCGCGGTGGCTACGGCACGCCGCGTCTGCTGGACCGTATCGACTACGACCTGCTGAGTCGTCACGCCAAGCCTTTCGTCGGCTACAGCGATATCACTGCGCTGCACCTGGCGATCAGTCGTTACGCCGGTTTTGTGACCTTTCACGGGCCGCTGCTCAATGCCGACCTGCTTGGTGACAAAGAGCCGCCGACGGTCACTTCGTTTTTCGCCATGCTGCGCGGGCAAATGAAGACGGGGAGTGTGCTGAGCCATCCGGCGGCGTATCCGCTGGCGACCGTCGAGCCTGGCATTGCCCACGGGCGTTTGCTCGGCGGCAATCTGGCGATGATCGCAGCGACCTTGGGTACGCCCTACGAGATTGCTGTCGAAGGAGTGATTCTGTTCATCGAGGACATCAACGAGCCGCTGTACCGCATCGACCGTCTGCTGACCCAGATGCGTCTGGCCGGCAAGTTGGCCAGACTGCGAGGTGTGCTGGTCGGTGATATCGCTGGAGTGGATGTCGACGCGTTGAATCGCTTGCTCAAGCAGACGTTTGAGCCGTTGCGGATTCCAGTGTTGTCGGGCTGGCGCAGTGGCCATTGTGATCCGAACCTGACGCTGCCGTTGGGCGCGCTGGTGCGGCTGGATGCGGGGAAGCAGGAGTTGATGCTGGAGCAGGATGTGGTCATCCGATAATTCGGGTGAGGCAAAAAAGATCGCAGCCTTCGGCAGCTCCTACATGGGATTGACGAGCGTCCTGTAGGAGCTGCCGAAGGCTGCGATCTTTTGATTTGTTCTATTGGCTACGCAGGCTCTCAAGCAACTTGTGCGTCGGATAACCATCCGCCGGCCACCCCAGCGCTTGCTGTGCGCTGCGAATCGCTTTGCGGGTGTTGGCGCCGATAATCCCGTCAGCCGTGCCGGCATCGTAGTTACGCGCGCTCAACAGCGTTTGCAGTTCGATGCGTTCGGTACGGCTCAGCGGCAAGTCGTCTTTTGGCCAATTGCCACTGATCAGGCCAGCGCCCTGGAAACGCTCGGACAACAGACTCACCGCCAGCGCATAGGAAGACGAGTTGTTGTACTTGAGGATCGCCCGGAAGTTGTCGAGGATCAGAAACGCCGGGCCGCGATAGCCGGCGGGCAGCAGCAGCGCCGCAGGCAGTTGCTCTGATCCGGCTGGCACCTGCGCGCCATTGGCCAGGTTCACCCCCAGTTGCCGCCATTGGGCAACGCTCTTGCGAATCGCACCATCCGCCAGAGTGAAATCGAAACCGCTGGGCAGTTGCACTTCGAAACCCCACGGCTGGCCACGCTGCCAACCCGAGCTCTGCAGGTAGTGGGCCGTCGAGGCCAGCGCATCGGCCGGGCTGCCCCAGATGTCGCGGCGACCGTCACCGTCAAAATCCACGGCATGAGTGTTGTAGGTCGTCGGAATGAACTGGGTCTGCCCCATCGCACCGGCCCACGAGCCAAGCATTTTTTCCGGGGTGATATCACCCTGTTGCAGAATCTGCAGGGCAGCGATCAATTGTGCGTGAGCGAAACCCGGGCGACGCCCTTCATAGGCAAGGGTGGCCAGTGAGTTGATCACCGACTTGCTGCCCTGGAACTGCCCGAAGTTGCTTTCCATGCCCCACACCGACACCAGCGCCTGACGGTCGACGCCGTAACGCTGTTCGATACTTTGCAGGATGTCGGCGTACTGGTTGATCAACGCCTGACCTTTGCGCACGCGCAGCGGCGATAGCGCGCCATCGAGGTATTCCCACACCGGGCGGGAAAATTCTGGCTGACTGCGATCAGCGCGAATCACGCTGGCATCGAAGCTGACATTGGCAAATGCCTGATCGAACAGCTCAGGGCGAATCCCGGCGGCGAGGGCATCCTTGCGGAAACCGGCCTGCCATTCGGCAAAGGTCTGGGTCGGTTGAATATCGAGCGGATCAGCGGACGGCACTACCGGCGGGATAATCGCTGGGGCCGTGGGCACGGGAGCGGCTTGAAGCGGTTGTGCATCGGCGGCGGTGGGTTTTTCCGCGCAGGCGACAAGCAGAATGAAGCTGGAGGCAGCGATCAATTGGCGAACGGGCCAACGACGGGAAAGACTTGGGGGCATGCACAGTTCCAGGGGAAACGAGTCAGGTGCAGACCTTAACATGAGCGGGGGGTGGTGCGCTTCAGGCAGCCAGAAAGTAAAAAGCCTCCCGGTTGTCAGACCGGAAGGCTTCGCGACGGTAGCTGCCTTTGCCCTTGGCTGGTCGTTCCTGACGGCTGCGGAACAAGGGCTGGGCGACGATGGATTTGGCCTTGTTGGGGCCGTGTTTTGCTGGTTTTTTGCTCATGAGGGTTCTCTCGAGTGCGTGGGTTTTGCGCCGCAGATAATCTGCTCATGCTAAAGAAAAGTCAAAAGATCGCAGCCTTCGGCAGCTCCTGCACCGATCCCTGCAGGAGCTGCCAAAGGCGCGATCTTTTGATCTTACTCGGCAGGCAAAGACAGGCGTTGGCCTGACATCAACAGAGCCAGCCGACTCAGGCTCATCCACGGCGAACCTGCCGCCTGACCCTTGATCTGCGCATCGATGCGCTGGGCTTCGAGCAACAGCTGTGCCCAGCGAGACGCCGAGTAGCGTTGCAGCGCTTTACTCATCAACGGTTTGCGCTTGTCCCAGACCGGCGGCTTCGACTGGCTGAAGCACTTGTCCAGCGGCGTGCCCTGGCTGTATTGCAGCGAGATATTGGCCAGCAGGCGCAACTCCCGCGCCAACGCCCAGAGGATCACTGGCGGCTCGACGCCTTCGCCGCGCAGACCTTCGAGCATGCGCAACGCGTGCGCCGGTTCGCCGTTGAGCACCGCATCGGTCAGGCCGAACACGTCAAACCGTGCACTGTCGGCCACGGCGGCCTGTACGGTTTCGACGGTGATCTGCCCGCCTTCGGCCATCAGTTTGAGTTTTTCGATTTCCTGCGCGGCGGCGAGCAGGTTGCCCTCGACACGCGCTGCAATCAATTCGACGGCGTCCTGGCTGGCCGAGAGGCCTGCCTGAGACAAACGTTGGCGAATCCAGCTCGGCAACTGATTGGCATCCACCGGCCAGATCTGCACGAACTGGGTCTGCTGACCTTCGACCAACGCCTTGCCCCACTTGGTTTTCTGCGCACTGCCGTCGAGCTTGGGCAGGCTGATCAGCAGCAGCGTGTCTTCGGCGGGGCGCGAGCAATATTCGATCAATGCTGCGGCGCCTTTGTCACCGGGCTTGCCTGAGGGCAGGCGCAGTTCCAGCAGGCGTTTTTCGGCGAACAGCGACATGCTCGCGCCGGCCAGCAGCAGCGAGCCCCAATCGAAATTGGCGTCGGCAGCGAATACCTGACGTTCGTCAAAACCTTGCTGGCGTGCAGCAGTGCGGATGGCGTCGGCAGCTTCCTGACACAGCAGCGGATCATCGCCGCTGATGACGTAGACCGGCGCGAGGGCGCCTTGCAGGTGTTTGCCGAGTTGAGCGGGAGCGAGCTTCATAAGGAAAGGACAGCGGGGCGCCTGAGCGCCCCGACCGTCTTACTGCTGCGGAATTTCGAGCGGCGACTGACGCGGGGTTTCCGCTTCAGCCTTTTGCGCCGCTTCCAGCGCATCAGCCTCAGCCTTGGCGCGGTCATTGGCGGTCTGCTGCAGCTGCTGCAACTGACCTGGCGTCAGTTGTGACAGGCGCAGCATCATGCGCTGAACCAGCTCCCGGCGGGTTTCACGACGCGCGTCGTTGGCTTCCTGATCGGAACCGACAAGGTTGTTGCCGTCGTGAATAAAGACTTTCTGCACTTCCAGCTTGTCGCTGAGCAGTGACAGATTGTTCTCGCCGCGGATGTCATAGCTCAGCACGGTGCTGACTTGATATTCACCGGTACGACCGGCCCCGGCATAGCTGAGGATGCGCTGGCTTTCCTGCTCGTCAGCCAGGAACAGCTTGTAGGGCGCACCGCTGTAGACCTTGACGCCGCTGGACTCCAGCACCTGACGCAGTTGCGTCACGGTTTCGCCGTAGGCGTTGCGCGCGCTCAGGTCGAGCTCCTTGATCGACAGCTCGTTGCTGCCGGTACCACGCAACTGGAAACCGCAGGCGCTCAGCAGAACGGCGAGGCCCATCACCAGCAGGTTGCGTTTGATCATTGTATTGCTCCCCTTGAAACCAGGTGAGCCGCCTCTGCGGCCCGAAAGGTTTTACTGGGTGCCAGGCGAACCCGGCACCCGATCCAATTTAGCTGGCGACGATGTTGACCAGTTTGCCCGGCACCACGATCACTTTGCGAATGGTCAGGCCATCGACGAAGCGCAGCACGTTGTCGTTGATGCGCGCGGCGGCTTCGATTTCTTCGCGGGTGGCGCTGGCCGGCATTTCGATCTGCCCGCGCAGCTTGCCGTTGACCTGAATGACCAAGGTCAGGTTGTCCTGCACCAGGGCACTCTCGTCGACAGCCGGCCAGCCCGCATCGATCACGGCATCGGCGTGACCCAGCTGCTTCCACAGTTCGTGGCTGATGTGCGGAGTGATCGGCGCCAGCAGCAGGGTGACTGCTTCCAGGCCTTCTTGCAGCAGCGCACGATCCTGCCCGGTGCTTTGCGCAGCTTTTTCCAGCACGTTCATCAGCGTCATCACTTGGGCAATGGCGGTGTTGAATTTGTGGTTCTGACCGACATCGTGACTGGCCTGCTTGATGGCCAGGTGGATGGCGCGGCGTACGTTTTTTTGCTCGTCGCTCAGCCCGGCAACGTCCAGTTTGCCCGGCAAGCCTTGACTGACGTGGGCTTGCGCCAGGCGCCAGACGCGCTTGAGGAACCGATGCGAGCCTTCAACGCCGGAGTCCGACCATTCCGCGCTCATGTCAGGCGGCGAGGCGAACATCATGAACAGGCGGCAGGTGTCGGCGCCGAACTGGTCGATCATCGACTGTGGGTCGACGCCGTTGTTCTTCGACTTGGCCATCTTCTCGGTGCCGCCGATTTCCACCGGCAGGCCGTCGGATTTCAGCTTCGCGCTGATGACCTTGGCTTTGCTGTCACGCTCCAGTTCTACGTCGGCCGGGTTGAACCAGGTGTAGGCGCCGTTGGCTTCACGACGATAGTAAGTCTCGGCGATCACCATGCCCTGGGTCAGCAGGTTCTTGAATGGCTCGTTGGAGCTGACCAGACCTTCGTCACGCATCAGCTTGTGGAAGAAGCGTGCATAAAGAAGGTGAAGAATGGCGTGTTCGATGCCACCGATGTATTGATCCACAGGCAGCCAATGGTCGGCTGCGGATTTCTCCACCAGACCACCTTCGAAGTGCGGCGACGCGTAGCGGGCGTAGTACCACGACGACTCGACGAAAGTGTCCATGGTGTCGGTTTCACGCTTGGCAGGCGCACCGCATTTCGGGCAGCTGCACTCATAGAACTCGGGCATGCGTGCCAGCGGCGAACCGGCGCCGTCCGGCACCACGTCTTCCGGCAGCACGACAGGCAGTTGATCTTCCGGCACCGGCACGTCACCGCACGCGGCGCAGTGGATGATCGGGATCGGGCAGCCCCAGTAGCGCTGGCGGCTGATGCCCCAGTCGCGCAGACGGAACTGGGTACGCGAAGCGCCGAGGTTTTTCTTGATCAGGGCGACTTCCATGGCGTCGAACGCGCCGGCGAAGTCTAGGCCGTCGAACTCACCGGAATTGATCAGCGTGCCGTGCTCGCCGTAGGCGTCTTGCCATGGGGCCGGGTTGGTGTCACCGGAGCTGGTACGCACGACCGTTTTCACCGGCAGGTTGTACTTGTGGGCGAATTCGAAGTCGCGCTCATCGTGCGCCGGGACGGCCATGACCGCGCCGTCGCCGTAGTGCATCAGTACGTAGTTGGCGACCCACACCGGCAGTTTTTCGCCAGTCAGCGGGTGCTCGACGAACAGGCCGGTCGGCAGGCCTTTCTTTTCCTGGGTGGCGACGTCGGCTTCAGCGACGCTGCCGCCCTTGCATTCAGCGATGAACGCTTGCAGTTCAGGGTTGTTCTGCGCGGCCAGGGTGGCCAGCGGATGCTCGGCGGCGACGGCGACGTAGGTTGCGCCCATCAGGGTGTCCGGGCGGGTGGTGAAGACTTTCAGGGTGCCGGCTTCGCCGATCGAATCGACGTTGTACGGGAACTGTACTTCCATGCCACGGGACTTGCCGATCCAGTTGCGCTGCATGGTCTTGACCTGCTCAGGCCAGCCAGTCAGTTCGTCGAGGCTTTCCAGCAACTCGTCGGCGTAGGCGGTGATCTTGAAGTAGTACATCGGGATTTCGCGCTTTTCGATCAGCGCGCCGGAGCGCCAGCCGCGTCCGTCGATCACCTGTTCGTTGGCCAGTACGGTCTGGTCGACCGGATCCCAGTTCACGGTGCCGTTCTTGCGGTAGATCACGCCCTTTTCGAACAGGCGAGTGAACAGCCATTGTTCCCAGCGGTAGTAGTCCGGCTTGCAGGTGGTCACTTCACGGGACCAGTCCACCGCGAGGCCGAGACTGCGCAGTTGCGACTTCATGTAGGCGATGTTTTCGTAGGTCCACTTGGCGGGCGCCACGTTGTTCTTCATCGCGGCGTTTTCCGCCGGCATGCCGAACGCATCCCAACCCATCGGTTGCAGAACGTTCTTGCCCTGCATGCGCTGGTAGCGCGAGATCACGTCGCCGATGGTGTAGTTGCGCACGTGGCCCATGTGCAGCTTGCCGCTGGGGTAAGGGAACATCGACAGGCAGTAGTAGGTTTCCTTGCCTGGCTGTTCACTGACTTCAAAGGACTTTTGCTCATCCCAGAACGACTGGGCGGCGGCTTCGATCTCACGTGGCTGATATTGTTCGTGCATGGCTACTTTTGTACTGGATAGGGGTGGCCTAATCCTCTTCGACGGCGGCATTCGGGATGGCCCGGGTGCGCTGGAAGTGGAATGACAGGAAGCGCCGTAGCATACATGACCGCGCTTGGCCTAGGGAAACCCTGATTACAGCTGTTTGCCAGAGCCTCTGGGTGGCGAGGGCCGTTGGTCGCGGCGTGTAGCCGGTTCGTGCAGCGAAGCTAAGCTCTAATTGGGGAGTGAGTCTTATCTTCAATGAGGTGAGGGATGGTGGAGCAACGGAAAAAACACGTAACGAAACCCGAGTTGTACGAAAGGTTGATCGATCGTCTGGGCATGGCGCTGGACGCCGTGAAAACCGCTGACCGGCTGCGCGACGAGCGCCCCCTGGAACTGGAATTGCGTGGCTTGAGCCCCGCCGAGTTCAAACTGGTCAAGGCCTATCTGGATCGCAGTGAACGTGAAACGCAGGGATGCCTGTCAGAAGCAGTGAAGCAACTCGATGCAGCACAGTCGGCCAAGGTCATCTGGCTCACGGACAAGGCGCCGCGCAGAGACACCGGCAAGGTTCGCTCTGTGCAGGCCAAGTAAGCGCATGGCAGGTCATGAAACGGATCTTTTGCTGCGCAATCGCGCCTGTTGGTTGTAACCCTTGATCAACACTTTTAGGCTTCGGGCATCTTTGGAGATGCCCGATGCCTTTTCGATATTTCATCAAACAACTTCTACTGCCGCCCGGCATTCTTTTACTGCTGTTGTTGGCCGCCTGGTGGTTGCGCCGCTCGCGGCCGCGCCTGGCCGGCGTGTGTTTCGCCCTTGGTTTTGGTGGCCTGTGGCTGATGAGTCTGCCGGTGGCGGTGCAATGGGGCGCCAAGGCGCTGGAACGTGAGCCGCCGTTGGCTCGCCAGGAATGGCCGACCCTGGCACAGCGTGCCGATGCGATTGTGGTGCTGGGCTCCGGACGTGAACGCGGCGACCTCGCCTGGGGCGACGATCAGCCGACCGGCATTGGGCTTGAGCGCCAGCGTTATGCAGCGCGCCTGGCCAAGGCCTCGGGATTGCCGATCCTGACCAGCGGCGGCCTGCATTACGGCACGCCACCGACCGAAGCGAAGTTGATGGCCGATTCGTTGCGTGATGACTTCGACGTAACGGTGCGCTGGCAGGAAGGCGCGAGCCGCACCACGTGGGAAAACGCCCGGTTCACGGCGGATATTCTCTTGCCCCAGGGGATCAAGCGGGTCGTTGTGGTGACACAGGCGTGGCACATGCCGCGTGCGGTGTGGAGTTTTCAGCAGGCGGGTTTTGACGTGGTGCCAGCGCCGGTGGGCTTTTTGGGCACCGATAATGCGCGGCCCTTTGGCGGCTGGCTGCCGGAATTCAAGTCGATCTGGCAGAGCGGCCAGTTGATGAATGAAGCGGTGGGGCAGGTGGGGTATTCGTTGTTTTACCGCTGAAGATCAAAAGATCGCAGCCTTCGGCAGCTCCTACAGGGGGTTGAGGTTCTTTCTGTAGGAGCTGCCGAAGGCTGCGATCTTTTGCGTTTAGAGGGTTTTTGACATCCGGTTGGCCATCAATGCCCAGCCAAACAGCAGCAGGCACAGCACGATCAACGGCCACGAACGCCATTGCAAGTAAGGCGTCAGGTCGTGCATCGGCACTACTTCGCCGTACAGCACACCTTGTTCGAATTGCGGAATCTGTTCGGTGATCTGCCCGAACGGGTTGATCAGGCCGGTCACGCCGTTGTTGGTAGCGCGGATCATCCAGCGTCCGGCCTCCAGCGCGCGCATCTGCGCCATTTGCAGATGCTGCAGCGGCCCGATGGAAGTGCCGAACCAGGTGTCATTGCTGATGGTCAGCAACAGATCGCTGCGTGCCGACAGGCCAGCGGCGAATTCCGGGTACACCACTTCGTAGCAGATGAACGGCGCGATCTGGTAACCCTTGGCCTGCAACAGCGCCTGATCGGAAGGGCCGCGAGCGAAGTCGGACATCGGCAGATCGAAGAACGCGATCAAGCCGCGGAGTATGTCCTGCAACGGCACGTATTCGCCGAATGGCACCAGTTTCTGCTTGAGGTAAGTGCCATCGCCTTCACCGACCACGGTGATGCCGTTGAAGAACCGGCGTTCGTGATGCACGGTCTGACGGATCGGCACGCCAGTGATCAGCGCCGATTTACGTTCGGCGGCGAACGTGCCCATCATGGTCAGGTAGCCCTCGGCGGACTCCTTCAGGACCGGTACGGCGGTTTCCGGCCAGATCAGCAGGTCGACCGGTTTGGAGCGAAAACTCAGATCGCGATACAGCGCCAGTTGTGCGTTGAGCTCGGCCGGATCCCATTTCATGCTCTGCGCGACGTTGCCCTGAATCGCGGCGACCGTCAGCGGTGCGCCGGACGGGCTGGTCCAGGCGTGACCTTTAAGGGCGATGCCGGCTACCCAAGGGCCGACCAGCAGCAACAAACCGGCAGCGATAAAACCTTTACGGCGAGCCTGCAGCAGGCGCGGCGCGTTGTAGATCAGCGCCGCCGTCAATGCCAGAACAAACGACACCAGCCACATGCCGCCTACCGGTGCGAGCCCGGCCAGCGGGCCGTCGAGCTGGCTGTAACCGGAGTACAACCACGGGAAACCAGTGAGGAACCAGCCGCGAAATGCTTCCTGTCCGACCCACAACGCAGCAAAGGCCAGAGCATCGGCCAGCGGTGCTTCGTTACGGCGCAGCCAGCGCGCCCACAACCAGGCGGGCAGGGCGAAGAACCAGGCGATCGCCGCGGTGAACAGCAGCATGAGGAATCCGGCGAGCAACACCGAAGCGCCGCCGAAGTGGTGAATGCTGTAGTAGATCCAGCTGGTGCCGGCGCCGAACAGGCCGAAACCGAAGCACCAGCCACGGCCCAGCGCCTGACGCGGGCTCAGCTCACGCAAACCGGCATAGAACAGACCGACCGCCAGCAACGCCAGCGGCCAGATGTTGAACGGGGCCAGAGCGAACGTGGTTATTGCACCGGCCGCCACGGCCAGCAGGTTACCGGGCCAGCCGGGGCGGGTTGTCCAGCGCATTTCTATCCTTAATGCCTTAATGATTACCGAGCGATTGGCGTCAGCCGCAGCAGGTGAATCCGACGACTGTCGGCGTTCAGGATGCGGAAACGATAGGCGCCGATTTCAGTGATTTCGTTGCGTTTTGGCAAGTGGCCGAACGCGCTCATCACCAGGCCACCAACGGTGTCAAACTCGTCGTCGGAGAACTCGCTGTCGAAGAACTCGTTGAAGTTTTCGATCGGCGTCAGGGCCTTGATCAGGAAGTCACCGCTGGGCAGCGGCTTGATGTAGCTGTCTTCTTCGACGTCGTGTTCATCTTCGATGTCGCCGACGATCTGCTCGAGCACGTCTTCGATGGTCACCAGACCGGCCACACCGCCGTATTCGTCGATGACGATGGCCATGTGGTTGTGGTTGGCGCGGAACTCACGCAGCAACACGTTCAGACGCTTGGACTCCGGCACGAAAGTGGCCGGGCGCAGCAGGTCCTTGATGTTGAAGCTGTCGCCATTCTCCTTGAGGATCAGCGGCAGCAGGTCCTTGGCCAGCAGCACGCCCATCACGTCGTCATGGCTTTCGCCGATGACCGGATAGCGCGAGTGGGCCGAGTCGACCACGGCGGGGAGAAATTCGCGGGGTGTCTGGGTCGCCTTGATACTGATCATCTGCGAGCGCGGCACCATGATGTCGCGTACTTGCAGGTCAGCCACCTGAATGGCGCCTTCGACGATGGCCAGCGCTTCGCTGTCCAGCAGTTTGTTCTGATGTGCATCGCGCAGCAGCTCAAGGAGCTCCTGGCGGTTCTTCGGCTCGTGGGCAAAAGCCTGGGTGAGTTTACCCAGCCATGACTTCTGCCCGTTGCTCGATCGATCTTCGCTCATAGCGATTACTCTGAATCCTTTGTTGTAACGATGGGGGAGTGTTCGGTTTCGTCGTCCGCGTACGGATCGGGATAACCCAGTTCGGCAAGCAACTCGCGTTCCAGTGCTTCCATTTCCTCGGCTTCGTCGTCATCTATATGGTCGTAACCGAGCAGATGCAAGCAGCCGTGAATGACCAGATGTGCCCAGTGTGCTTTTAGTTCCTTGCCCTGTTCAGCGGCTTCGCGTTCGACCACTGCCACGCAGATCACCAGATCGCCGAGCAGCGGGATGTCGAGAAACTCGTCGGGCACTTCGGCCGGGAATGACAACACGTTGGTCGCATAATCCTTGTGGCGCCAGGTGTGATTGAGTTCGCGGCCTTCTTCCTCGTCGACCAGACGAATGGTCATTTCCGAGTCGGCGCTGCGCTGGCGCAGGGCCAGGTCGCACCACTGGCGGAATTCGGCTTCACTCGGAGCGCTTGCCTCGGTGGCAATCTGCAGATCCAGTTCAAGCATCGCGCAAGGTTTCCCTGGCGGCTTCGGCGCGGGTCTCGAAGCGCTCGTAGGCCTCGACAATCCGCTGCACCAACGGGTGGCGCACGACGTCTTTGGGCTGGAAGTGGGTGAAGCTGATGCCCGGGACGTCTTTGAGCACTTCGATCACATGATGCAGGCCGGATTTGGTGCCGCGCGGCAGGTCGACCTGGGTGATGTCACCGGTAATCACAGCGGTGGAGCCGAAGCCGATCCGCGTGAGGAACATCTTCATCTGCTCGACAGTGGTGTTCTGGCTCTCGTCGAGAATGATGAAGCTGTTGTTCAGCGTGCGACCGCGCATGTAAGCCAGCGGTGCCACTTCGATCACCTGTTTTTCGATCAGCTTGGCGACGTATTCGAAGCCGAGCATCTCGTACAGCGCGTCATAGAGCGGGCGCAGGTACGGGTCGATCTTCTGCGACAGGTCGCCGGGCAGGAAGCCGAGCTTTTCGCCCGCTTCGACCGCCGGACGCACCAGCAGGATGCGGCGAATCTGCTCGCGTTCCAGCGCATCCACGGCACAGGCCACGGCCAGATAGGTCTTGCCGGTACCGGCCGGGCCGATGCCGAAATTGATGTCGTTGCCGAGGATCTCCTTCACGTAGCGCTGCTGATTCAGGCCGCGAGGGCGAATCATGCCTTTTTTGGTGCGCAGGGCGACGGTCGGTTCGGCGGGGGCGGGATTGTCCAGATCATCACCGGCCGATTCCTGGATGAACAGATGCACCAGGTCGGGCGACAGCTCGGTGCCCTTGGTTTCCCGGTACAGGCGGCGCAGGAGGTTTTCCGCAGACGTGGTGAGTTTGGGATCGCCGATCAGTTCGAACTGGTTTCCGCGGTTGCGGATCTCGATGGCCAGGCGCTGTTCGATCAAGCGCAAATGCTCGTCGAATTGCCCGCACAGATTGGCGAAGCGGCGAGCCTCAAACGGCTCGAGGAGAAAACGATGTGGTTCGATGGGTGCGTTCAAGGTCGTATTTAGCCGCCCTGGGGCAATTGAGGTGAAATCAAGGATAACGCCAGTGGCGTGGGTGCGAAAGCTCTTAAATATTCTTGGCGTCGGGACCGTCAAGATCGCAGCCTCCGGCAGCTCCTACAGGGGAATGCGATCCATGTTAGGAGCTGCCGAAGGCTGCGATCTTTTGCATTTATTGAATCAGCGAACCGCGCAGCGAGTGCGGTTGCGCGGCGTCGATGTGGACATCGGCGAACTGGCCGATCAGCGTTGGATTGTCGCAGCGGAAGTTGACGATACGGTTATTCTCGGTGCGGCCCTGCAATTCCCCCGGGTCTTTCTTCGAATAATCGGTCACCAGAATGCGCTGGATCGAACCGACCATTTGTCGGCTGATTTCAAAACCCTGCTGATTCAAGCGATGTTGCAGCGCATTGAGCCGCTCTTTCTTCAATTCTTCCGGGGTGTCATCCGCCAGATCGGCAGCCGGTGTGCCCGGACGCTGGCTATAAACGAACGAGTAGGAGAAATCGAAACCGACATCGGCGATCAGTTTCATGGTCTGTTCGAAGTCTTTCTCGGTTTCGCCGGGGAAGCCGACGATGAAGTCCGAACTGATGCAGATGCCCGGCACCGCTGCGCGCAGTTTGCGCAGCTTGGATTTGTATTCCAGCGCCGTGTGATTGCGTTTCATCGCCGCGAGGATCCGGTCGGAACCCGACTGCACCGGCAAGTGCAGGTGTTTGACCAGCTCCGGCACTTCGGCATGGGCCTGGATCAGGCTGTCGGAGAACTCCAGCGGGTGCGAAGTGGTGTAGCGAATGCGGTCGATGCCATCGACGGCGGCGACTACGCGAATCAGTTCAGCCAGATCGGCGAGGCGACCGTCGTGGGTCAGGCCGCGATAGCCATTGACGTTCTGCCCGAGCAGGGTGACTTCACGCACGCCGTTTTCTGCCAGGTGAATGATTTCGGCGATCACGTCGTCGAAGGGCCGGCTGACCTCTTCACCACGGGTGTACGGCACCACGCAGAACGTGCAGTACTTGCTGCAACCTTCCATGACCGACACGTAAGCGCTCGGCCCGTCGATGCGCGGTTCGGGCAGGTGGTCGAACTTCTCGATTTCCGGGAACGATACGTCGACTTGCGGCAGCTTGCTGCTGCGTGCGGCATCGATCATTTCCGGCAGACGGTGCAGGGTCTGCGGGCCGAACACCACGTCAACGTACGGCGCGCGATCGCGGATCGCCGCACCTTCCTGACTGGCCACGCAACCGCCGACGGCGATGACCATGTCCGGGTTGGCCAGCTTCAGTTCGCGCCAGCGGCCCAGCTGCGAATACACGCGATCCTGGGCGCGCTCGCGGATCGAGCAGGTGTTGAGCAGAATCACGTCGGCGTCTTCCGCGCGTGCGGTGACTTCCAGGGCCTGATGTTCGCCCAGCAGATCGACCATGCGCGAGCTGTCGTACTCGTTCATCTGGCAACCGTGGGTTTCGATGTAAAGCTTCTTGGCCATGGATTAGTGTCGTCACGTGATTCAAAGAACCGCGCATTATAAGGAACAAGCCCTCAGGTTCCTACCGCTGTGCGTCCGGTGGCTATGCTATAGTTCGCGCCCTCATTTTTATCCCCGATGTTATCCGCCCGCCATGACCAAACGCGAAGCTCCAATCTACAAGGTGATTTTCCTCAACCAGGGCCAGGTGTTCGAAATGTACGCCAAGCAGATCTATCAAAGTGATCTGTGGGGTTTCCTGGAAGTCGAAGAGTTCGTCTTTGGCGAGCGCACGCAGGTGGTCGTCGACCCGAGCGAAGAAAAGCTCAAGGCGCAATTCGAAGGCGTGGTGCGCAGCTTCGTGCCAATGCATTCGATCGTGCGCATCGATGAGGTGGAGCGTCTGGGCACCCCGAAAATCAGCGAAGCCCGTGGCGCGGTCGGCAACGTCATGCCGTTTCCGATGCCGATGCCTGAGAAGTAAGCTTCAAGACCGCGTCGCCTCATTCGCGAGCAGGCTCGCTCCCACAGGGGAACGCATTCCAGTGTGGGAGCGAGCCTGCTCGCGAAGAGGCCAGAGATGTCGGCGCAAAAATCAGGGAAGAGGTGAGAAAGGCGTACGCCCATCGGCGCTCTGCAGTTCCATCAGGTATTTGCGGAAGATCTGCCCGAGCACTTGCGTTGCCGTTTCGAGATCTTCGCGGGACATTTTTTCCGAGACTTCGTCAGCCGTGTCCAGCGCCTCTTCGGCACCGTTGACCGCCGCCATCTTCAATACGATGTAGGCCTGGATATTGTTGGCCTGCACGCCCTCACCGTGGAAGAACATGCTGCCGAGCTTGAATTGCGCCTGAGCGTGGCCTTGCAACGAGGCCTTTTCGAAGTAGCTCAGGGCTTGATTGAGGTCGCGCGGCGTGTTTTTGCCGTCGTAGTAGAACTCACCCAACTCGTATTGCGCTTGCGCATCCCCTTCGTCCGCCGCTTTCTGGCAGGCGGCCAGTGCCTGCGTGACGTCTTGCGGCTGAGTATTGAGGGTGCAACGACCCATCGCCGGGATCAACAACGAGTTGCCGCCTGCTTGTGCATGCGCGAGCAGGGGCTGAAGGAGCAACAGGCAGCCCAATGCAAGGGTGCGGCCGGTGCGGTTCATGGGAATCGACTTACCTCTGAAGGGCACGCGGACCCGTCGAGGGATCCAATAAGCGCGCATTATGAAATAAGCAGGGCCAACCTTACAAAGTCTTTACTCGTTTTTCTGCTGCGTGGGGACTATATCGCCCGATTCAGGGAGGATTTTCGCAGACACGTCGGAAAAACCGTGGCGATGTAGGTGAAAGCTGACGCTGGCCATAGCCAACGTCAGCGGTGCGGCGATTATTTCAGTGCGGCGAAGGCGCGCTCGGCAGCGTCCAGCGTCAGTTGCAACTCGGCCTCGCCGTGAGCGATGGAGGTGAAACCGGCTTCGAAGGCGCTCGGTGCCAGGTACACGCCACCTTCGAGCATCAGGTGGAAGAACCGACCGAACAGTGCCGCATCGCTGGCCATCACGTCGTCGAAGGTGACGATCTCATCGGCGCCGCTGAAGTACAGACCGAACATGCCCCCGGCCTGGGTGGTCACGAACGGAATGCCCGCTGCGTCGGCGCGTTGTTGCAGGCCGTCGAGCAGACGCGTGGTGTAGTCGGTCAGCTCGGCGTGGAAGCCCAGACGACTGATCAGGCGCAAAGTCGTCAGGCCGGCAGCCATTGCCAGCGGGTTACCCGACAGTGTGCCCGCCTGGTAAACCGGACCAAGTGGCGCAATGCGTTGCATGATTTCGCGCTTGCCACCGAAGCAGCCCACCGGCATGCCGCCGCCGATGATCTTGCCAAACGTGGTCAGGTCCGGCGTCACGCCGTAGTGCGCCTGGGCCCCGCCGAGTGCGACACGGAAACCGGTCATCACTTCGTCGAAAATCAGCACCACGCCGTGCTTGTCGCACAGCGAACGCAGGCCTTCGAGAAAGCCCGGCGCCGGCGGCACGCAATTCATGTTGCCAGCCACCGGCTCAACGATGATGCAGGCGACTTCTTCGCCCACTTCGGCAAGCATCGTTTCCACCGCATCGATGTCGTTGAACGGCAGGGTCAGGGTGTGTTTGGCGAACGCTGCCGGCACACCGGCCGAACTCGGTACGCCTTGGGTCAATGCCCCGGAACCGGCCTTGACCAGCAGGCTGTCGGAGTGGCCGTGGTAGCAGCCTTCAAATTTGATGATGCTGTCGCGCCCGGTGAAACCACGGGCCAGACGAATCGCACTCATGGTCGCTTCGGTACCGGAGCTGACCATGCGCACCATGTCCATCGACGGCACCAGCGAGCAGACCAGATCGGCCATCTCGGTTTCCATGGACGTCGGCGCGCCGTACGACAAGCCGTGTTGCAGCTGATTGCGCACCGCGTCGAGCACGTCCGGATGGCTGTGGCCGAGGATCATCGGACCCCACGAGCCGACGTAATCGACATAGCGCTTGTCATCTTCGTCAGTGACGTAGGCGCCCTCGGCGTGTTTGAAGAACAGCGGGGTGCCACCCACGCTCTTGAACGCGCGAACCGGCGAGTTGACGCCGCCGGGGATATGTTTCTGAGCATTGGCAAACAGGGTTTCGGAACGAGACATGATCGGGCTCTCAATCTTCAGGATTTGAACAATTCGTTGAACGCACGGGCGCGGCGGGTCACTTCGGCGCTGCTGTCGGCGCCGAACAGGCCATGGACTACGGCCAACAGATCGACGCCGTGCGCAACCAAAGGCGCGGCGTTGTCGAGGTTGATGCCGCCAATGGCGCAGACCGGCAAGTGCAGCGTGCGTTTGGCTTCGTCGAGCAAGTCGAGGCTGCAACTCGGCGCACCGGGTTTGGTGGTGGAATTGAAGAAGCGGCCGAAGGCGACGTAACTTGCGCCTTCTTTGGCGGCTTGTTCGGCCAGGGCGATCTGCCCGTGGCAGGTCGAGCCGATGATCGCTTTGGAGCCGAGCAGGGCGCGGGTCGGCGACAGCGGGCCGTCGGTCTGGCCGAGGTGCACGCCGACGTTGAGGCGCGCGGCCAGCTCGGCGTCGTCGTTGATGATCAGTTGGGTTTTGTAGCGCTCGCACAGATTGCGCAGCGCTTCGGCCTCGCGCAGGCGGCGCGCCTCGTCGCTGCTCTTGTCGCGGTATTGCAGCAGGGTGACGCCGCCATCGAGCGCCGCCTCCACGTAAGACAGAAACTTGCCGGCCAGCAATTGGCTGTCGGTAATGGCGTACAGGCCACGTAGTTTCATCGGGCAGACCTCACGATGTTACGAGCAGAAATCCAGCGGCAGGCGACGCGGGACGAACTGGCCTTTGCCCAGTTGTTCGGCATCGCGCAGGGTCCGCCAGGTGTAATCCAGAGCACTGCGTACCGCACTGGCGAGATGTTCACCCTGTGCCAGACGGCCGGCCAACGCACTGGCGAGTGTGCAACCGGAACCGTGGTAACTGCCTGGCAGACGCTGGCAGTAAAAGGTTTCACGCAGACCGTCGCGGCTATACAAACGGTTGTGGATTTCAGTTTCGTCGCCGTGGCCGCCGGTGATCAGCAGGTTTTTGACGAATGGCAGGAGTTTTTCCGCACATTCGTCGGCGCTGCCTTCAGGCAGTTCGGCGAGGATGCGCGCTTCGGGGAGGTTGGGCGTGGCAATGATCGACAGCGGCAGCAGACGCTCGCGCATCGCATAGCCGACCTCGTCCTTGCCCAGACGTCCGCCGCCGCCGGCACGCAGCACCGGGTCGCAGACCATCGGCAGTTGGGGGTGCGCCGAAAGCAGTTCGACCACCGTGTCGACCATCTCCAGCGAACCGAGCATGCCCAGTTTCACCGCGGCGACTTCGGAGTCGTTGAGCACGGCATTGGCCTGGGCCAGAACCCATTCACGGTCGAGGACGCGGAAGTCGGTGACGTTGACAGTGTCTTGCACGGTCAGGGCGGTGACGGCCGGAGCCGCATGGCAACCCTGCGCGAGCAAGGCTTCGATATCTGCCTGCAAGCCGGCGCCACCACTGGGGTCGTGGCCGGAGAGACAGAGGACAACGGGGCGGGAGCTGTAGATATTCATGGTGCGCGAGCTTACCACCAAAGCTGATTTGCGGGTGCAGGAGCTGCCGGAGGCTGCGATCTTTTGATCTTCCTGACCAATCCAACAGCTCTAGCTCGGCGCTTTGCCCTGGAACGCCCGTTCTAGAGCCGTTGTAGGAAAAATTTCCATGGTGCTCAATGGCCATCAACGGCTATGCTAGTCTGGATCCAAACCAATCACAGGTAATACCGGTTTTACGTCTGCTCAAAAGGAATGGGGGGCTTCCTGACACAACCGGACGAGCCACGCTGGGGCTTCAATGCGCTATTTGCTGATGTTGTTGTTCTGCTTGCCCCTCATGGCGAGCGCTGTCGAATTCGACGAATTCACCCAAAGCCTGCCACTGGGCCGATCGATGCAAGTGTTCGAAGACCCGAGCGGTCAAGCGAGCATTGCTGACGTCCGCGCTCAGGCCGCCGCCGGTCAATTCAAAACTCACGATAAAGCCACGCTCAATGCCGGCTACTCGCGTTCGGCGTTCTGGCTGAAGATCGATCTGCATTACCGCCCGAGCAATCCGACCGCCCAGCGTACCTGGCTGCTGGAACTGGCGTATCCGCCGCTCGATCATCTCGATCTGTATCTGCCTGAGGCCAGTGGAGAATATCGATTGGTGCGCCAGACCGGCGATGCCTTGCCTTTCGCCAGTCGCGAGATCCGCCAGAACAACTATCTGTTCGACCTGCCGTTCAAACCGGATCAACAACAGACCCTGTACCTGCGACTGGCCAGCCAAGGATCGATCCAGGCGCCGGTGACACTGTGGTCGAGCACCGCCTACCTCGAAGATCAGCCGGTGCGCCTGTATGTGCTTGGCATCATTTATGGCGTGCTGCTGGGGATGCTGGTCTACAACCTGTTCATTTACCTGAGCGTGCGCGACACCAGTTACCTCTATTACATCTTCTATATCGGATCGTTCGGCCTCTATCAATTGTCGGTGAACGGCGCGGCGGTCGAGTATTTCTGGCCGGACAACCCCTGGTGGGCCAACGCGGCGACGCCGTTCTTCATCGGCTGCGCCGGTCTATTCGGCAGCCAGTTCGCCCGCAGCTTTCTGCAGACCAAAACCCACAGCCCTTGGCTGGATCGTTTGCTGATCGGCCTGATTGCCTTCAGTGCGCTGGTGATCGGTCTGTCGCTGCTGACCAGTTACGCCCTGGCTCTGCGCCTGGCGACCACGCTGGCGCTGATCTTCACCGTGGTGATCTTTGCCGCCGGGATTCTCGCCTGGTGGCGCGGCTTGCGTGTGGCGCGCTATTTCATCATCGCCTGGTCGGCATTCTTGCTCGGTGGCATCGTCAACACGCTGATGGTGCTGGGCCTGCTGCCCAACGTGTTCCTGACCATGTACGCCAGCCAGATCGGCTCGGCCATCGAGGTCGCGCTGCTGTCGCTGGCGCTGGCCGATCGCATCAACGCCATGCGCGAACAACAGGCGCAGACCCTGTACGACGCCGGGCAGAAACTCGAAGCGCTCAACCAGCAACTGGCCCATAGCAACAAGCTCAAGGACGAATTCCTCGCCACCCTGACCCATGAACTGCGCACGCCGATGAACGGGGTGATCGGCTCGCTGGAATTGATGCAGACCGTCAATCTCGATCCCGAGCTCGAGCAGTATCAGCAGACCGCCGCCGGGTCCGCCCGCGATATGATGCGCATGGTCAACGGCATTCTCACCCTGACCGAATTGCAGGCCGGCAAGCTCAAGGCCACGCCGGGCACATTCAGCCTGCGCGCGGTAGTCGAGGCCCTGCGCGTGCAGTTCGACGGCAACGCGGCGAGCAAGTCGCTGGATTTCAAGGTCGAGGTGCAGCCGACCCTGCCGGATCGCCTGCACGGCGACAGCGCGAAACTGGCGCAGTGCTTGGAATGCCTGCTCGACAACGCGATCAAGTTCACCCGTGTCGGCGGCCTGGCGCTGCGCGTCACCGGGCGCCCGTCGACGGATAACCGCATGGCGTTGTCGTTTGCAGTGATCGACACCGGCATCGGTTTCACCGATCTGGGCGAAGCCACGCTGTATCAGCGCTTCTTTCAGCTCGACGGTTCGATGACCCGCGAATACGGCGGCCTCGGTGTGGGTCTGGCGATCTGCCGGCAATTGGTTGAACTGCTCGGCGGCAAACTCACCCATCGCTCCGAGCCCGGACGCGGCAGCCGCTTCCAGCTCGATGTCGAATTCGAACTGCCGGTGATCGAAGCGCCTGCGGATCAGCCGCCCCGCGATTGCATTCGTGCGCCGCAGGATTGCACGGTGCTGTTGGTGGATGACAACAGCGTCAACCAACTGGTGATGCGCGGCATGTTGCTCAAGCTCGGTTTTCGCGTGCGCAGCGCTGACAACGGCGCCGCCGCGCTGGACTGCCTGCAACGGGAAAGCTTCGATGCGGTGCTGATCGATTGCCAGCTGCCCAGCCACGAAGGCGCATCGTTGTGCTGCCAGATCCATGCATTGCCGGGCTGTGCGCACCTGCCGGTATTCATGTTGGCGCTGGGCGCGGATCGCGAGCAATGCGCGCCGGGCGCGGCAATCGACTATCTGCCCAAACCGGTGAAATTCGAGGATCTGCAGGCTGCGTTGCAGCGCCGCGTGCTCAGTTGCTGACAGGGTAAAAGCGCCGCAAAAACGGCGCGTATGACACTTTGTTCAAAAAAGCACCAGTGCTTAACTGGTGCCATTGCTGAACAAGGAGCTGCGTCATGAACCTGCATCAGTTCGCCGAAACCCACGAAGTCACCAATCAGCCGCCATCGCTGGACGGCACCAATCTGTATCGCATCGACCTGCCGTTGCAGGAGTGGTCGCGCCGCTTTGGCGCCGGTTGGGCCGAGTCGCGGATCGATGCCTATGGCGCACTTGCCGGCGGGCCGCTGATGGAGGCGGGGTTTCTCGCCAACCAGAACAAACCGCTGTTCGCCAGCCATGACCGGTACGGCCATCGCATCGATCTGGTCGAGTTTCACCCGGCTTACCACGAGCTGATGCGCACCGCGATCGAACACGGCCTGACCTCGCTGCCGTGGGCTCACCCTCAGGACGGCGCGCATGTCGCCCGCGCTTCGATGACTTATCTGCACAGCCAGGCCGAGGCCGGCAGCGGTTGCCCGTTGACCATGACTTTCGCCAGCGTGCCGGCCCTGCGTTTACAACCGGACCTGGCCGAACAATGGCTGCCGAAAGTCCTCGCTACCGAATACGACCCGCGCAACGTCGGCATGGCGCACAAGGCCGGGGTGACCATCGGCATGGCGATGACCGAGAAGCAGGGCGGCACCGATGTCCGTGCCAACACCACCAAGGCCTATCCGGTTGGCGCCAGCGGCCCGGGCCAGGCGTATGAACTGGTGGGGCACAAGTGGTTCTGTTCGGCGCCGATGTGCGACGCCTTCCTCACCCTCGCGCAGACCGACAAGGGCTTGAGCTGCTTCCTGCTGCCACGCCATCGCCCTGACGACACACGCAATCAGTTCTACATCCAGCGTCTGAAAAACAAACTTGGCAACCAGTCCAACGCTTCAAGCGAGGTGGAATTCCGTGGTGCGCTGGCGTGGATGGTCGGCGAAGAAGGGCGCGGCGTGCCGACCATTATCGAAATGGTGGCGATGACCCGTTTCGATTGCATGGTCGGTTCCAGTTCGCTGATGCGCCAGGCGCTGACTCAGGCCAGCCATCATTGTGCGCACCGCACGGTCGGCGGCAAATTGCTCAGCGAGCAGCCGTTGATGCAGAACGTGCTGGCCGATCTGGCGCTGGAAAGCGAAGCGGCGCTTGCCCTGAGTTTGCGTATGGGCAAGGCACTCGATCACCTGGATGATCGCCACGAAGCGCAATTTGCGCGGCTGGTGACGGCGGTGGGCAAATACTGGATCTGCAAACGCGCACCGGGGATGATCAACGAAGCCGCCGAATGCATGGGCGGCGCCGGCTATGTCGAGGACAGTATTTTGCCGCGTCTGTACCGCGAAGCGCCGGTGAACTCGACATGGGAAGGTTCGGGGAATGTGCAATGTCTGGATGTGCTGCGCGCACTGTCGAAAGAGCCGGGCGTGCTCGATGTGCTGTTCAGCGAATTGGGTGACGGCCACGGCGACAAGCGCCTGGCCGCGCATATCCAGCGGTTGCAGGCGCAATTCAAGGACACCAGTGATATTCAGTATCGGGCGCGGCAGTTGACGGAAGACATTGCCCTTGGTTTGCAGGCCAGACTATTGCTGGAGGCGGGCAACTCGGCGGTCAGTGATGCGTTCATCGCAAGCCGCCTCAGCGGTGGAGGCCGCGTCTACGGCGCATTGCCCCGCGGGCTGGATGTCGAAGCCATCGTCGCCCGCTCGACCCCACAAGTTTTCTGAATCAACACAATCCCCCTGTAGGAGCTGCCGCAGGCTGCGATCTTTTGATCTTATAAACAGCAAGATCAAAAGATCGCAGCCTTCGGCAGCTCCTACAAGGATCGGCGGTGGCCCATATATTGTGCGGTTGCCAACATGCCACTGTTCCCGTGCGACCACGATGCAGGCAAGATGAAGCTCTGCAAGTCAGAACACAGGAAGCTGATCGTGACCGAAGCGTTTATTGTCGTTCAAACCGCTGAACAAGCTGTGGATCGTCTGGCCGAGCTGCATGAGCGGGCCACCACTGCGTTGAACTCAGCCCTCAAGCGTTACCTCAAGGATCGCGTCGAGCCCGACGCCGAACAGCGTGCCCTGTTTCGTTATCCCGAACTGCGTCTGACCTATCACTGCCAGGGCGAAGTGCCGCAAACCACCCGCGCCTACGCCAAGGTGCAATTGCCGGGCACTTACAGCGTTACCGTCACTCACCCTTCGGCGTTTCGCAAATACCTGCTCGAACAACTGACGCCGTTGATGCACGACTTCACCGTGACTGTCGAAGTCGGCGTCAGCCAGCAGAATATTCCGTATCCGTATGTGGTCGAGCAGGGTGATGAACTGGCCGGTTCCGGCGTTACCGCGGCGGTGCTGGCGCGGGTGTTCCCGAGTACCGACCTGTCCGCCGCTACCGATGGCATCGCCGACGGCCTCTACGACTGGGAAAACACCGATCCGCTGCCACTGGCGCTGTTTGATGCCGCGCGCGTGGACTTCTCCCTGCGCCGGCTGGTGCATTACACCGGCAGCGACTGGCGTCATGTGCAACCGTGGATTCTGCTGACCAACTATCACCGCTACGTCGACCAGTTCATCGTCCATGGCCTGGAGCAATTGCGCCGCGATCCGCGTTTCGTGCGTATGGTGCTGCCGGGCAATGTGATCATCGAGAAGGGCATGGATCACGGCGAAGCCTCGGCGATCGCCGCCGGTGTGGTCTGGCACCGTTACCAGATGCCGGCCTATCACCTGATCGCCAACGACGGCCACGGGGTGACCCTGGTGAACATCGGCGTCGGCCCGTCCAATGCCAAGAACATCACCGACCACTTGGCCGTACTGCGTCCGCATTGCTGGCTGATGATCGGTCACTGCGGCGGCCTGCGGCAGTCGCAGACCATTGGCGACTACGTGCTGGCCCACGCCTACATGCGTCGCGACGGCATTCTTGACCGCGTGGTGCCGCCGAACATTCCGATCCCGGCACTGGCCGAAGTGCAGCTGGCGCTTCAGCAGGCGGCAGCGAATGTCACCGGTGAGAAGGGCGACGATCTCAAGAAACGCCTGCGCACCGGCACCGTGCTGACCTACGACGACCGCAACTGGGAATTGCGCTGGGCTCAGGAACGGCCGCTGATCAACCTGTCCCGCGCCGTGGCAGTGGACATGGAAAGCGGCACCATCGCCGCGCAGGGTTATCGCCTGCGGGTGCCATACGGCACGCTGCTCTGCGTCTCGGACAAACCGCTGCACAGCGAAATCAAATTGCCGGGTTCGGCCAACGCCTTCTATGAGCGTGCGGTCAGCCAGCATTTGAAGATCGGCATCGAGGCAGTGGATCTGCTGCGCACCGAACTCAACTCGCTGCACTCGCGCAAACTGCGCAGCTTCGATGAGCCGCCGTTCCGATAACGGTAAATCGTGGTCATTTGGCGGTCGGGGCACTAGCATTGTCAGCCCCGATCGCTAAATGTTCTCTCTCTTATGTCCCGTCCGCCCCGTCCATCTTCGCGCCGTCCCGGTGTGAAAGCGCAATCGCCCTCGCCACGCCGTGTCGCAAAAGCGCCGCCGGCCGAACCAAAGCTCATCCTGTTCAACAAACCCTTCGACGTGCTGACGCAGTTCAGCGACGGTGAAGGGCGGGCGACGCTCAAGGATTACATCGATGTGCCGGGTATCTATCCGGCCGGGCGTCTGGATCGCGACAGTGAAGGGCTGTTGTTGCTGACCAACGACGGCCAGTTGCAGGCGCGGATTGCCGATCCGAAACACAAACTGGCGAAGACCTATTGGGTGCAGGTGGAAGGCGAACCGACTGCCGAGCAGTTGCAGCGCCTGCGCGACGGCGTGGAGCTGAATGACGGCATGACCCTGCCCGCCGAAGCGCGGCAACTGGATGAACCCGATTTGTGGCCGCGCAATCCGCCGGTACGGTTTCGCAAAAGCGTGCCGACGAGCTGGCTGGAACTGGTGATTCGCGAAGGGCGCAATCGGCAGGTGCGGCGCATGACCGCAGCGGTCGGGCTGCCGACGTTGCGTCTGGTGCGGGTCAGGATTGGCGACTGGACCATCGACGGCCTCGATCAGGGCCAGTGGCAGCAAGTGCCCGCGCGCTTATAAGGCGCCGGATTCGATCAGGCCGATCACCACGCTTTTGATGATGAACGCGGCCACGCCCAGGCCCAGCACGAAAAACAGAATGAACGAGCCGAAACGCCCGGCCTTGGACTTCTTCGCCAGATCCCAGACGATGAAGCCCATGAAAATGATCAGGATGCTGACCAGAGCGGTCATCATCCACTCTTCGAACAGTGCTGGATCCATTGGCGATCTCCGGCGCGGACAGGGCTGAAAGGGCGGCGGCGAGTATACGCCAAGAGCGGATGGCGAGGCATTGATCTGCGTCGCCTGTGCTGGCCCCTTCGCGAGCAGGCTCGCTCCCACTTTGGACGCATTCCCTGTGGGGGCGAGCCTGCTCGCGAAAGCGATTTCAGCTACGCAAATGAGTCAATGGCAATTCCGTACTGTTCAAAACCTGATTCAACACAAAACTCGAACGCACACTCGTCACCCCTTCGATCCGCGTCAGGTGCCCCAGCAACAACTTCTGGTAGTGATCCATATCCGGCACCACCACCTTCAGCTGGTAATCGGCGTCCACGCCCGTCACCAGGCTGCACTCCAGCACCTGCGGCAACGTGCGAATCGCCGCTTCGAAATTTTCGAAGCGCTCCGGCGTGTGCCGGTCCATGCCGATCAGCACGTAGGCCGTCAGGCTCAAGCCGAGCATCTTGCGATCGAGCAACGCCACCTGACGCGAAATATAGCCGTCGTCTTCCAGCTGCTTGACCCGCCGCGAGCAGGGCGAGGGCGACAGACCGATGCGCTCGGCCAGTTCCTGGTTGGAGATACGGGCGTCGCGCTGCAATTCCGCCAAAATACTCAGGTCATAACGGTCGAGTTTGCTCATCAATCTGTCCTTGGTCGTAACTATTGCGGCGGATTATCTATCCAGGGTTAAAAATTGCGCAAGCAGTGTTTAATTGAGCAATTTTCGCAATCATCTGTCGCGGCTTCGAGCCTATTCTTATCACCAGAATCACTGCTCGGTAACACAGTCCACAGCGGCCCGCCCAATCAGGCCCGCCGCGGTCGCCACCCCCACCGGGGATGTGCCGGCCCCCGAGCTGCACACTGTCCAGAAGACGGCGTGAGGTGAGCCGACGTCAAAAGCGTCGAGCCAGGACGAAGTTCTCCAGAAGGGAGGCCGACGGGTCTCCCTTTTTTCTTGCCTGCGATTTCATCTTGGCGCCTCAATAAATAAGTTGCGCGCCTGATAACCTGTTGCAGAACCCGCTGGGCCTGTTGCGAGTCTTAGCAACAGGCTCTTCCAACGACAGGCTCCCACAATGAGGAAAAGCATGAATTCGCGCATCTGGCGTCTGGCCGGTGTTGGTTTGCTGTGTGTGGGTGTCGGTGCGCAAGCGCTGGCTGATGAGCCGCAGAATCGTGGACCCGGCAATGGACCGCAGAACAACGAGATCATTCGTGGCGACAACAGCCGTCAGTTCGAGCACAACGGCCAGCCTCATGGCAACGACGGTCAGTGGCAGAACCGCAACCGTGCCGATGATCGGCCAGAGCCGCCTCGCCAGCCCGGTAACAACCTGCCGATCCAGCCGCGTCCCGACGCCGTGCGCCAGACTCAGGAACCGCGTCAGGGTTACTACCGCGACGAGCGCCCGCAGAACGGTTATCACAATCAGCAATGGCAGACGCGGCCGCGTCCCGATGACAACCGCTGGCCGGGACGGCCGAACGGTCATGGCAATGGCTGGGGCCCCGGCCCGCAATATCGCCCGGGGCATGTGATCGACCGCTTCCCGGATCGCGATTACCGCGTGCCGTACCGCGGTCAGGATTACTTCTATTCCGGCGGCTACTGGTATCGCCCGCAAGGCCCGCGCTACATCGTCGTGCAGCCACCGCGCGGGATCCGCATTCAATATCTGCCGGATTACGCCCGTGAAGTCTGGATCGGTGGTTCGCTGCTGTTCCTCGCCGCTGGCTCTTATTACGCCTATCAGGAGGCGACGCAGGATTACGTGGTGGTCGAGCCGCCGCAACAGCCGCAACCGCAAGCGCAGGGCTATGACGTCGAAGCGTACCCGGCCAACGGCCAGTCGCCGCAGCAAGTGCAGCAGGACGGGTACCAGTGCTATCAGTACGCCGTGCAGCAAAGCGGTTTCGACCCGCGCACCGTAACTTATCAACCTGCAGCCGAAGTGGTTCAGGCGTACCGCCAGGCGCAGGGCAACTGCTTGAGCAGTCGTGGTTACCAAGTCAATTATTGAGTGCGGGCGGCGAGCACCACTTCCTGTGGGTCGGCGTGCACCAGCACTTCGGCTTTGGGATAAGCCTTGTGAATCGCCGCCGCCGCTTGATCGCTGATGCCATGGGCGACTGACAGGGTCAGTTCGCCAGGCAATTCCAGATGCAATTGCACAAACCAGTGGTTGCCGGAAATCCGCGTACGCAGGTCATGCGCGCCTAACACGCCCGGCACGCTGCACGCCAGTTCGAGCATGTGCTGGCTGACATCGGTCGGCAGTTCCTCGTCCATCAACACCGAAAAACTTTCCCGAGCGATCTGAATCGCGCTCCAGAAAATATACGCGGCGATCCCCAGGCCGAACCACGCATCCAGTTGCGCATAACCGAACCCGGCCAACACCAACGCAAGCAGAATGCTGGCGTTGAGCAGCAGGTCCGAGCGGTAGTGCAGCGAGTCGGCGCGCACGGCGTTGGAGCCGGTCTGCTTGATCACCCGATGCTGCAACAGCAGCAGTGCCGCGGTGAGCAGCAGGGAAAACACGATCACGCCGATGCTCAGCCATGGCGCGCCGAGCGGCTCGGGCGTTTTCAGCCGCGTATAAGCCTGAAACGCGATCAACACCGCACTGCCACCGATGAACAGCGCCTGTGCCATCCCCGCCAGCGATTCGGCTTTGCCGTGGCCATAGCGGTGATCGTCATCCGCCGGGCGCAAGGCGTAATGCACCGCCAACAGATTGAGCATCGAGGTGACGCCATCCAGCGCCGAGTCGGTAAGGCCGGCGAGCATGCTCACCGAGCCGCTGAACCACCAGGCGATGGCCTTGGCGATGATCAACGTACACGCCACCGCCACCGAGGCGCGGGTCGCCAGCCGCAGCAGGCGGGCGTGTTCGGGGCTGGATGTCATTGAGCTTCCTTTTTAAGCGGCGGGTTGCAGGCCGAACATCGCCAGTTGCTGAGTGCTGCCCTTGTGCTGAATCAGGCGTGGATCATCGAGAGGAAAGTCCTTGCCCAGTTCGCTTTCGAGGATTGCCTGCAACTTGTGATTATCGACCTGGCCATCCGGGCCGATGGCTTGCTTGAGCTTGGCCGGATCGATCTGCGCGGTGTGGCCCGGTTCGAAATAGATCGCGCCGGTAGCAAAGTCGACGGCAAACGCGATAAGCCCGGGAATGATGTAGAACAACAGGCCCACGGCATCGAGCGCGGCAATCGCCGGGTCGATCTTGCCGTCGATCTGGCCGCGCCGGTCCGGGTAGAAAATCGAACCGCACGCCGAGAGTTGCGTGAGCAGCGTGGCGACCAGAACACCGCCGATCAGGCGAGAGGGTAAGCGCATGGAAATGTCTCCTGAGTCATCAAATAACGAAGCTTCGTCTTGTGAAGTTAAGACCCTGACGAACGTCAGACAGTTCGTCGTTATACTCGCGGCTTGGCAGGGCGTGCCCACAGTAAATTGCGGCCTCGTCTCACCCCTACGGAAATACGTTGAGGATTGAAGTTGTTTTCTCCAGGTCGACACCGCGTGAAGGCTTATGAACTCTATCGGGGTTCGGCCCTGCGGGCTAAAGCTGTGAGCGCGCCATGCTGCGTTGCGGGACTTGGCAAGGAAACGACCCTTACCTGCGTCCCGCGCCTTGCCTGGCACGCTCACAGCTTTAACGCGACTCGCAATTTACTGTGGGCACGCCCTGGGGAGCCAGCATGATTTCTTTGCCGATCGACGATGTTTTACCCGCTCTGCGTGAAGCCCTCGCGTCTCGCCACGAAGCCGTGCTCGAAGCACCGCCCGGCGCCGGTAAAACCACCCGCGTGCCCTTGGCCTTGCTCAATGAAGCCTGGCTGGCCGGGCAGACCATCGTCATGCTCGAGCCACGGCGTCTGGCCGCGCGGGCGGCGGCGGAGCGTCTGGCCAGTGAGCTGGGCGAGCAGGTCGGTGAAACCGTCGGTTATCGCATCCGCCTCGACAGCAAGGTCGGCCCCAAAACGCGCATTGAAGTAGTCACCGAAGGCATTCTCACCCGGCGTTTGCAGGACGATCCGGCGCTGGAAGGCGTAGGCCTGCTGATCTTCGACGAATTTCATGAGCGCAGTCTCGACGCCGATCTGGCGCTGGCTCTCAGTCTGAACGGTCGCGAGCTGTTTCGCGCTGAACAGCCGCTGAAGATTTTGCTGATGTCGGCCACCCTCGAAGGCGAGCGGCTCGCAGGCTTGCTCGATGACGCGCCGATCCTGCGCAGCGAAGGGCGCATGTATCCGGTGACTATGCGCTGGGGCCGGCCGTTTCAGCCGGGCGAATACATCGATCAGCGCGTTACGCAGACGGTGCTCGAAGCGCTGCACGATGAGACCGGCAGCCTGTTGGTGTTTCTGCCGGGGCAGGCAGAGATCCGCCGTGTGCATCAAAAACTGGCTGAAGCCATCGGCGAACGCAAAGACGTGTTGCTGTGCCCGTTGCACGGTGAGCTCGACCTCAATGCGCAACGCGCGGCGATCGATCCGGCGCCGCCCGGGCAGCGCAAAGTGGTGCTGGCGACCAACATCGCCGAGACCAGCCTCACCATCAATGGCGTGCGCGTGGTCATCGATGCCGGACTGGCGCGGGTGCCGCGTTTCGACCCGGGCAGCGGCATGACCCGCCTCGACACCCAACGAATATCCAAAGCCAGCGCTACCCAGCGTGCCGGCCGTGCCGGGCGATTGGAGCCGGGTGTGTGTTATCGCCTGTGGTCGCAGGATCAGCATGAACAACTGGGCGCTTATGGCAGCGCCGAAATCCTCTCCGCGGATCTGGCCGGTCTGGCCGTGCAGCTGGGGCGCTGGGGCGTGAGTCCGGGTGAACTGGTCTGGCTGGACGTGCCGCCAGCCGCCGCTTACGCACAGGCGCAGGATTTGCTGCAACGGCTCGGCGCACTGCACGGCGAAACGCTGACCGCCCACGGCCAGGCCATGGCTGAATTACCGGCACATCCGCGCATTGCGCATCTGCTGTTGCGCGGTCAGGCGCTAGGGTTGGCGGCGATGGCCTGCGAGGTGGCAGCACTGCTCGGCGAGCGCGATATCTTGCGCGGCGCCGGCGCGGATCTGCACAGCCGGCTGGTGCTGCTTTCAGGCGAAGAGCGCGCCGGTCGTGGGGCGCAGGGCGGGGTGCAACGCGCCCGGCAATTGGCCCGACAGTATCGCGGTTACTTGCGCGGCAAACCGAGCGAGCCGGTCAGCGATCCCGATCATCCGCGCTGGCTCGGCGCGTTATTGGCACTGGCCTACCCTGATCGCGTCGCTCAGCAACGGCGTCCCGGCGGGGCCGAATACCGTTTGGCCAATGGACGCGCGGCGCTGTTCGCCGAGGCCGACAGCCTGATGAAGCACGAGTGGATCGTCATTGCCGACCTCGGCAGCCGTCAGGGCCAGCGCGAAGAACGCATTTATCTGGCGGCGGATTTCGATCCGGCGCTGTTCGATTCGGTGCTCGCCGAGCAGGTGCGTAGCGTCGATCAACTGGATTGGGACGAGCGCGAAGGCGTGCTGCGCGCCGAGCGCCAGCGCAAGGTCGGCGAGCTGGTTCTCAGCCGTGAACCGTTGACGGGTCTTGATGAAAACGCGCGCAGTCAGGCCTTGGTCAATCTGGTCCGGCGCAAGGGGCTGGAGTTGCTGCCGTGGACGCCGGAACTGCGCCAGTGGCAGGCGCGGGTGGCGCTGTTGCGCCAGCTCGATCTGAGCACTCAGGGCGACAGCCAGTGGCCGGATGTCAGCGACGCAGCGCTACTGAATACGCTGGAAGACTGGTTGCTGCCGTATCTGGGCAAGGTCTCGCGGCTCAGCCATTTCGCCAACCTCGATCTGTCGAGCATCGTGCGCAACCTGCTGCCGTGGCCGCTGCCACAGAAACTCGATGAGCTGGCGCCGCATCATTTGAGCGTGCCGTCGGGGTCTTCGATTCGTCTGGATTACAGCGAATACCCGCCGATTCTCGCGGTGCGTCTGCAGGAGCTGTTTGGTCTGGCCGATACGCCACGGATTGCCGGCGGACGGCAAGTGGTCAAGCTGCATCTGCTGTCGCCAGCGCGGCGCCCGGTGCAGGTCACTCAGGATCTGGCCAACTTCTGGCGCAGCACCTATGCCGAGGTGAAGAAGGATTTGAAGGGGCGTTATCCGAAGCATTATTGGCCGGACGACCCCTTGGTCGCCGAAGCCACGGCGCGGGCGAAACCACGGGGCACCTGACCCGCAGTGGCAGCGCGCCATTAGCCCATCCGTGCTAATTGCCCTTGATTGTGCAGGCTCGCAAAATCGCCGCCTGAACAATAACAGGTGTTGCTGCCTGCAACTTGCGCCCAAGGAACGGAACTGCCCATGACCTCATTCTTCAAGTTCAAGAAGTTGATCTTCTTGTCGGCTGCGCTGCTGGCCGCCTCCAGTTCGGCCATGGCCGAAGAGCCCAATCCGATTGGCGACTGGTGGATTATCTACGGTAACGGCGTGGCGCAAAAAAACATCATGTACGTTGCGGATGCGACGTCGGTGGTGCCTTCGCAGAAAACCAAAGGCGCGACCATGGTCGCGGTGACCCTGGTTTATGAAGAACCAGGCAAACCGATGATCGACGTCTACAACCTCGAAGCCCAGTGCTCTACGGGCAAGGTACGTTTTATCAATGGCCAGTCCATCGAGCGTCTCGCTTACACCATGCGTCATCTGAAAGTTGCCAGCCAATGGCAGACCCCGAAAGAGTTCTGGGTCCAGCAAGCGCTGAAGTTTGCCTGCGCGCCGGGCAGTCGCGCCAAAAACGACATGGCCGCCGTGGGCAAGATGGAGTATCTGCAAATGATCGAAATGCTGCAGCAGATGTTTTTCAAGCTCGCACCAATTCAGCAAAAGAGCCAGATGATGGACAACATCGACAGCCTGCTCGAACTTAAAAAATAAGCCGGGGCATCCAATGACTTACACACGTTTATTGCTGGCAACCTTGTTGGCAGGGTTGCTCTTGAGCGGCTGTTCCACGATCGCGCAGAGCCGCTGGGAAGGCCGCGATCTCCAGGAAGCACTGGATCTGTTCGGCACTCCTGATTCGATGCAAAAGGAAACCGGTCCGAACGGCGAGCCCTTGGCCGTGCTGACGTGGCACAAGTCTGCGAGCTGGACCTCCACCGAAGCGGCCGGCACTTCGATGACCCATACCGGCAATGGCATGGTGTACACCGAGCACTACCAACAGGTCGGCCATAGTTCTACCTGCAAGTTACAGGCGAAGATCAATCAGCAGAAGAAAATCGCCCAGTTCCTGATCGAGGACGGGCGGATACTGCATGGCAAATGCGCCAACGTCCGCTATGTCCCGGGTTACGTTCCACCGGGGCTCTAAAGCGATCGATGACTGTTTGATGCGAAAACAGTCTCGATCCAGCCTTGTAAAGTGTATTTGCGATAGATCTGCTCAGGGATGTCGACGTACGGAGTAGAGATAAACCAGGCCGGAATCACCGGCTCAGTCTCATCGATCACCAGTATGTTCGCCGGGTTATAGAAGTCGTAATCCTGCACGTGCCTGTTGGTGGTTATGACTTTCTTGCGCGCGGCCATGGCTTCGAAAAAACGGAAGCTCAAACCGGCCTGGCCGGGCTTGGAAATGTCGAGAATGATCCGCGAGCGTTTCACCAGTTCGCCAACCGATTCGAGTGACATCCGTTGCTCGAAAAAGGTGATTCCCGGATGGGCGCCGGCAATCGGTTTGCACTGCACCAGAAACTTGTAATCGGTCACACCCAATTGATCGAATGCTCTGGCCAAGCCTTCCAGTGCAGGCACTCGATCTTTCCCCGCCATCACCACCAATGCTGAATATTCGCCGGCATCGCCATCGGCGACGTAGTCGTCGTAAATGAAGTTGTGCAGTTTTTTCAGGCCGTATTGCTCGGCATTCTCCGGGTCGAAGGAAAACACTTCGTCGTACACCGCCAACGCCTCACGGCTAATGGGCCAGCGACTGAAACTGTCGTAGAGGTAGGCAATCTTGCGCTCGCTCGCGCTCAGAGCTATTGCCAGCTGCTTGGGATCGATTTGCGCCGGGTTGATGATCAGAGCAACGTCGAAGGGTCTGCCAGCCACCACAACCTTGCTGAACTGGCGCAACTGCGACCAGCGATTGAGCCGGCGCCGCCAGATCTTCGGCGCCCGGTCGAAGGGTTTTGCCAGCGCAGCGGTATCGATGAAGCAAACTTCATCAGCGCTGCCCAAGTGCTCCGCCAGTTTTCGCGCGTAGCCGCCGATGTCCTTGCATACCAATAAGATCTTCATGCTTTTCCATGTCTTGAATGGGGCGCGGTCGGGCGTTGATTTACCGATCGGGTCAGGGTGCCGCTGGCAGCAGGAACCGCGCAATCACCGGCAAATGGTCGGAGATGCGCAAGGTGTCGTCCTGCCGTACCTGCGCTTCCACGCGCTTTAGCCTTGGACTGTAGAACAGATAATCGACGGTGCGATCCGGGCCATTGAGGCCGGGGTCGTTGGGGTAATGCGTCAGCCATTTGGCCCGGTCGATGCCGCCGGCCTCGTTGTTGGTCGGGATCATCGGGTACTTGTCCCACAGCAGATGCAGTTCGCTGTCGGCAGAGTAGGGTGTGCGTCGTTCGGCGGGCAGGCGCCGGTACTGGCCCAGCGGCAACAGATTGAAATCGCCACCGATCAGCCAGGGCAGGCCCTGGCTTTCATATTTGTCGAGGACTTTGGCCACGGCGGCTACCTGCGCCTGCAAGGTGCCGTCCGGCTGGCTGGCGCGCTGCAGATGGGTGTTGAACACGCTCAGTTGCCCGCCATCGCTGAGCGGCAGTTTGACTGTGAGCAAAGCGTCCCTGGGCTGGAACTGGCGGCTGATGAAGTTGCTCGGAGTTACCGGAAGCTGCAGGCGCTCGGCGTGTTCGATGCGATAACGACTCAACGTGGCCAGTTGGCGGCCGACACTGCCGTAGATATGCGGTTCGGGAACGAAGTCGGCTTTCCAGTCAAACGCGCTGGTGCTGCACGGGTACAGGTCGGCGACACGCTCCTGCAACAGTTTGAGCTGGTTCTGGTAGTCGCTGGCCTTGGCGCCGTCGTCGAGTTCCTGCAACAGCACCACATCGGGTTGTTCGTCGCGGATCACCCGCGCCACTTCATCAAGGCTGAAGGCCATGTCTTCAAGCGTCGGCGCGTCGTCGTCGCCCTGAGCCAGATCATTCCAGAACACGTAGCGCTTGCCGGCGAGGAACTGCACGTTCCAGGTCATGACTTTCAGCGCCTGGCCGGGCACCAGTGTCGGTGCCGTGGCGCTGCAACTGACCGCCAGGGTTTCGCGGGCGTCCGGGCGCCAGGTCAGGCTGAACAACAATGCGCCGAGCAGGACGACGACAAGGGCAACGAGTGACAGGGTGTAGCGCAGCAGACGGGTCATGGCTCGGCTTATAGCGTTACAGAAAGTGGCCCCGAGCATACCTGACGGCAGCGGCGAAGCCCAAGCACGGCGCGGTCAGACCGCTCCGTTACGTTTGTCAGGCAATTCGCTGATCAGCATGAACAGGCGGAACAGCACTACGCTGGTGAACAGTTGCAGGAAGCTGTGAGCACTGTCGATCAGCCCGGCAATCAGCGGATTCTGCGGCTCTGGGTAGACCGCCAGCGTCGCGCCCTTGAGCAACCACAACGGTGTCATCACACAGAGAATGCACAGCAGGATGCGCCAGAAGTGCCCGCGAGTCAGGCGCAGACTTTCCTTCATCGCCTGCAACGGCCCGAGGCCGCGCAGCACCAGCAGATACTCGGCAAAGGCGAGCATGACCATCAGCATCAGGCCCGGCAGGAAGTACAGCGACAGGCCCAGAAGGATCAGCAAAGTGTTGAGCGCGGTCAGTACGGCGAAGCGCGGCCACAGCGTCGCCGCCATCGCCAGCAGGTCGCGGTTGCGCGGCGCTTCGCCCCGGCTGCGCGCATCGAGAAACAGGATCAGTGCGGCGGTGTACAGCGGGTACACCAGCAGACCGACGATGATGCTGACTCCGGCAAAGGTGTCCGGCCCGGTGGCGTGATCGACCGCCTGTTGCAGAAATGCTTCGACAATCACCAACGGCAGGCACAACTGCACAATGCTGCCCAGATGGCGTTTGAAAAAATACAAAGAGTCGCGCAGTACTTCGAGGGCATTCATCAGTCGGTATCGCAGGTCGGAAACAGTGGCTCACTTTAACCGATGCAATGCGGGGCGGCACAAACGTAAACATTCGGTAAAGGTCATTGAAACGTTTTGTCACTGTCTCCATTACAGGAGAGCACCACGCCCGCGGTGGGCGAGGGCATGTTATTACCGGCAATCTACGAGGTCGCCATGAACAGCGAAGAGCAAACCCTGATCGATGGTCTGTTTTCCCGGCTGCAACAAGCCGAAACGGAGGCAGCCCCGCGCGACGCCCAGGCCGAGGCGCGGATCAAGGAACACCTGACACGCCAACCGGCGGCAGGCTATTTCATGACCCAGGCGATTCTGGTGCAAGAGGCCGCGCTCAAGAGCCTCGATGAGCAGAACAAGCAACTGACCCAGCAAGTCCAGCGTTTGCAGGCAGAACTGCAATCGGCCAAGGCGCAGAGTGCAGCGCCGGCATCGAGTGGCGGTGGGTTTCTGTCGAGCATTTTTGGTGGCGGCAGTGCGCGTCCGGCGCCTGGCCAGAGCGCAGCACCGTCGTCCACCGGCGGCTGGCGCGAACCCGCGCCGCAGCAGAGCTTCCAGGCTCCCGCGCCACAACAGAATGTCGGCGCCGCGTCGTCCAGCTTTGCGCAACAGGCATCCCCGGCGGCGGGCAACAGCTTTCTCGGCGGCGCCCTGAAAACCGCAGCCGGAGTGGCCGGTGGTGTGATGCTGGCGCAGGGCATCAGCAGCCTGTTCCACCACAATCAGCAGCCGGAGGAAATCGTCGAGGTGATCAAGGAAGAACCGGCTCAGGTCGCCGATCAGAGCAACAACGACTGGGGTGGTGAGCAGCACGTGGCTGGTAACGACACCTACGGCAACGACCAGGGCGGCTTCACCGACGCCGATTACAGCAGTGACAATTCGTCGTTCTTCGATGACGACGACTCCTTCGTCTGACCAACGGCTATCACCCGCCCCTGTGGCGAGGGAGCTTGCTCCCGCTGGACTGCGCAGCAGGCCTTCTTGTAAAGAAGGGCCGCCACTCGCCCCTGCGGGAGCAAGCTCCCTCGCCACACTGCCTTTTACTGGCATACTGAGCGCCTTTTTCGGGCCTGATCGCCTGATCCCGCTTCGTGCGCTTGCGCGCTCACAGGAACTCCGGTGAAAAAAATCGCAGTGTTCGCCGATGTGCAGAACCTCTACTACACCGTGCGTCAGGCCTATGGTTGTCATTTCAACTACGCCGCACTGTGGGCGGACATCAGTAAGGATGGGCAGATCGTCGAGGCCTATGCCTACGCGATCGACCGTGGCGACAGCAAGCAGCAACAGTTTCAGCAGATCCTGCGCAACCTCGGTTTCACCGTGAAGCTCAAACCCTACATCCAGCGCAGCGACGGCTCGGCCAAGGGCGACTGGGACGTGGGCATCACCCTCGACATCATGGACGCCGCCGACCATGTCGACGAAGTCGTGCTGGCCTCCGGTGACGGCGATTTCGACATGCTGCTCGAACGCATCATCAGCAAACACGGGGTGCAAGCGGTGGCCTATGGCGTGCCCGGCCTGACCGCCAATTCGCTGATCCGCGCGGCCAGCCGTTACGTGCCGATCGAAGGCGCGCTGCTGCTCAAGACTTGATTTGAACGGAGTTGAACCCGGTTTGGAACGCATTGCAGTCATCGACTTTGAAACCACCGGCCTCTCGCCGAACAGCAGCTGCCGGGCGACGGAAATCGCCGTGGTCATGCTGGAAAACGGCCGCATCGTCGAGCGTTATCAGAGCCTGATGAACGCCGGTGTCCGCGTCCCGGCGTTCATCGAACAACTGACCGGCATCAGCAATGCCATGCTACGCACCGCGCCCCCGGCGGAGCGAGTGATGGAAGAGGTCAACGAATTCGTCGGCTGCACGCCGCTGCTGGCGCATAACGCTTCGTTCGACCAGAAATTCTGGGATTTCGAACTGGGCCGAATCAAAAGAACACGGTTGCAGAACTTTGCCTGCTCGTTGTTGCTGGCGCGCCGCTTGATGCCGGCGGCGCCGAATCACAAGCTCGGCACGCTGACCACTTTTGCGCGATTGCCGCATACCGGCCAGGCTCACCGGGCCATGGCCGATGCCGAGATGGCGGCCAACCTGATAGCGCATCTGGCCGACGAGTTGCGCGGCAAGCATGGGGTGCGCGAGTTGAATCACGACCTGCTGTGCAAATTGCAGAAAGTCCCGGCGGCGAAAGTCGGCGAACATTTGCAGCGTTATCGCTGATCCCCAATCCCGACGCAAAGCCCTCTGTGGGAGCGAGCCTGCTCGCGAAAGCGGTTCTTCGCTCAACATTGACGCCTGCTTATACACCGCCATCGCGAGCAGGCTCACTCCTACAGTAGATTAGTGTTGACCCGAACTATTTGCCGTTGCCTTCGATATGCCCCAAGGGCACACGCTTTTCGACGGCGCTCGACAGTACGATCGAGGTCTTGCTGAAGCCGAACTTCGCCACGCGGTTGATCAACTCTTCCAGCTCCGGCATCGAGCCCACCGCTGCCTGCATGATCACGCACGGGTCGCCCGTGACCCGATGACATTCGGTGATCTGTGGGATCTTGATCAACTCGTCGTAAGTCTTCTGGTTGCCATGCTGGTTCAGGCGCAATTCGATCACGCACTGGACCGGCAGACCGATTTTCGCCAGATCGATTTTGGCCTGATACCCGGTGATCACTCCGGACGCCTCGAGCTTGGCCACGCGCTCGGCCACGGCTGGGGCGGAGAGGTTCACCTTGCGCGCCAGATCGGCGTAGGACGCACGGCCGTTTTCCAACAGGGCGCTGAGCAGCATGCGGTCGTATTTGTCCAAGGCAGACTCCTGAAAGGGCCAGACTTTCGAAATCACGGGTTATCCGTCCAATGTCCGTGATTTCCAAAGTGTACCGGCGCGATAAACAGGTTTTGTAACTTATTTTTGCGCGACAGCCTTTCTAGAATAACCCGACCACCGAATCTGACTGTCGAGCTGCCCATGCCTGCCTTGCGCCGTTTTTCCCTGCCGTTGATCGCCGCGTTTTTTGCGTTGTATGTGATTTGGGGCTCGACCTACCTGGTGATCCGCATTGGTGTGGAGTATTGGCCGCCGCTGTTGCTTGCCGGAGTGCGCTTCGTCATTGCTGGCAGCTTGATGTACGCCTGGCTGCGCTGGCGCGGTGCTCCGGCCCCCACTTGGGCGCAGTGGAAAGCGGCGGGGCTCGTCGGCATTTTGCTGCTCAGTTTCGGTAATGGCGCGGTCAGCGTGGCCGAGCACACCGGTGTGGCCTCGGGCGTTGCGGCACTGGCCGTGGCGACGGTGCCGTTGTTCACCTTGTTGTTCGGCTATTTCTGGGGCGCGCGTAATACCCGTCTCGAATGGGCCGGGGTCGCACTGGGGATTATCGGCATCGCCATGCTCAACATGGGCTCCAACCTGCAATCGAGTCCGCTCGGCGCGATGTTGCTGATCTTCGCGGCAGCGAGCTGGGCGTTCGGTTCGGTGTGGAGCAAGCATCTGCCGCTGCCGGCGGGAGCGATGGCCAGCGCGGTGGAGATGCTTGTCGGCGGCGTTGTCCTGCTGATCGGCAGCGCGATGAGCGGCGAGCACCTGCAGGCCATGCCGCCGCTCGAAGGCTGGCTGGCGCTGGCCTATCTGATCGGTTTCGGTTCGATCATTGCTTTCAACGCCTACATGTATCTGCTCAAGCATGTACGCCCGGCGGCGGCGACCAGTTATGCCTACGTCAATCCGGCGGTGGCGGTATTGCTCGGCGTGGTGTTTGTCGGCGAGACCATTGGCATCGAAGAAGCGCTGGCAATGCTGGTAATCATCAGCGCCGTGCTGCTGATCAGCCTGCCGCAGTGGCGGCGGCAGGCGCGGCCGCCGGTGACGGAGGCGAGAGCCGTTCCGACGGAAGCGCGTACGAATTAGGGTAAACTGCGCGGCATTGCATCCCCGCGTCATTTTTTCCTACGGTACTCCCATGACTTTCGCCTCCCTTGGCCTGATCGAACCCTTGCTGCGCTCCCTCGAGACGCTCGGCTACCAGACCCCGACGCCGGTGCAGGCGCAAGCCATTCCCGCCGTGCTGGCCGGTCGCGACCTGATGGCAGCGGCCCAGACCGGCACCGGCAAGACCGCCGGTTTCGCCTTGCCGCTGTTGCAGTTGCTGGCCATGGAAGGGCCGAAAGTCACCGCCAACGCGGCGCGTGCGCTGATTCTGGTGCCGACCCGCGAGCTGGCCGAGCAGGTTCATGAAGCCGTGCGACAGTACGCGGAAAACTTGCCGCTGCGCACTTATGCGGTTTACGGCGGCGTCAGCATCAACCCGCAGATGATGAAGCTGCGCGGCGGCGTCGATGTGCTGGTCGCCACGCCCGGTCGCTTGATCGACCTGTTCCGGCAGAACGCGCTGAAACTGAACCAGCTGCAAACTCTGGTGCTGGATGAAGCCGATCGAATGCTCGACCTGGGCTTCTCCGAAGAACTGGCGAATATTTATCGCATGCTGCCGAAAAAGCGCCAGACCCTGCTGTTTTCCGCGACTTTTTCCGATGACATCCGCCTGCTCGCCGGGCAGATGCTCAACGATCCGCTGAGCGTTGAAGTCAGCCCGCGCAATGTTGCTGCCAACACCGTCAAACAATGGATCGTTACGGTGGACAAGAAGCGCAAGGCCGAACTGTTCGTGCACCTGATGCGCAAGAACAAGTGGAAGCAGGTGCTGGTGTTCGCCAAGACCCGTAACGGTGTCGATGCGCTGGTAGAAAAACTCCAGGGCCTGGGTGTGAACGCTGACGGCATCCATGGCGACAAACCGCAGGCAACCCGTCAGCGCGCACTGGATCGTTTCAAACTCAGTGAAGTGCAGATTCTGGTGGCGACGGATGTTGCCGCCCGGGGTCTGGACATTGAAGATCTGCCGCTGGTGGTCAACTTCGATCTGCCGATCGTGGCCGAGGACTACATTCACCGCATCGGTCGTACCGGCCGCGCGGGTGCCACCGGTGAGGCGATTTCGCTGGTGTGTGCCGATGAGGTGAACATGTTGTCGGCGATCGAGATGCTGACGCGCCAGACCTTGAAGCGCCAGAACGAGCCGGATTTCGAACCTGAGCACCGCGTGCCGGATACCGATGCCAGCGGCCAGGTGATCAAGAAGCCGAAGAAACCCAAGAAGCCGAAGGCGTCGGGCGGTGGTGGCGGTAAACGCAATCTGGGCAAATGGGTCGACAGCGGCGAGACGCAGGCGCCGGAGCCATCGATCAAGCCAGTGCGCAAGGTGCCGGTGTTCAACACCGGGCCGCGCAAGCGCAAGCCTTGATGTGATGTGGCGTCTGTAATGGCGCCTTCGCGAGCAGGCTCGCTCCCACATTGGGAATGGGTTTTCCTGTAGGAGCTGCGGCACGCTGCGATCTTTTGATCTGGATTTGGAAGATCGAAAGATCGCAGCCTCGTTTCACTCGTCAGCTCCTACAGGGTCTCGTGCTGAAGCCATTGCAGCATTCCAAACCCCGCCGCCCGCCCGCTGGCAAAACACCCGGTCAACAAATACCCACCCGTCGGCGCTTCCCAGTCAAGCATCTCGCCTGCGCAAAACACCCCCGGCAACGTCTTGAGCATCAGTTGCTCATCCATCGATTCGAACCTAACGCCACCGGCACTGCTGATCGCCTCATCCAGCGGGCGGGTTTTCACCAGAGTCAACGGCAACGCTTTGATCGCTTGCGCCAGTAGCGCCGGATCGGCGAAGGTTCCGGCGTCGGTCAACTCGCGCAACAACGCCGCTTTCACTCCGTCAATCCCGACCTGACTGTGCAGATGCTTGGCCATCGAGCGCGAACCACGTGGCTTGCTCAATGCCGCCTGCAATTTATCCACAGGGCGGCCGGGCAGCAGATCAATGTGGATAACCGCTGCACCGTATTGATTGATCGCCTCGCGAATCGGCGCCGACAGCGCGTAGATCAGACTGCCCTCAACCCCGGTCGCGGTGATCACACATTCGCCCAGGCGCGGCGCATCGTCATTCAAGCCGATGGCGATGTTTTTCAGCGGTGCGCCGGCGAATTTGCTCGTCATCAGTTCGCTCCAGGCCTGCACCTCGAAGCCGCAGTTGCTCGGCTGCAACGGCGCGAGGCTCACGCCACGTTGTTCCAGCGGCAACATCCACGCTCCGTCGGAGCCCAGGCGTGACCAACTGCCGCCCCCCAAGGCAAGCAGGGTGGCGTCGGGTTTCAGACTGATTTCGCCTTCCGGGCTGGCGATGCGCAGGGCACCGTGTTCATCCCAGCCGAGCCAACGATGGCGGGTGTGGATAACCACGCCGCTGTCGCGCAGGCGCTTGAGCCAGGCGCGCAGCAGCGGCGCGGCTTTCATGTCGGTGGGGAACACGCGACCGGAGCTGCCGACGAAGGTTTCGATGCCCAGCCCATGAATCCATTGGCACAGCGCATCGGCATCGAACGCGCGCAGCAGCGGGGCGATGTGCGGCGCGCGTTCGGCATAGCGCGCGAGAAATGCCGGGTAGGCTTCGGAGTGGGTGATGTTCATGCCGCCGACCCCGGCCAGCAGGAATTTGCGCCCGACCGAGGGCATTCCGTCGTAAAGATCGACGCGGATTCCGGCCTGGCTCAGCACTTCGGCGGCCATCAGGCCGGCGGGGCCACCGCCGATGATGGCGACGTGAGCATTGACGGGGGCGGAACTCTGGGTCATGGGCATGCGCTGCGAAATGGCGGGACAAGGGCGCGCATTCTAACAGCGCTGAACCCTGTGGGAGACCCCATGTGGGAGCGAGCCTGCTCGCGAACGCGGTCTGTCAGTCAATTAGATGTTGTGTGTGCTGAAGCTTTCGCGAGCAGGCTCGCTCCCACAGGGGCTGCGGTGTATTTCGAGACTGGTTAAAAAATAAACAGTGCGCTGTACGCCACGCCCAGCATGGCCTGCAGTCCCTTTCGCGCAGGTTATCCACAGGCAGTTCCACAGCCATTGTGGGTAAGGCAGCACAACTCAGTGACAGCCGTGTGAATCCCAGACCCGTTGTGCGCTGTGATGGAGGATGCCGTGGCGCCGGGCGAGGGCGTGGCGATCCTTGCTGTAGCCGCCGCCGATCACTCCGACCAGCGGAATGTCGCGGCCCAGGCAATGCCGCATCACCCGTTCATCGCGCTCGGCTACGCCCTCGTCGGTCAGTTGCAGATAACCGAGGGCATCGTCTTTGTGCACATCGACGCCGGCGTCGTAGAGCACCAGATCCGGTTGATACAGCGGCAGCAGGTAGTTGAGCGTGTCATCGACGACCTTTAAATAATCGGCATCGCCCATGCCCTTGGGCAGCGGGATGTCCCAGTCGCTTTCGGCTTTGCGTGCGGGAAAGTTCTTCTCGCAGTGCAGTGAAACGGTAATCGCTTGCGGAGTGTCATGGAGAATCCGCGCTGTGCCGTCGCCTTGATGCACATCGCAATCGAAGATCAGCACGCGATTGGCCCGACCGCTCTGCAGCAGGTACTGGCTGATGATCGCCAGATCATTGAAGATGCAGAATCCGGCGGGGTAATCGTAATGGGCGTGATGGGTGCCGCCGGCCAGATGACAGGCCAAACCATGTTCGAGGGCTTTTTCCGCCGCCAGGATCGAGCCGCCCACCGCCCGCACGGTACGCCGCGCCAGTGCCTCGTTCCACGGCAGGCCGAGGCGCCGTTGGTCTTCGCGGGACAACTCGCCGCTCATGTAGCGTTCGATATAGCTGCGGTCATGGGCGAGGGCGAGTATGTCGTTGGGACAGATCTGCGGGCGCAGCAGGTCGGCGTCGCGGGTCAGGCCGCTGTCGACCAGGTGATCGCGCAACAAACGAAACTTGTCCATGGGGAAACGGTGATCCGCCGGAAATTCGGGGCTGTAGTCTTCGTGATAGATCAACGGCAAAGGCATGGCTTGGTTCGCGCAGAACGTAGGAACAAGTGAAGGATCCTACCAGCGATGTAGACTCAACGGCATGGAAATGGAGGGGACGATGGAGCCGATACTGGAGCTGCAAAGCGCGCGATTGTTGATGCGTCAGTGGCAGGACGAAGATTTGCCGGCATTCGCGGCGATGTGCGCCGATCCGCAGGTGATGCGCTACTTTCCGGCGCCATTGAGCCGGCTGGAAAGCGCTGCGCTGATCGGCCGCGTGCGCGGGCATTTTGCCGAGCATGGTTTTGGCCTGTGGGCGCTGGAACGCAAGGACAGCGGCGAATTCATCGGTTTCACCGGGCTCGGCGTAGTCTGCTTCGATGCGCCATTCACTCCTGCAGTGGAAATCGGCTGGCGCCTGGCCAGGGAACATTGGGGCCTGGGTTACGCCAGTGAAGCGGCATGGACCGCTCTGCGCGCCGGATTCGATCGGTTGAAGCTGGAAGAAATCGTCTCCTTCACTGCCGAGCAAAATGCCCCGTCGGAAAAGGTCATGCAGGCGATCGGCATGCATCACGACCCGCAGGATGATTTCGATCACCCCAAGCTTGCGCTCGATCACCCGTTGCGGCGACACGTTCTGTATCGCATCAGTCGCGAACAATGGCTGCAAACCTTGCATGAATAAGCCGACACGGACGTTTACAATGGCCGCCATCGTATTGGCCCGTGCCAGAACCTGAATCGTCCGCCGCAGCCCAGACTGCGCGGCCATTGCTTTGTGTGAGGAGAGTCTGAATGAGCCAAGTGCTGGAAGATCTGGTCGATTTGCTGACCCTGGAGCCGATCGAAGAAAACCTGTTCCGTGGCCGCAGCCAGGATCTGGGCTTCCGCCAGCTGTTCGGCGGTCAGGTGCTCGGCCAGTCGCTGTCGGCGGCCAGTCAGACGGTGGAAGAAGCGCGTCATGTGCATTCGCTGCACGGTTATTTCCTGCGCCCGGGCGATGCCAAGTTACCGGTGGTGTATTCGGTTGATCGCGTGCGCGATGGCGGCAGCTTCAGCACCCGCCGTGTCACGGCGATTCAGAAGGGCCACCCGATCTTCACCTGCAGCGCGTCGTTCCAGTACGACGAACAGGGCTTCGAGCATCAGGGCCAGATGCCCGTGGTGGTCGGCCCGGAAAACCTGCCGTCCGAGCTGGAGCTGACCCAGCAGCGCGCGCACCTGATCCCCGAGCACATGCGCGAAAAACTGCTGTGCCCGAAACCGATCGAAGTGCGCCCGGTCACCGAAAAAGACCCGTACAACCCGCAACCGGCCGATCCGGTGAAGTACGTGTGGTTCCGCGCCGACGGCGCGTTGGCCGACATCCCGGCGCTGCACAAATACCTGCTGGCCTACGCCTCTGACTTCGGTCTGCTGACCACTTCGATGCTGCCCCACGGCAAGTCGGTGTGGCAGAAAGACATGCAGGTCGCCAGCCTCGATCACGCGCTGTGGTTCCACAATGACCTGCGTGCCGATGACTGGTTGCTCTATGCGATGGACAGTCCATGGGCCGGCAATTCCCGGGGCTTTTCCCGTGGCAGCGTGTTCAACCGCGCCGGGCAACTGGTCGCTTCGGTGACCCAAGAAGGCCTGATCCGCCATCGCAAGGATTGGGCATGAGTCTCACCGACGTTCGTCACTGGGTGTTCGACATGGACGGCACGCTGACCGTCGCCGTGCATGACTTCGCGGCGATTCGCGTGGCGCTGGCGATTGCACCGGAGGACGACATCCTCAGCCATCTCGCCGCTCTGCCGGCGGATGAAGCGGCGGCCAAGCACGCCTGGCTGCTCGAGCACGAACGTGATCTTGCGCTGGGTTCGACCCCGGCCACCGGTGCGGTGGAGCTGGTGCGTGACCTGCACGCGCGTGGCTATCGCCTCGGCATCCTCACCCGTAATGCGCGGGAGTTGGCGCATGTCACGCTGGAGGCGATCGGCCTCGCCGACTGCTTCGCGGTTGAGGATGTGCTGGGTCGCGATGAAGCGCCGCCCAAGCCGCATCCCGGCGGTTTGTTGAAACTGGCCGAGGCCTGGAACGTGCCGGCCAGTGACATGGTGATGGTCGGTGATTACCGGTTCGATCTGGATTGCGGCCGCGCGGCGGGGGCGCGGACGGTATTGGTGAACTTGCCGGATAACCCCTGGCCGGAATTGACCGATTGGCATGCAAGGGATTGTGTCGAGTTGCGGCGGATGCTGTTTGCCTGACACCTTCGTCGCCTGAGCCGGCCCCTTCGCGAGCAAGCTCGCTCCCACATAGCTCTATGACATGCACAAAATATGTGTGCACCGAAGATCCAATGTCGGAGCGAGCTTGCTCGCGAAGGGGCCGGTCGATTCAGCAAAAAACTCACTGATCAAACAAAGCTTTCTGACCCTCCGCCGACGTCAACATCCCATCCCCGTCATGCCCAACCCCAGGCACTTCAATCAGCCTTTGATTGACCCCCTCGGGATGGCGGCGCAGCAAATAGCCGAAATAAAGCTTCCCGCGCATCAACCGGTACGCCCCTTGCGCTTCGGCCGCGCAGCTCTTGTCCAGTGCCGGATGCTCGGGATCGACATCCTGCTGCCCGAGCAGATAAATCACCTCGCGTTTGACATAACGGCTTTCCACCTGCAACGGCGTTTGCCCACCGGCATACACCGGCATGTCCGCCAAGCCGTACTTCCACCGATTGAAGCCCGGACATTGCGCATGGTCGAACGCCACCGGCCGCTGCTCGTTGAAGTACGCATAAGAGGAAGGATTGGCCACCACATAGCGCAAGCGAATGCCGTTGGCCTTGAGCGCCGGCTGCTCCTTGGCGAGCAGGGCATAACGCTGCACCACTTGCCCACCACCCGAGTGGCCGAAGATCACGATCTGCTTCACGTCCGGAAACTGTTTGCGATCGCTGAGCCGCGCTACGATCTCGTCCAGCGCGGCATAGGCGCTCAGCGGATTGGGCCCTGTGGACAAGCCGCCGCCCATCCACTCGTTGCCTTGCCAGCGCAGTACTGTGGGCGGCAATGAATACAGAGTCACGTCGCTTTCATTGAGAAACTGCGGGGCTATCACCAGCGTGTGTGCGGTTTGTCCGGCGAGTTCGGTAGCGCTTTCGGCGCTTTTGCGATAGGTCTCGGCGTTGCGCAAGCGACCATGAATGACGATCAGCACACGCTCGATCTTTTCCGGCGCCGGGCCGATGCCCACCGCCATTTCCCCGGCCTTGAGCTGCAAGCGACCGGGGCTGATCGCGTCGACGCCGGCCGCTTGCGCGGTGCCGGCGATAAACAGTAACGCCACAAGCCATTTATGCATTTACAGGGTTTTCGCCGCGAAGGTGTCGCACTGGCTTACCTGGCCTTGCGCGAATCCGGTTTTGAACCAGCGCACCCTTTGCGCTGAGGTACCGTGGGTAAACGAGTCCGGCACCACACGGCCCTGACCCTGTTGCTGCAAGCGATCATCGCCGATGGCGTTGGCGGCGTTCAAGGCTTCTTCGATGTCGCCCGGTTCCAGCCAGTTCAGGCGCTTCTGCGCGTTATAGGCCCAGACGCCCGCGAGGCAGTCGGCCTGCAATTCCTGGCGGACCAGCAGGCCGCCATCGCCCTCCATTTGCCGACCTTGCTGACGCGCCGTCTGCATCTTCGCCGAGACGCCGAGCAGGGTCTGCACATGGTGGCCGACTTCGTGGGCGATCACGTACGCCTGGGCAAAATCGCCGGCGGCTTTGAAGCGTTGCGACATTTCCTGGAAGAACGCCATGTCCAGATAGACCTTCTGGTCGGCCGGGCAATAGAACGGCCCGGTGGCAGAGGTGGCCATGCCGCACGCAGAATTGACCCGGTTGCTGAACAGCACCAGCGTCGGATCTTTGTATTGGCGTCCGACCTGCTGAAAGATCGGGCCCCAGGTGTCTTCGGTATCGCCGAGGATCGAACGGACGAACTCGGCCTGCTCATCGTTGGCCGGCGGCGCCTGACGGGTTTGCGAAGTGGCTGCCGGTTGCTCCATCTGCCCGGTCAGCTGACCGAGGATCTGCAGCGGATCCTGGCCGGTGAGCCAGCCGATGCCGACGATCAGCACGACCGCGGTCAGGCTCAGGCCCTTGCCACCTCCGAAGCGCATGCCGCCGCCACCGCCTGCGTCATCACCCCGGGCGTCGACGACGTTGTCACTGCGTCGGCCTTTTTTCCATAGCATGTGGGAATCCTCTTTTATTGCGGGTGAAGTGGCTGATGGTGATGAGTGTTGCTGCTGTGTGAGTGTGGCGCCAGTCCGATCATCCGTCCATTCACACGCGCCCTCGCTGGGCGGGCTAGTTATTGACGGTCGGCCGGGCGGCGAATTCAATTGCCAGAAAAATTTGTCCAGGCACATTCGTGAACGCACTGTCGCGACAGCAGTCTGTGATGTTGCGGACTCGCTGCGCCGACATGGCGGGAATCTTGCCTCTCACATCGGATCAACGGCGGTTTGTCGGCGCAGAAGATTGCGTCCTGTGCGGTTGTTGAAAGCTCAGCCGACTATGATTGCCAAATCGACTACTGCCAGCGCAAACGTTCGCCTGCGTATTTTTCTCAGAGATTGCCAATGACCGTCAGCACTCCGCTCTCCGGTGTCAACCAGCCCTTCAAGGGGATCCTGTTGATTGTCGTGGCGACGTTCCTGTTTTCCAGTCACGACGCATTGTCGAAATACCTGTCCGGTTTTTATCCGATCGTGATGGTGGTATGGGCGCGTTATGTGGTGCACACCTTGTTGATGGCGGGGATTTTTCTGCCGCAGTCCGGGTTGCGCGTCCTGCGTACCAAAAAACCATTGTGGCAACTGGCGCGCGCGCTGTGCCTGCTCGGCACCAGCCTGTTTTTCACCACCGCGCTGCTGTACATCCCGCTGGCGGAAGCCACGGCGGTCAACTTCCTTGCACCGGTATTGGTTACCGCGCTATCGGTGCCGCTGCTTAAAGAGCGGGTGACGCGCGGGCAATGGGTTGCGGTGATCTGCGGTTTCGTCGGCGTGCTGATCATCGTCCACCCGGGCGGCGAACTGTTCACCCCGGCGATCCTGCTGCCGTTCTGTTCAGCACTGTTTTTCTGCTTCTATCAATTGCTGACGCGCAAACTCGCCGAAGTGGATAGCCCGACCACCAGCAACTTCTTCGCCGGCCTGTGCAACACCCTGGTGATGAGTGCGCTGGTGCCGTTCTTCTGGCAAGTGCCGACCCTGACTCACGCCGTGCTGATGCTGGCGCTGGGCAGTTGCGGGATGACCGCGCACCTGTTTCTCACCCAGGCGTTCCGGCTCGCGGCACCGGCCTTGCTGGCGCCATTCGGCTATTGCCAGATCGTCTTTGCCGGGTTGTTGGGCTGGCTGCTGTTCAGTCACACGCCGAGCGGATTGACGGTGATCGGCATTGCGGTGATTTGCTGCAGCGGCCTGGCGGCAGCGTGGCAGCAGAGTCGCCGCTGAAGAAACGCAAATCCCGTAGGAGCTGACGAGTGAAACGAGGCTGCGATCTGTTGATCTTTAAAAACAAGATCAAAAGATCGCAGCCTCGTTTCACTCGTCAGCTCCTACGGGAGTGATGCAGGCAGGTTATTCGGTGACAGTCGGAATCTTGCGCGGGGCCATGAAGTACATCCACGTCAGCGCGAGGAAGTACATCGCCGGAATCAGTGTGAACAGCACCGTGTAGTTGTTGTTGGTGACGGTGAGGATGTGGCCGACGATCTGGGTCATGAACATTCCGCCGATGGCTGCGCACATGCCGCCGAAGCCGAACACCGTGCTCATCATGTGCTTGGGCGTGTAGTCCATCACCAGGCTCCAGATGTTCGCGGTCCAGGCCTGGTGCGCGCCGATCGCCAGAGAAATCGCCGCCACCGCCACCCACAGATTGGCCGATCCGGCGGCCATGACCACGCCAATGATGCAGCAGGCAAACAGCAACATCGACAGCAGCCGCGCCTTGATCGAGTTCATCCCGCGACCGATCAGGAACGAAGACAGAATCCCGCCCCCGACACTGCCGAAATCAGCCGTGACGTAAATGATGATCAGCGGAATGCCCATCTGCGTCACGTTGATGCCCAGGTTGTATTGCTGATTGAGAAACGGCGGGAGCCAGTACAGATAGAACCAGAACACCGGCGCGGTGAGCGAGTAGGCGAGGGCGAAGGCCCAGGTGCCGCGCATCCGCAGGATCTTGCTGAACGGCACGCGGGCCTGCTCGGGTTCGACTTCCTGCTGGATGTATTCGAGCTCCGACTGCTTCACCCGTGGATGATCTTCCGGGTTGAAGTATTTCAGACCCCAGCACAACAACCAGATACCGCCGAGTGCCGCCATGCACAGGAACGCCGCCTGCCAGCCCCAGGCATGCAGGATCAGCGGCAGCAGCATGGGCGTGAACATCGCGCCGACGTTGGTGCCGGCGTTGAAGATGCCGGTGGCGACGGCACGTTCACCGGCGGGGAACCACAGGCGCGTGGTTTTCACGCAGGCCGGGTAGTTGGCCGCCTCGGTCAGACCGAGAATGAAGCGGCAGACCATGAAACCGACTGCCGAGGTCGCCAGGCCATGGGCGCCGGTGGCCAGGCTCCAGAGCAGTACGGCGCAGAAGAACACGCGCTTGACGCCGACCCGGTCGATCAGCCGTCCCTGCAGGACAAAACCGATCGCGTAGCCGACCTGGAACCAGAAGTTGATGTTGGCGTAATCCATCGCCGTCCAGCTCATTTCCTTGGCGAGGATCGGCTGCATGACGCCGAGCGCGGCGCGGTCGATGTAGTTCAGGGTGGTGGCAAAAAATACCAGCGCCAGCATGCCCCAGCGGGTCTTGCCGACCGCCATGGCGCCGCGGATCTTGTCGCCGATGCCACCCGTGGCAGTGCTCATGGCCGGAGCCATGCGGGAAGTCTGTGAAGGAATCATGTGTTCCACCCGTTTTTGGATTTGTTATTTGGTGTTCATTACTGTCGAACACCTTGCCCGGTGGTTAGTGGCCGGACTCGATGTGCAACCGATGTTGGGCAGTGAACAAAAAATCGTCAATTCGCCAAATCGCCTTAGTGTTCGATAATCGCACGCAAAACTAACCGGGTAGTACACTTTAAATTGCTGCGCGCGGGGATGCAGCCAATAATTTCCCTCACTATAAAAACCCATTCCCCGGTAGGAGCTGCCGAAGGCTGCGATCTTTTGATTTTGCTGTTTTGGTAATCAAGATCAAACGATCGCAGCCTTCGGCAGCTCCTACATAAAGATAAAGCGGCGCAGTCCGGGAGTTGAAACATGCAGCGTTCCATTGCCACCGTTTCCTTGAGCGGCACCCTGCCGGACAAGCTCGAAGCCATTGCTGCCGCCGGTTTCGACGGGGTGGAGATTTTCGAAAACGACCTTTTGTACTACGACGGCAGCCCCCGCGAAATCAGGCAGATGTGCGCCGATCTTGGCATCGCCATCACCCTGTTTCAGCCGTTTCGTGACTTTGAAGGATGCCGCCGGGATCGCCTGGCGCGCAACCTGGAGCGCGCCGAGCACAAGTTCGAGCTGATGCAGGAGCTCGGCACTGATCTGGTGCTGGTCTGCAGCAACGCCTCCGCCGACAGCCTGGGCGATCAACAAATCCTCGTCGATGATCTGCGCCTGCTGGCCGAGCGCGCCGGTGCCCGTGGCTTGCGCATCGGTTACGAAGCGTTGGCGTGGGGGCGGCACGTCAACACTTATAAACAGGTCTGGGACATCGTCCGTCAGGCCGATCACCCGAGCCTGGGCGTGCTGCTCGACAGCTTCCACACCTTGTCGCTGAAGGGAGATCCCAGCGCGATTGCCGATATTCCCGGCGACAAGATCTTCTTTGTGCAAATGGCTGACGCACCGATTCTGGCCATGGATGTGCTGGAGTGGAGTCGGCACTTCCGCTGCTTCCCGGGGCAGGGCGAATTCGATCTGCCGGGATTCCTTGCGCCGATCATCAAGAGTGGCTACACCGGGCCGCTTTCGCTGGAGATCTTCAACGACGGTTTCCGCGCCGCTCCGCCCAGGGCCAATGCCGCCGACGGTTTGCGTTCGCTGCTGTATCTGGAGGAGAAAACCCGTCAGCGTCTCGAGCAGGAGGCGACGCCCGTGGTCAATCGCGACATCCTGTTCGAGACGCCGCCGGCCAGTGAATACAACGGCATCGAATTTCTCGAGTTTGCCGTCGATGAAGCGCTGGGGGCGAAACTTGGCCACTGGCTGCAACGCCTCGGTTTCGTCAAGGCCGGGCAGCATCGCTCGAAAAGCGTAAGCCTGTTGCGTCAGGGCGATATCAACCTGATCCTCAACTCCGAACCGTATTCGTTTGCTCACAGTTTTTTCGAAGCCCATGGCCCGTCGCTGTGCGCCACTGCCGTGCGGGTCAAGGACAGCGCCAGTGCCCTGGCCCGCGCGGTCGCTTACAAAGGTCAGCCCTATCGCGGGCTGGTAGGCCCCAATGAACTGGAGCTGGCGGCGGTGCGCGCACCGGACGGTAGCCTGATTTATCTGGTCGATGAGGATGCCGACGTGTACGGCACCGATTTCAATCTGTTGCCGGGCGCGCAGACCGGCGGCGGCCTCAAGCGTATCGATCACATGGCCATGGCGCTGCCGGCGGACAGCCTGGACAGCTGGGTGCTGTTCTACAAAAGCCTGCTGGATTTCGAGGCCGACGACGAAGTGGTGCTGCCCGATCCGTACGGTCTGGTGAAGAGCCGCGCACTGCGCAGCCGCGACAGTTCGATCCGGCTGCCGCTGAATATTTCCGAGAACCGCAACACCGCGATCTCCCACGCGTTGTCGAGTTATCGCGGCTCCGGTGTGCACCACATCGCCTTCGATTGTGACGACATCTTTGCTCAGGTCAGTCGCGCCAAAGAGGCCGGCGTGCCGCTGCTGGACATCCCGCTGAACTACTACGATGACCTGGCGGCACGTTTCGATTTCGACGATGAATTCCTTAGCGAACTGGCTTATTACAACGTGCTCTACGACCGTGACGCCCAAGGCGGCGAGTTGTTTCACGTCTACACCGAGCCGTTCGAAGGGCGTTTCTTCTTTGAGATCATCCAGCGCAAGAACGGCTATGCCGGTTATGGCGCGGCCAACGTCGCGGTGCGGCTGGCGGCGATGGCCAAATCACGCAGCGGCGCGGTGCGCCAGGCTAAGTTGTAGGGAATTCGTAAACGCGGGATTAAACAGCGGCTGCGCGGCTTCCTTCACTGTCCCGCGCGGCCCATAATCGCCAGCTTGTGCAGTGATGGCCGTGAGCCCGCGATGACCATGAATCCAGAACTTTCCGCCACTGCTGTCGAGTCCGACGCAGTGCCGCGCAAGAGTCGCAAGAACAACCCGGAAAAGACCCGCGAAAACATCCTGCAGGAGGCGATCGTCGAGTTCGTCCAGCAGGGCCTGTCCGGCGCGCGCGTCGACGCGATCGCCGAGCGCATCCACACCTCCAAGCGCATGATCTATTACTACTTCGGCAGTAAGGAGCAGTTGTACGTCGAGGTGCTGGAAAAGCTCTATGGCGATATCCGCAGCACGGAAAACCGCCTGCATCTGGATGAGCTGCCACCTGAACTGGCGATCCGTCGACTGGTGGAGTTCACCTTCGATCACCACGACCGCAACGTCGATTTTGTGCGCATCGTCAGCATCGAAAACATCCACAACGCCGAGTACGTGAAGCGTTCCGATGCGATCAAGGCGCTGAACAACACCATCCTCGATACCTTGGGCGGGATCCTGCAACGTGGCGCGGACGAGGGCCTGTTTCGGCGTGGGATCGATGCGCTGGACGTGCACCTGCTGATCAGTTCGTTCTGCTTCTATCGCGTGTCGAACCGTCACACCCTGGGGGAAATCTTCCAGATCGACCTGCCGGACGAAACCATCAAACAGCGCCATCGCGAGATGATCTGCGAATCGGTGTTGCGCTACCTGCAGGCCTGACTCGATCTCCCTTGTAGGAGTGAGCCTGCTCGCGAAAGCGGTCTGTCAGTCGCCATGTTCATTGACTGATCCGACGCCTTCGCGAGCAGGCTCGCTCCCACAACGGTTGCCGGGTTGTTTAACCATTCATGCTCTGAAAATGCGCCAGCATCCGCTGCGCATCCGGCACCACGCCGCTGAACAATTCAAACGCTTTCACGGCCTGAAACACCGCCATGTTGCCGCCGTCCAGCGTACGGCAACCCAAAGCGCGGGCATCGCGCAGCAGTTCGGTTTCCAGCGGAAAATACACGATCTCCGCGACCCACATTGCCTTGCGCAGCAGCTCGGCCGGCACCGGTGAGCCCGGCAGCTTGGCCATGCCCATCGGCGTGGTGTTCACCAAACCGTCGGCCTGCGCCAGCGCGTTCTGCAAATCCCGCCCGGCCTGCGCGCGAGCGGCGCCGAAATGTTGATTGAGATTGTTTGCCAGGCTTTCGGCGCGCTCGCGGTCGACGTCAAAAATCGTCAGTTGCCGTACGCCTTCGCTGAGCAGCGCGTGGGCCACTGCCGCGCCGGCGCCGCCAGCGCCCATTTGGACTACACGTTCGCGGCCAACGTCTGTCAGACCTCGGCGAAACCCTTCGGCGAAACCCAGGCAATCGGTGTTGTGGCCGAGGCGCTTGCCGTCCTTTAGCACCACCGTGTTCACCGCGCCGATACCTCGGGCTTCCGGCGACAATTCATCGAGCAGCGGGATGATTGCCTGCTTGCATGGGAAGGTGATGTTCAGCCCCGTGTAATTCATATGCTCTGCTGCCTTGAGCAGCTCTGGCAGAGCAGTGCTGTCGAGGCGCAATTGATCGAGATCAATGAGCTGATACAGATAACGCAGACCCTGTGCATCACCTTCGTGCTCATGCAGTGCCGGAGTGCGCGAAGCCTGAATGCCGGCGCCGATCAGCCCGGCGAGTATCACCTTGGAACGCGACATGGCTTTCACCCCTGCAATCGCTGACTGAAATGTTCCAGCGCCAATCGATAGCCATGGCTGCCGAACCCGCACATCACCGCCGTGGCGATGCCTGAGACGAACGAATGATGACGGAATGGCTCTCGGGCATGCACGTTGGACAGGTGCACCTCGATCACCGGCAGCTCACTGGCCGCCAGGGCATCGCGAATCGCCACCGAGGTGTGCGTCCACGCAGCCGGGTTGATCACGATCCCGGCGCAACGACCGCGCGCCGCGTGAATCCAGTCGAGCAGCTCGCCTTCATGATTGGTCTGGCGAAACTCCACGGCCAGACCGAACTCGTCAGCCGCGCGACCACATAACGCCGAAATATCCGCCAGGGTTTCATGACCATAAGTTGCCGGCTCGCGAGTGCCGAGCAGGTTCAGGTTCGGGCCGTTGAGCACCAGAACGATAGGGGGCATGGGGGTAACTCCACTTATTGTTTTTGGCATGGGCCGAGAGGGTTTCAGCCTGTGGAGATAAAATGTACTAGATGGTTACATCGGTCAATTGAACAGAAATGACCAAGGCGTTTTATGTTCGGTGATCGCACAGATCACAAGATCGCAGCCTCGGCAGCTCCTATGGGGGAACGCGGTTACCTGTAGGAGCTGCCGAAGGCCGCGATCTTTTAGAGCCCACAAAAAAGCCGTCAATCACGACGGCTTATCCATTCCTGGCATCCACTCAGCATCGGGTCAGCAACACACCGGATTCCATGTGATGCGTCCACGGGAACTGGTCAAACATCGCGCATTGGGTGATGCGGTGGGTGTCATGCAACTGAGCGATGTTGGCCGCGAGAGTTTCCGGGTTACAGGAGATGTAGAGGATATTGTCGAAGCGCCGTGTCAGTTCGCAGGTGTCCGGATCCATGCCGGCGCGCGGTGGATCGACGAAGACGCTGCCGAATTCGTAGCTCTTCAGATCGATGCCGTGCAGGCGGCGGAACGGGCGCACTTCGTTGAGCGCTTCCGTCAGTTCTTCGGCGGACAGGCGCACCAGAGTGACGTTATCCACAACGTTTTCGCTGAGGTTGCTCAAGGCTGCGTTGACCGACGTCTTGCTGATTTCGGTGGCGAGCACTTTGCGCACGCGGGTGGCCAGCGGCAGAGTGAAGTTGCCGTTACCGCAATAGAGCTCTAGCAGATCATCGCTGCGGTCGCCCAGCGCGGCGTACGCCCAGTTCAGCATCTTCTGGTTCACCGTGCCGTTGGGCTGGGTGAACGCGCCTTCCGGCTGGCGATAGCTGAAGGTGCGACCGCCGACTTCGAGTTTCTCGACGACATAATCCTGGCCGAGCACTTCGCGCTTGCCCTTGGAGCGGCCAATGATGCTCACACCGAGATCCGCCGACAGCTGGGTCGCTGCCGCGTGCCAATGCTCATCCAGTGGACGGTGATAGCACAGGGTTATCATCGCATCGCCGGCCAGCGTGGTCAGGAATTCGACCTGGAACAACTTGTGGCTCAGCGCCGAGCTGGCCTGCCACGCCGCCTTCAACTGCGGCATCAACTGGTTGATGCGCAGGCTGGCAATCGGGAATTCTTCGATGAGGATCGGCGTGCGTTTGTCGTCCTGGGAGAACATCGCGTAATGCCGCTCGCCGCCCTCGCGCCACAGGCGGAATTCGGCGCGCAGGCGGAAGTTCTGCAGCGGCGAGTCGAACACCGTCGGCTCGGGTGCATTGAATGGCGCCAGCAGGTCACGCAGGCGCGCGACCTTGGCATCGAGTTGTTCGGCGTAGGCTTGGGAGTCGAAAGTCATGCGTTGAACCAACCCAACTTGATCACAAACAGAATCGACAGAATCACCAGCGCCGGGTTCAGTTCACGGGCACGGCCGGACAGCAGCTTGATGGCGGTCCAGGCGATGAAACCGAAGGCGATGCCGTTGGCGATCGAATAGGTAAACGGCATGGCCAGCGCGGTAATCACGACCGGCGCAGCCACGGTGATATCGTCCCAGTCAATTTCCGCCAGGCCCGACGTCATCAGCACGGCGACGAACAGCAGCGCCGGCGCCGTAGCGAAGGCCGGAACGCTGGCCGCCAGTGGCGAGAAGAACAGCGCCAGCAGGAACAGGATCGCCACGACGATGGCGGTCAGGCCGGTGCGGCCACCGGCGCTGACGCCGGCAGCGGATTCGATGTAACTGGTGGTGGTCGAGGTGCCGAGCAGCGAACCGGCCATGGCGGCGGTGCTGTCGGCGATCAGCGCCCGCCCCATTTTTGGCATGTGGCCGTCCTTGCCCATCAGGCCGGCGCGCTTGGCGACGCCGATCAGGGTGCCGGAGTTGTCGAACAGGTCGACGAACAGGAAGGCGAAAATAACGCTGACCAGACCGATGTCCAGCGCGCCCTTGATGTCCAGCTGCAGGAAGGTCGGGGCCAGCGACGGTGGCATCGAGAGGATGCCGCCGAACTTGGTGACGTTCAGTGCGATCGAGGCGATGGTCACCGCCAGAATGCCGATCAGCACCGCGCCGCGCACTTTCAGCGCTTCGAGGGCGACGATCACCGCGAAACCGACGGTGGCGAGAATCGGTGCCGGTTTGGTCAGGTCGCCCAAGCCAACCATGGTCGCCGGGTTGCCGACCACGATACCGGCGTTGTGCAGGGCGATCAGCGCCAGGAACAGACCGATACCGGCGGCGATCGCCGAGCGCAAAGGCAGTGGGATGGCGTTGATGATCCATTCACGGATGCGGAAGATCGACAGCAGGAAAAACAGCACGGCGGAGATGAACACCGCACCCAGCGCCACCTGCCAGGTGTGGCCCATGTGCAAGACCACGGTGTAGGTGAAGAAGGCATTCAGGCCCATGCCCGGGGCGAGGGCGATCGGGTAGTTGGCGATCAGGCCCATCACGGTCGAACCGATCGCGGCCGCCAGACAGGTGGCGACGAAGATCGCGCCTTTGTCCATGCCGGTCTCGCCGAGGATGCTCGGGTTGACGAACAGAATGTAAGCCATGGCCAGGAAAGTCGTGACGCCCGCCAGAATTTCGGTGCGCACGTTGGTGTTGTGTGCCTTGAGTTGAAACAGCCTTTCCAGCATGTCTGCTCCCCGTGGCGCGCGTGGCGCCGTGAATGTATCGACCTCAACAGCAAAGCACAGACCGTCGCAAGCGCCTGGAAAATTGTGGTGGGCCGGAAAAAGCCGCGCATCATACCAGCCGCGTGAGGAATTTGGCGGATGTTGGTGTCGATCGTCGGCGAAGTTTTGCGCAGCGGACAACTGCGCCATACTGCGCGCTGATTTTATTTCGGGTGGTCAACGCATGAGCAGGTGCTGGTTACGGGTTTCGGGTTGGATAGCAGCACTGATGATCGCGGCGCCTGCGGCGCTGGCCGCTTCGGCGGCACCGTTGAGTCAAGTGAAAGTGATCAAGGTGCAGTCGCCGGCCTGCGGCCTGGAAGATATTGCCGATAACCAGCCGCAAACCCAATGCAATCACAACGGGCCGAGCATCAAAGTCTATGTGCTGGAAATCGGCTACGGCCAGAACCAGCCGCACGCCACCCTGGACGGCTTCGAAGTCGACGGCACCCGGGCGCCGGTGTGTGCCTTCGATAACGGCAACCTCACCGAATGCAGCCCCGGCAGCAAAACCGTCGGCTCGCTGTATACCTTCGAACTGGCGGGCAAGCAGGAAGGCACGTTCAGCTTCAGCAACACTTCAATCAACGCCCCGCGCAACACGCTCACGGCGCAGCTTTACATCAAGTAACGGCTGTCTTCGAACAGGGTGGGACAAAGCTGACTACGCTTTACAGACTACTCAGCGGAAAGCGTCCATGACTTCCAGAGCCCTGATTGCCCTCGCCGAGGGCATCGACGATTTGCAAAGCGTGACCCTGATTGACGTACTGCGCCGCGCCGGCATTGAAGTGGTCGCCGCGAGCATCGAAGGCCGGCGCATGCTGACCTGCGCGCGCGGCACCCGACTGACCGCTGATGGCATGCTGGTCGATGTGCTGGCGCAGACCTTCGACCTGATCGTGCTGCCGGGCGGTGCTGTCGGTTCACAACATCTGGCGGCGCATCAGCCTTTACAGCAATTGCTCAAGGATCAAGCCAGCGCCGGGCGACTGTTCGCCGCCATCGGCGAAGCCCCTGCCGTCGCCCTGCAAGCAGCAGGCGTACTGCGTCAACGACGCATGACCTGTTTGCCGGGCGCCAGCCACCAGTTATCGGGCTGTACGTTTGTTGACCAGCCGGTGGTGGTCGACGGCAATTGCATCACCGCCCAAGGCTCGGGCGCGGCGCTGGAATTTGCCTTGGCGCTGGTCGAGCAGCTTGGTGGCAAGGCGCTGCGGGGGAGGGTGGCGGCGGAGCTGATGGCCTGAAGGGTCAGCCGTGGGCTGCGAGGGGTTCTATCATTGGTTGTTCACGGTGCTCCGCTTGCCAAAGATCATAGTCGGTGTGAACGCCTAGCCACACGCGCGCCTTGCCGATCCCTGCACGCTCAAGTCGTACTGCCAGATCAGGGCTGATTGGCGCGTGTCCGTGCAGTACGCGCGAAAGGTGCGGGCGTGCAAAGCCAAGGTGCCGGGCTAATTCGCTCACGCTGATGCCAAGCTCGGGCAAGACATCCAGCAGCAGGGTTTCACCAGGGTGTGGCGGGTTGTGCATGGGCATGAGCCTGCCTCCTGTCAGTGGTAGTCCAGATAATCGACCAGTTCGATATCCGAACCGACAAAACGAAAGATCACTCGCCAGTTGCCTGAAACGCTGAGCGACCAATATTCGCTCAGCTCACCTTTCAAGGGATGCAGGCGCCAGCCGGGCAAGTCCAAGTCCCGGGAAGCGTCGCTCGATCCATGAACTGCATCATGCGCGACAGCCGATTTGCATGGTCGGTACGAATTCCACGAGTCGTACCTGTTTCATAGAAACCACGAAGGCCTTTGTGCTGAAAGGATTTGATCATGGCTGCGAGTGTAAGGCGATACATTACACCCAGTGCGGTAGCTATGTACCGCACGTTGTCGCTTGATATGTGCTTGCAGGTGAGTTTTTCCAAAAAACTCAGACCTTCTCCTCCGCCGAAACATGCATCCGGTCTCGATTCGCCAGGGTCGGGAACAGTTTGACCCACGTCCCCGTCACCACCAGCGTACCGATCCCGCCCATCACCACCGCCGGCACTGTGCCGAACCAGTGGGCGGTGAGGCCGGATTCGAATTCGCCCAACTGGTTCGAAGCGCCGATGAACAGGCCGTTCACCGCGCTGACCCGGCCGCGCATGTCGTCCGGGGTTTCCAGTTGCACGAACGAGGCACGGATGACCATGCTGATCATGTCTGCTGCGCCGAGTACCACCAGTACCGCCAGCGAGAACCAGAACGAAGTCGACAGGCCGAAGGCGATGGTGGCGACGCCGAATACGCCAACCGCCGTGAACATCACCCGACCGACGTTGCGTTCCACGGCAAATCGCGCCAGAAACAGTGACATCAGCAAGGCGCCCACCGCCGGTGCCGAGCGCAACAGGCCCAGGCCCCACGGGCCGGTCAGCAGAATGTCCTTGGCGAACACCGGCAGCAACGCGGTGGCGCCGCCAAGCAACACCGCAAACAGGTCCAATGAAATCGCACCGAGGATGTCCGGGCGGCTGCGGATGAAGCGGATCCCGGCCAGCAACGAGTCCAGCGTGGCCTTGCCTTTGTTCAGCGGCGTCTGGCGCGCCGGCAGGTTGAGCATCAGCGAGCAGGCGATCACATACAGCAGCACGGTCGGGCCGTAGACCCAGACGCTGCTGAAGGCGTAAAGCAAGCCGCCAAGGGCCGGGGCGACGATGGTCGCCGACTGCTGCGCCGATTGCGCGGCAGCGACGGCGCGCGGGAACAGCGCGCTGGGGACGATGCTCGGCAGCAGCGCCTGAGTCGTCGGCATTTCGAACGAACGCGCCGCACCCAGGAGAAAGGCGAGGATGAAAATCATCTCCCGAGTGACATTGTCGGTGGCGCTGCCGATGGCCAGCGCCAAGGCAATCAATGCCTGCAACGACTGACAGAGCGCCGCGACCTTGCGCCGGTCATAACGGTCGGCGACATGTCCGGTATGCAGCATGAACAGCACGCGTGGGGCAAACTCGACCAGCCCGACCAGGCCCAGATCGAGCACGTTGCCGGTCAGTTGATACAGATTCCAGCCGATCGCCACAGTGAGCATCTGGAAACCGCTGGCGGTGAAGATCCGCGCCAGCCAGAAGGCCATGAACGGACGATGGTGACGTAACAGCAGGGGCTCTTGAATGGGCATCTGAAGGCAGGTCTTGGGCAAGGGAACCCCGAGATTATCACCAGTCTGTAACAGGAAGTTGCTATGAGAAAAAATTCAGTTAGCCGGGTAACGATCTTTTCAGTTTTCACCAACAATCTGGCGAGGCAGCTTGCTCCCGCTGGAGTGCGAAGCGCTCCCCGGCAGGTCTCCCGACGAGCCAGGGTTGCAGGTTTTACGACGACTGCGTCGCCGAGCGGGAGCAGGCTTCCTCGCCACAACTCATTCATGCCAGAACCGCGCTGCGCGAATGAGACAACTTGTCACGCGGCAAACGACCACGCCGTTCATTGGCAAAAATGGGACTACTCTTTCAACGTTGCTTGATCCAGATCAAGACCCCGACCGGAACTGATCTGACGGCCAGTTGGCCAGACTCCCTGCGTTGCGATGGTTGTAAAAAAAGAACGAATCCGAATTCGCCGCACTCCATATCCGTGGGGGCAGTGGTGCAGGCCTCCGGGTCTGCCACCCGTACTACCTGACAGAGGAAGCCATATGTTCGGTTTAGAGGCTCTCGATCTCGCCCGAATTCAGTTCGCGTTCACCATCTCGTTCCACATCCTGTTCCCGGCCATCACCATCGGCCTGGCGAGTTACCTGGCGGTGCTCGAAGGCCTGTGGCTGAAGACCCGCAACGACACCTACCGTGACCTTTACCATTTCTGGTCGAAGATTTTTGCCGTCAACTTCGGCATGGGCGTGGTCTCGGGCCTGGTCATGGCTTATCAGTTCGGCACCAACTGGAGTCGCTTCTCCGACTTCGCAGGTGCGGTCACCGGGCCGTTGCTGACCTATGAGGTGCTCACGGCATTCTTCCTCGAAGCCGGTTTCCTCGGCGTGATGCTCTTTGGCTGGAACAAGGTCGGGCGCGGTCTGCACTTCTTCTCGACGGTGATGGTGGCGATCGGCACGCTGATTTCGACCTTCTGGATTCTCGCGTCCAACAGCTGGATGCAGACCCCGCAAGGCTTCGAAATCGTCAACGGTCAGGTCATTCCGACCGACTGGCTGGCAATCGTCTTCAACCCCTCATTCCCCTATCGCCTGATGCACATGGCCACTGCCGCGTTCGTCGCCACGGCATTCTTCGTCGGTTCGTCGGCGGCCTGGCATCTGCTGCGCGGCAGGGACAACCCGGCGATCCGCACGATGCTTTCGATGGCGATGTGGATGGCGCTGATCGTCGCGCCGATTCAAGCGGTCATCGGCGACTTCCACGGCCTCAATACGCTCAAGCATCAGCCGGCGAAAATTGCCGCGATCGAAGGCCACTGGGAAAACCATGGCGACGAAGCGACACCATTGATTCTGTTCGGCTGGCCGGACATGAAAGAAGAGCGCACCAAATTCGCCGTGGAGATTCCGTACCTCGGCAGCTTGATCCTCACCCACTCGCTGGACAAGCAGGTACCGGCGCTCAAGGAATTTCCGCCCGAAGATCGGCCGAATTCGACCATCGTGTTCTGGTCGTTCCGGGTCATGGTTGGCCTCGGTTTGCTGATGATTTTCACCGGTCTGTGGAGTCTGTGGCTGCGCAAGCGCGACTCGCTCTATACCTCGCGGCCGTTCCTGCACCTGGCCTTGTGGATGGGGCCGTCCGGGCTGATCGCGATTCTCGCCGGTTGGTTCACCACGGAAATCGGCCGTCAGCCATGGGTGGTGTACGGCTTGATGCGCACGGCAGATGCTTCGTCCAATCACAGTTTCATGCAGATGAGCATCACCCTGATCATGTTCGTGGTGATCTATTTCGCCCTGTTCGGTGCCGGGCTCGGCTACATGATGCGTCTGGTGCGCAAGGGGCCGAAAATCAGCGAAGGCAGCGAAACGCCGGACGGTGGTCCAGGCAAGAAACGCACCCCGGCGCGTCCGCTGTCCGCAGCCGACGATCCGGCCGAGGGCGAGCACGAAGACAACACTCGCTTGACCAAGGAGATTTGACTCATGGGTATTGATCTTCCGCTGATCTGGGCCGTGATCATCATCTTCGGCATCATGATGTACGTGGTCATGGACGGTTTCGATCTGGGTATCGGGATTCTTTTCCCGTTCGTGCCCGGCAAGACCGACCGCGACGTGATGATGAACACGGTTGCGCCAGTCTGGGACGGCAACGAAACCTGGCTGGTGCTGGGTGGCGCGGCGTTGTTTGGCGCCTTCCCGCTGGCCTATTCGGTGGTGTTGTCGGCGCTGTACCTGCCGCTGATCTTCATGCTGATGGGCCTGATTTTTCGCGGCGTGGCCTTCGAATTCCGTTTCAAGGCCAAAGATGAAAAACGCCACTTGTGGGACAAGGCATTTATCGGTGGTTCGATCGCGGCGACGTTCTTTCAGGGCGTCGCGCTCGGCGCGTTCATCGACGGCCTGCCGGTGGTCAACCGCCAGTTCGCCGGCGGTTCACTGGACTGGTTGACGCCGTTCACGCTGTTCTGCGGCGCGGCGCTGGTGGTGGCGTATGCCTTGCTCGGCTGCACTTGGTTGATCATGAAAACCGAAGGCAAGCTGCAGGAACAAATGCATGATCTGGCGCGACCGCTGGCGTTCGTCCTGCTGGCTGTTATTGGCATCGTCAGCCTGTGGACGCCGCTGTCGCACCCGGAAATCGCTTCACGCTGGTTCAGCATGCCCAACCTGTTGTGGTTCATGCCGGTGCCGATTCTGGTACTCGTCACCCTGTATGGCCTGATCCGCGCAGTGGCACGTAACGCCAACTACACGCCGTTCCTGCTGACCCTGGTGCTGATCTTCCTCGGTTACAGCGGCCTGGGCATCAGCCTGTGGCCGAACATCGTGCCGCCGTCGATCTCGATCTGGGACGCCGCCGCGCCGCCGCAAAGTCAGGGCTTCATGCTGGTGGGCACGCTGTTCATCATCCCGTTCATCCTGGGTTACACCTTCTGGAGTTACTACGTGTTCCGCGGCAAGGTTACCCATGAGGACGGTTACCACTAATTCAATGCTGGGCTTCCCTTGTGGGAGCGAGCCTGCTCGCGAAGGCATCCCCAGTGACGCCTTCGCTTAACGGAGACCGATGCAATGACCGGCAAACATTCCCTGCACGAGATTGAAGAGGCGGAAAAAAAGCCGCTGTGGCAGCGGCTCGCCTGGCTGGCCATGATCTGGGGAGGCAGTGTCGGTGTGCTGTTCATCGCCGCCAGCCTGATGCGCCTGTTCATGAATGCCGCCGGCCTGACCACCCACTGAAGCACTCTGTCCCGGCGTCTTCGGACACCGCGGTCCAACCCTCCTCGCGGAGGGTTTTTATGCCTTGAATTTACTTGCGGGCCTTGAGGATGACGAACTTCGGCGTCGCCGCCACTTGCTCGACACCGCGAAACAAGCGCGCCAGTTTGCTGTGATAGCCCAGATGACGATTGCCGACGATGTACAACGCCCCGCCGACCACCAGCGCTTCGCGCGCCTGCTGGAACATCCGCCAGGCGAGAAAATCGCCGACCACCTGTTGCTGATGGAACGGTGGATTGCACAGCACCACGTCCAGCGATTGGGGGGGCTGCCCGGCCAGACCATCGTCGGCGCGCACGACCACTTCACGATCACCCAGTGCGGCGCGCCAGTTCTCGGCAGCCGATTGCACGGCCATGAACGATTCGTCGACCAGCGTGTAATGCGCGTCCGGGTTCTGCAGAGCGTTGGCAATCGCCAGTACACCGTTGCCGCAGCCAAGGTCGGCGACCCGGGCGTTGCCAAGGTTTTTCGGCAGGTGCGGCAGGAATGCGCGAGTGCCGATATCCAGACCCTCGCGGCAGAATACGTTGGCGTGATTGAGCAACTCGATTGCCGGCTCGTCCAGGCGATAGCGGGTCGGGTAGGGTGAAGTGGCTGGGGCTTTCGCTTGCGGCGTGGCGATCAGTAATCGGGCCTTTTTTACAGCGAGCGAAGCTTGTACCGGGCCGATGTAGCGCTCGAGCAGGTCGCCAGCGGCACGCGGCAGGTGCTTGACCATGGCTGCCGCAATTACTTGCGCGCCCGGTGCGAGTTGCCCGTGCAGGCGAATCAGTTGTTCTTCAAGCAGCGCCAAGGTTTTCGGTACGCGGATCAATACCCGATCGAACGGCCCGGGCAAAGGTTCACTGGCCGGGATCGGGCGAATGGCGTCGAACGCCTGGCCATTGCGCAGCAGGTTCTTTTCCAGCCCTGCGAACCCCAGAAAGGAATCGCCGCTGCTGCTGACAGTGACCTTGCCCAGCAAACTGATGGCCAATGCACCGAAACTGTCGTTGAGGATCAGTACGCGCGTGTTGTTCTGCGGTTGTTGGGCAGCCAGATGATTGAGCAGGTATTCGTCCGCCGCGTCGAAGGCTTGCAGCGGTTCGTTCTGCTGTACGGGCTGGCGGATCAGGTCGAGCCGGGCGAAAGGTGTTTCGAGCAAAGGCATGGGGCGGGGACTCAGGATATTCAGCAGGCGTCCCGCTGCCGATGTGTCGTGCAGCAGAACCCGACCGAGTGGACTGCGATGCAGCGGTGTGCGTCGTCACTCGGAGAAGGCTGCAATGGTACGTTTTTTTGCGCGTAAATTCTCGCAGGATTGAATCGGGATGCGCTCGGCCGTTCAGATGATTCCCGCGCGGGCCGCCGCGATTACTGCGGATATCTTGTTGCAGACATTGAGTTTTTCAATCACGTTCTGCACGTGGTAGTTAACGGTGCGTTCGCTCAGGCTGAGGATTCTCGAAATGTCATGCGCGGTCTTGCCCATCGCGGACAGTTTCAGAATTTCCAGTTCCCTGGACGATAGCTTGGGCCCGCAGGGTTTGGCCGGTGTGGTTACGGTGCGGGCATACAATTCGCTGAAGTGCTTGTTGGCGTAAAAGATATAACCATAATGCTCGTACAGTTCGAGCGGACTGATCGGGCAGTGAGTGCGGGCCAGACTGATGATGCTGCACAAACCGCTGGCCTGGTCATGAAAGGCTTGCGACCAGCCATGCTGCAGACCGTTCTGTTTCAGCGCTTGCCAAATCGTTGGCGTCTCGACAAAGACTCTCTCCTCCCAGACGATCGGCAATATTGACTGATTGCAATGAGCTACTATTGGATCGATGTTTCGGAAGTTTTCTTTGTTGTACTGTACGTTCCATTGTTTCGGGTAATTATTGATTTGCAAGGCATTGAGATGCACCTCAGGGTGCTGTGAGGTGACTGCTATTGCGCAGAAGTTGAAGCCCAGATTTTCCGCGAATCTCAGCATTATCGGGTAGGCCGTCTCTATTCCTCTGGCAAAAGTCAGCTGTTTAAGTTGTGATTCCTTCCACGTTTCCATGAACATTTGTCTCCATTACTATATTGGGGCGCCGTTTGGATCCAAAAGGTGCGGCACGAATCGAAGTGTAGGATCTTTCCTGCGAAACGCCTTACATTATTTCGAGATTGATACTTGGAGCTTTTTCATAAAGCGTTCTTAGCAATACATGCTGTTATATTTTGATTGGCATCTTAAAGTTATTACTCTAGAGCCGTCTTCGACGGCAAATGCGATGGGCAGAGGTGAACCGCAAATGTCACTACCAGACACGAGTGTTTGACAGGCCGATTTTGCGGGACACTGAGACCTACCGTTTCAAGGAGTTTCCTATGACTGCCAGTGCCGAGAAGTACACCCTCCAGACTTTGCTCGATGTGCAACCGGTGACGTCAAACCTGTTCACGCTGCGCACAACCCGCGATCCCGGCTTTCGTTTCCGCGCAGGGCAGTTCGCCCGCCTGGGTGTCACCAAGGCCGACGGTGGCACCGTCTGGCGGGCGTATTCTATGGTGTCGTCGCCATTCGATGAGTTTCTCGAGTTCTTTTCCATCGTCGTACCTGACGGCGAATTCACCAGTGAGTTGAGCCGACTACAGGTGGGCGACACCTTGATGGTGGAGCGCCAGGCGTTCGGCTATCTGACCCTGGACCGGTTCGTCGATGGTCGCGATTTATGGTTATTGTCCACAGGCACCGGGGTCGCGCCGTTCCTGTCGATCCTTCAGGACTTCGAGGTCTGGGAGAAATTCGAGCGCATCATTCTGGTCTACAGTGTGCGCGAGGCCCGGGAACTGGCGTATCAGGAGCTGATCGCCGGGTTGGCGCATCGCGAATACCTCAGCGAGCATGCGCACAAGTTGCAGTTCATCCCCGTCGTGACCCGTGAAGCGCATCCCGGCTCGCTGCAGGGGCGCATCACTACGCTGATCGAAAACGGCGAACTGGAACGTACGGCCGGCGCGCAGCTCTCGCCAGAGCATTCACGCGTCATGCTGTGCGGTAACCCGCAGATGATCGACGACACCCGTGCCTTGCTGAAACAGCGCGACATGCGCCTGAGCCTTGCGCGGCGGCCGGGGCAGGTTGCCGTGGAGAACTACTGGTAACAAAAAACGGCACCATGGGTGCCGTTCTCTTCGTGCCGAATGACTCAGGGGCGCTCGTTCTGCGCCTTGAGCAGGTCGCGAATTTCGCCCAGCAATTGCTCTTCCTTGCTCGGGATCGGCGGTGCGGTGGGCGCCACGGCTTCTTCGCGCTTGAGGCGGTTGATGGCCTTGACGCCCATGAAGATGGCGAAGGCGACGATCACGAAGTCGAGTACGGTCTGCAGGAACTTGCCGTAAGCCAGCACCACCGCCGGGGCATCGCCCTGGGCGGCTTTGAGCGTGACCGCCAGATCACTGAAGTCCACCCCACCGATCAGCAGGCCAATCGGTGGCATGATCACGTCGCCGACAAACGACGAAACGATCTTGCCGAAGGCCGCGCCGATGATGATACCGACGGCCATATCGACCACATTGCCTTTGACCGCGAAGGCCTTGAACTCGTTAAGCACGCCCATAGTTATTTCCTTGTTACAGATGAGTTTGGTGAACGCAGTGTAAATCAGTGAAACGCCTCCTGCGCGCAACACCTTCTTACAAAGCCCGTTTTTATCGACACATCAATATACGATTAGTTTGCAAAGTGCCAGCAATCGCGCGCGAAATACGCGCTAACCCGCTGACGGGAAAGCCAATTTCTTCAATCATGGTGTTCCGTTCTTTCTATTTATGTTCGACGGCACAGGCCTCTAGCCTTGGTGTGGCGCACCTGGATGCGCCCAATAAAACCAGAGGAACCTGATATGACTTCCACACTTGGATCGGGGGCTTTTCCCCATCGCCGTACCCTCGGTGTTCTCACCGCCAGCCTCCTGACCTTTACGGTCAACGCCGCTCCGCTGACCCGTGATAACGGCGCCGCAGTCGGTGACAATCAGAACTCGCAAACAGCCGGCGCCAACGGCCCGGTACTGCTGCAGGATGTGCAACTGATCCAGAAGCTGCAGCGTTTCGACCGCGAACGCATTCCCGAGCGTGTCGTGCACGCACGCGGTACCGGCGCCCATGGCACCTTCACCGTGACCAACGACCTCAGCGACCTGAGCAAGGCCAAGGTCTTTGCCGCCGGCCAGAGCACCCCGGTATTCGTGCGGTTCTCGGCGGTGGTTCACGGCAACCATTCCCCGGAGACCCTGCGTGATCCGCGCGGTTTCGCCACCAAGTTCTACACCGCTGACGGCAACTGGGACCTGGTCGGCAACAACTTCCCGACCTTCTTCATCCGCGATGCGATCAAATTCCCGGACATGGTGCACGCCTTCAAGCCCGATCCGCGTACCAATCTCGACGACGATTCGCGCCGCTTCGATTTCTTCTCCCATGTACCGGAAGCCACCCGCACGCTGACCGAGTTGTATTCCAACTACGGCACCCCAGCCAGTTATCGCGAGATGGATGGCAATGGCGTGCATGCCTATAAGCTGATCAATGCAAAGAATGAAGTTCACTATGTGAAGTTTCACTGGAAGAGCTTGCAGGGTATTAATAACCTGCGGCCAAAACAGGTAGGTAAAGTTCAGGGGCAAGATTACAGCCATATGACCAATGACTTGGTCAGCAATATCAATAAAGGCAACTTTCCGAAGTGGGACTTGTACGTGCAAGTTCTAAAACCACAAGATTTGTCCAAGTTTGATTTCGACCCATTGGATGCAACCAAGATCTGGCCGGGTATTCCCGAGCGCAAAGTTGGACAAATGATCTTGAACCGTAATCCGGCCAATGTATTCCAGGAAACCGAACAAGTGGCCATGGCACCGGCCAATGTAGTTCCGGGTATCGAACCTTCGGAAGATCGCTTGTTACAGGGGCGTGTGTTCTCCTATGCCGATACACAGATGTATCGCCTCGGTGCCAACGCTTTGCAATTGCCGATCAACGCGCCGAAAACCGCGGTTAACAATGGCAATCAGGATGGCGCGATGAACTTCGGGGCCAGCCAGTCCGGCGTCAACTACCAGCCAAGTCGTTTGCAGCCGCGTGAAGAGACGCCAGCGGCGCGTTACAGCCAGTCGGCGCTGTCGGGCAGCACCCAGCAGGCGAAGATCCAGCGTGAGCAGAACTTCAAGCAGGCCGGTGATCTGTATCGCTCGTACAGCAAGCAGGAACGTCGCGACCTGATCGACAGCTTCGGCGGCTCGCTGGCCACCACCGATGACGAGAGCAAACACATCATCCTGTCGTTCCTGTACAAGGCCGACCCTGAGTACGGTAGCGGTGTGACCGAAGTGGCCAAGGGCGACCTCAGCCGCGTGAAAGCACTGGCGGCGAAACTGACCGACTGATAGCGATGCGGCGCACGCGAGGGCGAGTCCTGCCTCGCGTGCGTTCAAGGAGACTGCCAATGCGTATTGGTCTTTTATGGTTGGCCGGGTGTCTGTCGTTCACAGCGTGGGCGGCACCGGTCGAGCAAAGCCCTGAGGCGATCAAGGCTCAGTTGCAGGCGTACTATTTCGACGCCGCACGTCGGGGCGATGTGCCGATGCTTGAGACGTTTATCGAGTCTGGCTATTCGCTCGACACTCGTGACAGTAAGGGTTACACCGCGCTGATTCTGGCCGCCTACCACGGTCAGGCGCCGGCGGTTGAGCGACTGTTGGCAGCGGGCGCGGACGCCTGTGCCCAGGATCAACGCGGCAACACGGCGTTGATGGGGGCGATTTTCAAGGGCGAGCTGCAGATTGCGCGACGCCTGATGGCCACCGATTGCAGCCCCGACCAGCGTAACGGCGCCGGGCAGACAGCGGCGATGTATGCCGGGTTGTTCAAGCGTCTGGAATTGCTCGATGCCTTGCAGGCCAAGGGCGCCGACCTCAACGCCGAGGACCCGCTGGGCAATAGTGCCGCGCGTCTGGCCAGTGGCGAAATCCGCACTGCTGCGCCGCGCTGATTGGCGGTGGCTGCGTTATCATCGCGTCTTTTGCTTCGGGGGTTCTGATGGCCAAGGCCAAGCGCATGTACGGCTGCACCGAGTGCGGCGCAACCTTTCCCAAGTGGGCAGGGCAGTGCGGCGAATGCGGTGCCTGGAACACCCTGACCGAAACCATGATCGAAAGTGGCGGTGCCACGGCGCCTACCGGGCGCACCGGTTGGGCCGGGCAGCAGGCACAGATCAAGACCCTGGCCGAAGTCAGCATCGAAGAAATTCCACGTTTTTCCACCGCGTCCGGTGAGCTTGATCGCGTGCTCGGCGGCGGTCTGGTGGACGGTTCGGTGGTGCTGATCGGCGGGGATCCGGGGATCGGCAAGTCGACCATTCTGCTGCAGACCTTGTGCAATCTGGCCAAGAGCATGCCGGCGCTGTACGTCACCGGTGAGGAATCCCAGCAGCAAGTGGCGATGCGTGCGCGCCGGCTCGGGCTGCCGCAGGATCAACTGCGGGTCATGACCGAAACCTGCATCGAAACCATCATCGCCACCGCCCGTCAGGAAAAGCCCAAGGTGATGGTGATCGACTCGATCCAGACCATTTTCACCGAGCAACTGCAATCGGCGCCGGGCGGCGTGTCTCAAGTGCGCGAGAGTGCGGCGCTGCTGGTGCGTTACGCCAAGCAGAGCGGCACGGCGATCTTCCTCGTTGGCCACGTCACCAAAGAGGGCGCGCTGGCCGGTCCGCGCGTTTTGGAACACATGGTCGACACCGTGTTGTATTTCGAAGGCGAGTCGGATGGCCGCCTGCGTCTGCTGCGCGCGGTGAAAAACCGTTTCGGTGCGGTCAACGAACTGGGCGTGTTTGGCATGACCGACAAGGGTTTGAAAGAAGTCTCCAACCCGTCGGCAATCTTTCTTACGCGTGCTCAGGAAGAAGTCCCGGGCAGCGTGGTCATGGCGACGTGGGAGGGCACGCGGCCGATGCTGGTCGAGGTGCAGGCGCTGGTCGATGACAGCCATTTGGCCAATCCGCGACGGGTGACGCTGGGGCTGGATCAGAACCGTCTGGCAATGCTGCTCGCAGTGCTGCACCGTCATGGCGGCATTCCGACTCACGATCAGGACGTGTTCCTCAACGTGGTCGGTGGCGTCAAGGTGCTGGAGACGGCGTCTGACCTGGCGTTGATGGCGGCGGTGATGTCGAGTTTGCGCAACCGGCCGCTGCCGCATGATCTGCTGGTGTTCGGCGAAGTCGGTCTGTCCGGCGAAGTGCGCCCGGTGCCGAGCGGCCAGGAGCGCTTGAAGGAAGCCGCCAAGCACGGCTTCAAGCGCGCGATCGTGCCAAAGGGTAACGCACCGAAGGAAGCGCCGACGGGGTTGCAGATCATTGCCGTGACCCGCCTCGAACAAGCCCTCGACGCACTCTTCGAATAACCACAATCCCCTGTGTAGGAGCTGCCGAAGGCTGCGATCTTTTGATTTTGTTTCAAGATCAAAAGATCGCAGCCTTCGGCAGCTCCTACAGGGGGCAAGTCAGATTTCGATCAGCGCACCCAGTTCGCGCTCCAGCTCGGCCTCATCCGCCAGATTCAGTTCGATCAACCGGCGCAGGCGCTGGATCGATTCCAGGCTGATGTGCCGGCAGATGAACCCCAAGTGGCCGTTTTCCTCGTGGGCCAGATGCACGTCCATTTCGATATCGACGTCTTCGCTCAAATGAATGTCGACTAGGAAGTCTTGCTCTTTATCCCCAAGCCACGGCTCCGGTCGCTCGATCAGCAGGCCCTTGAGCGACAGGTCGATCAACTTGACCGGCCAGATGTACTCGCCCTGGCTCAGCTCGGTTCGGGCATCGAACGCAATACGTTTGAAGCGACGTCGATTGGCGGGGTGCTCGCTCATGGCGCAATCCTCATGAAGGTTCGCTGACTATAGACCGCGAATGCGGACACCAGCCAATCGCTAAAGCGTCTAGACCAATGTCGGGGTATGGCCTTTGGCGCCGTAAGCGCTAAACTCGGGGTGGCTGTCTTTCTTGTCCACCCTGGCTGGAATAATAAAATGAAAAATAATAATAGCCTGCTGCGCCACTTACCCTGGCTTGTGCTGGCAATCGTAGGAGCGTGCGCCCTGGGCGTAGTGGCATTGCGCCGAGGCGAGGCGATCAACGCCTTGTGGATTGTGGTCGCCGCCGTGGCCATTTATCTGGTTGCGTACCGTTACTACAGTCTGTTCATCGCCAACCACGTGATGCAACTGGATCCGCGTCGGGCCACCCCCGCCGTGCTCAACAACGATGGTCTGGACTATGTGCCGACCAACAAACACATTCTTTTCGGTCACCACTTCGCGGCCATCGCTGGCGCGGGGCCGCTGGTCGGTCCGGTGCTCGCGGCGCAGATGGGGTATCTGCCCGGCACGCTCTGGCTGATTGCCGGTGTGGTGCTGGCGGGCGCGGTGCAGGACTTCATGGTTCTGTTCATGTCGACCCGGCGCAACGGTCGTTCCCTGGGCGACATGGTGCGCGAAGAAATGGGCCGGATTCCCGGAACCATCGCACTGTTCGGCTGCTTCCTGATCATGATCATCATCCTCGCGGTGCTGGCCCTGATCGTGGTCAAGGCGCTGGCCGAAAGCCCGTGGGGCATCTTTACCGTGATGGCGACCATCCCGATCGCGATGTTCATGGGCATCTACATGCGCTACATCCGCCCGGGCCGCATCGGCGAAATTTCGGTAATCGGCGTATTGCTGCTGCTCGGTTCGATCTGGCTCGGCGGGCAGATCGCTGCGGATCCGGTGTGGGCCAAAGCGTTCACCTTCACCGGCGTGCAGATCACCTGGATGCTCATCGGTTACGGTTTCGTCGCTGCGGTTCTGCCGGTGTGGCTGATTCTCGCGCCGCGTGACTACCTGTCGACCTTCCTCAAGATCGGCACCATCATCGCCCTGGCGATCGGCATCCTGATCACCATGCCCGAGCTGAAAATGCCGGCACTGACTCAGTTCGTCGACGGCACCGGGCCGGTGTGGAAGGGCGGTCTGTTTCCGTTCCTGTTTATCACCATCGCCTGCGGTGCAGTGTCGGGTTTCCACGCGCTGATCTCGTCGGGTACCACGCCGAAGCTCTTGGATAACGAAACCAACGCCCGTTACATCGGTTACGGCGGCATGCTGATGGAGTCGTTCGTGGCGATCATGGCCATGGTTGCCGCATCGGTGATCGAGCCGGGCGTGTACTTCGCGATGAACAGCCCGGCCGCAGTGGTTGGCGGTGACGTCGCTTCGGTCGCGCAGATGGTCAGCAGTTGGGGCTTTGCGATCACGCCTGAAGCGCTGCAAGCCGTTGCCCATGACATCGGCGAAACCACCATTCTGGCCCGTGCCGGTGGTGCACCGACGCTGGCGGTCGGTATCGCGCAGATCCTGCACAGTGTCCTGCCGGGTGAAAACACCATGGCGTTCTGGTACCACTTCGCGATCCTGTTCGAAGCGCTGTTCATCCTCACCGCTGTGGACGCCGGCACCCGTGCCGGGCGCTTCATGCTGCAGGATCTGCTCGGCTCTTTCGTGCCGGCGCTGAAACGTACCGAGTCGTGGACCGCCAACCTGATCGCCACCGCCGGTTGTGTGGCGATGTGGGGCTGGCTGCTGTATCAGGGCGTGATCGATCCACTGGGCGGCATCAACACCTTGTGGCCACTGTTCGGCATCTCCAACCAGATGCTCGCCGGTATCGCGCTGATGCTCGGCACCGTGGTTCTGATCAAAATGAAGCGCCAGCGCTACATCTGGGTCACCCTGTTGCCGGCCACATGGCTGTTGATCTGCACCACCACGGCTGGCTTCATCAAGCTGTTTGACGCCAACCCGGCGATCGGCTTCCTCTCGCTGGCGAAGAAGTACAGCGATGCGCTGGCCAATGGTCAGGTGCTGGCGCCGGCAAAAAGCGTCGAGCAGATGCAGCACGTGATCTTCAACGCCTACACCAACGCAACGCTCACAGCGCTGTTCCTGTTCGTGGTCTTCAGCATCCTGTTCTATGCGCTCAAGGTCGGCATCGCCGCCTGGGGCAAAAAAGAGCGTACGGATAAAGAATCGCCATTCCAGGCCTTGCCGGATGCGTAACCAGAGGATTGCACGATGTTCAATGACCTGAGTCGCCTCGGTAAATACCTCGGTCAGGCCGCGCGCTTGATGGTCGGCATGCCCGACTACGACACCTACGTCGAGCACATGCAAACCAAACACCCGGACAAACCGGTGATGAGCTACGAGATGTTCTTCCGGGAACGTCAGGAAGCTCGTTACGGTGGCAAGGGTGGGCCGAAGTGCTGTTGAGCTGACAGCCTTCGGTTGAGGTAATCCCTGTGGGAGCGAGCCTGCTCGCGAAGTGGCGTGTCAGTTGATGAATGAGACTGGCAGACCGCTTTCGCGAGCAGGCTCGCTCCCACAGTTGTTTTGTGTTGTTCATTGATTTTGTGAAGGGGATCGATTTGTCTTCTCCCATACCTGTAACGGTACTCAGCGGTTTCCTCGGCGCTGGCAAGACCACCTTGCTGCGTCATTTATTGAAAGCCGAGCACGGCCTGAAAATCGCCGTGATCGAGAACGAATTCAGCGACGCCGGCATTGACACTCAGCTGCTGGGTGACGAGCCGGTGCAAGTCATGACCCTGGCCAACGGCTGCGTCTGCTGCACCATTCACACCGATCTGACCAAAGCGCTGTACCTGCTGCTCGCGCGCCTGGACAGCGGCGAGATCGCCTTCGACCGTCTGGTGATCGAGTGCACCGGTCTGGCCGATCCGGCGCCTGTGGCGCAGACCTTTTTCATTGACGAAGAACTGCGCGAGCGCTACCTGCTCGACGGCATCATCACCCTGGTGGACGCCGCCCACGCCGACGTGCACCTGACCCAGACCATCGCCCAGGCGCAGATCGGTTTTGCCGACCGCTTGCTGGTGAGCAAAACCGACCTGGTTGACGAAGCGACGTTCGACGCGCTGAGCGAGCGCCTGACGCGGATCAACCGTCGCGCGCCGATCCGCGTGGTCGAGCATGGCAATATCGATCTGGCGGAACTGCTGGATGTGCGCGGCTTCAACCTGAATGCCGATCTTGGCGGCGGTTTGAGTCTGCGCCCGGTGGGCAAGGCGCCGTCCCTTGACCGCATTTCCAGTCTGGTGCTGCGCACCGATCAGGCGCTGGATATCGATCAGCTCAGCGAGTTCATGAATCAACTGCTGGAAGAACACGGCAAGCAATTGCTGCGTTACAAAGGCGTGCTGAACATTGCCGGCGAGGATCGGCGCCTGGTGTTTCAGGGTGTGCTCAAGCTCTATGGCTTCGACTGGGACACCGAATGGGCCGAGGGCGAATCGCGGGAAAGTGTGATCGTGTTTATTGCCGATGACCTGCCGGAAGAGAAGATTCGGGCGGGGTTTGCCAAGGTGGTTTCTGCCTGATGGATCTTGGTTGTCAGTGATGGCCTCTTCGCGAGCAAGCTCGCTCCCACAGGAGACCGTATTCCGTCCAGAGAAATGCGCTCAACTGTGGGAGCGAGCTTGCTCGCGAAGGCGATCTAACCGACAGCACAATGCTCAAGGTCTGAACCCAGCAGCGTCTGCTCAAGATGATCCAGATGCTGATTCATCAGCATGCCTGCGCTGGAAACATCGCCTCGTTCCACCGCCTCAACCAGCGCCAAATGCTCCTGCCATGCGCAACAGCTATGCGTCTGGCACTCACTTCGCGCAATCGCCAGCGACATCAGCGGCACCAGACTGGCAAGAAAATGCGCCAGCGGCGCATTCCCCGCCGTCCGCGCCAACTGTAGATGAAACTCCCCGGACCAACGAATCGCCGGCCCGCGTCGATCCTCATTGACGGCGCGCTTCTCGTGCTCGACAAGTTTACGCAAGCGCTGCAAATCATCTGCCTGCGCACGCTGACACGCCAACCGCACCAACGTGCGCTCAGCCAGGCGCCGCGCATGCAGGGTCTGCCGGATCAGCTCCCGATCCGGCGCCGCCACTCGCGGTCGATGATTGGCACGCAACACCACGATCTGTTCATGGGACAACTGCATCAGCACCCGCCGCACATCGGCACGGCTGACACTGAACATCTCCCTCAGACTGTCCTCGGTGAATCGGCTGTTCTGATTGATACGCTGCTCGAGAATCGCGTCGAACAGTCGCCGATACAGATCCTCCACCGGCATGCGCAGGCGAGAGAAGGGCAGGGCTGTCGAGTGCGTTCGCGACGCTGCAGCAAAACTGTTCATGGCCGATCTCCAGGGCGAATCAGCTGGGCAAGTTGTCTTCCGGAATATTCAGCTCGATGCCCATGCGCTGACCTTCGCGCAGAATGTGCCGGCGCATTTCGGCGCTGGCCTGGGCGCTGTTCTTGCCGCGGATCGCGCGGACCACGGCTTCGTTTTCTTCCAGGCGCTCGGCCAGATGTTGCGGAGAGTTGCGTAACACCTCGGCGCTTTGCCTGAGGGCGTTGCTGGTCTGCTGCACTACGCTCTGGAAGATCGGATTGGAGGTCAGCGTGAACAGCTCTTCGTGGAAGGCGATGTAGGCGCTGACCCCGGCTTCGCTGTCACCGGCCTCGAGGGCTTCGCGCATGTCCATCAGGGTCAGGCGCAACTGGCCGACTTCCTTGCTGCTGATCGATTGTGCGACCAGGCCGACAATGAACGGCTCCAGGGTGTAGCGCAGTTGCAGAACGTCTTCGAGACTGGCGCCCGCCACCGCGCTGTCATGGCTCTGGTTGTCGCTCGATTGCGCGTCGAGCACCACCACGCCTTTGCCCGGCATCGAGCGGACGAGGCCGAGGGTTTCCAGCACGATCACCGCCTCGCGCAGGCTAGGGCGACTGATGCCCAGTTGCTCGGCCAGTTCGCGCTGACCCGGCAGCATGTCGCCGGAGCGCCACTGCCCTCGGGCCAGCGCGGCGCGGAGTTTTTCCACCACTGAGTTGACGACGGTTGAAGTTGTAATCATGTATTGGCTCCCTGCGCCGTGCCTGCGGTCTGGCAGGCACGGCACTCATTCAAAATTCTTTGGCCGCGGCTTGGGCGACGGATTTTCGTGGTTGAAAGTTATAGCCCTGCTCGCCGTTGAGCACCTTGTTCGCGCGCTGCACGTCGATGTCCTTTTCCCAGCGGGCAATGGCCACGGTGGCGACGCAGTTGCCGATCAGATTGGTCAGCGCCCGGCCGATGCCCATGAACCAGTCCACCGCCAGTACCAGCACCAGACCGACCACGGGAATCGCCGGGATCGCCGTCAGCGTTGCCGCAAGAATCACCAGCGCCGAACCGGGAATGCCGTGGGCACCTTTGGAGGTGATCAGCGACACCAGCAGAATCGTCAGCAAGTCGGTCATGGCCAGCGGCGTGCCGGTGGCGTTGGCGATGAACACAATGGCCAGGGTCAGGTAGATGGAAAAGCCGTCAAGGTTGAACGAATACCCGGTCGGAATCACCAGGCCGACGGTGGAGCTGCCGATGCCGAGGTGTTCGAGCTTGCGCATGATCTGTGGCAGCACGGCGTCGGAAGAGGCGGTGCCCATGACGATCAGCAGTTCTTCACGCAAATACTTGAGCAGCGGCCACATGCGCAGGCCTGAAGCGCGCATGACCAAACCAAGAATCACGCTGACAAAAGCGATGCAGGTCAGATAGAACAAACCGACCAGACTGCCCAGATGCTGCAGTGAATCGAGGCCGTATTTGCTGGTGGTGAAGGCGATGGCGCCGAACACGCCGATCGGCGCCAAACGTACGATCATGCCCATGATGCGGAAGATCACATGGCTCAGTTCGTTGATCAACCGCGAGATCCCGGAGGCCGCTTCGCCGACCAGATTCAGCGCACTGCCAAACAGCACCGAGAACAACAGCACTTGCAGAATGTTGTTGTCAGCGAACGCACCGATCACCGAGGTCGGAATCAGATCCATCAGAAACTGTGTGGTGGTGTGCATGTGCTGGCCGCGCTCGGCGAGGTCGCCCATGTCGGCGGTGGAGAGTTGCTCCAGATGAATATTCGCCCCGCTGCCGATGCCTGTGGTGAAGGCGAACACCAGGCCGATCACCAGGGCTATGGTGGTCAGCACTTCGAAATAGATAACTGATTTGAGGCCGATACGCCCGACCTTCTTCAAGTCGCCTGCACCGCTGATGCCGCTGACCACCACGCAGAACACGATCAGACCGATCAGCATCTTGATCAGTTTGATGAAGGCATCGCCGAGGGGTTTGAGCTGGGTGGAGTATTCGGGGAGGGTCAGCCCGCAGACAATGCCGAGCATCAGTCCGAGAACCACTTGAAGGAAGATTGAACGCGAGCACCATTTGAGCATGGGAGGAAATCCTGGGTCGGTGTCCTGGCGGCCGCACGCTTGGCGTATCGGATTCAGGACTTAATTATTGTGGTCTTACCGGTATGTCCAGTGCAGGCGCAGTCTAGGCTTGAATTTTTCCTGATTACAAGGGGGAAGCGTGAAATTGGCATGACCGGTCTGACCAGCGGCCACAGCCGGGTGTAGGAGCTGCCGAAGGCTGCGATCTTTTGATCTTTTCAACAGACGAAAAAAAACCGGCCAATCACTTGGCCGGTTTTCTTGCTGCGGGTCTAGCGTCGCACTTAAGCGCCGTATACCGGCAGTTTCTTGCAGATGGCTTTGACTTTCTCACGCACGGCGTCGATCACCGCTTCGTTGTTCAGGTCAGCCAGGATGTCGCAGATCCAGCCGGCCAGCTCTTTGCACTCGGCCTCTTTGAAGCCGCGAGTGGTCACGGCCGGAGTACCGAAGCGCAGGCCGGAGGTGACGAACGGCGAGCGTGGATCGTTAGGCACGGAGTTCTTGTTCACGGTGATGAATGCTTTGCCCAGTGCGGCGTCGGCGTCTTTGCCGGAGATGTCCTGCTTGATCAGCGACAGCAGGAACAGGTGGTTTTCAGTACCGCCTGAGACCACGTCGAAACCGCGCGCGATGAACACTTCGGCCATGGCCTTGGCGTTCTTCACCACTTGTTGCTGGTAGGCCTTGAACTCAGGCTGCAGCGCTTCCTTGAAGCAGATCGCCTTGGCGGCGATCACGTGCTCCAGCGGGCCACCCTGGGCGCCCGGGAATACTGCGGAGTTGAGCTTTTTCTCAATGTCGGCGTTGGCACGGGCCAGGATCAGACCGCCACGTGGACCGCGCAGGGTCTTGTGGGTAGTGGTGGTCACCACATCGGCGAACGGCACCGGGTTCGGGTAGACACCGGCGGCAACCAGACCAGCGACGTGGGCCATGTCGACGAACAGGTAGGCGCCAACCTTGTCAGCGATTTCACGGAAGCGCGGGAAGTCGAGGATCTGCGAGTAGGCAGAGAAACCGGCGACGATCATTTTCGGCTTGTGCTCGACCGCCAGGCGCTCGACTTCGTCGTAGTCGATCAGGCCGTTGGCATCGATGCCGTACTGGATGGCGTTGTACAGCTTGCCCGAGGAGGAAACGCTGGCGCCGTGGGTCAGGTGACCGCCGTGAGCCAGGCTCATGCCCAGAATGGTGTCGCCAGCCGACAGCAGAGCCAGGTAAACCGCAGCGTTGGCTTGGGAACCTGCGTGCGGCTGAACGTTGGCGTAATCGGCGCCGAACAGTTCCTTGGCACGGTCGATGGCCAGTTGTTCAACCACGTCAACGTATTCGCAACCGCCGTAGTAACGCTTGCCCGGATAGCCTTCGGCGTACTTGTTGGTCAGGACCGAGCCTTGAGCTTCCATCACCGCTGGGCTGGTGTAGTTTTCCGAAGCGATCAGCTCAATGTGTTCTTCCTGACGCTGAGCTTCTTGCTCCATGGCGGCAAAAAGGTCGGCGTCGTACTTGGCAATAGTCAAATCACGGCTGAACATGGCGGTCCTCAAGGATCGGGGGCAGAAAAGGGGGGCATTCTAACTCAACCGCTTTTGGATGACATATGAAACGACATCATGTCGCAGACAAGTGGCGTTCATGCGCAGACAGGTGGCGTTTGTGCCGGCCTCCAAAGATCGCAGCCTTCGGCAGCTCCTACAGTAATCGGAGCTTAACCTGAATCTTGTGACTTGCATCAATCCCTGTAGGAGCTGCCGAAGGCTGCGATCTTTTCGGGCGCGCCGCAGTTCTTCAGTCGAACATGAAGAGCGCGTCATTACTGAACTGCGCTTCAAACCGCCCCGCCGGCATCGGCCGCCCGAACAGATAACCCTGCACCTCGTCGCAGCCATGCTCACGCAGGAAGTCCAGTTGCTCATGGGTTTCCACACCCTCGGCGATCACCGCCAGATTGAGGCTGTGGGCCATGGCGATGATCGCCCGGGCAATCTGCGCGTCCTGCTCGCCGGACGGCAGGCCGTCAACGAAGGTACGGTCGATCTTCAGCACGTCGATCGGAAATTGCTTGAGGTAGTTCAGCGATGAATAACCGGTGCCGAAGTCATCGACCGCAATGCTCAGACCGAGGTTTTTCAGCCCGGCAAGAATCTGCATCGCTTCGCTGACTTCGCGCATCAGGATGCTTTCGGTCAGTTCCAGTTCCAGGCAGGCCGGCGGCAGCCCGGTTTCGCGCAGGATCGTGGCGATCCGCGTGCCCAGTTGCCCGTCGGAGAACTGCCGTGCCGAGATGTTCACCGAAACCTTCGGCACCCGCACCCGTTGCTGGTGCCAGGTTTTCAGCTGCCGACAGGCCTCGCCGATCACCCAGTCGCCAACGTCCACCACCAGACCGAGCTCTTCCAATACCGGAATGAAATCCCCCGGCGGCACCAGCCCGCGACGCGGATGGCGCCAGCGCAGCAGGGCTTCGGCGCCGGTCAAACGTTTGCCATCGCCGCTGAACTGAGGTTGGTAATACAGGACGAATTCGTTCTGTTCCAGGGCATGGCGCAGGTCGCTTTCCAGCTCCAGGCGTTCCAGCGCACTGGCGTTCATGTCGGCCTGATAGAACTGGAAGTTGTTCTTGCCGCGTTCCTTGGCGTGGTACATCGCGGTGTCGGCGTTCTTCATCAACTGGCTGAGTTCGTTGCCGTCCTGCGGGCTCAGGGCGATGCCGATACTGGCGGTAACGAAGAACTCGCGGCCCTCAAGCACAAACGGCCGCACCAGGCTGGCGAGGATCTGCTCGGCCACATGAATCGCCCGGTTCAGCGCCAGTTCACGGCTGGAGCGATGCTGCAAGAGCAAGGTGAATTCGTCGCCGCCCATGCGCGCCACGGTGTCGTCGTCGTCGACGCAGGCCAGCAAACGCGTGGCCATGTCCTTGAGCATGCGGTCGCCGGCGGCGTGGCCCAGGGAGTCGTTGATCGGTTTGAAACGGTCGAGGTCGAGGAACATCAGCACCACCCACGACTTCTGCCGTTCCGCCGCTTGCAGCGCGGTGTGCAGACGATCCTGAAACAGCGTGCGGTTCGGCAGGTGGGTGAGGGCGTCGTAGTAGGCGAGGCGGTGGATGCGCTGTTCGCTGGCCTTGCGCTCGCTGATGTCGCTGAAGAAACATACGTAACTGGCCAGATCGCCCTCGTCGTCGAGCACGGCGGTAATGCCGACCCACGCCGGATAGTGCTCGCCGTTACGGCGCTTCATCCACACTTCGCCTTCCCAGGTGCTGTGCTCGTGCAATTGCTTGAGCACGTAACGCAGGTGCGCGTCCTGCTGCTCGTCGACGGTGAGCATGTTCGGCAACTGGTCGAGAACCTCGCCGACGGTGTAACCGCTGACCCGGCTGAAGGCTTCGTTGGCCTGAACGATGTAACCGGCCGGGTCGGTGATCAGGATTGCCGAGGTCGAGTGTTCGAATACCGTGGCGGCCATGCGCAGGTCTTTCTCGGCACGACGCTGCTGACTGATGTCGCGACCGACACCGAGCACGCCTTCAAACGCACCGTGTTCGTCCCACACCAGCACCAGACGCAGTTCAATCGGAATCTTGCGGCCGTCGGCGCGCAGGCAGTCGAAGAGGAACAGCTGCGTTTGCACCTGACTGCGCAACAGTGCCAATTGGTCGGGTTTATCCAGCGCTTTACTGACCCGGTCCATCAACGCGTAGATACCGTTCAGTTGCCCGGGGTTGGCGATCGTCGATTGCCAGCCGTTCTGGAAGATCCACTCGGCGTTGTAACCGAGCACGGCCTGCACCGAGGGGCTGACGTAGTTCAAGGAGAGCTTGCTGTCGGTGGAGAAAATCACGTCGCTGATGCTTTCGGCGAGCATGCGGTAACGCTGCTCACTGTCACGCAGCGATTCGCTGGCCTCGATCTGTTCGGTGATGTCCTTGGCCACGCCGATGATCCGCGTAACCTGATCGTGCTTGTCCCGCGCCAGGGCCTGTTCGCGAATGTCGAAGCGCCGCCACTTGCCGTCGCGATGGCGGAAGCGCAACTGGCATTGCAGCAACTGGCTGTAACCGGCGTGGCGCTGCAACTGCCGTGAGCGATGGTAATAGTCGGCATCTTCCGGGTGCAGGAGGATTTCCCAGAAGTACTCGCCCATCTGGTGCAGTTCGGTGCGGTTGTAACCGAGAGTCTGGCCGAGGTGGTGGTTGCTGAAAATCATCCGCTGGCTGATCACGTCCTGCACATACAGATGATCGGGTACGGTGCGCACCACATCGGACCAGAAGCCTTCACGTTCCAGCAGCGACAGCTCGATCAGTTTGCGGCTGGTGATGTCGTTGATGCTGAGGATCACCGCTTTATAGTCGTGCTGCTCGCTTGGCAGGCGCAGCACCATCCACAGGTGCTGGTCACGACCGCTGCTGTTGGGCAGTCTGATTTCCAGTTCCAGCTGCTTCTGCTGCTGCAGGACTGCCTCGAGGATTGCCTGGCCGATCGCGCACTGCGGGTGGCGCTGGCCGTCTATCAGCAGCTGCCAGGCATCCTCGCAGGAATGTACATCGAGCAGTTGCAGCGCCACCTGATTGACCTCGGTGACGCGCATTTCCTGCAGCAACTGCTGGCGCTGCTGCGGCTGGTCGAGCCAGGCCTTGAGCTGGTCGCTGGTCTGGACCTGCGCCTTGTCGAACATCTGCTTTAGCCCGGACAGGTCAAGCACGCACAAGGCCACGCCGGTGCCTTCGAAAATATCCTGGTAACGGCGCCGGCCTTCATGTACCTGGCGCTGGCGACGGCGCATGTTCAGCAGGGCGATCACCGGCAGCATCGAGAACGCCAGGCCGAGCAGGCATTTGCCGATGAACGCCGGCAGCAATTCTTCCAGTACGCGCTGGCGGTCGAACAGCCCGCGCAGTTGCCAGTCGCTGCTGCTCAGCGGCACGGTCAGCACCGTGTTGGCCACATCATCGGGAGTCAGCACGCCAGCCTTGGCCGAGGGCAGCCCAGCGTCGCGGCTGATGATCTGATGGTTGAGGCGGTTTTCCACCAGCCACAATGGACGCAGGCTGGTTGCGTCCTGTTTGGTGAGCGTATCGAAGAACGTCGGCGTCAGGCGCAAGGCCCAGTAACCACGACTGCTGCCGCTGGCCTGGTGCAGCAACAGATGCACGACCGAACCGTCATCGGCGTTGCTGAAGTAATGCGCCTGGGCGCGGCTGCGACGTACCAGTTCGGTCAGGTAATCGGCGTCGGAGCTGTCGGGGGCGCTGTCACTGATAATGCGGCCGGAGGGCGAGAGCAAGGCCATGCTGCGCAGGTCGGGCAGCGAGCGCTGCAATTTGCGCAGCAGCATCTGCTGTTCGTCGGCGGTTTGCGGTTGTTCGACGATCGGTAGCAGGTTGAGGGCGATCTGCGCGTTCAGCGCCATGTTCAGGCTGACCTGGGAGGCGAGGTCGGCGGTGTAATCGATGGTGTACTGGCGTTGATTTTTCTGGGTTTCGCGCAATTGGTCGAGCAGTTGCCAGAACAGCAAGGCCAGCAATAACAGCACGAGGGTGGCCAGCGCTCCCTTCAATGTCCCGCGCAGGGGCGAGCCGGGCGCCGTTGGGGTGCTGCTCACAGAGGCTGGCGGAGTGACATTGGTCAAGCTGTGATCCTGCGATTTGGCTGGACTGGCGCGACATGCACTATAAGCCGGACGCCCGAAGGGCGGCTAGCATGCCTTGACTCGTGGCGAAGTGCCAGCCCCTCGCGGCTGGACTGCCCTTCGTCATTAAGGTAGCTTTGCCGGTTAGACGGGGGCGTTCCAGCCCCTACAATCAGACTTTTTCCAGCGCGCACGCATTGATCGTGATCAAGTGAACGACGCGCACAGTCTGGCCAGGCATCGCCTGCGCTCCAATCATTCATCTGTCACTGACCCAAGGTTCTCCATGGCTCAATACGTCTTCACTATGCATCGGCTGGGCAAAGTTGTTCCGCCGAAGCGGGAAATCCTCAAGAACATTTCGCTGTCCTTCTTCCCCGGCGCCAAGATCGGCGTGCTCGGCCTCAACGGTTCGGGTAAATCCACGCTGCTGAAAATCATGGCCGGCGTCGACACCGAGTTCGAAGGCGAAGCCCGTCCGATGCCGGACCTGAACATCGGTTACCTGCCGCAAGAGCCGCAGCTCGACCCCGCCAAGACCGTGCGTGAAGTGGTCGAGGAAGCGGTCAGCGTGATCAAGGATGCGCAAGCGCGCCTGGACGAGGTCTACGCCGCCTACGCCGATCCGGACGCCGACTTTGACAAGCTCGCCGCTGAACAGGCCAAGCTCGAAGCGATCCTGCAGGCCAGCGACGGCCACAACCTTGAGCGTCAACTGGAAGTCGCCGCCGATGCGCTGCGCCTGCCGGCCTGGGACGCGAAAGTAGAACATCTGTCCGGTGGTGAAAAACGTCGTGTCGCCCTGTGCCGTCTGCTGCTGTCCGCCCCGGACATGCTGCTGCTCGACGAACCGACCAACCACCTGGACGCCGATTCGGTGGCGTGGCTGGAGCATTTCCTTCACGACTTCCCGGGCACTGTGGTTGCGATCACGCACGACCGTTACTTCCTCGACAACGTCGCCGGCTGGATTCTGGAACTCGACCGCGGCGCGGGCATTCCTTACGAGGGCAACTACTCGGGCTGGCTGGAAGCCAAATCCGATCGTCTGGCCCAGGAATCCAAGCAGCAGTCGGCCCATGAAAAAGCCATGAAGGAAGAACTGGAGTGGGTGCGCAAAGGCGCCAAGGCCCGCCAGTCGAAATCCAAGGCCCGTCTGCAACGCTTCGAAGAGATGCAGTCGCAGGAATTCCAGAAGCGTTCGGAAACCAACGAGATCTACATCCCGGCCGGTCCGCGCCTGGGCGACAAGGTCATCGAGTTCAAGAACGTCACCAAGGGCTACGGCGATCGCGTGCTGATCGACAATCTGTCGTTCTCCATGCCCAAGGGCGCCATCGTCGGCGTGATCGGCGGTAACGGTGCCGGTAAGTCGACGCTGTTCCGCATGCTCATGGGCAAGGAAACACCGGATTCGGGCACTATCGAAATCGGTGAAACCGTGCAACTGGCCTGCGTCGATCAGAGCCGCGAAGACCTCGACGGCAGCAAGACCGTGTTCCAGCAGATCTCCGACGGTTCCGACCAGATCCGCATCGGCAACTACGAGATCCCGTCGCGCACCTACGTTGGTCGCTTCAACTTCAAGGGCGGCGATCAGCAGAAGTTCGTCAAGGATCTGTCCGGTGGTGAACGCGGTCGTCTGCACCTGGCGCTGACCCTGAAGGAGGGCGGCAACGTCCTTCTGCTCGACGAACCGTCCAACGACCTCGACGTGGAAACCTTGCGTTCGCTGGAAGAAGCGCTGCTGGACTTCCCTGGCGCGGCGATTGTGATCTCCCACGATCGGTGGTTCCTTGACCGTGTCGCCACGCACATCCTGGCGTACGAAGACGACTCGCAAGCGGTGTTCTTCGAAGGCAACTACACCGAGTACGAAGCCGATCGCAAGAAACGCCTCGGCGAAGCAGCGGCACAGCCACACCGGGTACGTCACAAGAAACTGGCCTGATTCGGGTTGGTTGCATGAAAAAGCGGAGCCTTCGGGCTCCGTTTTTTTTTGCCCTGGTTTTTCCAGGTGAGCCGAGGCGCGGCGATTCGCGAGCAGGCTCGCTCCCACATTTGAGACATGTTTCCCTGTGGGAGCGAGCCTGCTCGCGAAGACGATGTAACTGTTGGTGCAACTCTCGGATCTGTACTCCCTACTCAGGTGCAAAAACGGACCAAAAACGCCTGGAATTTATGTCCTGTGCACCATTTAATTTCATATCTGCGACATTTTGAACTGTTCCTGTGCGCAACTCGTTTGTTACAGTCCGGCCCAATCTCCTCCAACGACAATAAATCTGCCGAGACTTTGCCCATGATCGAATCCGTCGAATCCTTCCTTGCGCGCCTGAAAAAACGCGACCCGGACCAGCCCGAATTTCACCAGGCCGTCGAAGAAGTCCTGCGCAGTCTGTGGCCATTTCTCGAAGCCCATCCGCATTACCTGACCTCGGGAATTCTCGAGCGTATCTGCGAGCCGGAGCGGGCAGTGGTGTTTCGCGTGTCGTGGGTCGATGATCAGGGCAAGATCCAGGTCAATCGCGGTTTCCGCATCCAGATGAACAGCGCCATCGGCCCGTACAAGGGCGGCTTGCGCTTTCATCCTTCGGTCAACCTCGGGGTGCTGAAGTTCCTCGCCTTCGAGCAGACCTTCAAAAATTCGCTGACCTCCCTGCCCATGGGCGGCGGCAAGGGCGGTTCGGACTTCGATCCGAAGGGCAAGAGCGACGCTGAAGTCATGCGTTTCTGCCAGTCGTTCATGAGCGAGTTGTACCGCCACATTGGCGCCGACGTAGATGTGCCGGCGGGTGATATCGGTGTCGGTGCGCGGGAAATCGGTTTCCTGTTCGGCCAGTACAAACGCCTGAGCAACCAGTTCACCAGCGTCCTGACCGGCAAAGGCATGACCTACGGCGGCAGCCTGATTCGCCCGGAAGCCACCGGTTTTGGCTGCGTGTACTTCGCTGAGGAAATGCTCAAGCGTCGCGGGCAGACCGTGGAAGGCAAGCGTGTGGCAATTTCCGGTTCCGGCAACGTCGCGCAGTATGCGGCGCGCAAAGTGATGGACTTGGGCGGCAAGGTGATTTCCCTGTCCGATTCCGAAGGCACGCTGTATTGCGAGGCAGGATTGACTGAAGAACAGTGGCTGGCGCTGCTGGAACTCAAAAACGTCAAACGCGGGCGCATCAGCGAGCTGGCGAGCGCCCATGGCCTGGAATTCCGCGCCGCCCAGCACCCGTGGTCGCTGACCTGCGACATCGCGCTGCCTTGCGCCACGCAGAACGAACTCGACGCCGCGGCCGCGCGCACGCTGCTGGGCAATGGCTGCGTGTGTGTGGCTGAAGGCGCGAACATGCCGACCACGCTGGAGGCTGTGGATATCTTTATCGAGGCCGGCATTCTCTTTGCGCCGGGCAAAGCCTCGAATGCCGGCGGCGTGGCCGTGAGCGGTCTGGAGATGTCGCAGAACGCCATGCGCCTGCTGTGGACGGCGGGCGAAGTGGACAGCAAGTTGCACGCGATCATGCAGTCGATCCACCACGCTTGCGTGCATTACGGCGAAGAGAACGGTCAGGTCAATTACGTCAAAGGCGCGAACATCGCAGGCTTCGTCAAAGTCGCCGATGCGATGCTGGCGCAAGGCGTGGTTTAAGCCGGTTCTATGCGAACCACTTCGATCAGTTGATCGCCGGCCGGACGCTGCCACAACACTTCGTCGTTGAGCCGGGCGCCGAGCAGGGCCCGGCCCAGCGGTGAAGCCCAGTTGATCAGGCCTTGACTGGCATCGGCCTGATCTTCGCCGACCAGTTGCACACGTTGTTCAGCGTCGTGCTCATCGGCAAATGTAACCCAGCTGCCGATCTGCACCTTGGCGGTTGAAGTCGCAGCGACAGCCACTTGGGCCGTGCTCAGGCGTTGGGTGAAATAACGCAGATCCCGTTGCAGATCCGCCTGCCGCTGTTTGTCGGCCTGTTCGCCCTTGGCCGTTTGCTCGGCATGCAGGCTTTGCAGTTCGGCGACTTTCGCCTGCAGCTGCGCCAGACCTTGCGGGGTGACGTAATTGGGCTGCGTGCTGACCTGACGTTCAACCGGCTGATCGGCCTGCGCTGCAGCGTTGTCTTCGTTGACGAATGCGCGACTCATGATGTCCTCCTCCTAAAGGATTTGGGCCATGGTTGCCGGCATTTGGTTTCAATGGATGTCTGCAAGCGACTATGGCGAGCGATAAGCCCGCCCGGCGTCCTGGTCTTTCTGTTGCTGCCAGGCCCGCTCGCGTTCGTCCCAATGCTGACTGCGATATTGTTCGCGATCCCTGTTTTCCAACATCGCCTGACACTGGCGGAAGCCATCGACCCAGCCTTCGGCGTATTGTTTGTCCTTGAGATAGCGCGGCACGTTCTTGCGAAACTCGCCGCTGATCGACCCCGCCGCTTGCCGGCCGCTGACGCAACCGTCATCGAAACCGTCGGCGAAGGCCGGTGGATAACCCTTGGCGATCAAGTCTTCATGGGTGGTCTGGCAACCGCCCAGCGCCAATACAACGCCCAACAACCCCACGCACCGCCACATCGCACTCTCCCGCGCCGGATTTCGGCTGATAGGGGAAGTCTAGAAGGGGATTGGTCGATATGGTGTGAAAGAAAGATCAAAAGATCGCGGCCTTCGGCAGCTCCTACAGGGGGAATGCATTGCAAATGTAGGAGCTGCCGAAGGCTGCGATCTTTTCAGTAGTGATACCACTTCACTTCTAGCATGACTTCCGTTTCCGGGCTGGCGAGCTGGCTGAATTCGCGCTGCGCGCTCAAGCGCAAACCGAGGTTGCGTGACAGCTCCCACTGCTGATTCAGGCTCAGACTGCGGCGGACTTCACCGTTGAAGAAGTAATCGCCCTTGGCTTCCAGGCTCAGGTTGCCCAGCGGATTTTTCCACAGCACACCGGTGTTGAATCCACCCGCAGGGGAGACGAATTCGGCGAAGTCATTGTTGTGCTCCACCCGCACGGTGCCGAGGGCGAAGCCGAGCACGTCTTCGCCCAGTTGCCACGTCCCGCCACCGCCACCGTTGACATGGCTGACCAGCGTTTCGTCGTCATGCTTGCCCGGCACGCGCTCAAGGCCACCGGTGACTTGCCACGACAACGGTTGCAGCAGCTCGTTGCGCGGGGTCAACGAACGAATCGTTGCCAGGTCCAGTTGTTGCAATTGCCAGTCATTGCCTTCGTACTGGCGCAGCTTCAGTTGCAGGATCTCGATCTGCGCGCCGAGGGGAAAGCTTTCGGCGTTGTCGTTGAGGTCGTGGTAGGCCATGCGCAGGCCGTATTCGCCGAACGCGCGATCGCCGCGAGTTCCGAGACCGGCCTGCCAGGTGCGTGATTCGTGGCCGTCTTCGGGCAGGCCCGGTTGCGGAATTTCCAGCTCCGGCGCGGGATTCTTGTTGATCGCCCGCAGCAGTTCGAAGCTGCGCTGCGCGCGTTTCGGGTCGCGCTCCTGACCGTTGGCACGGTAGCGTTCGAGGCGATAGGCGGCATCGACGATCAATGCCTGACGCGCACGCGGCAGCGCCTTGAACGTTGGCTCCTGCAACACCTGCTGATCGGCACTGACTTTCAGCACCCATTGCTGTTCGTCATCGCTCAACGGCTCGGCGCGGCTGAGCAGTTCACGTTCGCGGGACGGGCGGTATTCGATGTGTTCGACCAGCCCGGCCTCTTTCACCGCTTTGACGGTGTCGGTAGGGATCGCGGTCAGCGGAAATTGTTCGGTCAGGCGCAGGCCTGGCCGCGCCACCTGCAGTAATTCCAGCAGGCGATACGAGCAGTTTTCGTCAAAAAAGAAATAGTCGAACTGGATCTGCTTGAGCTCCCACACATGCTCGACCATGCGCGCGGTTTCTTCCTGGGTCAGGTTGAGCCGGTATTCCCACAGGTCGCGGTTTTCCAGGCTGCGGTATTCCGAAAGTTTTTCCTGATACGGTACCAGCGCGAACAGCCCCGGGTAGCCGCCCATCAGTCCTTTCCAGGCATACAGGATGCTGTTGTCCGAGCCTTCGATGTAGGCGCCGAAGTTGATCGCGTAGCTGAGCAGCGAGGTCTTGTCGGCCTGCACGTCCGCCTGATCGATGCGCAGCAAGGTGTGGCCGAACATCGACGAAGGACTGTTGAGATACGCCGCCGGGAAAATCATCACCGCACTGTGCGGCGAGACGTCCTTGAACCATTTTTTGTATTCAGCGCATTCCGGGGTGGGCAGGTCGGTGAGGTTCAGTTGTGCTTTGAGCCAGCGCGTGCGCGCCGGATAAACACATTGCGCATGTTGCTCACCCAGGCTGGCCGGGGCGTACAGCGCCTGGACGGTGGCGGCCAGTTCGCGGTCCGGATGTTCGTTGCCGTCGGGCGCGAGAAAGAATTTCTTGTCGCTGACATAGCTGCGCCAGCCGCCGAGCTTGGCGGTTTCGTAATGGCCCAGGGAAATCCAGAAGCGGTCGTTGGCCAGTTGCTGCAAACGTTGAGGATCGATGTGAGGCGCGGCGGATAGCGGGGCGCAGACACAGAGCGCCAGCCAGGCAAGGCGTTTGAGCATAGTCGGCAACTTAAGTCGAAAAGAAAAAATTCAATACCATCGAACTGTAGAAGCTGACGAGTGCAACGAGGCTGCGATCTTTGCTTTCGAAGATCAAAAGATCGCAGCCTCGATGCACTCGTCAGCTCCTGCAGCGCGTCATTCGGCAAAAAATAAAAAACCCGCTTCCCTGAAGAAGCGGGCGGGGTCGAGCTTAAGCCTGAGTTGCGTACTTGGCCAGACGTGGGTCCGATTTCAGTACTGCCAGGGTGTTGGTATGCACGTCTTCAGCGGTCACGTCAGCCTTGCTGAAGATCTGCTGGAAGTGCTCGTGGGTCACTTGCGCGAAGTGCGCGCGATCTTCCGGTGCGACGCCCAGTACCACGGCATAAGTCGTCAGCGCTTCGCCGTTGCCTTTGGCCATGTCTTCGGACAGCTCGTTCATCATGCCATTCATGGCGAACCAGGATTTGCCGCCGTAGGTCAGCGACGCGTTGGTCGAGCAACCGTTGGTGCCGGAGGTCATACCGAAGGTGGCATTACCGGAAGTGCCGTTGGTGGTGGAAGCAAGGAAGTGCGCCGGGGTGCCACGCTGACCTTCGAACAGCATGTTGCCCCAACCGCAATCCGGGCCGCCCGGGGCTTGCGCCATTGCGTTGATGGATACAGCGGTGAAGAGAGTACCGAGAAGAATCCGTTTCATAGCTTTGTTCTCTTTATGTGCATACCAATGGACAGGGTTCTGGCCCTTCGCGTCTGCCCGAGGACAGATGCGAAAGTGTCAGTGGGCCGGTATTAGTTCCAGCCGCGCAGTTTGGAGTTTAGGCACGTTCCAGCGGTTCCGTGACTTTTTGCAAAATATTTGGAATAAACCTCTGATTTATCGGGACGCATCGGCCAGCCGAGCGCTTGTCTATGCTTTGTCATGTGGCGCGCCTTGCCAGTAGGGCACGGGCAGCGCCAGAATGCCGCTACCTGCCCCGCCTGATTGTTAAGGAAGCCCGATGCCTGATCCTGTTGCTGCCAGCCTGCGTCTTGCGCCTGAAGCGCTGACTCGTCCGTTTTCCGCTGAACAGTTCAGCTTCACTACCACCAATGATCTGGAGCCCTTTCGCGGTGTGCTCGGCCAGGAACGCGCGGTCGAAGCCTTGCAGTTCGGTGTGGCCATGCCACGCCCCGGTTACAACGTATTCGTCATGGGCGAGCCGGGCACCGGTCGCTTCTCGTTCGTCAAACGCTACCTGAAGGCCGAAGGCAAGCGCCTGCAGACCCCGGCGGACTGGGTCTACGTCAACAACTTCGATGAGCCGCGCGAACCGCGCGCACTGGAGCTGCCATCGGGCACGGCGGCCTCGTTCATCGGTGACATCAACGGCTTGATCGACAACCTGCTGGCGACGTTTCCGGCGGTGTTCGAGCACCCGTCCTACCAGCAGAAAAAAAGCGCCATCGACCGCGCCTTCAACCAGCGCTACGACAAAGCCCTGGACATCATCGAGCGCCTGGCCCTGGAAAAAGACGTCGCCCTGTACCGCGACAGCAGCAACATCGCCTTCACGCCGATGCTCGACGGCAAGGCCCTGGACGAAGCCGAATTCGCCCAGTTGCCGGAAGCCGAGCGCGAGCGTTTTCACAATGACATCTCCGGCCTCGAAGAGCGCTTGAACGAAGAACTCGCCAGCCTGCCGCAGTGGAAGCGCGAATCGAACAACCAGCTGCGCCAGCTCAACGAAGAAACCATCACCCTTGCCCTGCAACCGTTGCTGGCGCCGCTGTCGGAGAAATACGCGGAAAACGCCGCCGTCTGCGGTTATCTGCAAGCGATGCAGGTCAATCTGCTGAAAACCGTGGTCGAGCAACTGGTCGACGACAGCAAGACCGACGCCGTCGCGCGCAAACTGCTGGAAGAACAATACGCGCCAAGCCTGGTGGTCGGGCATCCGGCCAGCGGCGGCGCGCCGGTGGTGTTCGAGCCGCATCCGACTTACGAAAACCTGTTTGGTCGCATCGAATACACCACCGATCAGGGCGCGCTCTACACCACCTATCGGCAGTTGCGTCCGGGTGCGCTGCATCGCGCCAATGGCGGTTTTCTGATTCTTGAAGCGGAGAAAATGCTCGGCGAGCCGTTCGTGTGGGATGCGCTCAAACGCGCCCTGCAATCGCGCAAGCTGAAAATGGAGTCGCCACTGGGCGAGATGGGCCGCTTCGCCACCGTGACCCTCAACCCGCAGCACATTCCCTTGCAGGTCAAAGTCATCATCATTGGCGCGCGGCAGTTGTATTACACGCTGCAGGATCTCGATCCGGACTTCCAGGAAATGTTCCGCGTCCTGGTGGACTTCGATGAAGACATTCCGATGGTCGACGAGAGCCTGGAGCAGTTCGCCCAACTCTTGAAAACCCGGACTTCGGAAGAAGGCATGGCGCCGCTGACCGCCGACGCGGTCGCGCGACTGGCCACTTACAGCGCACGGCTGGCCGAACATCAGGGGCGCTTGTCGGCGCGCATTGGTGATTTGTTCCAACTGGTCAGCGAGGCGGATTTCATCCGGCATCTGGCCGGCGATGAAATGACCGATGCCGGTCACATCGAACGTGCCCTGAAAGCCAAGGCCACCCGCACCGGGCGCGTCTCGGCGCGGATTCTCGATGACATGCTCGCCGGGATCATCCTCATCGACACGGACGGCGCGGCAGTCGGCAAATGCAACGGGCTGACGGTGCTGGAAGTCGGCGACTCGGCGTTCGGTGTGCCGGCGCGGATTTCCGCCACGGTGTACCCGGGCGGCAGCGGCATCGTCGACATCGAGCGTGAAGTCAACCTCGGTCAGCCGATCCACTCCAAGGGTGTGATGATCCTCACCGGGTATCTGGGCAGTCGTTACGCGCAGGAATTCCCGCTGGCGATTTCTGCGAGCATCGCCCTCGAGCAATCCTACGGTTATGTCGATGGCGACAGTGCATCGCTGGGTGAGGCGTGCACGCTGATCTCGGCGTTGTCGAAAACCCCGCTCAAGCAATGCTTTGCCATCACCGGTTCGATCAACCAGTTCGGCGAAGTGCAGGCGGTCGGCGGGGTCAACGAGAAGATCGAAGGCTTCTTCCGCCTCTGCGAAGCCCGCGGCCTGACCGGGGAGCAGGGCGCAATCATTCCCCAGGCCAACGTCGCCACGCTGATGCTTGATGAGAAAGTGCTGGCGGCCGTGCGCGCCGGGCAGTTCCATGTCTACGCAGTGCGTCAGGCCGACGAGGCGCTGAGCCTGCTGGTAGGCGAGCCGGCGGGCGAGCCGAATGCCGATGGCGAATTCCCCGAAGGCAGCATCAATGCGCGAGTGGTAGAGCGCCTGCGCGATATTGCCGAGATGATCAGCGAAGAAGACTTGAAAGAGGCCGAGAAGGAGCTGGCGCAGGAGGCCCTCGCCGAAGCCAAACCGGCCTGATCAGTTCACGCCAGACCCTGTGGGAGCGAGCCTGCTCGCGAAAGCGGTGCATCAGTCGATGAAATGAGTTGGCTGATCCATCGTCTTCGCGAGCAGGCTCGCTCCCACAGTTGTTTTTCAAATTAGCTTCTGCATGGATCCTCGGGGAACGTGTCACGAGTCTGACGCCAATATTCACACAATGACCATTCGGCGCCTTCTGGTTCCATTTGGCTTGCGCGGGACACTTTTCTTCTATTCTCAGGTCAAGGATATCGACAGTATCACTGGATCGAGCCAGTCCCCCCGTGGGACTGAATACCGGCTTTACCGAGGGTCGCCGCCATGTCGCGCAACCTCTGTCTCACCCGTCAATGCCTGGGTCTGGTGACCCGGATCGAATGCGCGGTCAAACCGCTGGCCGGCGACACCGGCATGTGGACATTGCTCTTTGCTGCCGGCATGGCCGGCGAACAACCTTCCGCGATCAAAGCCCAGGGCCCGTTTCACGGACCGGTAGCGGCCGAGTCGATTCTCGATACGATTGTGGAAAGTCTGACTTTGCATGGCTACGAGCTGGCCGACGATCCGCAGATCTGGAGCCTGCACCTGCAAGCTCAGTTACGGCAGATCAACGGCGGCCGTGGGCGCAGCCTCAACGGTTAAGGCGCCGTCTCGTCCATCGGCGCCCTGTCGAGCTTGACCTCGAAGCCGTACTGCACGGTGGTAAGGTCGGTGCGCTGATAGGCTTCCACGCGGGTCGGGTGACCATAAAAATAATGCACGCCAAGCAGCGCCGGGCCTTCTGCGCTCGCATCGTGGCTGACCGATAGAATCGGCTTGAGATAGTGGCCGCTGTCGTCCTTGACGAAGAAACGCCACTCGTTGGGCGGGAACGTTTTCAGGTCGACCACCAGCGTGTTGTCTCTGATCGCCAGGCCTTTGGGCAATGACTGCGCGTCGTAGGATTGCTTGGCCACCGTCGCCAGAAACAACGGCATCGAGCCCACGGCAATCGCCGGTGTTTCCGGAAACAGGTTCAGATCATAAGTAATCGTCGCTTGCAGCGGATCGACCTGGTACGCCTCGGGCGGCAGTTCGATTGGCTCGTCGAGTTTGCCGCCGCGCTTTTCAGTGAAAAAGGTCACCGGGCTGACGCCGGGATTGAGCTCATCGCCAAGCAATTCGTCATTGAAAGTGCGGCGGTGGGAAAACTCGATGCGCGCCGCGCTCGGCTCTTCCACCGATTGATGGATGCGCACGCCGGCCTTCAGTTGTGCTTCGGTCAGATCCGCACCTTTGAGCCAGCTCGCGGCCAGATCGTCATAAACCACAACCGGCAGATCCAGCGGCTGAACGGCTGTTGCCGTGGTGTGCGGATTGAACGTGCGTACCGGCAGATCCAGCTGTTTGCGTGTGACCGTGGCCGAGGAGAAGTCGAGCACGCTGACTTCCAGTGTGTCGATCGGGCCGTGGAAATACACCTTGTTGTAGCGACGCGGATGGTCTTTTTCAAAAGCTTGCTGGTCATCGCTGAGCTGTTTTTCCAGCGTATCGCTCCAGCTCTGCTGCTTTTGCAGCTGCGCCAGTTGTTTTTGATAAAACGCGACCTGCTCGGGGCTTTCGTTGATCGAGCCGGCGCGCACCAGGTATTGGCCGCTGGCGTCGCGGGCCTGGACGATCAGCGGATTGATGCGGGTCTCGGCGACTTCTGCAGCCAATGGCAGGCTGTTGCTGACTTCGACCTCGGCGTAGTTCTTTTCCAGCTTGAGCAGTTTGACGCTGAGATTGTCATTGCTGCGCGTCTGGCCGACGTCTTTGCGGGTGAGGTCGAAGCTGTACAGGCGACGTGGTGCGATGACTTCGATCTGGCCTTGCAGGCTGACCGGTTGCGGCAGACTTTTCTTGTCCACGTTGAGGCCGTCGATGAACGGGTAGGTCACCGTCAGGTCATCTGGGTTGGTCACGTTGGAACTGGAAGGGCTGAGCTGAATGCCCGGATCGGTTTCCGACCACTCCGGCTGCCAGGCGATCACGCGTTTGTTGCTCAGCGTCACCGAACGCCATTCGATGCCATGTGGGAACAGGAAGCCGCCGGGAATGTTCAGGTTGAAGGGAAACACCGGTTGCAGGTCGGTGAGGTAATCGGAGCTGGCATCCTTGTGCAGCACGAACAGGCCGTTGATGAAGGTATCGACCAGCGCCTGCGGGTCAGGGTAGTGCTTGAGCACGGCGAGGGCGTCGGCGCCGTATTCGGTATGCGGTGCGATGTCGTCGAGCTTGAGTCGGGCCCGTTCGAGCAACAGCAGCGAACCGCCGAGCTCGGTGACGGCGTCCTTGAGTTTCGGGTCGCTGATCGCGTCCAGTGACAGTTCGAAGGTGGCAGTCTTTTCGTCGAGGTTGGCGACGTGCTTTTCATCGCCGGGCGAGCAGCCACCCATGAGCAAGGCAAGGCAGATTCCGGCAGTCGTCAAGGCTGATCGCACATCCATTTCCACGTGTCCTTTCCACTGTCACTGGGCTGTCAATGCTTTGGACACTAGCAGAAAAACTTTGTCACACACACGCAGGTGGCGGATTTTCCGACGGTTTCTGGCTGTCACAGCGGGCTGTTATACTCGCCGCCATTTCCAGCCCCTTGTGTGAGATTCAATGGAACGCTTTATTGAAAATGCAATGTACGCCACCCGCTGGCTGCTGGCGCCGATCTACATCGGCCTGTCCCTGGGTCTGCTGGCACTGGCATTGAAGTTCTTCCAGGAAATCATCCATATCCTGCCCAACGTCTTCGCGATGGCCGAATCTGACCTGATTCTGGTGTTGCTGTCGCTGATCGACATGGCGCTGGTGGGCGGTCTGCTGGTGATGGTGATGATTTCCGGTTACGAGAACTTCGTCTCGCAATTGGACATCGACGAAGGCAAAGAGAAGCTCAGCTGGCTTGGCACGATGGACTCGTCATCGCTGAAAATGAAAGTCGCGGCGTCGATTGTGGCGATCTCCTCGATCCACTTGCTGCGCATTTTCATGGACGCCAAGAATGTCGATCCCGAGCACTTGATGTGGTACGTGATCATTCACATGACCTTCGTGGTCTCCGCGTTTGCCATGGGTTACCTGGACAAGGTCACCAAACACTGATCGACCGTTCAAGGCAAAAAAAACCGCCCGTCTGTTGCGAAACAGACGGGCGGTGCCGTTTGTGGCTTGTGCTTTGGCTCTTGCGGGCATATCCCTGTAGAGGTCCTGACTCGCCACAGCATGAGGTGCGTTCATGAACCTGCAAGAGTTGAATGCCTTTGCCATCGCCAAAAAAGTCGATGAGTTGAATCTGATCTCCATGGAGGGCGGAATCTATCTGCTCGAAGCACGGATGCATGGGGCGGCGTATCCGTTGAGTGACCTCAAGGGCAAGATGCTGACAGTGCGTTCGGTGGAGCATGCGCGGGACTTGCTGCATAACTTTCCGGTGCTGCCGTTCAACCTGGTGCACACCTCGGTTCATGATGAGATGTGCGGCCTGGGTAGCAGTGCCGGCGACAGCCTGAAAGTGCAGCTCGCCTGGCGCTCTGCGCTGTAGGTCGTGTGGGCCTGATCAATTCCGGGCATCTGTGCTAGTCTGCTCGCCCTTTTTACGTAGGGCATTTCGGAAGGTACCGTAACAATTATTACCTTTGCGAAAAGCCCCCAGAGCGGAGCAGTGTCATGTCCGAAGTCAATCTGTCCACCGACGAAACCCGCGTCAGCTACGGTATCGGCCGTCAACTCGGCGACCAGCTGCGCGACAACCCGCCACCGGGTGTCAGCCTGGACGCGATCCTGGCCGGTTTGACCGACGCTTTCGCCGGCAAGCCAAGCCGTGTGGGTCAGGAAGAAATGTCCGCCAGCTTCAAGGTGATCCGCGAAATCATGCAGGCCGAAGCGGCTGCCAAGGCTGAAGCCGCGGCTGGCGAAGGCCTGGCCTTCCTCGCCGAAAATGCCAAGCGTGACGGAATCACCACGCTGGCTTCCGGCCTGCAGTTCGAAGTGCTGACTCAGGGCGACGGCGCCAAGCCGACCCGTGAAGACCAGGTGCGTACGCACTACCACGGCACACTGATCGACGGCACTGTGTTCGACAGCTCCTACGAGCGCGGTCAGCCGGCAGAATTCCCGGTCGGCGGTGTAATTGCAGGCTGGACCGAAGCCCTGCAACTGATGAATGCCGGCAGCAAATGGCGTCTGTACGTGCCGAGCGAACTGGCTTACGGCGCACAAGGCGTCGGCAGCATCCCGCCGCACAGTGTTCTGGTATTCGACGTCGAGCTGCTGGACGTTCTGTAATTCCGAGCCTGCTTGATGGCAGGCCAATGTAGGAGTGAGCCTGCTCGCGAACGCGGTGTGTCAGTTGTTGATTGGCTATCTGACACACCGCTATCGCGAGCAGGCTCACTCCTACAGTTTTGACCGCGTTTCATATTTCGATCTTGTTGTGCAGTTCATTGGTCGGGCGCAACGCCCGGGCGTAGCAGAACAGGAACAGATTGCGCACCAGCTCCTTGAGCACCAGCGGCTCGCTGGAGTTGAGGCTGCTGACGTCCAGATCGCCTTGATCCTGCAGCTCATGCAAGGCTTCTTCTTCAAGCACCGCACAGACTTCGCCGGTTTCCCGATGGAGGATTCTGAGGTAAGGGTGTGGGCGATCCAGCCAGGCGTCGATCAAATAAGTCATGTCTTATCTCCTTGAAAGGTTTCAATGAGAATAATTCTTATTCATCAAATAGCAAGTGCCTATTGGCGGATGGTGATTTTTTCTGTGGGAGCGAGCCGCTTGCGAAGGCGCAACCTGAGGACTCATTGGAGCTGAAACGTGGGAGGGCAACGCTCCATCCCACGGCTGGCGCAGGATGGATGACACAAAGCTCAGACTTTTCTGACGAATTCGGATTTGAGCTTCATCGGGCCGATGCCGTCGATCTTGCAGTCGATGTCGTGATCGCCATCGCACAGGCGGATGTTCTTGACCTTGGTGCCAACCTTGACGACCAGCGAGGTGCCTTTGACTTTCAGGTCCTTGATCACGGTGATGGTGTCGCCGTCCTGCAGGACGTTGCCGACCGAATCTTTCTTCACGGCATCATCGGACGCCACTTCGGCTTCGCCGCTGGCAGACCACTCGTGGGCGCACTCAGGGCACACCAGTTGGGTGCCGTCTTCGTAGGTGTATTCGGAATTGCATTTCGGGCAGGGTGGCAACGTGCTCACTAAGGTTCCTTGGGTATCAGGAGGGCAAAAGGGCGCACATTGTATAGGGTTTTAGGCTGCGAAGGGCATAGCGCAGAAACAACTGTGGGAGATTCTATGTTGCGTAGCAACCCCGCAATTTCAGGTTAAGCGATATTCGCTCTGGTTCTTCATCAGGGCGAACGCCACTCGACAGAGCTTGCGAGCAAGAGCTACCAACGCCTGTGTTTTCGAGAAGCCTCTGGCTAGATGTGACTCGTAAAATGGTTTCCACTTGGTTGAGCGGCACGCCGCCATAGCGGCGTTGTAGGTCAACCTGCGGATCTCTGGGTCTCCTTTTTTGGTCAGGAATCTCGGACCATTTTTTTTTCCAGAATCGTCCACCGACAGATCCATGCCCAAAAAAGCGATGAAGGCATCGCTATTGGCAAAGTCACCGCGCATGTAGGTCGTTGCCAACCCGGTTGCAGTCAGCTCTCCGACGCCTTCGATCGCTTTGCAGCGGTCAATATTGTCTTCAATGCCCGCTTCTTTGCTGACCTTGCGCAGAAGTTTCTGAATGACCTGATCCGATTTCTCGAATGCCTTCTGCTGCACGGCACGCTCTTTTTTCAGCAAGGGCTCATCGGCCCAGCTCAACATCAGACCCGTATGGTTCTGGATTAGAGTCGCGCGTCGGTGCAGCAGGCTTTTAAGCACGGTGTAGGCCTTGGGAGGCGGATTCCAAAGCCGAAGTTTGCTCTGCTCATTGGTCAGGTAGCGAGCGAGCACGCGTGCATCGCAAGGGTCATTTTTGGCTCGTTGACCGACCCCGCGACGATAGTGGCTAACTCGATAAGCATCCACGACATAGACCTGATGCCCCATTGCATAAGCCAGATCAACCGTTTCTAGATGGTAGATGTTGGTGGCTTCGACCGCGATAGCGCTTTGCGCGGGCAAAGTTTTGAGCCAACGTTTGAGGGAGGCTCGATCGTTTTTGACCGACTCAATTGTTTCCAGGTCAGCACGATAGACAACGACTTCGGCCTTGGCGATATCGATACCAACAACCGTCTGCGAAGTAAGGATTGTCATGACGAATCCTCGGAGCTAGGGTTTAAGAGCTTGTTGGGGTCTACCGTTGCGCTGGCTTGTCTCTATCGTCGGTTTACCGATGAATTCCTTATCGGCGCTTTGGGTAGAAGGGGCGGGAGGAGAAGTCTCCCACGGTCTGTACTGGTCAGAGTCAGAATCGAGTCTGTAGTCCCGCCCACCCCTTCAAGTCTAAACATACAAGCGAGCCTGCTCGCGAAATGGTCCGTACAGGGCACACAAAAATGCCCGATCACAGGACCGGGCATTTCTTCACTCAGGCACTTGCTTACGGATACTGCTGAACCGTGCCCGGCTGTTGCTGCTGACCACCATATTGCTGACCCGGAATCGCCTTCAGGTTGACTTCGACGCGGCGGTTCTGCGCGCGGCCATTGACATCACCGTTGCTGGCAATCGGATTGTCCGGTCCGGCGCCACGGGCCGACAGATTGGCGCCGCTGACACCTTGCGAGGTCAGGTAGGTGGCCACGCTCTGCGCACGACGCTGGGACAGGTCCATGTTGTGCTGGCGGCTACCGGTACTGTCGGTGTAGCCGACGATTTCGATCTGGTTCTGGTTGAACTCTTTCAGCGAGTTGGCCAGGTTGTTCAACGGTTGGTAAAAGCTTGAGGCAATATTCGCCGAATCGGTGGCGAAGGTGATGTTGCCCGGCATGATCAGCTTGATCTGATCGCCCTGACGCTGCACTTCAACACCGGTGTTGGCCATGCTCGCGCGCAGCTTCTTTTCCTGCTGGTCGGCATAGTAGCCGTAGCCGGCCGCGGATGCACCGACGACCGCCGCACCGATCAAAGCGCCTTTGCCACGGTTGTCATGGCCGATGGCGGCACCGGCGAGTGCACCGGCCAGCGCACCGAGGCCACCGTATTTGGCGGTTTTGCTCATGCCTTGCGAGCCACCGTCGGCCTGGCCCTGATTGTCATACGGGTTAGGCGAGGCGCAGCCGGACAGCAAGGCCACGGCAGTAGCGACAATAATCAAACGACGCGTGGTGAACATGGAGAGCTCCTGGTTTTTCGCATTCTGTGGTGCAGCAGCCACTGAGTTAATGGACCTGCGCGGGCGTTGGATCATGACAATGCACAAAAATTCCGCCGGGCACTCGTGACAAAATATTTAGGCCCGTACGAAAGGGTTCTCGCGCATTTCATCGCCCAATCGTGTATCCGGGCCATGCCCGGTCACCACGGTCGCATCCTCGTCCAGCGTATATAGCCGCTGCCTGATCGAACGCACGATGCTCGCCTGGTCGCCACCCCACAAATCCGTGCGCCCTACGCCGCGACGAAACAACGTGTCGCCCGCTATCAACAGCTTAGCCTCGGAAAACCAGAAGCTCATGGAACCGGGCGTGTGACCCGGTGTGTGCAGTGCCACGCCGCAGCCGCAGGCCAGTTCTTCATCGTCACTCAACCAGCGGTCCGGCGATGGCACGGGTGTGTATGGCACGCCGAACATCTGGCATTGCATTTCGAGGTTGTCCCAGAGGAACTGGTCTTCCTTGTGCAAATGCAGGGTTGCCCCGGTTTTTTCTTTCATCTGCCCGGAGGCGAGAAAGTGATCAAGATGGGCATGGGTGTGGATGATGCTGACGACTTTCAGCCCATGGGCACCGAGGCGCGCCATGATCAGGTCAGGGTTGCCGCCCGGATCGACGACGATGGCTTTTTTGCTGATCGGATCGCCGATGATCGTGCAGTTGCACTGCAGCGGGCCGACGGGGAAGGTTTCGCGGATAAGCGAGGTGTTCGAGGCGTGCATGGTTCAGATCCTGATTGCAATGCGTTGTACTGCGGTTGAGATCCGCAAATTTGATAGGTTATCCTCGCGCTGCGCCTATTTTTGAATCAAGACGGCAGGATGCCAATGCCCCCTTCGATGGAACACGTGCTCGTCGATAAAAGTGTCCTTTTCCGCGATCCGGATATTTTTAACCGTATTCGCGCGAAAAGCGGTTTACCTTTTATAGCCCATTGCGACCTTGTCAAACTTCAATCGTTGACTCAAGGGACCGAGCAAGTTCACCAGAACGCCCGACAGTTTTTTCGTTATTTCAGTGGCGAGTCCAGAACGCACCGTACCCTCCCCAAAGGTATGGCGCTGCACCCTGACGATCTGCTGGCCGAATATGCTTTCAACGGGCAATCGATATTCGCGCTCAAGCGCACGCCATCCGCGCCGGAGCAAGAGCCGGGTGAGGTCGTCAATCTGTGCCGACATTATGACTTGCTGTTACTGACATGCGATGAGTCACAACTTGCCCACTGCAAAGCGCTTGCAGCCAGAGCGCAACGCTGGACGGGCCCCGCGCCGGCCGCCCCGGTAGCACCCGCAGTGCCAGTCGCGCCAGTACGATCAACCAAGCCGTTCGACCTCCCCGATAAACCACTGAGCATTGCTGACCGGCTGATCCGGAACAAAGGTGCCCCTGTCACTGAGGGCTCGATAGTCAAGACTTCAAGTCAGCGCCAATTGGCATTGGGCAAGCCCATCAGTTCCGGTGGTGAAGGAACAATCCATGCTGTGGCGGGCACATCCGAAGTCTGCAAGATCTATCACTCGCACAAGCTGACTATCCGGCGGCTCGAAAAAGTCCGCCTGATGGTGACGCGCAAAATTGATGAACCCGGCATTTGTTGGCCGACCGAGCTGGTGTTCAATGCGCAACAAGAGTTCGTCGGCTATGTCATGCCCCGGGCAGAGGGGAAAACCCTGCAAAGCTCGGTGTTCGTCAAACAGGTTTTGCTGCAGAACTTTACGAAGTGGACGCGCCGTGACCTGGTGAATATTGCGATCGCGTTTCTGAAACAGGTGCAGTATCTGCATTCGCTGAACATCATTGTTGGCGATATCAACCCGATGAACCTGCTCGTGACGGCTGACAGCAACAAGGTCTGGATGGTCGATACAGACAGCTTCCAGATTGGTCATTTTCCCTGTGAGGTGGGTACGGTGCCATTCACTGCACCGGAAATCCAGGACGAAAAATATGGCGACTACCTGAGGACCAAGAATCACGAGTTGTTTGCCATCGCCACTATGCTGTTCATGATTCTCTTGCCCGGTAAGCCACCCTATTCCCAACAGGGAGGGGGAACGGCTGCCGACAACATCAAAAACATGAATTTCCCCTACCGGTTCAAAAAAGGTAGTGGTATCGGCAAAGCAAGCGTTACGCCGGTGGGAGTATGGCAGCACATCTGGAGCCATTTGCCGTATCCGCTCAAGCAGGCATTCAGCAACACTTTCGAAGATAATCAGCGACGCCCTATCAGTGACTGGCTCAAGCTGTTGACGCAGTACGGCGCAGATCTGCGCAGAGGCAAACATAGCGATGACTTGTTCCCTGCCGAATTTCATATCACTGATCCCATCGACGACATCTGCGGCAGCTGCAAAAAAAGCCACAGGGTTTCCAGGAAATGGTTTGAAAAAATGAAGTCTGTGGGCAAACCGACGATTTGCTCCGACTGCCAAAAAGCCGCGAAACTCAAAAAACTGGCTATCGAAAGCCAAAAGAAAATCGAACAAGCAGGTCAGCGTGGAGCGCCGCCTCCGGCGCCTGCCATGCCTCGACCGACTTCGCCTCCAACACCGAAAACTCCGACACCCTCGCCTCGGCCAGCCCCTTCACCCAAGCCTGCGCCCGCCCCCGCTGCTGCCCGTCCCGCTCCGATAACACCGCAGCAGCAACCGGCCCGCGTACGGCCGCAACCTCGCCATCCCACTCCAGCTCACTTGGGTAAACAGCAAAGCCCTCTGGTGCGCTGGTTCAAACGACTCTTGAAGCGTTTTCTATAACGCTCATCTCATAAGGACATTTTCCATGCCAGACAACTATCTACTCAGTCAGGAAGAGCTCGCTGAAAACCCCACTACTCGCGTGCCCGTTTGCCTCGTTCTGGATGTCAGCGGATCAATGGAAGGCGAGCCCATCGCCGAACTGCATTCAGGCGTTCAACAATTCTTTCAGGCAATCCGTGATGATGAGATAGCGCAGTACGCTGCTGAAATCTGCATTGTGACGTTCGGTGGAACAGCGCAAAAAGTCATGGACTTCGGTTCTATCAGCCGTCAGGACGTGCCACCACTTGTGGCCTCTGGGATGACACCGATGGGCCATGCGGTCAGCATCGCGCTCGACCTGCTGGAAGCGCGCAAGGAAGATTATCAGCAGGCGGGAGTCGATTATTTCCAGCCATGGATGGTCCTCATGACCGACGGTGAACCGACTGATGATATTGGCGAAGCAGCCACACGTGTCGCCAGCATGATCAGTGAGCGCAAATTGACGGTATTCCCGATCGCAATCGGTGAAGCTGCCAATGTGCAGTCGCTGGCTCGCTTTTCGCCCTCACGCCCCCCATTGCGCCTTAGAGGGCTGCGCTTCAACGAGTTCTTTGCCTGGCTGAGCAACAGCGTTTCACGCGCATCTCAGTCCACGCCGGGTGATGCGGTGTCATTGGACCTCAAAGGTATCGAAGCCTGGGGCCAGGTCTGACTCATGGCAGACCTCTCGGCAGATTTTACTTGCAAGACGGCGTTCGCATCGGTGACAGGGCGCTCGCACGCAAAAACGTCGACGCCTTGCCAGGACTACGTCGCTGCAAGGACGTCCAATGGCGTGACCTGCGTTGCGCTGGCCGACGGCGCAGGCTCAAGAGCCCGGTCGGAGGTCGGTGCCCAAGTCGCGGTCACTGCCACACTCGCTTACCTGTGCAAGAATTTCGAAAGTCTCTGGCTGAACATGGATAAGCACAACACGAAGGCGGCTCAGCGTCTGGTTCACCGCTGCCTCGATGCATTCAGACGCAAATCCGCCAAACTGGGGTGCAAGAATGATGACCTGGCGTGCACGCTGCTGTTTGTCGCCTATTCACAAGGTCGTTACATCGCAGGTCATTTGGGTGACGGGGTGATTGCCAGCGTTGACGCGGACGGTCGACTGCAAACGCTTTCCGTCCCGGAAAATGGTGAGTTCGCCAATACCACCTGGTTTCTGACCGATCCAAAAGCGATACCGAAACTCAGGCTGTATCGCGCAAAGGTCGAAACGCCAATGGGTTTTGCGATCATGTCCGACGGCACCGCAGAAAGCCTTTATCAGAAATCCAGCGCAGCGCCTGCACAGGCAGTCCGGACATTGCTGGATTGGAACGCAACACTGCCCGGAAAAAAATTCAAGGCTGTGTTGAACGAAAACCTGCAGACATCCATCGCCCGCAAAACGTCCGACGACTGTGCCTTGGGTCTGATATCGATTCTGAAGCGGGAGCATTTCATAAGCGGCATCGATCCTGTGGCAGCCATCTAGGCCTCAACCTCTGGTTCAGGGTGAACCTTGCTCCAGAGGCGTTACCCGAAATTACTGCAACACACCCATCGCTTTAGCCCTGGCTACCGCTTGTGTACGACGCTCAACCCCCAACTTGCTGTTGATATGGCTGGCATGGGTTTTCACGGTATGCAGGGATATGAACAACTGCTCGCTGATTTCCTGATTGGAGCAGCCCTGCGCGATCAGCCGCAGTACCGCCAATTCACGACTGCTGAGTTGTTCGGTAGCTGAGCTTTCCACGGTCGCGCGCGGCGCTGCTGTTGGAAAGTGCGTGAGCAATTGCTGGCTGACGACGTTGCAAGTGATGGTCTGCAACTGCCCTCGCAACCAGTCGGAATGGCTTTTGAGCAGTGCATCGAAAGGTTGATAGGCGCCGCCGGCAGCGGCTTCAAGCGCCAGATTCAAGGTTTTGCGCGCTTCGGGCTCTCGTCCAGTCGACAGCAGAAGCGCCACCTTCTGCGTCAACGCCATCACACTGAGCAACTGTCGCCCTGTCCGCTGACCATTCTCATGCAACACGTTCAACCGCCCCTCGGCGAGCATCGGCTGCCCCTGAATCAAATCGAGGAGCGCCTGTTGCAGTTCCACATGCAGCGGCAGCTGCGGATGGAATTCCGGTGGTGCCGCAGCATTTTCGCCGGTGTACGTCTGGCCCAATCGTGCGAGCCACGCCTCGGCAAGATCGATGCGGCCCTGGGCCAACCACAGTTCACATTTGACCAGAGTGATCATCGCCAGATAGTAGATCGGTGGAACGTCCCAGATGTGCATCAGGCGTTCGGCTTCGGCGAGTTCGGCGAAGGCCTTGGCGAATTGGCCGCTGGCACCGTCCAGGCGAGCGACCACGCAGTGACCGATCAGCACGCTGATGTCGCGACAGGCGCGTGCTTCACCAATCCCGGCGAGCAGACGTACGCGTGCGGCCTGAGGCTGCAAACGCATCGCCAGCAGAAAACCTTCGTACAACGTCAGCCGCGCTCGTACGGCGTACAGTCGTTGCGGCGACAGGCCACGCAAGCGTTCCAGCCCCTGATGCACCTCATCCAGCGCACGCAGAATCTCGCCTCGCGATTGCAGAACCCGCGCCCTGTCGTAATGCGCCAACGCTTCGAATAATGGATTGCCGACCCGCTGCGCCAATTCGAGAGATTCACGGTTCAGCCCACGGGCGCGCCACAGATCACCATCGGCGATCGCCAGATTGGACAAGGTCGACAGGCACATCAGCCGCTGGCCGTAACGCTTGGCCGGCAGGCTCTCCAGCGCTTCGCTGCAATAACGCAGGGTCAGTTCGCGGTGGCCGCGCCCGCGAGCGATGATCCCGCTCAGTGCCAGCCATTGCGCCAGCATCGATTTCTGCGCCGTGGCCGAAGGTGCCGGCAGAAAGCGGCTCAGATGACTGGCCAGCTCTTCGGCCGCATCGAGCTGACAGGCCAGTCCCAGCGCCCAGCTATAGAGAACAATCAGCCGAGGCGTGCTGATCAGCAGGCTGTCGGGCAAGTCCATTTTCCAGCGCAGCAGCATGCCGACGTTCTGCTCGGCGAGCAGTTGTTCCTCGGACAGGTTCTGCACCAGGTTCGCCGCTACATCGAGATGCCCGGCGCGCAAGGCCTGCTCCACCGCTTCGTCGAGCAAACCCTGCGCATTGAACCAGCGACAGGCGCGCAAATGCAGGGTGGCGTTGGGCACCATCGCCTGGGCGATCGGCCGGCTGCGCAACAGATCCGAGAACAAATGGTGATAGCGATACCAGTGGCCGTGCTCGTCCAGCGGCACCAGAAACACCTGATGGGCGAGCAGAAAGCGCAGGATCTCGGCGCTGTCATGGGCCTCGCGGACAGCGTCACACAGCTCGCTGCAAAAGCGTTCCTGCGGGGCAGTTTCGTAGAGAAAGGATTGCACTTCGGTAGGCAGGCAATCGATGACTTCTTCAAGCAGATAATCGCGGATCAGCCCTTCCCCGCCGTTCAGCGCTTGCGGCAATGCGGCATCGTTGCCCGCCTCGGCCACTGCCAGCAGCCAGAAACGCAGGCCGGCGACCCAGCCCTCGCTGCGCTGGATCAGGTTTTCCAGCGCTTCACCGCGCAATGAACTGCTGTGACGGTCGAGCAGGGTCAGGGCTTCGTCGTGGGTCAGGCGCAAATCCTGTTCGTGCAGCTCGAGCAACTGCCGCGACAGGCGCAGACGCGCCAGATGCCAGTCCGGGCGCTGACGGCTGGTGACCATCACCAGCAAGCCATCTGGCAGATGATTGAGGAAAAATTGCAGGCAACGATCCAGCACCGGCCCTTGGGCGAGGTGGTAGTCGTCGAGTACCAGCAGCAACGGCGCAGCAGGATCGAGATGCAGCGCCAGCTCATCGAGCAGGCCGTCGAGCCACTCTTCGAACGCGAACGGCTGATGACGCTGACGCATTTTCAACAAGCCGAGGGCGCCGGCGCCCAAGGCCGGGAAGTCGTCCTGCAACCCCTCAAGCAGGCGTTCAAGAAAACGCCCGGGATCGCTGTCACGCGGGCTCAAACCCAGCCACAGACTTTGCCAGTGTGCCGGCAGGCTCTGACAGAACTCCACCGCCAGCGAACTCTTGCCGAACCCGGCCGGGGCGCTGACCAGCAGCAACCGACCACCGAGCCCGGCCTGCAGACGCTGGCAAAGGCGCGGCCGCAGAACATGACCATCAGGCAGCGGCGGGCGGAAAAAGCGCCCGTCCAGTGCTGCGACAGTAATGCTTGCGGGACCCGGAAGTGGGGACAGATCAGTCATGGCCGGCTCTTGTTCGAAGGCGATTGGCGGCGTTGCAGATGTCCGCAGCCTAGCCTTAAACGAAGAGGTAATGAAGGTCGTTGCTACAAATGGCTACAAAAAGCCTATAACCGCCTGCGCCCTTCCCCTGTAGGAGCTGCCGAAGGCTGCGATCTTTTGATGTTGTTTCAAGATCAAAAGATCGCAGCCTTCGGCAGCTCCTACGAAAAGCGATTCTGAAAGCCAAAAAAACGCCCCGAACCGGTCGGGGCGTTTTCACGAGGATGCGGCCTCGGGTTACAGCCGTTAGCGAACACCGTCCTGACGCAGCGCGGCCGGGGTGAAGTCGCTGGTGGTGGCAGTGAAGCCGAAGTCATACGCCTGCTTCTCTTCGTTCTTCATGCCCAGTGCCAGATAACGGCCGGACTGCAGGTCGTAGAGGGTTTCCAGGGCGTACCAAGGCACTTGCTTGTCATAGTAGTTCTCGGCATGCGCCTCAGCCACGCGCCACAGCTGACCACGACCGTCATAGTGATCGATCACGGCAGCCTGCCAGGTGTCTTCGTCGATGTAGAAATCACGCTTGGCATAGATGTGACGCTGACCTTCCTTCAGGGTCGCCGTCACGTGCCAGACGCGACGCAATTCATAACGCGCCAGATCCTGGTTGATGTGGCCGGCCTTGATGATGTCCGAATACTTCAGCTTCGGATCGTCGAGCTTGTAGCTGTCGGAGGCGATGTACATCTCTTTCTTGCCTTCGAGCTTCCAGTCGTAACGATCCGGCGCGCCGTTGTACATGTCGAGGTTGTCGGAAGTACGCAGGCCGTCGGCGGCGGTACCCGGGCCGTCATACGACACTTGCGGTGCACGGCGCACTCGACGCTGACCGGCGTTGTAGACCCACGCCGAACGTGGCTCCTTCACCTGGTCGAGGGTCTCGTGCACCAGCAGCACGCCACCGGCCAGACGCGCCGGCGCGGTCACTTTCTGCTTGAAGTAGAACAGGATGTTGCCCGGGTTCGCCGGATCGTAGTCCTTCATCTTGTCGCGGAACACGAACTGATCCTGGAAATACACCAGGCTGTACGAGCCGTTCGGTTGCGGCGTGGCTTGGGTCACCAGACGGGTCACGCTGCCGCCGCGATAGCGGGTGATGTGGTTCCAGATCACTTCCACACCGGATTTCGGGATCGGGAACGGCACGGCGGTATCGAAGTTTTCCAGGCCGTTGCCGCCGGACACCAGATTGGTGCTGGTGGCGTTTTTCTTGATGGCCGCGAACACCTCATCCGGCACGGTGGCGCCGCGATGGGATGGATAAACCGGCATCTTGAAGGTTTCCGGGTAGCGCTTGAACATCGCGTACTGGCCCGGGGCAAGCTTGTCCTTGTACTTGTCGGCATCCTTGGCGGTGATGGTGAATAGCGGCTGCTCACTGGCATACGGGTTGGACAGGAAGCCTTTGCTGTCAACGCTGCCGGCATTCTTCGGCAGCGGTTTCCAGGCCGGGATCGAACCGTCGGCATTACCGGCCATTTCCGCGCCCATCGGCGTCAGGCTCTTGCCCAGTTTATCCGCTTCGGCAGCAGGCACCGCCGCCATGACGCTGGTCGCCAGCAGCGACAGGCCCAGAACACCGGCGTGGAACAGACTCTTTGTTATTTTCATAAATTCGTTCGTCCTCAAATGCTGTGCTTAGAAGTTCACGCCGAAGCTGAGCGCCACGAAGTCGCGATCATCCACGGTGGTGTACTTGCCGTCGAAGAAGTTGGTGTAGGCCAGGCTCGCGGTGTAGGTGTTCTGGTATTCGGCATCAACGCCCAGGCTGACCGCTTTGCGACCTTCCTCGAAGTTGCCGCCAGGGCCTGGCGAGTAACCGCTGACGTCGTGGGACCAGGCCACGTTCGGCTTGAGGTTCACACCGGCGAACACGTCGTTGTATTCCCAGATGGCGCGACCGCGATAGCCCCACGACATCGAGGTGGTGAAACCATCGTTGTCGCAATTGCGGCTGCGGTTGTTCTGCGGCGAACCCGGTCCGGCGCCGTTGATGGTGCTGGCGTTGAGGATGTTGGCGCAGGTGTTGATACCACCTGTGGCCGGCAGCTCACCCGGGCCATATACCGGATCGCGGCCATAACGCTTGTCGGAACGGCTTTCCAGCCCGCCGACATAGGTCGCCCCCACTTCACCGACGAGCGTCATGCGGCTGGCGCCCATGACCTGATCGAAGAAGTGCGTGAAGGTCGTTTGCAGCTGGGTGATTTCCTTGCGCTCGTAACCGTGCAGATCCTGACCCGGCACGCCGGTGAGCAGCGAAGCGTTGGTCAGCGCGCCGCCCAGTGGTCGCACGCCGGCAAACAGGATGTCGGTCGAATTCAGTTGCACCGGCGCGTTCGGACGGTAGCTGATCTCACCGCTCCACGCCGTACCGGTAGGCAGGGTGGTGGAGAAGCTCAGGCCGTAGAGACGAATGTCTTCCGGGTATTCGATGAAGTAATTCGAATTGCCCGCGACCAGCAGCGGTGCGAGCGCGGCGAACGGTCCCGGCAGCGCAGCGGCGGTGTTGTACACCGATTGCGGTGCACCGGTGGCGCTGAAGATCGGCGCACGGCTGTGGTAGTTCATGAAGTAGGCGCCGAACTCGGTATCGAGTGGCTCGAACATGTACTTGAGGGATGCGCCCCACTGACCGCTGTCGCGCGCGTCACGGTCCGGACCACGGCGCACCAGCACGCCTTCGTCGTTGACGTTGACACCGTTGGCCGCCAACGGCCCCAAAGCGATGGCCGGGATTTGCGAACGCTTGTTCAGGACGCGCAAATTGCTGTCGCAACCATCAGCCACGATGTCCGGCTGAGAGAAGAACGTGCCGCAGTTGTCGACGACAGTCTGGTCCCATTCCAGTTGGTAGAACGCTTCGGCCGAGAGGTTATCGGTGAGGCTCTGGGACACGTAGAACATGTTGACCGGAATCAGGCCTTCCTTGATTTCGGCGCCCGGACGACGGAACGCCGACACGTCGATCGGGTTGATCGAGTTGATGCCGCCGCCGATGAAGGTACTTTCACCCCAGCTCACCACCTGCTTGCCCAGACGCACGGAACCCGGCTGATCGGCAATCGCGTAGTTGTGGTAGACGAACGCATCGAGGATCTGCCCGCCGGAGGACTTGGCGCCCTCTTTGCGGTTGCTGTCGCTGATGTCCTTGAACTGACGGCTCTCGTCCTTCAGTTCGAAGTCGTACCAGTATTTACCACGGACGAACACGCCGGTGTCGCCGTATTTCAGTTCAAGGTCATGGATGCCCTTGAAGATTTTCGAAAAGGTTTCGCCGCTCTTGAAGTTGGCGTGACCGTCATCGGAGGTCTGCGACAGGCCATGGCCGCCGTTGTTGACGCCGATGAGGTTCTTGTTCGGGCTCTGAGTAGACCAACTGGCACCGATCGACAGGGACGAGTCGAACTGGCCTTCGATTTCACCGACGTTGAAACTGACGCCGAATGCAGGCCCGGCGAGCGAGGAGGCAAGACTGACCGCCAGAGGCAGTTTCGCCCGGCGCCAGAACTGGTTTACTGAGGTCATCGACGCTACTCCATGTGCTTTATTGTTATGGCAGTGAGTACTTCTGAAAACGCTGTGAAGGACCGGGCGCCAGGGCTGCCCGAAATCGCTCCAGAGTTGCCAGCCCCGATCAGTGCGGGTGCTGCGTTTCCAAAAAGTCCTTGAGCGGACTATAGCCAGCGGGTGGTGGTGCTAGATCCCTCTAAAGTGTGATTTGCAGCCGCCAACCACTCTGGAACAGTCCTTTCGCCAGTCCGACACAAGTCGGCACGGCAAGGATGGCTGATTTTTTCGATTTCACAAGCCAAGCGCTTGCTTGGGGGGTCTGGCGCGCCGCTTTCGGCGCGCCAGCAGACACTCAAAGTGTCGAAAGGAAGGTGCTGTTGTTGGCCTGCCATTCAGTGATGTCGAGGCGGATGCGCTTCTTGTCGAGCTTGCCGACGCTGGTCTTGGGAATTTCGGTAACAAGGGCAATCTGACTGGGGATCGCCCACTTGCTCAGGTGCCCCAGCTCGACGAACGGCTTGAGGTGTTCCTTCAGTTCCCGTGCGCCGATCGTCTGCCCTTCGCGCACCACCAGCAAGGCAAACGGGCGCTCGCCCCACTGCGGATCGGCGATGCCCACCACTGCTACTTCGCGTACCGCCGCATGCCGGCTGATCAGGTCTTCGAGGTCCAGCGAGGAGATCCACTCGCCGCCGGTCTTGATCACGTCCTTGATGCGGTCACGAATATCGATCACGCCCATGCTGTCGAGTGTGGCGACGTCACCGGTGTGCAGCCAGCCGCCGGCCCAGAGCTCGGCGCCCTTTTGCGGCTCGTTGAAATAGCCTTCGGTCAGCCACGGCGCGCGCAGCACCAGTTCACCCTGGGTTTCGCCGTCGGCCGCGAGGAAGTTGCCCTCGCTGTCGACAATCGCCGCTTCGACCAGTGGCCCGGGAACGCCGGCCTTGATCCGGTAAGTTGTGCGCTCGTCTTCGCTGCCAGCCATCAGTTCGTCGTTCAGATGCGCGCATGAGACGAGCGGCCCGGTTTCCGACATGCCGTACGCGGCCGTCAGCTGAATACCGCGCGCCTTGGCGTTTTCGTAAAGACTGCGGTTGAGCGCGCTGCCGCCGATGACGATTTTCCAGCCACCGAAGTCGGCACCCTGCGCGGCTTTGGCGTTGAGCAGCATCTGCAAAATGGTCGGCACGCAATGGGAAAAGGTGACCTTCTCCTTGCGCCACAACTCCACCAGATATTCCGGGTCATAACGCCCCGGATAGACCTGTTTGAGCCCGAGCATGGTCGCCACGTACGGCAATCCCCAGGCGTGAACGTGGAACATCGGCGTGATTGGCATGTACACATCGTTGGTGCCGAGCAGGCGTACGCTGTCGATAGAGCCCATGATCGTCGCCACGCCGATGGTGTGCAGCACCAGTTGCCGATGGGTGAAATACACGCCTTTCGGGTTGCCGGTAGTCCCGGTGGTGTAGAACGTGGTGGCGACCGAGTTTTCGTCGAAGTCCGCGAAGTCGTACTGCGGACTCGCAGCGGCCAGCAGTTGTTCGTATTCGCCAACCAGATTCGGCAGCTCTGCGGTTTTCTCGGGGAGATCGGTCAGCAGCAGGGTTTTCTCGACCGTGGTCAGTTGCGGCGCGATGGCCTGATACAGCCCGACGAACTCGCTGTTGACCAGTACGAAACGATCCTCTGCGTGGTTCATGGTGTAGAGGATCTGCTCCGGCGACAGCCGTACGTTGATCGTGTGGATCACCGCGCCGATCATCGGAATGGCGAACATGCATTCCAGGTAACGGTGGCTGTCCCAGTCCATCACCGCCACCGTGTCACCAGCCTTCACACCGGCAGCGCTCAAAACGTTGGCCAACCGTGCAACGCGTTCGATCAGGGTCGGATAGCTGTAGCGCAGCTGGTCGCGGTAGATGATTTCGCGGGTTTTCTCGTAACGGGCGCCGGACATCAGCAGCCGTTTGATCAGCAATGGATACTGGTAGGCCCCGTCGGCCGGTGGAATGACCCGAGTCTGCAACATAAGAATCCCTTTTCTGACTGCACGGTGTTGGCGGAGAGATTCGTACTCTAGTGCGCCTGCATGACAGTCAAATCAGCCAAAGGAATGATTTGCAGAACCGTACAAATGCTAGCTTTGCGCCAGCATCCGAGGCCCCCGTAGGAGCTGACGAGTGCAACGAGGCTGCGATCTTTTGATTTTGCTTGGGAAAGACAAGATCAAAAGCTCGCAGCCTCGTTGCACTCGTCAGCTCCTACAAGAGCACAATGCGGCCCGGTCAGTGCATCTCGGTAAACGCGATCTTCACGCCAAGAGCGATCAGCACTGCGCCCATGGTGCGGTCGAACCAGTGGCCCATGCGGGCGAAACCGGCGCGCACTCGCTGTTGGCTGAACAGCATGGCCACCAGACAGAACCAGACAGCCGTCGCGCCAGCCAGATAAACCCCGTAACCCGCCTGCACCGCCAATGGCGTGTGCGGGTTGATCACTACGGTGAACAGCGACAGAAAGAACAGTGTGGCTTTCGGATTCAAGCCGTTGGTGACGAAGCCTGAAGTGAAGGCACCACGCGCGGTGCGTACGCCGGCTTCTTTGTGCAGATCATCGGTGACCGTTTTTGCCGGTTGCGCGCGCAGGGCCTTGAAACCGATGTATAGCAAATAGGCCGCTGCCGCCCACTTCAGTGCGTTGAACAGCACGATCGACTGCGACACGATCAGACCGATGCCGAGCAGCGAATAACCGACATGCAGGAAAATCGCCGAGCCCACGCCCAACGCAGTCCAGGTACCGGCGCGGCGCCCATGGGTCACGCTCTCGCGCACCACCACGGCAAAGTCCGGGCCGGGGCTGGCGACGGCCAGCAGATGGATCAGTGCAACGGTCAGGAATTCGGTCCAGTACATGGGGGCTCCTATTTTTCAGGGGTAAACATCCAATCGGCAGTCACCACCCATTTGTGGCGAGGGAGCTTGCTCCCGCTCGGGTGCGCAGAGTCGTAAAACCGGTACACCCGATAGCGCTGATACAACTTCAATTGGGTCTGCTTCGCAGCCCAGCGGGAGCAAGCTCCCTCGCCACAGGTATTACACCGGCCTATGGTGTCGAGTAACCAGTTGTTTCATCTGGTAGGCTCGGCAGATTACGCCTTCCGTCCCAAGCACAAAAGGTACAGTTGATGACGAACCCGCGCCGAGCCGTATTCCTCGATCACCCCTCGCTGGATCTCGGTGACCTCGACCTCGCTCCGTTGCGCGATTGCTTCAGCGAGCTGCAGCTGTTCGCCCAGACCTTGCCGGAACAGGTCAGGGAACACTTGCAAGGCGCCAGTGTGGCGATCACCAACAAAGTCGTGATCGACGCCGCCGCCATGGCCGCCAACCCGCAGTTGAAACTGATCCTGATCAGCGCCACCGGCACCAACAACGTCGACCTCGCTGCCGCCCGCGCCCATGGCATTACCGTGTGCAACTGCCAGGCCTACGGCACGCCGTCGGTGGCGCAACACACGATCATGCTGCTACTCAACCTTGCCACGCGCCTGGCTGATTACCAGAAAGCCGTGGGCGAAGGCCGCTGGCAGCAGGCGCAGCAGTTCTGCCTGCTCGACTACCCGATCGTCGAACTGCAAGGAAAAATTCTCGGCCTGCTCGGTCATGGCGAACTCGGTGGTGCCGTGGCGCGGTTGGCCGAAGCGTTCGGCATGCGCGTGTTGCTCGGGCAGATTCCCGGGCGCCCGGCTCGGCCGGATCGTTTGCCACTTGAGCAACTGCTGCCGCAGATCGACGCCCTGACTCTGCACTGCCCGCTTAACGAGCACACCCTACATTTCATCGGCGCCCGTGAATTGGCCGCGATGAAGCCCGGTGCCTTCGTGGTCAACACCGCCCGTGGCGGCCTGATCGATGAACAGGCGCTGGCCGATGCGCTGCGCAGCGGTCACCTCGGCGGCGCGGCGACCGACGTGCTGAGTGTCGAGCCACCGACCCGGGGCAATCCGTTGCTCGCCGCCGATATTCCACGCCTGATCGTCACCCCGCACAACGCCTGGGGCAGCCGCGAAGCGCGCCAGCGTATCGTCGGCCAACTGAGCGAAAACGCCCGGGCGTTCTTCGGCGGTGAGGCGCTGCGGGTCGTCAGTTGATAAACTGCGGCACTTTTTTTCAAGGAGCAGTTATGGATCCGCGCAGTGAAGTACTGCTTCGTCAGGCCGAGTTATTCCAGGGTTCGCTGCTATTGGCCGGGTTGCCCGCCGATGATTTGCTCGGGCGCCTGCCCAATGCGTTCGGCTGGTGCTGGCACGCTGGCGACCAAGCGGCACTGGACGCGCGCTTCGAGGGCCGCAGCCAGTTCGGCGTGAATGTGCCGGAGCGCGGCTTCGACAGCGCCGTGGTGTTCCTGCCCAAGTCCAAGGACCTGACCGATTACATTCTCAACGCGGTGGCTTCGCGTCTGGCCGGGCGCGAGGTGTTTCTGGTCGGAGAAAAACGCAGTGGCATCGAAGGCGCGTCCAAGCAGCTCAACCCGTTCGGCAAGCCGCGCAAACTCGACAGCGCCCGCCACTGTCAGCTCTGGCAGGTCACTGTGGCCACCGCGCCTGAAACCCAATCGCTGGAAAGCCTCGCACAGACTTATGAACTGCCACTGGCTGAAGGCCCGTTGAAAGTCATCAGCCTGCCGGGCGTGTTCAGCCACGGTCGACTGGACCGCGGCAGTGCTCTGCTGCTGGAGCATCTGGACAAGCTGCCGAGCGGCCATCTGCTCGATTTCGGTTGCGGCGCCGGCGTGCTGGGAGCTGCGGTCAAACGTCGCTATCCGCACAATCAGGTGACCTTGCTGGACGTCGATGCCTTCGCCGCCGCCAGCAGCCGCCTCACCCTGGCCGCCAACGGCCTTGAAGCGGAAGTGCTGACCGGTGATGGCATCGACGCCGCGCCGATGGGTTTGAGCGCGATTCTGAGCAATCCGCCGTTCCATGTCGGCGTGCACACCGATTATTTCGCCACAGAGAACCTGCTGCGAAAAGCGGCGAAACATCTGAAAAACGGCGGCGAACTTCGTCTCGTGGCCAACAGCTTCCTCAAGTATCAACCGCTGATCGAGGAGCACTTGGGAGTCTGTGCAATCAAGGCCGAGGGCAATGGTTTCCGCATCTACCGAGCCAAGCGCGGCTGAAAATTTGTTCTTGCTCTATCGGTTTTGCGAAGGCAGAATCCGCTCCGTCCTAGGGGAGTAGTCTCCCACGAGCGCCATGCTCGTCCGGCATACGTCAACATACTTGATCCTCAGATCATGGCGTATGCGACCCCAGCGTCCGCAGCAGACGGATCGCAGGGTTTGACAAGACCTATGACACGCACACCTTACCCGGGGCGGGAAGGCTGTACGTGTCATAGCCGTGTCGACCCGCCCCTTAGGAAATCCCTGATGCTGGACTCGTTACTCGTTCCCACCGCTATCGTTGCCTTGGCCGAAATCGGCGACAAGACGCAACTGCTCGCGCTGATTCTTGCCGCTCGCTTTCGCAAACCCTGGCCGATCATTGCCGGTATTGTCGCTGCGACCCTGGCCAACCACGCAGCAGCCGGTGCGGTGGGCGCCTGGTTCGGCAGTTTCTTCTCCGACTCGGTCCTGCACTGGATCCTCGCCGCGAGCTTCGCCGCCACAGCGCTGTGGACCCTGGTCCCGGACAAAATGGATGACGATGAAGCCAGCACAGCGCGCAAGTTCGGGCCATTCCTGACCACGCTGATTGCGTTCTTCCTCGCCGAAATAGGTGACAAGACCCAGATCGCCACAGTGATGCTGGCCGCGCAATATCCGGAGTTGTGGCTGGTGATTATCGGCACCACCGTGGGCATGTTGATTGCCAACGTGCCGGTGGTACTGGCGGGTAACTTTGCCGCGGACAAACTGCCACTGACCCTGATCCGCCGACTGGCGGCTTCGGCGTTCATGATTCTGGCGATTGTTGCGGTTTATAAAGCGATGCAGAGCAGTGGATGGGTTTGAAGCCGCTGCAAGCTTCTAGCTTCTAGCTTCTAGCTGCAAGCTTCAAGCTGCAAGCCAAGCGAATCTGCTTTGACTTGCAGCTTGTCACTTGAAGCTTGCAGCTGCTTTATTCAGGATTTCGGCGCTTTTTCGTACAACGGCATTACCTTCGGAATCGCCGCCTGCAACGCGGCGATCCGGCTGCTCGATGCCGGGTGAGTGCTCATGAATTCCGGTGGCGCGCCTTCGGAAGCCTTGCTCATCTTGTCCCAGAGCGTGAGCGCCGCATTCGGGTTGTAGCCGGCACGGGCAGCCAGTTCCAGGCCGATCAGGTCAGCTTCGTTTTCGTTGGCGCGGCTGTTGGGCAAGGTCATGCCGTAGTTGGCCACGGTGTCGGCCAGCGCCAGGCTGTCCTGACCCAGGCCGAACAAGGCGCCGGCGCCCTGCTTGGCCATCTCCATGCCATAAGCCTTGGACATCGCCTCACGACCGTGCTCGCGCAGGGCGTGGGCGATTTCATGGCCCATGACCGCAGCGATTTCATCGTCGGTGAGTTTCAGGCTGTCGATCAGCCCGGTGTAGAAAATGATCTTGCCGCCGGGGCCGCAGTTGGCGTTGAGCTCATCGCTCTTGATCAGATTGACTTCCCATTGCCACTGCGCCGCATCCGGGCGGAAGGTTGGCGCCTGGGCGATCAAACGGTTGGCAATCGCCTGCACGCGCTTGGCTTGCGGACTGGTCTTGTCCAGCACGCCCTTGCTCGACGCCTCGCCGACGGTCTTCTGATACGACTGCGCGTACATCTGGTCGACCTCTTGCGAGGACAGCATGCTGAACATGTACTGCTTGCGCTCCACACCCACGGCCCCGCCGCTGGTGGTGTTGACCGACTGACAACCGGCCAGCAACAGCGCTGCGCTCAGTGCACTTGTAACCAATGTCTTGTTCATTCAAAAGCTCCCTGAAAACCTGAGGCGTATCCTAGGCGGCTAATTGTATCGGCGCCAGATACAACGGACGTGTTGCGCGTACATTCAGCTAAGGCCGCAAGTCTTGACGGAAATTCCTCGGGCACATTGATTCCGCCGTGCAGCAAGCCATTTGCGACATCCAGCGGCCATTCCGACCAACGCCGCTCATGGCGCTGCCGGGGCCGCCGATAAATCCCTCGCAGATTGTCCTCTTGCGTGCGGAGCTCCCATGAAGTTCAAGTCGATCCAGTTTTCCGTCGCCGCCCTGGCCGGCGCCATTGTTCTCAGCGTGGTCGCGGCACTGGTGCTGTACGCGCTGTTCTCCGGCGCCCGCACTCAAGAAATGGTGCAACAGCGCACCCAGGCGCAGTTCGAGCAAGTCATCGAACAGCGCCTGACCTCGCTGGCGCAAACGCAAGTCAGCCAGATCCAGCGCGAGCTCGAGGCGCCGTTGCTGATTGCCGGCGGTCTGGTGCGGGTCAACGCCCTGCTCGGTACGCTGGACGCCGATGGCCAGCCGCGCCTGAACGTCAGCCGCGAACAGTTGATCAGCCTGATCAAGGAAAACGTCGAAAAGAATCCGAAAATTCTCGGCACCTACATCGGCTGGGAAAAAAACGCACTGGATCACAATGACGCGGCCTACGTCGGCAGCTCTGTAGTCGGCATCGATCCTGCCAACGGTCGCTTCCTGCCGTGGTGGTTCCGCAATACCGATGGCAGCCTGGGCGTGGACAAACTGGCCGACGTCGACGATCAGAAAACCCTGTCCACCGGTGTCCGCGCCAGCGAGTACTACCTGTGCTCGAAAGAAACGAAAAAACCCTGCGTGATCGACCCGGCGCCTTACAAGGTCGGTGACAAGATCGTCATGCTCGCCTCCTTTATTGAACCGATCATGGTCAACGGCGCGTTCCAGGGCATCGTCGGCGCCGACCTGTCGGTCAACTTCATTCAGGACATGCTCCTCGCTGCCAACCAGAAGCTTTATAGCGGCGCCGGTGAAATGGCCCTGGTCGGCGGCAACGGGCGAATCGTTGCCTACACCAAGGACTCGAGCAAATTCGGTGAAAAAGTCAGCGACATCCTCGACGCCGAACAGGCCAGCAAACTGACCAATCTCAAGCGCGATGAAGTGACCTATACCGTCAACCAGGCCAAGGGCCGCATCGAGTTGTACCTGCCATTCGGCATCGGCCAGACCGATGCGCGCTGGACGCTGATGCTGCAACTGCCGCTCAACGCGGTGATGGCCGATCTGCAAAACCTGCAGGCCGACCTCGATGCCCAGCGCAAATCCGACACCTTCGGCATGGCCATGGTCGGTCTGATCATCGCTGGCATCGGCCTGCTGGTGATCTGGCTGGTGGGTCACGGCATTGCCCGGCCACTCAAGCAAATGGTCGCCATGCTCGATGACATCGCCAAGGGCGAAGGCGATCTGACCCGTCGTTTGAGCAGTGATCGCAGCGACGAACTGGGCTCGATTGCCAAGGGTTTCAATACCTTCCTCGCCAAGTTGCAGGCGATGATCACGCAAGTGGTGACATCGGTGCAGAGCGTCAGCGATTCTTCGGAACACACCGCCGACATCGCCATCCGCACCAACATCGGTGTGCAGAAACAAATGGCCGAGATCGATCAAGTGGCGACAGCGGTGCAGGAAATGACCGCCACTGCCCAGGATGTGGCGCGCAACGCCACGCAAGCGGCACAAGCGGCAAGCCACGCCGATCAGGCCGCCAGCCAGGGCATGCAGATCGTGCGCGATACCTCGAATTCGATTGGCGTGCTGGCCGTGGAAATCGGCAAAGCGGTCGACGTGGTGCAGACGCTGGCCAAGGACAGCGAAAATATCAATGCGATTCTCACGGCCATTCGCGGCATCGCCGAGCAGACCAATCTGCTGGCCCTGAACGCGGCGATCGAAGCCGCCCGCGCCGGTGAGCAGGGTCGCGGTTTTGCCGTGGTCGCCGACGAAGTGCGCAATCTGGCGCAGAAAACCCAGAAGGCCACTGAAGAAATTCAGGCGATGATCCAGCAGTTGCAACAAGGCACTCGCGATGTAGTGCGGGTCATGGAAGACAGCCAGAACCGCACCGATGAAAGCGTGCAACACGCGGCGAAAGCGGCCGAGGCGCTGGAGACGATTACCCAGGCCGTGTCGGTGATCAACGACATGAACACGCAGATTGCCAGTGCGGCCGAGGAGCAGAGCGCGGTGGCCGATGACATCAACCGCAATGTGATCAATATCGGTCAGGTGGCCAATGAAGTGGCGGGCGGTGCGGATGAGTCCAGTTCTGCGAGTGCGAGCCTGACCAAACTGGCGGAACAGCAGCGGCGGTTGATCAATCAGTTCAAGGTCTAGGGACAAGATCAAAAGATCGCAGCCTTCGGCGGCTCCTACATCGGGATGTGCGTTTTCCTGTAGGAGCTGCCGAAGACTGCGATCTTTTCGCTTTTCACATCAAGCCGGGGTCAGGCATTCCGGCCCATTCAATTTCGGATCATTCACCAGATTTGCCAACACCCGCTCGCGCAGCGCCGTCGGCTCGCTGGCGAGCAAACCCTGCAACACATGCAGCGGCGTTTCGGGATCAAGCCAGGCCGCCTGCCCCGCCTCATCAAGAATCAACGGTCTGCGCTGACTGGCCGCCGGTTGCGTGATCACCGCCGTACTCAACCAGACTTGCTCCTGCACCGGATACGCTTCCCAGATCGCCGCGAAAAACAGCGAAGAGCCCTCCCCCGGTGTCAACCAGTAAGGCCGCTTGCGCTGGGTGCCGCGCCATTCGTAGAACCCGTTGGCCGGCAGCAGGCAGCGACGCACGCGCAAGGCCTCACGAAACATCGGCTGCTCCGCTACGGTTTCGGCGCGGGCATGCGCCGGAGTGCGCGACATATCGGTCAGCCACGGCGGCGTCAGGCCCCAGCGTGCGCGGGCCAGGGTGTGCTGGCCGTCTTCGTCGGCACGCAGCATCAACACCGAATCATTGGGGGAAATGTTCCACTGCGCCTGCTGATCGGCGGGAAAACCTGGCAGGGCCGCGAACTCGCGGTTCCAGCGAAACAGGGCATAACGTCCACACATGGGGCAACACGACTCTGAATAAAACCAACGTCAGCCTAACAGACCAGCGTCCCGGGGAAACTTTCCGGTTCGTCGCCGGGCAGCGGCAGCGCGGCATTGTACGCGGTGATCAGCTCGCGGGCGTATTCGGCCTGATCGTTATCGACCGACAGCCCGAGCAGGCCGAATATCGGCAATTCGCCGGTGCCGCCCACCAGGTCGCGTCCGATCAGGTGCGCCTCGATACCTTCATTGGCGAGCATGCCCTTGAGCATCTCGCCTTCCATCAGGTTTGCCGGTTCATAGATGCGCTGCATACGCGGCCCTCACTCGTTTTCGCTGAAGACTTCCAGATGCCATTCGTCTCCATGCACCTGCAGGACAAAGGTAATCGGTCGACAGCACACCTGGCAGTCTTCGATATAGGTTTGATCACCGCCGGACAAATCCAGCGTGGTCTCGACTTCCTCACCGCAATACGGACATTCATACCGTGCATTTTCCAGCATCGCGGTCTCCCAGGTGACTTGTGCGTATAATCGCCGGTCTATTTGCAGGGCTATTTTTGTCTGACTACTTTTCAGACCGTGCCCCGCGGGTTTTCGATCAAACCCTTTACTTACCCTAGCCGTTTCCAACAAGAGAGCATGATGGGCGAATTCGATGCCATCCGACCTTACGACGACAGCGAAGTACCTGCGGTACTGGCAAGGCTGCTCGGCGACAAGGCGTTTCTAGATATCCTCACCCACTTCCGCTTCCCGCGTTTTGCCGGTGCCTTCGGCTGGATGCTCAAACCTCTTCTGGCCCATCGGCTGCGTCGCGAGTTTGCCGACGTGACCTCGGTGGCTACCTTACAGGACAAGGTCGAGTTTTACGTCGACCACACCATCGAGCGCGCCACCGACGGCGTGACGTACACCGGTGTCGAGCAATTCAAATCCGGCAGCGCCTACCTGTTCATCGCCAACCACCGCGATATCGTCATGGATCCGGCCTTCGTCAACTACGCGGTGTACCACGCCGGCCTGCCGACGCCGCGTATCGCCATCGGCGACAACCTGCTGCAGAAGCCGTTTGTCAGCGACCTGATGCGCCTGAACAAGAGCTTCATCGTCCACCGTTCGATCACCGGCCGACGCGAGAAAATGGCCGCGTATCAGCTGTTGTCAGCGTACATCAACCACTCGATCCGCAACGACTGCGCGTCGATCTGGATCGCTCAGGCCGAAGGCCGGGCGAAGGATGGCGACGACCGTACCGAGTCGGCGATCCTGAAGATGTTCCACATGAGCCGCAAGGACGAGCCGTTTGGTGAGGTGATCCGCTCGCTGAACGTCAGCCCGGTGTCGATCAGCTACGAATACGATCCGTGCGATCAGGCCAAGGCCCGCGAGTTGTATATCCGCGCCACCACCGGCACCTACACCAAAGCGCCGGGCGAGGATGACGTGAGCATCGCCAAGGGCATCACCGGCTACAAGGGCCGCGTGCACGTGAACTTTGCCGCGCCGATCACCGAGTTGTTCGAAGACACCAAGCAATTGGCGATCGAAATGGACAAGCAGATCCTCGGCGGCTATCGGCTGTTCCCGGTACATTACCTGGCGTACGCGCAGTGGGCCGATGCCGATCCGCAACTGAACGTGCCAACTGCGGCCGAAGTGTTCCCGGCCGACGAACTGGCCAAGGCGCAGGACGAGTGGCAGAGCCGACTGGATGCCTGCCCTGCCGAGCATCGTCCGTACCTGGTGCTGCAATACGCGACGCCGGTGCGCAATCAGTATCGAGTCAAGGCTGGGTTGCCGTTGTAATTTTTCAGAGCAAGATCAAAAGATCGCAGCCTTCGGCAGCTCCTGCATGGGAATGATGTACATCCTGTAGGAGCTGCCGAAGGCTGCGATCTTCTGCTTTTAGAAGCGGGTGCTGATCCAGGACACCAGCAGGGCCAGGCCGAGGCAGGCAAAACCAAAACGATAGAAAAACCGGTTCATGCGCAACGTTGCCCAGTCGAGCATCGGCTCGACATCCGGCTGCGCTTGGCGCTGGGCTGCCAGACTGGCCTGCGCACGCTGCTCACGACGGCGGGTTGCGTGCAACAGCCAACTGCCCGGGAAGGCCAGAAACAAGGCCAACAGGTTGATCAATTTGGCGGGATGGGCGGTAAACAGCGTCATCAAGTGCAGCGACATCACAGACCTCGAACTAAACCGGTGTGGCAGACGCCAGACCGACGACTGCGGCGCGGATTCTACCGAAACCGCCCCACCCTGCCCCGGTCTTTGCGATAAATAACCTGGCAATCGACCGATGGCTGTCCTGTGTCATGGCATCGTCATGTGGATGCTTCACCCTGCGCGCCTCGAAACCCGAATGGATTGCCAAATGCTGCACGCGGAAAACCAGGATCGCCTGTACCTCATCACCCCTTACGACGATCAGCAAAGTCTGGTCGGCAGTCTCGCCTTCAATGTGCAGGATCGACACTGGCTGGTGTATTGCGCGCTGGGTGGGCATCAGCATGCGGATTTGCCCGAGACCGATTTGCTGACGGGCGTAAGCGTTCTCGACTTCTACTCCCAGGCTGCCTGAACAACACCGCCGTCCTGTAGGAGCTGCCGCAGGCTGCGATCTTTTGACTTTGATTTTCAAAAACAAGATCAAAAGATCGCAGCCTTCGGCAGCTCCTACGGAGACGGGTTTAGGTGTATGAATTCGATAGACATGAAAAAGCCCGGAGCCATCACTGGCCCCGGGCTTTTTCACATCCGCTGAAAGGCTTACTCGGCGAGTACCTGCCCCACCGTCGGATCCTTGAACAGACGCGTCAGCGCATCACTCAACACATCGCTGACCAGTTTGGTGTTGGTTTCCTGGTTCGGCGCCATGCCAAAGCGCTGGTCCAGCGAAGCGCCATAACGGCCGCTGTAACGGCGGTTGGCGTTCTGCACGTCAGAGCGGAAGGTCGCGCCGATGGTCGCTTCAGTCACGTACATGCCTTCTTTCGGCGACTGGTATTTCAGCTCGGCCAAAGTCACGGTCAACTGCGGCGCGTTGGGTGCGCTGGTGGTCGGGGTGAAGCCGAGCAGACGCACGGCGGCTTCGGCCTGGGCCTGCAGCTTGGGCAGAATCTGCTCGCGCTGCACGGTGATGGCGCTGGTTTCCGGGTACAGACCGCCGCGGGTACCGAGGGTTGGCGACGGACGGCCATCGACGACACGCACCACTACAGGCTGCCCACGACCGACCGCTGGCAGTTGCGTGGTCAGCTTCGGCTCCGGATTCAGTTGTTGCGGGCTGTGGGCGCAGCCGGCCAGGGTCAAACCGGCGACAGTGATCAAACCGAACAACAGGCGTTGCAACATGCTCTTCTCTCCAGAATCAGGCACAAACAGGCCGGCAGTATAGCGGTGGGCCACTGCGCGTAACCAGCGCCGCACAGTGAATACTCAAATGTCTGACAAACCCCGCCCAAAGCGGTTCCTGTCACACATTCTTCACCGTCCATACACCGCGACGTCACGGCTCGCAGGCAAGCTTCAAAGCAGTCCTCCTTCAAGGAACTCTGCCATGCGTTATCTGATCTCGCTGTTCGCCCCGCGCCCGCTGCATCGCAGTTTTGCTTTGCTCGACCGCAACGGCCACTGCCAGGCTTTCAAGCAGTGCAGCCTGCAGCCGATGGGTGACGGTTGGGTGGAAATCGACGAAATCCGCCTGACCTGGTTGCACCAGCCATTGCCTGCCAGCGCCCGCGTCATTGCGCCGCAGGCGCATCCACGGGCACAGGCGCTGTTGAGCATCTGACCGGATGCCTAATAAAAGTCATTAAACACGAGCAACTGCGCGCATTTCTTCGCTACAATCTCCCCCCGATTATAAGGACGTCTCCTGATCGGGCCCCGCAACAGCGTCAATGCGCATGCATCGACATCAAAATCGCCCACAGAGAGCCGCCCACACAGATCGAGTGAAGTTGGCGCGCTTGCCTGTTCTTCCGGCAAAACTCCGCTTTTCGCGAATCTGCAGAGCTGTCATCCGCTCGGCCACCGCGTTGTTTTGCCCCCGCGGGCAGGTGCCAGGCCAAGGCAGCCCTTTTTGAGGTTCACGTCTTCAAAAGAGCGTGAAAAAAACGGGTTTTCACAACTTCACAAGAGTGTGGCGAGCAAATGAATAGTTTTGCGTCTGAACATGCACCATTAGCGTCTGATACAGCCCAACGACACGGGACCGGGTATACCTCGAATACCGGAGCCTGAAGCCTGTCCGCTACGGATTTGGTTGCACGAAAACGGATGTCTCGACCATAAGTCGAATTGCCAGCCCTGCGCGAAAATGCGTTCATTGAACGCTTGAAACCAGGCCGCATGCATCCGTCGAAGTTGCGAAAAATTGCGAAGATCCGGACATGGCCAACCTGACCACGGATAGCCCGGGCCCACTGACCTGCCCTGGAACGCCTGGCAGCCATGCCGACAATTTGGTGCTGCAGATTTGGGAGACGCGTTAAATGGCGCATAACGAAGCAGTCGACGTAGTTCTGGTAGGGGCCGGCATCATGAGTGCCACCCTGGCCGTGCTGCTCAAAGAGCTCGACCCCGCGATCAAGCTGGAAGTCGTCGAGCTGATGGATTCCGGTGCTGCGGAGAGTTCCAATCCATGGAACAACGCCGGTACCGGTCACGCCGGGCTGTGTGAGCTGAACTACACGCCGCAGGCCGCCGACGGCAGCGTCGACATCAAGAAAGCCGTGCACATCAACACCCAGTTCGAGGTGTCGAAGCAGTTCTGGTCGTACCTGACCAAAAAAGGCACGTTCGGCTCGTGCAAATCCTTCATCAGCCCGGTGCCGCACCTGAGTTTCGTTCAGGGCGAGAGTGGTGTGTCGTTCCTCAAGGAACGCTTCAACGTGTTGAGCAGGCACCACGCGTTCGCCGACATGGAATACACCGAAGACAAAGGCAAGATGGCCGAGTGGATGCCGCTGATGATGCCGGGCCGCTCGCCCGACGAAGTCCTCGCCGCGACCCGCGTGATGAACGGCACCGACGTCAACTTCGGCGCCCTGACCAACCAGTTGCTCAAGCACTTGAGCAGCGCTCCGGACACTCAGGTCAAATACTGCAAGCGCGTCACCGGCCTCAAGCGTAACGGCGCCGGCTGGACCGTCAGCATCAAGGACGTCAACAACGGCAACACTCGCGAAGTCGACGCCAAATTCGTCTTCCTCGGTGCCGGTGGCGCGGCGCTGCCATTGCTGCAGGCTTCGGGGATTGAAGAAAGCAAAGGCTTCGGCGGCTTCCCGATCAGTGGCCAGTGGCTGCGATGCGATAACCCGGAAGTGGTCAAGCAGCACCAGGCCAAGGTCTACAGCCAGGCGGCCGTGGGTTCGCCACCGATGTCGGTGCCGCACCTCGACACCCGCGTCGTCGACGGCAAGAAATCCCTGCTGTTCGGGCCATACGCCGGTTTCACCACCAAGTTCCTCAAGCACGGCTCTTTCATGGATCTGCCAATGTCGGTGCGCGCCAGCAACATCGGGCCGATGCTGGCGGTGGCGAAAAACAACATGGACCTGACCAAGTACCTGGTCAGTGAAGTGATGCAATCGATGGAACAGCGTCTGGAGTCCCTGCGCCGTTTCTACCCGCAGGCGAAAGCCGAAGACTGGCGCCTGGAAGTGGCCGGCCAACGGGTGCAGATCATCAAGAAAGATCCGAAGAAGGGTGGCGTTCTGCAGTTCGGTACCGAACTGGTTGCAGCGAAGGACGGCTCCCTCGCCGCTCTGCTCGGCGCTTCGCCAGGTGCGTCGGTGACGGTGTCGATCATGCTGGAACTGATCGAGAAGTGCTTCCCGGCCAAGGCGTCCGGCGAGTGGGCAGCCAAACTGGCGGAAATCTTCCCGGCCCGTGAAAAGGTTCTGGAAACCGATGCGGCGCTGTATCGCAAGATCAACGCGCAGAACAACATTGCTCTGGAACTGGTTGAAGAAAGCAGCGAGACGCCAAGCTTTGCTTGATCTCCTTGCATAAAAAACGCCCCATTCGGGGCGTTTTTTTTGCCTGCCAGAATCAAAAGATCGCAGCCTTCGGCAGCTCCTAAAGGGTATACATCAATCCCGTGTAGGAGCTGCCGAAGGCTGCGATCTTTTGATCTTGTCTTTTGACCTTAACCGCGCGCCTTCTCGATCAACTCGATGTACTCGGCGGCATTACGCTGATCCTTGATCTGGTCAACGAAGGTCTGGCCCTGCTCGTCCTTGCCATCAAGGTCATAACCAGCAGCGACGAAGAAGCCCAGAAAGCGCTCGAAATCATCAATGCGCAAGCCGCGATAAGCCTTGATCAGTTTGTGCAGCGACGGCGAAGTGGCGTCGACCGGTTCAAAATCGAGGAACAGCTTGATCTGCTCATCGCCGATCTCGTCACCAATCACTTGTTTCTTATCTTTACGCATTGCCGACTCCAGCTCGCAGACATGACACGGGGCGGGCAGTTTACCCCTGCCCGGTCGCCCGGCTCAACGCGGACGAATCACCCCGGTATGCAAATCCGCCCAGATGTGGCCGTTGGCGTAACTGAGGAACTGCACATACACCGTGTCATTGCGCAGCAGATCCATCACCACCCGGTATTGCGCCAGCGGGTAAAACAGCGTCAGGGTTTTGCTTTTGTCATCGTAGACCGGCTTCTTCAGGCTCTTGCTTTCGCCATCGAAACTGACCAGTACCTGCGCGATGGTCGCACCTTTGTTCAGCGACTTGCCCTTGAGGCGGATCAGCAAGGACGAGGTGACTGGAATCGGCTGCTGATTGGATTGGCGTTGCGCACCGACCACCACCGAATACTCGCTGACCTGCATCAGTTGCTGCTGCTCGGGCTCGGCGTCGCGCAGGGTCAGATCGTCGGGCGGCAGGAATTGGCTGTGCATCGGCGCGGCGGATAGCGGCAGGCTGAAGCTCAGCAACAGGGCGGCGAGGCGGCGGATCAAAAGGCGCATGACAGGCTCCGGAGGGCGGGGCCGAGCACTCTAGCATGGGATTAAAAGCAAAAGACCGCAGCGTTCCGCAGCTCCTACAGGGTGTACATCAATCCCATGTAGGAGCTGCCGAAGGCTGCGATCTTTTGATCTTGCTTACATGCCTTTAACGGCGTAAATCCCGTTGGCGTTGCGCCAGTAGCCTTTGTAGTCCATGCCGTAACCGAAGATGTAGCGGTCGATGCACGGCAGGCCAACGAAATCGGCTTTCAGGTCAGGGCGGGCCTTGCGGTCGTGATCCTTGTCGATCAGCACGGCGGTGTGCACTTTGCGCGCGCCGGCGTGTTTGCAGAAGTCGATGATCGCGCCCAGGGTGTGACCTTCGTCGAGGATGTCGTCGATGATCAGCACGTCGCGGTCGATGAACGAGACTTCCGGCTTGGCCTTCCAGAACAGGTCGCCGCCGCTGGTTTCGTTGCGATAACGGGTGGCGTGCAGGTAAGACGCTTCCAGCGGGAATTGCAGGTGAGTCAGCAGTTTGCCGGAGAAGATCAGGCCGCCGTTCATCACGCAGAACACCACCGGATTGCTGTCAGCCAGTTGTTCGTTGATTTGTGCACCGACGCGAGCGATGGCCGCCTCGACTTCAGACTCGGTGTACAGGCAGTCAGCCTCTCGCATGATTTGACGGATATGCTCGAGATCAGCGGACATGGCGCTCTCCAGGGGTTGGCGGAATTGGAAAAGCGGGCAAAGGTACGCATCCCGCCCGGTCGAATCAAGCTCTTATGGACTAACGTACAGAATGTCCTATAGGACATCACCCTCGGATAGATTAATCTAGGCCGGTTTTTTTGCCCGCCGCCGGAGCCTTTCCCATGCCCATCCTCGAGATCCGCCATCCGCTGATCCGTCATAAACTCGGCCTGATGCGCCGCGCTGACATCAGCACCAAGAATTTCCGCGAGCTCGCTCAGGAAGTCGGCGCCCTGTTGACCTATGAAGCCACCAAAGATTTGCCGCTCGAATCCTACGACATTGCCGGCTGGTGCGGCACCGTGTCGGTGGAGAAGATCGCCGGCAAGAAAATCACCGTCGTGCCGATCCTGCGTGCCGGTATCGGCATGCTTGAAGGCGTCCTGAGCCTGATCCCGGGGGCCAAGGTGTCCGCGGTGGGCGTTGCCCGCAACGAAGAAACCCTGCAAGCGCACACCTATCTGGAGAAACTGGTTCCGGAAATCGACGAACGCCTGGCCATGATCATCGACCCGATGCTCGCCACCGGCAGTTCGATGGTGGCGACCATCGAACTGCTGAAAAAGGCCGGTTGCCGCGACATCCGCGCCATGGTGCTGGTCGCCGCGCCGGAAGGCATCGCTGCCGTAGAACAGGCGCACCCGGACGTGACCATCTACACCGCGTCCATCGATGAACGCCTGAACGAGCACGGTTACATCATTCCTGGGCTTGGCGACGCCGGTGACAAGATCTTCGGCACCAAGCAGAAGGACGCGTAACCATGCAGCAAGAGTTCAACGATCCGCTCTGGCGCACGGTACTGTCCGGCGCGCAGATGCTGTTCGTGGCGTTCGGCGCGCTGGTGCTGATGCCACTGATCACGGGCCTGGACCCGAACGTGGCACTGTTTACCGCGGGTCTGGGGACGATTCTGTTCCAGATCGTCACCGGGCGGCAGGTGCCGGTGTTCCTGGCGTCGAGCTTCGCTTTCATCACCCCGATCATTCTCGCCAAGGGCCAGTTCGGCCTCGCCGCGACCATGGGTGGAGTGATGGCGGCCGGTTTCGTCTACACCTTTCTGGGCCTTGCCGTGAAGATCAAAGGCACCGGGTTCATTGACCGGCTGCTACCACCGGTGGTGATCGGTCCGGTGATCATTTCCATCGGCCTGGCCATGGCGCCGATTGCCGCGAACATGGCAATGGGCAAGGCTGGCGACGGCACTGAACTCATTCACTACCAGACCGCGATGATGATTTCCATGCCGGCGCTGCTGACCACGCTGATCGTGGCGGTGTTCGGCAAGGGCATTTTCCGTCTGGTGCCGATCATTTCCGGCGTGCTGGTCGGCTTCGCCATGTCGTTCTATTTCGGCGTGGTCGACACGGCGAAAATTGCTGCGGCGCCATGGCTCGCCCTGCCGCACTTCACCGCGCCGGAGTTCAACTGGCAGGCGATTCTGTTCATTGTGCCGGTGGCGCTGGCTCCGGCCATCGAGCACATCGGCGGTGTGATTGCGGTCGGCAGCGTGACGGGTCGCGACTACCTGAAGAAGCCCGGTTTGCATCGCACCCTGTTCGGCGACGGCATCGCGACGACCGCCGCCGGCCTGTTCGGTGGCCCGCCCAACACCACTTACGCCGAAGTGACTGGTGCAGTGATGCTGACCAAAAACTACAACCCGAAAATCATGACCTGGGCGGCCATCTTCGCTATCACCCTGGCGTTCATCGGCAAGTTCGGCGCGCTGCTGCAGAGCATTCCGGTACCGGTGATGGGCGGGATTCTGTGCCTGTTGTTCGGCTCGATTGCCGCGGTGGGCATGAACACCCTGATCCGCCACAAGATCGACCTGGGCGAAGCACGCAATCTGGTGATCGTCTCGGTGACGCTGGTGTTCGGCATTGGCGGCGTGCTGGTCGGCACCGGCACCGGCCCGGATGACTTCGGTCTCAAAGGCATCGCACTGTGCGCGGTGGTGGCGATTGCGCTGAACCTGCTCCTGCCGGGCAATGATGGCTGGAAGAACAAAAAGGCGGATGAGCCGCTGATCTAAAGATCGGCTCACACCTGTGGCGAGGGAGCTTGTCGAATCGTCGCACCGTCCCGCTCGGCTGCGCAGCAGTCGTAAATCCGGCAAATGCGATTTTCCTGTGAAACCGCATCAGCAGGTTTTGGGATCGCTTCGCGGCCCAGCGGGAGCAAGCTCCCTCGCCACAATTTGTTTGTGCTCTTTGATATCTGGCTGTTTCAGAGGGCCAGCGGCGCGCGCTCGCAGAGCGTCGCCAACGCCTTGGCCCATTGCGGGTCGTCGTTCAGGCACGGCACCAGTACCAGCTCCTCGCCCCCTGCTTCGCGGAACTGTTCCCTGCCGCGATCGCCGATCTCTTCCAGTGTCTCGATGCAGTCAGCGACGAACGCCGGGCACATCACCAGAATCTTTTTCACTCCGCTTTTGGCCAGTTCATCCAGCCGCGCTTCGGTGTACGGCTCGATCCATTTCGCCCGGCCCAGACGCGACTGAAACGACACCGACCATTTGCCGTCCGCCAGGCCCATGCTTTTGGCGAAGGCGGCGGCGGTGCGAAAGCACTGCGCGCGATAACAGGTCGCCAATACCGCCGGCGAGGCGGTCTGGCAGCAATCGGCGCCCTTGAGGCAGTGCTTGCCGGTCGGATCAAGTTTGGTCAGATGCCGCTCCGGCAAGCCGTGAAAGCTCAGCAACAGATGATCGTAGTCCTGCTGCAAATGCGGTCGAGCGCTGGCGACCAATGCTTCGATGTATTCCGGCTGATCGTAGAACGGTTGCAGGATCGACAACTGCACATCGAGTTTCTTCTCGCGCAGCACGCGCCGGGCTTCTTCAATCACCGTGGTCGTGGTGCTGTCGGCAAACTGCGGATACAGCGGCGCCAAGGTGATCTTTTTGTGCCCGGCCTGCACCAGCCGCAGCAGACAGGTTTCGATCGACGGCTCGCCATAACGCATCGCCAGATCCACCGGGCCGTGTTTCCACGTTCGGGTCATCTGCTCCTGCAGGCGGCGGCTGAGCACCACCAGCGGCGAGCCCTCCTCCCACCAGATCGACGCGTAGGCATGTGCTGATTGTTCAGGACGCTTGATCAGGATCAGCGACACCAACAACCGCCGCAGCGGCCATGGCAGGTCGATCACGTACGGGTCCATCAGAAATTGATTGAGGTAGCGGCGCACATCGGCTACCGAAGTGGAAGCCGGCGAACCCAGATTGACCAGAAGCAAAGCGTGATCGGTCATGCAACGTCCTATTTCAGAGGCGGCTGGAGAGATCATCCAGAGCCGCGCGTAAATCCGTAAAGCGGAAGGTGAAACCCGCTTCCAGCAAGCGTGTCGGCGTGGCGCGCTGGCCGCCGAGCAATAACAGGGACAGCTCGCCGAGCATGACCTTGAGCGCCAGGGTCGGCATCGGCATGAACGCCGGGCGGTGCAGCACGCTGCCCAGGGTTTTGGCAAATTCGCGGTTGCGCACAGGTTTCGGCGCGCAGGCATTATAAGGACCGCTCGCCTGATTGCGGTGCAGAAGAAAATCAATCAGGGCGATTTGATCGTCGATGTGAATCCACGGCATCCACTGCCGGCCATTGCCCAAAGGCCCACCCAGCCCGAGCTTGAACGGCAGCAACAGCCGCGACAAAAAGCCGCCCTCGGCCGACAGCACCAGACCGGTTCGCACCAGCACCACGCGGATGCCGAGGTTCTCGGCGCGTAGCGCGGTTTCTTCCCAGGCGATGCACAAATGACTGGCAAAGTCGTCGATGCCGGGCGGCGACTCCTCTGTCAACTCACGTTCGCCACCGTCGCCGTACCAGCCGATCGCCGAGCCGGAAATCAGTAGCGACGGTTTCTGCGCACGAGTTTCCAGCCACGCTAACAGCGTTTCTGTCAGCGTGATGCGGCTGCTCCACAGCAACGCTTTGCGTCGATGCGTCCAGGGGCGATCGGCAATCGGCGCCCCGGCGAGATTGACGATCGCGTCCAGCGGCTCTTCGTCGAGCTCTTCCAGACGCGCAATTGCGCGTACCTGGGCACCACAGATCTGCGCGACTTTTTCCGTGCGGCGACTCCATACCGTCAGGCGATGCCCCTGCTCCAGCCAGTGCCGGCAGAGCTGACGTCCGATCAAACCAGTACCGCCGGTCAGCAATATGTGCATGACATCTTCCTCGCGTGGCGTTTAACCCGGATCGCTAGTCTATTTTTATAGGCAGGGATCTTTTCTCTCGGGCAGGCTCTATGGTTTAACAATAGGCCAAGCTGTCAGAACGAGAACGCTAGAAGTTATACCAAAAAACATAATTGTACAGGTTTCATCCACGGCGTAGTCTGTACAGAAAGGTAAACGAGGCCCCTATGACTGTACCTATCGCAATCATCGGCACCGGCATCGCCGGGCTCTCCGCCGCTCAGGCTCTGACTGAGACCGGGCATACCGTTCAATTGTTCGATAAAAGCCGCGGCAGCGGCGGGCGCATGTCGAGCAAGCGCAGCGACGCTGGCTCGCTGGATATGGGCGCGCAATACTTCACCGCTCGCGACCGCCGCTTCGTCACCGAAGTGCAACGCTGGCAAAGCCTCGGCTGGGCCGCCGAGTGGACGCCGCAGCTGTACACCTTCCAGGGCGGGCAACTGAACATGTCGCCGGACGAGCAGACCCGCTGGGTCGGTACACCGCGCATGAGCGCTATCACCCGTGGTCTGCTCGATGGCCTCGACGTGCAGTTTGCCTGCCGTATCACCGAGGTGTATCGCGGCGAGGAACATTGGCATCTGCAAGACGCAGAAGGCTACACCCACGGCCCCTTCAGCCACGTAGTCATCGCCACGCCGGCACCGCAAGCCACCGCACTGCTGGCAGCCGCACCGAAACTCGCTGGCGTCGCTGCCGGGGTGAAAATGGAACCGACCTGGGCCGTCGCCCTCGCCTTCGAAACCCCGCTGGACACGCCGATCGAAGGTTGCTTCGTGCAGGACAGCCCGCTCGACTGGCTGGCGCGCAACCGCAGCAAACCCGGGCGCGACACCACGCTCGACACTTGGGTGTTGCATGCCACCAGCGCGTGGAGCCGGCAACACATCGACCTGTCCAAGGAAGCGGTGATTGAGCATCTGCACGGTGCCTTCGCCGAACTGCTGCACAGCGCCATGCCTGCGCCGACCTTCAGCCTCGCCCATCGCTGGCTCTACGCCCGCCCGGCCACCGGCCACGAATGGACCACGCTGGCCGACGCCGATCTGGGTTTGTACGTCTGCGGCGACTGGTGTCTGTCGGGTCGCGTCGAAGGTGCCTGGCTCAGCGGTCAGGAGGCTGCACGTCGCTTGCACGAACACCTGCAATGAATCGCATCAATCCACGCAAATTGCTGCTATCGAAATGGACAGCAGCACGGCCGCAAAACCGCGAGAAGCATTTTCTGGTCACCGAACTGATCCGCGATGAAGAGGGCAAGGTGCTCGAAGTCGAGTTGCAGGCGGTGCTGACTCAGCGCACCGAGCGACTGGATTGGCGCACGCTTCAGAACAACGAACACTGGATACTGGGCTGGAAATAAATTTCCCTGTAGGAGTGAGCCTGCTCGCGATAGCGGTGTATCAGTTAAAACATTTCCACCTGACACATCGCTATCGCGAGCAGGCTCACTCCTACACAGAAAAAACTTATACAAACCATTTGACTTGTACATCCATCGATCTATGCTGAGCGAAAGTTGTACAGAGATAACACTCTGTACAGGTATAGATTCGAGGTGCTCATGTCTACTGCTTCCCTGTCCAAGCCGAAGATCGCCATCAGCGCCTGCCTGTTGGGCGAAGAAGTGCGCTACAACGGTGGGCACAAGGAATCACGACTGTGCAGCCGCACTCTCGCCGAATATTTCGACTTCGTACCGCTGTGCCCGGAAGTCGCCATCGGTATGGGTATTCCCCGCGAGCCGATTCGTCTGGTTGGCGACCCGCAGCAGCCCGAGGCGGTGGGCACCGTCAATCCGTCGATCAATGTCACCCGGCCGCTGGCCGCGTACGGCGAAAAAATGGCCGGCGAGCTGCAGGATCTGTGTGGCTACATCTTCATGCAACAGTCGCCGTCCTGCGGGCTGGAACGGGTCAAGGTCTATCACACCAACGGCGCGCCGGTGAACGGCGGCGGTCGCGGTATCTATGCGCAGGCATTCTGCGCGCAACATCCGGATTTGCCGGTGGAAGAAGCCGGACGCCTGAACGATCCGGTGTTGCGCGAAAACTTCATCACCCGCGTGCTCGCCTACAGCGCCTGGCAACAAGTGCTCGCTCAGGGCCTGAGCCGACGCGCCCTCACTGAATTTCACTCGCGCTACAAATACCTGCTGATGGCGCACAACCCGCTGCAATACAAAACCCTGGGAAAAATGCTTGGCAACATGGCCGACAGCGATCCCGCCGAGCTCGGCCCGCGCTATTTCAGCGAACTGATGGCCGCGTTGAAGAAATGCGCAACGCGCGGCACCCATTGCAACGTGCTGCTGCACCTCAGCGGATATTTGAAACAATCGCTGAGCGCCGAAGACAAACAGGAAATGCAGCAGGTCATCGGCCAGTACCGTCAGGGCATCGTGCCCTTGGTGGTGCCGTTGACGTTGCTCAAGCACCACTTTCGACTCCATCCGGATCCGTACATCGCGCAGCAGGTTTATCTGCAACCGCACCCGGAAAACCTCAGTCTGCGAAATGCGATCTAATGAACGATAAAACCGACAGCAGCGCCCAGGAAGACCTCGGCGCCGACTTCAAGAAAGCCCTCGACGAAGGCTGGTTGCCCATACGCGAAGTCGCGCGGCAGACCGGCGTCAACGCCATCACCCTGCGTGCGTGGGAACGCCGCTACGGGCTGGTGGTGCCACAGCGCACGCCCAAAGGTCACCGACTCTATAGCGCTGAACATGTGCAGCGGATCATGACCATTCTCACCTGGCTCAACCGAGGCGTGGCCGTCGGTCAGGTCAAGCCATTGCTCGACACCCCGCAAGCGTTCAGCGAAACCCTGGAAAACGACTGGCAGCGTTTGCACCAGACATTGCTCTCGGCGGTCACCGCGCTCAATGAACGCACGCTGGACGACAGCGTCAACCAAGCCATCGCGCTCTACCCGCCACGCACCCTGTGCGAACAATTGCTGATGCCGCTGCTGGCCGAACTCGAACAGCGCTGGCAAGGCCAGTTCGGCGCCCAAATGGAGCGCACGTTCTTCTTTTCCTGGCTGCGCAGTAAATTCGGCGCGCGCATCTACCATAACAACCGCCAGTTGCATTCGGCGCCGTTGCTGCTGATCAATCATTCCGACCTGCCACTGGAGCCTCATCTGTGGCTGTGCGCGTGGCTGATCAGCAGTGCCGATTGCCCGGTGCAGGTGTTCGACTGGCCGCTGCCGGCCGGCGAACTGGCGCTGACTGTGGAACATCTGCAAGCCCGGGGCGTGCTGCTGTATTCCAGCAAAGCCATGCAAGTGGCGCAGTTACCGAAACTGCTGGCGAATGTCAGTTGCCCAACGTTGATTGCCGGGCCCACGGTGCATATCCACCACGCCGAGTTGTCCGCACGCGCTTCCCAAACCGCTGATTTGTTCCTGGCTGAAGATCCGCTGGCAGCGCACCAGGCGCTGCTTGAGCGTGGTTTGATTTGACGATGGGTTCCATGACATGCAACTGATCTGGCTGCGCAGCGACTTGCGCCAACACGACAACACCGCCCTCGCCGCTGCCGCAGCGCGCGGCCCGACGGTGGCGCTGTACCTGTTGAGCCCGCAGCAATGGCTGGAACACGACGATGCGCCGTGCAAGGTGGATTTCTGGTTGCGCAACCTGCGCGAGCTGAGCAAAAGCCTCGGCGCGCTGAACATTCCATTGTTGATTCGCAACGCCCCGCACTGGGATCAGGCGCCGGCAGAACTGCTCAAGCTGTGCCGGCAATTGCGGATCGGGGCGGTGCACGTCAACGAGGAATACGGCGTTCACGAAAACCGTCGTGATGCGGCTGTCGCCGAAACGTTGCAGGCCGAAGGCATCGAATTCCACAGCTATCTTGACCAGTTGCTGTTCAAGCCCGGCACCGTGCTGACCAGGACCGGCAATTACTTTCAGGTGTTCAGCCAGTTCCGCAAAGTCTGCTACGAACGCCTGCACCGCTCGATGCCGCCGCTGGTTCAAGCACCGGGCAAGCAGGCTGCGCTGAATATCGAAAGTGATGCAATTCCCGAAGCGGTCAAAGGCTTCGTCACACCCAGCGAATCCCTGCGTACATTGTGGCCAGCCGGTGAGCAAGAAGCCCGGCGCCGGCTCGACACCTTCACCGATGCGCACATCGACTATTACCGCAGCGAACGCGACTTCCCGGCCAAACCCGGCACCAGTCAGCTGTCGGCGTATCTCGCCGCCGGGGTGATTTCGCCGCGCCAGTGCCTGCACGCCGCGTTGCAAAGCAATCAGGGCGAGTTTGAAAGCGGCAAGGTGGGCGCGGTGACCTGGATCAACGAACTGCTGTGGCGCGAATTCTACAAACACATTCTGGTCGGCTATCCGCGCGTCTCGCGACACCGTGCCTTCCGCCCGGAGACCGAAGCGCTGGCCTGGCGCAATGCGCCGGAGGACCTCAAGGCCTGGCAAGAGGCGCGCACCGGCCTGCCAATCATCGACGCGGCTATGCGCCAAATGCTCGAAACCGGCTGGATGCACAATCGCCTGCGCATGGTCGTGGCGATGTTCCTGACCAAAAACCTGCTGATCGACTGGCGCGAAGGCGAACGTTTTTTCATGCGCCATCTGATTGATGGGGATCTGGCGGCGAACAATGGTGGCTGGCAGTGGAGCTCGTCGACCGGCACCGACTCGGCGCCGTATTTCCGCATTTTCAACCCGCTGAGCCAGTCGGAAAAGTTCGATGCCGAGGGCGTGTTCATCAAGCACTGGTTGCCGGAACTGGCCGGGCTCGACAAGAAGCAAGTGCACAACCCGGCCAGCGCTGGCGGCCTGTTCGGCGTGGCGGATTATCCGGCGCCGATCGTCAACCTCAGCGCCTCACGCGAGCGTGCGCTGACGGCGTTCAAGAACCTGCCGTCACGTCAGCCTGTGGGAGCCAGTGATGAGTGAATTCCTGCGCAGTTTCGCCCGGCAGTTTTCCGGGTTGAACAAAGACAACCTGCATCGCCTGGGCGAGCTGTACAGCCGTGACATTCATTTCACCGATCCGCTGCACGAGGTTCAGGGATTGCCGCAACTGCACGACTACTTCACTGAGCTGTACGCCAATGTCAGCGAGCTGCGCTTCGATTTTCATGGTTATGACCAGATCGGCGAAGGCGAAGGTTACTTGCGCTGGGTCATGAGTTACCGCCACCCGCGCCTGGCCAGTGGCCGGGAAATCCGGGTGGGCGGCTGTTCGCACCTGCTCTGGCGCGACAAGGTTTATCGCCACCGGGATTATTTCGATGCCGGGGCGCTGCTGTATGAACACTTGCCAATATTGGGCCGGGTGATCGCCTGGCTGAAAAGGAGAATGGGATGAGTCGTACACCTCCACGTCGCTATTGGTTGACGGGCGCCAGCAGTGGCATCGGTGCAGCCTTGTGTGAGGACATTCTGAAAAGCGGCGCACACCTGGCCGTCAGTTCGCGCTCGGTCGCGCCGCTTAAGGTCCTGTCCCAGCGCTATCCGGGCCAGGTGCTGGTGGTACCCGGGGATTTGACCAACAGTCAGACCGTTCGCGAAATCGGTGAGCAGATTGCCGCAGCCTGGGGCGCGCTGGACAGCGTGATTCTCAACGCCGGCACCTGTGAATATGTCGATGCGCGCCAGTTCGATTCGTCGATCATCGAGCACGTGGTACGCACCAACCTGCTCGCCAGCAGCTACTGCATCGAAGCCGCCCTGCCCCTGCTGCGCAAAGGCACCGCGCCGCATCTTGTCGGCATGGCCAGCTCCGTGACCTACCTGCCCCTGCCGCGAGCCGAGGCCTACGGTGCGTCGAAAGCCGGGTTGCGTTATCTGTTCGAATCGTTGCGCATCGATCTGGCGGACGAAGGCATTGAGGTGACGATCATCAGCCCGGGCTTTGTCGAAACGCCGCTGACCGAGCGGAACGATTTCCCGATGCCGCTGAGCTGGCCGGCGGACAAAGCAGCGCGGCACATCTTCGCCAAACTCAAGGATCGGCCGCTGGAAATCGCCTTCCCGGGGCTGTTCATGGCGGCGTTGTGGCCGCTTTCGAAACTGCCCGCGCGCGCCCAGCTTGCCATCGGTAAACGCATGGTGCGCAAAACTCCACCGCTGCGGGACCCGATATGAAAATCGCCGTGATTGGCAGCGGTATCGCCGGGCTCACCTGCGCCTATCTGCTGAACCGCCGCCACGACATCACCGTCTTCGAGGCCAGCGACTGGGTCGGCGGCCACACCCACACTGTGCCAGTGACGGTTGCAGGGCAATCGTTCGCGATCGACACCGGTTTCATCGTGTTCAATGACTGGACCTACCCGAACTTCATTCGCTTGCTCAACCAGCTCGGCGTAGCCTTCAAGCCGACCGAGATGAGCTTTTCGGTGACCGACCCGGACACCGGCGTGGAGTACAACGGCAACAATCTCAACAGTCTGTTTGCCCAGCGCAGCAATCTGCTGTCGCCGGGGTTCTGGGGCATGCTGCGCGACATCCTGCGCTTCAACAAAGAAGCCCAGCGCGACCTGCTGGAACTGAGCATTGCCGCTGACACTACGCTTGACGATTACCTCAAGGCCGGCGGCTACGGTGAGCGCTTCATCCTGCATTACATCGTGCCGATGGGCGCGGCGATCTGGTCGATGCCGATGGCGGAAATGCTCAATTTTCCACTGCAGTTCTTCCTGCGCTTCTTCAAAAACCACGGCCTGCTCTCGGTCAACGATCGCCCGCAGTGGCAGGTCATCGAAGGCGGCTCCAGTGCTTATATCGCACCGCTGACCGCAGCATTCCGGGACAGGATTCGTCTCAATTGCCGGGTCAGCCGCGTGGAGCGCAACCAGCACGGGGTGGTTATCCACAGCCCGGCCGGCCTCCAGCATTTCGACAAAGTGGTGTTTGCCTGCCACAGCGATCAGGCCCTGAAACTGCTGGCCAATCCGAGCGAGGCCGAGCGCTCGATTCTTGGCGCCCTGCCCTACGCCGACAACGACGTGGTGCTGCACACCGACACGCGGCTGCTGCCGACGCGCAAACTGGCCTGGGCCAGCTGGAACTATCGACTCGGCGGCGCCGGTCACATCCGCGCGGCGGTCACCTACAACATGAACATCCTGCAAGGCATCGAAAGCGATACCACGTTTTGCGTGAGCCTCAATCAAACCGCCGGCATCAGCCCCGACAAAGTGCTGGCCCGCTACACCTACGCCCATCCGCAATACACCCTTGCCGCAGCGGCTGCGCAAAACCGTTGGGGTGAACTCGATGGCGAGCAGCACACCCATTATTGCGGCGCGTACTGGGCCAACGGTTTTCATGAAGATGGCGTGGTCAGCGGCTTGCGCGTGGCCGCTGCGTTTGGTGAAACCCTGTGAACAGTGCTCTGTACAGCGGCGTCATCGGCCACCGACGCTTTTCGCCGCGCCGACATGAATTCCGCTATCGCATCGGCCTGCTTTATCTCGACTTGAACGAGCAGGACGCAGTGCTGGCCCTTTCGCCGCTGGCAGGGCGCAGCCGCTTCGCACCGTTTGCGTTTCGCGAAACCGATTACCTGAAAGCCTTCACCGGCAACGGCATGCGCCTGATCGACGCGGTGCGCCGGCTGGTCGGCGCGGCCATCGGCCATGAGCCACAAGGCGCGGTGTGCCTGCTGACCCAGCCCCGCAGTTGGGGGCTGTCGTTCAATCCGGTGAGTTTCTTTTATTGCCATGAAGCCGACGGACAACTGGCGGCGATCGTCTGCGAAGTCACCAATACGCCGTGGCGCGAGCGTTATCACTATGTGCTGCCGGCGCAGGCGCCGACCAGCCTGGTGGATTTCCATCAGCATTTTGCTGTGGCCAAGGCGTTTCACGTCTCGCCGTTTCTGCCGCGCGATCTCGAATATCGCATGAGCTTCAGCCCTGCCGCGCAAACCCTTGGCGTGCACATGGCCGACTGGCAGGGCAGCGAAAAACTGTTCGACGCCACGCTCAATCTGCGCCGCGAACCGCTCGATCGGCGCAGCCTGCACCGCTATCTGCGGCGCTTCCCGTGGATGACCGCAAAAACTGCGTTGGCCATCTACTGGCAAGCGTTGCGCCTGCTGCTCAAGCGCGCGCCGATCTTCGCTCATCAGGCTGCCGACGGCAGCTTTCAAACCGCCACTGTGCCTCCGAAGGAGCCGCACCATGAAATCCTCTAGCCTGCCGCTCGGTCGCTTCAGTACCAACGGTTTGACCGGCTCGCTGCTGCGCCGTGGCGTGTTGCGCCAGTTGGCGCAGCTCAAACACGGACAATTAATGGTTGTCGAGGATGGCGAACACCTGCTTTTCGGCACACCGGGCAGCGCCTTGCTCGGCGAAGTCCATGTGCTCGATCCGGCCCTGTGGGGCATGGTCGCCGGCAACGGTTCGATTGGTGCAGGCGAGGCGTTTATCCACGGTTATTGGAGCTCACCTGACCTGACCGCTGTAGTCCGCGTGTTCGTCAGCAACCTCGAGGTGCTCGATGCCATGGAGGGCGGTCTGGCGCGTCTCGGCCGGCCCTTCGTGCATGGCCTGCACTGGCTCAATCGCAACACGCGCAAGGGCTCGCAGCGCAACATCGCCGCGCATTACGACCTCGGCAATGAGCTGTTCGAACAGTTTCTCGACCCGACCATGATGTATTCCGCCGGCCAGTTCCTCACGCCAAGCGACACGCTGGAGCAGGCACAACTGAACAAACTGCAGCGGATCTGCCAGAAACTCGCGCTCAAGCCCAGCGACCATCTGCTGGAAATCGGCACCGGCTGGGGCAGCATGGCGCTGTACGCAGCGCAGCATTACGGTTGCCGCGTGACCACCACAACGCTGTCGAAAGAGCAGTACGCCTTCACGGCAAAGCGTATTGAACAACTGGGCTTGCAGGATCGCGTGACCCTGTTGCTCAAGGATTACCGCGACCTCAGTGGCGAATACGACAAACTGGTGTCGATCGAAATGATCGAAGCGGTCGGCCATCGTTTCCTGCCGACCTATTTCAAGCAGTGCGCGCACCTGCTCAAGAGCAACGGCCTGATGCTGCTGCAGGCGATCACCATTCGCGAGCAACGTTATGAACAGGCCAAACGCAGCGTCGATTTCATTCAGCGCTATATCTTCCCCGGCGGCGCCCTGCCCTCGGTGCACAAGATGCTCGATGTGGTCAGCCGCGAAACCGATATGAATCTGCTGCACATGGAAGATTTCGGCCTGCACTACGCCAGGACGTTGCGCCTGTGGCACGAGAACTTCCGCCTGGCGCACGGACGCTTGAACGAATTGGGCTACGACGATTACTTCCTGCGCCTGTGGGAGTTCTACCTGTGCTACTGCGAGGGCGGGTTTCTCGAGCGCAGTATCGGCACCGCGCAATTGTTGCTGGCGAAACCGGCGGCAATCCCTGCGCCACTGCTCGGGCGCTTCGATGCGTGAGCGTGTCGCCAATGCCGTGCTGTTTCAGCTCGGCTGGCTGGCCTGTGTGCTGGGCGGCAACAGTCTGTGGCTGTTGCTGGCACTGGCGGCACTGGTGATTCATCTGCGCTGGATCAGCAGTTGGTCGGCCGAGGGTCGGTTGATTTTGTGCGTTGTGATCGTCGGCACGGCGGTGGACAGCGTCTTGCGTTACCTCGGGGTGTTCCGCTTTGAAGATGCGGCGCCACTGATTCCGTTGTGGTTGATGCTGCTGTGGGCACTGCTCGGGAGCACGTTGCGCCACTGCCTGGCCTGGAGCGCCCGGCCCTGGTGGCTGGCCAGTGCGCTTGGTGCGGTGGGCGGCGCATTATCGTATTACGGCGGTGGCCGGCTGGCCGGGGTGCAATTCCCCTACGGCGAAGTGCCGACGTTGATGGTCATCGGTTTGCTCTGGGCACTGCTGTTTCCGCTGCTGCACTTGATGGCACGACGCTTGGTGCTGTGAGCGTCCGTCAGCGCGTTCACACCCACAGCGATCACTGCCTTACACTGCCGCCATGAAAACCATCCCCCACACGCAAATCGCTGAACCGGCGGTGACCTGCTCGACCTGCGCGGCGTGCTGTTGTCAGCTGGAAGTGATGCTGATCACCGACACCGGCGTGCCTGATCGCTTTATCGATACCGATGAATGGGGCGGCGAAGTGATGCTGCGTCTGGACGACGGCTGGTGCGCGGCGCTGGATCGCGACAGCATGATGTGCACGATCTACGAACGGCGACCGTTGATCTGCCGCGAGTTTGAAATGGGCGCGCCGGAGTGCATCGAAGAGCGCCGGGGTATTGCCACCGCGTACCGCTGATTCAAAAGCAAAAGATCGCAGCCTTCGGCAGCTCCTACAGGAGACATCATTCCCATGTAGGAGCTGCCGAAGGCTGCGATCTTTTGATCTGTTTTACAACGGCATTGTGTAATGCAGTGCGTAGCTTTCTACACCGTCGTTATCGCTGGACAGGCCGGCGTTGGAGTAGTGCGTTGCGCGGATGCCCACTTCATGGCCGCCGTTGAAGCGCAGGCCGAAACCGATGCGGTCTTCAAACTGGAAGGAGCCCCCCAGTTTGTTGCTTTCGTATTCGGTGTTAGAGAAGAACGCCGCGCCGATACCTGCTTCAACGTACGGTTTGACCGACTGGCCGGCAAACTCGTAAACGAATACAGGCGAGAACGACAGGCTGTTGTTGCTGGAAGTCTTGTCACCTTCCCAATACGTGTAAGCACCGCTCCAGTAGCCGGTCAGGCGACCCACGTCGCTCTGCAGCCAGCTCTTGTCCCAGTCGAAATTCATGCCTAAGCGATACGTCATTGTCGAATCGCTGGTACCGCCGACGGCGAATTCAACGCCAGCGGCTTGTGCAGAAATGCTTTGCCCCATCAGTGCGGCCGCAATCGCGGCCAAGCAGAATAGTCGCTTCACTTGAAACTTCCTTTTCCGGAACGATCGTTTGGTTTTAGTTGCTGCTGTCGCTATAGAAATCCGCGCTTGGTCAGAAGTTCAGCGTATTTCGAGTTATTTCACATTTTTTTTACAAATCGAAGTTTTGCACATTCGATGCCGTTTGGCCCAGCAGAGGCAGGATTTTTCTGAAGGACTGCGCATCAGCGCTGGTCCAGAATTTCACCGGAAGACTCGGGCCCTGCGCCAGCAAATCACGTTCGCCAAGTAAACGTTGCAACTGCCGCGCGACAGCAGCGCCTGTGTCGATCAGGCTGATATCTGTGCCGATCATCGACCTTAACAGCGGCTTGAGGAAGGGATAGTGCGTACAGCCCAAAATGATCGTGTCACAGCGTTGAGCCAGTAACGGTGTGACATAACCTTGCAACAAGGTGCGCAATTCGGGGCTGTGCAGATCACCGTTTTCAATCAGCTCGACCAGTCCCGGACATGGCTGAGTGATGACTTTTACGTCGGCCGCAAAGCGATCGAGCAATGCAGCGAACTTGGCGCTCTGTAAAGTCCCGGTGGTGGCAAGGACGCCGACCACGCCGCTGCGCGTGGCCGCTGCGGCGGGTTTGACCGCCGGTTCCATGCCGACAATCGGCCAGTCGGGAAAATCGCGGCGCAGATCGGCGACGCCCGCCACGGTCGCGGTATTGCACGCAAGCACCAAAGCCTTGGCGCCCTGTTCGCGGAAAAACCCGGCCATCACGCTGCAGCGCTGGCGGATGAATTCCGGGGTCTTCTCGCCATAGGGAATGTGCCCGCAGTCGCCGAGGTACAACAGCGATTCATTGGGCAACAAACGCTGGATTTCTGCGAGCACCGACAAACCGCCGACACCGGAATCGAATACGCCGATCGGCGCTTCACGCATGCTGCGCACCACAGACGCTGCAGCCAGGATCACGCTTGACGCGCAATTCGCGAAAACGCGAACCCAGGGCGTCGATCAGCAACAAACGCCCCACCAGCGGTTCGCCAAACCCCACCAGCACCTTCAACGCTTCCAGCGCCTGCAGACTACCGACCAGACCGACCAGTGGCCCGACCACGCCGGCCTCACTGCACGTCAGTTCGGCTTCGCTGCCGTGGCCGTACAGACAGTGATAACAAGGACTTTCGGCGCGCCGTGAATCGAACACCGACAACTGCCCTTCCAGACGAATCGCCGCGCCGCTGACCAATGGTTTGCGCGCGGCGACGCACGCAGCATTGACCGCCTCACGGGTGGAGAAGTTGTCCGAGCAATCGAGCACCAGATCCACCGCCGCCACGGCTGCCGCGAGCGAATCCTCGTCCAGCGCCTGACGGTAGGCGATCAGTTCAATCTCCGGATTGATGGCGCCCAGACGCTTGAGCGCCGAGTCGACCTTGCTCAGGCCGATGCTGTCGGTGTCGTGAATGATCTGGCGTTGCAGGTTGGTCAGGTCGACCGTATCGAAATCCGCCAGGTGCAGCTCGCCGACGCCCGCTGCCGCCAGATACAGCGCCACCGGCGCGCCCAGACCGCCGAGGCCGACGATCAGCACGCGGCTGGCCTTGAGCTTCAGTTGCCCGTCGATGTCGACGTGTTGCAGCAGAATCTGCCGGCTGTAGCGCAGCAATTCCTGATCATTCAGCACGGCAAACGCCCCAGACTGATGCGTTGATGACCGCCCAAGTCGGTGCGGCTGTGGACTTCTTCAAAGCCACGGGTCAGCAGCAGATCACGCACGGCTTCGGCCTGATCATAGCCGTGCTCGAGCATCAGCCAACCACCGCTTTCCAGATGATCGGGGGCTTGCGCAACAATCAGGCGCAAATCATCGAGGCCGTCCTCACCAGCGACCAGCGCACTGGCCGGTTCGAAGCGCACGTCGCCCTCGACCAGATGCGGATCGGCAGCGGCAATGTAAGGCGGATTGCTGATGATCAGTTGAAAGCGCTGGCCTGCAAGTGCGCTGAACCAATGGCTGCTCAACACCGTGGCGTTGTTCAGGTGCAGACGCTGGCGATTGCGCTCGGCCAGGGCCACGGCTTCAAGTACGCGATCCACGGCAGTGACTTTCCACGCCGGGCGTTCGCTGGCCAGAGCCAGGGCAATAGCGCCGCTGCCAGTGCCCAGATCGAGAACCTTGGCCGGGGCTGGCGGCAGCAACTCCAGCGCCGCCTCCACCAGCAGTTCAGTGTCGGGGCGCGGAATCAGCGTGTGCGGTGCGACTTCCAGATCGAGTTTCCAGAAGCCTTGTTGGCCGAGGATATAGGCCACCGGCTCACCGCTGCGTCGACGTTGCAGGTACTCGGCAAAGGTCAGCGCAGCCTCGCTCGGCACGATGCGCTCCGGCCAGGTGTGGAGAAAACTGCGCGACTTGCCCAGCGCGGCGGCCAGCAGCAGTTCAGCGTCCAGACGCGCCGTCGGTGAATCCGGTAGATCCGCGGCGCGCAACAGGCTGGCGATGATGGTCATTTATTCACCTATCGCTGCGAGTTGATCAGCCTGATATTCGGCCAGCAATGGCTCGATCACGGCTTCGACGCCCCCGGCAAGAATTTCATCGAGCGAATACAGGGTCAGGTTGACGCGATGGTCGGTGACCCGGCCCTGCGCGTAGTTGTAGGTGCGGATGCGCTCGGAGCGATCGCCGGAACCGACCAGCAATTTACGCTCGCTGGCGATGGCGTTGGCCGCCGCTGCGTTTTGCTGATCGTTGAGTTTCGCCGACAGCCACGCCATCGCCCGGGCACGGTTCTTGTGCTGGGAGCGCTCTTCCTGGCATTCGACGACGGTGCCAGTCGGTATGTGGGTGATGCGGATCGCCGAGTCGGTGGTGTTGACGTGCTGGCCACCAGCGCCGGAGGAGCGGTACGTGTCGACGCGCAGATCCGCCGGGTTGATCTCGATGGCTTCGCGCTCGTCCGGCTCGGGCAAGACTGCCACGGTGCAGGCCGAAGTGTGGATACGGCCCTGGGATTCGGTGGCAGGAACACGCTGGACACGGTGCGCGCCAGACTCGAATTTCAGCTTGCCGTAGACGTTGTCGCCTTCAATCCGGGCGATGACTTCTTTATAGCCACCGTGTTCGCCTTCGTTTTCCGAAAGGATTTCGACGCGCCAGCCGCGGCGCTCGGCATACCGCGAATACATGCGGAACAAGTCGCCGGAAAAGATCGCCGCTTCGTCGCCGCCCGTGCCGGCGCGGATCTCGAGAAAGACGTTGCGGCCGTCGTTCGGATCTTTAGGCAGCAGCATGCGTTGCAGATCGGATTCCAGCGTGACCAGCAATTCCTTGGCTTCGCGAACTTCTTCCACGGCCATTTCGCGCATGTCCGGGTCGCTGTCCTTGAGCAGGGCCTGGGCGCCTTCAAGATCGCTTTGCACGCTGAGCAGCTTTTTATAGGCGGCCACCACAGGCTCGAGTTCGGCGTATTCCTTGGAATACGCACGGAATCTGGCCTGATCGGCAATGACTTCGCCGTCGCCGAGCAGCGCGGTCAGTTCCTCGAAACGGTCCTGGAGAATGTCCAGCTTGTTGAGCAGTGACGCTTTCATTGCGGTTTTTTATCCGAAAAACTATCCGGTGAGCCCTCGAGGGCGAAGAGTTCCTGGGCCATGGCCAGCGCATCGAGGCGGCCTTCGGCAGACAGCTTTTTCAACTGCACGCTGGGCGCATGCAAGAGTTTGTTGGTCAGACCACGGGCCAGTTGCCCGAGCACGTCTTCGGCGTTGCCGCCGTTGGCCAGCAGACGCAGGGCCTTCTGCAATTCTTCATCACGCAGGCGTTCGCTCTGTTGACGATAGGCCTTGAGCACATCGACCGCCGCCAGTTCACGCAGGCGCACCATGAAATCGTCGGCGCCGACCGCAACCATTTCCTCCGCCGCTTGCGCAGCGCCCTGGCGGCTTTTGAGGTTCTCGGCGACCACTTCGTGGAGATCGTCGACGCTGTACAGGTAAACATCGTCGAGTTCGCCGACCTCCGGCTCGATGTCCCGCGGTACGGCGATGTCGACCATGAAGATCGGCTTGTGCTTGCGCAGCTTCAGCGCACTTTCCACAGCGCCCTTGCCGAGAATCGGCAGCTGGCTGGCGGTCGAGCTGATGACGATATCGCTGCGCACCAGCTCCGCAGGGATGTCCGAGAGCAGCACCGCGTGGGCGCCGAACTGCTCGGCCAACTGACTGGCGCGCTCCAGTGTACGGTTGGCGACGACGATGCGCTTGACCCCCAGCTCATGCAAATGGCGGGCGACCAATGTGATGGTCTCGCCGGCGCCGATCAGCAACGCCTGGCTGCGTTGCAGATCGCTGAAAATCTGTTTGGCCAGGCTGACCGCGGCAAACGCCACCGACACCGGGTTCTCGCCAATGGCGGTATCGGTGCGCACCTGCTTGGCGGCATTGAACGTCGCTTGAAACAAGCGTCCCAGCAGCGGCCCGATGGTGCCTGCCTCACGGGCCACGGCGTAGGCCGATTTCATCTGGCCGAGAATCTGCGGTTCGCCCAACACCAGCGAGTCAAGCCCGGAGGCGACACGCATCATGTGACGAACGGCCGCATCATCTTCATGCACATAGGCACTGGCGCGCAGCTCGTCCAGGCTCAGATGGTGATAGTCGGCCAGCCAGCGCAGCACGACATCCGCCGAGAGCTGATCCTGTTCTATATAAAGCTCACTGCGGTTGCAGGTGGAGAGGATCGCGGCTTCGCGGCTGGCGGTCAGTCGGCAGAGCTGCTGCAAGGCCTCAACCAGCTGCTCAGGGGTAAAGGCCACGCGCTCGCGGACGTCTACTGAAGCAGTCTTGTGGTTAATACCGAGTGCAAGGAAGGCCATTCAAGGTCGCTGGTGGTGACGTGAAGCCGGCAATTGTCCTACTTCGAAAGATTCAGAACAACTACCGCTGACTATTGTCCCAATCGTCAGCCCCTATAATGGCCACAATTGAGTCTCGGTTATGTTTGGCCGAAGGCTTGTGTCATGATGATCCGACCGCAGGTTAGTCGTCCTCTTCCTATATGAATAGATCTTCCGCGTTGCTCCTCGCTTTTGTCTTCCTCAGCGGCTGCCAGGCCATGGCGCCCGTTGCGCCGGACGGCACCCCGCCGGTCGAGGACACCACGCCCGCGCCTGAAAAGCCCAAGGTTTACAGCTCGTTCAGCGAGGAAACCGTGTTCAGTCTGCTGAGCGCCGAACTCGCCGGCCAGCGCAATCGTTTCGACATTGCCCTGGACAACTACGTGACCCAGGCCATCAACACCCAGGATCCGGGCGTTTCCGAGCGTGCCTTTCGCATCGCCGAGTACCTGGGCGCCGATCAACCGGCCCTCGACACCGCGTTGATCTGGGCCCGCAACGCCCCGGACGATCTCGAAGCGCAACGCGCCGCCGCCGTGCAACTGGCCCGGGCCGGGCGTTACGACGACTCCATGGTCTACATGGAGAAAGTCCTGCAGGGCAAGGGCGACACCCATTTCGACTTCCTCGCGCTGTCGGCTGCCGACACCGATCAGGAAACCCGCAACGGTCTGATGAAAAGCTTCGACCGTCTGCTGCAGCGTCATCCGAACAACAACCAGCTGATTTTCGGCAAGGCCCTGCTGTTACAGCAGGATGGCGACAACCAAGGTGCGCTGACCCTGCTTGAAGACCATCCGCCGGAAGACGGCGAGATCGCGCCGATTTTGCTGCGTGCGCGCCTGCTTCAATTGCTCAACCGTGGCGACGAAGCGCTGCCGCTGCTGCAGAAAAACATCAAAAAGTATCCGGAAGACAAGCGTCTGCGCCTGACTTATGCGCGCCTGCTGGTCGAACAGGACCGGATGGACGACGCCAAGGTCGAGTTCTCCACCCTTGTTCAGCAATACCCGGAAGACGATGAACTGCGTTACTCACTGGCGCTGGTGTGCCTGGAAGCCAAGGCCTGGGAAGAAGCCAAGGGCTATCTGGAAGACCTGATCGCCCGCGAAAGCCACGTCGATTCGGCGCACCTGAACCTGGGGCGCATCGCCGAAGAGCGCAACGATCCGCAAGGCGCGCTCATCGAGTACGCACAGGTCGGCCCCGGCAACGACTATCTGCCGGCGCAACTGCGTCAGGCCGATATTCTCATGAGCAACGGCAAGGCCGCCGAAGCGCAGAGCAAACTGGCGGCCGAGCGTGACGAGCAGCCGGATTACGCCATTCAGTTGTATCTGATCGAATCGGAAACCCTGTCGGCCAACAAACAGGACGACAAGGCCTGGAAAGTCTTGCAGCAAGCCCTGCAGAAATACCCGGACGATCTCAATCTGCTCTACACCCGCGCCATGCTCGCGGAGAAACGCAACGACCTGGCACAGATGGAAAAAGACCTGCGCCTGATCATCAAGCGCGACCCGGACAACGCCATGGCGCTCAACGCGCTGGGCTATACCTTGTCCGACCGCACCACTCGCTATGCTGAAGCGAAAACGCTGATTGAGCAGGCGCACCAGATCAACCCGGAAGACCCGGCCGTTCTCGACAGCCTCGGCTGGGTCAACTACCGCCTGGGCAATCTGGACGACGCGGAGAAATACCTGCGTCAGGCGCTCGAGCGTTTCCCTGACCACGAAGTGGCCGCGCATCTGGGCGAAGTGCTCTGGGCCAAAGGCAATCAACGCGAAGCCAAACAAGTGTGGGGCAAGTTCCTCAAGGATCAGCCCGACAGCACCATTCTGCGCAGCACCATCAAGCGCCTGACCGGATCCGAGACTCTTTAACCCATGTTTTTGCGCCACGTTATTGTTTTCAGCTTCATCGCCCTGCTCGCCGGTTGCGCGGGTTTCGGCGCCCGCGAATCGGTCGAGGGCCACGGCAGCCCGGCCCAGTGGGCGGCGAACAAACAACAGCTGACCGGCCTCGATGGCTGGCAGATCGACGGCAAGATCGGCATCCGCGCACCGAAGGATTCCGGCAGCGGCACGCTGTTCTGGCTGCAGCGTCAGGACTATTACGACATTCGCCTGTCCGGTCCGCTGGGTCGTGGCGCGGCACGCCTGACCGGGCGCCCGGGCAAAGTTTCGCTGGAAGTGGCCAACCAGGGCCGCTATGAATCGCAGTCGCCGGAAGCACTGCTCGAAGAACAGCTGGGCTGGAAATTGCCGGTATCGAATCTGGCCTGGTGGGTCCGTGGTCTGCCGGCCCCCGAGAGCAAAAGTCGCTTGAACCTGGACGCTGACAGTCGTTTGGCCAGCCTTGAGCAGGATGGCTGGAAAGTCGAATACACCGCCTACACCGAACAGAATGGTTACTGGCTGCCCGAGCGCATCAAGCTGCACGGCACCGACCTCGACGTGACGCTGGTGATCAAGACCTGGCAACCGCGCAAGCTGGGGCAATAAAGCATGACCGCTGCACGCCTGACCCTGCCCTCGCCGGCCAAACTGAATCTGATGCTGCATATTCTCGGTCGCCGTGCAGACGGCTACCACGAGTTGCAGACGCTGTTTCAGTTCGTCGATTACGGCGATGAAATCACCTTCGCCGTGCGCGATGACGGGGTGATCCAGTTGCACACCGAGTTCGCCGGCGTGCCCCACGACAGCAACCTGATCGTGCGCGCCGCGAAAATGTTGCAACAGCAATCCGGCTGCACGCTCGGCATCGACATCTGGATCGACAAAGTGCTGCCCATGGGCGGCGGCATCGGTGGCGGCAGTTCGAATGCGGCGACGACCTTGCTCGGTCTCAACCATCTCTGGCAACTGGACTGGGAGGAAGATCGTCTGGCCGAACTGGGCTTGTCGCTGGGTGCCGACGTACCGGTTTTCGTCCGTGGCCACGCGGCGTTTGCCGAGGGTGTCGGCGAGAAACTGACCCCGGTCGACCCTGAAGAACCGTGGTATCTGGTGCTCGTGCCGCAAGTCTCTGTTAGTACGGCAGAAATTTTTTCCGATCCTTTGTTGACACGTAACACCCCGCCCATTAAAGTGCGCCCCGTTCCCGAGGGAAACAGTCGAAATGACTGCTTGCCGGTGGTTGCAAGGCGTTATCCGGAAGTTCGTAACGCATTGGATTTGTTAGGTAAATTTACCGAAGCAAAGCTCACCGGAACTGGAAGTTGTGTGTTTGGGGGCTTCCCAAGCAAAGCCGAAGCTGATAAAGTCTCGGCCCTTCTGACAGAGACCCTTACAGGGTTTGTAGCAAAAGGAAGCAACGTTTCGATGTTGCACCGCAAGCTGCAAAGTCTGCTCTAAAGGAATCAAGTGCCCGGCACTTGAAAGCAACAGATACAGGGGCGTCGCCAAGCGGTAAGGCAGCAGGTTTTGATCCTGCCATGCGTTGGTTCGAATCCAGCCGCCCCTGCCATTTTCTCTACTCATCCAGGTTACCCTCAGCCTCTAGGTACTGCGCGTGTCCAAGATGATGGTCTTTACGGGGAATGCTAACCCCGATCTGGCTCGGCGTGTCGTACGTCAGCTGCATATCCCTCTCGGTGACATCTCTGTCGGCAAGTTTTCCGACGGCGAAATTACAGCCGAGATCAATGAAAACGTTCGCGGTAAAGACGTTTTCATTATTCAGCCGACTTGCGCTCCGACCAACGATAACCTGATGGAACTGGTAGTGATGGCTGATGCCTTCCGCCGCTCCTCGGCTACTCGTATCACTGCTGTTATTCCTTATTTTGGTTATGCCCGTCAGGATCGCCGTCCGCGTTCCGCACGTGTGGCCATCAGCGCGAAAGTCGTCGCTGACATGCTTACCGTAGTCGGCATCGACCGTGTTCTCACGGTCGACTTGCATGCTGACCAGATTCAGGGCTTCTTCGATATCCCGGTAGATAACATCTACGGCTCCCCGGTTCTGGTGGATGACATTGAAGATCAGCGCTTCGAAAACCTGATGATCGTTTCCCCGGACATTGGTGGTGTCGTGCGTGCACGGGCTGTTGCCAAGTCGCTGGGCGTCGATCTCGGGATCATCGACAAACGCCGTGAGAAAGCCAATCACTCTGAAGTGATGCATATCATCGGTGATGTCGAAGGGCGCACCTGTATTCTCGTCGATGACATGGTCGATACCGCCGGCACCCTGTGCCACGCGGCCAAGGCCTTGAAAGAGCATGGCGCAGCCAAGGTCTTTGCCTACTGCACACACCCTGTGCTGTCGGGCCGGGCCATCGAGAATATCGAAAATTCCGTGCTGGACGAGCTGGTGGTCACTAACACCATCCCGCTGTCCGCTGCAGCACAAGCCTGTGCACGTATCCGTCAACTGGATATCGCACCGGTTGTTGCCGAAGCGGTTCGCCGCATCAGCAATGAAGAATCGATCAGCGCGATGTTCCGTTAAGGGCTTTGCCCTTCGCGAAATGTCTCGTTGACGAAAAGCGCCCCGCCCCGGCATTCCTGTCGGGGCGGGGCTTTTTTGCCCATACCGTGTTCGGCGCTGGTCGCAAACGCCACTCGGTCATGGCTATTTTGGAGATACAAAATGAACGATTTTACTCTGAATGCTGAAGTGCGTTCCGACCTGGGGAAAGGTGCGAGCCGCCGCCTGCGTCGTCTCGCAAGCCTGGTTCCAGCTGTAGTTTACGGTGGCGACAAAGCCCCTGAATCCATCAGCATGCTGGCCAAAGAAGTTGCCAAACTGCTCGAAAACGAAGCGGCTTACAGCCACATCATCGAGCTGAACGTTGGTGGCACCAAGCAGAACGTCATCATCAAGGCCCTGCAGCGTCACCCGGCCAAAGGCCACGTGATGCACGCTGACTTCGTACGCGTTGTTGCCGGCCAGAAACTGACCGCCATCGTTCCTGTGCACTTCATCAACGAAGCTGCTCCAGTGAAGAAAGGCGGCGAGATTTCGCACGTTGTTGCTGAAATCGAAGTGACCTGCCTGCCAAAAGATCTGCCTGAGTTCATCGAAGTCGATCTGGCTGACGCTGAAATCGGTTCGATCATTCACCTGTCGGACCTCAAAGCTCCGAAAGGCGTTGAATTCGTGGCTCTGGCACACGGCGATGACAAGGCTGTTGCCAACGTCCACGCTCCACGTGTTGCTCCAGAAGCTACCGAAGAAGGCGCAGCAGAGTAATTCACTCTGTCATGCCTGAGTGAGCAAGTAACATCGCGGACTGGAACGTAGCGAGAAAGCGGGCGAGAACGCGGAGTTTACATCCATGGTAAATGAGCATTTTTCGTCCACTTTCGCCGCTGTCCCTGATCGCGGCGATGTTATCCACCACTCAAAGGAAGGGCCCCTATCGTGACTGCCATCAAACTGATCGTTGGCCTGGGAAATCCAGGCGCTGAATACGACCAGACCCGGCATAACGCAGGGGCCCTTTTTGTTGAGCGCATCGCGGCCGCGCAAGGTGTGAACCTTGTTGCCGATCGCAAATATTTCGGCCTGACCGGGCGCTACTCGCATCAGGGTCAGGATGTTCGTCTGCTGATTCCCACCACCTACATGAACCGCAGCGGCCAGGCCGTGGCGGCACTCGCCGGTTTCTTCCGCATCCAGCCTGAAGAAATCCTCGTGGCGCATGACGAACTCGATCTGCCTCCGGGCGTTGCCAAGCTCAAGCAGGGCGGCGGCCATGGCGGTCACAACGGGTTGCGCGACATCATTGCGCAATTGGGCAATCAGAACACGTTCTACCGCCTGCGGCTTGGCATCGGCCACCCGGGCGTTGCCAGTATGGTTTCAAATTTCGTCCTGGGTCGTGCGCCACGCGCCGAACAGGAAAAACTCGATGCCAGCATCGACTTTGCCCTCGGCGTGCTGCCGGATATCCTCGCCGGTGAATGGAACCGTGCGATGAAAAACCTGCACAGCCAGAAGGCCTGACTTTTACCCGAGGGGAAACACCATGGGATTCAATTGCGGCATCGTCGGCCTGCCTAACGTCGGCAAGTCCACCCTGTTCAACGCCCTGACCAAATCCGGTATCGCGGCCGAGAACTTCCCCTTCTGCACCATCGAGCCGAACAGCGGCATCGTGCCGATGCCGGATCCGCGCCTGGAAGCATTGGCGGCCATCGTCAACCCGAAGCGCATCCTGCCGACCACCATGGAATTCGTCGACATTGCCGGCCTCGTCGCCGGCGCTTCGAAAGGTGAAGGCCTGGGCAACAAGTTCCTCGCCAACATTCGCGAAACCGACGCCATCGCTCACGTCGTGCGCTGCTTCGAAGACGACAACGTGATCCACGTCTCCAATAGCGTTGACCCGAAACGCGACATCGAAATCATCGACCTGGAACTGATCTTCGCCGACCTCGACAGCTGCGAGAAGCAACTGCAGAAAGTCGCGCGCAACGCCAAGGGCGGTGACAAGGACGCCGTGGTTCAAAAAGCTCTGCTCGAGCAACTGATCGCGCACTTCACCGAAGCCAAACCGGCGCGCAGCCTGATGAAAAACATGAGCGCAGACGAGAAAGCCGTGATCAAGGGCTTCCACCTGCTGACCACCAAACCGGTCATGTACATCGCCAACGTCGCTGAAGACGGTTTCGAGAACAACCCGCACCTGGACGTGGTCAAGGCCATCGCCGAGGAAGAAGGCGCCATGGTCGTTCCGGTCTGCAACAAGATCGAAGCGGAAATCGCCGAGCTCGATGACGGCGAAGAGAAGGACATGTTCCTCGAGGCCCTGGGCCTGGAAGAGCCGGGCCTGAATCGCGTGATCCGCGCCGGCTACGAAATGCTCCACCTGCAGACCTACTTCACCGCCGGTGTCGAAGAAGTCCGCGCCTGGACCGTCAAAGTCGGTGCCACCGCCCCTCAAGCCGCTGGTGTAATCCACACTGACTTCGAGAAAGGCTTCATCCGCGCCGAGGTCATCGCCTACAACGACTTCATCCAGTACAAGGGCGAAGCCGGTGCCAAAGAAGCCGGCAAATGGCGCCTGGAAGGTAAGGATTACATCGTCAAGGATGGCGACGTGATGCACTTCCGCTTCAACGTGTAAGCGTTACGCCCAAGAAAAAGCCGCGTTTGATACGCGGCTTTTTTGTGCCTGATGGAATTTATGGCTGTACGCAATTCCCTTGTGGGAGCGAGCCTGCTCGCGAAAGCGGTGTGTCAGCTGAATATCTATCGACTGAAACGCCCTCTTCGCGAGCAGGCTCGCTCCCACAGGGGGGAATGGTGTCGCGTCAGGCCTTTTTGGTACGCGGCAAAAAGATCGCCAACGCGCCAAACAACGGCAGGAACGAGCACAGGAAATACACATACTCAATCCCGTGCACATCCGCCAGATGGCCGAGCAGCGCCGCACCAATCCCGCCAAATCCAAACATCAGACCGAAGAAAATCCCGGCAATCATCCCGACGTTGCCCGGCACCAATTCCTGCGCGTACACCACGATCGCCGAGAACGCCGAGGCCAGAATGAAGCCGATCACCACGCTCAGAATACTGGTCCAGAACAGATCGACATGCGGCAGGATCAAGGTGAATGGCGCAACGCCAAGGATCGAAAACCAGATCACTGCCTTACGCCCGATCTTGTCGCCAATCGGCCCGCCGAAGAACGTCCCCGCCGCCACCGCGCCGAGAAACAGGAACAGGTGCAGCTGCGAACTGGCCACCGACAGGTCGAATTTCTCGATCAGGTAGAAGGTGAAGTAACTGGTGAAACTGGCCATGTAGAAATACTTGGAGAACACCAGCAAACCCAGCACCACCAGAGCGCTGGTCACCCTGCCCTTCGACAAGCCGTGAGTTGGCGCCTGGCCGGCCTTGAGCTTGAACAGGTTCAGGTGATTGGCGTACCAGCGGCTGATGCGGTACAGCACGAACAGCGCAAACACCGCGAACAGGCCGAACCACGCCACGTTACCTTGCCCGAACGGGATGATGATCGCGGCCGCCAGCAGCGGGCCGAACGCGGAGCCGGCATTGCCGCCGACCTGGAACGTCGATTGCGCCAGGCCAAAACGCCCGCCCGAAGCCAGCCGCGCCACACGCGACGCTTCCGGGTGAAAGGTCGACGAGCCGATACCGATCAACGCCGCTGCCAGCAGAATCAACGGGAAGCTGCCCACCACCGACATCATCAGAATGCCGATCAAGGTACACACCGTGCCCGCCGGCAACAGCCATGGTTTCGGGTGTCGATCGGTGTGATAGCCGACCCATGGCTGCAACAGCGATGCGGTCAGCTGAAAGGTCAAGGTGATCAGGCCGACCTGAGTAAACGTCAGGCCATAGTTGGCCTTGAGCATCGGGTAGATCGAAGGCAGCACCGACTGGATCAGGTCGTTGATCAAATGCGCCAGCGCCACCGCGCCGATGATGCGCATCACCAGAGGACTGCTTTGGGGAGCAGCGGTCGCCGAGGCAGCGGCGGTCTGAACGTTGCTGATAGCCATGGAAAATTCCGGACAGCAGATGGGTGCCCGCAGGCAGGTGCGTCAATGTGCCATTTTTCGGTGCGTCAGCGCCATCCCCTTAGCCAGCTAACTAAGTTATTGGCGACTGATCACCCCTGTAGGAGCTGCCGAAGGCTGCGATCTTTTTATCTTTTAGAACAAGATCAAAAGATCGCAGCCTTCGGCACCTCCTACAGAGGATCGTTGGCAGCGAAGGTGATAGCGCAACGCCATGGTCTGAATCTTGCCTTGTTTCCGCCCTTGAACACGAACGCCTTACAAAGGCGCTCGACAATGGGAAGTTTCGCTACAGAGCCGGCCTACAGAGCGGGCATGAGGGAACTTTCGAGGCCTTTTAGCGGGCACGGATCGCGTCCGAAGCGTTCGCGATGCACGCCAATGGTGCGTGGTGTCCAGAGGAGTCATGAGGCATGCAGGCTTTCCTTTCACCGGGGATCAAATTGCTGGGGCGGTTTGGCTTCGCGGGTAAATTCCAGTTGTTGTTTCTGCTGTTCATTCTGCCGTTGGCCGGCAGCCTGTTGATGATCGGCCATGACTATCGCGAGAAACTCAATCTGATCTCCGGCGAACGTGCCGGGGTACGTCAATTGCTCGCGCTGGATGCGCTGGACAACCTGCTCGCCGCTCAACGCGACCGCGCCGCCCGTTGGCGCGCCACCGAAACGAACCGCCAGCCGACACCGGCCACACTCGCCGCCATGGCCGCGTTCGACGGCGTGCAACCGGCGGTGCAGCAAGCGACCACCGACCTTGGCAATGCGCTGAACCGGGAAGGTGCCGAGGGCGCAACCCTCGCGCGTTACCAGGCGCTGCAAGCCGCACTCAACGGCCTCGATTCGAAAAGCCTGAGCGGTGTTGGCTGGTGGCCCGACGGTTACGATCGTTTCACCAATGCCCTGGCCGCGCTGCAAGCCTTGCGCGAGCAGATCGTCATGGACAATCGCCTGACCCTGGCACCGTGGCTGGAAACCTACCTGCTGACGCAGATCGCCACACAACACGCGCCGAACCTGATCGAGCGGATCGGTCGCCTCGCCGCGGTCGGACAGGCTTCGGTCGTCTCCGGACAGTTCACCTTGCAGAGTCGCTTGCAATTGCGCGACCTGCGCAGCCGCATTGGCGATGCCCGCGAGCAACTGGTGAAAACCGCTGGCCTGCTGGAGGCGCGTCTGCCAGTCGAGCTGCAAGCCTGGGCCGGTCAATACCACGACAGCCTGAAACACCTCGACAGTGGCTTGAAAGTCCTCGATGACGGCGTATTCGGCGGCAGCATCAATCTGAAAGCGGAAGACTTTGAACGCAGCCTCGATGCGCTGCTCACCGACCTCGCTGCACTGCGTCAGCAATCGCTGGTGGCGCTGGATCAGCGGCTCGATGCCTATTACGCCTCGGCGATCCGCCAGTTCATCGTCGTCGCCGCGATCTTCGGCTGCTTGCTGCTGGCAGCGCTGTACCTGTTCGTCTGCCTGCAAGCGTCGATACGTCGCAGCGCCAGCGGCATCACCCTGCTCGCCGAAGCCTTGCGTGACGGCAACCTGAGTCTGCAAGTGCCGATAGTGGGGCGCGATGAGCTGGCGGCGATCAGTACCGCACTCAACGTCGCCGTGGTGCAACTGCGCAGCAGCATGCTCGGCGTCGACCACGAGACCTCGCAACTGAGCAATGCTGTGCGCAGCCTCAACGAACACTCCAGCGGCGCCCTCGGCGAAGTCGAAGCGCAACAATTGCAGATCAGCCAGATCGCCGCTGCCGCCACGCAATTGGCCGCCACTTCGCAAGGCGTAGCACAGAGTTGCGAACAGGCCTCCGGCAGCGCCCAGCACACCCGGCGCATCGCTGCCGACAGCAGCCGCGACAGCCAGCGCACCACCGCCAGCATTCAGCAACTCAATCAACGCCTGAACGATACCGCCGCAGCGCTCGGTCGGGTCAGTGAGCAAGGCCAGCAGATCCAACTGGTAGTCGACACCATTCGCGGCGTCGCCGAACAAACCAACCTGCTCGCGCTCAACGCCGCCATCGAAGCGGCCCGCGCTGGTGAACAGGGGCGCGGCTTTGCCGTGGTCGCCGATGAGGTGCGCAGTCTGTCGCAACGCACGCAATCGTCCACCGCACAAATCGCCGGCACCGTCGACAGCCTGCGCGCCACGGTCAACGAAGCCGTGAGCTTGATGGAAGCAGCCTGTGGACAAGCGCAATCGGATGCCGAAGCGGTCACCGGTCTGGGCGCACGTCTGGGGGAAATCGCCAGCGCCGTGCAGAACGTCACCGACACCCTCGCGCAGATCGCCACGGCGGTCGAAGAGCAGGCGAGTACGGCGGATGAGGTCAGCGGCAGTATCCAGCAGGTCGATCAAGCGGCGGTGCGTTTGCTCGAAGGTGCACGGGCGGTGAACCTCGCGGCGGACACCCTGAGTCAGGGCAGCCAGGCCCTGAGCGCCAATACCGCCAGATTCCAGCTGCGCTGACGCCCTCCCCGGCCCCGATTTTCGGGGCCGGAGGATAAGCGGTTGAAAACAGGAAGAAATATTTTTGATTTACGCTTGACGCTTTGCCAATTCAGGGGAATAATGCGCGCCACTTGGCTACATAGCTCAGTTGGTTAGAGCATAGCATTCATAATGCTGGGGTCCGGGGTTCAAGTCCCTGTGTAGCCACCAAGTACTAAAAACGGCTTACCGAAAGGTAGGCCGTTTTTTTATGCTTGAATAAAACCTCGCCTGCATTGCTCCTTCCTGTCCTGGATCATGGATGCCATCTTCACCAGTGTAGGAGAAATGCACCAAAAGTACCCCAGCCGGAGCGAAGAACTACAACCACATACGCCTTTGATTAGACTGAATCCGTCGCAACCAATCGGGTTTAGAACGTACCGTCGAGGACGATTGACCAAGCATCAAATCCCCACCCGGTTTGCACCCCGCCCGCCCGCTCGATAAAGTCCCCCAGGACTTCCCCCCCCACGGACGGAGAACCCACGTGTTTACAACCCAGCCCTTGAGCCGCTTTCGCCTGCCCGCCCTGACACTGCTTGTCAGCGCGCTGACCCTAACCGCATGCAACGCCCCACCCTCTTCTTCCTTGCCGCTGGCACCGGAAGCCGCTTCCGGTTACCGCACCGATCTGCAAACCCGTCACGCCGCTAAACACATGGCTGCCGCTGCCAATCCGCTCGCGGCCGCAGCCGGGCGGGAGATGTTGCGTCAGGGTGGTTCGGCGATCGATGCGGCGATTTCCATGCAGGCGGTATTGACGCTGGTTGAGCCGCAGTCGTCCGGGATCGGTGGCGGCGCGATGATTGTGTTGTGGGACGGCAAGCAGGTGCGCACCTATGACGGCCGCGAAACCGCGCCGGCCGGGGCCAATGAGAAGCTGTTCTTGAATACCGACGGTAAACCGATGGCCTTCACGCAAGCGCAAATCGGCGGACGCTCGGTCGGTACGCCCGGGGTGTTGCGCGCGCTGGAGCTGGCGCATCGGCAACACGGTCGCCTGCCATGGGCGAAGCTGTTTGATCCGGCGATCAAACTGGCCGAGCAGGGCTTTGCGATTTCCCCGCGCCTGCATTCGCTGCTGGCTGCCGACCCGGTGATACACCAGTCGCCAGACATGGCGGCGTATTTTCTCAATGACGATGGCAGCGTCAAAGCCGTGGGTACGCGCCTGCAGAATCCGCAGCTGGCCGCAGTTTTCAAACGCATCGCCAACGAAGGTGCCGACGCCCTGTACAAAGGCCCGATTGCCGAAGAGATCGTTGCCAAGGTGCAGAACCACGCCAACCCCGGCAGCCTGTCGCTGAACGATTTACAGCGTTATCAGGCCAAGGAGCGCGCGCCGCTGTGTACCGATTACAAACGCTGGCAGGTCTGCGGCATGCCTCCACCGTCGTCGGGGGGGATCGCCGTGGCGCAGGTTCTCGGCACGTTGCAAGCGCTGGAGACTCGCGATCCACGCCTGTCGCTGACCCCGCTCAAACCAGTGAAAACCAATAAGCCGGCCGGCTTTGAACCGGCGCCGCTAGCGGTGCATCTGATCGCCGAGGCCGAACGTCTGGCCTATGCCGACCGTGCGCAATACGTGGCCGACAGCGACTTCGTCCCGGTGCCGGTAGAAGGACTGCTCGATGCGGCCTACCTGGCCAGCCGCGCCAGCCTGATCGGCGAACGCAGCATGGGCAGCGCCAAACCGGGAATACCGCCGGGCGTGCAAGTCGCGTATGCGCCAGATCGTTCGCCATTGCGCATCTCGACCTCGCAAGTGGTGGCGGTGGATGACCTCGGCGGCGCGGTGTCGATGACCACCACCATCGAAGCCGCGTTCGGCTCGCACCTGATGGTTCAGGGTTTTCTGCTGAACAACCAGATGACCGACTTCTCGTTCATCCCCGAAGAGAACGGCCAGAAGGTCGCCAACCGCGTCGAACCAGGCAAACGCCCTCGCTCGTCGATGGCGCCGACACTGATCTTTGATCGCGACAGCGGCGAATTCGTCGCCACGGTCGGCTCGCCCGGTGGCTCGCAGATCATCGAATACGTGGCCAAAACCACCGTCGGTCTGCTCGACTGGAACCTCGACGCACAAAGCGCCATCAACCTGCCCAACTTCGGCAGCCGCAACGGCCCGACCGAACTGGAACAGGGACAGTTCAGCCCGGCGCTGATTCAGGCACTCAAGGACAAGGGCCACACGGTCAGCGAAATCGACATGACCAGCGGCACCCAAGCCATCGTGCGGGTGAAGGATGCGCAGGGCAAATCGATGTTGACAGGGGGTGCCGATCCTCGGCGTGAGGGAGAAGCGTTGGGGGATTGAGTATTACGAAGTGGGGAGAAAAGGCTTACCGGGAGGTAAGCCTTTTTTGTCGGCGATAGGCGCTGTTCATATGCCCCTCGTCGCCTTTTCCTACCCCGAAAAATAGCTGGCGTAGATACAGTTAGTGACCTTAAGAAAGACCATTTTCGGGGTCTGCTGGCATATATGAACGCAAACATATTTGAACCGTATGTCCACCAAACGCCAACAGCCTTGCATCAGTCCCACAGCGGGACTAGGATCACGTCATGAAAATTATTGCTGTCAGTCAGCTCAAAAATTTTTGGAAACGGTATCCCGAGTCAGAACAACCGTTGTTGGCGTGGGTTGATGAAGCGAGAAAAGCGAGCTGGACAACTCCTTCGGAGATCAAGGCACATTTTGCTTCTGCAAGCATTCTAAAAAGTCGGAGAGTTGTGTTCAACATCAAGGGCAACGACTTTCGCCTGATCGTAGCTGTGGCCTATCGCTACGGCGCGATTTATATAAAATTCGTCGGTACTCACAAGCAGTACGATGCGATCGATGCTGATACCGTCGAAATGGAGTAACCCATGAACATACGTCCTATCCATAACGAAGAAGACTACCGAGCCGCGCTCAAAAATATATCTGCGCTCTTCGACAACGAGCCAGAACCGGGCACCCCTGAAGGTGACTACTTCGACATCATGATTACCCTCATCGAGGCCTACGAATCCAAAAACTTTCCGCTGGATTTGCCGAATCCGATCGATGCCATCAAATTCCGCATGGAACAATCAGGTCTGTCGGCTGCTGATCTGGCTCCGGCTATCGGTCGAACGAACAGGGTCTATGAGGTATTGAACGGCAAGCGAGCACTGACCTTGCCTATGATCTGGAAGCTTCATGAGTTATTTGGGATTCCTGCCGAAAGCCTGATCAAACCGATGAAACACTGTTGAGGCTGGAGACTCAGCGATTCGCCACCAGATGCACCCCAAACAACAAATAGCACCCACCCGCCAACCGATCCAGCCACTGGCGTGACCGCTCATAGACACCAGCAACCCGGCGGCTTGCGAAGAACAGGGCGACGCTGCAATACCAACTGAACGACAGCGTGGCCATGGTCAGCACGGCCAGCGCCAGCAGCAGCGGTGGTACGTGGACCGGCATGGCAGTGGCGAAGATCGTGGCGACGAACAGTGCCGATTTCGGGTTGGTCATGTTGCCGAGGAAACCGCGAGCATAGACGCCGAAATAAGTCTGCCGGGGCGCAGCCGGCGTACCGGGGACAATCGCAGCCTTGCGCTTGAATTGCTTCAGCCCCAGATAAATCAGGTAGCAACCGCCGGCAATCTTGAAGCCTAGATAGAGAGTCGGCGCGGCGCTGAACAGCGTCTTGATTCCCAAGCCGCCGGCAAGGCCCCACAGCACCGTACCGGTGGCCACGCCCAGCGCGGCCACCACGCCATGTCGGCGCGAGTGACTGGCCGCGAGTTGCGCGATGTTGAAGAAATTTGGCCCGGGCGTGACCACCGCCACCGTCCACAACAGCGCCAGCGACAGCAACGGGGCAAGATAACCGGCAACAGAAACGTCCATGAGCGTTGCGCCTGTCAGGTGAAATAAGACGTCTACCTTGCTACATCCGCTGACGGTTTTCCATCAACGTCAGTTAAACCGCAAGCGTCTTGCCATCCACCCCATCGCCAATCGTCAGGAAATGCCCACCCGCAACGTGGTGCAAGGTGCGCAAACCATCGTGCCCTTCGAAATGCCAGCGCCCATCGCTGAACACGCGCGCGTCGGCCTGGGCGGCGATGACTTCGGCGAGAAACAGGTCGTATTGCTCATGATTGCGCGGCTCCGGCAGCAGGCGGCATTCGAGCCAGGCGACACAGCCTTCCAGCAGCGGCGCTTCAATGTGTTCGCCCGCGAAGGTGTGCAGGCCATACGCCTGAAATTTGTCCTGGCCCTGGTTGCGGGTGATTTCCAGGCCGGACGTGTTGCCGACGGTTTGCACGATATCGGCCTGATTGACGCAAGGCACGTTCAGCACAAAGGTGCCGGAGGCTTCGAGCAACTGGCGTGTCCAGGTGGATTTATCAAGGACGACGGCGACTTTCGGTGGTTCGAAATCCAGGGGCATCGCCCAGGCGGCTGCCATGATGTTGCGCTGGCCGTCATGGGCGGCGCTGACCAGTACGGTCGGCCCGTGGTTGAGCAGGCGGTAGGCTTTGTTCAGGGGCACCGGACGGCGGTGGGAGTCGCTCATGGGAATCTGCTCCGGAAGAAAAGGAGCCGATTGTAGCGCCAGCCCCGAAAGATCTGCTGGTGAAAAATTGTAGGAGCTGCCGAAGGCTGCGATCTTTTAATCTTGAAGAAAAATCAAAAGATCGCAGCCTCGTTTCACTCGTCAGCTCCTACAGGGATCGGCGTGCAGGTCAGTGGGATAGCTGATTGGCAAACTGGCCTACCGCATCCACGACTTTCTGTGCACCGTCCTGGATCTCGACAATCACCGTCCCCGCCTCTGCCGCCAGCGCCAGGCCTTGTTCAGCTTGCAGCTTGCCGTCGGTCATCAGCGCCACGGCGTTGCGCGCCATGTCCTGGTTCTGCCGCACCACGCTGACGATTTCATCCGTCGCCTGGCTGGTGCGCGAAGCCAGTTGCCGGACTTCGTCGGCGACCACGGCAAAACCGCGGCCCTGCTCGCCGGCCCGGGCAGCTTCGATCGCAGCATTGAGCGCCAGCAGGTTTGTCTGTTCGGCAATGCCGCTGATGGTTTTGACGATGCTGCCGATCACCAGCGACTGGTCGTTCAGCGCTTCGATACCTTCGCCGGCGGTTTGCATATGACGCGACAGGTCGCGCATGACGTTGACCGCTTCGGTCACAACGGTCGTGCCGCGCTGGGCGGTGCTGTCGGTTTGCTGGGAGGTGCTGTAGGCGATGTTGGCCGCGTCGGCCACCGCTTGCTCGCGGTTGACCTGATCGGTAATCACCGTGGCGAACTTCACCACTTTGTACAGTTTGTCGTTGGCATCGACCACCGGGTTGTAGGACGCCTCCAGCCACACCGTACGACCATGGCTGTCGATCCGCTTGAAACGGTCGGCGACAAATTCGCCGTTGTTCAAGCGACGCCAGAAGTTCTGGTACTCGGCGCTGTTGTATTCCTCTGGCGTGCAGAACGTACGGTGATGTTTGCCTTTGATCTGCGCCAGGCTGTACCCCATGCCATTGAGGAAACGATCATTGGCGTTGAGCACGTTGCCGTTGAGGTCGAACTCGATCACGGCGGTAGAGCGGACCAGCGCGCCGATCAGGTTTTCATGCTCGCGGGAAGCCTCGATGGTGCGGGTCAGGTCGCTGGCGTAGAGCGAAATGTGTCGGATCCGGCCATCGGACGCGCGCACTGGCTGCACGATTGAACGCAGCCACGCTTCGTCGCCGTTGCCGCGCAACAGGCGCACGGCGCCGGCGAAATGCTCGCCACGGTTCATCGATTTTTTGAAGCGCAGGTGGAATTCGTCGGTTTTGACGTGGGCCGGCACGATGTCTTCAATCGCCCGGCCAATCAGGTCCTGGCTCCTGTAGAACATTTCATTGAGGAAGTTCTGATTGACCGATCGAATACGCCCGTCGGGTTCCAGGGTCAACACCAGCATCTCGCTTTCCAGGCTTTCCTTCACTTGTACAAGGCTGGAGAGTTCTTCACGAAGAGCGGCCAGCTCTTGCTTCAAGCGTTTATTGAACATGGGGAAGCACCGATGGCAAGGTAGTAAGCGGATACACCTTGCCATCGGCATTGGGGAGTTTTTCTGAAGGCGACCTCGAGACCCGTCAACCGAAAATAGTTCAGTGCTTTCGGCTCAGGCAGCGCCTGCCGCCTGACACGGTCCCGTGCGAGGCATGCGAGTGCCGAAATACGCCGCCGTCAAAAAGCCCACCGTCCCCATCACCGCGCAGAACATCACGCAGATCCATGGGCTCCATGGCATCAGACCTATCAGCACCAGCGGTGTGATACTTGCCCAGGCGGCGTAGGCAATGTTGTAGGTGAAGGAAATGCCTGACACGCGAATACGCGCCGGAAACAGCCCAACCATTACCGAAGGCACCGCACCCACTACCCCACAGGCCAGACCGGCCACGGCATAGGCAACGCCGATCGAGCCCGCGCCCATGATCAGACAGCCATACAACACGCCAATGCCCACCGGCAGCAACAGGCTGTAGAGCATGACCGTGCGCCAGGCGCCGATGCGATCGACCAGCAACCCGGCGATCACGCAGCCCATATTCAGGAACACGATGCCCAAGGCGCTGAGGCCGAAGGTGTGGCTGGCGGTCATGCCGAAGGTTTTCTGCATCATGGTCGGCGTGATGACGACGAACACCACTACCGCCGAGGTCAGCACGCAGGTGAGCAGCATGGCCGGCAGCATGGCCAGACGATGTTCGCGCAACACCGTGCGCAACGGCAGCTCTACCCACGCCTCGCGCTGCGCCTCCATCGCCATGAACACCGGGGTTTCGCTGAGCCAGCGACGCAGATAAACACCCACCACACCGAACACGCCACCCAGCAGAAACGGATAGCGCCAGGCGTAATCGAGGATTTCGGCGGGAGTGAACACCTGTGCAAGGAAGGTCGCAGTGAGTGCGCCGATCAAGTAACCGAAGGTCAGGCCGGCCTGAAGAAAGCCGAGGGCGTAACCGCGATGGCCGGTCGGCGCATGCTCGGCGACGAATACCCAGGCACTCGGCACTTCGCCGCCCACCGCCGCGCCTTGCAGGATGCGCAGCGCCAGCAACAACAACGGGGCGAAATAGCCGATCTGTGAGTAGGTCGGCATGATCCCGATCAACAGGCACGGCAGCGCCATCATCAGGATGCTCAGGCTGAAGACTTTCTTGCGGCCCAAGCGGTCGGCGAAATGCGCCATCAGAATCCCGCCCAGTGGCCGTGCCAGATAACCGGTGACGAAGATGCCGAAGCTCTGCAGCAGGCGCAGCCACTCGGGCATTTCCGGGGGGAAAAACAGTTGGCTCAGGGTCAGTGCGAAGAACACGAAAATGATGAAATCGTAGATTTCCAGCGCCCCGCCGAGCGCCGCAAGGCCGAGGGTCTTGTAGTCGGAACGGCTGAACGGCGCCGGTCGGGCTGTGGAGTTGGCAGTCATGACAAAGAACTCAGGGATCGGCAAAAACCAAGGCGCTCATGGTCTACGCAAATGGGCGGAACGACAACCCGTTAGACCATAGTCCCGGTTTGCGAAAACCTGCTCAACAAAAGGGCGGCGCTTGATTTACTGTTAGGGCCTGTCCAAGGGAGCACGCCAACACCGACAAGCTTCAGAGAACTCCCTGTGGGAGCGAGCCTGCTCGCGAATGCACCAGTTCAGACAACCCTGATGTTGAATGTGCCGACGTCTTCGCGAGCAGGCTCGCTCCCACATGGGGCTCTCTGCGGCTGTCGAGCTGGGCGACTGCTCCCACGGATCAAAATAACCATAAAAAATCCGAGGTACATCCCGTGGCCGTTGATATCGAAGATAGCCGCTCCGCACGTTTTGCCCTGCGCTGTTCCAGTTTTGCCGAACGCTGGTTTCCCGACTCCTGGGTCTTCGCCGCATTGGCCGTGATCATCGTCGCGCTGGCCACGCTGGCCATGGGCGCCAAACCCACCGCTGCGGCCATGGCCTTCGGCGACGGCTTCTGGAGCCTGATCCCGTTCACCATGCAGATGGCGTTCGTGGTGATCGGCGGTTACGTCGTCGCCAGCTCACCACCCGCAGTCAAACTGATCGACAAGCTTGCGCGGATTCCGAAAAACGGCCGCTCCGCCGTGGCCTGGGTGGCGTTGATTTCGATGGTCGCATCCTTGCTCAATTGGGGTCTGTCACTGGTGTTCGGCGGGCTGCTGGTGCGCGCCCTCGCCCGCCGCACCGATCTGAAAATGGATTACCGCGCGGCCGGTGCTGCGGCGTATCTGGGCCTCGGCGCGGTGTGGGCGCTGGGTTTGTCATCGTCGGCCGCCCAGTTGCAGGCCAACCCCGCCAGCCTGCCGCCGTCGATCCTGTCGATCACCGGCGTGATCCCGTTCACCGAAACCATTTTCCTCTGGCAGTCCGGGGTCATGCTGCTGGCACTGATCGTGATCTCGATCATCATCGCCTACGCCACCGCGCCCGGACCGAATTCGGCACGCGACGCCAAGGCCTGCGGCATCGACCCGGCTTTCAATCTGCCGCCGCTGCAACCGCGCACCCGTCCCGGCGAATGGCTGGAACACAGCCCTTTGCTGATCATCGTGCTGGTGCTGCTGGCAGCGGGGTGGCTGTTCCACGAATTTTCGAGCAAACCGGCGATCACCGCCATTTCCGGCCTGAACACCTACAACTTTCTGTTCATCATGCTCGGCGCCCTTCTGCACTGGCGCCCGCGCAGCTTCCTAGACGCTGTGGCCCGCGCGGTGCCGACCACCACCGGTGTGTTGATCCAGTTTCCGCTGTATGGCTCGATCGCCGCGCTGATGACCACGGTCAAAGGCGCCGATGCGCAAACCCTCGCACATCACATCTCGACCTTCTTCGTCAGCATCGCGTCGCATGACACCTATGCGCTGTTGATGGGCGTGTACTCGGCGATTCTCGGTTTCTTCATCCCGTCCGGCGGCGGCAAGTGGATCATCGAAGCGCCCTACGTGATGCAAGTTGCCAACGACCTGCAATACCACCTCGGCTGGGCGGTGCAGATCTACAACGCGGCGGAAGCGTTGCCGAACCTGATCAACCCGTTCTACATGCTGCCGCTGCTCGGTGTGCTCGGCCTGAAGGCGCGGGACCTGATCGGCTTCTCGTTCGTGCAACTGCTGGTGCACACACCACTGGTGCTGCTGTTGCTGTGGGCGCTGGGGACGACACTGGCGTATACGCCGCCGGTGATGCCGTAGGGTGATAAGAAAGCACCTGCTCAAGGGGCAGGTGCTTGTAAAACGTAGAGTTGATCGCTGTATTAGAAGGGGCGCGCCTGATCAAGCACCTGCTGACGAAATTTCACTGGCAGGTCGCCGGGGGTCAGCACCTCGACCGCAACGCCCAACAGGTCTTCAAGCTCAACCTGAAGTCCGCCCAGATCAAAAAGCGTCGTGCCGGGCAGCGGGTCAACCAGCAGATCGAGATCGCTACCGTCCAGATCCGTCCCCAGCAATGCAGAACCAAATACACGCGGGTTGGCCACACGAAAGCGCCCGATCACTTCGCGGACAGCGGACCTTTGCATGTCGAGAGCAGTAGAAGGCTTCATGGCTCATCCGTGGAAAATTCATTGTCGCTGCAGTCTAGCGGTGCGGACGCGCACCAGGCAGCGTGCTTGTTGGCACAGCCGTAACAATATGTGCGCTGCTTGGGTAATACAGCACTCAGGCAAGAATCCACACTCAACCGCTTTTCTGTCAAACGCCGCTGATCCACTATGAGGCGCCCCCACACTCGCGGGGAATCCACGCTGAAAAGGATCTGAGCATGTTCAAACTCGCTGGACTTACCCCCACCGCACTGGCCCTCACCGCGCTCACGCTAAGCGCCGCCGCCCACGCCGATGTCGACGTGAAACTGGGCAGCACCGAGCGCGTCACGCGACTCTTCGCCTACCCCAACAATTGCAGCGTGATCTGCTTCCGTAACTGGACGCTGGAGCAGACCGTCGCCCATTACCTGAGCCAGAGCGTGCAACGCGACGGCTATGCCGATGCCAAGGTGGTGGTGAAAACCGATAACGATCAGCTCTATGCCGAGATCACCGGTGTGCCCGAGGGCTACGACAAGCCGCTGGCAGCGTTGCTCGACGCCGGGGATCTGGCCTATGCCGGCGCCAGCAGGCTCAATGCCGATGGCAAGTGGGCCTACAGCTGGTATCTGTTCCTGCCGCTGGGCATGGCCCTGGAAAATCGCAAAAGCGTCGAGCTGCTGCACTTCCCGCCGGATTATTCGCTGACCCAGGCGCAGGATTACCTGCGCTCCAACACCACCGATCGCTGGGCAACCTTGCTGACCGACAACGGCATCCCCGCCGCGCAGACACCGGCCTACCAGACCATCATCGACATCGCGCCGATCGCCGCGCCGTCCAATGCCGGCGGTGATCTGGAAGATGTCTATGACTACTTCAAGGATTATCAGACCACCCTGGTCAAGCAGTTCAGCCAGACCGCCAGCGGCACGACGCTGCCGATGGTCGCGTTTGGTGCGCCAGTGCGCAACTGGATCAAGGAGCAATACGGACCTACGGTGGCTGTGCTGGGCCTGGCGAGCATCAGCCCGAGCGCGGGGGTGAATGTGCCGGTGCTCGGTTCCAACCATCCGAGCTATATCTGGTACGCCGCCGACCCGAAGAGCTACACCGGCGCCGATGCCCAGGCAAAGGCTGACGCCGCCGGCCTGAAAGTCATGGGCCAGGATCTGAGCGCCGCCTGCTGGCAGGCCGGGATGGGCAGCAAACCGGGAAGCGATGCGCAGGCCACGTTGAACAGCTGTACGCAGACCTGGCAAGTGACGCAAAAAATCAAAACCTGTGAATTGTTCTACACCTCGATCCGCGATTTCACCGCTGAACAGGCGGCTGCCAAGTGCGCCACGCCATCGGTAAGGACGCAGCTGCAGCAGCTGAAAGCGCCTTTGCCAACGGCCGCCGTGCCCGAGCCGACGCTGTAATCAGCACTGTGTATGTCCCGTGTCAGCCAATGCTGACGCGGGAAAACGATGATCTCGACTGTCAGGTTTTACAGTAGACCGGCCGGTTCAATTGCGCGACGCTTGGATCCAATCATGCGTCGCCAAGCGAGCATGGGCACAACTCGGAGATAATTCCCACCAACAAGGATCGTTATGAACAATCAAGCCATGGGCCGGCACCTGCCACGCGACACCGAAGGCATCTACCCTTTCGCCGGACTTCCCGTGCGTCTGGGCTTTCCGTCCTGCGACGACTTTCAGATCATTCACGACGACCAAGGCATCGCCACGGCCGTGGTCGCGCGCCGGGAGTTTCTGCGTATCAGCAGAATGTGCCGGGTTTCCGGGCAATTGTTGCCCTATCGCAGTCGACAGAGCCGTCAGCTGCAGACCGGCATCCACGTTTACGATCCGCGCTTTTGCGGGGTGCTCGAACACGCCTGCGATCCGAACGTGTTTCTGGACATGAGCGAGTTGTGGCTGTGGGCGCTGAAAGATATCCACAGTGGCGAACGCCTGAGCATTGATTACGCCTCGACCGAAGACAAACTGCTGCGCCAGTTCGCCTGCGACTGCGGCTCACCGCGCTGCCGTGGGTGGATCACCGGATACGATGAACTACCCACGCTGGAAGGTCAGCGGTTCCTGCAGCGCTGGCGTCAACCGGGCCAGCGCTGAAGCAGCGGTTACGGCGCGCCGACCGGGCGCAAGCGATATTGCGGCGGCAGCTGCTCGAAACCACTGATGGTCGTGTTCAGACTTTTCCAGCGGCCGTCCTTGATGCCGTAGATGCAACCGTGGATCGACAGGCTCTGCCCGCGGTGCCAGGCGTTCTGGACGATGCTGGTGTGCGCAACGTTGGCCACTTGCTGGATCACGTTGAGTTCGCACAGGCGATCGACCTGTTCTTCCTCGGTCGGCAACTTGGCCAGTTCTTCGCGTTTTTCGTAGTACAGATCGCGGATCGAACGCAGCCAGCCGTCGATCAGGCCGAACTGACGGTCCTGCATCGACGCACGCACGCCGCCGCAGCCGTAATGGCCAGTGACGAGGATATGTTTAACCTTGAGCACGTCGACCGCGTACTGGATCACTGACAGGCAGTTGAGATCAGTGTGCAGCACGACATTGGCGACGTTGCGGTGCACAAACAGATCGCCCGGCAGCATGCCGACGATTTCATTGGCCGGGACGCGCGCGTCGGAGCAGCCGATCCACAGGTATTCCGGGGTCTGCTGGCGCGCCAGTTTGGCGAAGAAATCCGGGTCTTCCTTGGTGATCGCGTCAGCCCAACGCTCGTTGTTGTCAATCAGGTCTTGTAGATCGTGCATAGGTAAGGCCTCAAGAAAGATGCGCTGGTATGACAGACAACCGCCGGTCGGGGTCACGCCGCCAGCGCAAAGTGATTCCGTTGGAATTCTCGCGCGCCCGATGAGTCCACTCAGTAAGGCCCACAGTACGAGGAATTGCCATGACTGATTCACGACGCCCTTATGATGCGGTGCAACCGGAACCCATCGACGATAACGAAGACCGCATGGGCTCGGTGCACGAGCTGGATTTTGACGACGAAGAGCCCAGCGCGAAGATCGGTGATGAGCTGCCCGAGCGTAAACGTGAGCAACTGATGCCTGAGGAGCGGGTGCGCGAAGCCGGGATGACCGGGGCTTCGGTGGATGACCATCAGCCGACTGACGATGACCTGAGCCCGGAAACGCTGATTCGCGAGGATGGTGCGCGCGATGCCGATGAACTCGGCGAGGGCGATCCGGCGGATTGGGATTTGAGCGAGGTCAGTGAGAATGACATCGGCGGCGGTGACGGGCTGGATGAGGCGGAACTGGCAGATCTGGATCCGCTGGATGGCAAGCGCTGATCTGCTGAGTTGAAAATCACCTCTTGTAGGAGCTGCCGAAGGCTGCGATCTTTTGATCTTGTTTTTGCAGGACCCAAAGCAAAATCAAAAGATCGCAGCCTTCGGCAGCTCCTGCAAGGCCTCAATCAACAAGGGTGCAAGCCATCACCACAGCATCCTCACGCCCACCCACCGCCGGGTAGTAATCCCGACGCCGGCCAATCTCATTGAAGCCATACCGTTCATATAACTTGAACGCCGCCGTGTTGCTGTCACGCACTTCGAGGAAACATTCCCGAGCCTCGGCCGCGTACGCACGCGACATCAAATGCTCGAGCAGGGTCAGCCCCAAACCACGTCCCTGATTTTCCGGTTTCACGGTGATATTGAGCAGGTGAGCCTCATCGAGAATGATCTGCACCACGCCGTGGCCAACCTGCTGCTGGCCTTCAAACATCAGCCAGATCTGGTACTTGCCCAGGCCATCGAGAAAAATTCCCCGAGTCCACGGATGGCTGTACGCGGCGTATTCGATCTTCAACACAGCGTCCAGATCTGCTTCGGTCATCGGGCGAAAGGTTACAGCCTCACTCATCGGATTGTTTCCAGCGCGCCATGAGCTGACGCATGGCTTGCCACACAGCAGCCTTGCGCTGTGGCTCTTCCATTAACAGTTCCAGACCGGGAATGGCCCAGGCCAGGCCGAGCCCCTCGATCTGCCATTGACGATTGAACGCTTCGGCGCCCGCTTCCCCGGCAAATTTCACCGCCGGCAGGCCGATCAGCCAAAGACAGGCGCACGGCGCCGCTTCCATTTGTACCGAGAGAAAACCCTGGACGAAGTCGCGCGCCGCCTCCGGGCCTTGATCCAGCGTGCCGCGATTGAGCCAAGGCCAGCGCACCGGCTCGCCGACGATCTGCGGCGCGTCCGGCAGACCGGCAGCGCGCAACATGTCCTTGAGCAACAGGTAAGCCGGATCGCGGCTTTGGAACGCTTCGCCCGTGGGTAACTCGACCAGCAGCAGGCACCGCCCGGCACGCAGCAACTGCAGGGCGAACCGCGGCGGCGGCACGGGCGTTGGCCTGGCGACCACAGGCGTGTCGTCGACCTCTTCCACCGGCTTCGCGCCATTGCGGGTGCTGGCCAGCGACGGACGCGGCACTTCGATTTTCGGCCGCTCGGCCGGGCGCGCGGCCGGCTGCACCGGCGCCTGGGCCTGAGGCACCGGCGCAACCGGCACCTCGACCTCAGGCTCGGGCATCTCCAGCAGCTCGGGCCGCGACGGTGCGGCGAAAGGCAGTTCGGTACGCGGCAGCCAGTTGACCACCTGCATGGCGTTCAAATAGGCGCGGCGGCGGGACTCGATAAGCAAAGGTCGGCCACTTGTGGATAACGGAAAGTGCGCTGATTCTACCGCCCTTCGCTCAAGATCGCTTGCTGTTGATCGATAGCCTGCGATGCGCCGGGCCACTGCGCCTGATGCAAAGAATGCGACAGCCCGTCCCGAGAGTGAATCGACACGCCTGCGATGCAGTACAATCGCCGCTTTTAATCGCCAACCAGCCGGCCATTCCGATGATCGAACCCAAGCGCGTCTTGCGCGCCCTCGCTGAACACTGGGCACTTCTGGAGCCACTGTGCGAGCACTTCGACCAAGGCACCCTGAGCCTCAACGAACTGCGCACGCAACTGGCCGCCCAACAACTCGACAGCACGCCGCAGGACATCACCAGCCTGCTCGACGTGTGGATCCGCCTCGATATCCTGGTGCCCGTGGCGAAAAGCCCGAACCGTTTCGAGCTCAACGCGCAGATCCACGACTTCCTCGCCTACCTGCGTCGCGAACACCGCTTGGGCCTGTGCCTGGAAATCGAAGCCTACCTGCGTCACCTTGAACGCCTGGCCGGTTACATCCAGGACGCGTTCGAGGTTCGTGACGGCAACGATCTGGCCCGCCAGTTGCGTTTGCTCGATATGCGCGTGCGCGACGTACTGAAGAAACTCGACAACGACGAACAGGCACTGGTGGCCGTCGCCGAGCGCGCCAAGACCAGCGACCGGCAGATTCCGCTGCGTCAGCGTTACGCCGAAGTGCTGGCGACCTGGGACGAATACGTCGAACCGATGATCGATCTGGTCAACGCCGACGGCGCCTTCGAACAAGGCGTACGCAAGGTCGAAACCGTGCTGCTGAAAATGCTCAGCGAACAGCAGCGCCTCGGCCATCTGGTCGATGACGATATGCTCCTGCGCACCCACGCGCGCATCCTCGAAATGCAGACCAGCGCGCAACTGACCCTGCGCCATGCCCGCGAACTGCTGCTGCCGTTGCGCGAAGAAGCACGCCGACACAACGCCGTGACCCGTGGCGCCGCACTGGCGCTGGCGGCGATTCGCCGTAAAGGCATCGACGCGGTGCCGCAGGCGGCGATGCCGCTGTTTACCCGTCCGCAAAGCACCTTCCTCGGCAGCGCCAGTCAGGTCGAAGCCTACGTTTACGCCCTGGCGCGCTTCGAGCCGAAGCCGGCGCGCTTCCCCAAGGCGCACAAAACCCAGAAGGCTGGCGACGCTCCACGCGCGCCACGTACCGTGCGCGAGATGGTCGACCGCTGCGAAGAATCCCTGCCGATGCCGGATCTGATGACCTGGTTGCTGGAGCAGGAACCGGACGGCGCGACCGACGAATTGCTTTACTGGTTCTCGCGCCTGTCGCGGGAAAAACGCTTCAAGCGCGAGCGTCTGGAACGCCGCGAATACCACACTCACGAGCATCAGGTCAGCCTGCGCTCCTTCGCCCTGCTCTCGGCCCGCGACCCCGCCGCCGAGGATTCTGCGAGCATCCCCAATGCATCTTGATCTTTCCGAACTGTCGCAACTGGCGCCGATTTTCCGCGAGTTGTTCAAGGGTTACCACGTCAGCCGCCGTGACCCGGAGCTGTACGCCCAACTGTCGAATTTCCAGGACCAGTACCGCACGCTGTTCAAGGCGCTGGGCTTTGAACTGGTCTGCGACACCCGTGGTTTCTACTACTTCGTACCGGACATGGCCGCCGCCGCGGTGAACAAGACCGCCCAGCGTCTGGCGCTGTTCACCTTCATCCTGGTCGAGCACCTGGCCGATCAGGGCCGCGACCCGATTGCCGTGCTCGATGGCGGCAGCCTCGGCCGCGAAGAATTGCCCTCGCTGCTGGATAAATACCGCGACCTGTTCATTCAGGCCGAAGTGCAGACTGTCGAAGAACTCGAAGAAAAGATCATGCGCCGCATGACCCAGCTCGGTTTTGCCGGCGAAGAGAACGGTGTTTATCGCTTCCTGCCACCAATGCATCGTTTCCTCGACGTGTGCCTGTCAGTGCAGCAGGACCGCGATCTGGCGGCCAGCGTGCACAGCGTCTTGCCGCTGCCGGCACCGGTGCTGATCGACGCAGAAGCCGAAGCGAAATTCCTCGCCACCGACGATCCATTGGATTTGAGCGAGTTTGAAGAAGAAAGCGAAGAAGACGCACTGGCCCGCGCCATTGCCGAAGAACAGGAGTCCGACGCATGAGCCAGGAACGCTACGGCATCCGCCGCTTTGCCCTTTTGAACACCGCCGGTTACAGCCTCGGCCTGTTTCCGCTGGAAGAACCGCTGTCGGTCTACGGCGCGAACAACCTCGGTAAATCAGCGTCGATCAACGCTCTGCAGTTCCCGATTCTTGCGCGCATGTCGGACATGAGTTTCGGCAAGTACAGCCTCGAACAATCGCGGCGTTTCTACTTCGCCTCCGACACCAGCTACATCCTCGTCGAAGTCAATCTGCCCCACGGCCCGCACGTGATCGGCGTGGTCGGCCGCGGCCCGGGCGGTGGTTTCGGTCACCAGTTCTTCGCCTATGCCGGCAAACTGGATCTGGCGCACTACCAGCAAAACGACACCTGCCTGCGCCAGAAAGAACTGTTCAGCAACCTTGAGAAAGAAGGCCTGAAGGCCTACGAACTCAAGCCGGACGAACTGCGCCGTCTGCTCGTCGGCGGTCATACTTCAATTCCGCTCGACCTGACCCTGATCCCGCTGCGCTCTACCAGCGAGCAGAGCCTGAAGACCTTCCGGGCGCTGTTCATCAACCTGCTGCACATGCGCGAAATCACTGCGGCCAAGCTCAAGCAACTGTTCCTCGATGCCTTCGAACACAGCCTGCGTTCCGGCAGCGTCGATTACATCGCCGCGTGCGAAGAAGCTTTCCGCGATGTGCGGCGCATGGAGCAGGATTACAACTCGCTGGTCGCCGCCGGTCCATTGGTCGAGGCCTTGGCCAACGGCGTGAAAGAGCGTGACGTGCTGCGCGGCAAATTGCATCGCCTGTCGCCGCTGCTCGATTCGTTGCTCGGCACCTGGTCGGATTACGCGACTGCGCGTAAAGAAGAGCTGACCATTCAGGCCGAACACTATCGTCGCGAGCAGGACGATCTGCAGAACGATCAGCGCGGTGGCACTCAGGAACTGATGCGTCTGGAGCGGGAAATTTCCGGTATCCAGCGCTGGCTCGGCGAGCTCTCGGTACTGAAGAATCGCTTCGCTCTGGTCGATGACGTCAAAGTGCTCGAGCAACAATTGCTCGCCGCCAAGGACGCCCACGACGAACTGGCCGGTGCACTGGCGCAGTCGCGTCAGTTCAGTGCCGAGGATCTGGAAGAGCGTCTGCGCGATCTGGAAAAACGCCTGAAGTCGGTGAAGCAGCAACTCGATCACGCCGACAACAACAGCTACGCCCGCCTGCGCGAAGAGTTCTCGCAACAGGACGTCGAGCGCCTGATGCGTCTGTTCAACAGCGCGCTGTTCAGCCTGCCGCTGGGCGAACACGGCATCACCCTCGACGAGGACGGCCAGTGGGTCAAATCGGTGGAGCTGATCCTCGACGGCTTCAAGGGCGAGCGTTTCGAAGTGCCGGGCCTGTCGATCGACATTTCGCACATCGAGCCACCAGCCCTGCAAGCACTGGCCGACCGCGCCGCCCTGCGCGATCAGAAAGAGCGCCTGGAAAAAGAGCTCAAGCAACTGAAAACCCAGCAAGCCGTGGCCGCCGACCGCGCCGCGAGCAAGACCCAGACCGAAGCGCTGTATCAGCAGGTGCTGGACGCGCAGAAAGCTCTGGAAGATTTCCGTCGCACCCAGACCCTGAGTGCCGAAGAAGGCGACAAGCTCGAGCAGCTGGCGCAAATGGAAGCCGCGCAGGATGAGCTCAAACGTTCCAGCGACGCCTTCACCGAGCGCGTCCAGCAACTGTCGGCCAAACTGCAACTGGTCGGTCGCCAGATCGCCGATATGGAAGCCAAGCAACGCACCCTCGACGACGCCCTGCGCCGCCGTCAGTTGCTGCCGGCGGATCTACCGTTCGGCACGCCGTTCATGGATCCGGTCGACGATTCGATGGACAACCTGTTGCCGCTGCTCAACGACTATCAGGACAGTTGGCAAGGTTTGCTGCGCGCCGACGGCCAGATCGAAGCGCTGTACGCGCAGGTGCGTCTCAAAGGCGTGGCCAAGTTCGATAGCGAAGACGACATGGAACGTCGCCTGTCGCTGCTGATCAACGCTTACGCGCACCGCACCGATGAAGCCCTGACGTTGGGCAAGGCGCGCCGGGCGGCGGTCACCGACATCGCCCGCACCCTGCGCAATATCCGCAGCGACTACGACAGCCTCGAGCATCAACTGGCGCTGTTCAACCGCGAGATCAACAAGCGTCAGGTCTCCAACCTGCAGAGCTTTCGCATCGTCCTTGCGCCGAACAAGGAAGCGCTCAAGCACATCGACCAGATCATCCACAGCGCCGGGCAGTACGAAGAAGGCGAAACCCTGTCGGTGTTCGACCTGAGCCAGAGCGCCGAGCAGGACAACAAAAACGAAGAAGCCAAGGAATACCTGGCGCGGCTGGTAGCGGCCAACCACAACCAGCTCGGCCTCAAAGACTTGTTCGAACTGGCCTTCGAGATCACCAAGGTCAACGGTCAGCCAGTCATCCACACCGACATCGACGGCGCGGCGTCCAACGGCACCACCATGACCATCAAGGCGCTGACCAACATGTACTTGTTGCTGCACCTGATGGATCGCGATCTGGCCGGCCGCGTGCGCTTGCCGTACTACCTCGACGAGGCGGCGGACATCGACGAGAAGAACCAGGCGGCCTTGCTGGAAACCAGCCTGCAACTGGGCTTCGTGCCGATTCTGGCGAGTGTGAAGCCGCAGGTCTGCGCCAGTGTCGCGATCGACCTGGAGGGTGGTAGCGGCCCGGCGGGGATCTACATCGATGAAGCGGACTGGAAGTACATCCGTCGCCATGATGTGGTGAAGGCCACGCTGAATGTGCAGGCAGATGAGCCGGAGCTGGATGCGGTTTGATCGGATTTAGTTGAAGGCAAAAGAAAGGGCCGCGATCTGATGGGATCGCGGCCCTTTTTTATGGCTTGGATTTTGTGTTGATTTGCCTGGCCCCTTCGCGAGCAGGCTCACTCCTACAGTGGGAATGCGCTCCTGTGGGAGCGAGCCTGCTCGCGAAGGCATCTCAACAGACGCCGCTATTTACCAAGCTGAATCTTCGGCGCCCACGTCAGCCATTCATCCTCGAACTTGTCGAACAACGGGAATGTCTGCTCGGCCCGCGCCGGATTGCCCATGCGCTCGCCATCGGGCGTGGCGAAGGCAATGCCCCCCTGAATCAGCGTTTCCAGCGACTCGGTTCTCACGGTCACCCCCTTGAACAAACCATAATCGAAGCCGACACCACTGGTGTTCCAGAAGCGGCTGCCGCTGCGCACCAGCGGCGCGTATTTCGGCTCGATCAGGATGTGCACCAGCACGCGGTCGGCAGTCTGGCCCAACTCATAACCGGTGACTTTGCCCACGGTGATTTCACGGTAGGTAACTGGCACGCCGGGCTTCAGCGAGCCGCGGCGCGCCGCGCTCAATACCAGACTCAAACCGGCTTCCTGCTTGGCGACTTCCGGAGCGTCAGCCACGGCAACAAAGTTCTTCTGTGGCCCAAGGTTTTTCGACGCGGGTTGGACTTCGATGTATTTACCGGTGACCAGTGTCTCTAGGTTTTGCGTCTTGATCAGGCCCAGTTCCGGCTTGACCACCCAGAACTGACTGCCGACTCGGGCGATCTTCTCCGGCACTTCGGTGATGCGAGCGGTGAGGATCACAGACTGCATGTCGTCGGTCAGATCCACGCTTTCGATCTTGCCGACATCCAGCCCCTTGAAGCGCACCGGCGTGCCGCTGCTCAAACCGTCGGCGCGATCAACCTTGATCGTCACCACGGTGCCTTTCTTGTTCGCCTCATCGTGATCGGCGAACAGACGGAAGCGTGGGATGCGCTTTTTCAACGGCGCGTTGGCTTGCGGCGTTTCGAATGCGATACCGCCGGCCATCAGGGTTTGCAGGGATTCACTCTTCACCTGAATTCCGCCGGTCAAGCCACCCGTGAGGGTAATGCCGCTGACATTCCAGAAGCGCGTCGAGGCATTGACCAGATTTTCGTACTCCTTCTCGATGTGCACGCCGATGACCAGTTGCTTCCTGGTTCTGGAGAACTGGTAGCTCTGCACCGAACCGACCTTGACCTGCTTGTACAGAATCGGGCTGCCGACATCGATCGAGCCCAGGGAATCGGTAAACAACACCAGATGCAGGCCCGGCGAACGCAGATCCAGCGGCGGCGCTTTTGGCCGTGCCTCGAACTCGCGTTTCGGCGCGGCGCCTTTGTCACCCGGGCGCACAGCGATGTAATTACCTTTGACCAGCGCTTCCAGGCCGGTGATACCAGCGAGGGAAATCGACGGTTTGACCACCCAGAACTGCGTGCCCTCAACCAGATAGTCTTCGGCCAACGGATCCAGGGTCAGCTCGGCCGTTGCGCTGTTGAGGTCCGGATCAACCTTCAGCGCTTTCAGGTTGCCGACCTGAATGCCTTTGTACATCACCGGCGTACGACCGGCCTGCAGGCCTTCGAAATCGCTGAGTTTGACCTTGACCCGGATCCCGGCAGCGGCGGCGTCGAAATCTTCGTAGAGACGGAACGGCAGGCTCGGATCGGTCGCCGGGCTGTCCTTGCGATTCTCCGGCGTCGCGAACGCGATACCCCCGGCGACGATGCTGGCCAGGGATTCGCTGCGCACTTTCACCCCCGACAGGTTGGCGTCGATGCTGATGCCGCTGGCATTCCAGAAACGTGTGTGTTTGCGCACCAGTTTGGCGTAAGTCGGCTCGATGAATACCTTGAGCTCGACTGTGCTCTGATCCTCGGAAAGCACGTAGCTTTTGACCTGGCCGACCTTGATCTGCTTGTAGAACACCGGGCTGCCGCGATTCAACGAGCCGAGGCGATCAGCCTTGATGGTCAGGTGCAGACCGGGCTTGGCGTCGGACAGCGGCGGCTCTTCGGCCAGTGCCTTGAACTTGCGTACAGGCTCGCCTTCACCGGGACTGATCGCAACATAGTTGCCCGAAACCAAGGTTTCCAGACCGGTGATACCGGCCAGGGTCACGCTCGGTTTGACCAGCCAGAAACGTGTGCTGGTCTTCAGGTACTGCTCGACGTCCTTGTTCATCTCAATGGTGGCGATCACGCCTTTGGAGTTGCCTTCATCGTCGAGCTTGAGCGTCTTGACCTTACCGACCGACATGCCCTTGTAGACAACTTCGGTCTTGTTGGCCTGGATGCCTTCACCACTTTCAAAGCGCACCTGAATCTCGATGCCGGTTTCCGACCAGGCACGCCAGCCGAGCCAGCCGCCGATGATCAGCGCAATCAGAGGCAGTACCCAAATGGCCGACCAGTTCGAGGCCGGTCGGGTTTTCGCTACGGGCAAATCAGTCATGGTCGTCGTCCGACTCCGTGTTATCCCAAATCAGTCGGGGATCGAAAGTTACTGCAGCGAGCATCGTCAAAATCACCACAGAGGCGAAGGCGACGGCGCCCAGATTGGCTTCGACACTGGCTATCCGGCCGAAGTTGACGACCGCCACGAGGATGGCAATCACGAAAATATCGAGCATCGACCAGCGGCCAATGAACTCGATGAAGCGGTACATCCATATCCGTTGACGCGCCGACAGTGGCTGCCGTCGTTGCACCGAAAACAGCAGCAGCGCAATGCCGACCAGTTTGAAAGTAGGCACCAGAATACTGGCGATGAACACCACGGCCGCGATCGGAATCATGCCGTGCTGCACCAGTTGAATCACCCCGGACATGATGGTGCTTGGATCACCCTGGCCCAGCGAACTGACCGTCATGATCGGCAAGACATTGGCCGGAATATAGATGATCGCCGCCGTGATCAGCAGCGCCCAGGTCCGGGTCAAGCTGTTGGGCCGGCGGGCATGCACCTGTGCACCGCAGCGGCTGCAGCTCTGCTCATCGACGTCAGCTTCCTGCCTGTTCAATTCATGGCATTCGGTACACACCAGAATGCCCGCATCAATCGCCCGCATGGGCATCCTCTCCTGATAATGCCTGCCAGATCTGATGCGGTGACATCACCACTTCCAGCCAGACTTGTACCAACAACAAGCCGATGAAGCACGCCAGCCCCAGCCCGACTGTGATGGCCGCCATATCGGCCAGTTTCACGATCGCGACGAGGACGCCCATGAGGTAAACCTCGAGCATGCCCCAGTCTCTGAGGTGGTGGTAAATACGATAGAGCAGCAAACCGTAATTGCGGCCGACATTGAAGCGAATCGTCAGTAATACAAACAGCTGGCACAGCAATTTGAGCAACGGTATGGCCATGCTGCAGAGGAAGACGACAATCGACACACCTTGCATATCGGTATTGAACAGACCGACCACACCACTCCAGACCGTATCCTGCGAAGTTTGCCCGAGGATATCGAGTTGCATGATGGGTAAAAAGTTTGCCGGTACGTAAAGTAATAACGCGGCAATTACCAGGGCGAGGCTGCGCTGCACCACATTATGGCGGTGAGCGTACAGCTCATAACCGCAGCGCGGACAGAGGGCCTTCTCACCATGGGCAAGTGTCGGTTTGCGCATCAGCAGGTCGCACTCGTGGCAGGCCATCAGGTCTTCCAGCGGTAAATCTGACAGCCCAGGGGCGTCAACCGATTCTGACATACAGGCTCTGGCTCCGAAAAAGATGGGGCTATTCTAGTGTTCTGATTCGAAAATAACTGTGCAATTTTGTTCTCGATGGCGAGGAAAACTTTTTCGCAGGCAAAACAAAACCCCAACTGCTTTCGCAATTGGGGTTTCGGAATTTAATCTTGACGATGACCTACTCTCACATGGGGAAACCCCACACTACCATCGGCGATGCATCGTTTCACTGCTGAGTTCGGGATGGGATCA
>NZ_DATMIV010000029.1:0-24658 GCF_035554175.1 Pseudomonas sp. | reverse complement strand
CTTCGCTGCGGGATCGATCCGGGCGCAGCGGCTCCGGTTTGCTTCGCTGCACCTACACTCGCTGTGTTTGGCTGCGCCAAACGGTCGCTGCGCTCCCACCCCCGGATCAATCCCTCCACTCAGCCTTCCGACGTCGCCCGTAAATCAAGATCAAATGCTTTACTCGAGCTAACGCTCATCGTGTGTAGGAGCTGCCGAAGGCTGCGATCTTTTGATTTTGCTTTCTGTGGAAGCGAGCCTGCTCGCGATAAGGCCCATCCAGGCGCCCGATGACTTGAAGTTGTTTAAATCTGCTGCCAAATAACCCGAACCTTCCCACAATGTTTTCAGGTTGTCCGTCGGACGTGCGATCTCTAGTCTTTTCCCGTCGCTGCGAATCAGCGACCGGGAGTGAGATCCCCGGATAGCTTGCAACTGGCGCCAGCACCACGATAATTGGCGCCAGCTTAATCTGCTGCCTGTTTTATGGCGGCTGTGTGCGGGCAGACTTCGGTCTGGCCGGTTGCCTGCTCCGGTGGATCTCACCTCGCACATAGCTGCCACCCATTCGCCGCGTGAGATCCGGCGATCGATGGCTGCCCATCAGCATCAGCAGGAGAAGCCTTGTGGATAAAATCGTCCCCGACCCACCCCTCGAACCCACCACCCCCCTCGAACAAGCCATCCGCGCCGACGACCTCGCCAAAAACCGCGAAGCGATCAAGCGCGCCCTGGATTTTTACCTGTGCCCGCAGCCGAGCAAACCGCACCCGCCCAGCACCATGTTCCTCATCCAGCCCGAAATCGACACCGAAACCCTGCTGGCTCACGCGTGTGAATCCCTCGCTTCGGCCAATACTCTGGCCAGTGATTTCGCCGATCAACTGGGGCGACCACAGCGCAATACGGCGCTGGCCATCCAACAGATCATCATGCTCGCTGAGCTGGCGGTGAACCGGGCGCTGGATCGGGTGGATTCGCGAACCTGAAACCCGGGTGGCTCGCAGTTCGTTTGCTCTCGGCCATAAAAAAACCACTGGGCTTGCAAACCCGGTGGTTTTTTCACAACGTGCAAGCGAACCAGCGTTATGTCACCTGCGTCAGCTTCAAGTCTTTCACAAGCATGTCGATCAGCGTCCGCATATATTTGAAAGCCTGATCTTGTTTCCCCCAGCGATCTATAAACAACAGACCTTTGTCATTGACCTGGATCGGTGTGACAACGATGCCTTCGGTCCTGGATTTATGCACCAGGCGGGGCAGGCCCGGGTCTTCATTTTCGATGAAGAACATACCATCGTGGGTCAGTCTACTGCGCCTGACCGCCGGCGTCGGAGCAATCTCCTTTTTGCCGGCCACTGCGACGTTCATCGTGAAGTCACTGCGCAATGCCCGTGCGTTGACGGCGTTTTCCGGAATTACTGTCGCCCACGCGCCCTGTCGAATGGTGCTGGCCAGTTCAGGCGCACTGTCGCGTACATGAAGGCTGACCGCGCTCAGTGTCTCGCCCAGTCCCGGTACTCCCAAGCTGTAATTGGTCTGCGTTCGGTCAATGAGCGCAATCCACTTATGCGGCCCGTGGAGCTGTTGGTCGGCTTTGATTGCCTCAGTGGCGAAATAGCTGAACATCTCTTTCCTCGACAGCTCGGGATCCAGCAACCCTTTGACGTTGTAGCTGGCGACGCAATCGATGGCCCTGACCCGCATGTCGTATTTGGCCGCCGCCTCACACACCTCCAGGTAATTGTTGTCACCTACATAACCGCTCGGTCGGCTTGCGCTCAGTTTTTGCAGATGGGTCTTGAGCCGCTCGGGCATGCGCTGGGTCAGATGAAAAATATCCAGTTCGGCCTGATGCAGATCGGTGAACACCTGCGCAACGTACAATGTCTCATAACCCGCATCCTTCAATGCCTTCATGTATTGCCTGAGCAGCGCCTTGGCTGACACTTCGGATGGATTTTCACCAATCAGGAGATTCAAGCGGCCGTCGGCTATTTTTTGCAAAAACGTGTCGAAGGTTTCGTCGGCGGTAATCGTCGGCAGCGCTTCTGTTTTCGCAGGTTTGAATCCTGTGGATGCGTCTCTGGCCGCTTTGCCCAGACGCTGGCGGGTATCGATAAACGCAGTGAACAGTTCGCTGTCTTGTTTCGCGGGACTTAAAGAGGTGTTAAGCCCGTTACTCTCAGACATGAGCCTGACAACATCGTCATGAAGCGACGAGGCCATATCGTAGTCGCTCAAGTGACTGACAGTCACGGCAGTTGCCGCTGGCTTCGAGACCGGTCGAGGAGCCTTGTACGTGGTCGGTATCTGCACGAGGTAATCGCCGTGGACAGTCACTTCTGCGGCGGTTGCGCCGGGCAAATCCACGCTGATGCTCTTGGGTTGCGACAGGTCGACATCTTCGATACGCACGGCGACAGCATCGTGCAGGTCGGCAAGGCCGGGTGTGTTGTCGAAGGTGCGCATGCGCGTCTGCTCGGTCAGGACAATCCAGCGCTCCTCAGGTGCTTTGGCAATATCGGCGGCAAGGGTTTTATGTGAGTAGAAATTCCTGATGACATTGCTGCGTGGCCTGAAAGGCGAGAGTTTGGACATCACCATGGCGTCCTCCAGCCGATAGCAGGTCGAGGCATCCAGAGCGTGGATTTTCAGGCCCCTTGCCAGTGCGGTGTGTACCAGCGTCCGATACGAAAACGCCGCTTCGTAACCCATTGCTTTATCGACAGCCTTCAGATGCGTCTCAATATGGAGCCAGGATTTGCCGGCATTGAGTTTTTCCAGTTTGAGAGGGAAGACGTCACCGGGCAGGTATTCGATGTAGAGCCGCTTGAAGCCGTTTCTTGCCAGTTTGTCCAGGTTATCGATCAGCACTTGCATGCTGGCGATGGAACCGGGTCGGGCGCCAATGACCAGGTTTTTCCCTTTGCACCCATCGCTGGCGAGCAATTGTGCAAATGACATGTCGGCAGCGATGGCAGGGGCCGGCGCAGGAGCGGGCAGTGGGCCCAGTCCGGAAAAATGGCGTGTGGCGGCTGTGGTCAGTTTTTCGACCTGGGCCATGTAGGCCGTGCGTGCCTTGGCATAACCGTCGACGATATCAACGATTACCATCTCTTCGGGTAACCCGTAATCCTTACCACGCCCGAAGAGTTCCTCGTTGATTTTCGGATTCATCGCCATTTCGGCGCGGTGCCGGTATTCGGGCGCCACGCCAAAGTCTGTATAGGGAGCGGAGGGCTCTGGCTTGGGGTCGTATTTCGGCGCGCCGCCGGCCATGCCGCTGCGCACCATCACCCCATCGGCATTGGGCACCGCCAGGATGCCGGTCGAGAGCAGGCCGGGCCCATTCGGATCACCTCGATAGAGCAAATAACGCCCGAGTGCGTCAGGTTTTTTTGCGGCATAGAGCAGTTTGTTTCTGAAAACGACTGCGCGCATACCGTCCCATAGGGGTGGGGGCGCTACCTGGTCGACCAGTGTCGCGACATTCTGATGTTCGTCGCCGGCACTGGCGATGCTCTGACGCAATGGCCGGCGCACCGGCTTGAGCGAACGCAGCACTGGCCGCAGGTCGGTCAGCAGCGCGCCGGCACTGTTGAACAGATAGCCGAGCAGATGCTGGAATGCTTCGCCGTGGTGACCCTGGCGATAAGCGTGCAGGGCGAGCATGGCGTCCTTGAAGGCCAACAGCAGGCCACTGCTCAGGCTCAGCAGCGGGAAGGGGGCGGTAGCGACGGCGGTGATCCATTCGACGCAGGTCCAGATCAGCCCGACGATCATCTCGCCGCGACTGCTCGTGGTGGCATGGACGTTGTCGATCCGGCGTTGCAGCTTCATATCGTATAGCGCCGAGCGTACATCCCTGACAGCGGTGACTGCAGTGATCGCGTCGTAACGTGCCGGGCTCGGCGTAGTTTTATTGAGGTCTTTGGGCAACTGCTTCCTGGCGTTTTCAAGGAACGTGCGCACCCGGGACTGAGCATCGACGCTAACCCGCGACACGAGGTATTCGATCATGCCGGCCTGCTGTTGCAGCAGGTAATTGAACAGTCGCGCTTCGCGGAAACTGACGCCGTCCGGCGCATCGGGGGTGTAGAGCAGGGCCGGGTTGTCGGCATGGCCGAACAGCCATGCATCCATCACCCACTCGCCGTCGATCATCAAGCGATGAATCGGGTATTTCGTGCGTATGGGGCCGGAGGTCTCGCCCATGCTGGTAATGCTTTGTTCCAGCCATTGCCGGTCGATGCTGGCTATATGGCCTTGCAGTTGGCATTCCAGGGCGGCGCTTCTCATTTGGCGCTGGGTGATGGCCAATGTCGCGTTGCGGCGGAAGTCGTAGCCATCGCTGGTCGAACTCTGCAGTTCGGCCTTGACCTTGTCGGTGTAGCGTTGGCCGATCCACACGCCGGTCACCGAGCGGGCGACATTTTGCGCGGTCAGGTTGCTGATATCGATGCCGGTCGGGCCCTTGAAGCGCGCCGAACGGGAAAATTTTTCATCGATAAAACCAATGCCGTCGGCATAGCCGTCGCGGTACAGATGGGTATACGACACCGGTGGCGGAGTTGTCGAACGCACAAGGGAGGTCGGCGAGTACGCCCAGACAGTATCGGGGTCGACATCGTTGTCCGGGCGCTTGAGCAAGCGATTGAGACTGATCTTCGCCTGCGCGTGCACAAAAGCGTCAAAGGCCGGAAAGCGGCTGCCCGACAACGGATGATTGTTGAACCCATGCAGTGCGCCTTCGGCATCGTCGGTGAGGGTCGACAGGGTCCGGCGATTGGCCGCGGTCGTCGTGCGGTACCACAGCGGGGTGCTGTAGTCATAGTCATCGATGCGCGTAGCCAGCATGTGTTCGGCCATCGCCTGCAGGCAACCGGGATGATTGCCGATGTTTTCGAACGTGACCTTACGGTGCTCCAGGGCCTCGGGCTTGAAGCTCAGGCCGGTGAGCACTTTGCGCAAGGTCGGGCGAAAGCGCATCGGTGCACGGCTGATCAGGTATCCGGCCATGCTGTCGGCAACGTCGCTGTGCCTGGCCCAGCCGAGCACATGGGTCTGGCATTCGCGCTCACTGTCGAAAGCCTGGAACTGCTGCTCTCGCGGCGCCTGCGGTGTGCACATCAACACGCGCGTGATCGCGCCTTTGTCATCGCTCTGGCGCAGCAACCACAGATCCTGCAGTTGCGCGCCGTGCAGCGACAGGGTGGCGGCGCGCAGGCGGGAGTCGCTGCCGTCGCGCAAGCGCTGGATCAGTTGCAGATCACTGTTGCGCAGGTGCCCTTGCAGCACGGCCGTATGAGCGAGCGCGAGGATACGATGATCGAGCATCTGCTCAATGGCGGGTTTGATCGTGGGTCTGGCCTGCATCTCTTTCTGCAAGTGACTGAAATCGACACGCGGCTGCAGTTTCAGGGCCTGTTCGACCAGCCATGCCGGCGTCACGTCCGCATAGGCTGGCGGCAAAGGCGCGCCATCGTAGCTGAGGGTGGTGTAGCTCAGAAATTCCGAGCCGGGCAATTCATCGCCGGTATGCGGGCCGCGCAGGGACAGCTCGAGCAGATTGATCTGGTGCACGTAAACGCCGTAGCCCGGCACTCGGCGGTCGGTCGAGAGGGTGAGCTTTTCCGGCTCGAGGTCGTCGATTTCCAGGTCTTCGCTCAGGCGTTCCAGCCATTGCTCGCGGGCCAGTGCCGTCAGGGTGGCTACCGGCCCCATCAGCTCCAGCAGGTGCTGCCGCGATTGCTGGTAATTGCGCAGATGCTGAGCCAGATCGGCCGTTTGCGTGGTGCTGGCGCTGCGGTACCAGTCCGGTGCGCTGTAGTGCAGATGGCGTTCGAACAGGGTTTGTGCGCGTAACTCCTGGCGCGGCGTGAGATCCGGCAGGGCGGCGGCAATGGCGCGTTCCAGAGCCGTGACCAAGCGCGCGGGGTCTTGTTGCGGGTTATCGGCGAAACTCAAGGCGCGCTCTATATCCTGCGTACGTTTTTCGATCAGCGCGTCGTAGATGTGTTCGAACAACGGTTTGCTGTCGATCGGTGCGAGCAGCAGCGGCCAGATTCCTGCTGCGCCTACGCCGTGATAACGCGTCGGCAGCATTTGCATGAACTCGATGCCGGCGCTGGCCTGGTTCAGGGATGTGCGCAAATGGGTGTCCAGATCGGCCAGAGAGTCAAAGAGCTCCAGGCCCCTTGCCGGGGTGAACAGCACGGCGTAGCCGACGCTCTGGTTGGCCAGCAGATCGTTGACACGGGGACTGTCCTTTTCCGTGACGACGAAGGCGCCGGCCAGCTCGACGGTGGTGCCCTGATAGCTGAACTGCAACGCGTACATCGCGGGACGCAGCATCGGGCCGAGGTCGATTTTTTCAAGCAGTTCGCCGGCCTGCGTACGTAGCAGGCGATCTTTGACGGCCTGGCGTGCTTCATGGCCGATGGCGGTAAATCCGGCGTCGTATTTCAGAAAGGTCTTTGCCGGTTTACCGTCGATCTGATCGCGCAGATCCATGTTGATCAGTTGGGTGCTGAGTCTGATTTTCAGCGTCTCGACGAGCTTTTTGCCTTCGTCGCTTTGCAGGTCGCTGGTTTCCAGCGCCTGGTACAGCGCGCGGCTGCGTTGCAGGTAGCTGGCGCGGTAGGTTTTCAATTGTTCATCGAGGCGTTTGAGGTAGGCCTCTTCGGGGCTCGGCTTCTGTTCTGGAACCAGTGGTGTGGGGGCATTGAAGAGGTGATGGCTGATCTGATTGAGATCGCTTTTGATCTCTTCGGTTGTCGGGGCGGTGGGGGTGCTCATGGGCACGTTCTCCAGGCTGAGTATGAGGAATCAGCATGGCGAGGCGTGCGTGGCGCAGGGTGGTACATATTTATGGGATTGGGGGAACTCGCTCCCCCAACCCTCGATCAGGACACTACAGGTTCAAACCTGGGCGCTGGCCTCATGCCGGGTCATCAAAGCCGCCATCGCTGCGCTCAAACCCGCCGCCTTGTCCCCCACCAGCAAGTGCCACAACCCGCCGTCCAACTGGCTGACACCCAGACATCCCAGCGTTTTCAACTGTGCCTCGGACAAGGTCTTGCCATCGGCCAGTTGCAGACGAATGCGGGTCATGGCAATGCAGTCGAGCTGCAATACATTGTCGCTGCCGCCCAACGCATTCAGCCATTGCTGCGCCTCGGCGCTGGTGACTACGGTGGCTTTGTGCTCCTCTGCCGCCACTGCAGTTTCCACCGCAACGGCCTGTCCCTGCGCAGGCAGCGCCAGGCGAATTTCATCGGCAATGCTGTCTGCCATCGGCCCGACAACAACCTGCAGACTGCCGCCCTTGCCCGGGCGCACAACGGCCATTGCCCCCAGGGCTTTCAACTCGGCGTCCGAAGCCTTGTGGCGATCGAGCATCTCCAGGCGCAGGCGGGTCGTGCAGGCGCCGACCGTCAGCAGGTTCTGCGCACCGCCCAAGGCCTTGATGTAGGCACTGGCGCGTTCGTTCTCCGAGAGCACGGCTTTTTCTGCGCTGGCCACATCCTCACGCCCCGGCGTCTTCAGGTTGAAGCGGCGGATACAGAAGTCGAAAACCAGATAGTAGATTGCCGCGTAAGCCAGCCCGACAGGCAGCACCAGCCAGCCATTGGTGGACTTGCCCCAGCCGAGAATCATGTCGATGAAGCCACCGGAAAAGGTGAAGCCCAGATGAATGTTCAAGCCGTTGGTGATTGCCATCGACAGCCCGGTCAGCAGCGCGTGGAGCAGGAACAGCAGCGGCGCGAGGAACATGAAGGCGAACTCGATCGGCTCGGTTACGCCAGTGAGGAACGAGGTCAGCGCCATCGACAGAAATATCCCGCCCATCACTTTGCGCCGCTCCGGCAGGGCGTTGCGGTACATCGCCAGGCACGCGGCGGGCAGGCCGAAGATCATCATCGGGAACATGCCGGTCATGAACTGGCCGCCCTTCGGATCGCCGGCGAAATAGCGCGACAGGTCGCCGGTCACCAGTGCGCCAGTGGCCGGGTCGGTAAAGTTACCGAACACGAACCAGGCCATGTTGTTGAGGATGTGATGCAGTCCGGTGACGATCAGCAGGCGGTTGAACACACCAAACACGAACGCGCCGATGCTGCCGCTTTCCATCATCAGCGCGCCAAACGCGTTGATGCCGTGCTGGATCGGCGGCCAGATGTAGCCGAACAGCACGCCCAGACCGACCGCTGCGAACCCGGTGACGATCGGCACGAAACGCCGGCCACCGAAGAACGCCAGATACTCCGGCAGCTTGATGTCCTTGAACCGGTTGTACAGCGCGCCGGCCATCAGACCGCTGACGATCCCGGCGAGCATGCCCATGTTGATCGCCGGATCGAGCACTTTGAGTGTGGAGGTCATCACCAGATAACCGATCACCCCGGCCAGGCCGGCGGTGCCGTTGTTGTCTTTGGCAAATCCGACGGCGATGCCGATAGCGAAGATCATCGCCAGGTTGGCGAAAATCACCTGCCCGGCATCGTGGATGATCGCGATGTTCAAAAGATCAGTATCGCCCAGGCGCAGCAGCAGGCCGGCAATCGGCAGGATCGCGATCGGCAGCATCAGCGCGCGGCCGAGGCGTTGCAGGCCCTCGATGAAGAGTTGGTACATGGCGTATGTCCTTTTTGTTTTTGTTAGCGCAGAGGCCAGTGTTGATGACAGGCGTCACGCACGGCAGCGGCGCTGCTCAGTTTGAGCAGCTCGTGGGCCATGCGTTGGCATTCGGCTTCGTGCATCTGGCGCACGCGATCCTTGATCTCACCGATCTGCACCGGGCTTACCGACAACTCGCTGACACCCAGGCCGATCAGCACCGGCGTCGCCAGCGGGTCGGAGGCGAGGGCGCCACAGACGCCAACCCAGCGCTTGTGCACGGCTGCGCCTGCGCAGGTCATGGCGATCAGGCGCAGCAGCGCCGGGTGCAGGGCGTCGACCCGCGCGGCGAGACCTGCGTGGTCGCGATCCATGGCCAAGGTGTATTGGGACAGGTCGTTGGTGCCGATGGACAGAAAATCTGCGTGTTCGGCCAGTTGCTCGGCTTGCAGCGCGGCGGCGGGGACTTCGATCATCACGCCGATTTCCGGGCGCTGGGCGATGCTCATCTCGAGACACAAGGCCTCGACGCGCTGGCGAATGTGCAGCAGTTCGTCGACTTCAGTGACCATCGGCAACAGGATCCGGCAACGGTGCAACGGCCTGACTTGCAACAGCGCGCGTAATTGCTGATCGAGGATTTCCGGACGCGCCTGCGCCAGACGAATACCGCGCAAGCCAAGCACCGGGTTGGCTTCGGCAGGCAACGGCAAATAGTCGAGTTGCTTGTCGCCGCCGACGTCGATGGTGCGGATGATCACCGACTTGTCGCCCATCGCGTCGAGGACCGCCTGATAGGCTGTGCGCTGTTCTTCGACGTCGGGTGCGGTCTGGCGATCGACGAAGAGAAATTCGGTGCGCAGCAAACCGACACCGTCGGCGCCGTTGGCGAAAGCCTCTGCCGCTTCGCTGCTTGAGGCGACGTTGGCGGCCACTTCGATGTGCACGCCGTTGCGAGTCTCGGCGCGCAAATGCGCTTTGGCTTGTTGGCTATCGCGACGCTGCTGGCGCTGGGCTTGCGCCTGTTGCACGTCGGCCAGGCGTTGCGCATTCGGCGTCAGTTCGAGACGACCGCCGTCAGCGTCGAGCACCACGGCCTGATCTTGCGGTTGATCGAGCAATTGCGCGCCCAAAGCCACGATGCAAGGCAGGCCTTTGCCGCGCGCCAGAATCGCGACGTGCGAGGTGGCGCCGCCCTCGGCCATGCACAACCCGGCGACACCTTGGGCGCTGAGTTGCAGCAGATCCGACGGCGTCAGTTCATGCGCGGCGACGATGGCGCCAGCGGGCACGTCGTAATGCCAGGCTTCGCCGAGCAGGGCGCGCAGTACGCGTTGCCTGAGATCGCGCAAGTCGTTGGCGCGCTCGGCCAGCAAGGCGCTGCCGGTGCCTTGGAGCACTTCGCACTGGGCATCGATCGAATGGCTCCAGGCGTGGGTCGCCGCAGTGCCTGACTCGATGGATTGCTGCGCGGCGTCGAGCAGGGCCGGGTCTTCGAGCAGTGCCATGTGCGCGGCGAAGATGGCCTCTTCGTCCGGGTTTTTGTGTTTTTTTGCCTGGGCGAGGGTGGCGGCGATTTCGCTGCGCACTTCATTCAATGCCACTTCAAGTAGCTGCTGTTGTTGCTGCGGATCGTGATCACCCGTATCCGCCGGCAAACTGACCGCGTTCAAGTGCAACAACGGCCCGGCGACCAGCCCCGGCGCCGCGCAAACGCCGTGCAACACGCCTGCCTCGGCCGGGCGTTTCAGCGGCGCAGTGGTGGCCGGCGCTTGCGCATGACGATCGTCCGGCAGCGCAGTCGCCAAGGCGCTGAGCAAGGCTTGTAGTGCAGCGGCGGCATCCGGCCCCTGACAACTGACCTGCACTTCATCCTGCTCGCCAATCGCCAGCCCCATCAAACCGATCAGGCTGTTGCACGGCGCCGATTTGCCGGCGAAGTGCAGCTGTGACTGGCTGTTGAAACCCTGTGCGGTTTGCCGGATCAGTGCAGCGGGGCGCGCATGCAGGCCGCCGCGATGAGCGACCCGCACCTGTCCACTGAGCTCGGGCCCGCCAGGTGTTTCAGTGTTCGCCGCTACCGGGTTGCGCGCGATGACGTGCAGCAACGGCTCGCCGACCTTCACTGCTTTGAGGGTGATCGGCCGCACTTGAAAATCCGCACTGTTGGTCAGAATCAGCAGGCTGACCAGGCTTTTGCATTGCTGGCCGACCTTGTCCAGGTCATATCGCAGCAGTGGCTGGCCAAGGCTGACGCGATCACTTTCCTTGACCAGCATGGCGAAACCTTCGCCGTTCAGCTCAACGGTATCGAGGCCCAGGTGCAGGAGGATTTCCGCACCGTTGTCGGCGCGCACGGTCACCGCGTGGCAGCTGCGTGCGACATGGATGACTACCCCGGCGCAGGGCGAATACAGCGTGTCGTTGAGCGGGTCGATGGCAATGCCGTCGCCCATCGCGCCACTGGCGAACACCGCGTCCGGGACGTTGGCGAGGGTCAACACCGGACCGCTGAGCGGGGCGCTGAGGGTCAGCTCTTTATTGTTATCGGGCATGGCTGGATCTCATCAGTTGTATCTCGGTTCGATGTCCCCCTGTAGGAGCTGCCGAAGGCTGCGATCTTTTGATCTTTTTTCATGGATCAAAATCAAAAGATCGCAGCCTTCGGCAGCTCCTACAGGTCGGACTTCGGCGGTCAGTGCGTGCGGGTCACTTTGCTCAAATGGCGCGGCTGATCCGGATCCATGCCGCGTGCTTCGGCCAGACCGGCAGCCATCACGTAGAAACTCTGGATCGCCAGAATCGGGTCGAGGGCCGGGTGTTCGGCGCGGGTCAGGGTCAGGTCGCGCTCGCTGACGTCATCCGGGGCGGCGAGCAATACCCGGGCGCCGCGTTGACGCATTTCTGCCGCCAGGCTCAGCAGACCCGCCTGCTCGGCACCACGTGGGGCGAAAACCAGCAGCGGATAGTGTTCGTCGATCAGTGCCATCGGCCCGTGACGGACTTCCGCGCTGCTGAACGCTTCGGCCTGAATCGCCGAGGTTTCCTTGAATTTCAGCGCCGCTTCCTGGGCGATGGCGAAACCGGCACCACGGCCAATGACCATCAAGCGTTCGCAATCGCGCAACGCGTCGATGGCGATGCTCCAGTCCTGCCTCGCCGCTTCGCGCAGCCCTTCGGGCAGGGCATCGAGGGCCTGCAGCAATTCGCTGTCCTCTTTCCAGTGCGCGATCAGGCGCGCGCTGGCGCTGAGGGTGGCGATAAAACTCTTGGTCGCAGCAACGCTGCTTTCAGTCCCGGCCAGCAGTGGCAGGCTGAATTCGCACGCGGCTTCCAGTGGCGAGTCGGCGGCGTTGACCATCGACACGCTCAGCGCGCCACGCTTGCGCAACAGGCGCAGGCTGTTGACCAGGTCCGGGCTCTGCCCCGACTGCGAAAACGCGAACGCGACCTGGCCGCTGACCTTCAACGGCGCCTGCTGCATGGTCACCACCGACATTGGCAACGAGGCCACTGGCAGACCCAGTTGCTGCATGGTCAGGTAGGCGAAGTAGCTGGCCGCGTGGTCGGAGCTGCCACGGGCAACGGTCATCGCCACTTGCGGTGGCTGACGGCGCAGGCGTCCGGCGATCTCGATCATCGCTGCGTCGAGTTGTTGCAGTTGGGCTTGCACGGCCTCGAACGAGGACAGCGCCTCTTCAAGCATTTTTGAAGTCAATGTCTTCTCCTTCGACCATGACGGCGGTCAGTGTGAGTGAGCGATCGAGCCGCACGCAGTCGGCCCAGGCTCCAGGCGCAAGGCGCCCGCGTTCAGTGATGCCGAGGTAGTCGGCGGGAAATTGCGACAGGCGCTGCGAGGCTTCGCTGATCGGCAGGCCGATCTTCACCAGATTGCGCAGGGCCTGATCCATGGTCAGGGTGCTGCCGGCCAGCGTGCCGTCGGGCAGGCGCACGCCGCCCAGACATTTGGTCACTGTGTGGCTGCCGAGCTTGTATTCACCATCGGGCATGCCGGCGGCGGCGGTGGAGTCGGTCACGCAATACAGGCACGGAATCGAACGCAGGGCCACACGAATGGCGCCGGGGTGCACGTGCAGCAGATCGGGGATCAGCTCGGCGTATTGCGCATGGGCCAGCGCCGCGCCGACGATGCCCGGCTCGCGGTGATGCAGCGGGCTCATGGCGTTGTACAGGTGAGTGAAACTGGTCGCGCCGGCAGCCAGCGCGGCGACACCTTCTTCGTAACTGCCGAGGGTATGGCCGATCTGCATGCGGATGCCACGGCGGCTCAGCTCTCGAATCAACGCGTCGTGACCGGCGATTTCCGGGGCAATCGTAATCACGCGAATCGGCGCCAGCGCCAGATAGTCTTCGACTTCAGCCATCAACGCGGTGTGAGCGAAGTTGGGCTGGGCGCCGAGTTTTCCCGGATTGATGTAGGGGCCTTCAAGGTGGACACCAAGGACTCGTGCCGTGCCTTTCGGACGTTGTTCGCAGAATTCTCCTACTTGTTTAAGGACACTGGAGATCTCGGCACTCGGCGCGGTCATGGTAGTAGCCAACAGCGACGTGGTGCCGAAGCGGACGTGGGTTCTGCTGATGGTTTCGAAGGCTTCGGCGCCTTCCATGATGTCTTTGCCACCACCGCCGTGAACGTGCAGGTCGATGAAACCCGGCAGCAGATACGGCAAGTCATTATCGGCCGGGTCACACGGTACGCCTTCGATCGACACGACTTTGCCGTGTTCGTGAATCAGGCGGCCGCGAACCCAGCCGCTGGGGGTGAGGATGTTGTCTTCGGACATTTTCGTTCTCGCTTGGGGCCGCGCTCAGCGGCGCAGCTCTGCAACAAAGTCGTAGTAATCGTTGCGGCAATAGGTGTCGGTGACTTCGATCGGCGTGTTGTCTTCCAGGTAGCCGACCCGGGTCATCAGCAGCATGGCGGTGCCGGGGGCGATGCCGACCAGGGCGGCGAATTCGTCAGAGGCGTTGATCGCCTGGATGTGCTGGAGGGCGCGGACGATCGGTTTGCCGATGCCGTCGAGGTATTCGTAGAGCGAATCACCCACCGCTTGTGGTTTGGGCATGATCGACGCGGGCAGGGTGCTCATCTCGATGGCCATGACGGTGTCATCGGCTTTGCGCAGGCGCTTCATCCGCGCCACCTTGTCGTTGGGCGACAGGCCGAGGCGAATCAGCTCTTCGTGGGTTGGCAGAGTGATTTCCCGCTCCAGCCACTTCGAGCTGGGAACGAAGCCTTTCAAACGCAGCATTTCGCTGAAACCGGAGAGGCGCGACAGCGGTTGCTCCAGGCGAGGGGTGATGAACGTGCCCGAGCCTTGCAGGCGGCGGATCAGGCCTTGATCGAGCAAGACTTCCAGAGCCTTGCGCGCGGTGACTCGGGAGATGCCGAGCTGCTCGCTGAGGTTGCGTTCCGACGGCATCGCCTGTTCGGCCTTCCACTGCCCGGCATGAATCGCCGCTTCCAGATTGCGCGCCAGTTGCAGGTACAGCGGCGTCGGCTGGGAGTCGTCGGGACGTAGGGTGTGGAGGTCGTTCATGCTGGTCGTTTCCGCCGCGAGTATAGGATTGTTGTGGCTCGCTTGTGGGGCGGAAATTAATACCACTTCAATACCATGTCAACGCGTACAAGTACCCTATAACCCGCGAATATCGGGGCTTCAGGGCGCAGTGGTTTGAAGTGGTATTAGCGGTGGGCGTTGAAAAGCAAAAGATCGCAGCCTTCGGCAGCTCCTATAGTTGAGAGTGGTATCACCTCTGTAGGAGCTGCCGCAGGCTGCGATCTTTTGATTTATTTTTTTGCAGGTGACCAGTGGTCAGAGATTAAGGGCGAATCTCGATCATCGTGCCGTCCGGTACCAGGTTCCACACTTCGCGCATATCGACATTGCGCATGGCGATGCAGCCGTCGGTCCAGTCGAGCGTGTGGAACAACTGCTCCGGGTTGTCTGCGGAATCCGGGGTGCCGTGGATCATGATCATCCCGCCGGGTTCGACGCCTTCGCGACGCGCACGGGCAGCATCACTGATGTTGGGGTAAGAGATGTGCATCGACAGGTTGAATTTCTCGCTGGTCTTGCGCCAGTCGATCCAATAGAAACCTTCCGGCGTACGTTTATCACCCTCGATCAGTTTCGGGCCTTTTTTCGCACCCTTGCCCAATGAAATGCGATAAGTCTTCAGCGGCTTGCCGTCGACGATCAGTTGCAATTGGTGGGCCGATTTGAGTACCAGGATTTTTTCGATCAACGGGGTATTCGACGGTGTCACGGTGGTCACGAATGACGCTTGTGAAACGCTGACGAACGACAGGCAGAACAGGGCAAGCAACCAGCGCATTGAAACGATTCCCCAGGGAGTGACGCAATCAGGTTTGAGCTAGGAGCTGCCGAAGGCTGCGATCTTTTGATCTTCTAGCCAACAATGACCGGCTGCACCAATGGCGGAATCGATTCCGAACGAACCGGATACTTCTCGACGCGCCTATCAGCGAAGAAGCATTCTAAGGTACGCCCGACCGTGCGGAAAGCCAGCTCGTCCCAAGGGATGTCGGCCTCATCGAACAGCTGCACTTCGAGACTTTCCGGCCCGGCGGCGAATTCGAGATCGGCCAGTTCGGCGCGAAAGAACACATGCACCTGACTGATGTGCGGTACATCGATCAGCGTGTAGAGACTCAGGTTACGCACCCGGGCGCAGGCTTCTTCGGCAGTTTCGCGGATGGCGGCCTGTTCGATGGTCTCGCCGTTTTCCATGAAGCCGGCCGGCAGCGTCCAGTAACCGAGACGCGGCTCGATGGCGCGGCGGCAGAGCAACACTTGCGTGCCCCAGGTCGGCACGCAACCGGCGACGATATTGGGGTTCTGGTAGTGAATGGTCTGACAGCTGTCGCAGACAAATCGCAGCCGCGAGTCGCCTTCGGGAATGCGCTGGGTGACCGGGTTACCGCAGTGGCTGCAAAATTTCATGCTCGGGTTCCTGAATGCTGCGCCTATCTTGGCGTGCAGCGGGGCCGGTCGCAAGTTGTCGTTTCGCGACACGACGGGTTTCGGGGGCTTGGGCGCTCGCTTTGATTGGTGCATGATGCGGAGCAAGGCACAGATCGAGAACACTCATGCTGGACGAGCTACTGCATAGGGTAAGCAACCACACACCGCGCACGCTGGAGACCGACGCGCGTTTCCCCGAAGCCGCCGTGCTGGTGCCGATCACCCGCAGTGACGAGCCGGAACTGGTCCTGACCCTGCGCGCCAGCGGGCTTTCCACTCACGGTGGCGAAGTGGCTTTTCCGGGTGGGCGGCGCGACCCGGAAGACCCGGATCTGATCTTCACCGCCCTGCGCGAAGCCGAAGAGGAAATCGGTCTGCCGCCGGGACTGGTCGAAGTCATCGGCCCGTTGAGTCCACTGATCTCCTTGCACGGCATCAAGGTCACGCCGTATGTCGGCGTCATCCCGGACTTCGTCGAATACCAGGCCAACGATGCCGAGATTGCCGCTGTGTTCAGCGTTCCGCTGGAGTTTTTCCGCAAAGACCCACGTGAGCACACCCACCGCATCGACTATCAGGGCCGCAGTTGGTACGTACCGAGTTATCGCTTCGGCGAGTACAAGATCTGGGGGCTCACGGCGATCATGATCGTCGAGTTGATCAACCTGCTCTATGACGCCAAAATCAGCCTGCATCAGCCGCCGAAAAGCTTTATCGATACCTGAAGCCATCGCTCGAATGGCCCATCACCGCAAGTCCTGAGGACATCACGATGAAATACCGCCTGGGCGACGCCCGTGTCGAGACCCACCCACAAAGCTGGGTCGCGCCCAACGCCGTGCTGGTGGGCAAGGTTCGCCTGGAAGAGGGCGCCAACGTCTGGTTCAACGCTGTGTTGCGCGGCGACAACGAACTGATCCTCATCGGCAAGAACAGCAATGTGCAGGACGGCACGGTGATGCACACCGACATGGGCTATCCACTCACTATCGGCACCGGCGTGACCATTGGCCATAACGCCATGCTTCACGGCTGCACCGTCGGTGATTACAGCCTGATCGGTATTAATGCGGTGATTCTTAACGGCGCAAAAATCGGCAAGAACTGCATTATCGGCGCCAATTCGCTGATCGGCGAAGGCAAGCAAATTCCCGACGGTTCGCTGGTGATGGGGTCGCCGGGCAAGGTCGTGCGGGAACTGACGGAGCCGCAAAAGAAAATGCTCGAAGCCAGTGCCGCGCACTATGTACATAACGCGCAGCGTTATGCCCGCGATCTGGTTGAGCAGGAACAATGACTACCGTCGAACGGCCTGTCGCCTCGCCGTGTGTGAATATCTGTGCGCTGGACGAGGCTGATATTTGCACCGGGTGTCAGCGCACGGTCGAGGAGATCACCCGCTGGAGCCGCATGAACAATGACGAGCGCCGGGTAGTGCTGGGGTTATGTCATGAGCGGGCGAAGGCGAGTGGGTTGGTGTGGATGATTGGCAAGACGCCGATCCAATAGATCAAAGGATCGCAGCCTTCGGCAGCTCCTACAGGGGAGCTCATTTCCAAATGTAGGAGCTGCCGAAGGCTGCGATCTTTTGCTTTTCAGGGCACTCAAGTAACCTGTGCGCCAAATCGATAGGCCGCCCCCATGATCTTCCTCATCGCCTACATCAGCAGCGTCGTGCTGATCAACTTCGCCTTTTCCACCGCGCCACATCTGGACATCATCTGGTCGGCATGGGGCGGTCTGGTGTTTGTACTGCGCGACATGGTGCAGACGCGCTTCGGTCATGGCGCGATCGTGGCGATGCTGGCGGCGCTGGTGCTCTCGTACATTACTTCCGACCCTTCCATTGCGCTGGCCAGCGCCACGGCGTTTGCGGTCTCCGAGTGCATCGACTGGCTGGTGTTCAGCATCACCAAGCGGCCGTTGCGCGACCGCTTGTGGATCAGCTCGGCGCTGAGCATTCCGCTGGATACCTTCATCTTCTTCGGCATGATCGACGCCCTGACAGCGCCGGTGATCATCACCGCGCTGGCCTCGAAGTTCGCTGGTGCCACCGCCGTCTGGCTGATCATGGCCTGGCGTGATCGCAAGCAGGCTGTCGCCAGCTGAAGCCAAAGTCTCGGGTTCATGTAAAATGCCGCGCTTTCTCCCCATGGAAAGCGCACTTGCGTGGCTTTCCTCGATGATCCGCTTCCTTTGAGGACCTGAGATGACCCGTATCGGAACTCCATTGTCGCCAACCGCGACCCGCGTATTGCTGTGTGGCTGTGGTGAGTTGGGCAAGGAAGTGGTGATCGAACTGCAACGCCTGGGCGTTGAAGTGATTGCCGTCGATCGCTACGCCAACGCGCCGGCCGTGCAGGTTGCCCATCGCAGCCACGTGATCAATATGCTCGACGGCGCCGCCCTGCGTGCGGTGATCGAGGCCGAGAAGCCGCACTTCATCGTGCCGGAAATCGAAGCCATCGCCACTTCCACTCTGGTCGAGCTGGAAGCCGAAGGCTTCACCGTGATCCCGACCGCGCGTGCGGCGCAACTGACCATGAACCGTGAAGGCATCCGTCGTCTGGCCGCCGAAGAGCTCGACCTGCCGACCTCGCCGTACCACTTTGCCGACACCTTCGAGGACTACAGCAAAGCCGTTCAGGACTTGGGTTTCCCTTGCGTGGTCAAGCCGGTAATGAGTTCGTCGGGCAAGGGCCAGAGCCTGCTGCGCAGTGCCGATGACGTGCAGAAGGCCTGGGATTACGCACAAGAGGGCGGGCGCGCTGGCAAAGGTCGGGTGATCATCGAAGGCTTCATCGACTTCGATTACGAAATCACCCTGCTGACCGTGCGCCACATCGGCGGCACCACGTTCTGCGCACCGGTCGGTCACCGTCAGGAAAAGGGCGACTATCAGGAATCCTGGCAGCCACAGGCCATGAGCCCGGTTGCCCTAGCTGAGTCCGAGCGCGTTGCCAAAGCAGTGACTGAAGCGTTGGGCGGCCGTGGTCTGTTCGGCGTCGAGCTGTTCATCAAAGGCGATCAGGTGTGGTTCAGTGAAGTTTCGCCGCGCCCGCACGATACCGGTCTGGTCACGCTGATTTCTCAGGATCTGTCGCAGTTTGCCCTGCACGCCCGCGCCATTCTCGGGTTGCCGGTGCCACTGATCCGTCAGTTCGGCCCGTCGGCATCGGCGGTGATTCTGGTGGAAGGGCAGTCGACCCAGACCGCCTTCGCCAATCTTGGCGCTGCGCTGAGCGAGCCGGACACCGCGCTGCGTCTGTTTGGCAAGCCTGAAGTGAACGGCCAGCGCCGCATGGGCGTGGCGCTGGCGCGGGATGAGTCGATCGAGGCCGCGCGTGCCAAGGCGACTCGCGCGTCTCAGGCGGTTGTTGTAGAGCTGTAACCGAGTCGCGGCATTCGCGAGCAAGCTCGCTCCCACAGGATTTTGTGTAAACCGCAGACCTAATGTGGGAGCGAGCCTGCTCGCGAAGCTTTTGATATTCTGTCAGGCAACCTGATTCAGATCGTTATTGCGCGTTTCCTTCAGGCACAGCACCGCAATCAGACTCAACACCGCTGCCGCCGACACATACCCGCCGACGTAGCTCAACCCGCCCATCGCTACCAGTTTCTGCGCAAAGAATGGCGCCGCCGAGGCTCCGACAATTCCGCCGAGGTTGTACGCTGCCGACGCGCCGGTATAACGCACGTGGGTCGGAAACAGCTCTGGCAACAGCGCCCCCATCGGTGCGAACGTCACGCCCATCAAAAACAACTCGATGCACAGAAACAGCGCCACGCCCCAGGTCGAACCCTGCGTCAGCAAGGGCTCCATCAGAAACCCGGACAGAATCGCCAACACGCCACCGATGATCAGCACCGGTTTGCGTCCGTAACGATCACTGGCCCAGGCCGAAAGTGGCGTGGCTGCGGCCATGAACAACACGGCAAAGCACAGCAGGCCCAGGAACGTCTCGCGGCTGTAGCCCAGGGTGGATACGCCGTAGCTCAGGGAAAACACCGTCGAGATATAGAACAGCGCGTAGCAGACCACCATCGCCGCGGCACCAAGCAGGGTCGGCGCCCAGTATTGGCTGAACAACTCGACCAGCGGCACTTTTACCCGTTCCTGACGGGCGATCGCGTTTGCGAATACCGGCGTTTCGTGGAGTTTCAGGCGCACGTACAGGCCGACCATCACCAGTGCCGCGCTGAGCAGAAACGGAATTCGCCAGCCCCAGCTGCGGAACTGCTGGTCATCCAGCGTCATGGCCAGGGTCAGGAACAGGCCGTTGGCAGCGAGAAAACCAATCGATGGCCCGAGTTGCGGGAACATGCCGAACCAGGCGCGTTTGCCTTTCGGCGCGTTTTCCGTGGCCAGCAGCGCCGCGCCGCCCCATTCCCCGCCAAGGCCCAGGCCTTGGCCGAAGCGCAGCAAGCACAGCAGGATCGGCGCCCACGCCCCGATGCTGTCGTAGCCCGGCAGTACGCCGATCAAGGTGGTACACACGCCCATCAACAGCAGCGAAGCAACCAGCGTCGATTTGCGGCCGATACGGTCGCCGAAGTGGCCGAACAACGCCGAGCCCAGCGGGCGGGCGAGGAAGGCAATGCCAAAGGTGAGAAACGCCGAAAGCATCTGCGCCGTGCCGGAGGTCTGCGGAAAAAACACCGGCCCGATCACCAGCGCCGCAGCGGTCGCGTAGACATAGAAATCGTAGAACTCGATGGCGGTGCCGATAAAGCTGGCCGTGGCCACGCGGGTGGCAGAGTTGGTCGGCTGGGCTGGCGCGGTTTCGCTGTAAGCGGTATGGGTCGTCATGCGGTGATCCCTGACAGTCATGAGCTCCAGTGGAGCGAATTATTATGGTTGAACACCCAGGGATGTGGGGTAGGGCGCGAGCGCTGTTTCGAGTAGGAACAGTCGTCGGTTTGCAGCGGAAACAGTCGGGATCCGGGTAGTGCCGGGTAAGCACTGGGAGCGACGGCGCTTGGGTAAGCGCCTCGATTATAGGAAGGGGGCTAACGATCAAACAAGCGCAAAAGATCGCAGGGTAGGAGCTGCCGAAGGCTGCGATCTTTTGATCTTCTATCGGGCAGGCACTAAAGCAGGCACCGATGAGGTCAGCCAGATCAACACCTTGCTTACCCGGTTTTCCTCGGTCTCGAGAATTTCCAGTCGATAACGCCCGATCTTCAAGCAAACCGCGCTTTCCGGAATGGTCTCCAGTGCCTCGGTCACCAGCCCGTTCAGGGTCTTCGGGCCGTCGCTCGGCAGATGCCAGCCCAGGCACTTGTTCAAATCACGGATCGAAGCGGCGCCATCGATCAGCATGCGTCCGTCGGGCTGTGGATGGATGTGTGGATTGTCGAGACTGTGTTCGCTTTCGAATTCGCCGACGATTTCTTCGAGAATGTCTTCAAGGGTGACGATGCCCAGCACTTCGCCGTACTCGTCGACCACCATGCCCAAGCGCCGCTGTTGCTTGTGAAAGTTCAGCAATTGCAGTTGCAGTGGTGTGCTTTCCGGGACGAAGTAGGGTTCGTAACTGGCTGCCAGCAGCGCTTCGCGGGTCAGTCCGCCGTTGCTCAGCAAGTGGCCGATCTGGCGGGTGTTGAGCACCGCTTCAACCTGATTGATGTCGCTGTGAAACACCGGCAGGCGCGTGCGCTTGTTCTGGCGCAGTTGTTCGATGATGTCCTCGATCGAATCGTCGAGGTTGATGCCATCCACGTCACTGCGCGGCACCAGAATGTCGTTGACCGTGATGTTGTCCAGCGCATGGATGCCCGAAACCGGGTGGGCGCGAACCGGATGTTCTGGATCGTCGTGATGCTCTGCCGGCAGGTCGTCTTCGCTCTGCTGAACCACCTGAGCCTTGCGGGTGAACGGGGTCATGAGCAAACCGCTGACCCGGCTCAACAACCAGGCGAACGGGTAAACGATTTTCATCGGCACCGCCAGCAGGGAGTTGCCGAACGCCAGTACGGCATCGGGATAACGCCGCGCCAGGGTGCGCGGGAAATAATCGGCAAACACCAGCACGACGGCTCCGGCGCCCAGGCAAGCCGCCCACGGGCCGTTATCCTCACAGAGGAAAATCGCCAGCAACGTTGCGATGATCACCGAGAGGGCGCGGCACAGGGTATTGCAGAGGATCAGGCTGTCGAGCGGGAAGCTCAGCTTCGCCAACGGTTTATCGCTGGCCCGCGTGGCAACACGTAGCGCGAGCAGATGCTGCTGCGCGACTTCGACGGCGGTGAACAGCCCCGACCATAAAATCAGCAGGACAAACACCGCGAGCATCGGCCCTATGGGCAAACCGTCCATTTATGCCGCCCGTCAGATGTGCAGGATATATTCACGAACCAGTTTGCTGCCGAAATACGCCAACATCAGCAGGCAAAAACCGGCGAGGGTCCAGCGAATCGCCTTGTGGCCACGCCAGCCCAGACGATTACGGCCCCACAACAGCACGCTGAACACGATCCACGCCAGACAGGCCAGCAGGGTCTTGTGCACCAGGTGCTGAGCAAACAGGTTCTCGACGAACAGCCAACCGGAAATCAGCGACAGCGACAACAGCGTCCAGCCGGCCCAGAGAAAACCGAACAACAGGCTTTCCATGGTTTGCAGCGGCGGAAAATTCTTGATCAGCCCGGACGGATGCTTGTGCTTTAACTGGTGGTCTTGCACCAGCAACAACAAAGCCTGGAACACCGCGATGGTGAACATGCCGTAGGCAAGGATCGACAATAGAATGTGGGCGAGGATGCCCGGCTCTTCATCGATGATCTGCACCGTGCCGGTCGGCGCGAACTGCGCCAGCAATACCGTGATCGCACCGAGCGGGAACAGCAGCACCAGCAGGTTTTCCACCGGGATCCGCGAACAGGCGAGCAGGGTCAGGGCAATCACCGCAGCGGCAATCAGACTCGAGGCGCTGAAAAAGTCCAGGCCCAGGCCGATCGGGGTCAGCAGATGAGTGAGCAGGCTGGCGCCGTGAGCGAGCACGGCGAAGACGCCGAGGCTGACCAGCAGGCGCTTGTTCGCCCTGGCACCGGTGGCCAGGCGGGTACTTTGATAGACGGTCGCAGCGGCATAGAGCAGGGCGGCGGCGAGGGTGGTCAGCAAACTGGGTGACAAGGGGAGCATAAATCCTGTTAGGCGAGCCCGAAAGGCGCTGAGTTTGGCATAGAACCGCCACCGCACGAAAGACTCCGCAAGCTGACGGCGAGGTGTCCGCCGGCCGCAGTCTTCGCTATAATCCGCGACCTGCCCACGCCGCAGGCTCGCCGAGCACATGTTGATTCCGGTCTGGGCCGCCATTATCCCGGTCTGTACAGGGCCTGAAAGGATCGCGCAATGTTTGAAAACTTAACCGACCGTCTCTCGCAGACGCTGCGCCATGTCACCGGCAAGGCGAAGCTGACCGAGGACAATATCAAAGACACCCTGCGTGAAGTGCGCATGGCGTTGCTCGAAGCTGACGTCGCGTTGCCGGTGGTCAAGGACTTCGTCAATTCGGTCAAGGAGCGCGCTGTCGGCACCGAGGTGTCGCGCAGCCTGACGCCGGGCCAGGCGTTCGTGAAGATCGTCCAGGCCGAGCTCGAAAGCCTGATGGGTGCGGCCAACGAAGATCTGAACCTGAGCGCTGTTCCGCCAGCCGTGATTCTGATGGCCGGTCTGCAGGGCGCGGGTAAAACCACCACTGCCGGCAAACTGGCGCGCTTCCTTAAAGAGCGCAAGAAGAAGTCGGTCATGGTCGTCTCGGCGGACATCTACCGCCCGGCCGCGATCAAGCAGCTGGAAACCCTGGCCAACGACATCGGCGTGACGTTCTTCCCGTCCGACCTGAGCCAGAAGCCGGTCGACATCGCCAGCGCGGCTATTAAAGAAGCAAAGCTGAAATTCATCGACGTGGTTATCGTCGATACCGCCGGTCGTTTGCACATCGACGAAGAGATGATGGGCGAGATCAAGGCGCTGCACGCCGCGATCAACCCGGTCGAAACCCTGTTCGTGGTTGACGCCATGACCGGCCAGGACGCTGCCAACACGGCCAAGGCCTTCGGTGACGCGCTGCCGCTGACCGGTGTGATCCTGACCAAGGTCGACGGCGACGCCCGTGGCGGTGCCGCACTGTCGGTGCGCGCCATTACCGGCAAGCCGATCAAGTTCATCGGTATGGGCGAGAAGAGCGAGGCGCTGGAGCCGTTCCACCCGGACCGTATCGCATCGCGCATCCTGGGCATGGGCGACGTGCTCAGTCTGATCGAGCAGGCCGAACAGACCCTCGACAAGGACAAGGCCGACAAACTGGCCAAGAAGCTGAAGAAGGGCAAGGGCTTCGATCTCGAGGACTTCCGCGACCAGCTGCAACAAATGAAGAACATGGGCGGCCTTGGCGGCCTCATGGACAAACTGCCGAACATCGGTGGCGTGAACCTGGCGCAAATGGGCAACGCCCAAGGCGCGGCTGAAAAGCAGTTCAAGCAGATGGAAGCCATCATCAACTCCATGACCCCGGCCGAGCGCCGCGACCCTGACCTGATCAGTGGTTCGCGCAAGCGCCGTATCGCCATGGGTTCCGGCACCCAGGTGCAGGACATCGGTCGCTTGATCAAGCAACACAAGCAGATGCAGAAAATGATGAAGAAATTCTCCGCCAAGGGCGGAATGGCCAAGATGATGCGCGGCATGGGCGGTATGTTGCCCGGCGGTGGCATGCCAAAAATGTAAAGAATCTGCGCCGGCTGTCATGCCGGCGTTGCCCCGCACGGAGGCGGGGATCTCCAGCAAACCCGTGCTGCACGGGAGCTGACCTGCCGTTTTTCATGACGGCTCTATGGCAAATCTTGATCGCACGGCGCCAGGCGCCGGAAAAAGACATTTGCAAAAGTCCGGATATTCCTTAGAATATGCGGCCTTTCGGGCACCTATGCCCGCTGTGCATTTAGATTTGCAGCACCGACTACAGGAACGATGTTCACATGCTAACAATCCGTCTTGCCCTTGGCGGCTCCAAAAAGCGCCCGTTTTACCACCTGACCGTAAC
>NZ_DATMIV010000028.1:0-12359 GCF_035554175.1 Pseudomonas sp. | reverse complement strand
CTTCGCTGCGGGATCGATCCGGGCGCAGCGGCTCCGGTTTGCTTCGCTGCACCTACACTCGCTGTGTTTGGCTGCGCCAAACGGTCGCTGCGCTCCCACCCCCGGATCAATCCCTCCACTCAGCCTTCCGACGTCGCCCGTGGATCAAGATCAAAAGCTTTACTCGAGCTAGCGCTCATTGTGTGTGGGAGCTGCCGAAGGCTGCGATCTTTTGCTTTTGCTTTTCCGTGGGAGCGAGCCTGCTCGCGAAGGCGGCCTGACAGCCGACCCATTTCCATCAGATACGCGCGATCCAACTGTAGGAGCTGCCGAAGGCTGCGATCTTTTGCTTTTGCTTTTCTGTGGGAGCGAGCCTGCTCGCGAAGGCGTCAGTGAAATCACCACCTATAAAGGCAAATACCGACTCAACAACGCCCGCAACGCTGCCGGCTTCACCGGTTTGGCCAGATAATCCAGCCCCGCCGCATGCACCTGCGCCACCGTCTCAGGACGCCCATCCGCACTTATCACCACGCCCGGCACCGGTTCACCCAGACGCGTGCGCAACCACGCCATCAACTGCGTGCCGGTGTCGCCGTGGTCAAGGTGATAGTCAACCAGCGCCAATTGCGGTCGCACGCCTTCACTTAAGATTGCCGCGCATTCTTCGCGATTGCGCGCCGTCCACACTTGGCAGCCCCAACGGCTCAACAGGCTGTTCATGCCGATCAGAATGCTGTCTTCGTTATCGATGCACAGCACCTGCGCGCCGCTCAACAGCTTGCCGTTCAACTCCACCGTCGCGCTCGCGGGAGCCGTTTGCGTGCGGGCCAGTGGCACCGTCACGCTGAACACGCTGCCACGCCCCGGCCATGAACGAACGCGCAGGGTGTGCCCCAGCACGCGGCACAAGCCGTCGGCGATCGCCAAGCCTAACCCAAGGCCTTTTTCGGCACGGGTCTGATGGCTGTCGAGGCGTTTGAACTCCTCGAAAATCACCTGCTGTTTGTCTTCCGGAATGCCCGGCCCGCGATCCCATACCTCCAGACATAACTCGCCGCCGCGCCGGCGTACGCCCAGCAGCACCGGGCCCTTGGCGTAACGGAAAGCGTTGGTGAGGAAATTCTGCAGAATCCGCCGCAGCAGTTTGATGTCGCTGTCGATGCGCAACTGACTGCCACGCACGCGGAACGTCAGCCCTTGCTCCTGCGCCAGTGCTTTGAATTCGGCGCCGAGGATGTCGAACAGTTCGTTGACGGCGAAGGCCTTGCGATCCGGGTTGATCTTGCCGTTTTCCAGACGCGAGATATCCAGCAGATCGCTGATCAGGTCTTCGGCTGAACGCAGTGAGCTGTCGAGGTGCTGCACCAATTGCTGCGCCTCCGGACTCAAGCCTTCGTTCTGGTGGGAGAGGGCCGCAGAAAACAGCCGCGCGGCGTTCAGCGGTTGCATCAAGTCGTGGCTGACGGCGGCAAGAAAGCGGGTTTTCGACTGGTTGGCCGCCTCGGCGTTGCCCTTGGCTTCGGTAAGTGCGACGTTGAGCTGCGACAGTTCCTGGGTGCGCTCGCTGACACGTTGCTCCAGGCCCTCATTGGCCTCGGTCAGCGCCTGTTCGGCCTCGCGGAATGCGGTGATGTCGGTGAAGCTCATGACGAAACCGCCACCGGGCATCGGGTTGCCGATCAGCTCGATGACCCGGCCATTGGGGAACAGCCGTTCGGAAGTGTGCGCGCGGCCCTGGCGCATCCAGTGCAGACGCCGGGCAACGTGCACTTCCGCTTCGCCGGGGCCACATAGCCCACGCTCGGCGTTGTAACGGATGATGTCGGCAATCGGCCGGCCGACGCTGATCAGACCGTCGGGGTAGTTGAACAGCTCCAGATAGCGACGGTTCCACGCCACCAGTTTCAGCGACTGGTCGACCACGCTGATGCCTTGGGTAATGTTTTCGATCGCGCCTTGCAGTAAGGCCCGGTTGAATTGCAGCACTTCCGAGGCTTCGTCAGCGATACGGACGACATCCTCCAATTGCATTTCCCGACCTTCGATGGCGGCTTTTACCACGGCGCGTGTCGAAGAAGCACCAAGCACACCGGCGAGCAAACGTTCGGTGTGAGCGATCCATTCGCTATCGGCGTTCTGGTTGGGGTTAAAACCCTTTCCCTGCCGGTAGGCGAAACGAATGAAGCTCTGCCGCGCACGCTCTTCGCCGACAAAACGCGCCGCCAGTTGCAGCAGATCGTCGATCTGCACCGCCAGCATCGAGCGGCCGTTGGGCCGTGCGCTGATTTCCTGACCGATGAAACGCCCGGCCTGCCAGTGTTCTGAAACCCGCGTACGCGACAGCACCGAGACCCAGGCGAACAGCGTGAAGTTACCCGCCAGCGAAAGCACCACGCCTTGGGTCAACGGCGTGATCGGCAGGTTCAGCGGATTGCTGTGCAGCCACGCCAGCCCCGGGAAACTGCTCAGTGACCAACCGAGACTGTGCGCGGCAATCGGCAGAATCAGGGTGTAGAACCACAGGAAAGTACCGGTGGCGAGGCCGGCGAACACGCCACGGCGGTTGGCCTGTTTCCAGTACAGCGCGCCGAGCATGGCGGGCGCCAGTTGGGTGACTGCCGCGAAGGCGATCTGGCCGATCGTCGCCAGGCTCGCGGTGGAACCAAGCAAGCGATAGCTGACGTATGCCAGTAGCAGAATCACCACGATGCTGACGCGGCGCACCGACAGCATCCACTGGCGAAATACCTCGAACGGGCGCTCGGCGTTGTTGCGGCGCAGCAGCCACGGCAGCAGCATGTCGTTGGACACCATGGTCGATAGCGCGACGCTGGCGACGATCACCATGCCGGTGGCTGCCGATGCGCCACCGATAAACGCCAGCATCGCCAGTGCCGGATGGGCTTGGGCCAGCGGCAGGCTGATCACGAACGAATCGGGTAGTACATGGCTGGGTAGCATCATCTGACCGGCCAGCGCGATCGGGACTACAAACAACGCAGCCAGGGCGAGATACGCCGGGAACACCCATTTGGCCAGACGCAGATCCTGAGGGTCGATGTTCTCCACCACGGTGACGTGAAATTGCCGGGGCAGGCAGATAATCGCCATCATCGCCACGCCGGTCTGCACCACCATCGACGGCCAGTTGATGGTTTCCTTCCAGTACGCCTCAAGGCGCGGAGCGAGCATCGCCTGATTGAACAGATCGTCGAAACCGTCGTAGAGGCCATAAGTGACGAAGGCGCCGACGGCGAGAAAGGCGAACAGCTTGACCAGCGATTCAAAGGCGATCGCCAGCACCATGCCACGGTGGTGTTCGGTGGCGTCGAGGTTGCGCGTGCCGAAGACGATGGTGAACAAGGCCAGCACCAGCGAGACGATCAGCGCGGTGTCCTGGGCGCGGGTGCCCATGGCATCGGCGCCGGCGCCGATCAACAGGTTCACCCCGAGGACGATGCCTTTGAGCTGCAAGGCGATATAGGGCAGCACGCCGACCAGGCAGATGAGTGCCACGACCACCGCCAGCGATTGTGATTTGCCGTAGCGCGCAGCGATGAAGTCGGCGATGGAGGTAATGTTCTCCTGTTTGCTGATCATCACCATTTTCTGCAGGACCCACGGCGCGCCCACCAGCAGCAGGATCGGCCCGAGGTAGATCGGCAGGAACGACCACAGTTGTTCCGCCGCCTGGCCGACCGCGCCGAAGAACGTCCAGCTGGTGCAGTAAACCGCCAGAGACAGGCTGTACACCCAGGCACGCACACGCGGCGGCAACGGCGTGCTGCGACGGTCGCCGTAGAAGGCGATGGCGAACATGATGGCCATGTAGGCCAGGGCAACGACGGCGATCAGCCCGGTGGACAACGACATGCAGCACTCCCGACAAAAGACTCCCCGGCACTCCTGCCGGGCGAACAGTCTCGCACGCGCGCGGCGGTTAGTCAGTGTCGACCAAGGTCGTGGCGTGGCGGGGTGTCGCAGGCACGGATCGTTGCGGTTGAACGCACAATCCTGTAGGAGCTGACGAGTGCAACGAGGCTGCGATCTTTTGATCTTGGATTTTGAAAATCAAAAGATCGCAGCCTCGTTGCACTAGTCAGCTCCTACCTTGCGTCAGTCCGGACGTAACGCGATATCGATCAGACGATGAAGCTCATCAACCTCCAGCGCCGCCGCCGAAAACAGAATCCGGAACACCACCGGCGCCACCACCACATTGATAAGGCGATCAACACTCGGCGCCTTTTCATCGGGATAACGATCAACAATGGTCTGCAACTGCGCACCAATGATCGCCACGCAATACCCCGGCGTAGCGCTCGCCTGCACATCGCGCATCATGTGGCGTCCCGGCTCTGAACTCATCTCGTCGAGATACTGCTCGGCCCAGGCGCGGAGATCGCCGCGCAGGCTGCCAGTGCTCACCGGCTCGCTGTCAGGGCGCATGCGGGCAAGGGCAACGTCAGCCAGCAACGTCGCCAGATCGCCCCAGCGCCGGTAAATCGTCGACGGCGTAACGCCCGCGCGCGCAGCGATTTGCGGCACGGTCACGGTGGAGCGCTCCTGTTCTTGCAAAAGCGCGTGGACGGCCGAATGAATCGACTCTTGCACCCGTGCACTACGGCCTCCGGGGCGTAAACCTTCTTTAATAGCCATGCGGCAGACCTTAACACAAAGAATTTGCTTTAAGCGCGAGGCGGTAGCACACTCTGCAAAAGCAAAAACTTAGCTTTTGTGGAGTGTGCCCATGACCAGCCTTGCGTCCCATCGATCCAGCCTGTGGTTTCTGGCGATCACCTTACTCAGTTTTCTCGCCGCTTCCACCGCACCGACGCCGTTGTATCACCTGTATCAGAATCAGTTGCACTTTTCGTCAGCGGTGCTGACGCTGATTTTTGCCGTGTATGCCTTGAGTCTGCTGGCGGCGTTGCTGACGGTCGGTTCGCTTTCCGACCACTTGGGACGTAAGCCGGTGATCTTCACCGCCGTGCTGCTCAATGCGCTGGCGATGCTGCTGTTTATTTATGCCGACAGCGTTGCGTGGTTGATCAGCGCACGCGTGTTGCAAGGTTTCGCCACCGGCATGGCGACCGCTGTGCTGAGCGCAACACTGCTCGATACCGACCGTCAGCACGGGCCGCTGATCAACAGTGTCGCGCCGTTGCTCGGCATGGCACTGGGCGGCATGGGTTGTGGCTTGCTGGCAGAATTTGCGCCCGCACCGTTGCAGCTGACCTATTGGTTGCTGCTGGCGTTGTTCGTGTTGCAGGGTTTATATGTCTGGCGCTTGCCGGAAAGTGTCTCGCGGCAAGGCGGGGCATGGACGTCGTTGCGACCGACCCTGCATGTGCCAGTGCAGGCGCGATCAACCCTGTGGCGAGTGCTGCCACTGAACACCGCAACCTGGGCGCTTGGTGGTTTTTACGCCTCGCTGGCGCCGTCTTTGGTGCGTACGGCCACTGGTTCAACTTCCAATCTGATCGGCGGCGCGACCGTTGCGGCACTGACCGTGACCGGCGCGTTGATGATCTTCACGATGCGCAATCGTCCGGCTTCCCAGGCGCTGCGTTCAGGCGCGAGTCTGCTGCCGGTCGGACTGATATTGATTCTGCTCGGCGTGCATGGCGCCAGTCTGTCGCTGTTTTTCTTCGGTACGCTGGTTGCCGGCTGCGGTTTTGGTTCGGGCTTCCTTGGCGCCGTGCGCAGTCTGGTGCCGCTGGCATTGCCCCATGAGCGAGCCGGGCTGATGTCGGCGTATTACGTGCTCAGTTACCTGGCGTTCTGTCTGCCGGCGTTGCTTGCCGGGCACCTGGCTCGCGGCTTCGGGCTGCTGGCGACCACTGACGGTTACGGCGTTGTGTTGATCGTGCTGGCCGTGGCTGCGCTGCTCCTGAGTCTGCGTCCACACGCCGCCAAAGTTTGCAGCGCTCCTTAAGCGCCGCGGTTTCAGTTAGCCTTTGCGCACTTCTCCCACGGATCGACTCATGAAGATTATCCGCAGTAAAGCGTTCACCGCCGAGCGCGCTTGGGGCGCACTGGACATCGCCAACATGAACGGCATCACCACGCGCCTGCACTGGACGGATCAGCCGTACAAATGGCACGTCAACGATGGTGAAGAAGTCTTTGTTGTGCTCGATGGTCAGGTGCAGATGCGTTTCCGCGAAAACGGCGAGGAGCAACAAGTGCTACTGGATGTCGGCGACATTTTCTACGCCTCGGTCGGCACTGAGCATGTTGCCCATCCACAAGGCGTGGCGCGAATTCTGGTGATCGAATCCGAGGGCAGCGTCTAAGCGCTTATCTGTAAAACAGATAACAGTTAGAGATATTACCCGTTATATCGATATTCGATTCAGATCTACCATGGGCTCCACCTCACCCGAGGACAGGAGTTCATGATGATTTGCCCTAACAGCGTTACCCCTGGCTACAAGCCTTTCAGCCACCTGCAGCATCCGCGCGAGGCGATCCGCCAATTCACTCCGAACTGGTTCGCCGTGACCATGGGCACCGGTGTTCTGGCGTTGGCGCTGGCGCAATTGCCGCTGGCGATTCCCGGAATGCACGCCGTAGCCGAAGGTCTGTGGCTGTTCAACATTTTCTTGTTCACCCTGTTTACGGCTGCGTACGCGGCACGCTGGGTTCTGTTCTTCGACGAAGCGCGGAGGATTTTCGGCCATTCCACCGTGTCGATGTTCTTTGGCACCATTCCCATGGGCCTGGCGACGATCATCAACGGTTTTCTGCTGTTCGGCCTGCCACGCTGGGGCGATGGCGTCATTCAGCTCGTCGAAGTGTTGTGGTGGATCGATGTGGCGATGTCGCTGGCCTGTGGCGTGCTGATTCCGTACATGATGTTTACCCGTCAGGAACACAGCATCGATCAGATGACGGCAGTCTGGTTGCTGCCCGTGGTGGCGGCCGAAGTCGCAGCGGCCAGCGGTGGTTTGCTCGCGCCGCATCTGAACGATGCCCACTCGCAACTCGTCGTCCTGACCACAAGTTATGTGCTCTGGGCTTTTTCCCTGCCGGTGGCGTTCAGCATTCTGACCATCCTGTTATTGCGCATGGCCCTGCACAAATTGCCCCACGAAAACATGGCCGCGTCGAGCTGGCTGGCGCTCGGCCCGATCGGCACCGGTGCGTTGGGCATGTTGCTGCTGGGCGGTGAGGCCCCAGCGATATTTGCTGCGAATGGTTTATCGGGTGTCGGCGAAATCGCCTCGGGCCTGGGTCTGGTTGCGGGGATTACGCTATGGGGGTTTGGCCTGTGGTGGATGTTGATGGCGCTGTTGATCACCGTGCGTTATCTGCGTGATGGCATCCCGTTCAACCTCGGCTGGTGGGGCTTCACCTTCCCGCTGGGCGTGTATTCGCTGGCGACGCTGAAACTGGCAAGCACTCTCAACCTGACGTTTTTCTGCGTGTTCGGTACCGTGCTGGTGATTTTGCTCGCGGCGATGTGGCTGATCGTCGGCAAGCGCACCGTGCAAGGGGCATGGCGTGGCGAGCTGTTTGTCTCTCCGTGCATCGCAGGTTTGAAGAAATAATCTGAAAAGTTTAGGTAAGGTGTGGCCTGGATCGTGGTGCGGGACTCCAATAACAAGCACCCAGGCCTCTCTACCTAACATCAGGAAACACGGAAGATGAGTCACCCCTCACAGTTCAACCTGTTGCGCACCCGGCGCTTTTTGCCCTTCTTTATTACCCAGTCCCTCGGCGCGTTTAACGACAACGTGTTTAAACAGTCGTTGATCCTCGCCATCCTGTATCGACTGACCATCGAGGGCGACCGCTCGATCTGGGTCAATCTGTGCGCGTTGCTGTTTATCCTGCCGTTTTTCCTGTTCTCGGCACTGGCCGGGCAATTTGGGGAAAAATTCGCCAAGGACGCGCTGATCCGTCTGATCAAACTCGCGGAAATCGCCATCATGGCGGTAGGGGCCGTCGGCTTTCTTTTCGATCATTTGTCGTTGATGTTGGTGGCGCTGTTCGCCATGGGCACGCACTCGGCGCTGTTCGGCCCGGTGAAGTATTCGATCCTGCCGCAGGCGCTGCGTGAAGATGAACTGGTCGGCGGCAACGGTCTGGTGGAGATGGGGACTTTTCTGGCGATTCTCGCCGGGACCATTGGCGCCGGGATCATGATGTCCTCGCAGCACTACGCGCCTGTGGTGTCCGCAGCCATTGTCGGCATTGCCGTGCTCGGTTATCTGGCCAGCCGCAGCATTCCGCGGGCGGCGGCATCGTCGCCGCAGATGCGCCTGAACTGGAATATCTTCAGTCAGTCCTGGGCGACCCTGAAACTCGGTTTGGGTCAGACGCCGGCGGTGTCGCGCTCGATTGTCGGCAACTCGTGGTTCTGGTTCGTCGGGGCGATTTATCTGACGCAGATTCCGGCTTATGCCAAGGAGTGGATGCACGGCGACGAAACCGTGGTCACCCTGATTCTGACGGTGTTTTCGGTGGGCATCGCCCTGGGTTCGATGCTCTGCGAGAAGCTCTCCGGGCGCAAAGTCGAGATCGGTCTGGTGCCGTTCGGCTCCTTTGGCCTGACCGTGTTTGGCCTGCTGCTGTGGTGGCATTCCGGTGGGATTCCGGACAGCGCCGCCGGCCATAGCTGGATTGCCGTGTTGGGCTTCGTTCACACCTGGGCGGTGTTGATCGACATCCTCGGCCTGGGCATTTTCGGCGGTTTCTACATTGTGCCGCTGTACGCGCTGATCCAGTCGCGCACGGCTGAAAACGAACGGGCGCGGGTGATTGCCGCCAACAATATTCTCAACGCTTTGTTTATGGTGGTTTCGGCCATCGTGTCGATCGTTTTGTTGAGTTTCGCCAAGCTGTCGATTCCGCAGCTGTTCCTTGTGGTTTCGCTGCTGAACATCGGCGTCAACGCCTACATCTTCAAGATCGTTCCCGAATTCAGCATGCGCTTCATGATCTGGCTGCTCAGCCATTCCATGTACCGCGTCGAACATCGCAATCTCGAGGCGATCCCGGACGAGGGCGCGGCGCTGCTGGTGTGCAACCATGTGTCGTTCGTTGACGCCTTGTTGATCGGCGGCGCGGTGCGCAGGCCGATTCGCTTTGTCATGTACTACAAGATCTACAACCTGCCGGTGCTGAACTTTATCTTTCGTACGGCGGGCACTATTCCTATCGCCGGACGGCAGGAAGATATCCAGATCTACGAAAAAGCCTTCACGCGCATTGCCCAATATCTGAAAGACGGCGAGCTGGTGTGCATCTTCCCGGAAGGCAAATTGACCGCCGATGGCGAGATCAACGAATTTCGCAGCGGCGTGACGCGGATTCTGGAAGAGACGCCGGTGCCGGTGATTCCTCTGGCCTTGCAGGGATTGTGGGGGAGTTTCTTCAGTCGCGACCCGAACAAGGGCCTGTTCCGGCGTTTGTGGTCACGGGTGACGCTGGTGGCGGGGCCGGCGGTGACCGAAGGAACCGAGCCGGCGAAGTTGCAGGTGTTGGTGGGGGAGTTGCGCGGATCCGTTAGATAGTCGCTGTATCAAAGGGCTTCTTCGCGAGCAGGCTCGCTCCCACAGTCGACCCTAAACCAATGACGGAACGCGGTTGAATGTGGGAGCGAGCCCGCTCGCGAAGGCGGTAGCGGTTCAAGCGCTGACTTTAAGGCCAATCAAGCCCGTAACGATCAACGCCACACTGACCAGCCGGATCAATGCCATCGATTCGCCAAACAGAATGATTCCGGCGATTACCGTACCGACTGCACCCACACCGGTCCAGATTGCATAGGCCGTACCCAACGGCAACTCCTTCATCGCCAGGCCCAACAAGCCAAGGCTGATGGCCATGGCCGCGACGGTCAGGGCGGTGGGGAGCGGGCGGGTGAAGCCGTCGGTGTATTTCAGGCCGACGGCCCAGCCGACTTCGAACAGGCCGGCGCAGAACAGAATGATCCAGGACATGCAGAACCTCCATCGATTGACGGGGTCGTCCCCAGATTAATGACTCGATCGAGCCGCAGGGTCGTCCCCGCGTTGCGCAATATAGTGGCGAGCAACAACCCGAGGATCAAGTTCTCGGCTCAGTCGGCAGCGCGTTGCGCAAGGTCGTCGCGATCTTCCTGCTCGCTCATCCGGCGGAAATACGTCGATAGCAGCGCTCCGGAAATATTGTGCCAGACGCTGAAGAGCGCGCTCGGCACCGCCGCCAGCGGCGAAAAATGCGCGCTGGCCAATGCTGCGCCCAAGCCCGAATTCTGCATGCCCACTTCCAGTGCCAGCGACTTGCGCTGAGCCAAGGGCAAGCCGAACAGGCGCCCGGTAAAGTAGCCGAGCAGATAGCCGAAGCTGTTGTGCAGCATCACCACGGCCATGATCAACAGGCCGGACTCGGCGATTTTCGCCTGGCTGACGGCGACGACGGCGGTGACGATAATCACGATGCTGACCACCGACACCATCGGCAACACATCCACCGCATGCCGCACCTTGTTACCGAGCAGACGCTGCGCGACCACACCGAGGACGATCGGCAATAGCACCACTTGCAGAATCGACCAGAACAGCTCCATGAACGACACCGGCAACCAGGCCGAGGCCAGCAGCCAGATCAGCGCCGGGGTCAGCAGTGGAGCGAGGAGGGTGGTGACGGCGGCAATCGCCACTGAAAGCGCCAGATCGCCGCGAGCCAGCCAGGTCATCACGTTCGAAGACGTACCGCTCGGGCAGCAGCCGACCAGAATTACCCCGACGGCGATTTCCGGCGGCAGGTGAAAGACCTGGCAGAGCAACCACGCCACACCGGGCATGATCACGAAATGCGCCACCACGCCCAGCGCCACTCGCCACGGATGGCGAGCGACGGCCGCGAAGTCGTCAAGTTTGAGGGTCAGGCCCATGCCGAACATCACCAGGCCGAGCAACGGCACGATCGCACTTTTCAGCCCGATGAACCACGCCGGTTGCAGAAACGCCACGACGGCGAATATCAGAACCCAGTAAGCGAAGGTATTGCCGACAAAGCGGCTGAGTGCAGCCAGTGCGCGCATGGCTTGATCCTTGTTATGTGAAAGCGTTAGGAAGCTAAGCATACGTCGCCAACAAAAAGATCGCAGCCTTTGGCAGCTCCTACAGGAAAACTCGTCTCATGTAGGAGCTGCCGAAGGCTGCGATCTTTTAAGCTTTCACACGAATAACGGGTCAGATCCCTTGCGGCGTCTCTTCCCCACCCAACGCTTCAACCAGTGCCGGCAGGAAATCGCCGAAGGTCAGCATCATCAGCGTGAAGCTTGCATCCAGCTGACCCAAAGCTTCATCGCCACCGTCCTGTTCCGCTTGATCCTGCAGCAGATCTTCGAACTTCAGGCGCTTGACGGTCATCTTGTCGTCGAGCATGAACGACAGCTTGTCCTGCCAGGCCAGCGACAGCTGAGTCACGACTTTGCCGGTGCTCAGGTGCAGCTGGATTTCTTCACTGGTCAGGTCCTGACGCTTGCAACGGACGATGCCGCCATCTTCGTGGGTGTCGCGCAGTTCGCACTCGTCCAGCACATAGAAATCGTCGGCGGCTTTTTGCGTGGTGACCCAATCGGTCATCACGGCTGTCGGCGCCATCTTCACGGTCAGCGGGCGCACGGGCAGGGTGCCGATCACTTCGCGCAGGGTCGACAGCAGGTCTTCGGCGCGTTTCGGGCTGGCCGAGTTGACCAGAATCAGGCCCTGTTTTGGCGCGATAGCAGCAAAGGTCGACGAGCGACGAATGAACGCGCGCGGCAGAAACGCCTGGATGATTTCATCCTTGATCTGATCGCGTTCCTTTTTATAGACCTTGCGCATCTGCTCGGCTTCGATCTCTTCGACCTTTTCCTTGACCGCGTCACGTACGACGCTGCCCGGCAGGATGCGTTCTTCCTTGCGCGCGGCGACCAGCAGGAAGTCACCGCTGACGTGCACCAGCGGCGCATCTTCGCCCTTGCCGAACGGCGCGACGAAACCGTAGGTGGTCAACTCCTGGCTTGCACACGGCCGCGCCAGTTTGGTCGCCAGTGCAGTTTCCAGCGCCTCGGCATCGACAGGCAGGTCTTGGGTCAGGCGATAGATCAGCAGGTTCTTGAACCACATGGGGTGAATCACTCCTTTATACAAAGGGGGCATTATTGTCTTCGCCGGGGCATAGGCCAACCCTTCTCTAAGCCTTTGGAAGGCCTCGGAAAATTATTTAAAAAAGTGCTTGCCAGAGGTTGGGGTGCTCCGTAGAATGCGCGCCACACCGAAGCGAAGGGTGATTAGCTCAGCTGGGAGAGCGTCTGCCTTACAAGCAGAATGTCGGCGGTTCGATCCCGTCATCACCCACCATTCGTTTCAAGTGTTACGCGCAGCGGTAGTTCA
>NZ_DATMIV010000027.1:0-5916 GCF_035554175.1 Pseudomonas sp. | reverse complement strand
CCCGACCCTGTCGGCACTGGCCGAAGGCTTTGATGTGTTCGTGGTCACTGATGCGTCCGGCACCTTCAACACCACCGTGCAGCAAGCCGCATGGAGCCGCATGACCCAGGCCGGCGCACAAATGATGAACTGGTTCTCGGTCGCCTGTGAGCTGCACCGCGACTGGCGCAACGACATCGAAGGGCTGGGTAATCTGCTGTCGCAGCGGATTCCCAACTACCGCAACCTGATGAACAGCTACTCGGCGCTAACGCAGCAGAAGTAAATTCACCGCCAAGCAAAAGGCCTGCTTTTAACAGCAGGCTTTTTGCATTCTGACAGAACCACCGTTCGTCCATTGCCGGGCACTTGTCTTGGCGGGACTTTTCACACGCTTAGGTACACATCCTTGCACTTCAGCGGAGACCGACATGGACATTGACGAAAACGCACCGGGCAACCAGTCGCAACAAGCCGTGACGCGCACCACCGACAACGAAACCGGGCACGACTCTAAACGTAAAAATCCCGAGGTGCCGTTGCCGCCGGACGATGAGGCGCCTGTGGAGGAAGACATGTCGGATGTGGACGCGGCCAACTCGGTGTCGACCGAGCACCCGCCGGCACGATGATTCAAGCGGGTTTTGCGCTTCCGGGCATTCATTATGTTGACTGACCCACTGCTCTCACAACGGTCGGTGCTGATCACCGATTTCAGTCGTGGCACAAATCCCCTGTAGGAGTGAGCCTGCTCGCGAAGGCGTCAGTCCAGTCAACATCTTCATTGACTGGTCTGACGCCTTCGCGAGCAGGCTCGCTCCTACAGTTGATTATGTTTTGTTGCTAGGAATGCACCCTTAGTAAGGGCTCGCCGTCGGGCGGACAATCAGTTCGCTGACGTCCACATCTGCCGGCTGTTCGACGGCGTAGGCGATCGCTCGGGCGATGGCTTCGGCGGGGATGGCGATCTTGCGGAACGATTTCATCTCTGCGCGGCCGCCTTCATCGGAGATGCTGTCGGCCAGTTCCGATTCGGTCACGCCCGGTGCGATAACGGTGACACGGATATCGCCGCCGACCTCCTGGCGCAAACCTTCGGAAATGGCGCGCACGGCATATTTGGTCGCGCAGTAAACCGCAGCGGTGGGGCTGACGGCGTAGGCGCCGATCGAGGCGATATTGATGATCTGCCCGGCGCGCTGGCGCTGCATCAGTGGCAGGCTGGCGGCGATGCCGTGGAGCACGCCACGGATGTTGACGTCGATCATGCGATTCCACTCATCGACCTTCAGAGCATCGAGCCGCGACAGCGGCATCACCCCGGCGTTGTTGACCAGCACATCGACGCGGCCGTAATGCTCGACGGTGAAATCGATGAAGCTCTGCACATCCTGCTGGTCGGTGACGTCCAGGGCGCGGAACTGCGCGTGGCCACCGGCGCCGTTTATGTCATCGGCAATCACCGCCAGACGCTCGGTACGCCGTGCACCCAGCACCACTTTCGCACCACGGCTGGCGAGCAGGCGTGCGGTGGCTTCGCCGATGCCGCTGCTGGCGCCGGTAATCACGATTACTTTGTCTTGAATGTTCAGCATGATGTCATCCTCTTCAATGTGCCCGTCAGTGGGCTTGAAAGAAGATTAAGCGCGCAGGCTCAAGGGCTATTAATCGATTCCTCCCCGGGATTTGCCCAATTCTGCTGCGTCGCTTTTTGACCAGGTCACCCATTGCGCGGCGCATCACGGTAGGCGCTCGGGGTGACGCCTACTTCGCGGCGAAACACCTGAGAAAAGTGGCTGGGGCTGGAGTAGCCAACCTCCAGGCCAATGTCGATCACGCTGTGTGCGGTCTCCAGCAACAGCTGACGAGCGCGACTCATGCGCAGGCGGATGAAGTATTGCGAGGGCGATAAACCGGTGGCGCGTTTGAAGGTGCGGCTGAAGTGGTAGTCGCTCAGCTCAGCGATCCCGGCCAGATGATTGAGACTGAAATCCTCCGCCAGACGCTCGTTCATGGCTTCGATCACCCGCCGCAATTTGTAGGCGGGCAGAGCGTTGTCGCGACGGGGGTTGCTGTGCGGGTCGAGATAGTGGCGAAACAGATGGATCGCCAGCACCTGGGACAGGCCATGCACCAATAGAGCACTGGGCTGGCGCCGTTCGGTCAGTTCGATGCGCAATTGATTGAGGATAAAGCTGACCTGTTCATCACGCGCGCCGGAGACGTCGACAAAGGTTACCGCGCCAGCCTGATCGCCGAAGGCCTCGCGGGCCGCTTGTTCGATCAAGCCCAGGCCGAGGTAAAGGTGCATCACTTCGAAGATTTCGCAGCCCTCGGTCTGCCAGCGCATTTCATAGGGCTCGCGGGTGTTGGTCAGAAAGAAATCCCCTGCCGAGACCCGGCTCGCCTGCCATTCGCCGCCCAACTCTCGTTCCTCGACCCGAGCGCTGCCGGCCAATACCAGCACCAGCAGCGGTTCGGCCACGCACGGCACGCGGATCGGCTCCAGCAAAGTCTGATGGCGGAACAGCTGCACCACCGCATCCTTGATCTGCGGCCGGGGCGCCGTTGTTTGCGCGACACCGGGCAAATGTTGCGGCATGGCTTCGGCGGCGATGCGGGAGGGCTGGCTGATTGTCGCTACTGCAGGACTGGAAGAGGACACAGGACGCTCCATGACAAGCTTCGGCTGCGGATGATTGCGAAGATTAGGGCGCGGGATCAGGAAACTCCAGAGCAAAACTCCGACAGTGCCGGCAATCGCGCGAAAGCCCGGTGCGGTGCATTGCGCGACAGTGAAGCCGTGTTCAAGACAGCGCCGTCACGGCGCACTATCGAGGAGTTAAACCATGACTGATTTCAACCATACCCTGCCTCAAGAAGTTGCCGGCAAAGTGGCACTGGTCACCGGCGCGGCCAGTGGCATCGGCAAGGCGATTGCGCTGATGCTGCACGCTCGAGGCGCCAAGGTGATCGCCGAAGACCTCAACCCGGCCGTCGAACAACTGGCGCGGCCCGGCCTGGTGCCACTGGTGGCGGACATTACCGAGGACGGCGCCGCCGAGCGCGCGGTGGGCCTGGCGGTCGAGCAGTTCGGGCGCCTGGATATTCTGGTCAACAATGCCGGGATCATCATCAACAAAGCGGTGGTCGACATGACCCGCGACGATTGGGAAAAAATCCAGGCGGTCAACGCCACGGCGGCATTCCTGCACTGCCGTGAAGCGGTCAAAGCGATGATTCCGCACAAGTCCGGGGCCATCGTCAACATCGCCTCCTATGCCTCGTACTTCGCTTTCCCGACCATCGCCGCCTACACCGCGTCCAAAGGTGCACTGGCGCAGCTGACTCGCACGCTGGCACTGGAAGTCATCGAGCACGGCATTCGCGTCAACGCCATCGGTGTCGGCGATGTGGTGACCAATATCCTTAACGATGTGGTCGAGGACGGCCCGGGGTTCCTCGCCAAACACGGCGAGGCGGCACCTATCGGCCGTGCGGCGCAACCGCAGGAAATCGCTGAGATCGTGACTTTTCTCGCCTCCGAACGCGCCAGTTTCATGGTCGGCTCGGTGGTCATGGCCGACGGTGGCATGACAGTGACGGCGGGCTGACCTGAGTCAGGAAAGCCATGGAAACGCGCAGTCGCGTTCCCATGGCTTTGCCACGCTCCGAGCGACGCAGAATCAGGCAAATCTGCAGCATTTTTGATCTAGCCGCCGCTTGGCAAAACTGGCTAATCTTCATCCGCAGTTGACCAACTCTTGTCTGCTTTCGAGGCCCTTGCATGGATAACCACGACGCTTCCATCCTCCACGATACGGCGGTATATCGCGCCGAGCTGGTGCGCTTGTTGACCCAGCGTTTCGACGCGCCGGGCACCTACGAAACCGCGATCGCGCCGCTGCATGTGATCCGTCTCGACGGGCCGTCGGAGCTGATCCATGTCGTGCACCGTCCGGCGCTGTGCCTGATTGTGCAGGGGCGCAAGGAAGTGGGGTTGGGCGACGAACGCTTTGTGTACGATCCGCTGAATTATCTGGTGGTGTCGGTCACCTTGCCGGTGTCCGGCCGGGTAATCGAAGCTTCGCCCGAGGCACCGTACTTTTGCGTGCGGCTGGACTTCGACCCGGCGCAACTGACGCAACTGATTGCCGAATCACCGCTGACCGGCATGCCGCAGGAATCCGGACGCGGGATGTTTCTTGACAAGATCGATGTGACCCTGCTCGACACCATGCTGCGTCTGGTGCGCCTGCTCGATAACCCGCGCGATATCGGCATGCTCGCGCCGATGGTGTTGCGCGAGTTGTATTACCGCCTGCTGCGCGGCAAGCACGGGCATTTGCTCTACGAAATAGCGGTCAGCGATTCGCAGACCCATCGCGTCACGCGGGCCATCGACTGGCTGAACAAAAATTTCACCGAGCCGCTGCGCATCGAAGCGCTGGCGCAGGTGGCAAGCCTGAGCAATTCGGCGCTGCATCATCGCTTCAAAGCTGTTACCGCCATGAGCCCGCTGCAGTATCAAAAACAGTTGCGCCTGCAGGAGGCGCGGCGGCTGATCATCAATGAAGGGCTGGACGTGTCGAGTGCCTGCTACCGCGTCGGCTACGAAAGCGCCTCGCAGTTCAGCCGCGAATACAACCGTCAGTTCGGCTGCCCGCCGTCAAAGGAACTCAGCCGCCTGCGCCAGACCGGTTGAGCAATGCCCCTCGTCTGGCGCTGGTTAGCTTTTGATGCCCGCCCATTCATCGCGAAACCCCAACAGAAAATCCACAAACGCCCGCACCCGCTGCGGGACATAGCGGCCGTGCGGGTAGAGCAGGGTGTACGGCCGCGAACGTCCGGCATACGGCTGCAGCACTTCAATCAGTCGGCCGTCCGCCAGTTCCTGCTCAACGATAAACCGGTAAGTCTGAAACAGCCCGGCGCCGTGTTTGGCCAGCGTCACACCGCCCAGCACGTCGTCGGAGCAAGAGTAGCCACCGTCCGAAATCACTTCCCGATCCCGGCCGTTTTCCTGAAACAGCCAGGAAATCCGCCGGCCACTGCTGGGCAATTCGAACTGGATGCATTCATGTTCGATCAAGTCGTCGAGGGTCTGTGGTGTGCCGGCTTGCAGCAGATACTCAGGGGAAGCGACCACGACCAGACGGGCGTCTTCCAACAGGCGAGCGATCAGGGTCGAGTCCGGTTGCGCGCGCACGCGTATCGCCAGATCGTAGCCTTCCTCGACGAAGTCGATGTTGCGATTACCCAGGTGCACGTCGACCGTGACCCCGGGGTACAACGCACGAAACTTTGGCAGCAGCGGCAGGATGCGGTGATGCCCGTAGGTGGTCGGCAGGCTGATGCGCAGTCGACCCGACGGTGAGGTCTGCGCGCCCATGACTTCCTGCTGGGCCTCGACCAGTTGCGTCAGGGCCTGGCTGCATTGTTCGAAGAAAATACGACCGGCGTCGGTGAGGCGAATGCTGCGCGTCGTACGTGCGAACAAGCGCGACCCCAGACGTTGTTCCAGACGCAGAATCGAGCGGCTCACCGCCGCCGGCGTAACCCCGGCCAGTTGCGCGGCGGCAGTGAAGCTGCCGGCTTCGGCGGCCAGGCAGAACAGTTCGATACTGCCCAGCTGTAAGTCTTCAAAATGGCGTTTCATTGTGGCTCGCACCGAGGATCGACGGACGTTCTTGCTCTGTGTACCACAACGAACGACACCGTCGGTATCCGTCGACGGTGCAGCAAGTTTTCGATTAATAGCCAAGGATCTGGATGCTGCCTTGTCGATCGGTCGTGATTGTCCTGTTTGAGTGGACGGTGAAACGCTTTTCAGGCGATTTATCCCTTCGGTGTGCGTCAGTAATCTGTACCCAACTTGAACGCAACAACAAACTTCAAACTTCAAAAGGGACGCACACCATGACCACTCCAGCCTAC
>NZ_DATMIV010000026.1:0-8134 GCF_035554175.1 Pseudomonas sp. | reverse complement strand
TGGAACCGTCAGCCAAATGGTTCAAGCCGCCTGTGCGAATCAACGAGAGGATGGTCGGTTACTCCGCCAGTGGCAGAGGCCGGGGGCCCAACCCCAACCTGACCGCACGCTTGCTCGATGTCTACCCGAGCATGACCGAAGCACAGGCTAACGGGTTCATTCTCAAGCAGTGGCGGGCAGGCAAGAGTGAAAAAAAGATCTTCAAGCTCATCGAGGCCCGTCGCAAAGAATGGGAACAACTTGAAACCACATTGGACCTATGGCGGGGATCGCTAAGCGTGCCCGAGGCCCGGCTCCCGTACGCCCAAAGCAGAATAGTGACAGTACAAGCGCTGAAAACCTGCTGGCAAAACGCACCACTGGCCGCTGACGTGGCGGACGCCGCCAAGCTCTACATTGCCCCCTACGAACCCTTGCCAGAGCTGACGGCAGACTTTTCCCATGTGCGCGAACTGTCGATTGAAGGCAATGGCGTGTTCGACGCCAATGCCGACGTTTTCCTGTCGCGTTTTGCCAACGTCGAAACGCTCTCGCTGGGCTTGCAACACCCTTTCTTCGATAGCTCCGTATTGACCGAGCGGACACTGACCACCGTGCCTTCGGCTGTGAAACGGATGGCCAAGCTGAAAAGCCTGAGGTTCACAACGCCGACCAGGACATTGGCCAGCAATTTCCCCAAGCGATTGCAGGCGTTGACCTCTGTTGAAGCGCTTCACTTCAAGTTCACCGGTTACCTTCCCGCCCTGCCAAACCTTGATCTGAAACCGCTCAGGCAACTTAAAAGCCTCAGGATCGAAGCGCCCACTCTGTCGCAATGGCCAGCGTCCGTAGAGCGGCTGCAAACCCTGGAGCGCCTGGATCTGGTCAATACTTCTATCGCCGCCATTCCCCAGGCGCTCTACACCGGACATGAAAAACTATGGGCAGGGTTGTCGATGAATTGGTCGAAGTTTCCCTATGAGGCTTTCAAGCCTGCCTACGAGTACGTCAAGAACTATACGGGGCCATTGGGGCATCTGGTTGATCTGGATGAGATGGTTCGCGGTTACTGCACAGGTGAACTGCAGTTTCTGATCAGACAGGACGATTTGCTGTCCCGACAGTTCATGACCCGGTGGAGCACACCCGAAACGCGGCTCAAGGCCGTGGAAGCGTTACGGCTCGAGCACCATGGAATTTTCCGTTCGTTTTATCAACCGACGGCCTCGGGCAACTTGAGAACGTCTGCGCTACTGCCGCGCTGGCTACAGGTACCCAACTTCAGGATTCATTCCGCGCTTGAAAAAAACTGGCGCGCCGCCGTGCGCGGGCGATATCTCCCGGATGCCACCCAGCCCCATCCACTGCTTGACCCGACTCCCGGATATGAACGGGAGGTTCTGTACCTGTACTACCCCGAGGCGATCGACAATGGCAAGCTCTTCAGCGAATTGCCGACATTGCCGGTCGGAGCGTTTTCCCATGTGCGAAACGTAGAACTGTATACGCTGAGGGTGCCGGTCGAACAAATCCGCGGTTTTCTGCCGGCTTTCACCGGCGCGCGGGGGCTGACAATCGACGGCGCCGGCCTGACTGAGGTGCCGATTGCACCGGGCGAGCTCGAACAGTTGACAAAGCTGGATCTGGCTCGCAATGAAATCGAGAGCACGCCCACGGTTCAGCGCCAGCTCAATGGATTGAAAAAGCTTGAAAACCTCTCCATGCGAGAGAATAAGCTGACCGCTTTCGACGCCTCTTCGATGACCGGGTTGCAGACACTGAATCTGTATGCCAACAAACTGACCGCCTGGCCGACAGGTGTCGAAAATTTGCCTGATCTGAACAGACTCGACCTTCGCAACAACAACATCGGTTCGCTGCCCGATGCCGTGCTGGCGAACGACGCTCTGCTGCTCAAGATCCGTCTGGCAGGCAACCGCTTCACCCCGGCAGGCGAGACAGCCCTGGCAATGGCGCGGCAACGTATCGAAGCGGCCAAGGGGTTGCCCGAGGGTGCGTTGAAACTGTACGACACCGAATCTTCATCGAGTTACGTGGATTCAATTACCTCACCGCCTGAGACGGCGCTTTCTCGAACCAGCCGTTTACTGCCGCTACGCCCTCGCTCTGCTGCGGTTGAGGGTGTTACCGACCTGAGCAGCCGTGTGCAGGAGCTCAATCCGCTGCTTTCCAGTGAGCAAGCTGGGGAATGTGTAGCGCGATTACGCAAAGACGGGCTGAGCGATGCGCAGATCGACGCGCGCATCAGCGAATGGCAAGCCAGCGATGAGTTGCTGACACGCCAGTTGAACGGCTGGATATTCCGCTCTACGCCCAGACCCCGCATCCAGTCTGAGCAAAGCACGACTTTCGCGGCGAGGAAAATCCGTGATTGCTGGCTGGACGGGCTGACCGCTTACACCGACGACGCCGGGCGGACGCTGGATCTCAGCGGGTTGCAAACCGGTGACTTACCGATATTGCCCCAAGTGTTATCCCGCGTGCGCACGCTGAATCTGACGGGTACAAGATTTTCGCCGCAAAATTTCAACGAGTTCTGCGCGGCGTTCCCCGAGCTGAGCACCCTGGTGCTCAGCGGCAATCAGTTGCGAGTCGTGCCGGAAGGGGTGAGCCGTCTGATCCGGCTCGAACGGCTGGACATGAGCAGTAACCGGCTGGTCTCGGCGCAGAGCGTGTATCAGCAGGCAGGCGGGCCACGTCTGGGCTGGCTCGACCTCAGCCACAATCAGCTGGACGAATTCAATGCCGCTGGCTTCAGCCGTCTGCAGACCTTGAATCTGGCCGGCAACAGTCTGGATTTCTGGCCTGAAGGCGTGCTTGATCTGGCGTATTTGCAAACCCTGGATGTGTCGAATAACGACATCACATTCTTCCCGGACAGGCTGCTGGACAGAAACCATGCAAGGCTGGTGGCGGGCACGGACTTGTCGGGTAACGAACTGGCGCTCAACTCACTGGAACAGCTCAGGGACTACAGCACGGCGAACGCAGGCCGCGCCGTGATGGGCTATTCGCAGGCGGATCTGCAGCGTGGAATCGCACAACGTGAGCTTGAACTCGAAAACCTTCCCGACGCCGGTGCGGGTTCGAGTCAGGGGCCGAGTGGCAGTGGCGGCGCAACGCGCGTTGATCCGCATGCACGTGTCGAGGCGCCAGAGGTCATTGCCGATCCATCGAAAGACATCAGTGCGCAGGCGATGGAAACCTGGCTCGAGCATGCTGCGCCCGATGAGCGTGCGACCCGGCAGGCGCTGTGGCAGCAACTGGCCGAAGAGGCCAACCACGAGCCGTTCTTTCATTTGCTGACGACACTGCCCGCTACTCTCGAATTCAAGCAGTCGGGAGCCGACCTGACCAATCGGGTGTGGCAAGTCATCCAGGCTGCCAGCGAAAATACCGAGCTACGCGAGGTGCTGTTTCTCAATGCCCAGACCCACGGAACCTGCCCCGATGGGCGGATTTTGTCGTTCAGCGAACTGGAAACGCGGGTGTATGTGTATAACGCGCTGCGCGACATCCCGCGAAACCGCCTGGAGCAGCGCGGCCGAGCCTTGCTCAATCTGACCCGGCGCCTGTTTCGTCTGGAGCGGATCGACCGTCTGGCGGAAGCCGCGGCGAAAAACAAGGATCGTGCGGAGGTTCGTCTGCAATACCGGATCGGCATGATTGACGACTGGCCGGACGGCCTGGAGTTACCCGCGCAACCGAAACATATGCTGTATGACGCGCCGATTCACGGGCAGCGGTTAATTAACGCGCGTAACTCGGTGCTCGCCGATGAAGCGTCGGATCTGTTTCTGGAGGACCTGATTGCCCGCGACTACTGGATTCGCTATCTGGAGGATCGCCACAGCGAGGTGTTCGATGAGCTTCAGGCCAATGCCACGAGGCGCCAGGAAGAGGTCGAGGATGCGCATCCTGACCGAGACGACGAGGCGTCGATCAAGCTTTATGTCGACGCGATGAGCGCCCTGGAGGTGGAACTGGCGCAAGCGCGCATCGAGAAACTCAACGCCCTGACTCGCGCAGAACTGGCGAGGCTTGCGCCGCCCAGTGGAGGTGAACCGCAACCAGGCCCGTCAAGACCTGGACCTTCGCGCCGCAATTGAGTGAGTGAACGAACCTGAGAGCAGGGCGCTCTCAGGTTCGTGGCCGGGCTCAGCTGTCGTAACCCAGGTTCGGCGCCAGCCAGCGCTCGGTCACGCTCAGATCCTGACCTTTGCGCGCGGTGTAGCTTTGCACCTGATCCTTGTCGATCTTGCCCACGGCAAAGTATTGCGCCTGCGGATGGGCGAAGTACCAGCCACTGACCGCCGCGGCCGGGAACATGGCGTAGTGTTCGGTAAGAAATACACCGCTGCGCCCGGCGCGCATTTCCGCAGCTTCGGGATCGAGCAGGGTGAACAGCGCGGCTTTCTCGGTGTGATCCGGGCAGGCCGGGTAGCCGGGAGCCGGGCGGATGCCACGGTACTGCTCTTTGATCAACGCATCGTTATCAAGGGTTTCATCCTTGGCGTAACCCCAGTGCTCTTTGCGCACCTGCTGGTGCAGCCATTCGGCGCAGGCCTCGGCCAACCGGTCGGCGAGGGCCTTGACCATGATCGAGTTGTAGTCGTCGCCGGCGTCCTGATAGGCCTTGGCGACTTCTTCGGCGCCGATGCCGGCGGTGGTAATGAAGCCACCCACATAGTCGGTGACTTCGCTGTCCTTCGGCGCAACGAAGTCGGCGAGACAGAAGTTCGGCTTGCCGTCGGTCTTGATGATCTGCTGACGCAGGTGATGCAGTCTGGCCAATGGCTTGCCGGCATCGTCGTACAGCTCGATGTCGTCCTCATTCACCTGATTGGCCGGCCAGAAACCGAACACCGCGCGAGCGCTGATCAGTTTCTCGTCGATCAATTTGGCGAGCATTTCCTGCGCGTCCTTGTACAGTGCAGTGGCGGCCTCACCGACCACTTCGTCTTCGAGGATGCGCGGGAATTTGCCGGCCAGGTCCCAGGAAATGAAGAACGGCGTCCAGTCGATGTACTCGGCCAGCACCTTCAAATCGATATTGTCGAGCACTTTGCTGCCGGTGAAGGTCGGTTTCACTGGCTGGTAACTGGCCCAGTCGAACTGCGGCTTCTTCGCGATGGCGGCGGCGTAGCTCAGGCGCTCGGTGCGGGCGCTGCGATTGGACGTGCGCTCGCGCACATCGATGTATTCCAGTCGGGTCTTCTCGACGAAACCGGCCTTCAATTCCCTGGACAGCAACTGTGTCGCCACACCCACCGCACGCGAGGCGTCAGTCACGTAGACCACCGCATCGTTGCTGTACTTCGGCTCGATCTTCACCGCGGTATGCGCCTTGGAGGTGGTCGCGCCACCGATCATCAGCGGCAGATGAAAATCCTGACGCTGCATTTCGCGGGCGACATGCACCATTTCATCCAGTGACGGGGTGATGAGGCCGGAGAGGCCGATGATGTCGCATTTCTCTTCTCTGGCAACCTGCAGGATCTTCTCGGCCGGGACCATCACGCCGAGGTCGACGATGTCATAGCCGTTGCAACCGAGCACCACGCCGACGATGTTCTTGCCGATGTCGTGCACATCGCCTTTCACCGTGGCCATGAGGATCTTGCCCTTGGCTTCCGGCTTGTCGCCTTTCTCCAGTTCGATGAACGGAATCAAGTGTGCCACGGCCTGCTTCATCACCCGGGCGGATTTCACGACTTGCGGGAGGAACATTTTGCCGGCGCCGAACAGGTCGCCGACGATGTTCATGCCGGACATCAGCGGGCCTTCGATCACCTCGATCGGGCGGGCGAACGACAGCCGGGATTCTTCGGTGTCTTCGACGATGTGCGTGGTGATGCCTTTGACCAGCGCGTGTTCCAGACGCTTGTTGACGTCCCAGTTGCGCCACTCTTCGGTCTCGGCTTCCTTGACGCTGCCGTCGCCCTTGTACTTGTCGGCGATGGCGAGGAGGGCGTCGGTGCCTTCCGGGGTGCGGTTGAGGATCACGTCTTCGACGGCGTCGCGCAGCTCGACCGGGATCTGGTCGTAGATCTCCAGCTGGCCGGCGTTGACGATGCCCATGGTAAGGCCGGCGCGGATTGCGTAGAGCAGGAACACCGAGTGGATCGCCTCACGCACCGGGTTGTTGCCCCGGAACGAGAACGACACGTTGGACACACCACCGGAGCTCAGGGCGTACGGCAGCTCGTCGCGGATGTAGGCGCAGGCGTTGATGAAGTCGACCGCGTAGTTGTTGTGCTCTTCGATGCCGGTGGCGACGGCGAAAATATTCGGGTCGAAGATGATGTCTTCCGGCGGGAAACCGACTTCGTTGACCAGAATGTCGTAGGAGCGTTTGCAGATTTCTTTCTTGCGCGCTTCGGTGTCGGCCTGGCCGGCTTCGTCGAACGCCATCACCACCACCGCAGCGCCGTAGCGCTTGCACAGCCGGGCATGGTGGATGAACTGCTCGACGCCTTCTTTCATGCTGATCGAGTTGACGATGCCCTTGCCCTGAATGCACTTGAGGCCGGCTTCGATGACTTCCCATTTCGACGAGTCGATCATGATCGGCACGCGCGAGATATCCGGTTCGCCAGCGATCAGATTGAGGAAGGTCACCATGGCCTTCTTCGAATCGAGCATGCCCTCGTCCATGTTGATGTCGATGATCTGCGCGCCGGCCTCGACCTGCTGCAGGGCGACTTCGAGGGCTTCGGTGTAATTGTCTTCACGGATCAGGCGGGCGAATTTCGCCGAACCGGTGATGTTGGTGCGCTCGCCGACGTTGACGAATAGCGAGCTGCGATCGATGGTGAACGGCTCCAGGCCCGAGAGACGGCAGGCCTTGGGAATGTCCGGAATCTGCCGTGGCGCGTAACCGGCCACGGCTTTGGCGATGGCTTCAATGTGGCCCGGCGTGGTGCCGCAGCAGCCGCCGACGATGTTGAGAAATCCGCTCTGGGCGAACTCTTCGATGACTTTGGCGGTTTGCGCCGGCAGTTCATCGTATTCGCCGAATTCATTGGGCAGGCCGGCGTTGGGGTGCGCGGATACGTGGGTGCTGGCCTTGTTCGACAGCTCTTCCAGGTACGGGCGCAACTCACTGGCGCCGAGGGCGCAGTTCAGGCCGACCGAGATTGGCCTGGCGTGCGCCACCGAGTTCCAGAACGCTTCGGTGGTCTGGCCGGACAGGGTACGGCCGGACGCATCGGTGATGGTCCCGGAGATCATGATCGGCAATTCGATGTGCAGCTCTTCGAACACACCTTGCACGGCGAAGATCGCCGCTTTGGCGTTGAGGGTGTCGAAGATGGTTTCGATCAGGATCAGGTCGGCGCCGCCCTCGATCAGGCCTTTGGTGGCTTCGGTGTAGTTCTCCACCAGCTCATCGAAAGTCACGTTGCGGTAGCCGGGGTTGTTGACGTCTGGCGACAGCGAGCAGGTACGGCTGGTCGGGCCGAGCACGCCGGCAACGAAGCGCGGCCTGGCGGGGTTTTCGGCGGTCTTGGCGTCGGCCATCTTGCGCGCCAGACGTGCGCCTTCCACGTTCAATTCGTACGCCAGCTCTTCCATGCCGTAATCGGCCATGGAAATGCGCGTGGCGTTGAAGGTGTTGGTTTCGAGAATGTCGGCGCCGGCGTCCAGATAGGCTTTTTCGATGCCGCCGATCACGTCAGGACGGGTGATTACCAGCAGGTCGTTGTTACCCTTGACGTCACTCGGCCAGTCCGCGAAGCGTTTGCCGCGATAATCCTGCTCTTCGAGCTTGTAGCTCTGGATCATCGTGCCCATCCCGCCGTCGAGAATCAGGATGCGCTCTTTAAGGGCTTGCTTGAGAGCTTGAAGGCGGACGCTGCGATCGGACATGTGGACTACTCGGAAAGACCATTACGAAGGAGCGGGATCATAGCAAACCTGTGCGCTTTTGGAGCATGTGTGGCTTTTGCATGAATATCGCTCATGTACGCCGGCACATTTTTTGTTACGTACGGCCGGTCGAGCCATAGCCGGATACCGCAAATGCAATGGCCTGAAATGATTTGCTGATGGCTCCATTAAACAGGAGCAATCATGAACGCAATCTCTTCCAGTCCACCGTCCGGCCCATCGGCTTCGCTGGCTCAGCCGGCCG
>NZ_DATMIV010000025.1:0-22450 GCF_035554175.1 Pseudomonas sp. | reverse complement strand
CCCGACCCTGTCGGCACTGGCCGAAGGCTTTGATGTGTTCGTGGTCACTGATGCGTCCGGCACCTTCAACACCACCGTGCAGCAAGCCGCATGGAGCCGCATGACCCAGGCCGGCGCACAAATGATGAACTGGTTCTCGGTGGCCTGTGAGCTGCACCGCGACTGGCGCAACGACATCGAAGGGCTGGGTAATCTGCTGTCGCAGCGGATTCCCAACTACCGCAACCTGATGAACAGCTACTCGGCGCTGACGCAGCAGAAGTAAGTTCACCGCCAAGCAAAAGGCCTGCTTTGAAAACAGGCCTTTTTTGCGTTTTCCGGATGACGAAACACGGTCAACTGTAGGAGCGAGCCTGCTCGCGAAGAGGGCGGCACACTCACCCGAGCAATTCGCTGATCCACTGCACCTCCCGCTTGAGCGCCTGTACTTTGTCCTGCGGCAACACCTGTTGCGCTCTCGTCAACTGCGCCAACGTCTTCTGTCGCAGACTCAGTCTGCGTTGCCACTTTTGCGCAAACGCCGCGCTGCGCTTCTGCAGATGCAGAGGTCCGAAAAACAGTTCCCTGATGTCGTAAATCACTGGCTCAGAGGCCCTCTCGGCGACGATGATTTCGTAGTCGAAGCGGTTCTCGTGCAGCACCTCTTCGCCGACGATCCGGTAGCCGTTATCCATCAGCCACTGGCGCAACGGTTGCTCGCCACCGTTGGGCTGCAGGATCAGTTTTTCGTGGCCGCTGAGATGGGCTTTGCCGGCTTCGAGAATATCGCGGATGGTTTCCCCGCCCATGCCGCAGAGGGTGATTGCGCTGATGGCGTCGTCCGGTTTGATCGCCGCCAGCCCATCGGCCAGGCGCACGCTGATCTGGCCGTGCAGGTCGTTGTCATTGACGGTGCGTTGCGCTGCGTGGAACGACGATAACGCGACCTCGCCAGCCACCGCTGCCGTAATCAGGCCCCGGCGGATCAGGGCCACCGGCAGATAGCCGTGATCCGAGCCGATATCGGCCAGCCGTGCGCCGGCCGGCACATGGGCGGCGACGCGCTCAAGGCGCATGGACAATGTCTGATGGTTCAACGGCGACCCCTGTTCACCCAGCGGTGGAAAAAGGGGGCGACTTTGGCGAGCAACGCCAGTGCTGTCAAATTGCGTCGAGGCTATGGGGGGGCTGCCTGCCGGCGGTCGCATGGAAAGAAGGGGAATTTCTCCGACGCCTCGCGGCTCCATGGAAAACAAGCCTGATACGAGGACACGATGATGAGCAATTCATTCAAGGTCGGTGATGCCGTGCGCTGGAATTCAGAGGCCGGTGAGATTCACGGCAAGGTGGTCAAGGTGCACACCCGCGACAGCGAATTCATGGGAAGGCACCGGCCGGCCTCGAAAGACGCGCCGCAGTACGAGGTCAAGAGCGATAAGACCGGTCACTTGGCCATGCATCACGGCGACGCGCTCAAGCACGTTTAGAAACGCGCCAGTCGGTAGGGCTCGATGTCCGGCAGTACGGTGGTGGCGCCTGAGAGCATCTGCCCGATCATCTGCGCCGTCACCGCCGCCTGGGTCAGCCCGAGGTGCTGATGACCGAAGGCGAGCAATACCTTGCCGTCGCAGACCTGATCGATCACCGGCAGCGAATCCGGCAGCGACGGGCGAAAGCCCATCCACGCGGTGGCGCCGTCAGCGTTCAGATTTTTGCGAAACAGCCCCTGACTCAAACGCTGCAACTGCCAGGCACGCGCCATGTTTGCTGGTCGCTCAAGCCCGGCGAACTCGACCGTACCGGCCAGACGCAGGCCTTCGCTCATCGGTGTCATGATGAATTTGCGTTCCAGTGAGGTGACAGGGAAGGGCAGGCGCGCATGTTCGTGGGGCAGCATCAAGTGATAGCCACGCTCGGTGTCCAGGGGGACGTGTTTGCCGGTGAGCACGCCGGTGAGCTTCGCCGAATGCGCGCCGCAGGCCAGCAGCACGCGGCGCGCTGTCACGTCGCCGTTGCCGGTCACCAGTAAAACGCCGTTTTGCTGGACGTAGCCGCCTTGAACCTGCTGCTTGAGAAAACTCACGCCACTGGCCCGCGCGGCCTCAACCAGTGCGCATACCACGCGGTAGGGATCGAGGAAGTGTCCGGTGCGCGGGAAAAACAGCCCGCCCTGAATCTGCTCGCTGAGCTGCGGCGCTGCCTCGCGGATCGCTCCGGCCTGCCAGTAATTGACCGGCACCTGCTGCTGATTCAGGCGTGCTTGCAGGACTTCCAGGGCCTGACGGGATTGAGGTTTTTCAAAGACCAGCAATGAACCGTCAACCTTGAGCAGATCCGTGCGCTGGATATCGGCGAGCAAGCGCTGCCAGGCGTCGAGGCTGCTTTCATTGAGCGCGCGCAATCCGCCGACGGTTTTTTGAAAGGGCGCAGCGCGCAGGTTCAGCAACAATCGGGTGAACCACGGCAGGGCGCGTGGCAGGTGTTTCCAGTCCAGGCGCAACGGCCCCATCGGATCCATAAGCATGGCCGGCAAGCGCTTGAGGATCGACACGTCGGCAATCGGAAACACCTGCTCGGTCGCCAGATGCCCGGCGTTGCCGAACGAGGCGCCACGGCCGGGATCCTGCTGATCGATGACCACCACCCGCAACCCCTGACGGGCCAGGCGCAGTGCGCAAGCCACGCCGATGATCCCGGCGCCGACCACGGCGATGTCGGCCGAAGGATTATTTGCCATGGCGGGATTTTCTCGTTGGCCGATCAGCATGTTGCCCGTCAGAGTCATGGTGTCTTCCTGTGAAAGGAGGGCGGGCTGCCGCGCATCGTGGCGATCCACGGCAGGTAGCGGTCAGGCGAAGTTCTGTTCGGCCGACCAGTTTTCGTACCAGTGACGGAACAGCGAATATTGCTTCTCGGCGTAACGTCGTTGCGAGTCACTCAATGAGTCGGTTTCGTTGAAGTGCAGGGTGTATTCCTTATCGCCGTTGAGCACCATCAGGTGCTTGTAATAGAGCACCAGATCACAACCTTCGTCGAATGACGAGAGCACCGCCAACGCCGATTCCAGCTCCCTCGCCTGACGCCGGGCCTTGGCATCGCCCTGTGCCGCTTGCCTGCTCAGTGCGACCAGTTGCAGGACTTCGCGGGGCAGGGCGTTGCCGATGCCGGTGATCGCGCCGGTGGCGTTGCAGTTGACGAAACCGTGCACCACCTGTGTGTCGACCCCGACCATCAGCGTTACGTCGTTATCCTTGGAGGTGATGTTTTCCGCCGCGTAGCGCAGGTCCGCGCCGCCGCCAAATTCCTTGAAGCCGATCAGGTTCGGGTAGTCGCGGCGCAGTTCGAAAAACAGATCGGCGCGGGTGGCGAAGCCGTAGTAAGGGCTGTTGTAGATCACCGCCGGCAGGTTTGGCGCGGCTTGCAGAATGGCGGCGAAGTGAGCCTTTTGCGCCGAGGCCGAAGCGCCACGGGACAGTACGCGCGGGATGACCATCAAGCCTTGCGCGCCGACTTTCGCCGCGTGGGCTGCATGGGACACGGCTTCGCGGGTGTTCACCGCACCGGTACCGACGATGGTTGGCACCCCGGCGGCGACCAAACGGGCCACGCCTTCCTGACGCTCGGCTTCGGTGAGCAGCGGCCAGTCGCCCATGGAGCCGCAATAGACCACGGCGCTCATGCCGATATCGATCAACTCGCGGCCCTTGGCTACCAACGCATCGAAGTCCGGTCTGCGTTGGGCGGTGCACGGGGTCATGAGGGCCGGCATGCAACCGGTGAAGATGTTGTCGCTCATGGTGTTGGCTCCTTGGTACGTCATTCAAGTCGAGTTGAAAAATCAGCGCAGCGGCTCAGATGCCCCACGCGAACGGGTCGGTTTCGTCGATCAGCAAGACGCTGTCTGCGGTGACGTAGGCGCGGCCGGTGATGAACGGGCGAATGCGTTCGCCTTCCCATTCGAAGCGGCCTTCGAACTGGCTGCCGGTGATGCTCGCCTGCACCCATGGCGCGCCGGGTTGCAACTTGTCGTCGGCGGCCAGGCAAGCGAGTTTCGCGCTGGTCCCGGTGCCGCATGGCGAGCGGTCGTAGGCTTTGCCGGGGCACATGACGAAGTTGCGGCTGTCAGCCTGATGGTCATCGGCGAACAGCTCGATGTGATCGATGACCGCGCCGTCCTCGCCATGGATGCCTTGTTCCTCCAGTGCTTTGAGCATCGCCCAGGTGTACGCCGTCAGGTGTTCGACGTTGTTCATGTTCAGGGTCTGGCCATGCTCGCAGACGAGGAAAAACCAGTTGCCGCCGTAAGCGACATCGCCGAACACGCGGCCAAAACCGGGCACGTCCACCGGCACTTGCTTGCGATAGCGCCAGGCGGGCACGTTGCCCAGGGTTACCGAGCCATCCTCGTGCAACGTCGCGCTGACCTGTCCCACCGGTGTGTCGATCCTGTGCACGCCCGGCTGGATATGCCCCAAGTACTGCAACGAATTGACCAGACCAATGGTGCCGTGGCCGCACATGCCCAGATATCCAGCGTTGTTGAAGAAGATCACCCCGCAAGTAGCGTCCGGCGACACTGGCGCGCAAAGCAGCGCACCGACCAGCACGTCGTTGCCGCGCGGCTCCAGCAGGCAGGCGCGGCGCCACTGATCATGCTGATTGCGCAGAGCATCGCGCTTCTCGGCCATGCTGTTGCCGGGCAGCTCGGGAAAGCCGCTCATCACCAGCCGCGTCGGTTCGCCGCCGGTGTGGGAATCAATGACGTGTACTCGTTTCATGAACAGATCCCGTTGGTTGGTTTGAGCAGGCACCGGCAGGGTGGGCACTGACGGAGGGTGAGTTGCGTCACGGTGACGACCAGACTTTGCACCGGTCGCCGATGGCGGCGATTGATGTCTTATGCGGGGATCGATGACGAATTCAGCACAATGACGCCGATGAATGGGCGGCCTCGACAGGGCAGCGACGTTGCTGCAATCTGCTCGCGGACGGCTTTTCTGGCGGCTCATCGCAAGGGGGGAGTTTTTCATGCAGCCTGCGTTTTCGATCCTGTGCCAGGGCAATGACGGCCTGCGCCCGCAGACCCTCGAAGAGATGGTCGCCGGTGCCGCGCAGCTGCTGCCGATACTCGATGTGATTCCCAATGCGGCGATCTTCATCAAGGATCTGCAAGCGCGCTATGTGTTGGCCAATCGCACGCTGGTGCAGCGTTGTGGCTTGAAAGACTTGCGCCCGTTGCTCGGCAAAACCAGTGCGCAGGTGTTCCCGGCGCGGTTGGGGCCGGGGTACACCGAGCAGGATCGCAAGGTGCTGGAGGAAGGTTTCGTGCTGGAAGATCAGCTCGAACTGCATCTGTACGGCAGTCGCGAACCGGGCTGGTGCCTGACCCACAAACGACCCATCTACGATCGTGAAGGGGTGATCATCGGCCTGGCAGGGATCTCGGTGGATCTGCAATCAGCCAGCGAAACTCATCCGGCGTTCGAGCGACTGGCGGCAGTCGATGAGCACATCCGCGCCCACTTCAATCGACGCGTGACGCTGGGGGAACTGACGCGGATCGCCGGTATTTCCGTGGCGCAACTGGAGCGCTACTGCAAACGGGTATTCCATCTGACGCCACGGCAAATGATCCAGAAAATAAGGCTGGAACATGCATATCGGTTGCTGCACAGCGACTTGCCGATTACCGAAGTGGCATTGCAATGCGGCTACACCGATCACAGTGCTTTCACCCGTCAGTTCAAGGCCTCGACCGGGTTTACTCCTCGCCAGTATCGCCAGGCGACAGGGCGCTAGACCAATACGGCCAGCCATGCCGAGAGCAACAGGAGCAAGGCCAGTACCGCGTTCATTCGCTTGAACGCCTGCGGTGAACTGAGCAAACGCGCACTGCCGACACCGAGCAGCGCCCAGAGCGTCATGCACGGCAACGACACCAGCAGGAAGGCCAGCGACAACACCAGCAGTCGCAACGTCTTGTCGCCGCCGCCGACAAACACACTGACCACCGCCACGGCCATCATCCACACCTTGGGGTTGACCAGTTGCAACATGGCCGCGCCGAACACGCTCAAGTCGTTTTCTGGTGCTGCCGCCGGATCCAGCGACGGCGGTGGACTGCGAAAGATCTGCCACGCCAGCCAGCTCAACCAAAGTACACCGCCCCAGGCCATGGCTTGCTGCACGCGCGGAAAGCGCAACAGGGTCTCGCCAGCGCCCAGCCCAACTACCAGAACAATCAGCGCCGCCGCCGCGCAGGCGCCGAAAATGATCGGCAGGGTGGCGATCAGTCCACGACGCGAGCCGTGACTGAGCACCAGAATGTTGGTCGGCCCCGGTGTGATCGAGGCAACGAAAGCAAACAGCAGAAAGGGCAGTAAAGAAGCCATGGGTCAAATTCCTGAAAGTTGCGACAGGAGACCATGATCGTCAGCGGGCGGGGTGTCAGTCTGGAAGATTTGAGCAGCGTTTGCGGTAGTCCGCCGGAGTCAACTGATAGGCGCGGCGAAACCAGCGGCCCAAGTGACTCTGGTCGGCAAAACCGAGCACGCTGGCGACCTGCGCCGGTGTCTCGCCGCGCGCCAGCAACTGCCGTGCCTTGGCCAGGCGCAGCTGTATCAGGTAAGCGTGCGGCGCCAGGCCGAAAGCGGCCTTGAACGCCCGGGTCAAACGAAAGCGATCCACGCCACAGGCGCGGGCAAGGTCGTCGAGGCCGATGTCTTCGTACGTATGCGCATGCAGATAGTCGCGCGCGACCTGGGCAACCAGTGGCAGGCGCGGATCGAAGTCCTGACGCTTGCGCCAGTCGAGGTGCCGGGTGAGGGACGCCAGCAGGACATCGAGCGTGGTCTGGCGAACGATGCGCAAATCGCCGTCGTGCAACGCGTGGAAGGCCCGCACAATCGCAGTCGACAGACGCGGATCGTGGCTCAGGGTGTCGGCAAAACCGGGCTGACTGTCGGCGGGGGCATTTTCGAACAGCGCCTGCAGTTCGCGCTCCAGCCAGTGCGGATCGAGGTACAGCATCGAGTAGGTAAAACCGTCCTCGGTCGGCGCATGGCCATCGTGGATTTCTCCCGGTTCCAGCAGGAACACATGGCCCGGGGTACTGCGATGGCGCATACGACGGCAATTGAACTGTTGTACGCCTTGCTCGGTGACCCCGACGAGAAAACTGTCATGCCAGTGCGGATCGTAGGCATGTCCACGGAAATGCGCACGAATCGACTCGATCCCGGTATCGACATCCTGGGACAGGGAGATCCAGTTGCGTTTGTCCATGGGCATACTCCAGGGGCGGTTGAGCAGGGGCGTTTTTACAATACCGCGCGGGGGAGGAGAGTGTTTAGAAGATTTGTGCAGGTGAGATGGGAATGGGAAATCGAACCGGGTGACACGAGAGGGTTCGTAAGAAAACGCAGACGAAAAAAAACCGCCTTCGCGGGGCGGTTTTTTAAAGCCTCGATTTGCGGTCGAAGCCATGTGCTTCACTAGCCACACCAACATGTCCGCGATGGTATTGAGTTTCCGCGGTCAGTGCAATGCAGGTTTAAGGTGATTTAAGAGGTTTTTTCGGAGCGCTCAGCGGATGCAACGAATTTCAGGGCTGTCAATAAACATTGTCAGAAATACCATTTTACAAAGGTGTAGTCCTAATCGCAGGATAACCTTGGTTACGAGCGTTTCTCTTCTGATTTGTGCGTTAAGATGCCAGCGCTCATATTGTTGGTAGAGCGGTGAGGTTTGGCTGGGGGCGCAAAAGGTTTAACGCCCTCTGACGCGGATTCGCACCCGCGCCGGAATGATGTCTCGGAGGGATTTCAACCGGCCGCCTCACTAGCCACACCAACATGCAGGCTGAAGGCACGCATGGTCCGGTAAGTTTGCTGGAGGTTTGGCCGCCAGCCCTGGAGGCCAAAACGTATGAAGCTTTTGCTGCGTACGCTGAGCCTTGTATGGAGATTGTTTAAAGCCTTGCGCTTTTACGAGTTCCTGCGAGACCACTTTGACGACCTGAAATAGAGGTCGTTGGAAGTGGGGAAGACCCGTTTCGGTTTTGGCCGATTCGGGTCTTTTTTTTGTCTGATAAAAGCTGTCAAAAATATGTTTTGTAAGTTTGTGCTTTTGGGGTTGTAGGGTGTTTCTCTTGGATGTGTAAGCGATAGCGTGCCGGACTAGCAAAGCTTGTGCTGATGCGCGCTGCAATGATTGATCGCGTCAATAACAACCATTAATTCAATGAAGTTCTCATATCCTCAGCGCGGCGTAAGATCGGCTCCATACCCAACCACTGCACCTCGGAGCACATCATCATGAAACGCCAGACTATCCTCGGTATCGCCTTCTCGGTTTTTGCACTGAATGCCTTTGCCGCCGCCGAAACCGACCCCCTGTTCAGCGACGCTGTCGCCGCTACTGAAACTGACCGTCTGTTCAGCGACGCTGTCGCCGCTACTGAAACTGACCGTCTGTTCAGTGACGCAGTAGCCGCCACCGAGACCGATCCACTGTTCAGCGATGCAGTGGCCTCTGACGGCTCCGATCATCTGCAGGGCAATCGGATCGCCGAAGGCGGTGCTGACCGTCTGCTCGAACGTCGCACCGCTTGAGTGCCACAGTGAGCATCGATATCGAATGTCGCCTCAAACAGCGGCGGCATTCGATTCACGCAAGCACCATGACAGCCTCTTAAACCGCCGTCGGCAGCACAGCCTTGTCGTGATCGCGGCCCTTGAACGTCGCCCAGAAACACAGCAACACTGCTACGGAAAACCCGGCGGGGAACAGCCATATACGTTCCCAGTCATGCCCCGCACTTGACGTGAAGTGGTCGGTAATCCGACCTGCAATCCAGAAACCCATCAACATCCCCAACCCGTACGTGGCCAAGGTGATCAAGCCTTGCGCTGAGCTGCGGAAGCGTTCCGGCGCCCTGGCATCGGTGTAGATCTGCCCGGAAACGAAAAAGAAGTCATAGCACACGCCATGCAGGGCAATGCCGATCAGCAGCATGAACGCCTGATCATCGTTATTGCCGAAGGCAAACAGCACGTAGCGCAACGCCCAGGCAGCCATGCCGACCAACAGGGCGATCTTGATCCCGAAACGATGAATGAACAGCGGCAGCAACAGCATGAACAGCACTTCCGAGACCTGCCCGATAGCCATCTTCGCCGTGGGGTTGGTCACGCCGATTTCAGCCAGAAACGGATTGGCATTCTGGTAATAGAACGCCAGTGGAATGCAGATCAGGATCGAGGCGAGGAAGAACACCAGATAGCTGCGATCCTTGAGCAAACCCAACGCATCGACGCCGAGCACCTGCTTGAGGCTCGACGAGCCTGCTGCGGTTTTCAGCGGCGCAGTATCGGGCAGACTGAAGCTGTAAAGCCCCAATAGCAGCGACGCCACTGCGGACATCAGGAAGGTATTGCGCAAACCACCCGCTGCAAGGCTTTGCTGCGAGTCCCAGGCGAACACGAAGCTGATCACCACACCGGCGACAATCCAGCCCACCGTGCCCCATACCCGGATACGCGAGAAATCCAGCGCCGGGTCTTTGATCTGGCGGAACGCCACGGCGTTGACCAAGGCCAGTGTCGGCATGTAGACCATCATGTAAGCGAGTACATAGGGATAGAACGCGCTGAAATCCACCGCGCGATAAAGCTGATAGAGCAACACCGCGCCGAGCAGATGCAGCATCGCCAGAATGCGCTCGGCATTGAAAAACCGGTCGGCAATCAGACCGATGACAAAAGGCGCCAGGATCGCGCCCCATGACTGCGTGGCGAAGGCCATGCCGACCTGACTACCGCTGGCAGCGAGCGTTGTGGACAAGAATGTGCCGAGGGTGACGAACCAGCCGCCCCATATGAAAAACTGCAAAAACATCATGACGCTGAGTCGCGCATTCATTACGTTCATTTCTAATCACCGTATTGTTTTTATGTCGGTAACGCGGATGAATCAGTCGTCGGCCAGGCCCAGCAAGCGCCGGTTGGACGCCGGGTCATCGCTGACCCCGGCGAAGTCGTCAAAGGCCCTGGCGGTCTTGCGGATCATGTGCCGCTCGATGAACGCCGCACCTTCGGCGGCACCTTGCGCGGCATCCTTGAGGCAGCATTCCCACTCCAGCACTGCCCAGCCGTTGAAATCGTATTGGCACAATTTGCTGAAGATCGATTTGAAATCGATCTGGCCATCGCCCAGCGAGCGGAAGCGCCCGGGACGTTCGACCCAGCCCTGATAACCGCCGTAGACGCCGGAACGCGCATCAGGGCGGAACTCGGCGTCCTTGACGTGAAACATGCGGATGCGCGCGTGGTAGCGATCGATGAAACCCAGGTAATCCATTTGCTGCAGCAGCAGATGGCTCGGGTCGTAGAGAATTGCGGCGCGAGGGTGATGATTCACCGCTTCGAGAAACTGCTCGAACGACGCCCCGTCATGCAGGTCTTCGCCGGGATGGATTTCGTAGCACAGATCGACGCCAGCCTCCTCGAAGCAATCGAGAATCGGCAGCCAGCGCTTGCCGAGTTCAGCGAACCCCTGCTCGACCAGCCCCGCTGGCCGTTGCGGCCACGGATAGACATAGGGCCAGAGCAGGGCGCCGGAAAACGTCGCGTGGGCCGTCAGTCCCAGCCGCTGGCTGGCGCGGGCGGCGAGTTTCAATTGCTCGATGGCCCACTCGGTGCGCTCCCGGGGTTTACCGCGCAACGCTGGCGGGGCGAAATCGTCGAACAGGCTATCGAACGCCGGATGCACCGCCACCAGTTGTCCTTGCAGGTGCGTCGACAACTCGCTGATGACCACACCGGCGCGGGCGCAAACGGCGATGAGTTCGTCGCAGTAGTCCTGACTGTCGGCGGCGCGCTGCAGATCGATGAAGCGGGTACCGAGGGTCGGTAACTGAATGGCCTTGTAGCCTTGCGATGCCGCCCATTCGGCGATGTTGGCCAGCGAGTCGAAGGGCGCCTCGTCAGCGATGAACTGCGCAAGGAAAATCCCCGGGCCTTTCAAGCCTGTAGCGTTGTGCTGATCATTCTTCATGATTCGCAGCTCCTGTCAGTTGATCGGGGATCTCGCTCCACTTCTCGTTGCCATGGTGATTGGCGATGGCGGTTTCGATGAAAGCCATGCCGCGCAGGCCGGTTTCGATGCCCGGAACGCCCGGTGCCTGGTGGCCCTCACCGCCGTGCACAATCGCCTCGGCGAGGTCGCCGTACAGATTGGCCATGGCTTCCAGATAACCTTCGGGATGGCCAGCGGGCAAGCGCATGCGCTGGCTTGCAGCGGCACACAGCCAGGCCTGACCGACGCCCGAACGCAGAATGCGCATCGGCTCGTTCAACGGCCGGTGAATCAGACTGGCGGGTTCTTCCTGACGCCACTCCAGCCCACCCTTGTCTCCGTAGACGCGGATTTTCAGCGGGTTCTCTTCACCTGCGCAGACCTGGCTGGCGAGCAAGATGCCGCTGGCGCCCTCGGTCATTTTGAACAGCATCGCGGCATCGTCATCCAGTTGCCGACCCTCGACATGCGAGCCGAGCATCGCGCTGATGAACTGAATCTGCTGACCGGCGACGAATTCGGCCAGGGAAAACGCGTGGGTGCCGATGTCGCCAATGCAGCCACCGATCCCGGATTGCGCAGGGTCGTCACGCCAGCCGGCCTGCTTGTTGCCCTGGCCGGCGACATCGGTGCTGAGCCAGCCTTGCGGGTACTCGACGATCACCTTGCGCACACGCCCGAGTACGCCGCTGGCGACCATCTCGCGTGCCTGCCAGACCATCGCGTAACCAAGATAGGTGTGCGCCAGGCCGTAGATGCGTTGGCTGTTGATCACCACCGAGTGCAGCGCCTGCACCTCGGCCAGGTTCACTGCGGCGGGTTTCTCGCTGAACACATGAAAACCGGCGCTTAACGCCTCACGCGCAATCGCTGCGTGCAGATGATTGGGGGTGACGATGATCAGCAATTGCATGCGCTGTTCGGCCGGCAGCGCGGCCTCGCGGGTGAGCAGGGTTTGCCAGTCGTCGTAGCAGCGCTCGGCAGCCAGACCCAGCGCGGCAGCGGTGCGCTGATTGTTTTGCGAGTCACGGCTGAACGCGCCGCAGACCAGTTCGAAACGTCCATCGAGGCCGGCGGCTTGCCGGTGAGCGCGGGCGATGAAGGAACCTTCACCGCCTCCGACAAAACCCATTCTTATTTTTTCAGCGGCAGCGTACATGGCAGGCTCTCGTCAGCTGGAGGCAATTCTGGTGATGGATGTAACCGGTTACATCGTCGGCGAAATCTAGGCTCGAAATGCCCGCCTGTCAAATGGCAGCGGATGATCGACAGCGTTTCGGTGGCTCGTCACCTGGGGTAAGCTCCGCGCCTGATCGGTATGAAACAACGAGGTGGTTTTGTCCAATATTCGCGAAGTGGCTCGGCTGGCAGGCGTTTCAGTAGCGACGGTGTCGAGGACATTGAAATCGCCCGAGCGTGTCCTGGCGCCGACTCGCGAGCGCGTCATGGCGGCGGTGGAGCAGGCGGGCTATCGACCGAACCTGATGGCCGTGCAGTTTCGCTCGCGGCGCACCGGCAACCTGGTGATTCTGGTGCCGACCATTGCCAATACTTTTTTCGCCCGGGTCATCAGCGGCGCGCAGCGAGCGGCGCAGGCTGCCGGCTATCGCTTGCTGCTGTGTGACACCCAGGGCAGGGAAGAACTGGAACGGCAATTCGCCGAGCTGGTATTTGCCTATCAAGCCGACGGCGTGATCCAGTTGCGCGCTTACGATCCGTTTGAAAACGCCCCGGCCGACGCCGATCTGCCGCCCATCGTCAACGCCTGTGAAGTCATCAAGGCCGGGCGTTATCCAACGATCAGTCTGGACAACATAGCTGCCGCCAAAGCCATGACCCAACATCTGATTGCCTTGGGACACCGGCGCATCGGCCTGATCAAGGGCTCGAAGAACAGCCCGCTGACCCGAGATCGACTGGCGGGGTATGAAGCGGCATTGCGCGAGGCCGATATCGCCTTCGACGAGGCGCTGATCTGCCATGGCAATTTCAGCCTTGAGGCCGGTTTTGCGGGAGCGGAAAAGATGCTCGCGATGGATCAGCGACCCACTGCCCTGTTCTGCGAAAACGACGAGATGGCCATCGGTGCGCTCAAACGTATCCGCCAGGCGGGGCTGCGCGTGCCTGAGGATATTTCACTGGTGGGCTTCGACGATATTCCGATGGCGGCGTACTGCGATCCGCCGTTGACGACCATTTCACAACCGGCCGAGGCCTTCGGTGAAAAAGCAGTGGAGATGCTGATCGCCTTGATCGAAAAGCAGCCGTTGCCACACAAGCATGTGACCCTGCCCTTCGAACTTACGCCGCGCAGCAGCACGGCCGCGGTAAGCGGGTAGGGAATGATTAGCTGGATCGCATCAGACTCGATATTTTTTACCCCGAAGTTGCGGCCTTGCTCGGCGTCATTTGATCCAGCGTAGCTTTGCCGCCGGACCTCAGCGCATGCCGAAGTTTCAAGGCGGGTCGTTCGACAAAGTAGTAGGAGCCAACGCTCAGCAATAAAGAGAGCAGAAGTACCGTTGCAACGGTGCGAACATCGAACGTGGCGATGGGACGGAGGCCGTGCAGAAAGTAAATCACCACGAAGTGATTCAAAAATACGCCGTAGCTGATGTTTCCCAAGAACTCGTCAGCCTTGTGAAACTTGAGTCTTGTCAGCATGTACACAGCGGGTATCCCCAAGGCAATCCCCAACGCCACCTCGGCATTGGACGGCTTGCGTTCGATCAAACCGGCCATGATCGCCAGGAAAACCAGAGCCGCCACTACGGTCGTGCCCGCCGCAATCATTAAACCTTTGGGCTGAGGTCTGAACAGGTAGCTGCCACAAAGAAAAATGAACAGTACCCCCGGCAACAGACGGTAGCCGTACAGGTCGGTATTGATGAATCCCAGACACGCAGGGATGAAAACCGCGACGGACAGGACGAAGCTGACGCCCCGTGCCTTGAAAATGACCAGAAAAGGGATCACCAGATAGAAACACATCTCAAGCCCCAGCGACCAAGCCGGGGGCAGGATGCCTGCTCCTGTTGCTCCGAACATGTAAAAGCCCAGGGGTACCATCGCCAGGCTCGCCGCGATGTTGCTGGAGGTCAGTTCCGCCGCTTGAGGCGTGCCCGGCAACAAGAAATGAATCACCGCGCAGGAGGCGAAAAAGTAGAACAGAAATTGTGGATAAAGGCGCAAGACCCTGTCGGCGTAAAACAGACCGATCTTTCCCGGCGCCTTGTAGTTTCGCTCGATCAGCGACGTCATCACGAAACCGCTGATAATCAGAAACGAAATGACGGCGACCACGCCCGGGTTCAGCCCCATGAACGTTTTGCCCATATGCGAAACAGCGACCACAACGGCCAACAGCAGACGATACGCCCCCACTTGCGCCCCCAAACCTTCTTGTATTTATGGCGCGTAAACTACGACGCTTTGCGCCGGGAGAACAGATTTTTCTCCTATGGGGAAATCCCGATCATGTCGTCTCCGGCAGCTTGGCCAACACAATTCCTGCCGTACCCAGGCGCTTGAGTACCGCAAACAGCAGATCGCTCTTGGTCTGCCCGACGATCCTCGGGCTGCCGACATAACCGGTGACCGTCAAGGTGATCCCGTCTGGCGACAACTTGCTGAAGCGCACGAACGGCGCCGGTTTGTCGAGGATGCTTTGATTTTCGTGATAAGCGTCGAGCAGCAGCTGTTTGACTTCTTCAGGGTCGATATCCAGCGCAAACACCAGCTCCAGCGAGGCCACACCCTGAGCGCTGCCGCCGAGGGTGACGTTGCGCAGGTTCTGCGAAATCAACTGCGAGTTGGGCACGATCACGATCGAGCGGTCGCTGAGCTGGATTTCCGTGGCGCGCACGTTGATCCGGCGGATGTCGCCCTCGACCCCACTGATGCTGATCAAGTCACCGACCTTGACCGGGCGCTCGGTAAGCAGAATCAGGCCGGAGACAAAGTTTTTCACGATCTCCTGCAAGCCGAAACCGATGCCCACCGACAGCGCACTGACGATCCACGCCAGGTTGGTCCACTGCACGCCCAGCGACGACAGGGTCAGCAGAATCACAAAGGCATAGCCGATATTGGAAAACAGCGTGCTCAGCGACGCACACATGCCCGGGTCCATATCGGTCTTGGGCAGAAACTCGTTGTCGAGCCAGCGGCTTAAGGCCCGGATGAGCCAGATGCCGATCATCAGCGCCAGCAGCGCGTTGAGCAGATGGCCCGGGACTATGTTCAGCTTGCGCAGGCCGGCGCCGCCGAGGATCGACATGATATTGGTGAGTAACTGGCCGAGCGTGGTGCCGATGCCGCCGACGAATAACGCGATCAATGCCATCAGCAACAGGCCTGCGCGGCTGACGCCGGACAGCAGGATCGAAATCTGATCGAGGCGCCGGTCGCTGATCCCGAGCAACTGCTTGAGCGCTTTGCCGCTTGCATGTTTGGGCGAGAACACATGCTCACAAGCGTCCTTGACCAACTGAGTCAGCAAGTAGAACCCCGACAGCACGATGTAGGCCCAGACCAGTTCATAACTGATGAACCGCGCCAGCGATACATAACCGGCGAGCAACGCGATGGCGGTTACAAACATCGAGACGCTGGCGACGCTGTAGATCAGCCCGGTGAACACGCTGTTTGGAGCCGATTCGTCATTCGCCGCAATCAGTGCCTTGCGCACCTTGCCGACGCGCCAGAGCATCGTGCCAATGATCGCCAGGACCACCATCGAAATCACCCCGCGCCCGGTCATGACGATATGGCTGCTCATGCCCGTCGCGTTGCTGACCTGCACCAGCGTTACCAGCACCAGCAAGGTGCACGAGAGGATGCGCGGATAGTGCTTGAGGGCCAGCGCCACCGGATCGGCGATCGCTGGCAGGCGCCAGGACGGATGCTCGGTCGACAGCAAGGCGCGGCTGAGTCCGGTGATCAACACGCAGGCATACACGACCTTTTCGAACTCTTCGGAAAAGGTTTCCAGCACCGGCGGCAGGGCTTCATGGCGAGTGCAGGCATAAAACAGCAGTTTCAGGGCGATGGCAGTGGTGATGAAGGTGGCCATGGCCGAGGCGAAGGCCAGCGCACTGCGGCGCAATCGGCCTTCCGCCACGCGATGAATGCAGAACCAGGTCAGCCCGCGCTCAGCCAGATGCCGGCCGACCGTCCAGATGAGCAGCGCCAACAGCACCAGCACGCAGGTGAAAAAACGCTCGCCCGGCGCCCAGACCGCGGCCCAGACGTTGCGCACCTGCTCGACGAACAGTGCCAGCCGTTGCCGGTCGTCCGCGCTTGGATTGACCAGCGGCGCCCAGAAATGCGGGCTCAGCACGCTGCGCGTTCTCAGGGTCAGTTCGCTTTCAAGCAAGGTGCGGCGGATGCCGGCAATCTGCGTGATCAGGTCGGCGGCGTTCTGTTTCAGCGCGGCGAGACTTTTCAGGGTGCCATCGACCTTGCTTTTCTGCTCGGCGAGCGCGGCCCGTTGGGCGACGATGTCCGCTTGCTCGGCGGCCACTTCGGCGCCCGGCGCCGCCCCTAGCACGCCCAATTGCACCGCCAGTTGCGCCTGTTGCGGCAACAGCGCTGCCGACAATCGGTCGACATCGAGAATGAATGCCTGCACCCGATCCTGCGGGCCTTCGAGCTGGTTGTAATTGTTCGCCGCGGAAATCTGCTGCTTGAGCCCGTCAAGACGTTGTTGCAGGGCTTGCAGATCACTTTGCGAAATCACCGGCAGCGGCGCCGCACCCGTAGTTGCCGGCGCAGGGAGATCCGCCGCCCATGGCGACGCGCTGCCCTGCATCAGCAGCAGGAACAGCACAATAAACAATGACTTGAATGAACAGCGCATGAGGTCGGCGGGCTCGAGTGGATCACACAGTCTATGAGGTTAGGTGATCGCGCCGTAGGAGGCGGAAAACTTTCTCGCAAGGGTGTTTTGCGCGCCCGCCCGTTGTGCCCGGAAAACCGGCGGAATGATCAGCGCAGCGAATGGTCAACCGGCAACAAGAACTTCGAGAGCACGCCATGTCCATCGCCAACGATACGATTGAATATCTGCGCCAGCATGATCTGGTCATTACCACCGCTGAATCCTGTACGGCGGGGGAAGTCGTCAGGCTGTTGTCCGAAGTGCCGGGCAGCGGTGAGTTGATCGAGTGCGGGTATGTGGTCTATTCGCCGCAGGCCAAGCAGCGCTTGTTGCATGTCAGCCCGGCGACCATGCAAACCTTCAACCTCACCAGTGTTGAGGTGGCCAGTGAAATGGCCATCGGCGCGTTGCGCGACAGTACCGCCAATGTCGCGGTCGCCACCACCGGCATTCTCGGCCCCGACGATATGGACGGCATCAGGGCGGGCACGGTGTGTTTCGCCTGGGCTTTTCAGTTTGATGACGGGCACTTCTTGTTCAACGCCAAACAATGGTTTCCCGGATCGCGCAATGAAGTGCAAACCCTCGCCTCGGAATTCGTCCTGCAGGAGTTGCCGGACTTCCATCGTCGTGCCTTGCGCGGCGAAGGAGGGTGGAGCCGATGAAGCATGACGCCGATCACCCCGATCTGCGCAGCCGGCAATACCCGGTGCAGGAGGACATGGCGTATCAGCTGAAGGTCTGGCGCTTTGAACACGTCGGTTGGTACCTCTTGGTTCTGTGCATGGTGCTGGGCCTGCTGGGATTGTTTTCCCGTGGCGTGCTCAGTTCACAGGACGCTCGCAGCGACGATGGCAAAGTCAGGGTGCAATACGAGATGTTCCACCGCAACGGTTCGACCAATGCGCTGAAACTCAGCGTGCATGCAGCGCCTGAGGCAACGGTTGAACTGGACATCGGCGGCGAACTGCTCGATGGCTTCAGCATCGAGACGATGCAGCCAGAGCCCGTGCGCATGCGTAGCTCAGCGCAGGGCATGCGCGTGTGGCTGCAGGCCGATGCGCAAGGTCAGGCGACGCTTTACCTGACCTTGCGCGGCGATGGGCTTGGCCTGTATCGCAGCCACATCAGGGCGGCAGGCTCGAACGATGTACCGCTCACTCAATTCATCTTCCCGTAGGTGGCCCATGGATTCGGTCTTGCGCGCACTCGCGATGTATCTGGCACTGATGGTGCTGTTCAAAATTGCCGGTCGGCGATCGTTGGCGGAACTGACGACCTTCGATTTCGTCTTGCTGATGATCATCGGCGAAGCCACCCAGCAGGCGCTGCTGGGCGATGATTTCTCGCTGACCAATGCGTTTCTGGTCATCGTCACGCTGATCGCCATCGATGTCGGGTTGTCGTTGCTCAAGCAACGCTCCCAGTGGGTGTCGCGGCTGATCGATGGTGAGCCGACGATCATTGTCGAGAACGGCAAGTTGCTGCACCGGCGTTTGCGTCATGCGCGACTGGTCGAGGCAGACGTCATGGAGGCGGCGCGTTCCAGCCAGGGCATTGAAACCCTTGAGCAGATCAAGTTCGCGATCATCGAGCGCAACGGCAAGATTTCGGTGATCCGGCAGGATCCGGAAAGCGGCTGAACCTTCTGTGCTGATCGCTGGCAATTTTTTTGAACGCTGCAATAGCCTTGCAGCCCAATGCTTACAAGTCTTCGGAGGGTCGCGACATGAACGAGGCAGCGAGTTATTTTGCCATTGCCGTAGCGGTGATCATTCTGCTGGTTGATCTGTGGGCCATTGTCAGCGTGTTTCGCAGCAACAAGAGCGTTGGCGTCAAGGCTGCATGGGCGATCGGTATGATCGTTTTTCCGATAATCGGCCTGATCGTCTGGGGCGTTGCCGGCCCGCGTGGCATCAAGGAAGGGCCTTCTTCGCCGGAACACAGCAAGGGATGAGACCGATGTGGGAGCGAGCCTGCTCGCGAATGCGATCCGTCATTCAATAAAGCGTTGCCTGATGCACGCATCGGTTCGGCGAAGTGCTGCGTCAGGCCCGATACCACTACTGCGAGGAGAATCGTGATGAAAAAACTTTATGTATGCCTGGGGTTCTGCTCAGTATTTTTGTTGCACGGCTGCTTCGATTCCAACAACGCTTCCGACAAGGACGAAGACACCAGCAAAGCGTCGGTGCAACTTCAGCAGAAGAAATCGGAGTAACACCTCACCCGAGCGCCTTCACCGGCAAGTCCGCGAAGGCGCTTGATGGGTTAAAGCAGCAACCGGTTCAGGATCGCGTCAATTCCAGCCATAACCAATACGCCAATGCCACAGCGCTGATGCTGGCTCCCAGCACACAAACGGCCGTCCAGCCAAGCCGCGCATAGATCGACGTTGCCGCGATGGCACCCAATCCACTGCCCACCGAATAAAAACACATATAAGCGCCGACCAACCGGCTCTGCGCATCCGGCCGTGCGGCGAAGATCAGGCTTTGATTGGTGACGTGCACTGCCTGCACGGCGAAGTCGAGCAGAATCACGCCAACGGCCATCGCCAGTAACGAGCTGTCGACAAAGGCGATGGGTAGCCAGGACAACATCAATACCACCAGCGCAATGCCGGTGGTGCGATTGCCCAATCCTCGATCCGCCAGACGTCCGGCCCGCGCGGCGGCGAGCGCGCCCGCCACCCCGGCGAGGCCGAACAGACCGATTTGTGTATGCGAAAGCGACAAGGGCGGCGCGCTGAGCGGCAGCACCATCGATGTCCACAACACGCTGAATGCGGCGAAGATCAGCAGGGCGAAGATGCCTCTGACCCGTAATGTGCGTTCAGTCAAAAACAACTGAAACACCGAGCACAGCAACTGCCAGTAGTTGCCCTGCGCAAGCGGTTTTGCCGAGACGGGCAGCTTGCGCCACAACACCAGAGCCATGCCGACCATCAATACTGCCGACACCAGATAAACCCCGCGCCAGCCCGCCAGATCAGCGACTGCGCCGGAGACGAAACGCGCCAGCAGGATCCCCAGCACTACGCCGCTGGTGACGGTGCCTACAGCGGCACCGCGCTGGCCCGGGTTTGCCAGGCTGGCGGTCAAGGCGACCACCACTTGCACCACCACCGCCAGCAAACCCACCAGCACCATGGCGCCGAGCAGCATGCCCCAGCTCTGTGCAAGTCCCACCACACCCAGCGCCCCGGCTGACAACAGCAATTGGCTGATGATCAGTTTCTTGCGATCGAGCAGATCACCCAGCGGCACGATAAATAACAAACCGAGGGCATAACCGGCTTGAGTGGCCGTGACCACGACGCCGATCGCAGCGGGGGACACGCCGAGAGTGGCGGCCATGGACTCCAGTAACGGCTGGGCAAAGTAAACGTTGGCCACCGCCATGGCGCAGGTGATTGCGAAGAGAAAAATCTGCGTGCGACTCAGACCCGCGCCCATCGTTGTGTTGTCAGCTTCGGCGTCTGCGTGGGTCAGAGTTTGTGTTGGACAAGCCATCCTTGCATCCTTGAATTGTGGTTTCGAATCAAAACCGATGCGTTGATCTTTATCGATTCGAGTTGTTAAATGCAACCACATTCAGCAAGCAACCCAATCTGGAGCAACATGGCCCGACAGCAATTACTGGCCCAAAGCGAATGCCCGGTGGCCAGAACCCTTGAAGCCATCGGCGATCGCTGGGCCTTGATGATCATTCGCGATGCATTCGATGACGTGCGCCGCTTCAGCGAATTCCAGAAGCGACTCGGTCTGGCCAAGAACATCCTCACGGTGAAACTGAAAATGCTCGTCGAGCTGGGCGTACTGCAGATCCAGCCCGCGTCCGACGGCAGTGCCTACAAGGAATACGTGCTGACAGACATGGGCCGCGCGGTGTTTCCCATCGTCGTCAGCCTGCGCCAGTGGGGCGAGCGTTTCCTGTTTGCAGAAGGGGAGCAGCACTCGGTGTTGCTCGACAATGAGCAGGGCGAGCCCGTTGAGACCATCGCCGTGCGCTCCCGGGCGGGCGCGGTGCTGATGCCGGGGGATTGTTATCGGAAGGTGGTGACGAGTGGTCGTTAGCTTGGAAAAGAGCGCAACTTCGCGGCTTCGGTCTCTTTTGCGAGGGAGCTTGCTCCCGCTCGGCTGCGCAGCAGTCGCAAACCCGAGCACGCGGTTTTTCTGAAAGACCGAGTCGGCAGGTTTTAGGTCTGCTGCGCAGCCCAGCGGGAGCAAGCTCCCTCGCCACGGGGGGCGGTGTCAGCTTGGCAACTCGAGGTTATCCAGCACCCGATTCACCGCCAGTTCGCCAAGCATGATCAGTTGCGCAATGCCCATCAGCGCTCGGCGCTGCGAGGGCTTGACCAGCCGGCAAACTCTTGGCCGAAGCGAGAGTTTCGCAGGCGTTGGCCAGCGGCGTATCTAGACGTGTTGGCTAGATGCCGCGGGGCAAATTCGAAATATCGCGACCTTCGGCAGCTCCACGAAGCCTGCTTCAACTGCGTAAGCTGTGAAGGCTGCGATTTTTCGAGTTGCATTCCATCGTTCCGATTTTTGTTGCTGTAATAACGGGGCTCCTAGAATTTGCCGGTGACAAGTTTTAGCTATGTCCTCGGGGGAATACGCATACATATCACAAGCGCAGGGCTGCCTCCCCATCCAGTTACTGCTTTAAAAAGTTCCGTCGGCATGTATCTTAAAAATTCGCCATAATAAGCGCTCGGGTTCTCACTGGGGCGTGTCACCCAAGTAGCGCCTGATGTTCCGGGGTATCGGTATTTCATATTTAAGATTGGGGTGTGGACAGTTGAAAGTTCATTTAATGGGATTAGTCTTCCTCCAACGGAATTAACCCATGTCTGGAGATCTCGCGCATGAACGAGTTCGCAAATGTAGTTGATCACGTTGCGCGTGGTAACCTCGTAGCTTTTTGACTGTCCCGCGGAATCCGTCACTGTAATGATGGCACACCCGTTCCCCTCACTTCTCACCGTGCCCGAGTCATCAATAGATGCGATGTTACTATCAGATGATGTATAGGTGTACGGTTCACAGCCACCGGTTGCAGTACGCTTGGCAGCAGTATTGGCGGGGTCTACTCCTGTCCTTTCCCAAGGGAGCTCTGTATTCACAATTGATATATTCCTTCCGTCGAGCGTGAGCGGTGATGTATCGAAGATAAGCTCAGGAGGCGCGGTGATGGTGTAAGTGCGCTTAGGAAATATTACTGCCTTGTTTATATCGGCAATGCCATCTGGATTCACTCCCGATGTAATCTCGAGCTTGCTATTGTTATTGAGTTTGGCTAGCCAATCAATCGGCGCCGGTACAGTAAAACCTTCGGTAGAGTTATGGGGTTCACCGTTTCTGATCGTTGTTTTAATGGCGTTGCCTTCTCTGTCAATGCCATCCAATATCAGGAAAAGTGGCTTCCCACTTTCTTGAAAGTTCCACTTGCTGATTTGAATATCACTATTTTCAGGCAACTTGACAGGATCCAGAACATCACCCGTGTTGC
>NZ_DATMIV010000024.1:0-24163 GCF_035554175.1 Pseudomonas sp. | reverse complement strand
CGCACCCCAGCGGGAGCAAGCTCCCTCGCCACAGATTCCACGCGCCACAGTTACGCAGCGAACAATCCCCACGTCATTAGCGACGCGTCCTACAGCCACAATTTTCCCGCTTCGATAACGTCGTGCAGCCCCCTTCGAGGGGCTGTCGATGGTGAACGAAGGGACGATCAGTGGCGCGGAACAAGGACATTCCCCGGGTGCAAAACCCACCGGAGGGCGACGGGCATCATGTTACCTGGCGGTATATGACGGCCGCTGAACTGGCCGAACGCGAAGCCGGGCAAAATGCTTACGACGCGATGCTGGCGCGGCAGGAAGCTTTCGAGCGCAGCCGGGAAGTGGCGGCGAAAAAACCTGAAGCCGTGCGTGCCGGCTGTGTATTCGCCAAATCCTGCAAGTTGCCGGATGCGATCATCGATTACAGCAATCCTTCCGGCATGGTGCCTACCGACAGCCTGAAGGATTACGGCGATCTGATCCTGCTCGGCGCTCGCGAAGCCGACGAAAGCGGCGGCATTCCTCTCAAGAAAATCAGCGCCAATGCCATCCCGGTCGGGTTCGGCAGTCTGGCCCTGGCAGGCTCGGCTTTCGAAGCGTTGCCCGCCCTCGTATCGAGTGCAGCCGCTGCACCTTTGGTGGGCTTGGTTGCGCTTTTGATGCCATCAAGCATGGGCGACAGCGCGCTCTACACCGATGAGCAACTGAGCACACTCAAACAAGCCCGAACCCGCGTGCGCCTGCGCGTCGAGCAACAGGCCGATGGCACGCTCAAGGGTTACGGTTTCTACACCGGCAAGAACCGCAATTGGGAAATGGTCGATGTCGTGCAATTCATCGCACGCGGCGACCGGTTCGTTGCGGATCTGGGGGAAGGCATCGAACTGCTCTGGACCCCGGCGGTGGATGGCTCGGACATCCTCGGCATTCCAGCGCTGGAGGCTGCCCCGCAGGCACCGCATATCTGGGTGTATCCGCCGACGAAGGCGGCGGACGGAATACTGGTGAATCCGGTTTATCCGCCGGAGTATCGGGATTTTATATTGGTCTTCCCTGCGGGAGCAGGCATGAGGCCGCTCTATATAGTGGCCAGTATTTCGCAGGGAAATTACCATCAAAAACCCAAAAATTTGCCTGCATATCCGGATGCTCGATGGGCTACCCCAAAAACACCAATAAAGGGTGGCGGAGGATTACGGCCACGCTGGAAAGACAGAGAGGGAATAATTTACGAATGGGATTTCCGACATGGCGCCATTGAGAAATATACAAAGCGTGGAAGGCATCTCGGGGAATACAACCATGAAACAGGCGAACAAACGAAACCAGCAGATCCTACAAGAAGGATAGAACCGTGAAGCATCGAATCATGGGCGTAGTAAAAGGTGACGATTCTGCTGTATTTGAGCAAGCGCTCTCCATCCCCACATCCAATTTGAAAGTCATTATGGGTTGGAGTACGGAAGAAGACCCTCTTTACGATTACAAGCTGACGGAGCAACAGATCACTGATATTGAACAAGCATGCGCCGTAAAACTGCCTCGACACCTTGACCTATATCTATCTACTGAAGACCAATGACTCAGGTAATACAGGGGCCTCGAATACTTCATGGGAACCTGCGCCAGATACTGACGGACCAAGTCACAAGCAAAGAAAAACCCCGACCAGTCACCTGATCGGGGTTTCCTTTTACCCGGTTTCCCGCTTAGTGCGAAACGCGGCTGGTTCCGCCAACGGTTGAAATCCGTACCCGCTCGCCAACGCGGAAAACTTCATTTTCCTGAACCTGCTGGACGTAGGCGCGCATGCTGCCGTCGTCTTCGCGGACGGTGATTTCCACGCCCTGGGTGCGGGTCAGGCCTTCTTCGGTGGCCGAGCCGAGCAGGCCGCCCGCGACTGCGCCGATGACCGCAGCAACGATGCTGCCCTTGCCGCCGCCGATGGCGCTGCCGCCGACGCCGCCGACCACTGCGCCTGCTGCGCCGCCGATCGGGGTTTTGGTGCCTTCGATTTTTACCGGTCGCAGGGATTCGATGGTGCCCATGCGAATCGTCTGCACCCGACGCGCTTCGTCACGGGAGTAGGAGTCGCCGGTGAGGCTCGATTGGCAGCCGGTCAGCAACATCGCCATCGTGGAAAAGGAAGCAACCAGCAGAACAGACTTACGCATAGCATCAACTCCAAAAGAACATGTGTTCATTAAACTCCGTGGCCTGGCGTCTGTCACGACACCATTCGGATAAAATTGGCTTCCATTCAGGCTGGGTACAGATGCCTGCGAGCGTCCACCTGAGGTAGCGCCAAAACACCGATCCTGCGCCATCACCCTTTATCTCGCTCGGTAGACTGTTCAGGGTGCCAGACGTTCAAGAATCCACTCGGCGCCCTGCACGCGGTAGTTGAGGCGATCATGCAGGCGGCTCGGACGGCCCTGCCAGAACTCGATGCGCTCGGGCAATAAACGATAACCGCCCCAATGTTCCGGGCAGTGCGGCTGGGTGTCGCTGAAGCGTTGCTCGGTGGCCTTGAGCAAATCTTCCAGTTCGCCACGACCGTTGATCACCCGGCTCTGCGGTGACGCCCACGCGCCGAGGCGGCTACCCAGCGGACGCACCTGGTAGTACGCATCGGATTCTTGGGGAGCGACCTTCATCACCCGCCCCTCGATGCGCACCTGACGCTCCAGGGTCGGCCAGAAAAAGGTCATGGCGGCAAACGGATTGGCCGCCAGCTGCTGGCCCTTGGCGCTGTCGTAGTTGGTGAAGAAGGTGAAGCCCTGCTCGTCCAGGCCCTTGAGCAACAGAATGCGGCAATGCGGACGGCCGTCTGCATCGACCGTGGCCAGGGTCATGGCATTGGCTTCCACCGGCGCCTGCTCGGTTTTCACCGCATCGGCAAACCACTGGTGAAACAGCGCAAACGGCTCGGCCGGGGCTTGCGCCTCGGTCAGACCGTCGCGGGTGTAGTCGCGACGCATATCGGCCAGAGCCTGGGTCATGGCAGAGTCCTTTTCGTTAGCGGATCATTTCTTGGCGGCGTCGGCGGCGGCGACTTTCTTGTCGGTCGCGGCGGCTTTGGCAGGCGCAGGCTTTTTCGCCGCAGCCTTGGCCGGCGCCTTCTTGGCTGGTGCCTTGGCAGCGGCTTTTTTGGCGGGAGCCTTTTTCGCGGCCGGGGCAGCAGCTTTCTTCGCGACAGGCGCCGGAGTGGCCGGTTTGGCCACTGGCTTGACGTCTTGCGCCGCGACCATGGTCACCGGCTTCGGTGCCGGCATGTTGTATTTGCTCAGCAGCGCGACCATGGTGTTTTGCGGAGTCACCAACAGTTCGACTCGGCGGTTCAAGGCGCGCCCCTCAACACTGTCGTTGGCCGCACGCGGCGCTTCGGAACCCATGCCGCGCAGCATCAGGCGATCACGCTGCAAGCCGCTGAGGCGGAAGATCGCCGCCACCGATTGCGCACGTTCCTGGCTCAACTTGATGTTGGCCGGAGCGGCACCGCTGGTGTCGCTGTGACCGAGCACCAGCACGGCGGTTTTCGGGTCGGCTTCGAGGATTTTCGCTACGCGGGTGAACGGGCCGAGCGTGACCGGCAGCAGCATCGCCGGGCGGTCCGGGTTGAACGAGCCTTCCACCGGCGCCGTTACCACCAGCACGTTGTCGCGACGCTCGAGTTGCAGATTGCTGTCCTTCACCGCTTCACGCAGGCGCGGTTCGTAGTCGTCGAGCCAGGCTTGAGTCACCTTCGGATCGGGCATCGGCACGGCTTTGGCGGTTGGCTGATCCTTACCGCCGAACGGCCACCACCATTTACCGTTGGACTCGGCCTCGGCTTTGGCCACCTCGACCGGTTTGGCTTCAGGTTTGACCTCGGCTTTCAAATCAGCCTTGACCGCTTCGTCGCTGGAACCGAACGGCCAGTACCACGGGTTGCTGCTCTCGGCCTTGGCCACTGGCGCAGTCGCCGCCGGTTTCAACGGAGCGGGAGCCGGAGCCGGCTCCTTGGCTGCGACTTTGTCGGAAGAACCGAACGGCCACCAGCTACCGCCGTCCGCATCGTTTTTCGGAGTCTGTGCGCAACCGGTGATCGCTACACACAGGGCCAGGGCGAGGGTCTTTTTAGATGACATTGAAAATCCACAAATTAAGTAATGAAAAATCAGAGCATTTTCGCCCGGATAAACAGCCGTTTTGAATCGAAAATCCCTTCGAGGTTCCGACCCTGGAACCTGCGCTGAAGCTTTACAGACAAGTGGCAAGCACCCGCGCCAGCTTTTGCGCACGCGGATCCATCAAAACGTAAGGTCCCAAGGTGTTTGTCACGAAACCGAACGCGACATCGTGCTCGGGATCAGCAAAACCGATCGAACCGCCCGCCCCAGGATGGCCGAATGCGCGCGAGCCGAGGCCGTAGGTGGCGTTGGCCACGTCCGGCTGATCGAGCATGCAGCCGAGGCCGAAACGGGTGCGGGTCAGCAAGGTCTTGTCGTCGCCGAGGCTGTGCTCGCGGGTCAGCTCTGCCAGCATTTCGCTCTCGAGCAGGCTGCCGTCGAGCAGGCCGGCATAGAACCCGGCGAGGCTGCGCGCATTGCCATGGCCGTTGGCCGCCGGTTGCTGCATGCGTCGCCATTCCGGCTTGTTGGTGCTGGTCAGCACCGACGGCGGATTGGTGAAAGCTCGGGTGGTCATGGCGGTCGGTTCACGCATGGTCACTTGCAGCAGGCGCTGAGCCGCCGCATCGCCAGCGTTGCCCTTGCCACGGGCAATGTGCGCGACGCGATGAAATTCTTCGTCGGCCAGGCCCACATGGAAATCCAGTCCCAGGGGCTTGGCGACGCGAGCGACGATGGATTCGCCCGGCCCACGCCCGTCAGCTCGGCGCAGCAACTCACCGATCAACCAACCGTAAGTGATCGCGGCATAACCGTGAGCGGTCCCCGGCGTCCACCATGGCGCTTCGGCCGCAAGGGCGTCGACCATGGTTTGCCAGTCGTAAAGGGCTTCAGGGGCGAGCAGTTCGCGCAGAGCGGGCAAGCCGGCCTGATGGCAGAGCAATTGGCGCAGGGTTACCGATTCTTTGCCGGCGGCCGAGAATTCCGGCCAGTAACGGGCAACCGGGGCGTCCAGTTGCAATTTGCCTTCGGCCACCAGTTGCAGCGCGGTGACGGCGGTGAAAGTTTTGGTGCAGGAGAACAGGTTGGCGATGGTATCGCTGTGCCAAGCCTCGGTGCCGTCCTTGTCGGCGGTACCGGACCAGAGATCGAGGACGGTTTCTCCACCGACCTTTATGCACAGGGCTGCGCCGCGTTCCTGGGGATCGTCGAACAGTGCGGCGAAAGCCTCGCGCACCGCTTCGAATTGAAGCTCGTAATGTCCCTGAATCTGCACCCGCAACTCCCCCGCGAAAACGCTCTACAAAGTGGCCCGCATTGTTCCAGCCCTTGAAGGATTTGGGAACAGGCGCGGGCCAGACGGTTAAAAGCCCAATCAAAAGATCGCAGCCTTCGGCAGCTCCCACAGAGACCGCAATCCCCTGTAGGAGCTGACGAGTGCAACGAGGCTGCGATCTTTCAAGGATTCACGCCTTAATGACCATTCCCCGAATGCCCACCCGCTTGCGCAGCCCCCGGCGCTTTGCCAGCCTCGGCCTTGCGTCCGCCTTCAGCCTCGGCAACCGGCGCTTTCTGCGCCTCCTTGCCAAGCTGCTCAACCGCCTGCAGATTGCTTTTGCGCACCGCCTCGACAAACCCCTGATACGGCAGATCGGTGACCCCGACCAAACCGAAATGGCCGTTCTCACCGTCGAGCAAGCGCCCGGTCACCGGTTGGTCGAGATACTGGAACCAGTGCACACCGACAATCGACGGTTCGCTCAACGCCTGTTTGAGGAAGTTGGCATAGGCAGGGCCGCGATCCTCTTCTTTGGCCAACTGCGTCACGCCGCCCCAGAACGGGCCACGGTCACTCGAGCCGAAATTGAATTCGGTGATCAGCACCGGTTTGTCCAGCGCCGCCAGCGCGGCGAAGTCGTAACCGTCCTGCGGCTTGAGCGTGTACATGTTGAAACTCAACACATCGCAATACTGTGCGCAGGACGCCACGGCCTCAGGGCTGCTGATGGCGAAGCGACCGCCGAGCAGCATCTGGTTCGGCGCATGCCACTTCAGCGAATCGGAAATGGTCTTGAAATAGGTGTCGGCGAAGACCTTCTGGAAGTATCTGAAATCCGCTTCGATCTCCGGATGCTCAGGATTGGGCAGCGGCGGCACGAAGCCCGGGTCTTCCATCAATTCCCAAGCCGGCAGCTCAATGCCCCAAGCCTTCGACAGCCCGGCCTGATTGCGGTACTTGTCGCGCAGTTGTTTGAGAAACGCGCGTTTGGCCGGCACGTCAGTGGTCATTTTCAAGGTGCCGTAAGCCAGCGCGTAGCGGGCCTTTGGATCGTCACCGGGGCCGGCCCAGGCCAGTTCGTTGTCGGCGTAGTAACCGATCAGCCACGGATCGTCGCGGTGATCGCGGGCGGCAATGGCCACGGCGCGCTCGGTGGCCATGGCGAATCGCGGGTCGAACGGATCCGGCATGCCGCCCCACCAATCGTTGCCGGTGCTGATGCTGGCGTAATCGCCCACGATCGACAGCGGCAAGGTATACGGCACGCGTTCGGCATCCGCCAGCGACGCCGCGCTCCAGTTGCCGACAGTGTTGAAGCCCCAGGCTTGCAGACGATCGAGGGTGTGTCGGGTCCAGCGCGCTTCATCAAACGTGGCTTTGCACGGAGCGGCGTTCTCGCTGGACGCTTGCACCGCGTCGGTCTGCGCCGCTTCGGCGATCCCCGACTTCGGCTCGGCAGGCACCGCTGCAGATTCAGTAGCCTGAACCGAACTGGCCTCAACTGCGCCGGCCTTCGCCGCTTCGGCGATCCCGGCCTTGTTGTCGCTGTCCGGCTTGCACGGTTCGCCATAGAGGCGTTGCAGGTTGGCGCCATAGAAGTCGTACCAGCGGCCATTGCCGTAGCCACGGCCCTGATCGGCGCCATTGCCGCCCCGGTTGTCGCCTTCGCCAAAGTGTTTGGCCAGCGGGTCGTCGTTCTTTGGCAACGATTCGAACATGTATTCGCGCCCGGCCACGTAGGTCTGGTTGACCTGCGCGCTGACCGTGTTGACGCCCAGCGAGTAGAACGGGTGGCCTTCAGGCGTCACCAGATACCAGCGGCCGTCACGTTTTTCCGTGCGAAAGAAACCGCTGGCCTTGAACGCCGGGCCCTTGTTCCAGCCGCCGAATTTGTCCAGCGAGGACTTCTCGCGCTCGGCGAGCCATGTGTTCAGTTGTTGCTGTTCTCTGCTGGCGGCGCTTTTCAGTTGCTCATCGCTGCTGACTTTTTCCGGCCATTTGCTGCGGGTCGACTGCCCGTAAGCGTCGACCAGATTGCCGTACACCGCCTGCGTCACCGATTCGCCGTCCTGCACGCCGAAACGTTCGAGCAACAGGCTCTGCGCTACTTTCGGCTGATCCATCGACAGACTCACCGAAACCACCTGGCTGCGATCGATCTCGCCACTGCTGCTGGCCAGCAGGATGCGCTGGCCATCGACGCTCATCGGCATCGGCGGCCCGGCCTTCATGCCCTGACTCAGCGGCGTAGTGGCCACCAGCGGTACCAGCAAGGTTTGCGCAGGGCCTGCCGGCAGGTCGACGCGGCTGACCAGGGTGCGGCCGTCATTGCTCTGGATCTGCACATAGAGCGTCACCGCCCAGTTCATCGCACTCTGCAGACGCAGGGTCATCATGTCGGACTGCGACCAATCCCAGGCGCCGGTCTGCGGCGTCAGGCGCAAGGTCGGTTTGGCGACAGGGTTGAATGTCACCCGTCGCAGCACTTCGCCTTCCGGGGTCTGTTCGGCATTGGCCTGCGGCAGATCGGCATTTTCCGTGACGACCTTGACCACGTCGGCTGGGCGCACGAAGTTGAACAGCGTCTGCTGGCCAGCGGGCGCGGCCAGCAACGGCGCGGCGAAGATCAAGGCGAAAACAGCGGGCAACGAACGACGGATCATAAGAACGGAGTTCTCCCTAACGACCAGTCAAGGCCAGTGGAAAAGCGGTGACAGAGAGATAGACAACGCGGCGGGCCAAACGGCCCACCGGGGTCTCAGGATATTTCACGCCGGAAAGGAGGCAACGCATTGAGGATCGCCTTGCCGTAGCGCTGGGTGACCAGGCGCCGGTCAAGCAAGGTGATGGTGCCCCGGTCTTCTTCGGTGCGCAGCAGACGGCCGCAAGCCTGAACCAGTTTCAGCGAGGCATCGGGCACGGAGATTTCCATGAACGGATTGCCGCCGCGCGCTTCGATCCATTCCGACAACGCGGCCTCGACTGGATCGTCCGGCACCGAGAACGGAATCTTGGCGATCACCACGTGCTCGCAATACGCCCCCGGCAGGTCGACGCCTTCGGCAAAACTGGCCAGCCCGAACAGCACGCTGGAATCGCCGCCATCGACCCGCGCCTTGTGCTTGTTCAGGGTTTCCTGTTTCGACAGGTTGCCTTGAATGAACACTTGTTTGCGCCAGTCGCGGTCGAGGCCGTCGAATACGTCCTGCATCTGCTTGCGCGACGAGAACAGCACCAGCGTGCCACGGGAACCTTCGACCAGATCCGGCAGTTCCCGAATGATCGCCGCCGTATGAGCAGCAGCATCGCGCGGATCGGCTTTCAGATCCGGCACCCGCAATACGCCAGCATCGGCATGATGGAACGGGCTCGGCACCACTGCCGTGACGGCTTTTTTCGGCAGACCGGCGCGCATGCGGAAACGGTCGAAGGTGCCCAGTGCCGTCAGCGTCGCCGAGGTCACCAGACAGCCGTAAGCGACGTTCCACAAGCTGCGGCGCAAGGTTTCCGCCGCCAGAATAGGGCTGGCGTTGACCTCGATGTCGAACAGCGAACCGCTCTCGGCGAGCGTCAGCCAGCGTGCCATGGGCGGGCTGTCTTCCGGGTCTTCGGCGGTGAACGCGGTCCACAACTCCCAGTTGCCGGAAGCGCGGGACAACAGGCTGCCGAACAGCGGATACCATTCTTCGGCCTGATTGCTGGCGATGCCGATATTGACCTCGCCATCCATGCCTTCCTTGAGCAGGTCGGTCAGACGTTGAAACAGATCGTTCAGACGGGAAAAGCCCTTCTTCAGCTCGATGCCCATCTCACGCATGTGCTCGGGAATCACCCCGCCGACGAAGCGATGACGCGGGCGCTCGCGGCCTTCTACGTCTTCGCCGGGTTTGAAATCGGCGATCTGCTCGCACGCGGTGAACATGAACTGCTGCTGGGTCTTGATCTCCCGCGCCAGCTCCGGCACCTGCTCGATCAGCTTGCCGAGATCGCCCGGCAGCGGATGCTGGGCGAGCAGTTTGGTCAGGTTCTTGGCGGTGGTCTCCAGCCAGTCAGCGGTAGAGCGCAGCCGCGTGTAATGGGCGAAGTGGCCGATGGCCTTGTCCGGCAGGTGGTGACCTTCGTCGAACACGTAAATGGTGTCGCGCGGGTCCGGCAGCACGGCGCCGCCGCCCAATGCGAGGTCAGCCAGGACCATGTCGTGGTTGGTGACGATCACGTCGACCTTGCCCATGCCTTCGCGGGCCTTGTAGAAAGCGCACTGGCCGAAGTTGGGGCAATGGCGGTTGGTGCACTGGCTGTGATCAGTGGTCAGGCGTGCCCAGTCGGCGTCTTCCAGCGCGCTCGGCCAGCTGTCGCGGTCACCGTCCCACTTATTGCCGGCGAGCTTCTCGATCATGCTGGTAAACAGCTTCTGACTGGCCTCGTCAACCTCGATCTTGAAGCCTTCTTCTTCGAACAACTGCGCTGTGGCGGTTTGCGCGTGCCCCTCCTGCAACAGCATGTCGAGCTTGGACAGGCACATGTAGCGGCCACGGCCTTTGGCCAGGGCGAAGCTGAAATTCAGCCCGCTGTTGCGCATAAGATCAGGCAAATCCTTGTAGACGATTTGCTCCTGCAGGGCGACGGTCGCGGTGGCAATCACCAGACGCTTGCCGGCCAGTTTCGCCGTGGGGATCGCCGCCAGGCTGTAGGCCACAGTCTTGCCGGTACCGGTGCCGGCTTCCACTGCGACAATCGCGGGGTCGCCACTGCGCCGGCCTTCGTCGTCAGTGTCGATATCGCCGAGCACCTTGGCGATTTCGGCGATCATCAGGCGCTGGCCATAACGCGGCTTGAGGCTCTTGGCCTCTAGAAAACGCGAATAGGCGCCCTGGATCGTGGTTTTGAGTTCAGTGCTGATCATTGAATGTCGGGCGCAGAAACGCTGGATAAATTTTCAGTGGTTTGATTCGGCGGCTATCATACCCCGCTAATCGATCCTGCGCAGAACGGAGTGCCCGAATGACACCTTTTAGCCTCGTTTACCCCCTGCATGTCCTTGCCGCTTTGGTGTGGGTCGGCGGTATGTTTTTCGCCTGGATGGTCTTGCGCCCTGCGGCTGTGAAGGCTCTGGACGGCCCCGCTCGGCTGACCCTGTGGGTGGAAGTGTTTCAAGGTTTTTTCCGTTGGGTCTGGGTGGCGGTGATCCTGTTACCGATCAGCGGTGTGGGCATGTTGCATCTGCAGCAGGTCGGCTTCGAGACCGCGCCGAAGTATGTGCAGGTGATGATCGGTTTGTATGTGGTGATGACGGCGCTGTTTATCCGGATTCAGGGGTTGATGCTGCCGGAGTTGCACAAGGCGGTTGAGGCGAAGGATTGGCCGGCGGGTGCGGCGGTGCTGGGGCGGATCCGGCGGGTGGTGGGGCTTAATCTGCTTGTCGGGTTGGTGCTGGTGGCGGTGGCGGCGGCTCGGCCGATGTTCTGAGGTGGCGAGGGAGCTTGCTTGCGCTGGGGCGCGCAGCGGCCCTTGATCCAGGCACCGCGTTTTCTCTGGCAAACGCGACAGCTGATTCGGGGTCGCTGCGCAACCCAGCGGGAGCAAGCTCCCTCGCCACAATGGGAAAAGCGTTGTTCTTCAGAGGCGTTGCACGGTAACCGAGCCCGCCGCTCCCACCGGTCCCGGCTGACCATCCGCCCCGGCCTTGCCGCTTTTGCCGCCATCGGCGCGGTACACCAGGCAGCCCTTGGACTTGCCGCCCTTGCCGGCCTTGCCGCCGACACCCGCCGGGCCACCCGCGCCGCCGGCCACGTTGACCTTGATCAGCTCAACCGGGAAGTCCCGTGGCACGGCAAGGCGCACCAGCGCACCCGGCGCGCCCGGCTGGCCATCGCTGCCGTCACTGCCATCGGCGCCGTGGCCGGCCGAGCCATAGGTGCAGCCCGGATCTTCACCGTTGCCGCCGTCGAGGCCGACGAAACCCGGCGCGCCAGTGCCTCCACGGGCATCGACGGTCAGTTGCGGCGCTCTCAGCGCCTGAAATTGCAGGTTCAGATTGCGCCCGGCCCGGGCGGCTTTTTCGTAAGTACCGGGGGCGCCGCGTGCGGTGATCTGGCTGCCATCGCTCAGCTCGGCGCGCTTGACCCGCATCTCCAGCGCCTGTTCAGCCGGGACGATGGCGATGCGCGCTTCATGGCCCAGACGCAACTCATCGATGTTCAGTTCGGTGACGTTCGAGGGGATCAGCAAAGTCCCGTAATCGGCCACTTCCAGCTTCTCCAGCTGCAAAACACTGGTGGTATTGGGCAAGCGCATCAGCGAGTTGCTTTGCACGTTGACCACCTGGGCACAGGCCAGTGGACTGATGAATGCAGCGAGCAGGCAGAGTTTACGCATGGGAAGAAGCCTCCGGAGCGGCCGGGGCCGGGATGGTTTGCAGGTGGAAAACGCCGAACAACAGAATGCGGCCACGGTCACGCCAGGGGTGCGGACGACCCTTGAGGCTGCGGTTGCACAGCAGCACTTCGAGCAGATGAATCAGCAACAACAGAGCGCCGGCCAGATTGACCAGCAGATGCAGCGGATGGACAAACGGTACCAGCTGGTTGGCCAGCACTACGCAGCAGAACAGCAGGGTCAGCAAACGCCCCAGCCCCCAGAACACCTTCATACGCTCCCCCGTGTTGCGAATTATTCTTTGCACGCACAGTACCGGCTTCTGCGGGGGATAAGCCAGAGGGAAAAATGAAATTTCTACAAACACCGGGTAAAAGGCTGCCGAGCCGATGATTTCGGCCCGGCAGCTCTAGCCTGCGGACTACAGACCTTTCCTAGCGATTGATGTGCAGCTCCACGCGGCGATTTTGCGCGCGGCCTTCGTCGCTGGCGTTATCGGCCACCGGTTCACTTTCCCCCCGGCCTTCGCTCGTGAGTTTGCTCGGCGCCAACCCCTGACTGAGCAAGTACGCCGCGACACTGCTCGCGCGCCGTTCGGACAATGCCTGGTTATAGGCGTCGGAGCCTTTGCTGTCGGTATGCCCGACGACTTTGATACTGACCACATCGGCACTGCGCAGCTTGTCCATCAAGGTGTCGAGCTGGGCTCTTGCCGCCGGAGTCAGGTCGGACTTGTCGAAATCGAACAGCACGTTGCCGGCATCACTCAAGGTGATCACCTCGGTTTGCGGCGCCGGTTCGACCGGTTTCACTGCGACTGGATATTGCGGCCGCGGACATCCGCGGTGATCGACTTCGATGTTTTCCGGGGTGTCCGGGCAACGGTCGCGGCGGTCGAACACCCCGTCGCTGTCCTCATCGCCATCCTGGGCGTAACAGATCAGGCCTCCGGTGACGATGCCCAGCGCCGCGCCGCCGCCGGCCCAGCCCGCGCTTTCAAGAGCGCCGAGACCGCCGCCGACCAAGCCGCCAAGCAGGCTGCAGATCGGCCACGTACGTTGATTGAGGGGGGCGGTGCCATCGCTGTGAGTGGCACAACCGGTGAGCAAACTGCCAAGCAGCAGCACCGGCAAGACGGACCTTGAGAAAACACGCATTTGTGAACGCTCCTGTGTACCGGCCCATACCGGTTACACAGGAGTAAAGACCCGCATCCGCGACTGCACAAGCCGCGGATGCGAGAGGTCTAGCGGACGATTTTGATTTCGGTGCGACGGTTCTGCGCGCGACCGTCGGCCGACTTGTTGTCAGCGACAGGCTGGCTTTCCCCAAGGCCCGACACCGAGACGAAGCTGGCGCGTGGCACGCCCTGCTGAATCAGATATTCCACCACCGAGTGCGCACGACGATCCGACAATTTCTTGTTGTAGGCATCGCTGCCGACACTGTCGGTGTGACCGGTCACGGTCAGCTGCGCGGTGGAGGATTCCTGTTTCAGGCGCGTGGCGACCTTGTCCAGCACTTGCTTGTCGGGGCCGGTCAGCGTGGCTTTGTCGAACTCGAAGTGCACATCACGAATGACGATGGTTTCCTCTTTGACCACAACCGCTTCTTCGACCACTGGCGCAGGCGTTGGTGGCGGGCAACCGTCCGCGTCGACCTGCACGCCTTTTGGCGTGCCCGGGCACTTGTCGCGACTGTCCGGCACGCCATCGCCGTCTTCATCGCCATCACCTTTCACCCAGCAATAGGCCGCTGCCGTGCCGCCGACCAGCAGCGCACCATAGCCGGCCCAGGAGGCGCTTTCCGTCGCGCCGAGACCGGCACCGACCACTCCACCGACCGCCGCACAGGTCGGCCAGTCGGTTTTCTGCAAACCTGCACAACCAGTCAACACACTGGTTAGCAGAACCAAGGGTAATGCTGTCCGAACTATGCTCATCTAGTTTTCTCCTGAGGGATCGGCTTAAAACCGATTCAGGGAGTAAAGACCGGAGTTTTAATCTCCGCCAGCAATAGGCCAGCGCTGTTTGCGACCGTGTTCACAGGGGTTTGCCACTTTTCGCCTGAACCGGCGCTACAGCACGCTTTGCCGCTGCAGTCCGGCAGGCTAGTCTTGGCGGTCTGACTGAGGAGCTTCGATGAACATCGCCATTTCTTCGCGCACGCCGCAACAGGCGTTGGCCGCTTTGCTGGATCGCTACGCCCCGGCCCGACTGTTGCTGATCGGCGCCAGCGAGTTTCCGGCATTGAGCGCTTTCAAGGATGCTCACCCTGGCACAGTCGTGGCCCACGCCGCGCCCGGCCCGTTGCCCGCTGATCTGGCCGCGCAACGCTTCGATCTGGCGCTGGTGGTCGATTGCCTGGAACATTTGCCCAAGCGCGATGGCCTGAACCTGTTGGGCGGCATCCGCAATCTCAACGCCAGTCGCATTGCGGTGCTGGCGGATCTTGCGGCCAGTGGCTGGCAGCAAACCGATTTCTATTCGCTGGCGCTGCAGGCCAGCGAGCGTTTCCAGCGTGACGAGCAGGTGCTGACCCTGTTCACCTACGATCTGCTTGACTACAAACAAGTCCCCGACTGGCTCAATTCACGTTTCTGGGCCAATCCGGAAAAATTCGGGAAATACTGGTGGTGATGCGATGATCTGACACCTTGCAACCGTTAGCTCCCAATTGTATTAGATGGCGGCCCCTTGCAAATCTATAGCCTGAGCTGGTGATTAGGGGGCGATCTAATGACCCTGAATCTGTGAAGGCAGACTGAAGGGAATGGGTCTCTGATCAATGTGGGGGATGGTAGATGGAGCTTGTGAGCGCTACAAAAGACTTTGTGATCGTTGGGCAACCCTACCCGGGATTCCCCATTCTTCTGTGGGACTCGATGGAGAGTTGTGCCCCCGCCAATCAATTTTTTCGCCATTACTTACTTCGCGGGGCAATAGGGTCAAAACGCTCCTGGCCAAGTACTGGACGCGCTCTTTATGACTTTTTCAGCTTCCTCCAAGCGCACGAACTGGACTGGCGCGACGTAGATCGAAGTGAGGCCAAGAGTCTTGTGGCTGCCTACCGAGACTATTGCATGAACACGTGCTGTCTGGCTTTGAACACTACACGCCAGCGACTGACGTACATCTGTAAGTTCTACGAATTCGCCCTAGATAATGGCTGGGTGAAGCGCCTGCCGTTCGGTCATGAAGAGCGGACCGTAAAGCGTGAACTGGGCTTCCTTGCGCATGTCGATGCCCATGGCGGTCAGGTGATGGCAAACGATGTGATGCCGCGTTCCCGCAAGATCCTGCCCAAATTTCTAAACATGGCCGAGATCAAGTCTCTCCTGGCCGCAGCGGAGAATCCTCATCACAGGATGATGATTCGCCTTGCGTTACATACAGGGTTGCGCCGCGAGGAAATCGCTGCCTTCCCGCTTGCATATGTCTTCGACCCAGACAAGGCTGGACGAGCCGTACGCAACCTCCGCATTCGACTTGACCCGTCCGACGGCAGCGGTATGGTGACTAAAGGCAGCAAGCCTCGAGATATTTACCTTAGCAGCAAGTTCATGGCTGAACTCTATAACTATGTGACAAAAATCCGCGGCGAGCGCGCCTCGCTAAGCAAGACTTCACAAAACGCCTTGCTCCTTAACCAGTCCGGTAAACCCTATGGTAACGATGGCAAGAGCCTCAACCGGATCATCAGCGAGACCGGCAAGCGGGCTGGAATCAAGGTCCACACGCACATGCTCCGTCACACCTATGCAACCCAAACCCTAATTAACCTCCAGCGTACTCCTGACAGAGGTCTGGAGCCTCTGGTCTTCATTCAGCGACAACTCGGCCACAGTTCGATTCAGACAACCATGGTGTACCTGCATCTGGTCAATGAAATGGCCGACAAGGCGGTGCTGGCGTATGACGATGAATTGAACGCACTGGCAGGTGCTGCTTGATGGGCAAACGCAAGATATTTACGAAGACCGATCTCAATGTCCCGCAAGTCGAGCACAGTCAGGATATGGCAGGTAATGAGGTGATTCTGCCAGAGGTGATTCCGCCGACTAATACAAAAATCGCGTTCGGGCGGAACGCCACCACGGCCCGTAATTTCGATTTTGCCCGCTGGTATGGCGCTGACATCGATCCCATCACCTATGCTTGCCAGCGCCAGATCGAACACTTCCTCTCACAAGGGAACGCCGTAGTCGCGAAGAGCACGGTGAGTGCTTACTGCAGGGAAGGATTGCGCTCTTTTCTAGATTACTGCTTGCTGCGGGCGACGGCATTTGGCCGAGAATTAGCGTTGGCCGATATAACCCGGGACCTGATCGATGGTTATCTCGGCCATCTTGCCGGGACAGGCATGGCAACTACCTCTCAGAAAAGCACCTACGCGAAGACTAAGTCCGTACTGCTCGCTTTGGGGCGGCGTGGACTGGTCCATCTGCTTACCTCCGGCGATGACGCGACCTTCCCATATAATCCCTTTCCAAACATCAACCGCAAGGCCAAGGGCGAGGTGGCGCTGTCTAAGCGCGAACAGGGAGCTTTAACGGTGGCGCTGCGACAGGCCATCAAGCCGATTTGGAATGATGATGTAAATATAACCAGTGAACTTCTAAGCATTATCCTGCTGCTCGTGGCACTGCACACTGGGCGCAATACCACGCCACTGGTGGAAATGGGCCGCGACTGCCTGCGCTCGCACCCTAAGGACAACACCGTGTTCCTGGTGCTATGGAAACGACGCGGTTACAACTCCAGCAAGGTAGCCCTCCGCGCCGCGTCAGACGCCGAACGCCTTTTGGAATCCACGCCCAGCGTGAGAACCAACCTAGAACGGCTGATCCGTCGCGTGATGGCTCTCACCGAGCCTTTGGATGCAGAAGCACCGGTCGACCTCAAAGGCCGCGTGTGGCTGTATCGCTCTCGTGCCTGGAAAAACGCCGGCGAAGTCCATGCCTTGAATTCTGCATCGTTGAGCGAAGCAGCAAGAAATTTTGTAGCTCGCTATAACCTGACAGACATCGACGGAAAGCCACTGCGCATTAACATCCCACGCCTACGCAAGACCTTCGCCAACCGCATCTTCGAGCTGACCGATGGCGATTTGGTAACCACTGCCGCGGCTCTCGGCAATAGCACTCGCGTAACCGACCAAAACTATCTGGCGCCCGGTGAAATTGCCCGTCGCAACTGGCAGTTCATGGGCGAGTTACTGGTGCAGGAGCTACTAACCCAAACCATTGGAGCGACCTATAAAAATACCCCAATGGGCCGCTGCGCCGACCCGGTGAACGGCCACTACGCCCCGAAGCGCGAGGGTGCGACCTGCATGAACTTCATGAATTGCCTGCGGTGCAGTCACTATGCGGTAACCGCCGAGGATCTGTATAAACTGTTCAGTTTCTACTTCCGCGTACTGACCGAGCGCTCGCGTATGGATAAGCGGCGCTGGGCACGAGAGTACGCTCATATCCCCCGCTTAATAGACCACTTCATCATTGCCGAGGGCCTTCGTCGCGGCACGTTCAAGACAGCCGTCGTGGAGGCCGCCCGTGAACGTGCCCGCACCCTGCCGCATCCGTTCTGGTCAGTTGATCTGATTGACAATCTTGAGGTTTTTGCATGAGCGAGCACACCTTGGTGGCGACAACCTGCGCCCTCTTTTCAGCCCAGCCTGGTGATGTGCGTGGGCTCTCTGAGTCCGAGCGCGACACCCTAATTGTCAGCACCACTCAGATCAATGGAAAGTGGGTCATCCTTAGCCGCTACGGCGATAATATTTGGCAACTCGATGGGTGCATCAGCAACGTGGAGATGAGCAAGAAACGGCTGGACTTCAACAAACTACCGTCGGCATTTCTAGAAGTGATGAAAGCAGCATTGTACCGCTACCTACGACGTGGCCTCAGAGGCGGCGTGCGCCCTAAAGGCGGCTCTATGAGACGCTTATTCCACGATGCACAGCCATTCTTAAGCCATTTGCAGTCGCTTAAGCTCGATCACATTTCCGCGGCGAACCCAATGGTCTGCGGGACCTATGTGAACGCAAGCAAGGCGTATCGACAAACCAGTCGATCCAAGGGTAAGCCCCTTTCGCAAAATGCAATAAGAACACGTTTCAAAGCCGTCGAAGCGCTCTATGAACTCAGCCAATACACCGACGACCGGATGCCGGCGCATCCATGGCCGGAGACTTCAGCATCGGCATTGGCAGGGCTCACCGGCCGTGGATTTAATTACGACAGCAAAACGCATCTGATTCCCGATGATGTGTTCTGCGTTCTGTTCGAGCGAGCCTACCAGCAAGTTGAAAGCGGTCAGCACCTGCTTGACCTCCGAGATGCATTGGATACTCTAACGACGCATCGAAAAGGGCAACTTACCAGTGCCGTCTATGTCGCTATGAATGTTCAACTTTGCGCTCTTGGTTGGGAGGGCGGTCTGAATTCATTCACTAAGGCATTACTCGATCTGCGGACTTCTTGTTACATCGTTGTAGCCAGCACCTCCGGCTGTCGTAATCACGAGCTTACCAACCTACAGTCAGGCGCACACCACCGCACAGAGGACGATGAAGGCACCCAATACCACTGGATGCGCTCTCGCTCGGAAAAAACCGATACTGGTGTGCATGACTGGATGATCCCCGAAGTCGCTGTGCGCGCCCTGCGCGTGCTAGAGCGCTGGGCCGCGCCCTATCAGGCCAAGATTGCCGCCGAAATCATGCAGCGTAGACGCGCCAATCCATATGATCCGCAGATAGTAGAGGCACAGAAACACCGCCATGCGCTCTTTCTCGCTGTTGATCGAAAAAATAATCTGGCACGCACGCTTAGCAACAAAAATTGGAATGGGCGCCTTAAAGCATTCACGAAAAATTGCGGTCTGAGTTGGAATCTCACTACTCATCAGTTCCGCCGCAAGTTCGCCAACTACGTCGCGCACAGCCGTTTCGGCGACCTGCGCTACCTCAAGGAGCATTTCGCGCACTGGTCGCTGGACATGACGTTGAGCTACGCCATGGATGATACCTGGGGACAACATCTGGACCTTGAACTGTACGACGTTATTCAGGGAGAGGTGGAAGACATAAAACTCGGCGTCGTGGACAAATGGCTAGATGACGCCCCCCTGGCCGGTGGCTATGGTATCGCGCTGAAAAAGTGGCAGCGAGAGCCACAGAACCTGCTGATTTTCAAGGATCATGCCTCGATGCTGAAGTCCATTAGTGAGAGTACCGCAATCCGGAGCAATGGCCACGCCTGGTGCACGGCGGACAATGATGGTTGCGTCGGCAACACCCTTGAACGTACCCGCTGTGGCAACTGCAACCATGCCGTGATAGGACGCGGTCATGCGCCCATTTACCAACAACTCTACGATGATCTGAAAGGGCTGCTGCATTGCACAGACATTGGCGAGGGCGGCCGCCAGCGCGTTGAGCGCAACCTGAATCGCTGCCGTGACGTACTGGCACAGTTGGGAATGGACCCGGAGACTCTAATCGCATGAAACTCAAAGATAAGGCGACCAACTACAAACCTGCCGAGGATCGGATGAAGGATCTGAAACTCGCCCTCCTCCGACTCCAGAAGGGGCGCGCCCGCCCTGGGGAATCCAAGATTAGCATCGCGGCGGTCGCCCGTGAGGCGGGCGTATCAGCGGCGCTAATTCACAACCACTATCCGCGAATTGCCGAGGCTATCCGAGAGGCTCAAGGTCGCTCAAGTCGTGCCATGCGTGATGTGAAACAACAAGACTTGATTGTGGAACGCAAAAAGTCTGCAGCGTACCGCCAGGAGATCGAAGAGCTACAGACCAAGCTCGCCAGTCTTGCTTCCATCAACGAAGTACTGATAGACGAGAATCGTGTGCTCAAAGCTAAGATGAACGGCAGCAAAGTGGTCGATCTGGCCTCAAGGAAACCGTATGGTAAGTAGATTCCGCTTTTCTGATCAGTTGTCCTTGCCTCCACCGATTTGTTGTGTGGACTGCTCGATCTGGATTACGGCGATGACCAGCGAGTGCCTATCTTGCGTTGCATGAGTAAATTCTTGGTGTTGTTCATCCCGGTTGTCGCACCTACGTGAATAAACCGGCCCTTCGATCGTTGAGCACTGAGATAATTAGTAAACCGGCATCCATTTCGATCCGGGGGCCGCGTGGATCTGAGCACCGAGCTTGCATAGTGTCGACTACTCACAACGCAACCTGTCTACATGCTCAATGAGCGTAAGCGTCCTGCAAACACGGCTTGGCGAGTCAATAACACATGTCTCCAGCGTGGGCACGGAGAACTCCGGGTAGCGTTCCATTGGGGTGATGAAACCGAAGATGAGCCGAGCCTTCCCCGCTGGATACCCGCGTATAGCCGATGCTATGTGCGGTCGAGGGGCCGAGAGCCTGTCCCAATCGGATTCATGCCGCGGCTCCCACTTCTTCATGCGCACGTGATCGACCCAGCAAGGCGAACACTAGCAGCGCAGTCAGTGCCGAAGATGCAGCCAGGATGTACAAGACCCAGCGGAATGCCCGGTCGTAGGTCGCCAGCAGCAAGGCGCGCTCGCCGCAGACAAGGGCACTGGCATGCGCCAGATCGCCGAGCGCGGCGCGATTGGCGGCCTCGATCACAATGGCTGGATCGGCCGCGGCTAAAGTGCCGAGCAATCCGCCCTGAATTAAGAACGCCAGCATCGCGCCCGCCACCGCGATGGCAATCCCATCGGCCGAAACACGCACGCAGTTGAAGATGCCGGTCGCCATACCTGCACGTTCTGTCTCCACCACGCTCACGGCCATGCCATCCATCAGCCCCCAAGGCAGGCCAATGCCTGCGCCGATCAGCGCCAGCGGCGCTACCAAGCGCAGGGCCGGCCCCGCCGGACAACACCTGACGCACCCAGACCAGTCCGGCCGCCACCAGCAGCCAGCCTGCCGCCAGCGGCCCGAAGGCCAGGCCGATGCCAAACGTGGTGCCGAGCAGGCTGAACACACGTGTACGGATCGGGCCGTGGAAGGTCTGTGCCAGCGAGGACATGGCGCCCGCGAAGGCGGCTGCGCCGCCCAGCCCTTGCGCCAGGCGCAGCCCGTCGATCCAGCCGACCGTCGGCGCCAGCGGGATTAAGAACGTCATCAGCACGAATAGCGCCAGGCCGACCAGCCACACGCGCTTGCGGCCATAGGTGTCGGTCAGGCTGCCGGCCGCCATCATGGCGCTACCGTAGGTCAGGATGTAGCCGTTGACCACCCAGTTCAGTTGCACCGCCGTCCCGCCCAATTCCTGACTGATGGACGGCAGCACGACGGCCGGCCCGGTGAAGCACAGCGGGATCAGGATGCCGGTAAGGCAGGCGGCAAGCAGTTGCAGCCAGTCGCGTCCGGTGGTACCGCTTGTGGCGGTCAGGGTTTGTGTCATGGGGAACATCCGCAAAGAGTCATTAGAGGGTCAGGCAGGCGGGCCATATCTCGAAAGCCAATACAGCCGCATCCAACCTGTGCAGCCGTCAGCGTAAGTGCGGGCTCGATTAAGAAAAATGGGCTAAGGTTCCGAACATATCGGACAAATTTTCTTAGAACGGTGAAGAATGGACTCCCTCAATGGCATCGCGTTCTTCGTGCAGGCGGCGGAAGCCCGTAGCTTTTCGGAAGCCGGGCGCGTGCTCGGCGTCTCGTCTTCCGCCGTGGGCAAGAGCGTGGCCCGGCCGGAGGAGCGGCTGGGCGTGCGCCTGCTCCACCGCAGCACGCGCAGTATCACGCTGACCGCCGAGTGCACGCTGTTCCTGGAGCGTTGCCGGCGAATCCTCTGCGAGGTCGAGGCGGCGGAATTGGAACTGTCGAAACCCGGCAGGCGCCCCAAGGCAAGCTGCGCGTGAGCATGCCGCTGTCAGCAGCTTGGTCATGCCGGCGCTGACGGCCTTCATGCACCGCTACCCCGCCATCGAACTGGACGTGGATTTCTCGGATCGGCTGGTCGATGTAATCGAGGACGGATTCGATGTCGTCATTCGCACCGGAGAACCGACTGATTCCCGGTTGATGCCCCGTGCACTGGGCACCTTCAAGCTGCTGCTAGTTGCCTCGCCCCGGTACTTCGCCGCGCGCGGCACTCCGCGCGTGCCCGCCGACCTGGCGGGCCACGCTGGCCTGCAACATAAGTTCCCGAGTACCGGCAAGTTCGAGTCGTGGCCCTTGTGCAGGCCGGAGGGCGAGGCAGAACCCGTCCTCTTGGCCTCGATGATATGCAACACCACCGAGGCCCTGATTCACGTCGCCCGCGATGGCCTTGGAATCGCCTGCCTGCCGGACTTCATGGTGCGTGATGCCATTGCGGCCGGCGAACTGGTGACGGTGCTGGACGACTTCAACCAGCATCAGGGCACCTTCCGCATGCTTTGGCCATCGAGTAAGCACCGGGCGCCGAAGCTGCGTGCGTTCATCGACTTCATGGGCACGGAGCTTTTCAAAACCTAATCCAGACTGGGCCACGTAGGCGCCGATGCCCATCACCTGCGCCTATCCAGGCACTCCGACGCGATGCGCTGACGCCTGCCGCGTCTGCTAAAGCATCAGTGCGATCCCCAGGCCCACGGCAACCGTCAGCGTGCCAGTATTAGTTACGCTTGGTGACTTCAAAGCAGACATCGCAAAGCTTTTACAGTCGTCTCCTGTCATATACGTCTGCGAACAAAGCCCTGAAGGGGTATATGTTGTCCAATTGGATAAGTCCAAGCACCTTGTTGTCGACGATAAGCATGGGCTAGCCGTATCACTTGGAGATCTAACCGCAAAGGTTAAACCGTCACGGGATGGCGGACGCATGGAACTACGCTTTCGCGCAGTAAAGCTTGACGTGTATGGAAGCGGTGACCAAGCCCAGGTGAGCTCTGAGCATGGGAAAGGGATAGTGTTTAAAGAAGGTGTCAAAGTCGTGCTGATTTTCGGCGCTGAAACGCCTATCGAGTCTGGCCTGACCAGCGTATTGAACAGTGAAATCAGTAGTGTTGCGAAATGGCGAGGCGGTGTCTTGAAATTCAAATCTTCTTCGCAATAGGCTTCCCTCCCCCGAGCCCCAAAGAAGAATCTTCTCGGCGTTACCTAGTTTCTTCACCGGCAAGACCGATCACGAGGCATCTTTGCCGCATAGCACGCCCCGAGATCGCCGGGGCGTGAAGCTGGTTAGGTCCTCTCTCCTTCGTACCCCTCTAGAACATCAACAACCCCTGCCTCTGCGAGTCGCTCACCCAACAACGATTGGCCATGAGTCGTGGTCCGCGAAGGATCAGGGCCCCATGATCAACTGCGTCTTTGAACCAGTGCTCAGTGATCTCCGATTCGGTGAAACACCCACCGACAACAATGCCATCGGCTTCGACAGCAACGGATGCCTCGTCGGTTTGAAGCGGTGCTGAGTGTGCTGTTACGGCTGTGAACCCTTTGGGTAACTCGAACTGGTGCTGCTGGTTGCGCATTGTTTCTACCTCGTTTTCTTGGACGCGGAAATGTCGTCCCATGAGATCCTCGCACGACCAAAAAAAATGCAAGCCAGTCGTCTGCTCGCAAAAATGTAACAACCTTTAATTTCGAAAGTAGTGAGGCAGCTCGTAGATTCTGAAGACTGGTCCGTAGGTGAATACCCGCGAGGCTGCGAAAACCCGAAGCGCCCCCCAGATGTGAAATAGCCCCGTCTTACGAGGCTAGTGGTGCAGCTGTATATCGCCGTTAAGATCAGAGGGGAACCTAGGACGCGGAGCAGCTATTGGCAATGGATCTGCCAGAGCTGATCAAGCCGGGTGGTGTAGCTCCGGCTCATCAAGTCACGGCGCATAGCCCATTCGGGCGACGCGGGCACGCTGGCAAGGCGTAAGGTGCCTCGACCCCAACGGCCATTTACCGCATCGAGCACCGACATGACTTTGCTGGCATCCTTGGCTTGCGAGTGGGCAAACAAATCCTCGGTGAATTCACTTGGCTGGCACAGGCTCAGCAGCATGACCTCCGCCCTGCTGTACTGGTAACCTGGCCTAAAGCTCCGCTCCACTGCGTGCAGCGTGTGAACCATTTTTTTGACTTGTTATCCACTGCGGTTAACGGAGTAAAAACTATCACATGTAAACAGTCTTTTTGCCGACTCAGCCGTTCCGCCCTTCCCAACCTGCCATCGCCCGCTTAGCAAGGTTTGTTTTATGTGTATATGCTGAGAGGTGTGATTCAGACTTTCACTCAGGTACGGAACTGTCGATGACCACCACCGCTCAGACGACAATTGCCAGCCTTTGCGCTGCCACGCCGACGGTCTCGGTGCGGGACAACCGCGGCCTGAGCGTGCGCAGTCTGCAGTTCAACCGCACCCTGGCCGACACTCCGGCGCAGTTGCTGATCACCCAGCAGCGCTATAC
>NZ_DATMIV010000023.1:0-175056 GCF_035554175.1 Pseudomonas sp. | reverse complement strand
CCGACGAGTGGTTGCCGCTTTAGCTGAATGCGAGCGTGTTTTTTTGCCCGGAAAGATGCCAAGACTTTGAGGCCGTATTCGCGAGCAGGCTCGCTCCCACAGGTTTGGCGGTCTGAGCGCGGCTTTGTGATCGACACAGATTCCTGTGGGAGCGGGCCTGCCCGCGAAGGCGTCGGCAGCCTCAACGCTTCACTGACGGCCTGTTACTGAGGCAACTCCAGATTATCCAGCACCCGATTCACCGCCAGTTCGCCAAGCATGATCAACTGCGCAATGCCCATCAGCGCTCGGCGCTGCGAGGGCTTGACCAGTCCGGCGAATTCCTGGGCGATGGTTTTCGCTGAGGCGAGGGTTTCGCAGGCGTTGGCCAGCAGGTCTTCGTTTTTGGTGTCGGCGGTGACGGCGTACATCGATCGCGGGGTGCACGGCGGTGGGGTCGAGCCGGGTGGGCAGAGGTAATGGTCGAGGGCGCGTTCGGCGGCGTCGTGGAGTTTTCTTGAATCGAGGGATTCGTAGGGGGAGGTGGGGTCGGTTTCGGGTGGGTTGGGTGTGGGTTTGATCATGGTCTTCTTTTTCCTGTCTGGGTGCGGCCACTCCGAGCTACTAAACAGGGGGTGGCAGCTGTACGCAGGTTAGTAGACCGGGGAAAAGAAGAAAGCCGGCGCGCCCGAGGGCGCCCTACGCACAGCCGCCATCAAGTGCAGGCTTGCATAAGCCTGTCTGATGAGCACTGGTGCAACCTTCTCTTGCCACGGGCTACTAAACCCGATCACTGAGAATCAGTGACGCGAATCAAGTTACCGATGGCCGTCCAGACGCACAAGCCGGCGGATTCTGGCGTAGTCGTAGGCAGCGACGCAAGACGTTGTAGTCTTGCGCCGGTAACGTGGCGTGTCTTTTAAACATTAACCAGCAAGCTTTTAAACAGCCCCCAATGCCTAAGCCTCCGTCCAGTTCAGCGCCGCTGTTTCGCGCCACTTCACCTCGGTGATTCCATAGCGTTCGGCCTGGGGTTTGGAGACGACTTTCAACGGTGGTTTGCCCGGTTTCGGAATCGGCGCAATACCGGCGTCACAGCTCGCCCAATGCCAAGCGTCGACGTTGCGCATACTCTTGGCGCGGATGACGAAAGATTTCGGCTGGTCGTGCAGTTTGTATTCGATGACGAAAATATCGGCGTTACGCATGAGTTCCTCCTTACGCTCATACGCAAATGAGTTTGTCCGACAAAAAAAATTCAAAGGATTTTCTGACCAGCATCGCCGGCCATTGCACCCAGTCCGGATAGGCCAATGTTCTGTTCTCTGCACAGTTTGTTTGATGCGCAAAGGGTGCCCAGCCATCCGTTGGGGGGCACCGCTGAAACTTGGCTGTGCTTCAAACATGCAGAATTATTCGACGCTGTAACGTGGCGCGAGGCGGTTGCTCGACAGATGGCTGAACAGCGCCTGGCGGCCGGCTTCGTAGCGCTCGTAGTGCTGCAGGTCGTGCATCGACGGGATGGAAATCAGCACGCCGTGATCGAAATCCTGCAGGGCGCCATCGACCAGATCGTGGGCGGACATCACGATCCCCGGATCGAGGTTTTCCACCGGCAAACCGCCGATTGCCCAGAAGTCGGTCGCCGTCGCGCCGGGCAGCACGGCTTGCACCTGAATGCCTTGAGTGGACAGTTCCTTGTGCAGGGACTGGCTGAACGCGGTGACGTAGGCCTTGCTGCCGCCATACACGCCGTTGAGCAATTCGGGCGCCAGGCTGACGATGGACGAAATGTTGATCACCGCGCCCTGTTTACGCGCCACAAAACCCGGAATCGCGGCGTAGGTCAGGCGGGTAAGGGCGGTGACGTTGAGGGTGATCAGTTCTGCCATCCGCTCGACATCGCTGTCGAGCACGCCGGTGTGAGTGCCGATGCCCGCGTTGTTCACCAGCAGACTGATGCTGGCGTCATCACGCAGTTTCTGCTCGACACGGGCGAGGTCCTGGGGGTTGGCCAGGTCAGCCTGAAACACCTCGACGTTGCGTTGGGTGTCTGTGGTCAGGCGGCTGGCCAGTGTGTTGAGGCGGTCACGGTTGCGGGCGACCAGGACCAGGTCGTAGCCGCGTTGTGCCAGGCGCTCGGCGTAGATCGCGCCGATGCCGCTCGAAGCGCCTGTGATCAGCGCGGTGCCTTTGAAAGTCTGGGTCATGGTCGTGCTCCATTGGTTGGGTGTGGAGCCATGATGCAGAAAATCTGCGCCGACCTGAATGACGCATGTGGTAGTGTTTCAGGACATTCATGACGGAGCGCGACCATGCATCGAGTCGGCTATCTGCTTACCGAAGGTTTTCAGGTGATGGCGCTGGCGACGCAGTCGGTGTTCGAGTTCGCCAACATCGTTGCCGGCAAAGCGGTGTACAAGGTCGAGAATTTTTCCCAGGCGGGCGGCATCGTGCGTTCGTCGTTGGGGCTGCACGTCGATACGTTGCCGCTCACTGCGCCAGGGCTCGCCGATAGCTGGATGGTCGCCGGAACGCTGACACCGCTTACGCCGCCCGATGCTGACGTGCTGCACAGCGTGCGCGGGCTCACCGACAGCGCACGCCGCGTGGCCGGCATCTGCACCGGTTCGTTCGTGCTGGCACAGGCCGGCGTGCTGGATAACCGCCGAGTGACCACCCACTGGGCGTTCGCCCCGGCCCTGCGCAGGATGCATCCCTTGATCAATGTCGAGGACGACCGCATCTTCATCATCGACGGCCCGGTCTGGACTTCGGCGGGCATGACCGCCGGTGTCGATATGGCCTTGGGTATGGTCGAGAAGGATCTGGGCAGCGAAATCGCCCGCTCGGTCGCCCATCGGCTGGTAATGCATCAGCGCCGTTCCGGCGGGCAGTCGCAGCACTCCGAACTGCTGTCGCTGTCACCCAAATCGGATCGCATCCAGACAGCGCTGGATTACGCGCGAAAACACCTCAATCGTCCGCTGAGTGTCGAGGAGCTGGCCGAGGTGGTGCACCTGAGCCCTCGGCAATTCACCCGGGTGTTCACCGCCGAAACCGGCCAATCGCCGGCCAGGGCAATCGAGAGCCTGCGCCTGGAAGCGGCGCGCCTGCTGATTGAACAGAGCCACCACAGTCTGGATGTGGTCGCCAGAGAAAGCGGGTTTCGTGACCGGCGGCATATGCGCGAGGTGTTCATGCGCGGCTTCGGCGTTCCGCCGCAAGCGATACGGCGGGATTCGCGGCGGATCGTTTGAGATGAACGATCTCTATGAAAAAATATTGATCCCCATTCTGCCAATCAAAAATACCAGCAGAACCAGGAAGAAAATTCTGATGAAGCCACTTCCGTAGCGTAATGCCAAAAACACCCCGGTCAGTGCTCCGGCCATGTTGCACAAGGCGACCACACCACCCACCGCCCACAAGACATTTCCTGATGGAACGAAAAACAGCAGCGCTGCGCTGAACGTACCGAGATTGACCAATTTTGCCGAAGCTGATGCATTCAGGAAGTCAAAGCCAAAGACCTTGACGAAGATGAAAAGCAGCAGGCTGCCACTGCCCGGGCCGAAAACACCGTCGTAGAAACCAATGAGGCCGCCAAAGAAAATTCCAAGGAAGATGTCCTTCTTTCCGAAGTGTCTGTTTTCCCCCGCAAGACCTAGATTTTTTTCCATAAAAGTGTAGATAGCCATGGCTATCAATATGAAAAAAACGACGATCTCCATCAGCCTTTTCGGCACGATGGATACCGAGAGAGCCCCTAGAAAAGAAAATAAAAAAGCAGCAAGCATAGTCGGAAGCATTAACTTCCAAAGAATGTTTATTCGCTTCAAATACCCCGATATTGACGAGACATTGCCTGCCAGAACCGCCAGTTTATTGGTGCCGAAAACGGTGGCGAGACTGTGCTGCGGAAGAGCATGTAAAAGTGCTGGCACCTGCACCAGGCCTCCACCGCCGACCGCCGCATCGATCAGACCGCCACAAAATGCGAAAAACCCCAATGCAAAAACAGCGTGCTCAACATCCATGCAGTAGATCCCTGCGGAACTTCGTTTTCAGCGGTAGGTTCATGGTTCGCTCGTGGTTTGGGTTGAATGCAGAACATGCCGACCACAATGCGACTTGGCTTGTGAGAGAGACGTGGCATGTTCTGTTAATAAAGATATATCAAGAGGCAAGAATCCGGTGCATGGCGGAGAATGCATTACCGACTCTTTCATTGTAATTAAGCATGACGCCGATCAGCCGCGCAGGCTTGAATTCCATGCCGACTGTCCGACCGTACGCTTGTGCCGCCGCCAAGGCATGCAAGCCGTGTTTGTTTTCCACTTCACCTGAATGCCCCATGACATAGCCTTTGGCATTACGCAGGTGCTGGGTATTGCTTCTCAAGAATGGATTGGTGGCCAGGAGCTTGGCTTCTATATATTGAGCGATGAAGTTGTATTCCCGTCCGTTCCAGAGTTCCGATGCAATTGAAACCATCATCGCATCCATAATTGAAGATTTGTGTTCGTTGGAGTTCAAAGCCGTTTTGTGTTTGGCGATACCGGTGTTGTAGAGGAAATCCGCGAAGTCATTGCATTCCGGAATTTTAAATTGTTCTTCAACCCAGGCGGTTGCACCAAAAGCTGCGGTCATGTAGTGATACATGCCGTCATGGCCCTGATGTCCTAGACCAAAATCATCTTTCGCCACTTCGTGCATATGGGCCATGACATTGTGATAACCCTCACGCTTGTCGGCGGACACCGATATCGCATCCGCCGAGAGGCGCATGATAATTTTTGCCGAGACCAGGCTGGTAGTTTTATGGGTCTCGTTCCATCCGTTGAAAAAGCTCAATACCGACGAATCCTTACCGTTTTTTTCCAGGAACGCCCTGAAGGCGCTTTCAGTCGCCAGTTGTGCTTCTTGCGTGATGGGATGATTGAGTACCTCAAGCATGGCGTCCTGCAGCTCAGCCACGTTTCCGATGCAGGCCGGTACGGGCTGCCGCCGTTGATTTTCTTCTATCGTGCGTCCGGGAATTTTCAAGTTGCGTATGTGTTTGGGCAGCCCTTGAAGAAATGTTTCGCCAAATTCTTGCATGGATTTATGTTCGAAAGTGTCCAGACGACTCTGTGGCGATGCTGAGCTCATGATGTGTCCTTTTCCCTAAAGACCGATGAAATAGTTGGGTTTTTTATACATTTGCAGGCTTGGCAATCTGGAAGCTAACCCGAGTTGTTAGCGTGCGACAAGTGACTTATACTCACGCGATCATTCACTTTTAATGAGTGTTGGAATGGAGTTGTCGCAGCTGATCATGTTCAAGGCAGTGGCCGATCTAGGCAGTATTGTTCGGGCCTCTGAGCGGTTGCATTGCGTGCCGTCCAACATCACCAATCGAATCAAGATTTTAGAGCGTGAACTGGGAGTTTCGCTCTTTATAAGGAAAGGCAGAGGACTGGTAATCAGTCCTTCCGGGCGGCTGTTCCTCAATTACGCCAACAGGATTCTGTCTTTATGTGAAGAGTCACAGAGAGCGCTTGATCCTTTGTCAGCGCCATCCGGGGACTTCAGGATTGGCGCTATAGAATCGTCTGCTACCGGCAGACTACCCAAGGTGTTGTCCCGTTATCATCAACTATATCCCGCGGTACAGATGCAATTCAGCACTGGCGACTGGTCGCAATTATCCGCTGATGTACTAAGTCACAAGCTCGATGGTGCAGTTATTGCCGTGAGACCGGAACACCCGGATCTTGAGAGTATGGAAATCTACAAGGAGGATCTGGTCTTGATTGCCTCGCCCTCCGCAGGCTCGATACGTCAGCCAGAGGATTTGCATGGCGTGGATTTGTTCATGTGGCCTGAAGGATGCCCCTACAGAAAGGCGTTGGTTAACTGGCTGGAACGGCACGAAGTAACCAGTTCGATAACGAGTATCGCCAGTTATGGCACCATCCTCGGATGCGTGAGCTCAGGGGCGGGGGTGTCGTTGGTACCGAAGGGGATCTTCGAGCAGTTCAGGCAGGTCGGCGATATACAGGGATACTTTTTTAAAGATTTAACACCTGTGACAAATTACTTCATATGGAACAAGCACGTAGAGTTTCATCGTGCCAAAGACAAGTTTGCCGATTTGCTCAAGGAAACGTTCAAGTGTCAATAATGATGCTGAAGTGCTTCAGTCGACATCTTGATGTCCTTGATCTCGAAACTCGACGCTCCCGTACGCCACCCGCACCTCGACTTTCGCCTCAACCCTTCACCGCCGCTTTGCGATAAGTCAGCAAAACAATCCCGCTTACCACAATCACCCCACCAACGATTTGCCCCTTGCTGAGCATCTGATCCAGCACAATCCACCCCATCAGCAACGTCGCCAATGGCTCGATGTTCATCACCGGTGCGTTGCGTGGCATGTCCAGTCGGGGCACGGAGATGAACAACACGATAAAACCGGTGCCATACAGTACCACTAGCGTGGCAAGGGCCAGCCAGCCGGTCGAGGTGGCGGGGAGGTTGAGTCCGCCGGGGAGGGCGCCGGTCAGTCCGGCCAGGTTGACGCTGCTGAAGACGATGAAAATGGTCAGCAGACTGCGCACCGAGCCCCGCACCTGCGACAGTTTGTGATCGGTGATCCACAGCGCACAGGCAAATACGCTGGCGGCGCAGAAGGCAAGTGTGACGCCCAGCTGCCATTGCGGGCCGACACTGGCAGTGGCTGAAAGACGTCCCGGGATGTCGAGCACGAACACCAGTCCCACAAGGATCAAGCCCATCAACATCGCGGTGCGTGCACTCGGTCGCGGGCCGCCCAGCGCCCAGGTGAGCAAGGCGAGCAGGATGGGAAACACGTTGGCTACCAGCAGCGCCAACGCCACCGGAACCCGCGCGACGGCCGAGTACAGGCACAGGCTCTGCGCAGTAATCAGCAGACCCAACAGCAATTGCCAGCGCCAGACACCGGGCGGTAGACGCAGGCTTTGCCGCTGCCACAGCACCAGAATGGCCAGCACCAGCAAGGTTCCGCCGGAACGCATCAGAATCGCCAGCAAAACCCCCGCGCCATCATCGAAAGCCACGCGTGCCGCCACGTGGTTACCGGCGAAAGCACAGCCCATGCACAGCAAAATGATCACGGCGAGATAACGGGGGAAAGGAGGTGGGACGGTCGGTGCAAATTCGGTGCGGGACATGGCAGATCTCAAAGTGATAGCCACAAGGAGTGGCTGAAGTTTTTGTTATGTTGTCGTACGACCTGACGGTTTGTACCGTAAACCGAACGGGGCGGGCAAGCCTGAAGCCTTTTATTCCCGGCTTTCATGCGGCGGCTACGGAATCTGGAGATCGTATGACTTGACCCTTGTCTTTCGCTTTCCCTGGAACACGGGCGCCACTGCCGCCCGTCGCTAACCACAAATCTCATCATCACGGGCATTGACATATCGCAAAATCTCGATATCCTCGGCGCATGGAACTGATCGAAATCTTCAAAGCCCTCTCGAACCCGACACGCCTCAAGATCCTTGATGGCCTGAAGGATCCCGTGAAGAACTTCCCCCCGCAGGAGGAGGGTGACGTTTTCAAGGAGGGCGTCTGCGTCAGCAGTATCCAGGAAGGCATCGGCCTGTCGCAGTCGACAGTGTCGGGTTATCTCGCCACCTTGCAACGGGTGGGTCTGGTGGAAGTGCGGCGCATCGGTCAATGGACCTACTACAAACGCAATGAGGCAGCCATCAGCGCGCTTGCAGAGATCATAGGGAAAGAGCTGTAATTTTTTTTACCGCAAGATATCGAGATATCTCGATATCCCTCTTTATCGATACGAGGTTTTGCCATGAAAGCGATGATTCTCAAATCCTTCGGCGGTCCTGAATCCTTCGAACTCAGCGACGTGCCCAAACCAGTGCCGCAAGCGGGGCAAGTGCTCGTCCGCGTGCACGCCACTTCGATCAATCCGCTGGATTATCAGGTGCGGCGCGGTGACTATCCCGACCTCGTGCCCTTGCCGGCGATTACCGGGCACGATGTCTCGGGCGTTGTCGAAGCGGTCGGACCGGGTGTTACAGCCTTCGCCCCAGGCGACGAAGTCTGGTACACCCCGCAGATCTTCGACGGGCAGGGCAGTTATGCCGAGTACCACGTGGCGGCCGAAAGCATTATCGCCAGAAAACCTGCCTCGCTGAGCCACCTTGAGGCGGCCAGCCTGAGCCTGGTTGGCGGTACAGTTTGGGAAGCGCTGACCGTGCGCGCTGTGCTGCGAGTAGGGGAAAGCATTCTGATCCACGGCGGCGCGGGCGGTGTCGGTCATGTGGCGATTCAGCTGGCAAAAGCCATCGGGGCCAGGGTGTTCACGACCGTGCGTGAGGACAATGCCGAGTTCGCCCGCAGCCTCGGCGCTGATGTGGTCATCGATTACACCCAAGAGGATTACGTCGAGGCGATCATGCGCGAAACCGCTGGCCACGGCGTCGATGTGGTCTTCGACACTATCGGCGGCGACACCCTGGCGCGCAGTCCCGACGCGCTCGCTCAGCTTGGCCGCGTAGTTTCCATCGTAGACATCGCGCAGCCGCAGAACCTTGTTCAAGCCTGGGGCAAGAACGCCAGTTATCATTTCGTATTCACGCGGCAGAACCGCGGCAAGCTCGATGAGCTCAGTGCATTGGTCGAGCGCGGCCAGTTGCGGCCACACGTTGGCGCTGTTTATTCACTCGCCGACATCCCGCGCGCCCACGCCCGACTGGAAAGCCCCAACAACGGTCTGCTGGGAAAAATCGCCATCGCCGTCGAGCCTTCGCTCATCGTTTGAACACGTCGTTCGTACAAGTCATTCTGGAGAAACATCATGGTTTATGAAATCGCGGTGCTGCCCGTTCACCGAGAACACACCGAAGCCTTCAGGCGCGCATTTGCCGAAGTCGAGCCGCTGCTGACTCGCGCGAAGGGTTACGCGGGTCACTTGCTGGCGCAAGGCATCGAAACCCCTGAACAATTCAACCTGATCGTGCGCTGGCAATCGCTCGAGGATCACACGCCGGGGTTTGAAGCCAGCGAAGATCATCAGCGGTTCATGCTGGGGCTGGAGGATTATTTTTCCGCAGAACCGAGCGTGTACCACATTGAGGGTGGCGTTTTTCCGGGTGGAGACCAACCCCTGACTGGAGGTTGAGCTTCTGGCCGACGTTGAACCGCAAGCAGACGTTGCTGAACGTCTGCTTGCGATCTGACGATCATTCCTCCATCACCTCGACCAAGCCGCGATCCTCCCCGAGGAACCCGCCGCTCTGGTGCTGCCACAACCGCGCATAAGTGCCGTTCTTTTCCAGCAATTGCGCGTGGGTGCCTTGTTCGATGATGCGGCCTTCGTCCATGACGATCAGCCGATCCATCGCCGCAATCGTCGACAAGCGGTGGGCGATGGCGATGACGGTTTTACCCTGCATCATTTCATCGAGGCTTTCCTGGATGGCCACTTCGACTTCAGAGTCCAGCGCGCTGGTGGCTTCGTCGAGCAGCAGGATCGGAGCGTTCTTGAGCATCACCCGGGCGATGGCGATGCGTTGGCGCTGGCCGCCCGACAGCTTGATGCCGCGCTCGCCTACCAAAGTGCCGTAGCCGCTGTGCCCCTGCTTGTCGCTCAACTGACTGATAAAGCCATCGGCCTGGGCATTCACCGCCGCGCGGTGGATGTCTTCATCGGTGGCGTCGGGGCGACCGTAAGCGATGTTGTCGCGGATGGAGCGGTGCAGCAGCGACGTGTCCTGCGTGACCATGCCGATCGCGCTGCGCAGGCTGTCCTGAGTCACCTGGGCAATGTTCTGCCCGTCGATGCGAATCTCGCCACGATCAACGTCATAGAAGCGCAGCAGCAGGTTGATCAGTGTTGATTTGCCAGCACCGGAGCGGCCGACCAGACCGATTTTTTCGCCGGGACGAATGTGCAGGCTCAAGCCGTCGAGCACTTGGCGTTCGCCGTTGTAGTTGAAGCTGACCTTATCGAAAACCACTTCGCCGCCCTTGGGCTGCAGCACTTTGGCATCCGCCGCGTCCTGCACTTTCGGGCCGCGGGTGAGGGTGGCCATGCCGTCCTGCACGGTGCCGATGTTTTCGAACAGTGAGGTCATCTGCCACATGATCCAGTGCGACATGCCATTTATGCGCAAGGCCATGGCGGTGATCGCTGCGACAGCGCCGGTGCCGACTTCGCCCTGGTGCCACAGCCACAGCGCGTAACCGCCGGCGCCGATGATCAACGTGACCACCAGCGCCTGATTGACGATTTCGAACTGGCTGACCAGACGCATCTGGCGGAACCCGGTGAGCTTGAAATCCTCCATCGCCGCGCGGGCAAAATGCGCCTCGCGCTTGGAGTGCGAGAATAGTTTGACCGTGGTGATGTTGGTGTACGCGTCGGCAATCCGCCCGGTCATCGACGAGCGTGCGTCGGCCTGTTCCTGGCCGACCTTGCCCAGACGCGGCACGAAATACACCATCGCCAGGCCGAACAGAACGATCCAGGCCAAAAACGGCAGCATCAGTTTCAGCGCAAAACCGCCAGCCAGCGCAATGATCGCGATGAAGTAAACACCAATGCCGGGGAGGATTTCGATCAGCGTGAACAACACCTCGCGCACCGACAGTGCTGTCTGCATGACCTTGGTCGTGACCCGGCCGGAAAACTCGTCGGAGAAGAACGACAGGCTCTGGCGCAGCATCAGCCGGTGGAAATCCCAGCGCAGGCGCAGCGGCAAATTGATCGCCAGAATCTGATGCTGGACCATCGTGCGCAGCGCAACCAGGCCGATGCTGACCACCAGGACAATGCCGATGCCCCACAGCACGCGGCTTTCTTCGCCACTCGTGGCGCCGCCGGATTTCCAGGTCGAGAGCAGATCCACCACTTGCCCGAGGAAAGAAAACAGCCACGCCTCGTAGATCGACACACTGGCGCTGAGCAGGGCGAACGCGAGGATGTAACCGCGCGCGCCCCGGGTGCAGGCCCACAGAAAACGCATCAGGCCGACTGGCGGTGGCGGCGCCTCGTCGGGTGGGAAGGGGTCGAGCCTTTGTTCAAACAGGCGAAGCATTGCGGTCTCCGAAGTGATCAGGGTGTGGGGATTCTGCCATCTATCAGCGGCGTTGAGGGTTTCCATACCATGGCGAGGACGAACCCTTGTGCCTTGTCTTGACCTCAGGCAGGCGCAGAAGCTCAACAAAATCCTCAAATCACAGCAGCGCGCCAGCTTGCATTACGACCTTTCGTCGGTGATCCACGCCTGACGTTGCACGCTCATCAACCTCTTTGAACTCTCGCGCCAACCGCTCCGTCCTCTGCTATGTGGGGGCTCGAGGCGATGTTGCCGTGAAGTCCCGTTTTTGCGTTTTCAGTGAGAAGGCGAGGGGCGACATGAACACTTCAGACAGCAGGGCAGGCTTTGAATCAGGCGATCCAAACAGCAAGCCTGAACAGGGTTTTGATCATTTGAAAGAAAACGTCAACGAAGCGCTGGGCGGTGCCCGTCAGCAAGCCGATGCCCAATTCGGCCAGTACCGGGACACGGCGGCCGAGCAAATCGAAGCGCTGGCGCAAGGTGCGAAAAGCTTCGTTTCGGAGCTGCAGGACAAGGACGCGCTGGGCATGTCCGACTACATCGCCGACATGGCGGATTCCATGACCGGGCTGGCGGGCAATCTGCGTGGCAAGAGTGCCGAGCAGTTGCTGCACGATGCGGCGGATCTGGCGCGCAGCAATCCGGGTTTGTTCATTGCCGGCAGCATTGCCATCGGCTTCGGCCTGTCGCGGTTTCTCAAGGCGGGCACGGCTGCGGCGGCGACTGTCAGCGCGGAACACGATCCGGCCGCTGGCACGACATCAACGCCACCGCCGGCGGATTACGGCGCGCAACGGCCTTATGAATCGTCAATGGCCTCATCGACCCAACCCAACCCGGGACTTGCCACCGGCATCACCCCGACTTCACCCAACGAACACGATCACCCCTCTGATTTCGCAGCGGCTTCCGTACCGCATGCACCCGACGCCAAAGGAGAACTGTGATGAACAGAGATGAATCTGATCTGAGCGGGGCCAGACCCCTCGGCCAAACGGATGACGCGTCAGTGGTCGGCTTGTTGCGGCAACTGTCCCGGGAAGTGCCAGCGCTGTTCACCAAGGAACTGGCCCTGGCCAAAGCCGAACTGCATAACAGCCTCACCACCCTGAAGGCCGGTCTCGCTGCGGTTGCCGGCGGTGCGATCGTGTTTCTCGCGGGCTTCATCATCCTGCTGCTGTCGGCGGTCTACGGGTTGAGCATGTTCATGGCGCCGTGGCTGGCCGCGCTGATCGTTGGCGTGGTGGTGATGATCATCGGTTTTGCCATGCTGCAATCGGGGAAAAAGCAATTCGAGCCATCCCATTTCAAACCTGATCGCACCCTCGACGCCTTGAACAAGGATCAGGAAGCGCTGCGGAGGAAAGTCTCATGAAAAGCGAACTGGATATCGAAGCGGAAAAGAGCCCGGAGCAGATCGAGCGTGAAATCGATGCGCAGCGCGCCAGCATCGGCAACATCGTCGATCAACTGGAAAGCAAGTTCACTCCTGGGCAGATGATCGATCAGGCCTGGGGGATGATGCAGAGCAACGGCTCGACCTTCTTCACCAACCTCGGCACCAGCGTGCGCAATAACCCCGTGCCGGCGGTGCTGACTTCGGTCGGGCTGCTCTGGTTGATGATCAGTCAGAACCGGCCGCCGGTGCCGCAACCGACGTACCGCAGCGGGCCGGATCAGGACAAGGCCGGCGAGTGGGCGGACGGTCTGGCGGACGGTATCGACAGCGCCCGCGCACATTTGCACTCCACCACCGATTCGCTGAAGGAGGGTTATCAATCGCTCAAAGGCAAGGCCAGCCACCTCGGTGACAACGTCGGCGCCGCCAAGGAAAATCTGACCCATGCGATGCACGACGCTGGGGATCGGCTGACGCGCAACTCGCAGGTGCTCGGACAGCAATTCAGTCATCTGCTCAAGGAGCAGCCGCTGATGGTGGCTGCCGCCGGCGTCGCGCTGGGTGCCTTGCTTGGCGCAGCCTTGCCGACCACCTCCACCGAGCAGCGCTACATGGGCCGCACCAGCGCGGGCGTGGTCGATAAAGCCAAGCAAAAAGCCCAGGAGGGCTACGAAGCGGTGCGCGACACAGTGACCAGAACCACCGAGCAAACCGAAGCGGAACCGAAGCCGGATCCGGCGCGGCCTTCGTCTTCGGATCTGTCGCAGGGTCTGGGCACCTCCTGACGCTGAGCAGAAAAGGGAGGCCTGCAAGGGGCCTCCCTTCTTACGGTGCTGCGATCAACTCGGCACCTCGTTTTGCGGGCCTAGCAAATATTCCACCAGCGTTGCTGCGCACGCTTCAATCGCGCCATCGACCACCAGTTCGAAACCATGGGTGTTTTCCGTCGGAATTGCCACGCATCCGGCCTGAGCGCTGATCCCGGAGCTCATTACCGCGCTGGCATCGGAAGCGAAATCCACCAGCAGGGCGAACTGCGGATTGAAACCGCAACGCCTGGCCGCGTCGGCCAGGGCCAACACCACGCCGCGTGAGTAATAGCCTTTCTGATCGCCGGTATCGATGATTGGATCGGCGCACAGTCGCGTTGCGTATTCGCTCAGCACCGGTCCGACTTCCACGGCAATCGTGATATCGCCGGGTAAATGTGCAGCGGCGTACATCGCGCCGGCGTTGCTTTCTTCTTCGAGCGTGGTGAAGACAAAGTAGGTGTCGTGCCGCAATTGGGTGTGGCTGTGCTTCAGCTGCTCGGCGGCCTGGAGCATGGCAACTACGGGCGCACGATCATCGAGAAAATGCGCGGCGGTGGCGTCGCCTACCCGAAACGGCGTGCGCCAGTGCTGGCTGAGTACAACGCGAGTGCCGGGACGTACGCCCATGTCTTGCAGGGTTTGCGGATTTTGGCGAGTGATGATGTGCACGTCCTTCCATTCCACCGCGCCGCTCATCACATCCTTGCCCTGCGGCGAGCCTGCCGTGGCGTGCATCGAACCGAACGACAGCACCCCGGGCAGGGTTTGCGTGTCGCCGAGAATATCCACCGGGCACATGCCGAAGTTCACCGGGTTCGCGCCGCCCAAAGCGACCAACCGCAACGTCCCGTCCGGCTCGACGCGTTTGACCACCATGGCGATTTCATCCATATGGCCCATGATGCGCACGGCATTGTTGCCTTCCGGATCCGGTTCGCTCCCCTCCAGCAGGCCGATGACATTGCCGGCCCGATCGGTCCAGACCTCATCGCAATGGCGCCCCAGCTCCTCAAGGCAGATCGCCCGGACCTCGTCCTCCTGACCGCCGGGACCGCGGGCCATGAGCAAACGGCTCAAAAGCGCCTGGGTAGATTCGTGTGAGTTTCGCCGCGAAGGCGCCTGAGTATCCGACATGCGTGTTGACCCTCCTAGCATCGGCGGGCGTGTATCGACCGCTTGGGATTTTAGGGGGCTTAATGGCAAGAAAATTCAGATTGGGTGGCTGCCCTCTGCTTCACACGCAATCAACACCGGTCAACCTTGTGGGACCGAGCCTGCTCGCGAAAGCGGTGTATCAGACACAGGTGAATCGCCAGACCTGACCTCTTCGCGAGCAGGCTCGCTCCCACAGTTTTTGTGGTGTGCTCGCGATCGTGCCAACACCGGTCAAGCCTTGTGGGATCGGTGTCTGGCTCTGCGAATGTGGTCTCAGCGGTTGTACTTCAGCGCCTCGACAAACGCTGCAAATGCCGCCGAGCCCTGACGCCGGTTCGGGTAATACAAGTGATACCCCTGAAAGGTCGGGCACCAGTCAGCCAGCACTTCCAGCAGTCGCCCATCGGCCAGATACGGCGCCACCAGTTGCTCGGGCACGTAGGCTATGCCGATGCCATCCACGGCGGCATTGAGCACATGCAGGATGCTGTTGAACACCAGTTGCCCTTCGACCTTGACGCTGAAGTCATGATCCTCGTGCGCAAACTCCCAGGCGTAAATCGCACCGGCCGATTTGTGGCGAATGTTGATGCAGGTGTGCTCCATCAACTGATGGGGCGTGGCCGGCGCCGGGTGGCGGGCGAAGTAGTCGGGGGACGCGACGACGGCCAGCCGCCAGTCCGGGCCGATGCGCACGGCGATCATGTCTTTGCTGATCGACTCGCCCAGGCGGATGCCGGCGTCGAAGCGTTCCTTGACCACATTGGTGAAGCCATAGTCGACGTAAAACTCCAGGGTGATGTCCGGGTAGTTCTTCAAGAAGCCTGCGAGCATCGGCCGAATGCACAATTCGATCTGGTCGTCGGTGCACGAGATGCGGATCGTGCCGCTGGGCTTGTCGCGCAACTCGCCCAAGGCTTCCAGCTCCGCGCTGATCTGCGCGAACAGCGGCGCAATCGAACGCATCAAGCGTTCGCCAGCCTCGGTCGGCGACACGTTGCGTGTAGTGCGGGCGAGCAGGCGAATCCCGAGACGCTGTTCCAGCGCACGGATGGTATGGCTCAGCGCAGACGGAGTGACGCCAAGGCGGGCGGCGGCTTTGGTAAAGCTTTGATCCTGTGCCACCGCAAGAAAAGCCTGGAGGTCGTTGACTTTGGCGTTGCTCATTGCTGAATTTTTCTCAAAAGCACATGAAGATTACCGCTACTAATCAAGTCAAACGCAATCCGTCAAGCTTTGCGGACTGAGTAGCGCAGCAAAAACGCTTCGACCCATTCTCATCCCAAGGCAGGTTTCTGATGACGGCCCACGTAATCGACAACCCGACAGCCCAATCTTTGGGCGTATCTGCAACCGGCGAGCAATCGGCGTACTGGAGCGGCGTGTTCGCGATGACGCTGTGTGTCTTCGCGCTGATCGCTTCCGAATTCATGCCGGTCAGTCTGCTCACACCGATGGCGGCTGATCTGCAGATCAGCGAAGGTCTGGCCGGTTATGGGATTGCCATCTCCGGCGCCTTCGCGGTGCTGACCAGCCTGACGATTGCCAGGCTCGCCGCAGCGATGGATCGCAAGACGCTGTTGCTGCTGTTGACGGCGCTGATGTGTGTGTCTGGCCTGGTGGTCGGCCTGGCGCCGAACTACACGGTGTACATGATCGGCCGCGCCTTGATCGGCGTGGTGATTGGCGGTTTCTGGTCGATGTCGGCGGCCCTGGCCATGCGTCTGGTACCGTCGGCCAGCGTGCCCAGGGCTTTGGCGATCTTTAATGGCGGCAACGCTTTGGCCACGGTGGTGGCGGCGCCATTGGGCAGTTATCTCGGCAGTGTGATGGGCTGGCGCGGGGCGTTTTTCTGTCTGATTCCGGTCGCATTGATTGCGCTGTTGTGGCAGTGGATCAGCTTGCCGACGCTGCCGGCTGTACCGCGCAAGGCGAGCGCAGGCAACGTCTTTGCGTTATTCAAAGACCGCCGGGTCGCTTTCGGAATGTTCAGCGCCGGCATGTTCTTCATGGGCCAGTTCGTTCTGTTCACTTACCTGCGGCCGTTTCTGGAAACCGTGACCCGGGTCGAGGTTTCTGTGCTGTCAATGATTCTGCTGGTCATCGGTGTGGCCGGGTTCATCGGCACTGCGATTATCGGCTCGGTACTGAAGAAAGGCCTGTATCGTGTGGTGATCGCTATCCCGTTGCTGATGGCAATAATTGCGGTCGCGCTGATCGGGCTGGGCAGCTCTGTGGTCGCAGTGTTCGTGTTGCTGGGATTATGGGGGTTGATTGCGACAGCGGCGCCGGTGGGCTGGTGGTCGTGGCTGGCGCGCACGTTGCCCGACGATGCGGAAGCGGGTGGGGGGCTGATGGTGGCGGTGGTGCAGTTGTCGATTGCTTCGGGGTCCACCGTCGGCGGTCTGCTGTTCGACGGCAGTGGTTATCGGCTGACGTTTCTCGCCAGCGCGGTTTTGCTGGTGCTGGCGGCGCTGATGACCTGGCTTACGTCGCGGCAAACAGCCTGATTCAGCTTTCCACGTGCTCGCCTGATGCCTGCGCAGCTTCGGCTTCCAGCTTCAGACGGTCGGCCTTGCAGATGTACTTGGGTTTTTTCGGCGCCAGTTTGGCGTTGGCCTTTTTGGCTTTTTCCTTGAATAACTGCTGCAGCTTCTTTTGACGATTCATGGTTTTTTTGATCGGGGCTGGAGAGGGTGGGAATCCTGACGCAAGGCCGAGTGGTCAGCAAGGAGAAATCCACTAAGCTGAGCACAATGCTCCCAGACTCAAGAGCACGGCGAACCAAAGGAACCGCATATGAGAAAAGCTCGCACATTGGTTGCAGCGTTGTCCTGCCTCGCGCTGGTGGTTGGCAGCACGACGGCACTGGCCGACCCCGGCAACGGCAAGGGCCAGGGTGGTCAAGGCGGCCAGGGCAACGGCAAGGGCAAACCGCAGAATATGCAGGATCACGGCAAACAGGGCTCGGGCGGTCAGGGGCAGGGCAACAAGGGGCAGCCATCCTCCGGCAATCGGGGCGGCGGCCCTAGCGTTGATCGCGGCAATATTCTCGGCATTATTGGTGGCTATCGTGGCGAATACTGGAATCCAGGGCCGCCGCTGCCACCGGGCATTCAAAAGAATCTGGCGCGCGGCAAACCGCTGCCGCCGGGTATCGCCAAGAAGCTGGACGGGCGTTTGCTCGGCCACTTGCCTCACTATGACGGCTATGAATGGCAGCAGGTGGGCACCGACCTGATCCTCGTTGCGCTGGCCACCGGGCTGATCTATGAGGTGCTCAACGGCGCGTTCGATTAGCGTTTAAGTGGGGAGTGGCTGCTCGGATAGCTGCATCAGTTGCAGCAATGGAGCTCAACGATTGATGACGCAAAGGTGCTGAACATGGCCAACGCAATCCGCATCCCCGAAACGGGCGCGCCGGGCGTTCTGCAATTGCACACGCTCAGCAAGCAAAGCCCTGGTCCCGGCGGAACACTGACTCAAAAACACCGTAAAACCTGGAGCTGCCGAAGGCTGCGATCTTCTGATTGTGAAAAACAAGATCAAAAGATCGCAGCCTTCGGCAGCTCCTACAGGGGGTGTGCGCTACTCGCGCATCCAGCAAAGCGTCCGGACTGGAAGTCGGCGGACACTCCACAGGTTTCGCGGTTTGCTCAGGAATTCCCGCACACCACATATCCAATGTGGGAGCGAGCTTGCTCGCGAAAGCGGAGTGTCGCTCTCCGCTGGTTGCCTGACCTGACGCTATCGCGAGCAGGCTCACTCCTACAGGGCTTGCGGTGTGCTCGTGATTGCGCCCATACGATAAATCTGCTGTCAGCCACAAAAAAGCCCGGCATCGCTGCCGGGCCTTGGTGTCTTCAGCACTTTACGCGGCGATGTTATTGGCCGCCATTTCCTTTTTGTGGCTCGCCTTCAGGGCTTCCATTTGCGCGCCCAGTTCCTCGAGCTTGGCCTTGCCCAGAAGCTTTTGCGCTTTCGGGAACATTTCCTCTTCTTCCTCTTCGATGTGGTGCTCCAGCAACTCCTTGACCACCTTGACCCGACCGGCAAATTCCGGGGTGCCCGGATCGGTTTCTTTCAAGTCAGGCAGTACCAGCGAGTCGACGGTGCGGTGCTCTTCCTTGGCTTCGTAGTACATGATGTCTTCTTCCTTGCTGCCGGCTTCCTTGAACGCGGGATACAGGATCTCTTCTTCCAGGCGGGTATGGAGGGTGATTTCCATTTCCAGTTTGCCCAGCAACTCGACGCGTTTTTTCAGCGCCCGGTCGGTGGACTCGCTCAACTGGCTGAGGATGGCCTTGACTTTTTCATGGTCGGCTTTGAGAAGGTCGATGGCATTCATTTTTTGTGGCCTCTGCTGTTCACGGATTGAACACAGCGTTCTTTTTTTCGCGCTGCTGTGTATTCAAGGAGAGGCTATCGCATGACTCATGCCAACTCGCCGATTGAACGTACCACGTCTAAATCAAGGGCTGGCGGAGGAGCAGGCACAACGCTTTCGTGCAGCTTGCAAGATATCCGCTGGGCAAGCATTGCATATAACAAGCCCGGCGAATGCCGGGCTGTTGGTGATGCTGGAGATGGGCGTTGGCCCACGCCCTATCTGTTGGCTTGGGAAGCCGAACCATGGCCGATATGCTTGGGCCCCGCCAACGCCCAGGCGATCAGGCCAAACAGCGGTACGAACACGATCAGCACGATCCACACGCCTTTATTGCTCGATTTCCCCTCGCTTTTACGCACCCGGTTGATGGCCCAAAGCTCGATCAGCACGAGAATGACCGCCAATACGATCCACACGGTTTCGATTTGCATAGGCTTAACTCCTGATGGTCTGTGCGTTAGGCGACGAGAGGGGCTTTGGGTTCATTCTTTTTGCATGGGCGAGCGGACGTAGCGATACCCGGTTTCAAAATAAATTTCTGATCGTCGCTGCGGCCTATATCCTCTGCGCCACACGTTTGGGCTGGAACAGGGACAGGGCAATGGCATTCAGGGTGATGGTCGTCGGTGGTTACGGCAATTTCGGCAGCATCGTTTGTCGGCATCTGGCGCTGGTGCCAGAGATTGAGTTGGTGTTGTCGGGCCGCGATGCGTGCAAGTTGCAGCGCAAGGTCGATGAGCTGCAAGCGCAATCAGGCCGTACGTGCGAAGGCTGGTGCGGCGATGCGATGGGCGCCGCGTTCCAATCGGCGTTGCGCGAGTTGAATATTCAGTTGGTGGTGCATACCGGCGGGCCGTTTCAGGGGCAGTCCTGCGCGGTTGCTGAAAGCTGCATCAGCGCCGGTGTGAATTATTGCGATCTGGCTGACTGCCGTACCTTCGTCAACGGCATCGATGTGCTTGATGCCCGCGCCAGACAGGCCGGCGTCGCCGTGCTCAGCGGTTGCAGTTCGGTGCCGACCTTGTCTTCGGCAATCATCGATCATCAGCGCCAGCGCTTTGCGCGAATCGATTCGATCGAGCATGGCATTTCTTCCTCGGCGAAGATGCCGGGGCTGTCCACGGTCGAGGGCGTGCTCGCCTACGCCGGCAAACCAATCAGGCAATTGCACAATGGCCATACTCACGAAGTATTGGGCTGGCTCGACCTGACCCTGCGCAGCATGCCGCAACTGGGCACGCGGGTGCTGGCCAATGTCGATGTGCCGGACATGGACATATTCGCCCAGCGCTATGGCGCGCAGACGCTGCGCTTCAAGGCCGGTGCCGGTCTGAAACTCGGCGGTCTCGCCAACGCCTTGCTGGCGCAAGCCTTGCGCTTCGGTCTGGTGCGCGATCATCTGCGCTGGGCGGCGCGCCTGCATCGATTGGGTACGTGGTTCGAACGTTTCGGTGATGGCAAAAGCGCGATGTACATTGATGTTCACGGCATCGGTGTCGACGGCCAACCACTGAGCATGACCGCGCAACTCACCGCGCTGAATGACAAAGGCCCGGAAATCCCCAGCTGCGCCGCCGTCGCCCTCGCCACAAAAATGGCTCGGGGTTATGTGCCGGAATCTGGCGCGCGACCGTGTGTTGGCGAAATCAGCGTCGACGAATATCTGGCGGCGATCAATGATCCGACGAATCTGAGCCTGTCGATTCAGTTCCGCGAAGGGCAGCGTTGAGATGCTCTATCTCTGCCTGAAGTACCTGCATGTAATCGCGGCGATTTTCCTGTTTGGTTTCGGCATGGGTTCCTACCTCTACCTGATCGCCGCCAGCCGCAGCGGCAACCCGCAGGTGATCGCCCATGTCGCGCGGATGGTGGTGCGTTTCGACACGTGGATCACCACGCCTGCAGGGTTTGTCCAGGTTGTCACCGGCTATCTGCTCGTGCGGCTTTCCGGGCTGTCGATGAGCATTGAGTGGTTGCTGACTTCGCTGATCATTTTCTTCTGCGTTGGCGCGTTGTGGCTGCCGGTGTTGGTGCTGCAAAAGCGATTGCAGAGCCTGGCGCTGAGCGCGGGCGAGGGTGGCCTGCCTCTGGATGATCGCTACGCGGGCACTTACCGCTGGTGGTTCTGGATGGGCATCGCCGGGTTCGCGGGGATGTTTGTCATCGTGCTGATGATGGTGACGAAGATGACGCCGCTGCAACTGATCGGATCAGCCGTGGGCCTTTAGAAAACGACTTTCGTGATCCGCTGTTGGTAGCAGGCAAGTGTCGTACTTGCCGAACAGCCGATAGCGATTCAGGGCGATGCGATCGTAGGCCCAATCGCGCAGGCGACGTGGGAAGATTCGCAGCAGTTTCAGCGGTTGCCAGCGCCCCGGCAATTGCCCGACCACTTCCAGGAATGCATCCGAGCGCTCCCAGTAATGCCGGTCGCGAATCACCGCCATGGTGTCGAACTCATCCAGCGGCAAACCGGCCCACGCCAGCAAGGCCTGGCCCTCGGGCGATTGCACCGCCGCCAGACGCACGCGGCGCTGGCGATCATGGCAAATCAGAAAGCGCGCCCAGCCGTTGCACAGTTTGCACACGCCGTCGAACAGCACCACGGTTTCGCCGGGCTTGAGCAGTGGCGCGGGGGTAGGACGGGTTTTCATGGCGGGCATGGGCGGATGTCCTCGGCGGCTTTGGCGCGATGATAACCTCGGCGCTGGCCAATATGAACGGCATGCGTGACACCACACAATAGAACTACCGGACCTGACTCAGGATTTGAACAGCATACAAATCGGCTTCCTCTCCCTTGGGAGAGGGCTGGGGTGAGGGGCTGCGGATCAATACACAACCAAAGGGTTATTGCTGTCTCGCGGCTGTCACCTGATCAATGATCTCATCCCATGGCGGTGTCGACGGAAACAGCTCAACCAGAAACGCCGTAAACGCTTTCACGTTCGGGCTACCGCGACGGCTCTCCGGCCACAACGCGGTAATGGTGAAGCGCTCCACGGTGAACTGCGGCAGGACGGGGATCAGTTCGCCCCGGCGAACATACGCTGCCGCCACATAATGCGGCGAGATGCCGATACCGCCGCCAGCAGCCACAACTGCCGCCACCGCATCGCTGGCATCAACGGTGAACGCCGCGTCCGGCGCGAGTTCCAGTTGCTTGTCAGCGGTCTGATAAGGCCAGCGCAGACTTTGCCCAGTGCTTTGATAGCGGAAATTCACACACTCATGCTGCACAAGATCCTCCGCCGTGAGCGGCACGCCCCTGCGTTTCAAATAATCCGGTGAGGCAAACGCGCCGATTCGATGCGGCCCCAACGGCCGGGAAATCAGCCGCGAGTCGGCAAGGTTGCCAACCCGAACCGCGACGTCGATGCCTTGTTCGATGATGTCGGAATATTGGTCGCCGAGCCGCAGATCGATAGTCAGATTTGGGTACTGCTCGCGAAACCTCGGCAGGGCTGGTGCGAGGATGTTCAAGCCAATCGGCAACGGCGCGGTGACTTTCAATACGCCGGAAGGCTCGGCGCGGGAGGCGACGGCAGCCTGATCGATGTCTTCGACTTCGCGCAGAATCCGCAGCGCCCGTTCATACAGGTCACGGCCCTCCGGTGTGAGTACCAGCGAGCGCGTGGTGCGGGTGAACAGCATCAACCCGAAATGCTCTTCGAGTCGCTGCACGCTTTTGCTGATTGCCGACGGCGACACCGAAAGTGCTCGCGCCGCAGCCGTGTAGCTGCCCAGCGAAGCCGCTCGCGCAAAGGCAATAAGCCCGGTTAAACGATCCAATCCAATTTGTGCCTTCATGGCACTAGTAAAGCGACTTCTGGCCCAATTATCAATGTGGCTTCCAAGCCGTAGTCTTTGCCCATCGAACGCCACTCAGGTGTTCCAGACGGAGACTCAGCATGAACATCAGCCAAACCCTGCCTTCTACACTCACCAGCAAAACCGTGGTCATTTTCGGCGGCACCTCAGGCATCGGCCTGGCCGCTGCGGTGCAAGCAAAAGCCGCCGGCGCCAAGGTCATCGTCATCGGTTCGAACGCCGCGCGTGCCGAGCGGGCTGCCGCCGAGCATGGCCTTGACGGCTGGCGCGCAGCTGACGTGACTGACAGCCACGCTGTCGGAACCGCACTGGCTGATATTCCCCAGGTTGATCACCTCGTGCTGCTCGCCGGGACGTTCGTTGCTGGCACCGTACTCGCGGCGGATCTGGCTTACCTGCACCGCGCGTTCGATGAGCGCATCTGGGCGTCGATCAATGCGATTCGTGTGCTCGGTGACAGGTTGGCAAAAGACGGTTCGATCACTTTCATCTCCGGCTCCCTGGCCGATCGCCCGAACGCTTATGGCACGGCGGTGCTCGCCGCTGCGTCGGCGGCAATGGAAGCCTTGGCTCGCGGTCTGGCTCTGGAATTGGCACCGGTGCGGGTCAACACGCTGTCGCCCGGCCCGATCAACACACCGATTCTGGGCAAGGCACTGGGCGAAGGGCGGGATGCGTTTGTTGCTTCTCTTGAGCAGGTACTGCCGCTGCATCGTCTCGGCACAGCAGAAGAGGCTGGCGCGGCAGCGGTGTTCCTGATGAGCAACACCTTCATGAACGGCGCCGTGCTCAACATCGACGGCGGCGCCCGCCTGGTTTGACCCAGCCCACCTTTTTGAGAACTTGAACATGACATCGTTATTTGATTCCCTGCGCCTGGGCGCGCTCGATTTGCCCAATCGTATCCTGATGGCACCGATGACCCGGGCGCGCGCCACTCGCGAGCACATTCCGACCGAAATGATGGTCGAGTATTACCGGCAGCGGGCGAGCGCCGGCCTGATCATTTCCGAAGCGATCGGTATCAGCCAGCAAGGGCTGGGCTGGCCGTACGCAACAGGCCTTTGGTCTGACGAACAGGTCACCGGATGGCGCAAGGTCACTGATGCCGTGCACGCCGCTGGCGGCCGGATCATCGCCCAGTTGTGGCACATGGGCCGTGTGGTGCATCCGAGCTACCTCGGCGGCGGGCAGCCGGTTTCCGCTTCGGTCACCACCGCGCCGGGGCAGGCACACACTTACGCTGGCAAACAGTCCTATACCCCGGCGCGTGCTCTGCCTCTGGAAGAAATCCCCGCACTGCTGGAAGACTTTCGTCAGGCCACCCGCAACGCGATTGAAGCAGGTTTCGACGGCGTGCAGATCCACGCCGCCAACGGCTATCTGATCGACCAGTTCCTGCGCGACAGCGACAATTTTCGCACCGATGCCTACGGCGGTTCGATCGACAACCGCATCCGCTTGCTGAAAGAAGTAACCGAGGCAGTCGCTGGCGTCATCGGCGCCGACCGCACTGGCGTGCGCTTGACGCCAAGCAGCTATGAGCAGGGCATCCGCGACAGTGATCCCAAAGCACTTTTCACCCGCGCGGCCCAAGTGTTGTCATCGATTGGCATTGCTCATCTGGAAGTTCGCGAACCGCCGCTGGACGGCACCTTCGGCAAGTCGGAACGACCGCCGCTGGCCGGGGTGATTCGCGAAGTGTTCAAAGGCGTGCTGATCCTCAATTCGGACTACGGTTTCGCCAGGGCGCAGGCGCAATTGGACGCGGGCCTTGCCGATGCCATCGCCTTTGGACGACCGTTCATTGCCAACCCCGATTTGCCGCTGCGATTCGCCCGGCAGTTGCCACTGGTGGCGAGCGAGATGAGTACCTGGTTCAGCCAGGGCAGGGAAGGGTATGTGGATTATCCGGCGGTGGATGGCGTTTGAATGTAGCGTCAGTGCGAGTCGCCAAGGCAATGCATTCATTGACGTGCTGGTCAGACGCTTGAATGTCGATGAACTTCAACGACCAGCCCCTCCGAAACCTCCGGGGCACTAAAGTAGCTGGTGATCAGATCGAATTCGGCGTCGGTCGCCGCGAACTCATGCTCGGCACGTGCATTGCGCTGATGCAGTCGGCGCCGGCAGGTGTCATCGTCGATTTCGAGGTAGTGAAGTCGATGAGCAACCTGCGCCGCGTCTGCGAGGCCGCGCAGCCATTGACGATCGGTCGGGGTGTTGGCCGGGAAATCCAGCACCACGGCAACTCCCGCAGCGAGCATGTCCGTTACCAGCGGGCCGAGCACTTGACGGATCTGCCGGGCATGTCGGACGTAGTCGGCAACCGAATTGATCTGCTCAGGGTAAAGCTTGGCCAACCAGTGATCTTCGCTGAGCAGAATGGCTGAGTGTTCAGCGTGTAATGATCGGGCCAGGGTGGATTTTCCGGCAGCGATTTTGCCGCACAACAGATGGAGCACAGGCGTTGGCATCGGACACTTCCTTTTTCCGAGGTTGGATATCAAACAGAAACGGGTTTGGCGAAATGTGGGGACTGGCCAAACGATTCAATCAGCAGTTCAGCCAGGGCCTGAATCTTGCGCGCCGGATGCGGCCCCGGTGGGCGAACCACGTAGGCACCTGCGGGGGGCGGTGGGAATCGGGTCATGATCGGCACCAGCGCACCGGAGATGACATGCTCATAAGTCAGGCAGTCTGGCAGGTAGGCGACACCCAGACCCGCTCTCGCCGCCGCGACCAGCGCCACACCGTTGTCCGCCTTGAAGCGTCCTTGCGGGCGCACCGAGATCACCTTGTTTCCATCCATGAATTGCCACGTTTCGGTCGCTTGCATCAGCGCTTCGTGGTTGACCAGCGCCTGCGGCGATTCGGGTTCGCCGTGGGCTTTTATGTAATCGGGGCTGGCGACAAGTTTGGTGAAAATCGGCCCGATGCCTCTGGCGATCAGGTTGGAGTCGGGTAGATAGCCAACGCGGATCGCACAGTCATAACCTTCGGCAATCAGGTCAACGAAGCGATCGCTGTAGCAGGTCTGTATTTGCAGCTGCGGATGGCGACGAGCCATTTCTGCGAGCATGGGCGCGAAGTGCGTCGGCCCGAAGGACAGCGGCGCGGCAATTCTCAAACGCCCACCGAGGGCGCCGGAAGGCAACATCGTTTCCTTCGCCAGATCGATTTCGGCACAGACTCGGGCGGCATGCTCGCGAAAGGTTGTTCCGGCCTCGGTGAGCGCTGCGCCGCGTGTCGTACGTGCCAACAATTGAATGCCCAACTCCGCTTCCAGCCTCGCGAGCCTGCGGCTGACAATCGATTTGGACACGCCCAACCGGATCGCAGCAGACGAAATACCGCCAGCATCAGCCACCTCTACAAAGGTTTGCAGCTCTTCGATATCCAAATCGGCGTTCCTCAAAATGCGACACAGCAACGCACGCGATGCTACTACTGCGACGAGTCCCGCAACAGCACAATCCTGCTTCCGTACCACTGGCCTAGCGGCCGTGATCCGGAATGAAGTGACCCTCCCGCGCCAGCGAAAGCAGTGAACGCCCGCCCGGCCATCAAGCGGACGCTCGCATTTCACCAGGCGTAAAAAGACAACTAGAAGCAGGAGCAACACATGACAAGCGAAACAATCCGCAACCCGCTCACCGATCAACTCCTGTCGCCGGAAAACGCGGCGCTGATCATCATCGACTACCAACCGATCCAGGTGTCCTCGATCCGCTCCATGCCGCGCGATGAGTTGGTGTTCAACATCGCCAGCGTGGCCAAGGCGGCCGTCAACTACAACTTGCCAATCGTGCACTCGACGGTCAACGTTGCGACCGGGCGCAACAAGCCGCCGATTCAGCAATTGCAGGATGAGCTGGGGCATCTGCCGACCTACGACCGGACTTCGATCAACAGCTGGGAAGACGTCGAGTTCAAGCAAGCGGTCAAGGCCATTGGCCGGCGCAAACTGATCATGACTGCATTGTGGACTGAGGCGTGCCTGACCTTCCCGGTGCTGGACGCGATTCAGGAAGGTTATGAAGTCTACGTGCCGGTCGATGCGGTCGGTGGTACCTCAGTTGCCGCGCATGAGGCCGCATTGCGGCGGATGGAACAGGCTGGGGCAAAACTGATCAGTCGGGTGCAGATGTATTGCGAACTGCAACGTGACTGGGCACGTGAGACTACCGTTCCGGGCTTCATGGGAGTGTTTGAAAACGCCGATGGTTTTAACGCAGAAAAGCATGTTTAAGCCAGTCGCAAGCGACGGTTCACGCCGTTGATGTGAGACAGTGAGGCCTGTGATCAGGCCTCATTTGCGTTCGACGAACGCTGCTGCACGCCTCAGCGTCGCGCGGTGCGCGTACTCACATCCACCCAGACCGCCAGCACCAGAATGCTGCCTTTGACGATCATCTGCCAGTAACTATCAACGTCGAGCATGGACATGCCGTTATCCAGGCTGGTGATCACCAGTGCGCCGAGGAGGGCGCCGTAAACGGTGCCGGAGCCGCCGCGCATGGAGGTGCCGCCGATGAAGCAGGCGGCGATGGCGTCGAGTTCGCCCATGCTGCCAGCGGACGGAGAGCCGGCGGCCAGGCGTGCGGTGTTGACCACCCCGGCGAGGGCGCACATCACGCCCATGATGCCGAAGATCCACAGCTTGACCGCCTGCACATTGATCCCGGACAGGCGCGTCGCTTCCATGTTGCTGCCCACCGAATAGACGCGGCGGCCGAACACGGTCTGGCTGGTCACGTAACTGAACACACCGAGCAGAATCAGCAACAGCAGCACTGGCACGGGAATGCCGTCGTAGCTGTTGAGGGTCTGGACGAAGCCAGCGAGCACCGCGCCGATCACCAGCACGCGCACCACGTCTCGCACCATCGAGTGCGCGGCAAGACCATGAAGGGCACGATTGCGCCGTTGTTTCCAGGTCAGGAAAACTGTCAGCACGAACAGCAGAACACCCAAACCGGTGCCGATCGCGTGGGGCAGATATCCCTGGCCGATATAGACCAGCTCGGGCGAAACCGGGGCGATGGTGGTGCCTCCGGTGATTCCCAGCAGAATGCCGCGAAACGCCAACATGCCGCCCAGGCCGACGATAAAAGACGGGATGCGCAAGTACGCAGCCATGTAGCCGTTGGCAAGCCCGATGACCAAACCGCACAGGGCGACCAGGCTCAGGTTGGCCAGCAGCGGAATGTGATAGACCACGTCGAGAATCGCCGCCAGACCACCCAGCAGGCCGAGCAGTGAACCGACCGACAAGTCAATCTCGCCGCTGATGATCACCAGCACCATGCCGCAGGCAAGAATCCCGGTGATCGACATCTGCCGCAGCAGGTTGGAGAGGTTGCGCGGGGTGAGGAAGCCACCCTCGGTCTGCCAGCTGAAGAACAGCCAGATCAACACCACGGCAAATACCAGCGCGAGCATCTTGTAGCGGGTGAACAGTTGTTTGACCTGATTCATTTACGCGGTTTTCCGATCATTATTGTTATGGCTGCCGGGCTGGCTGAGGGCGGCGGCGAGCACCTGTTCCTGAGTGAGTTCATGGTTGACGAAGTCACCGCGCAACTGGCCGTCGCCGATCACCAGCACGCGGTCGGACACGCCGAGCACTTCGGCCAGCTCCGACGAGACCATGATGATCGACACGCCCTCAGCAGCGAGCGCGCCCATCAACTTGTAGATCTCGTATTTGGCGCCGACATCCACCCCTCGCGTCGGTTCGTCGAGGATCAACACCCGTGGTTTGGCCAGCAGCATCTTCGCCAGCACGGCTTTCTGCTGATTGCCGCCGGACAGGCTGGTGATCGGCAAAAAAGGGCTAGCGGTCTTCAGATGCAGGCGCGAGATTTCCCGGTCAATGCAACCGAGCTCGGCTTCGGCATCGATGCGGGTCATTTTCGAATAGCTCTCGAGCACAGCGAGGGTGATGTTCTGGCCGACACCGAGGTCGGGAATGATGCCCTGGCGCTTGCGATCCTCGGGCACCAGGCACAGGCCGGCGCGGATCGCTTTGAGCGGCGTGCGCGTGTCGATCGGTTGGCCGTCCAGCCAGACTTCGCCTTCGTGACGGCCGGGATAGGCGCCGAACAGCGCGGTGACCAGCTCGGTGCGGCCGGCGCCGACCAGCCCGGCGATGCCGAGAATCTCGCCGCGTTTGAGGCTGAAGGAAATGTCATCGACCCGTTTGCGCTTGGGGTTGTCGACGTCGTAGCAGGTGATGCGGCGCGCTTCGAAGATTACCTCGCCAATGTCGTGGGGCTCGCTGGGGTAGAGGTTGCTCATTTCGCGGCCGACCATCTGCGTGATGATCTGCGCAATGTCCATGTCCGCCATCGCGGTGGTGGCGATGTGTTTGCCGTCACGGATCACCGAAATGGTGTCGCACACAGCGGCAACTTCATCGAGCTTGTGCGAGATGTAGACGCAAGCGACGCCCTTGGCCTTGAGGTCGCGGATGATGTCCAGCAGCACCTCGATTTCCGAGCGGCTCAGGGCCGAGGAGGGCTCGTCGAGGATCAGCAGACGCGCCTGTTTGTTCAGCGCTTTGGCGATTTCCACCAATTGCTGATAACCGCCGCCGTATTGCGAAACCGGCAGCGAGACGTTCATGTCCGGCACTTTCAATTCACGCATCAAGGCTTCGGCACGGTGGATCATCGCCGGGTAGTTCATGCGCCCGCCAGGCAGCGTCAGCTCATGGCCCATGAAAATGTTTTCCGCCACCGACAGGTCGGGCACCAGGGTCAGTTCCTGATGGATGATGACGATGCCGGCGGCTTCGGTTTCACTGATCGACTGCGCCTTGAGCGGCTGGCCGTCCCAGAGGATTTCACCGTCCCAGGTGCCATGGGGGTAGACCGCCGAGAGAATCTTCATCAGTGTCGACTTGCCGGCGCCATTCTCGCCGCACAGGCCCACGCATTCACCGGGCCTGACCTTGATGTCGATGCCATTAAGCGCTTTGACACCGCCGAAGGTTTTGACGATGCCGTTCATTTGCAGCAGATAGTCGGACATAACGAAAGCTCGTATTCCAAAGGCTCAGACACTGACCCGGTGGGAGCGAGCCTGCTCGCGAAGGGGCCTTTTCAGACAGAGCTTTGCTGGCTGACGCTCCGCCTTCGCGAGCAGGCTCGCTCCCACAGGTCTGATCAAGATTTACGACCGGATCACTGCCCGGCGATCTGCGCCTTGGTGTAGAAACCGTCCTGTTCCAGCAAATCGATGTTGTCCTTGGTCAACGGCGTTGGCGTGAGCAGGATGGTGTCGACCTTCTTGCTGCCGTTGTCGTACTGCGAGGTGAAGGCCGGTTTTTCGTTGCGCGCCAGTTGCACCGAGAGCCTGGCTGCTTCGGAAGCGATGAGTTTCAGTGGTTTGTACACAGTCATGGTCTGCGTGCCGGCGATCACGCGTTTGACCGCCGCGAGGTCGGCGTCCTGGCCGGAAATCGGTACCTTGCCGGCCAATTGCTGGGCGGCCAGTGCCTGAATCGCACCGCCAGCGGTGGCGTCGTTGGAGGCGACGATGCCGTCGATTTTGTTGTTGTTACGGGTCAGGGCGTTTTCAACGATGCTCAGGGCTTCGGTCGGGTTCCACTCCTTGACCCACTGCTGGCCGACAATCTTGATATCGCCCTTGTCGATGGCCGGTTGCAGCACCTTCATCTGGCCTTCACGGAGAATCTTGGCGTTGTTGTCGGTAGGGGCACCTCCCAGCAGAAAGTAATTGCCCTTGGGCGCCGCTTTCAATACGCCGCTGGCCTGCATCTCGCCGACCTTTTCGTTATCGAAGGAAATGTAGGCGTCGACATCGGCGTTGAGAATCAGCCGGTCATAGGACACGACCTTGATCCCGGCTTTCTTTGCTTCGGCCACGGCGTTGGTCAGCACCGTGGCGTTGAACGGCACGATGACGATTACGTCGACGCCTCGAGAGATGAGGTTTTCGATTTGCGAAATCTGCTTCTGCTCGTTGGCATCGGCTGATTGCACGAAGACCTTGGCGTCCATTTTCTCCGCCGCCGCGACGAAGTAATCGCGGTCACGGGACCAGCGTTCCAGGCGCAGGTCATCAATCGAGAAACCGATTTTCGGATGAGTAGCGTCGGCCATTACCGGCAGGGCCAACAACGCCAGCGCACTGGCCAACAGCGTACGTTTCAAATTCTTCATGGTGGTGCGTCCTTTTATTTTTGTTGGAAAGACACGGCCTGACGATGAATATCGGGCTGCTAGAACTGTAGAGAATCTGCCGACGCAGCACGCACAGAATTGTCGTGCAATTGTCACAGCGTCGTTGCGTCGGCAGCCTCCCTTGGCGATCAGCGATAGAGGTAGCGGTTGACGATGTTTTCGAGCATTTCCTGGCGACCGCTGACGGCTTGCGGGTTCAGCGCGTTGCTGAATGCGTGCTCGGCCAATGACTCGAGATTGAAGTCCCCGGCCAGCACCGCTTGCCCGAACGGCTGGCGCCAGCCGGCATAGCGTTGGTCCTTGAGCGCTTGCAACTGATCGTTCTCAACCATCGCGGCGGCGCGCTCCAGGGAAAGGGCGAGAACGTCCATGGCGCCAACGTGACCGTGAAACAGATCAATCTCGTCGAGACTCTGCCGGCGCACCTTGGAGTCGAAGTTGAAGCCGCCATTCTTGAAGCCCCCGGCCTTGAGGATTTCATAGGTGGCCAGGGTCATCTCTTCGACGCTGTTGGGGAATTGATCGGTGTCCCAGCCGTTCTGCGGATCGCCACGGTTGGCGTCGATGCTGCCGAAAATTCCCAATGAAGCGGCCGTGGCGATTTCGTGATGAAAGCTGTGACCGGCCAGGGTCGCGTGGTTGGCTTCGATGTTGACCTTGATCTCCTTCTCCAGGCCGTACTGCTGGAGAAAACCGAACACCGTGGCGCTGTCGTAATCGTATTGGTGCTTGGTCGGCTCCTGCGGCTTGGGCTCGATCAGCAGGTCGCCGGTGAAGCCGATCTTGTGCTTGTGCTCGACCACCATGCGCATGAAACGCCCGAGTTGTTCGCGCTCGCGTTTCAAGTCGGTGTTGAGCAGGGTTTCATAGCCTTCGCGACCGCCCCACAGCACGTAGTTGGCGCCCTTGAGGCGATGGGTTGCGTTCATCGCGCTGAACACCTGCGCGGCGGCACAGGCGAACACTTGCGGATCGGGATTGCTCGCGGCACCGGCGGCAAAGCGCGGATTGCTGAAGCAGTTGGCGGTGCCCCAGAGCAGCTTGATGCCGCTCTGTTCCTGATGTTGCTCGAGGCGATCGACCATTTGCGCAAAGTGTTCGCGATACTCCTTCAGGGAGTTGCCTTCGGGGGCGACGTCGGTGTCGTGAAAGCAGTAGTAATCAATGCCCAGCTTGCTGAAAAACTCGAACGCCGCTTCAGCCTTGCCGATGGCCAGTTGCATCGGCTCGCCGCTGCGTTGCCACGGACGCTTGAAGGTGCCAGCGCCGAACACATCGGAGCCCGGCCAGACGAAGGTGTGCCAATAGCACGCGGCCATGCGCAGGTGTTCGCGCATGGGTCTGCCGAGGATCAGTTTGTCGGCATCGTAATGGCGGAAGGCGAGGGGCGAATCACTGGTCGGGCCTTCGTAGCGAACCGGCTCGATATCGGGGAAGTACGGCATGGACCTTGTCCTTGTTGTTCTTGGCGGTGTCTCGATACTAGCAACGGCCCCGTGCCTGCTGATTATGAAAAGCCTCAACACACAGTGCGATTTTGCGTATTGAGCTTCGGCGGCTTCGCGCCTAGTCTGATGTGGGAGCGAGCCTGCTCGCGAATGGCTTGGCGCAAAATCCGGATCCTGAATGAAAACCTTACCGCCCGTGCATCGCATCGCCCTGTTGTTCAACGGCAGCAAGATCTATGACCGAGGAATCATCAGCGGCATCGGCAACTACCTGAGCAGCACTCGGGCTTCCTGGGATCTGTTTCTGGAAGAGGATTTTCTCTGTCGCTTGAAGGGCATCGAGCGCTGGCAGGGTGACGGCATCATTGCCGACTTCGACGATCCGCTGATTGGCGAGGCACTGGCCGACATCCATCTGCCGGTGGTGGCGGTGGGTGGATCCTACGAGGATGAGCGCGCCTATCCGAAAGCGATTCCCTACGTCGCCACCGATAACCATGGGTTGATCAGCCTGGCTTACTCGCATCTGGTCGAGGCGGGGTTGCAGCGCTTTGCCTGTTTCAGTCTGCCCCAGGCGCAGGCCAATCGCTGGGCGCAGGAGCGCGAAAAAGCCTTCCGCAAACTGATGCAGCGCGATGACCTGCATGCCGAGATCTATCGCGGCATGGGCACCAGCGCACCGCTGTGGGACAGCGCCGTGGAACAGCTGATCGCCTGGCTGCACAGCCTGCCCAAACCCATCGGCATTATCGCCGTCAGCGATGCCCGCGCCCGGCAACTGTTGCAAGCCTGCCTGACCGCCGGCATCGCCGTGCCCGAACAGGTCGCGCTGATCGGCATCGACAACGACCCGCTGACCCGCAGCCTGACCCGAGTTCCCCTGAGTTCGGTCATTCAGGGCACCGAAACCATGGGTCGCACCGCCGCACAGCTGCTGCACCAGATGCTTCACGGCATGCCGTCCACCGGCACGCAGATTCTGATCCCGCCTGACGCGGTCAACGTACAGGTGTCGAGTCTGCACCAACCGCTGGGCAATCCCTACGTCATGCAAGCGCTGCTGTTCATCCGCCAATATGCCTGCCAGGGCATCAAGACCGCACAAGTGGCGGCGTATGTCGGCGTGTCGCGCTCATCGCTGGAGGCGCACTTTCGTGCCGAGCGCGGCTGCAGCGTGCATGACGAGATTCTGCGTTTCAAACTGGCGGCGGCTACCAATGGACTGAAAAATACTGATTCGGCGATTGCCGATATAGCTCAGGCGTGCGGCTTCAAATCTGCGCAGTATCTGCACACGGTGTTTCGTCGCGAGTTTGGCTGCACGCCGCGTGAGTATCAGCAGGGCGGGGTATAGCGCTGCGAATGGCTCAAGCCACCGCAGCGGCACTGGCTCTGGAACGCCAGGCAAACGCCAACACCATCAGCAGTCCCAGGCCCGCCATTGCCGCGCCGGCCAGGGAAATTGCCGGATAACCCAGCCCGGCGTTGATCACCGCACCGCCCAGCGCCGCACCAATTGCATTGCCAAGATTGAACGCACCGATGTTCACCGCCGAAGCCAGATTGGGCGCGTCCTTGGCCGCTTCCATCACGCGCATCTGCAGCGGCGGCACCAGAGCGAAGCTGGCGATACCCCAGATCAGAATGGCCACGGCGGCCGGCAGCGGCCAGCGCATCAGCACAGTGAACGCCAGCAAGACCAGAATCAGCGCGCTCAGCGACACGATCAGAGTGCGATCGATCGAGCGGTCAGCAGCCTTGCCGCCCCACATGTTGCCCAGCGTCAAGCCGACTCCGAACAGCACCAGCATGGCGGTGATGAAAGCGGTGGAGGCGTGGGCCTCGCTGCTGAGGATCGGCGCGATGTAGGTGAACACGGTAAACATCGCACTTGAGCCGACAACGGTCAGGGCCAGCGCTGCCAGCACCGGGCCCCGGCCCAGCACGCGAATTTCCGCCAGCGCACCCGCACGCTCCGGTGCCTTCAGGTTCGGCAGGGCGAACCACAACGCTGCCATGGTCAACACGCCGAGGCCGGTGATGCCCCAGAACGCAGTGCGCCAGCCGAACAGCTCACCAAACCAGGCCGCCATCGGCACACCGCCAATGGTCGCCAGGGTCAGGCCCATGAACATCGCCGCCACGGCACCGGCGCGTTTTTCCGGTGCGACCACGCTGGCGGCGACCACGGAGCCAACCCCAAAGAACGCACCGTGATTGAGCGAGGTGATCACCCTGGCGACCATCAAGCTGTAGTAATCGGTGGCCAGCGCCGACATCAGGTTCCCAAGAGTGAAAATCGCCATCAGCCCGATCAACAGATAGCGGCGGGGAATCCTGCCGGTGGTCAGGGTCATCAGTGGGGCGCCAAGCAAAACGCCCAAGGCGTAGGCGCTGACCAACAGCCCGGCGGCGGGAATGGAAACCCCGAGATCGGCAGCGATACCGGGCAACATGCCCATCGGTGCGAACTCGGTGACGCCGATGCCAAAGGCGCCGACGGCGAGTGCAACAAGTGGTGGATTGATACGCATGGAAAGTCTCCTCATCTATGCCGCCAATGCTACGATCCATCGTTTTCAGGCGGTAGATAGCGATTTTGGCAATCACCTTTGCGCAAGAGGCACGAATGGACTTCAACGGCAGGTCAGGTGAGATGAGTGTGTTCGTCACCGTGGCGCAGGAGGGCAGCCTCTCAGCGGCTGCGCGTGCGTTGGGGCTAACGCCTTCGGCGGTCAGTCGGATCATCGCCCGCGCCGAACAGCGCCTCGGTACCCGCCTGCTGCTGCGCACCACCCGCACGCTGACTTTTACCGCCGAGGGCGAAGCGTTCCTGCGCGGTGCCCGGCGGATTCTGGCCGACATGGACGAGGTGGAGGAAGCCATTGCCGACCAAGGCGTACCGAGGGGCCGATTGCGCGTCAGCGCCGCCCTTGGCCATGGACGGATGACCATCGTGCCGTTGGTTACAGCCTTCAGTGCCCGTTACCCGAACATCGTCGTCGACCTCAGCCTCGGCGACGAGGTGGTCGACATCCTCGCCGGCCAGGCGGACGTCGCCATACGCTTTGGCCATCTGCCCGACAGCCCACTCACCGCCCGCCGGCTCGGCCACACCGGGCAAGTCGTGGTGGCATCGCCCGATTATCTGCGGCGTCACGGCACTCCTCTCGAACCGGAAGACCTGCTCAAGCACAACTGCCTGCGCTTCAACTTCCGCCGCGCCGAAGCCAACTGGCCGTTTATCCGCGACGGCAAGGAGTTTTCCCTGAAGGTCAGCGGCAACATCGAATGCAGCAGCGGTGAAGCACTGGCCCAATTCGCCAGACTCGGCGCCGGCATCGCGCGCATTGGCGAGTTCACCGTCAGGGAAGACTTGCAGCGCGGCGAGTTGGTCCCGCTGCTGCAAGCCTGGAACCCCGGCGATGAAGAACCGATTCATGCGGTGTTCGTCGGTGGCGCGGCGATGCCGGCGCGGGTGCGGTTGTTTGTGGATTTTTTGTTGGAGAGGCACCGGATGTAGGCGGCGTCTGCGGTCGTTGTCGTGCTGACCATGGTTTGAGTCGACTGTGCTATCAATAGGTTTCGAGTCGATGAGGAGAAGCTGATGATGAGCAACTGCCGAACCGCACTGATAACAGGTGCAACCAAAGGCATTGGTTTCGCGCTCAGTACCCAGTTGCACCAGGCGGGGTGGAACGTGGTCGGTATTGCCCGACATCCGATTGATGATTTTCCCGGGAAGCTGTTGCTCGCGGATTTAAGCGACGTCCAACAGACAGGCAAGATGCTCGGGACTCTGCTGGAGCAGACACCGATTGATGCCGTGGTCAATAACGCAGGCGTTGCGACTGCGCAAAGCCTCGAAACGCTCGATCTGGAAACGCTGCAAAAAGTCTTTGATTTGAATGTCAGAGCCTCCGTGCAAGTTACCCAGGCTTGCTTGCCGTCGCTCAAACGGTCTGCTGCTGGTCGCATCGTCAATGTGTGCAGCCGTGCCATTTATGGCGCCCGTGACAGAACGGCTTACGCTGCTGCAAAAAGCGCTCTGGTCGGCATCACTCGTACATGGGCGCTTGAATTGGCGCCGACGGGCATCACCGTCAATGCCGTCGCGCCAGGCCCTATCGACACCGAGCTTTTTCGCAAAACGCGCCCGGTGGGAAGTGACGGCGAGCGGCAAATAATCTCTACCATTCCGATGCAAAGATTGGGAACGCCCGCCGAAGTTGCCTCGCTCATTACTTTCCTGCTGAGTGCACAAGCTTCGTTCGTGACTGGGCAGGTGATCAGTGTCGATGGTGGCGGAAGCCTCGGAGGTAAATAGCGGACAGGCATATTTTGCGAATTTGCTGCGATAAGTGCGCGGTACATGGAACTGACAAGCAAGGAGCCTTTTGATGAGTATTCAAATACAAATCGCAAAAGATGCGGATGCGCCGGCTATCAGTGAAACGATCATCAAGACGCTCCGTGAGAGCAATGCCCGCGACTATCCACCCGATATCATTGATCGAGTGATTGACAGTTTTTCGCCCTCGAAGATCCTTCGCTTGTTGGCTGAGCGTCAGGTGCTGGTCGCTGCGCTCGACAATCAAATCGTCGCAACGGCAAGTCTCGATCGAGACGTTGTTCGAAGCGTATTTGTCGACCCGGACTTTCAAGGAATGGGTGTCGGAAGACAGCTGATGAAGAGCATTCAATCACTCGCCATGGACGCAGGTTTCCATCTGCTGCGCGTTCCTTCCTCAGTCACCGCAGAAGGCTTCTATGCTTCGCTCGGCTTCAAGAAAGTCAGAGATGAATTTCATCAGGAGGAGCGCACGATCATCATGGCGAAGACGCTGGCACGTTAAAAGATCAATGCGAAGACACAAACGGCGACGCAGTCGCCGGTGCTGGCAGCGCATAGGCCTGTTTCATCCACGCCACTTCCGCTAGCGGTGTGCGGCCGAAGAGGCGTTTGAAGTCGCGGCTGAATTGCGAGGCGCTTTCGTAACCGACCAGAAACGCCGATTTCGCGGCGGTCAGGTCGTTGCGCAGCATCAGCAATCGCGCCTGGTGCAATCGCGTCGACTTCAGATACTGCATCGGCGAGGAATCGGTGACCTTGCGAAAGTGCAGATGAAAATTCGGCACGCTCATCTGCGCCTCTTCGGCGAGGGTTTCTACGTCGAGGTGCTGGTGATAGCAACTGTGGATCTTGTGGATGGCGCGGGTCACTTTGCCGAACTGGCCTTGTTGCGCGATAGCGGCGCGCAGGGTGCCACCTTGTTCGCCTGTGAGGATGCGGTAGTAGAGCTCGCGCAGCATCGCCGGGCCAAGGATTCGCGCATCGGCATCGTTGCTCATCACTTCAAGAAAGCGCAGGGTCGATTGGCGTAGCGGTTCGTCCAGAGGCGAGGCGTACATGCCCGTCGGCTGGGCTGTGGGGAAATCCCACAGTTCATCCACCTGCTGAATCAGCTCGCCAGCCAGGGCGAAATCCAGACGCATGTACACCGCCAGCATTGGCTCGGCCTCGCTGGCGTCGGTTTCCATGGTGAAGGGCACCGGCACCGACACCACCAAATAATGCTGAGCGTCGTAGACATAGATTTCCTCGCCGAGATAGCCGCGTTTACGCCCCTGACAAAGGATGACGATGCCCGGTTCATACAGCACCGGCGTGCGGGTCAGTGGTCGGTTGGAACGCAGGAAACGCACATCGTCCAGTGGGCTGAGGTTGTAGCCTTCCAGTGGTGCGAGCTGGTTCATCAACTGGACCATGCGCGCCGTGGTTGGATCTTTCGGATCAAGCATTAAGGTTCTCCGCATCGCTCAGCTATCTGTCGAGCGGCTGAGCGCTTGCCATTGCTCAATACTCTCCGCCGTCTGCTGCAACTTGTCACGCACCAGTGCCAAGGCATCGCTGCCTAGCAACAAGTGAGCGGGGGGATTTGGACTGTCGATTATCGTCAACATAGCGCGTGCGGCTTTCTGCGGATCGCCCAACTGATGGCCGCTTTTCTCCTCGCGGGCCTTGCGCACCGGATCAAAACTTTCGTCGTAATCACCGATACTGCGCGGCGTGCGCTGCATTGAGCGGCCGGCCCAGTCGGTGCGAAATGAACCCGGCGCCACAGCGGTGACAAAAATACCGAAGGGCGCAAGCTCCTTGCTCAGCGTATCGGAGATGCCCTCCAGGGCAAATTTGCTGCCGCAGTACCAAGCGATTCCCGGCATGGTGATATGGCCACCCATGGAGGTGATATTGAGGATGTGCCCCGCGCGCCGCTGGCGAAAATACGGCACGAACGCCTTGGTCACCGCCACCGCGCCAAAGACATTGACGTCGAACTGGCGGCGCATCTCCTCCAGCGATGACTCTTCGAAAATCCCTTCGTGGCCATAACCTGCGTTGTTGACCAGCACATCCACCGGGCCGTGGCGATCCTCAATACCGGCGACCACCAAGTCGATGACATTGAAATCGGTAACGTCCAGCAGCACGCCGTGGGCCCGCTCGGGCGATAACGTCTCAAAGGCTTCGAGCGCGGATTCGCTGCGAACCGTGCCAATGATCCTATGGCCTTGGGCAAGTGCCTCCTTGGCCAAAGCCTGACCAAAGCCGCTGCTGACACCGGTGACGAAAAGGGTCTTCATGGATCTGTACTCCTGCAGGCGATTGGAGAGGCCATGCTAGGAAGGGTGACGCTGTTGAGCTATGCCGGATCGGATTCAAGTATTGCCTGATCCTATCAATCAGGTCTTGGACGGAGGTTTTCAGCGCTCGCACCAGAAAAGTCTTCGCCGTCACCTCGAAATATTTCTGCGTAGAGCCGAGCGACTGCCGGGGTGAGGTTTTGCTCAGAGGGAATAAGAAAGTCCGCGGGTGGGGCGAGGCGTTTTACGTAGATGACTTCGTAAACCCTGCGCACGACTCCGGGCTCTGTTTCTTCTTGGTCGAGGCCAGGCATGATCCCTACGGCTTTGTAACCGGCGTGCTCCAGTGCTTGTTGCATATACGGCGTGCGGGTTGTTGCCATGCCATAGATCAGACCCGCGCCCATGAACGTGCCGATTTTTTCTCCCAGGTCCTGGGCCGCAACGGCCAGTCTGGCTCGTCGGTGCGGTTTGGCTACCGCGCCCACCCGCCCGAAAATAACGTCAGCGCCGTCCATTTTTTCCCACGTGGCGATGGCGACAATTTCACCATTGTGGCGGACGACGATAGCGAATATTCCTCGCTCCGGATCGTCTTCGAGCACCACGTTGTCTGCGTAGAACGGCTGGTCCAGAAACGGGCTTCCCAACCCTACCGAAATGGAGGGAAACCATGTACGGAAAAAATCCGTCGCGACATTGATTTCCTCACGTTTCAGGTAATCCCAACTGTAGCCAGAGGGCAGGTCGGTGAAGCTGCGAATTTGCTCGATCGTTGGCCATTTCATGCGGTTCTGCTCGTTTGTCTGATTGCTTCTATAAGTGGCGCCGGGGTCAGGCCCGAGGGTTAGGGTTGTTGGCGGGTTTCGGCTCATGCCTGGCGGCGATCTGTCTGTGGCGCTCGACCACTTCGCCGATGACGAACTGCATCAGCCTCTGCACGAGGGCGCTGTCCAGGTCGGCCTCTTGCGCAAGTACTGCCAGACGTTGGAATTGCTGCTGCTCTCTGGCCTGGTCTACCGCAGGCAACTGATATCGGGCTTTGAGCAACCCGACCTCATCGGTACAGCGAAACCGTTCCGCGAGCATGTGGATGAGGGCGGCGTCGATATTGTCGATGGTTTTTCTGAATGTTGAGAGTTGACGCGCGATGCCGGAGTTTTCCATGAATGGCCTCGTGACAGTTGTTCCAAAGAGCTTCTTAGTGATTCGTCTGCTGAGCGAAAACAGACCAGTCCTTTTCGCCATCCCCCCTGGCTACCGCCGACGTCATTTTCAGTCGCACGGCATCTGCCGCAGGCAGTTCCAGGTTCTTGAGACGACCGGCATCAATCGCCAGATTTATATCCTTGAGGCCAAGCGACAGTTTGAAACCCGGTTCAAAACTGTGGTTGACGACGTTCTGCCCATAGCGTTGATAACTGGGGCAGGCAAACAGAGTCTGGGTCATCAGCCTGATGAAAATCGAAGGGCTCAGTCCGTGGCGTTGAACGAGTCCGCTTGCTTCGCCCAGCGACTGGATGGCTTGGGTGATCATCATGTTGCCGGCGATTTTCGCGATACACGCCTGTTCAGGTTGATCGCCCAGGTACCAGGTGTTTTTTCCGAGCAGATCGAACAGCGGTTGGACGGTCGAGACAGCCGCCTGCGATCCGGCCGCCAGGATATTCAACTCGCCTTTAGCCGCGACTGCGGGCACGCCGAAGACCGGTGCCGCGATCAATGCCATGCCGACCGCTTCGTGTTCGCGCTGCAACTCCAACATCAGCGAAGGCGACAAGGTCGACATCACGACATGCACGCAAGCCTTGTCTGCATGCTCCAGAGCAGCGCTGGAGAGCAGCACTCGCCTGACGGCGGCATCATCGGCCAGCAGGCTGATGACGACTTCTCGCTGAAACGCCGAGGCCGGCGATTCGAGCACGCTGATGCCTTCAAGATCCTTGATCGCCGCGTGACTGCGGTTCCACACCGAGACGTGATGGCCAGCCCGCACGAGCCGTGGAATGATCGCTCTGCCCAGGCTTCCCGCTCCGATAAAACCAATCTTCATTTGCAGTCTCCGGTGGGTATTCGACGACGGTGAATGCAGACAAGTATGTAGGGCGCGGGATTGCTACGGCACTGTCATTGCTGCACTCTCACTGTTCATTTTTGTACGGGGGCAGAGCATGGACTGGAGTGATGTGCGAGTCTTTCTCGCGATTGCCCGCAGCGGGTCATTGGGCGCTGCCGCCAAGCTGTTGGGTGTTAGCCATCCGACCGTCGGGCGGCGTTTGCAAGTGCTTGAACAGTCCAGTGGCCAGCCCATTTTCCTGCGTACCACCCAAGGTCTGGTGCTGACCGACAGCGGAGAGAAGCTGCTCAGCCTGGCGCAGGAAATGGAGCAGAGTGCGCTGGCCATCGAAAGGCGCCTCGCGGGGGACAGCGCACAGCCCGAGGGTGTGTTGCGCATTTCCTGCGCTGACTGGTTTGCCTGTTATGTGCTCGCTCCGGTGCTGAGTGAACTGGGGCGACGCTATCCGTTGATCGTGCCCGAGGTTATTGCCGGACATCGTTTGTTTGACCTGGCTCGTCGCGACGCTGACATCGCGTTTCGAATCGTTCCTTTCACCGAAGCCGATATCGTGCACCGCAAGCTTGTCTCCCTGAGCTATGGGTTGTACGCGGCGGTCGGATCGCCTGATCCCGAGCCGAATGGCGGCGGGGTGGGTTTGATTACCATGAGTGTTGCCCAGTCTCATTATCCTGACGTGCAGTGGCTGCAGCAGCGTTACCCTCTGGCGCGTACCGTGTTCACCAGTAGCAGCCGCACGGTTCAGGCGCAAATGTGCGCGCAAGGGCAGGGCGTTGCGGTATTGCCGCGCGTTTTGGGCGACCGGTTGACGGCTCTGCGACTGATCGATTCGGATGAACCGCCACCGGGCCGCGACATTTGGATGGGCTACCACCAGGACATGCGCCAGATGGACAGCCTTCGCGCCTTGGCCGACCTTGCTTCCATGATGACCGGCACTCAGGCAGGCGGGTGATTCACTCTGCCGGGTGCATGGCTGCCGTTTGCAGTGCCGCAGCAGGTTGGCGCGCAAGGGTCAGGCTCAGTCCCGCGCCTACCGCCACGCATGCGGCGATGCACAGTATGGAGACGGTGAAGGCGTGGGTGATGGCGGCCGCATCCGTGTCCGTGCCCAGAAGCGTATAAAAAATGCCGCCGATGATCGCTACACTCAGTGATGTGCTGATTTGCAGGGTGGAACTGGTGATGCCCGCAATCATTCCGGCATACGCCGGTGCCACGCGTCCTGTGATCATGCGCATCAATGTCGGAAGGGCCAGTCCTTGTCCTAAGCCGATCAGAAAGAGTATGGCGGCAAGTGACAGCACAGGGGGCATGACGGCCGTCGGTGTGTGCGCCACGAGCCAGGCCAACAGCACGAAGCCCAGCACTTCGAGCGCCATTGCGAAGGGATTCACGTACGAGCCCAGCAAACGCCGGAATTGCTGGGTGGCGAGCGGCCCCAGCAAGAAACCCGCACCGAAGGGAAGGAAGACCAGACCTGCGCTGAGTGGGCTCGTCTGCAGTGCTCCCTGTAAATAAATGGAAAACAGCAGGAAGAACACGCCGATCGCGTAGAAGGTCAGCGCGACCAGCAATGATCGGCCCAGGCCGGGCGCTCGAAGTGCGGCAGGATTGAGCAGAGGTGACCCTTGCGCTTGATGCAACCGGGTTTCGTAGCGCCAGAACAGCCAGGCCAGCAGTGGCACCGCCGCCAGCGATAGCCAGGCCCACAACGGCCAGCCCGCTTCACGCCCTTCGATCAGTGGAACGATCAGCGCCGCAAGCGTCACCATCGACAACAGCGTTCCGCCCATATCCAGCTTGCTGGACTGGGGGGCACGGGTTTCCTTGACCACGGGAATGGCGATCAGAATGACCAGCAACGCAACCGGTAGATTCACCAGAAATATCGCCCGCCAGCCCAGGTCCATCAGGTTGAGCGAGATCAGAATCCCGCCAAGCGCCTGGCCGATTACCGACGCCAGGCCAAACACCGCGCCATACAGGCTCAACGCCAAGGGTTTTTCCGACTCAGGGAATATCGCCTGCACTGAAGCGAGTGCCTGCGGCGCCATGACGGCGGCCGTCACGCCTTGCAGCGAGCGTCCGGCGATCAACACCCAGGGTGACTCGGCGACACCGCAGATCAGTGAGGCGACGGCAAAGCCAATCAGGCCGACGAAGAACATTCTCATGCGGCCAAAGATGTCACCAAGCCGTCCGCCGGTGATCAGCGTCACGGCATACAGCGCCGCATAAGAAGAGATGATCAACTGCTCAGCGGAGGAGGCCGTGCCCAGCGATTGCTGGATGGAAGGCAGCGCTACGTTGACGATGAAAAAGTCCAGCGGCGGCAAGAATGCACCGACCAACAAGATGGCGAACATCAGCCAGCGTCGCGGTTGCGGGAGGGCTGCTTTTTTTTGAGGCATAAGGTCTCCTTTCTGCAACCCTTCGGCTCCAGAATATTCTCGATTGCGGGTGATGCTTGGAGTCAGCTGACTTCAATCTAAACGATCAAACCTTCGCTGACGCCTCACATAATTGAACGGCCAATGTTCATTTATGGCAGTGCCGCTGCGCCCCTGACTCCTCGCAAAATGGCCGGACTGTGGCTCCAGTCGAGCCACACAACCGAGATTGAGGAGTCAGTTATGTCAGGTAAATTCGCTGGTCAGGTCGCTGTCGTCACCGGCGCGTCCACCGGAATCGGGTTTGCGATTGCACAGGGTTTGATTACCGAGGGCGCCAGGCGCGTTTACCTCACCGGGCGCTCGGCAGCCACGCTGGAGACGGCGGTGGCCAAGCTTGGCGATAGAGCGGTCGCGGTCATTTCCGATGTCGCCCGCCAGGCTGATCTCGATAGGCTCAGGGCGACGATCGAGGCGCGCGACGACCAACTGGACTGCGTGTTTGCCAACGCGGGCATTTGCGAAAAGAACCCGCTGGGCGAGACCACTGAAGCCGCCTATTTCAACCTGTTCGACATTAACGTCAAGGGGGTCTTTTTTACCGTGCAGACGTTGATGCCATTACTGAAAAATGGCGCGTCGATCGTACTGACGGCCTCTATCTGTTCCAGCAATGGCATGGAAGGACTGAGCCTCTACAACGCGTCCAAAGCCGCGGTACGTTCCTTTGCCAGGACTTGGGCCAACGAACTCAAAGGTCGCAAGATTCGAGCGAATGTCCTGAGCCCCGGTTTCACCCGCACGCCGCTGATGGACAACGGCTTGAAGATGAGCGAAAGTGACGTCGCCGTGCTGCGCCAGCACGTCGAGCAGATCACGCCACTGGGATACATGGCCGAGCCTGAAGAAATCGCCTCGTCGGCGCTGTTCCTGGCATCCGCCGATGCGAAATATGTCAACGGTGTGGAATTGATGGTTGACGGCGGCCTGTCGCAGATCTGAACAACCTGCCTTAGCGCAAATCCTCGGCCTGCATCGTCAGGATAATCTTCCCGACGTTCTGCGAAGACTCCATCCGCCGATGGGCGTCGGCTGCGCGGGACAGCGGGAAGGTGCTGTCCACCACCGGTTCCAGACTCGCGGCGCCGGCGAAGCGTCCAAGCCAGTGTTCGCGAAAGCGCTTGATCATCGCGTGCTTCTCCGGCTGCGTGCGCGACTTCATCACCGTGCCGATGATTTGCAGGTGCCGATAGAGTATGTGCTCCAGCTCCACGTCGACCTTGCCGCCGCCGCCGAGGATGCCGACCTGGACAAGACGACCACCGTGGGCCAGCGAGGCGAGGTTGCGCGCAAAGTAAGGCGCGCCGACGAAGTCAATGATCACATCGACGCCGCGACCCTGGGTTTTGTCGGCGATGACTTGCGCGAAATCCTCGCTCTTGTAGTCAATGGCCACATCGGCACCCAAGTGTTCGACACGCGACAGCTTGCTGCCTTCGGTGGTCGCGTACACCGTGGCGCCTGTGGCGTAGGCCAGTTGCACGGCAGCGGAACCGACGCCACCGGCGGCGGCATGGATCAGCACCGAGTCACCTGACTTGAGTCGGGCCAGGTGCAGCATCGCTTCGTGGGCAGTGACGAACACTTCGGGAATCGCCGCTGCGTGCACATAGTCGAGCTGCGCCGGAATCGGCATGGCCATGCGGTAGTCGATGCGCGCCAGTTCGGCGTAGGCGCCGCCGCCGACCACGCCCATCACCCGGTCACCGACGGCGAATCCGCTGGCCTCGCTGCCGGCCTCCAGCACTTCCCCGGCAATCTCCAGGCCGATGATCAAAGAGTCGCCGAAGTTCGCATGGCCGTAGCCGCCGGTTCGGTGGGTCAGGTCGGCACGGTTCACGCCGGCCGCGTAGACGCGCACCAGCAGGTCGGTCGGGCGCACATCAGGGTTGGGTGCTTCGCCGAGTTGCAGCACTTCTGCCGAACCGAATTCTTTCAGGTTGATGGCTTTCATCTCAGCGTTGCTCCGTGTCGGCAAGGGTGGCATTGGCGATCGCCGAGGCAGTGATGGCGCCCGGGAATCCGACGTAAAAGGCCAGGTGAGTGATCGCCGCCGACAACTCTTCATGGCTCACGCCATTTCTCACGGCACGGCGCAGGTGCGCGGGCAATTCTTCACAGTGGCCGCCGGCAATCAGCGCGGCGACAGTGATCAGGCTGCGCTCGCGGGGTGCCAATGCGGGGTCACTCCAGATCTGCGGGTACAACGTTGAGTCAACCAATTGCGCCAGTTTCGGGGTGAAGGCGCGGGCGGCTTCGCGTGGGCTGCTGAAATCGATAGTCGACATGGAAATCCCCTTAAACCTGGCTGATGAATTTGTTGGTGAGGTAGTGCTCGATGCCTTCGATGCCGCCTTCGGAACCGTGGCCGCTTTCCTTCATACCGCCGAACGGCAGCTCGGTGGCGACGATGCGGTACTGGTTGATGCCGATCATTCCGGCTTCCAGGCCATCGGCCACGTCGACCGCGGTGCGCGCATTGGACGTGAATGCGTAGGCCGAGAGGCCGTAGGGCAGGCGGTTGGCTTCTTGCAACCCGTCGCTCAGTTCATCGAAAGGCATCAGCACGGCAATGGGGCCAAAGGGTTCTTCGTGCATGACTCGCGCATTCATCGGCACATCGGCCAATACGGTGGGCTGAAAGAAGAAGCCCGCGCCCGGCAACGCTTCGCCACCGGCCAGCACCCGCGCGCCTTTCCCGACGGCGTCGGCGATCAGTTGCTCCATCTTCGCCAGTTGCCGTGGGTTGGCGAGCGGCCCGACCTGGGTTTGCGGATCCATGCCATCGCCGATTTTCAATGCCTGGGTGGCCGCGACGAAGTGCTCGACAAACTCGGCATAGGCCTTGCGCTGGATCAGGAAGCGAGTCGAGGAAATACACACCTGACCGGTGCCGCGAAAGCGATTGGCGACGCCTTCCACAGCAGCCTTTTCGATGTCGGCGTCGGCAAATACCAGCACCGGGCCGTGGCCGCCCAGTTCCAGAGTGATCGGCTTGACACCTTCGGCAGCGCGGGCCGACAACAGCCGACCGATTGGCACCGAACCGGTGAAGGTCACTTTGCGAATGATCGGTGAGGCAATCAGATGGCTTGAAACTTGATCCGGCACGCCGAACACCACTTGCAGCACGCCCTTCGGCAGGCCGGCATCGTCCAGAGCCCGGGCCAGGGCCAGCGCGGTGGAAGGGCTTTCCTCGCCGGGCTTGAGCACCACACTGCAACCGGCGGCCAGCGCTGCCGAGAGCTTGCGCGCCGGGGTGATGGCCGGGAAATTCCACGGTGTGAATGCTGCGACCGGGCCAATCGCCTGGCGTTTGACCAATTGCAATACACCCGGACGATTGGCCGGCACGACGCGGCCGTCGATGCGTCGTGCGCTTTCGGCGAACCACTCGAAATATTCCGCCGCGCGGGTGACTTCATCGAGGCTTTCGCGCAGTGGCTTACCTTCTTCCAGCGTCATCTGCGCAGCGATCTGCGGAGCGCGTTCGAGGAGCAGGTCGGCGGCGCGCTTGAGGATTTTTGCGCGTTGGTCCGGCACGGTCTGGCGCCATTGTTCGAAGCTCAGTCGGGCCACTTCGAGGGCGTGATCCAGATCGTCGGCGGTGGCGAGTGGAACCTGGCCGATTTCCTCGCCGGTTGCCGGATTGACCACGGCAGCGGTCGCGCGGCCTTGAGCAGTGAGCCATTGACCACCGATGAAGAGATACAGCGGATCGTAAGGAGTGTTCATGGATGTCGCCTTCATAGTTGCAGGATTGAGTTCGGCGCCTTGTACGCGGTGGTTCAGGCGTCCCGTGGAATCCAGTCTATGGAAGGCGTGCCGTTTGATTTAGCCGGCCACGAGGGAATCATTGTTGTCCCAGAAGGTAATATCGAGCGCAGGAGCGAGCGTGTAGCATCCGACCTTATCCGCAGTGGATGGCAGGTCTACAGGACGATCAGGATGGACAAACTTTCAAACATGTCGGTGTACATCAAGGTGGTCGAAATGGGCAGTTTCACTGCCGTGGCCAACCATCTCGACTCCACTGTCGGCAACGTTTCGCGTGCGGTTTCGGCATTGGAAAACACACTCGACACACGCCTGCTACAGCGCTCGACCCGGCGCCTCTCGGTAACCGACGCGGGCCGCAGGTTCTACGAGCGTTGCGTCAAAATACTCGCCGACCTGGAAAGTGCCGAAGCCGAGGCGAGCAATGCAGCTCTTCTACCGCGAGGGACGTTACGGGTGCATTGCGTGCCCGGACTGGCGCGGCAATTGGTGACCGGTGCAGTGCTGGAATATCGCCAGGCCTTCCCCGACGTAACCGTTGACCTGATGCTCTCCCAGCGCATGCCCAATCTGCTTGAGGATCAGTTGGACGTATCGATCCTCATCGCGCGCACGCTGCCGGACTCGGCGTATGTCAGCCAGAAGATCGGCGTCAGTCATTGCGTGCTGGTAGCCTCACCAGAGTACCTGGCGCGACATGGTGCACCCCAGACACCGGAACAACTTTGCGATCATCAATGCCTGCTGCTCGGAACCGTGGATTACGTGCGCGATGAGTGGCAGCTCAAAAGCAAGGCGGGCGACGCGACGTTCATCCCGAGTGGACCAAGTTTCAGCGTGAATGACATGGACGCAATGGCTGTGGCCATTCGCGAAGGGGCGGGGATTGGTCTGCTGGCGGGCTTCACTGCGATTGAAGATTTGCGTGCCGGCAGGCTGGTGCGGGTGTTGTCTGATTACCACACCTACGAGCGCAATGTTTACGCGGTCTATACGTCTCGCCAATTTGTCGATGCGAAGATCACGCGATTCGTCGATACCTTGAAAACGCGGGTAGGCGCGCAGTTGGCGAGCACTGCTCAGGAGCTTGTCGATTGAAGGTAAAAGCATTTGCGTCTCAGCGAGGCCACTCTGAGACGCAATGGGTGTGCGAGGTAAGGGCTTGATCAGCCGTTGCTGCAGCCGCCCATGACCTCGTATTGCAGGATGTGCTGCTGGCCTTTAGAGTCCTGATAAGTCATGTGCATCGGCACTACGGCGCAGACATCGGGCACGGGATCTTCCGAGATGATTTTGGCGACGTCGAGGTGACTGGCGTAGGTGTATTGCCCGACGGGTGGCGGAGCCGAATCCTGAGCCATGACCACTGAGCTGAAGCCGAAAAGTGCGAGGACGAACATTGAGATTTTCATGGGGATATTCCTTCTGAAGTCGAGTGTGCTGCTGAAGCGAACTCTATGCGGCGGCTGGCAGGGGAAACAGGCGCGGATCTGGTAAAGACTGTTTTCGATTTGAAGCACAATCGGAATGTGCGCAACGATCGCGCAATATTCAGTGCAAATAAAAGGCGCCGGTAAGGGCGCCTTTTATTTGTCGCGGTCTGTATGGCTCGCCATGCAATCGGCAGCTACTAAAGCGTCGGGCTGATGTCGGCGGACTTGATCGAGTAGCTTGCCACTTGCGCCGCGATCCATTTCCGGCTGTAAGCCAGCACATGGTCAGCGGTGGCCGTAGGGAAGTGAATGAATCCATGCGGACACTCCGGCAGCACGTACATCTGCACCGGCGCTGCGTGTCGCCAGTGCTCAGCGATGAGCCGCGTGTCATCAAGCAGTGGATCGAGGTCGCCGGCAAACAGCAACGCCGGTGGCAATCCGGTGAAATCGCCATACAGCGGCGACAGCGGTGGCTGGCGTCGTTGTTCGTCGCTCATATCCGGCGTGAGCAGGCGCAGCGCATCGACCATGCCGGGGCCGTCGAGCACCAATGTATTGGCTGGCGCGTTGCGTACGCTCGGCGTGCCGGTCAGGTCGTAGACGCCGTAATACAGCAGTGCACCGCAGATTCGTTGCAGCAAATCGGGCGAGGATTTGAGGGCGAGCAGGGTGGCCGCCGCCAGATGCCCGCCGGCCGATTCGCCGACTATCACCGCGGGCAATCCGGCAAATTCATGATCGTTCAAGATGCCACGCGTGGCGCGCAGACAATCTTCCAGCAAGCCCTCGATCGGCGTCGACACCGCCAGCCGATAATCGACGGACACCACCGCCACGTCGCAGGTTCGGACGATGGCGATGTTGAAGTTGTCATCCATCTGCGCGTTGCCGATCACCCAGCCGCCGCCGTGAACATCCACTACCACGGCTTTGGCCTTGCCCTTGGGGCGGATGATGCGTACGGGCACCGTGTCGATGATCTTGCGTTCAGCCGTCAGACCATGCCGGTGCAATTTGCCGGCGCCGCCGATCTGACCCACCCGCAACAGTGCTTGAATCAGCCGTGGGGTGAGTCGATTGCGGAGCTTGAAGCGTGGCAGCCAGGCGAGCTTCCTGTTGAATGCACGCACTTGCGCCAACTCGCGCTCGCCTTGCGGCCATGGGAAATCGCTCACAGGCGATTCTTCATCAGGATCGAGCAGTTCAGCGCCGCCGCCACACTCAGCCACGCCAGATACGGAAACAGAATCAGCCCGGTGACTACGTCCAGTTGCAGGGCGAGTACCATCATCGCCGCGACCACCAGCCACAGGATCGCCAGAATCACCAGCGCCGCCAGCACCTGATGCGCGCCGAAGAACACCGGCGTCCACAGCGTATTCAGGGCAATCTGCGCCGCCCACAGGGCCAGCACGGTTTGACTGCCGGGGATCAGGCTCAGGCGATAACCGGCCCAGGCCAGCAGCAGATAGATGATTGTCCACGCTACGGGAAAGGCCCAGTTGGGCGGGGTGAAAGAGGGTTTGGTCAGCGCCTCGTACCACGGGCCGGGTTTGAACATCACGCCGGTAGTTGCCGCCGCTGCGCAGGCCAGAAGGAAAATGAAAAAGGTCATTGCCAGTCCTTAGCTGTGGTCAGCTGTTATGGAGAGTTAAGAAGAGGACGCCTGGCTGCGCAAAAAGTTTGCCCGGGAACGCAAAATGGCAGGCAAGTTGAACTAAAAGCTGACCGTCGCGTCAGGATAAACAGTGCCTTTCCCACCGACGCGGACGACATCATGTACACCTACCACATCGAATACCGTTTCAACGGCGAGCATCGTACCTATAAGCCTGAGCTCAAGGAGGCGCAACTGGCCGATCACGAAGCCGCGATGCATCTGCTGGAACTGCATCTGGGCGATGCTGAAAACAGCCTGGTGATGCCAACGGCGGATTCGACATCGGAGCAGATTCTTGAGCAGGCCGAGCGGGTAGGGCTGACGGATATTCGGGTGGTCGACCAGCCAGTTGATGGCTGATCTCAAGCCGTTATGCCATGCGCCGCAGCGCGACAACCATCCCTGCCCCCATAAGGCCCATGCAGGCGATAAGCAGGGGAAAGGATATCCACCACGCGACGCCCGCCGTCATCATGCTGAACTCGGACATGCCGCCGATGCTGGCAATCAGGTTCAAGGGCAGAAATACCACGTTGATCAGCGTGAGCTTGCGCAGGGCTCGATTCATGCTGTTGTTGGCGAGGTTGCCGTGGGACTCGATCAGGTTGGCGAACACCTTCGCGTGAATCCTGGCCTGCTGATAGCTCTGTTCGTTTTCTACTATCAGATCATTCAGCGAATCGAGCTGAGCATCGGTGAAACCCTGGCGCTGGCCGTGGTTGCGCAGCAGGGTCAGCACCGCGCCATTGCCTTGAATCGCATTGACGTAATACACGAGGCTTTCGCTCAGGTTGTACATCTGGGCCAGGTGCTCGTTGTCCATCGCTCGGGTGAATTGCTGCTGCATTTCCCGAGCAATCTGTTTAACCACCCGCAAGTGCCCGAGGTAGTGGTGAACGCTTTCAGCGAGTAGCGCCATCAACACGTCCAGCGGACCGGTCATGTGCGGGTCGTGCTCTAGACTGGCGAGCAGGGCGTTGCTCGCACAAATCACCACCAGGCGCTTTTCGCTCAACACCACGCCGAACGACGCGACGTTGAATGCGCGCCCATCGAAGCTTTCGGGGCGCTTCCAGATCAGGAACAGGTAATCCGCTTTGATTTCAATGCGAGCCACCTCGTCCGGGTCCAGAGACGATTCGAGCACTTGCATGCCAACGCCAAAGCGTGTCTGCAGCGTTGCCTGCTCGGTGGCGTTCGGGGCAACGACCAGCCAGATAGTCGCGTCGTCTTCAGCTGCCTCGCACAGTGCGCCGCGATCAATGCAATACCCTTCAATCATCGCTCACCACGCCTGGCCACGGTGTTTGAGTTCCAGCCTCTGCGTGAAGGCCTGCAGCACGCGCCGATACAGTTCATCACCCAGCACCGCGTCTTCTATCCCGGCGTCGAGATTGGGATTGTCGTTCACTTCGATGACCAGTACCCGGTCCCCCGCCTGCTTGAGGTCGACGCCGTACAGGCCATCGCCTATAAGCCGAGCCGTTTGCACGGCAAGCTGCACGACTCCGGGCGGGGCCTAGTCGACGGGCACTGCCTCGCACAGGCCGTTGATCTCCCCGGGGAGTGCCTTGTGGTTGTAAATCTGCCAGTGTCCCTTGGACATGAAGTACCGGCAGGCGTAAAGCGCCTCGCCGTTGAGCACCCCGACGCGCCAGTCGTATTCGGTATAACAGTATTCCTGGGCAAGCAGCAGGACCGAGTGTTCGAACAGTTCCTGTGCGGCAGTGGCCAGCGCCTGCGCATCGGTCACCTTGATTACGCCACGCGAAAAACAGCCATCGGGGATTTTCAATACCAGGGGAAAACCCAGGCGACGCCCGACGTTTTCAAGTTCCTGCGGACGATCCTTGTAGAGAATTTCCGTTACCGGCATACCCAGCCCACGACGTTTGAGCAGGTCGGCCAGGTAAACCTTGTTGGTACAGCGCAGGATCGATGACGGATCGTCAATGACCACCAGACCTTCGCTTTCAGCCTTCTTTGCAAACCGGTAGGTATGATCATCCACCCGCGTTGTCTCGCGGATAAACAGCGCGTCGAATTCGGCGAGTCGCGCGTAATCCTTCTTCTCGATCAGCTCAACATCAATGCCCATCTGTTCGCCCGCTGCGATGAACCGCTGCAAGGCCGCAGGGTTGGAGGGCGGCAGTGCTTCGTCGGGATCATGCAGAATGGCCAGGTCGTATCGGGCAACGCGTTTGGAAGCGGGCTGGCGCCATGTTCTGCGGTTGAAAGCATCCAGCGCATCGGCGAAAACATGTTGTTGCTCGTCGCGAAGCTTGTGCAGTGCTCCAGCCTTGATGCCCGCGATCTGCCAGGTTTCACCACGGCGGAATTCCACCAGCAGGATGGGGCAGGGGAACGCTTCGAACAGCTGACGACCGATCTCTTGCAGCGATGCAATCGAGGCCTTGCCAAAGTACAACGACAGCGTGAAGGCTTCCGTCTCGCCGTACGGGTGGTTGGCCAGCGCCCGTTCCAGGGTGCGTTGCAGATCATTCAACCCGACCCCGTAAAGCGCTTTGCGGGTCAGCTCGCTGACGGTGCGCACCGAGGGGAAAACCTTGTGGCCGCGCGCTTCGGCCAGCAGTGAGCAGTAGTACCCCTGGCCGAGGTATTTGTAGTTGCGGCAGAGATTGATGACCTGTGTGCGATGAGGAAAATCATCGCTGTGTTCAAGGTAGTCCTGAGCCAGCATCAGGCTCTCACTGGGCAGATAACCGGCCCAGTCCTCCTTGCGCTCGACGAGTAACAGCATTCGACTTCCCGAGGGTTTGCTACTGGGAGGTTCCTCGCTGAGGGAGATTGTCGGATGCTCGGTTTTGTCTAATACTTCGTTCACGTTGGCTTGCACCGCTGACATGAGTAATGGATCCCTGTTGAAGAAGACGCCGCTTCAATAAATCACGGGGCACTGAACCTGTCCCGGTTCGTTACTCAAAAATTACGGTGTTGCCATGTCTTTTGATTTTCGCTTTGCATCGATGGACGATATCGATGGTCTGGTCGCGTTGGAGCAGGACTGTTTCACCTCCGACCGATTGAATCAGCGCAACTTCAGCTGGATGCTCAGTCGCGCCAACGCGTCTGTGATCGTCGCCACCACAGACGCAACGCTTGTGGGTTATGCCTTGGTGCTGTTTCACCGTGGAACCTCGCTTGGGCGTTTGTATTCCATCGCCGTCAGCCCTGCCTGGCGCGGGCAAAATCTTGGCCAGCGCCTGCTCGACGAGGCCCAGGCCTGCGCGTTAGCGCGCAATTGCGCATGGCTTCGGCTGGAAGTGCGCGCCGACAACCCGGCCGCCATTCGCCTTTACGAAGCCAATGGCTATCAGCGCTTCGCCACTGTCGAGGACTATTACGAGGACCATGCCGAAGCGTTGCGTTACGAGAAACGCATCCTGCGCGAAACGCCACCGCCCGCACGGCAAGTGCCGTTTTACCAGCAGACCACCGAGTTCACCTGCGGCGCCGCGTGCTTGCTGATGGCAATGGCCGCCATCGACTCGACCCGGTGCATGACTCGCGCAGAGGAAATCCAGTTGTGGCGCGAGGCAACCACCATTTTCATGACGGCGGGACACGGTGGCTGCAGTCCTCAGGGCCTGGCGCTGGCGGCCTGGCGGCGCGGTTTCGATGTGCGCCTGGAGGTCAGCCACGAAGGCTCGCTGTTTCTCCAGGGCGTACGCAGCCCGGAGAAAAAAACCATCATGCAGCTGGTCGAGGAGGGTTTTGCCCACGACCTGGCTGCCACGCAAGTAGCGCAGGTGCTGGCTTCGACTTTGGATATCGCTGCTGCATTGGCCGCGGGGTACAAACCCGTGGTGCTGATCAGCAGCTACCGTTTCACCCGTCTGAAAGCGCCACACTGGGTGATCATCACCGGCTGCGATGAGGACTTCGTTTATCTGCACGATCCCGATGTCGATCACAGTAAGCTCAAACGCGGCATGGACTGTCAGCACTTGCCAGTCAGTCACCAGGAATTCCATCGCATGACCGTGTTTGGAGTACAGCGCGTTCGCGCTGCCGTGATGTTGCGCGCCCGTTGAAGGCGCGGGGGCTGGAAGTCTGCAGTGTCTGCTACGCGTCTTCGCCCGCGCAGTACCGATCCCGACCTTTCTGCTTTGCCATATAAAGCATCTTGTCCGCCGACTCGATCAGGAATGCCGGGGTCACGTCCTCTTCGCCAGGTTTGCCGACCGCAATACCTGCGCTGGCCGTGACGTGACCTTGCGGATGAGCGATGTGCTCGATGCCCAGCGACCGAATGGCCTCGAGTATCGCTTGAGCGACAAGGGCTGCCCCGCGGATATCGGTATTGGGCAGCAACACGGAAAACTCTTCTCCGCCGTACCTGACTGGTAGATCGCCTGGCCGTTTTACCGCTTGCGAAATCGCTTGGCCGACCGCGCTCAGGCAATCGTCTCCCGCCGCGTGCCCATAGGTATCGTTGTAGAGTTTGAAGTGATCGACATCGATCATGATCAACGACAGGGACGAACCCTGCCGTCTGGCCAAGCGAATCTCATCGAGCAGCGCCGTGTCCAGCCGTCGACGATTGGCCAGTCCGGTGAGGCTGTCGGTCAGTGCCATGTCCTTCATGGCCTGGTGCGCCCGACGCAAGTCCTTTTCCATCACCATCCTCTGGCGCAACTGCTTCAATACGATCAACCCGAAAACCGTGAATGCAGAGATAACGGACAACAGAACGAATCCGGTTTTGATCAGATCCCAACGCCAGGGCGCAATGATCGATTCACGGGAAAGTCCGGTTTCCACAACCAAGGGATAGGTGGTCAAGGCCCGGTAACCATACAAACGCTCAGTACCGTCGACGACGGCCTTGACCTCGGCGATGCCTTCGTTGGAAACCGGGAGGTAATTCCTGAAAATCGCACTGTCGGCAAGGCTCTGGCCGATAACGGAAGCGATAAAGGGGCGACGTACGAGGATGGTTCCGTCGCGTAGCGCAAGCACCAGTGCGCCCTTGTTGTCGATTTTGAAATCCCCGTAGTAGTCGACGAAATAACTGACCTTGATCGTCCCCAGCAGCACCCCTGCGAAGGAGCCATCAGGATTATTCAAACGCCGTGATATGGGGATGATCAGGTCGTCTGTGGATTTGCTCTTGACCACTTTACCGATACGAACGTTTCGGTCGGTATGGTTGCGGTGATATTGAAAGTAGTCGCGGTCGGCGTTGTTCGCCGGGTCTGGAATGACTTCCTTGTCGGTAACAATCCATTGCCCGTCCGGGCCATAAATGAACAGGCCATGCAACTGCGGCATCAGTTTGGCTTGCTGAACCAGCAGTTTATGGATGCGCGGTGCATTGATGTTTTGCAATCCGTCGCCCTCAAAGCGCTCGCCCAAGGCAGCGGTCAACACATCGACCTGGCGAATCGCGTCCTCGGCATGTTGCGCAGTGGCTCGAGCCAGGTTGGTGACCGAATCACGGGCGGACGAGAACGCGGAATGGTAGTCACGCCACGTCCGCCAGCCTTCCACCCCGAGGAAGGCCAGAATGACCGTCAGCATGAAGATCACTGTCAGGCGAAAGGCAGCAATGTCGTTTACAGCTTTGATGGGAGCAGTTTCTACGGCGTCATGCCCGTGCTTGTCGGGCAGTTTGCGACCGAGCATATAAGGGTCCTTATGCGTGTCATCTCTCATCTACTCAAAGATGACCTCGCTTTGCCGTTGGGGATTCAATTTATTGCCCGACGCAGCGCCAGGTCTGGCTATTGGATCGTTCGCGGTGTTGTCGGGTCAACATGCGTATTGGACGCGCTGCCTGGAGGTGAGACCGGTGAGCAAAATCATCACGGCCCGTGACTTGAACATCGACCTGCGAGACGCCAATGAGACCGGCCTGTTCAAATGGCTACTGGCCAGTTTTTTGATGGGCAAGAGAATTCAGGGCGCGATTGCTGCCACGGCGTATCAGGTCATAGTAGAGCAGCATCGTAAGGATAACGCGCAAAAGCTTGCGCAATGCACGCACCGCCAATTGGTGTCGATGCTGGGGCAGGCTCGATATGTGCGTTACGACGAGAGTACCGCGTCGCGATTGCTTGCCTTGGCCAACAAGCTCAACAGCGAGTATGCCGGCAAGGTCAGCAACGTCGTGGCTGCGAGCGCTGACTGTAAGGCGCTGGAGAAGCGCCTGTCCGCGTTCGAAGGGATTGGACCGAAAACCATCGAGATCTTTATGCGCGAAGCAGCCTCCGTGCTGTTCTGAATGCTCGGGTGATTCACGTTCCCGTTACACAGAAATGCAACGCTCACAGCGAAATGAATCTTCCTGCAAATTCGCTCAAGAGGATCAGCGTACCGGCCGCGAATATCGCGCAACCCACCAAAAACGAAAGGCCAGGCGCGAACATCAGCCTTGTTGGAAAACCTGGGTTTTTGTGAGATCTCATGTCACGCTCCCTTTACTGGTGAAAATATTCCGCAACGTCCATCGATTTGCTCTGCGCCGCGGCACGCTCGGCAACCAGAGGCATGGCCGGCAAGACGGTGCTGGTTTGCGCATGCGAATCCCATGGGTTGCTTGTGTCTTCATCCGCAAAATTATTCGGAAGCAGCGTGCCCATACCGAAAACATTTACCGCCATGCTGACCCTCAGTCCTCGACAGGCCTGTTTGCAATCGAGCTCAAAACCAGCAGACGCTTGCTCCATCAGATGCTCGAAATGATCAGCGGTCAGCGCAGAAACTTTGGTGTCTTTCATAGGGTTCACCTTGAGCATGGGGCGACCCCAGTGCGGGGCCGCCAAACTGAGGTCAGATATCCTTGCCTTGCACATAACCTGAACCCAGGTCAGCACCGGTAACCGGCTCGCTGAGCGGATCAGATGCCGTGCGTGCCTTCATCGCTTCCAGCACTTCTACGTCCTCGGCAGGCAGACTCACCGTCGCCAGCCCATCGCCGCCGTCGACCGCCGGCTCGGGGCTTTCCACGTATTCCCATGCGCCACCCTCGTTCCACGGGCCTCGCACGTTCGGCTCGCCCGACATGTTGAAGTACTTGTTGGTGAACTCGGGCATGCCTGGAAGCTTGCCCTGCGGGAAGTTCGGCTGGATCGAATGCAGTGCTTTCTCGAACGATTGCTGATGCGCAATTTCGCGCGTCATCAAAAAGCCAAGCGCCTCTTTTACGCCTGGGTCATCGGTGATGTTGATCAAGCGTTCGTAGAGAATTTTTGCCCGTGCTTCCGCTGCGATATTGGAACGGAAATCGGCGGTAGGTTCAGTGATCGAATCAACGTACGCCGCCGTCCAAGGCACACCTGCCGAATTGACCAGAGGTGCGCCTGCACCGTAAAGCAGGCTGGTGATGTGCGAGTCGTTACCGGCGCCATTCAGGGCTCGGTAGAGTTCACCTTCCTCCTGAACGCCTTCGGCAAGTTGACCCTTGGCGCCCCTGTTGAGCATCACGATGATCGAGCCGACGACCTCCAGGTGACTCAGTTCCTCAGTGGCAATATCCAGCAGAAGGTCTTTTCGCCCTGGATCTTCCTCAGCCAGAGCCTGGGTGAAATAGCGCGCTGCCGCAGCCAGTTCGCCGTTGGCGCCGCCGAATTGTTCCAGAAGCAGATTGGCCAGACCCGGATTGGGTTCGGCAACTCGGACGGTGTATTGAAGTCGCTTGTTATGTATGAACATCAAAAACTCCTCAGACCAGGCTGTCGCGCATTCGCCCTTGGTGGGCGTTGGCGCATGCATAGTTGTGAGGCGTGGGCGGAGCAGAAATTTAGTTTATTGCTGAGGAGCTGGACGGGCGGTATAGCGCCGAAAGTTCAAGAAACAGGACGGTTGGTAAAGCTTTGAATTTTGGCGTTGAATCAGAAACGCGGGCAGCGCCAGAGAGTTCTGGCCTGCCCGCGCAACTTGGCCGTCAGGCAATTTTCAGTGCTTTGAGCACCGGCAATGATTGCTCGGCAAACACCTGCGCCTGTTCGGTCAGTTCGGCGATGTTCGCTTCGGCGGTAAGCAACGGCTGCCCATCCTTGATGAGCACCTCGCCTTGTTCGCTGATCACGCCCCACGCCAGTTGTGCCCATTCGGCCGGGTGCTGTTTGCCTTGCTTGCTCGAAATCAGGAACAGCTGCTGGAAGCGGCTGACCGTCACGCCACCGCCTGTAACCGGGCTGGCCAGCGTCTGGATATTGGCACCGTACAGCGAGCGTTTGCACAGTTGCAGGTTGAGGGCGGCGCAGCGTCCGCTGACCTGCGCTTCGGCAGCCTCGCTCTGGCACGGCGCGACAGCGCCCATGCCGATCAGTACCGCGAGCGCTTGCTCGAGGTCGTCGTAAGTCAGCGGATTTGCTTCGGACAGCAAGTGGCGCATCGATTTGGCGGCATAGTCCTGAGCTGCCAGCGCGTCGAGTACCGGATTGTAAATCTCCGGTTGCAGCGTCGCTTCACCAGCAGGGCCGGTGACCGAGGCGGCTACGGTGTGCACGGGTTGCAGCAGGACGAAACGGCTGTGAAGCATTCTTGCGCGACGTTCGGCTGCGGATAGCCGCGTCGCGCCACGCACGTACAGATCGCGGCGGAAGTGCTGATTGACGAAGTAGTCGCGCGCTTGTTCGCGCATGATCGGGTGTTCGATGGTTTCCAGAAAATCCATGCCTTCGGCGCTCAGGTTGAGCGGATCGACCGAGTCCAGCGGCACCGCCGTGGTGGCGTAGTCGAGTTTGGCCGGGGCGAGGGCGTCGACCATGTCGGCGAAATACATGCAGTTCCAGTCGCGATTGAAGTATTCGTGAGCGACGTAATGGCGATCCTGGCCTTTGATGCTCTGCAGCCGCGCGCCCAGGCTCGGTGCCGCCGCAGCATATTTCGGGTTGGCCGCGAGCAACGCTTCGGAAAATTGCAGGGCGGCGTCGATACGCTGATCGGAGCGCGACGAGGCGTTGGCGAAACGGTCGTGCAGGCTGAACAGATTGCGCAGCGGCGCCGAGGGTGACCAACCGGGAAAGCAGTTGTAGCTGACATAGAGCATGCCGCCCGGTTTGAGGTGACGACGGGCGAATTCGACGATCAATTTCTGGTTGTCGCGGCTGACCCAGGTCCAGATGCCATGCAGGCTGATGCTGTCGAATTGCGGCAGATCGGTGCGCGCCAACAGTTGTTCGAAACTGTCGTCGTAGAGTCGGGCGCCATTGTTGGCGGCAGCGGCGAGGTCGATGGCATGGGCGGCCATGCCCGGGTGGAAATCCGTGCCGACAAACGCACCCGGATTGGCCGTCGCGTGGATGTTGACCGATACGCCCTGACCAAAACCCAGTTCGCAGTGCACGCCATCGCTGCTTTCCAGACTGGCAAAGCCGCGCAACAACAGGCAGTAACGCTGGAATACCGGATTGATCTCCCGGCTATAGCTGTAGGTGTAGCCTTCGTCGGTGAAATAACCTTCGTTCCAGGCGTTGCTCATGGGGACAGCCTCTTGTTCTTGGGGGGAGTGGCAGTCTTATAAAGGGTTGTGATTGCGCGCGACAAGCAGAAAAACCGGATACTTTCCCGACCCCGCTGTACTCGGCGCCCTGGAAGTGGGGCCCATCAAGCGCGACGCTGTAACTGTGGCGAGGGAGCTTGCTCCCGCTGGACTGCGCAGCAGTCCCGTTTTCAGGGCCGCTTCGCGACCCAGCGGGAGCAAGCTCCCTCGCCACGGAATCATTTTCTGCCTCAGGCATGCTGAGCCCATGTGTACTGCTTGGTGGTGGTGACAGCCACGGTTTCAATGGTGGGCTTAAAGCCAGTGACGCGTTCTGACCGCTACGAGCCCATCAAGCGCGACGCTGTAACTGTGGCGAGGGAGCTTGCTCCCGCTGGACTGCGCAGCAGTCCCGATTCAGGGGCCGCTTCGCGACCCAGCGGGAGCCAGCTCCCTCGCCACAGAATCATTTTCTGCCTCAGGCATGCTGAGCCCACGTGTACTGCTTGGTGGTGGTGACAGCCGCGGTTTCAATGGTGAACTTAAATCCAGTGACGCGTTTTGACCGCTACGAGCCCATCAAGCACGACGCTGTAACCGTGGCGAGGGAGCTTGCTCCCGCTGGACTGCGCAGCAGTCCCGTTTTCAGGGCCGCTTGGCGACCCAGCGGGAGCAAGCTCCCTCGCCACAGATTACTTTCTGCCCCAGGCGTGTTGAGGCCGCGAGGATTGCTTGGTGGTGGTGAGGAACGACACGCTATGCCTGCAAGTCGTACCTGTACACGAACATTTGGAAGGAACGGCGCGATGGATAAGACAATTACCGTGGACCAACTGGCTACCACTGACCTTGGATCAATCAACGAGATATGGCTCGGCGGGACCCATACCCAGTTATGCCTATGGCGGGGTGAGCAGGTCTTCACCCACGAAATGCTCAGCGAGGGTACCCATGATCAGAATGTCCGACGCCTGTGCTTGCAGTTGGTTGATCCTGACGATCAGGCCGCAGTGGCCCGCGTTGAGGTGATCGCCCGCGAGCGGCTAAAAGAACTGGGGAAGGAGGGCGAGTTTTATCCGGCTGAGGAGGCGGACACTTATCAATAAGTGCTCTGCAGCTCTTACTAAAGAAGTGGGGATCGGCCAGTCATCTTTCTGATGGTGACCGATCACTGCACCTCAAGCGTGCTCTTCAAGCCTGCGCACATCACCCAACGAATCACGTTGCATCGACTGCAAATTCTTTTCGATGGTTTCGCACAGCGCTTCCATCTGAATCTGGTGTTCGCTGTGGCGGAAAGGACTCTGCAGATCGGTGCCGATGCGCTCGATGGCCAGCAGCATGAACCCCACCACGGTCGATGCCAGTGGCGTGAACCAGCCCAGTGACTCCACCAGTCCCACCGGCACGATCAGGCAGAACAACGAAATAAACAGCCTTGGAAAGTACACGTAAGGGTAGGGCAGCGGCGTATTGGCGATCCGCTCCATGCCGCCCTGACTGTTGGACAGGTCTACCAGTGTCGATTCAAGCCGCGCCAGACGAATACTGTCCAGATGCCCGGCCTTGTATTCACGAGCGAGCAAGGTCGCCGAGCCGGTGAGGATATCGTTGGCAAAGTTGTTGGTCGTGCCACTGCGGGCGAACTCTTCGGCGGGAATGAATGCCCGCACCTCCTCGGGACACGGTTGGCCTTGCAGATGCGCGGCGAGGCAATTCACATAGGCGACGTGACGGCGCAACAGCGTCGACTTGACTGGATTGACCTCGCTGCCCGTGTCGTCCAGCAGTGTCAGAACCTGCCGGGCGAAGCTGCGGGAATTGTTGATCATCGACCCCCACAGCGTCCGCGCTTCCCACCAGCGGTTGTAAGCGCTGCTGTTGCGAAAACTGATCAACACGATCAACGCCGAGCCGAGCAAGGTCAGCGGCATCAGCGGCAGGTTCAGCTTGGCGTTGAGAAACAGCATGAAATCCACCGTGACGGCGATGTCCCAGAGCAACAGCCAGAACAAAGCCCAACCCACGTAGCCCAGGGTTTTGATGATCAGACGGTATTTTTTGACGATGGCAGCTTTCAAACGGAAACCTCGTGGCCAGCAGTTAGCTTAAACGCTTAAGCTCGGACGATGCTTGAGGGCAAAGGTTCGCTTCTGGCAGAGAGTCTGACCTCGTTGGCGGTCGGAAAGCCGTCGGCGTGCGCTTGGCACACCTGCCCGTGTTTGATGGATTAATGAGCATTGAGCCGAGTGGACGCCGCTCTGGCGCCTGGGTTAGCTTTCGTATCCGTTCAGGTTTTGGGCTCAACAACCATGATTGATCGTCAGATCATTGTTCCAGATGGCATGAGATTGCTCTGCGAGCGTGCGGGTTATGCACCCGCTGTAAAGGTCGGAAAGACGCTCTACTGCGCTGGACAGGTAGGCCGGACACCGGATCTATCGATTATCGAAGACCCTGAGCAGCAGTTTCTAGCCGCGTGGGCCAATCTCCGGCTTGTCCTGGAGGCCGGTGGCTGCGACTTTGAAGACGTCGTTGAAATGACGACTTATCACGTCGATATGCAGCGCCATATGCCCATTTTCAGACGCGTGAAGGATGCAGTCTTTCCCAGGGGCACTTGTGCATGGACTTGTATCGGTGTCAGTGAACTGGCCCGCCCCGGCCTCCTTGTGGAGATCAAATGCGTCGCCGTAGCGCGATAATCTTCCATGGTCAGTGATTATCAAAATCCTGGGCGGGTGACATTCATGCAACGAACGGCGGCGAGTCAGCAGGAAATGACCGCCGCCAGATCGAGGCGAATGCCTACTCCACCGGCACGACGTTATCCAACGCCTGATTAACGGCCAGCTCGCCGAGCATCACTACTTGCGCGATACCTTGCAGGGTTTTCCGAGCAGATCCTTCAACCAGTCCGATCACATCACCCAGCATCACCGAGGCCGAGCCCAGTGATTCACTGGCGTTGACCAGCAATTCTTCAGTCGCGGTTTTCGGGTTGGCGATAAACATGCTACTGGTTTGGTAGGGCGTGGTTTTGATGGCGTCGGCGGGTTGGAGGTAGTGGTCGAGGGCGCGGTCGGCGGCTTCGTGAAGTTTTCTGGAATCGAGGGATTCGTAGGGGGAGGTAGGGTCGGTGGTCGGGGGATTTGGTGTGACTTTGAACATGATGTATCTCCTCATGCCGCTTAAAAGGAGCCATCACCCGCTCGCTACCAAACGATGGGTGGCGGCCATGCACAGGTTGGTAGACCGGGACACGAGGAAAACCGGCGCGCTCGAAAGCGCCCTGCGCATGACCACCATAAAATGCCAGGCGAAGACTTTCGCCAAATGATGATATTGCGCACCTCGAATACACGGGCTACCAAACCCGATCACTGTTTTCAGTGACCAGCCAACGATAGAACCCCGGCCCGAGGCGCACAAGCCGGCGGATTCTGGCGTAGTCGTAGGCAATGGCGCAAGGCGTCGTAGCTCGCTGGAGGTGCCTGTCTGGTTGGTTTACACGGCGTGTTTAAGAAATAGGGTTTTTTACAGTGCAAACGTGGCACCACGAGTATTCACAAACAGTGAGTAGATCGAGTGACTGCTGGCCATGAACAGTCGATTCCCTTCGCGCCCCCCGAAGCACAGGTTCGGGCAGCGTTCTGGCAGTGAAATGTGCCCGATGGCCTTGCCCTGCGAATTGAAAACGCGCACGCCGTCGAGTTTTTCCAGGTCGGCCCGGGGATCACCGTTGCCGCCCCAGCCGCACCACAGGTTGCCCGCTTCGTCGCATTTGATGCCGTCGATTGCGGCATAGTCCAGGCCCTCGATGTGCTTGCGGCGTTCGCCCAGTGTGCCGTCGTCGTTCACGGCAATCGCCCAGATCAGGCGATTGGGTTTGGCGCGACCTTCGACGACATACAGGGTTTTTTCATCGGGAGAGAAGCACAGGCCGTTGGGGCCGTTGAGGTCGTCGATCACCCGAGTGACTTTTTGGCTCTGGCCGTCGATGCGGTAAACGGCGTGGGGTTGCGTCGGGGTGATTTTGTGGCCTTCGTAGTTATTACCGGTCTGGAATGGCGGGTCGGTGAACCAGATCGATCCGTCACTTTTGCAGACGATGTCGTTGGGCGAGTTGAAGGGCTTGCCGTCGAAGCTGTCGGCCAGCACGGTGATCGAACCATTGAATTCAGTGCGCGTAATGCGGCGGCCCTCGCGGGTGGTGGTGGAGCCTTCGCAGACGATCAGCCGCCCTTGGCGATCGCGGCAAAGGCCGTTGGAGAAGTTCGAGTGCTCGCGGTACACCGTGAAGGTGTCGGTGATTTCGTCCCAGCGCATGATGCGATTGTTGGGGATGTCGCTGACCAATAAATAGCGGCCATCACCGACCCACACCGGCCCTTCGGCCCAGCGCATGCCGGTGGCGAGCTTTTCGACACTGGCGTTGAAAACACGTAGTTCGAGGAAGCTGTCGTCGAGGATGTGAACCAGTGGGTCAGGGTAGCGCTGACTCAAGGGTTCGGCGGCATCGGCGATTCGGGTCAGTGCGGCGCTGCCGACGGTGGCGAGTGTCGCGGAAACAGCGAGGGACTTTTTCAGGAAGCTGCGGCGGGTGTTGCCTGGGGCTGGGTCAAAGTATTCAGGCCGAGATGAGTCCATGTAGCGGTCTCCATGATTTTATTTTTGTTTAGGAGGCCTAGTAATACATCGTGATAAGACATCGTACAAGTGACACGCTCATACCCGGGGTTGCAAGTGCAACTTCGCGAGCCGGCTCGCTCCCACTGGTGTCTGGCTTGGCGATATCCATACAGCGCCACACGTTGTCAGTCCGCGGTCGGGTGAGTAAGCTGCCCACATGAATCAGACCTCCGTTTCCTCATCCTTCCCCGGCCCGCGTGGGCCAGTCGATCACGACATTCGTGATCAGATCGTCGCGGCTGCCAACGAGCATTTCAGCCAGTATGGCTACGCCAAGACCACGGTTTCCGACCTGGCCAAGGCGATCGGGTTTTCCAAGGCGTACATCTACAAGTTCTTCGATTCCAAACAGGCGATAGGCGAGGCCATCTGTGCCAACTGCCTGGCTCAGATCGTTGCGGCGGTCGAGCTGGCGATCAACGAAGAAAACCTGACGCCTACCGAGCGCTTCCGCCGCTTGGTAAAAACCGTGATCGCCACGGGGGTGAATCTGTTCTTCAACGACCGCAAGCTCTACGACATCGCAGCCTTTGCGGCTGGCGAGAATTGGCCGAGTGCGCAGCGTTACGATGCGCAAATCAAGCGCTTTATCACCGACATAGTCCGTGAAGGGCGCGAGGCGGGTGAGTTCGAGCGCAGGACGCCGCTGGACGAAACCGTCGAGTCGATCCACCTGGCGCTGCGGCCCTTCGTCAATCCACTCATGCTGCAACACAATCTGGATTTCATCGAGGTGGCACCCGCGCTGACCTCGAACCTCATCTTGCGTAGCTTGATGCCTTGACCCTCTGCTGATCCGAATACCCGGATCAGTTGCCCATGCCAGTTCCCGATCTCTACGCGACTGCATCGAGGCAACTTTTGAACGCCCAAAGCGTGACTGTTGACTGATATGGTCACTCGGATAACATGGCCGTCGCAGTTCAGCTATTCCATTTCCGAGACACCCACAGAGTCCAGACAATGAAAAAAACAACGCTCAAGCGCCCTGTAGGGTTGGCTGTCATTCTTGCGTCTTCCAATGCCTTCGCGGGCGGTTTCGCACTCAATGAGCAAAGCGTCAGCGGCATGGGTTCCGGTTTTGCCGGTCGTTCTTCATCTGCGGAGGATGCCAGTACCGTGTTCGGCAATCCGGCGGGCATGGCGCGGCTGAAAAGAGAGCAAGCCAGCGTCGGGCAGGCAACGCTGTTTGCGAAGTCCGATATCAGCCAGACCCGCAGTACGTTTGGCGGCAAGGAAGACGGTGACATGGTGCCGACCACCACGGTGCCGATGGGCTATTACGTCAAGCCGATCGACGAGCATTGGGCGTTCGGTGTCGGGTTCTACGTGCCGTTCGGCCTGATCACCGACTACGGCAGTGGTTTCGCCGGGCGCTACTACGCCAACAAAAGCGAAGTCACCACGCTGACGTTCCAGCCGACCATCAGCTATGCCTTCAACGACAAAGTGTCGATCGGCTTCGGCCCGACCATCAACCGCATCAGCGGCGAGCTATCGGGGATGGTCGCCAATCCGCTGAGTCCCGGGCGCAATGACGGCAAAGTCAAAAGCACCGGCGACGACACCGCGCTGGGCTTCAACGCCGGGATCATGGTCCAGGCCACCGAGCAGACCCGTCTGGGCCTGACCTATCACTCCAAGGTCAGTTACCACCTCGACGCGAAAAGCAAACTCAGCGATGGCATCTTCAATGTGCTCGGCGTCAGTGGCCGCAGCTATGACGCGTCGCTGGACGTCGACACCCCGGAGTCGGTGGACTTCTCGGTCACCCATCAACTGAACAACGACTGGACGCTGTATGCCGGCAGCACTTGGACGCGCTGGAGTCGCTTCAAGGAGCTGACGATCGAAAACAGCGGATTGCCGCCATTGCTCAGCGGCCAGTTGGGCACGATCAGCGAAGAGCAGAACTGGCATGACACCTGGGCTCATGCAATCGGTGCGGCATATCGGTTGAACAACCAATGGGTGCTGCGCGCCGGGTTCTCGGTTGATCAATCGCCCGCCAACAACACCAACCGTGGCCCGCGTATCCCCACGGGCGATCGACAGGTGTTCAGCCTCGGCGCCGGTTGGACCCCAGCGGAAAATGTCACGATCGACGTCGCCTATTCCTATCTCTGGGAAGAGAGCGTCGAGATCAACGACACCTCGGCAGGCAAGGGTTCCTACAGCGCCAAATACAAGAACAGCGCCAGCGGCCTCGGCACTTCCGTCAGCTATCGCTTCTGATTCGGCGCTGCAAACGGGCCGACCGGCAGCTGGCAACCGAGCGCGGCCAGGATGGATATATTTGCCTCAAGGAGGGGCACCGATGATTTCTATCAAAGAACGTTTATCCCCCTATAACGATGCGCTGCAAGTCCTGCCTTTTCGCAAGTTGCTTATCGGCCAGGGCCTGTCGATGGCCGGCGACGCCATCTGTCTGGCGGCGCTGCCCATAGCGCTGATACGGGACGGTTTTGGTGGTGATGTGTTTGGCTTCATCATGGCTGCAGTCGGAGCCGGAACCGTCATCGGGGCTTTGGCCGGGGGGATGCTGGCCGATCGCAAGTCGCCTCGACAGGTGCTCATCTACACCGATACGGCGCGAGGCATGGCGCAGCTTGCGGCCGTCGCGCTGCTTCTGACCGGTGCGTCATGGGGCTGGCTGGTGCTGGCCTATCTGATTTTCGGCATCGGCATCGGCGTTTCCCGGCCATGCGCTCAGGTGCTGCTGGTGAGCCTGCTGCCCAAAAAAGCGCTGGTGGCGGGCAACGGCGCGATGAACTTCATCGATAACCTGGTCGCCATTCTGTTCCCGGCGACGTTGGGCGTGTTCATCATCTTGTGGGATCCGGTCTGGGGGATACTGATCGATGGATTGACCTTCTTCGGCGCGGCGATCTACACCGCTCAGTTACCGAATGTCGGCCGTCATGAATCCGAAGAAGAGTTCTCCCTGCGCGAGGCGTTCAAGGGCATCACCGTGGTCACCCACAACGCCACGCTGGTGCTGGGGTTTGCGGCGACGCTGGTGGTGAACGTGCTGTGTTTTCCGATTTTTCTGGTCGTTGCACCCTACGCGATCAGTCTTCGTTTCAGCGAAGAAATGTGGGGATATTGCCTGGCAGCATCGGGGTTCGGCGCTTGTCTCGGTTCGGTTATCACCGTGCTGGCCTCGGGGCACGAACGCCTGGTGGGACTTGCGGTGGTATGCGGGTTGTTCCTGGCCGGAGCGATGGCGCTGCTCGGGCTGGGGACGGCGGCATGGATGGCTATTCTAGGGGCAACGTTCGTCGGTATCGTCGAAGCGTCCTGGCTCACCGGCTGGGCAACCGCCATGCAGACACTGTCGCCCGAAAAGGATCTGGGCAAAGTCGTGGCAGTGGATACCTTTGTTACCAGCGGTGTGCACCCCTTCATTTATCTGGGCAGCGGCGTAGTCGGCGGGATGATCGGCTACTCCCAGACACTTTCGTTGACTGCCGTCATCAGTGCGGTTGGCACACTGCTGATCGTCCTGACGTCCATCATGTTCATGCCAGGGAGTGCGCGTAATGATCAAGTGCAATAACGTACAGGAACAGGCTCAGGATCTCTCTGATGAGATCTTTGAGCGTTGGCGGGAGCTGTTGCAATCGGGCGAGTTCATTCTCGGCGATCAGGTTCTGGCATTCGAGTCATGGATGTCGGATCGCTGTGGCGGCGCGCACGCCGTTGCCCTCAATTCAGGCACGGATGCGCTGTTTCTGGCATTGCGCGCGCTCGATATCGGCCCCGGTGACGAGGTGATCACCTGCGCCAATACCTTCGTTGCCACTGTCGGAGCCATTGTTGCTGTCGGGGCCCGGCCGATCCTGGCAGATGTGGGTGACGATGAACTCTTGAGCGTCGAAACGATTGCGCCACTGGTGAATGATCGGACCAAAGCTGTCATTCCTGTCTATCTGCGCGGACGCCCTCTGGATATCGACGCAATCATCGACCTGTGCCGCTCGCGCGGGGTTGCCGTGATCGAGGATTGCGCCCAGGCGATCGGCACCACGATCGATGGCCGGCAAGTTGGAACTTGCGCTGATGCGTCAGCGTTTTCCATGCATCCTTTGAAGACGCTCGGTGGCCTGGGTGATGGCGGGATGCTGGTGACTCGCGATCCGAGAATTGCCGAGCATGCGCGGATTGCACGCAATCACGGCTTGGAGACCCGTAACGAATCGATCCGCTTCGGCATCAATTCCAGACTCGACTCGTTGCAGGCAGCGGCACTCAACATCAAAGCGAAGTATCTGGATCATTGGCTGAAGCGACGCGTGGAAATCGCTGCATTCTATGATGACGCCCTGTCGACAACCCGCACGGGCATCGACCTGGGGGGCGGCAGACCGGGAAATGCCTACTATCACTATGTCGTGCAATCCACGCGCCGTGACGAGCTGCAGACATATCTGGCAGAGCACGATGTGCAAGCAGCCATTCATTATCCGGTGCCCATTCATTGGCAGAAGGCATGGTTGAGCAGTCAGCCGCGCATCGTGTTGCCCACAACCGAACGTCTGTCCCGGCAAATGCTCACACTTCCTTGCCACCATCATTTGTCGGATGGCGACGTGGAAAAAATCGTCATGCTGATCAAGCAATTCGAACGCACGGTGGGGCGGTGAGCGTCGATATCGAATGTGTGGTGATTGGCGCAGGAGTGCTCGGGCTGGCTGTCGCCCGGGCGCTGGCTTTGAGCGGCCGTGAAGTGATTGTGGTGGAGGCGGGTGAGCGCATCGGAACGGGCATCAGTTCGCGCAATTCAGAAGTCATTCACGCCGGTATCTACTACCCCGCTGGCAGCTTGAAGGCGCAAATGTGCGTCGACGGCAGGCATCGCCTTTATGCCTTTTGTGAAGCGCACGCAGTAACGTGCCAGCGTCTGGGCAAACTTATCGTCGCAACCGAGGACGCGCAGTGCGGGGCATTGCAGCGGTTATGGCAGCAGGGACGGCGCAACGGCGTCAGCGACCTGCAACTGCTCAGCGCCCGGCAGGCGCTGGAACTGGAGCCTGAGTTGTCATGTGTCGCGGCACTCTGGTCGCCTTCCACCGCCATTGTCGATTCCCATGCCTTGATGCTTGCCCTTCAAGCAGACGCCGAGGCGGCGGGCACCTCGTTTGCCTTTAACACGCCGTTCGAATCGGCCTGTCGCCGCCCGCAAGGTTTCGAGTTGCAGATCGGCGGCGCGCAACCCATGAACGTCAGCTGTGGCGAGCTGATCAACTGTGCGGGCTTGTCTGCGCCACAGTTTGCGGGCCATATCGCTGGTCTGTCACCACGACATGTACCGCTGGCGAGGTTGTGCAAAGGCAGCTACTTCAGCTTCAGCGGTCGGCTACCCTTTCGCCATCTGATCTATCCCGCGCCCGAAGCCGCGGGTCTTGGCGTGCACATGACGCTTGACCTCGGGGGGCAGGCGCGATTCGGGCCGGATGTCGAGTGGATCGATCACGTTGATTACCGCGTGGATCCTCAGCGGGCCGAGGATTTCTATCAGGCGATTCGGCGCTATTGGCCCGGCCTGCCCGATGGCAGCCTGGAACCCGCCTATAGCGGCATCCGCCCGAAAATCAACGCCGTACACGAGCCGGCGGCGGACTTTGTCATCAGTGGCCCCTCGGAGCATGGAGTGCCGGGGCTGGTTAATCTGTTCGGCATCGAATCTCCGGGGTTGACGAGCTGTCTGGCAATCGTGGAGCGCGTCGTACGGGCGCTCGGGCAAAATTGACCAGCCTTTGTCCAGAAGGCTCACACGCTCAGTTCGATCAACTCACCACCGTCCTCCTGCAACCGTCGCAGAAACACCTGCGCCTCCAGCAACTGATACGGAAAATAAAGCCCCGGCCGAGTAGGTGGCTGCCCATCCAGCCCGATCAGTCGCTCCAGCAACATGGCCACACTCAGCCCCGTCAAAGCGGCAGCACCTGAGCGGTGTACCACGGCGTGGCGTGTGCGTAACGGATGCCCTTGGTGATCCGTGCCTTCGAGTTCGATCAGTATCTCCGTCGACATCGGCTGGCCCTGACGGCGGGTCGAGCTGACGCCGCTGGCAAGATTGAACTCAACGTTCGGGGCGTCGGTTGCGGCGGCCAGGCCAGTCACGTCGATGGAGGAAAAGCCGGCCCCCTGCAGGGGCGTGCCGTCCACGGCGCGAAAGCTCACTTTGGCGTCGTCGCCTTCACGCCACATGAATTCACCACCGCGCCGGGTCAGCGCGGCGGGCAGCATCTTGTTCAGGTGTTCGAAATCGGCGGCCACTGTCGGCCCGCCACCGTCCTGTTCGTCGACCAGGGCGTGGAGGCGAATTTCGTGCACGCGGGCAAATGCCTTGGCAACGTGCAGTGTGGCGACGGTGGTCGCACCGACCATCCATTCATAACCGAGAACGATGGGCGCTGCGTCGGGGCGTTGAATGAAGCTGGCGATTTGCGGAGCAATTTCGAAAACGCCGGATGAAATGCTCAGGTGCGGCACCCTGCGCTCTTGCGCCAAGCGCAGCCCGGCGAGGGCGTGGTCCATGTAAAAAAGCGCGATGGCGCTGACCGGGCGATCACCCAGGCCCAAGTCCTCGGCGCGAGTATCGATGGCGACACCCTGAGCGTTGCCGATTTGCTCAGCGGCTTGCTGCGCTTTGTCGAGGTCTCGTCCACCGATCAACAGCGGAACGTCGGGATGGGCCGCGCGCAATGCGCGAGCCGTCTGGTGGCCGATGGCGCCGGAGCCGCCCATGAACAGAATGGGATGAAGTGGCATGAATCCTCCTCATTATTTGCTGAATTGAAACGGGCTTTGGCTAGACACCCTAGCACGCACTCTGCAGATCGCCCGTGCGCTCGCCAAGCGCACCGACGAACGTTCACATGAGCGAGTATCAGCCGTGGCTCGGATCACAGCGCCACACGGGCTCGGACAGATGCTCTGCGAAAAAGTCGGACAGCGCCCTGATCTTCGCCGGCCGACTGCGTGCCGACGGCGTCATGAAATACAACCCGCCGCGAGTCATGTGCCACTCGGGCAACAATACCTCCAGTCGCCCGTCAGCCAGGTATTCGCTGGCAATGAACTCCGGCAATTCGGCTATGGCCAGGCCCTCCAGCAGCACCGGCAGCAGCGCGTCGGAGTTGGTCACCCGCAGCGGCCCCTTGGGCACCACATCTTCCTCAACGCCGCTGTGATGGGTGAAGCGCCAGACTTGCGTGCGCGCGCGGTAGGCGTAGCTGAGGCACGAGCGCGTTGCCAGATCACCCGGATGAGTGGGGCGACCGTGGGCTTCAAGGTAGCCGGGGGACGCCACCAGCAGTTGACTCACCGCACACAACCGGCGAGCGACCAGCGACGAGTCGGGGAGGGCAGCGATACGCAGTGCGGCATCGAAACCTTCGGCGATCAGGTCGACCGAGGCGTCATGCAAATGCAGATCAACGAACAGTTCCGGATACTGGCGCAGCAATTTCGGCAACAACGGCGCGACCCAGCGCAGCCCGAAGGCCATCGGCACCGCGAGCCGAACCTGCCCGCGTGGCTGCACCGAAAGATCCTGGGCTTCGCTCTCGACCTCTTCGGCCTGTCGATAAATGTCCCCGGCTCTGGCGGCCATGCTCGAACCGAATTCAGTCAGCGCCAATTGCCGCGAAGTGCGGTTGAACAGGCGACCGCCCAAACGTTCCTCCAGGCGCGCCACGGCACGCGACACAGTAGGTACCGATACGCCCATCACCCGCGCTGCGGAGGCGAACGAGCCTTCCTCCGCGACCTTGGCGAACATGGCCAATCCTTCAAAATCCGGCAGTTTGCTCATTTCAATTCTGCAACGATGAGTTTCAGACAATTCTATTTTGAAAGGTCGGGAGCGTCGATATGCTTTTTCCCAGATCCCGACCCAACCCGATTAGCACTTTCAACGTTCTGGAGAAATCTCATGACTGGCAAACTTCAAGGCAAAATCGCACTGGTCACCGGCGGCACCACCGGCATTGGCCTGGCCACCGCCAAACGCTTCGCCGAAGAAGGCGCTTACGTTTACATCACCGGCCGTCGTCAGGCGGAACTGGACGCCGCCGTTGCGCTGGTCGGCAACGCCACAGGTGTTCAGGTTGACTCGACGAAACTCGAACAACTCGACGCTTTATACGCGCAGATCGGCGCCGAGAAGGGCCGCCTCGACGTGCTCTTCGCCAACGCCGGCGGTGGCTCGATGTTGCCGCTGGGCGATATCACCGAGGCGCACTATGACGACACCTTCGAGCGCAACGTCAAAGGCGTGCTGTTCACCGTGCAGAAAGCTTTGCCGCTGCTGGCCAAAGGCGCTTCGGTAATTCTTACCGGTTCGACGGCGGGCAGTTCGGGCACGGCGGCGTTCAGCGTGTACTCCGCGTCGAAGGCTGCGGTCAGGGCTTTCGCCCGCAGCTGGATCGTTGATTTGAAAGACCGCAACGTGCGCGTCAACACCCTCAGCCCAGGCGCGACCAAAACCCCGGGTCTGGTTGATCTGGCCGGCCCGGACGCGGCCCAACAGCAGGGTTTGCTCGATTATCTGGCCTCGCAAGTGCCAATGGGCCGCGTCGGCGAGCCGGCGGAAATCGCCGCTGCTGCGCTGTTCCTCGCCTCGGACGATGCCAGCTTCGTCAATGGTATTGAGCTGTTCGTTGACGGTGGACAAGCGCAGATCTGACCTGCGAAAAGGGACGATGGCGGCCATCGTCCCATTCCAGTCGTTGGATCCAATCATTAATCAAATATATCGCTCACCGACCAGCGGTAGTCTAAGCCTATTGCTTAGGTGATGGCGCAATGACATATTGCAGCACCTTTCCTCACCTCATGATGTGCCGAAAATGCGCCCCCTCAAGTCACTTGTTGCAGCGTCGTTGCTGCTCAGCGGGTGCAATGGAATGCCAGTCGCTTTTGTTCAGGATCCTGTTCTAGACCAAGCCTTTATCGTTCACTCCGGCGCGCCTTTGCCCTACGTGCTGATGGGCTCGGCTGTGCAATGGAATGAAGATTTCGCCGTCACGGTGAAGCACATTCCGTATCTGTCAGGCACGGTTTTCCAGGGGCAGGCAGATGCGCAGTTCTTCCGCCACAAGGCCACTAGTGTGCCGGCGTGGCGCGGCTACAAGCCTGGCGAAGAACTGACCTCGGTGGGCTTCAACTCGCTGTACATGTCGGTCAAGGGCACCGGCCAGGCCTTGCCGGCCATGGTTCGCCTCGACGTCAAAGAGGGCAACGTGCTTTACGGCACCCACAATGGCGCACTGGCCAAGGGCATGTCCGGTGGCCCGGTGTTTTCCGCTGATGGCAAAGTGGTTGGCATCAACGTGGCGTTCCTCACCCGTGATGACGTCAGCCGCCTCAAGCGCCCGGACCTGCTTGATCAACCGCGCGTAAGCATTTTCCTGCCGTACGCGGAGATCAATCGCGAGTGGGCGCGCTATCAGGCAAGTATTACCCCGACGGCGCCGCCAGCGACCAAGCTGGCCAGTCGCTGATCAACGTTCGCGCAACGCTTCGCGGGCGCGGTTGAGCGGTTTGATCAGGTAGTCCAGCACGGTTTTTTCGCCGGTACGAATGTCCACCGTGGCGATCATTCCGGGCACGATGGCGAAGCGTTTGCCGGCCTTGTTGCGCAGTTCATCCGAGTAGGTGCGGATGAACACGCGGTAGTAGAAGATTTCCGGCTTGGCTTCGTCCTGGATAGTGTCCGGCGAGATCGTCACCACTTCGCCGTCGAGGCTGCCGTAGATCGAATAGTCATAGGCGGTGATTTTGACTTTCGCCGCTTGGCCCGGATGGATGAAGGCGATATCGCGCGGCGAGATACGCGTCTCGATCAGCAGTTGTTCATCGAGCGGTACGATCTGCATGACCTGGCCGTTGGGCGCAATGACGCCGCCAATCGTGCTGACCTCGATGTCTTTGACGATGCCGCGCACCGGCGAGCGCAGGGTCAGGCGCGACAGCGAATCGGTGCGGCCACGAATCACCGCTTCAAGCATCTGCGCTTCGGCGTTGGCCTTGGCCAGGTCTTCGCGGGCACGCACCATGTAGTCGGAGCGGGCTTCGGTGGCCTTGAGTTCCAGCTCCGAGCGCTGGCGAGTCAGACGCAGCACTTCGACCCGGCTCGACGCGCCGATCTTCGCCAGGTTTTCGGTGATCGCCAGTTCACTGCGCACCAGTTTCAGCGAGCTCTGAATACCGTCGAGGGTTTCCGCCAGACCTTTGCGGCGGGTCTGGTAGAGCTCGGTTTCGGCGCGGATCAAATCGGGAAACTCTTGCAGCGACGCGTCGAACGTCAGCGGCTTTTCGCTGACCTCGGCCTGCAGGCGATTGACGCTGGCCAGCGCCGCACGGTACTTGGCCGCGCTTTCGCCGACGTTGGACTGGTTCTTCACCGGGTCCAGTTGCGCGAGGATCTGGCCGCGTTCGACCAAGGCGCCTTCGGTGACATTGAGCTGCTCAAGAATGCCACCCTCCATCGACTGAATCACTTGCTCGCGAGAGCTGGGCACCACTTTGCCGGTGCCGGTCGAGACTTCGACAATCTCAAACCACGCCGCCCATGCGACGAAACAGGCGAGCATCAGCGCACAGCCCCAAATCACCCGCGCACCGCCGGCAATGGCACGCTCATCGCGCCCGTCGAGGTAGGACATCGGGTCCGCTATGTTGGTCGTCATCGCTCTCATACCGCCACTCCTTTGCCCGGTGCGCGCAACCGCGCGAGCGCTGCATCGCGATGGTCGTCAATCACGATGCGCCCGTTGTCGAGGACGATGATCCGCTCGACCAGTTGCAATACGCTGACCCGGTGCGTGGCGACCACCAGCGTGCGGCCCTGGGTCCAGGTCGCGAGTTTTTCCAGCAGCAAACGCTCGGTGACGTCATCGAGCGCTGCCGTCGGCTCGTCGAGCAACAGCACCTGCGGCTGGCGGATCAACAGTCGCGACAGCAACAGGCTCTGACGCTGACCACCGGACAGACCCAAACCACCTTCGAGCACCAGATGATCCATGCCTTTGGGCAACTGACGGACAAAATCCAGCGCACCAGTGACGTTCAACGCGGCAATGATTTCCTGATCGCTGGCCTGCCCGGCGCCGAGGGTGATGTTGTCGCGCAGGGTGCCGTGAAACAGCCGCGCCTGTTGTGACAGCAGGCCGACATCGCGGCGCAGGTCGGCCGGATCCAGGTGGGCGAGGGCGATGCCGTCCAGCGTGGTTTCCCCGCTGCTCAGATCCATCGCACCGCCCAGCGCCTGCAGCAACGTCGACTTGCCGGCGCCGTTGCGGCCGAGCAGGGCGATGCGCTCGCCGGGGCGAATGGTCAGGTCGATGCTGTTGAGCGCCGGGGCAGATTCTTCGCTGTAGCGGAAACTGGCCTGACGCAGGCGGTAGTCGCCGCGAATCGCCGGCAAGTGCACGCGCTGACTGCCTTCGGGGTGATCCACCGGCATTTGCATGATCCGGTTCAAGCCTTCGAGCGCGACCTTGGCCTGCTGCCACCGGGTGAGCACGTGGGTCAGTTGCGCCATCGGCCCCATCATCCGCGACGACAGAATCGACGCCGCGACCAGGCTGCCGGTGGTCAGGTCGCCGGCAATCACCATCGGCGCGCCGAATACGATCACCACCGCAAAGACCCCGCCTTGCACATTCTGCGTCCACGCCACCAGGCTGTTGGTCAGGGTGCGCAAACGCAGGCTGCTGTCCGCCGAGGCCGCGTTGTATTGGTTCCACTGTTGCTGGAAGCGCTGCTCGGCCTGCAGCGCCTTGATGTCGTCGAGGCCCTGTACGCTTTCCACCAGCATGGCGTTGCGCAGCGCCGCTTCGCGCATCGAGGCGTTGGCGAGTCGGGCCAGACGCGGTTGGGCGATGATCCCGGGGAGCAACATGAACACCAACGCCACCAGTGGAATCAACACCAGCGGCCCACCGATCAAATAGAACACCAGCAGAAACAGCAGAAAAAACGGCATGTCCGCCAGTGCCGTGGCGGTGCTGGAGGTGATCAGGTCGCGGATCTGCTCCAGTTCGCGCAGCTGCGAAATGAATGAACCGGTTGATTTCGGCCGGGCGCAATTGCGCAGGCGCAAAGCGTGGCCGAACACCAGATCGGAGACGCGCAGGTCGGCGCGCTTGCCCAGCACGTCGGTGATGCGCAGACGCAGAATGCGCATGACGAAATCGAACAGCAGCGCCAGCATCACGCCGCCAAACAACACATACAGGGTCGGCAGCGACTCGGCCGGGATCACCCGGTCATACACCTGCATCGAAAACAGTACCCCGGCCATGCCCAGCAGATTGGCTACCAACGATGCGATCATGACTTGGCTGTAAGGACGCAGGTCGGTGAGCACGATGCGCCTGAACCAGTGTTCGTCGTAGGGTTTGATGTAGTCGTTGGTGCGCACGTCGGCTACCGGTTGCGTCGGGCGCAGGATCACCGTGCGCGAGGCTTGCTCGGCGAGGGCCGACGCGTCCATGCGACTTTGCAGACCCTGATCGCCACTGAAGCAGATGCCCAGCTCGCCAGTCTCGCCAATGCTTTCAAGCACCCCGACCTGACCGTCGCGCAGTTGCACCACCAGCGGCGTGCGCCAGCGGCTCAGACTCTTGTTGTCGAACACCGCGAATTTGACGCTGAGTCCGGCCTGACGCGCCATGTGCCGAACCACTTCTTCGACCCGGCCTTCACTGTGCACCGAGGCCAGGCGCACGCTTTCCGGGGAGACGTCGAGGCGATAGTGCCGCGCGACTTTGAGCACCGCTTCCAGCCACGGCGAATAATCTTCTCGCGCCTCGGCAACCACGGGTTCAGGGATAGTGATGCTGGCATCGGTCATGGCAGGATCTCGACATTCTGGATGGCGCTGTGGTCGATGCCGAACACCCGGCGTATCGCACCGCTGTTGTAGAAGCAGTCGATCTGCAGGCGTTGCAGATCGGCCTCGGTGTTGACCAGATCGAAGCGCGACTGGTGGATTTCCTGCTCGGCGTTGAGCAAATCCAGCAGCGGCCGGGTGCCCAGTTCCAGGTACTGGCGGCCATACAACATTCGCGCCTCGGTGATGCTGCTCTGGCGAGATTCCAGCGAACGCAGCCGACGGTTCAGGCCCGACGTTTGCGCCTGGGCTTCAGCCAGACCCTGACGCGCTTGCAGGCGGGCAAAGTCTTCAGCCGAATCCGCTGCGGTCAGCGCATGGCCGGCGGCGCGGCTGCGCGCACTGATGGCGCCGCCCTGATAGATCGGCACTTCGAGGTTAAGGAAGATCCCGACCTGGGTGCGATCGGCCCTTGAGTTCTGCTCGTCGTAATTGTTGTCCAGGTATTGATTGACCGACGGTTGCAGCGACAGGGTCGGGTAGGCTTCGGCCTTGGCCTGAGCCAGTTCGGCCTGGGCCTGGGTGCGTTGCGCGGCGGCTTGCAGAACAGCGGGCAGGGCGTCGGAGATTCGCGAAGCGTCGCAGGCCTGACTGAGCGTTGGCGCAGAGGCAGCGCTGACCGCCGGCGGCGTGCGGCGTCCGAGCAGGCTGGTCAGGGTCGCCTGCCAACGCGCGTATTGCGCCTTGAATTCCTGCAACGTCGCCGTTGCGCCTTCGGCCCGTGACTGCGCCTGGACCATATCGGAACGAGTGCTGGCGCCCATGTCGCTGCGCTGCCTGGCCAAGTCGACGATGCCGCCGATGCCTTGAATCTGCTCGCGGGCGACCTCGAGCAGACGCTGATAGCGCTGCACTTCGATATAAGCCTTGGCGGTGTCGCGGGCGATGTCGTCGATGGCCAGCAAAATCCCGGCCTGACTGCGCGCCACCCGAGCGCGGGCAGCGTCGACGGAACTTGCGACCTTGCCGAAGTCATACAGCATCTGCTTGAGGGAAATGTTCACCGACTGGCTGCCGGCATCGCTGCCGTAACCGCTGGTATAGCCACCCTTGATGCCGCCGGTGACCTGCGGGTAATAGCCGGATTCGGCGACATTGACGCCTTCGCCTTGCTGAAAAAGAGTGCCGATGGCCTCGCCGATACGCGGGTGCCAGGCTACGGCCAGCCTGACCGCTTGTTCCAGACCCAGTGCATCCGTATCGGCGGAAACCTTGGCTGTAGCGGCGAGCCGCGAACGGCTGTCGTTGCCTGCCGGTTGTTGCAGTTGCGACGGGCTGATGCTGCGCAAGCTGCTGTCGAGGTTATCGTCGGCGCGAACGCCGACGGTGAAAGCGGGGTAGAGGCCGATGGTCAACAGGACCATCGGCCATTGCTTGCGAAAAACTGACTCCACAGACTTCCCTTACTGTTGAGAGACGGACGTTGCTGATGTCGTGTTTCAAACCACTTGAATGCCGTTCTGCACCCACAAGTGGTGGCTCGGATCCTCCTGTGCCGTGTATTGAACATAGTCGACGCCGTCGGCCTGTTGCGTGCCGTCCACCGTCCAGCCATCGGTCATGTGCACGCTGTCCTTGCTGTCACCCTTGATCAGCAGGGTGTTGTTGTCAGCCGACGTGATCGCCAGCAGATCGCCGAGGTTCAGCGTCAGCGCTACCGCACTGGAATGGTTGAGGTCGAGGATTTCGACGTTGTGGATTTTGCTCTGCAGATCGCCGAGGTTGATCGACACGTCGCCGCCGGCCCAGAGCAGGGTGTCGGTGCCGCTGCCGCCATCGACCGAGGTGAACTGCTGGTCGGCAATGATCAGCGTGTCGTCGCCGGCGCCGCCTTGCAGCGTGATCGCGCCACCGTGCGAACCGTCCAGGGTGTCGTTGCCTTCGGTGCCCTGAATCAATTCACTGCCTGCGGCGTGCGCCATACCGAGGTCATCGCTGGCCAGGGCCGAGAACGCGGTGCTGGCGAAAGCGCCGGCCTTGTTCAGGTCGATGGTCAGGGTGGCGGTGTCGACGGTGCCGTTGGGGTGGGTCAGTTGGTAGGTAAAGGTGTCTTCCTGTCCAATCACCGCATCGGTCAGTCCGGCCTTGAGCGTGTAGGTGTAGTTGCCGTTGGCCTGCACCAGCAGTGTTCCGTAGTTGCCGACCAACGAGACGCCGTTGTAACCCGGCGCCACGTAATTGCCGGCGACCAGCACACTGAGCAAGGTGTACACCGAGCCCAGCACATCGGCGCCGCCACCTGCGGTGTCGGTGAGCAGATTGCCCGACACCGGCGTGTAGCTGCCGACCACAAACTGGTTGGTGTAGGACGCCACGTTGATCAGGCTGGTGTTGACGCTGGTGAGCAGACCGACGCCGCCTACCGCCACCCGGACCTGATAGCTGCCGGCGGTCTGGTCGTCGAACTTGATCCCGTAGTTGCCACCACCAAGATTGACCAATGCGTTACCGCCGTAGCTCTTGACCAGCACGTACTGGTTGGTGGCGGTGTTGAGTTTGTACAGGCCCACCGTCATCGAACCCAGGAGCGTCAGCAGGTTGCTCGAATTGACCACCACGGTCAGGTCGCTGACGGTATTGGTCGCGACCACGGTGTTGTAGTTGCCACTGCCGCCGCCCAGCAGCACGTTGAAGGTGCCGAGATTGGAGTTGGTGGTGACTTCGCGGTTGACCAGGGTGATGTCGGTCGAGGCGACGTCCGGCGTGGCGTCAACCAGCAGCGCGGGGCTGCCGAGGTTGGCGTCATTCCAGACTTCGGTGGCTTGCGGGCTGTCGATGCGCACATACAGATTGGCGGTGTCGCTCAAGCCGTTCGGGTGTACCAGTTGGTAGTTGAACACGTCGACCTTGCCGACGCTGCCAACACTGCCGTTGGGCTTGTAGCTGTAGTTGCCGTTGGCATCGATGGTCAGCGTGCCGTACAGACCCTGCACGGTGGTGCCGGCACCGGCGCTGACCCAGGCGCCGTTCTTGAAGATCTGCAATTGTGCACCGTTGTCCGGGCCGGTCTGGTCGACCGTGCCATCGACGCCGACGTTGGTGATGACGTTGCCGGTCACGGCCGGCCCGGCGACGCCGTTGAATTGCGTGAGGCTGCTGACGTCCAGTTGCAACTGCGTGTTGACCGTGGTCAGTACGCCGATGCCAGTGCTCGACACCGTCAGGCGGTAGTCGCCTGACAGCAGATTGCCGATGTCGACCCGCACGCCCTGGCCGGTCAGGGCGATCAGGTCGAGCAGGCCACCGCTGCCATTGACATCCAGGGTGACCCAGTTGCCGCTGGCATCCTTCACTTGCAGGGTATAGACCACGCCGTCGATCAGCGAAATCAGGCTGCCGGTGGTCAGCGTCAGCGTCGGGTCAAGACGCGTCCCGCTGGCCACCGTGAAGGTGAAGGTTTTCGAGAAACCGGACAGCAGCGTGGTGAACGAGTCGTTGAACGTCTGCGACGCGGTGGCCGGGGTGAGGGTAACGGTGCCGACGGCGAGGTTGTCGCTGGCAATCACTGGCGCGTTGACGTCGACATCCGGCGCAGTGACGTTGGCTGCGACGGAGACGTTGCCGCGAGCGTCGGTGAGATTGACGGTGAGTTTTTCGCCGTTGATCTGCGCGCTGCTCAGGGCAATGGTGAACACCCCGAGGTTATTGACGGTGCCGGTGCCCAAAACGCTGCCGGTGGCCGACTTGATGGTGACGGTTGCTCCCGCCTCACCGGTACCCGTGACGGTCAGACCGTCGGCACCGACCAGCAGCGCCGTGGCGGCGGCAGGCGGCGTCAGGTCCGGTGCCGTGGCGGTCACCGCGAGCGAAACGTTGCCGCTCGGATCCGCCTGAGTGACGCTGAGCACCTGGCTGTTGATTTGCGCCGAGGCCAGCACCACCGAGAAGCTGCCATTGGCGGCAACGGTCGCGGTGCCGAGCACCACACCGCCGACGCCGCGCACGCTGATGGTCGAACCGGGCACACCGATACCGGTGAGCAACGTGCCGCTGCCATTGACGCTGACAGCAGTCGGTGCGCCGGGTGCGGTGACGTCTGGTGCTGTCACGCTGGCGTTGGGCGACAGGTTGCCGGCCGGGTCGACCAGACGCACGGTCAACAGTTGGCCGTCCAGTTGCGCGGTATTGAGGTTGAAGCTGAACGTGCCGCCACTGCCCACGGTAGTGGTGCCGAGCAGCGCGCCGCCCGGGCCATACACATTGACCGTCGCCCCCGCTTCGCCGACGCCGCTCAAGGTCAGGCCATTGGCAGCCAGGGCCAGACCGCTGGCTGCGATCGGTGCCTGCACATCGCTTGCTATCAGGTTGAACACCGGCGACAGATTGCCCGCCGGATCCGCCTGTTGAACGTTGAGCTGTTGCCCGTTGAGCTGTGCGCTGGACAGCTGCACGGTGAAGGTGCCGCCAGCATTGACCACCGCGGTGCCCAGTACGGTGCCGGCGGCGTTGGTCACGCTGACGGTGGCACCGGCTTCGCCCGTGCCGCTGACTGCCAGCCCGGTACCGTTCAACGCGACATTGGCCAACGGTGCCGGCGCCGTGGTGTCGGCGACGGTGAGATTGGCGGGCGGCGAAATATTGCCCGCCGCATCACTCTGCGTGACGCTCAACTGTTGGCCGTTGAGTTGTGCCGACGACAAGGTCACCGAGAAGCTACCGTTGCCAGCTACGGTCGCCGTACCCAGTACCGCGCCACCCGCACCGCGCACAGTGACGGTGGCGCCGGCTTCACCGAGCCCGCCGAGCACCAGACCCGCGCCGCTCAGCACCAGCGCTGTCGGTGCCGCCGGGGCAGTGATGTCAGGCGCGGTGACGTTAAGACCTGGCGACGTGTTATTGGCCGCGTCGGTTTGCACAGCGTTAAGCAATTGACCGTTCACCTGCGGCGTATTGAGCTGCGCGCTGAACGTGCCATTGGCGCCGACCACCGCATTGCCGAGAATTGCGCCGCCAGCGCCGGTGATGGTGACCGATGCGCCGACTTCACCGCGACCGGTCACCACTGTGCCATTGGCATTGACGAGCAGATCGCTCAGTGGCGCCGGCGCCGAGGTGTCCCCCGCGATGATTTCACTCGGCAGCGAAGCGCCACCCAACGCGGTATTGGCGGTGACCTCCAGGGTCTGGCCATTGGTTTGCGCAGGCGTCAGCACCACACTGAATGTGCCATCGGCGCCGGTGACGGCAGTGCCGATCAGCGCGTTGTTCGCACCGTAGACGTTGATGGTAGTGCCGATTGCCGCCGTGCCGGTCAGCGTCAGGCCATCGGCGCTGAGCAGCAGATTGGCTGGTGCGTCCGGTGCGGGAACCGCCGGAACCGTCAGGCTTGCGTCTGCCGACACGTTGGTAGCCCCGTCGGTCTGGTTCACCGTCAGCACCTGGCCGGCGGTGATGCCTGGGGCCAGATCAATCAGGAACGTACCGTTGGCCGCGACCGTGCCACTGCCGACGACATTGCCCAACGCGTCGGTCACTTCGACCGTCGCGCCGGCTTCGCCACGCCCGGCGAGCTGGGTCAGGTCGCCGCTGATGGTAAGCCCGGTGACGGCATCCGGCGCGGTGATATCCGGCGCCGGGTAGAGCAGCGCCGGCGATGCGTTCTGCGCCTCGTCCGTGGCGATCACCGTCAACAGCTGGCCGTTGGCCTGGGCCGGATTGAGCGTGACGGTGTAGGTGCCATTACTCGCCGTAACGGTCGTACCCAGCAATGTGCCGTTGGCAGACAACACCGTCACGGTGCTGCCCGCTTCGGCGGTGCCCGCGAGCAGCGTGCCTGCGCCGGTCAACGAGGTGACTGTCGGCGCAATCGGTGCGGTGCTGTCCGGCGCGTCGACGAGTACCGGCTCGGAGAGGTTGTTTTGCGCATCGGCCTGAACCACGGACAGCGTCCGGCCGTCGAGTTGCGCGGCTGACAGGGTGACGCTGAAGCTGCCGTCTGCCGCGACTGTCGCCGTGCCGAGCACCAAGGCGCCGTCACGCACGGTGACGGTTGCCCCGGGCTCGCCAGTGCCGGTCACGGTCAAGCCGTCCTGGCTGACAGTGAGGTCGGCGACCTCCAGCGGATCGGTGCTATCGCCCGCTTGCACGGGCGCTGCTGGCGAGATGTTTGACGCCAGATCGGTCTGATTGACGCTCAACAGCTCACCGTTCACTTGCGGCGGATTGAGGGTCACGCTGAATGTGCCATTGGCGGCCACTGTTGCCGAGCCCAGCACCGTCCCGGTCGCGCTAAGCACGCGTACGGTGGCGCCGGCTTCACCGGTGCCGGTCAGGGTCAGCCCGTCGGGCGTCAGCGCGAGGCCTGCGGGCGCGGCCGGCAGGGTGATATCCGGCGCAGTAATGGGCACTACAGGCGAGGGATTGCCCGCCGCGTCGCGCTGGATCACCGACAAGGCTTCACCGTTGAGCAGCGGCTGATCGAGGGTCACGCTGAAACTGCCATCGGCAGCGACGATGCCGGTGCCGACGATGGTGCCGAGGGCATTGGTGACGATCACTTGCGAACCGGCCGCGCCGGAGCCGGTGACAAGGCTGCCGCTGGCATCGATTTCGACATCGGTCAGCGCCGCCGGCGGGGTGCTGTCAGGTGCAGTCAACGTGCCCGCAGGCGAGGCGTTGCCAACCGTATCGGCGAGCACCACGAACAGCGCTTGGCCATTGGTTTGCGCCGGGGTCAGGGTGATCTGGAAGCGCCCGTCGCTACCCACCGTGCCCGTGCCCAGCTCGGTGCCATCGGCGGCCGTCACGCGGACGCTGGCGCCGACTTCGCCGGTACCGGTGAGCAGGTCACCGTCGGCATTGAGCAACAGATCGACCGGCGTCGCGGGCGGGGTCAGATCCGGTGCAGTGACCGCCACCGGAGCACTGACGTTACCGGGTGGGTCGGCCTGTTGCACGCTGAGGATCTGTTCATTGATCTGTGGTGGATTGAGGGTGACGCTGAAGGTGCCGTCGCCGAGCACCACACTGGTGCCGAGCAAGGTGCCGTTGGCATCGCGCACGGTCACGGTGGCGCCAGGTTCGCCGGTACCGGTGACCAGCGCGCCGGAGGCATTGATGGCGACGTTGGCCAGTGGATCCGGCGGAGTGAAGTCGGGGGTTGTCAGGTTCACCGCAGCGGAGTCGTTGCCCGCAGCGTCGGCTTGCACCACGGTGATCACTTCGGCATTGGTCAGCGCCGGAGTCAGGGTCAGCGTGAAGGTACCGGTCGGGCTGACGACGGCGGTACCGAGTACATTGCCGTCGCTGTCGATCACCCGAACCTGAGCGCCAGGTTCGCCGCGTCCGGTGAGGGTCGCGCCGTCACCGCCAATGCTCAATTGCGACACGGCCGCGGTCGGCGTGCTGTCCACCGAGGTGAATGGTGTGGCCGCCGAGGTGTTGCCGGCGGCATCCGTCAGCGACACGGTCAGGGCCTGGCCGTTGGCTTGCGGCGCGGTAAGGTTGATCGCGAAAGTGCCATCGATGCTCACGGTGCCGGTGCCGACCAGCGTGCCGGCAGCGTTGTAGACGTTGACCGTGGTGCCGGCCTCACCGGTACCGGACAACACTGTGCCGTCCGTGCTGACGGCCAGCGCCGCTGGCGGATTGGGCGCGACCAGATCCGGCGCGATCAGGTTGACGCTGCTGGACTCGTTGCCGGCGGTGTCGGCCTGACTCAGGCTCAGGGTCTGGCCCGAGGTTTGCGCCGGGCTGAGGGTGACACTGAAAGTGCCGTTGGCCGCGACTACCGCGCTGCCGAGGGCAACCCCGCCAGTGCCGAGCACGGTTACCGTGGCGCCGGCCTCACCGCGCCCGGTCAAAGTGCTGCCGTTGGGTGCCAGGCTCAGTTCACTGAGTGGCGTTGGCGCGGCAACGTCAGCGGCGGTGTAGTCAGTCGGGGACGAGTTGATGCCGGTGCTCGATGTCGCCACGGCAGACAGTTGCTCGCCGTTGAGTTGCGCGGCATTGAGCGTCACGCTGAAGGTACCGTTGGCCGCGACGAGCGCACTGCCGAGCAGCACGCCCGACGCATTGCGAATGCTCACGGTGCTGCCAGCGGTGGCCGACCCGGTTAGGGTCAAGCCGTCGACACTGAGGGCCAGATTGGTCGGCGCGCTTTCCGCCAGATTGCCCGGTGCGGTCACCGGCGTCGCCGGCCCGGTGTTACCGGCGGCATCGACCTGCAGCACCGAGAGGGTAGATCCGGCGACTACCGCAGGCGACAGCGTGAGGCTGAAGTTGCCGTTGGTGCCGACGGTGGCGGTACCCAACAGATTACCGCCGGCGTCCCGAACTTCGACACTGGCGCCGACTTCGCCGGTACCGGTCAATGTGGCACCGCTGGCGCTGATCGCCAGATTGCTCGCCGCCAGTGGCGCTGTGGTGTCGGCGGCATTGACGGTGGCCGGGGCGGACGGATTGCCCGCCGCGTCAGTCGCCGTCACGTTCAACGCCTGGCCGTTGACTTGCGGGCTGTTGAGGGTGATCTGGAAAGTGCCGTTTGCGGCGGCCGTGGTGGTACCGAGGACATTGCCCTGGCTGTCGCGTACGGTCACCGTGCTACCGGCCTCGGCGTTGCCGGTCAGCTGCACGCCTGCCGCGTTGAGGTTCAAAGCGCTTGGAATGGCTGGCGCGGTCAAGTCCACCGCGATCGCTTCAACAGCGGTGGAGACGTTGCCCGGCGGATCTTCCTGAGTAACGGTCAACACCTGGGCATTCAGTTGTGGTGTGTTCAGCGTCACGCTGAACGCACCGCCGCTGCCGACCTGCGCCGTGCCCAGCAACGTGCCGTCAGCGCTGCGCACCGACACCGTGGCACCGGGCTCGCCGTGGCCGGTGACGGTTACGCCGTCAGCATTCACCGCGACTTGCGTCAGTGCCGCCGGTGGGCTGATGTCGGGCGCATTGACGCTGGTCGACGGCGACACATTGCCGGCAGGGTCAGTCTGGCTGATCGCCAACGCCTCGCCATTGGTGGGTGCGGGCGCCAGGGTCACGCTGAACGTACCGTCGGCACCGACCACGGCGCTACCCAGCACAGTGCCGCTGGCGTTGGTGACAGTCACTGTCGCCCCGGCTTCACCGGTGCCGCTAAGCGTGCTGCCATCGGCGCTGATCAGCGGATTCTGCACCGCGGCTGGCGGTGTGGCGTCCACGGTGTTCACGCCTGTCGACGTCGATGTATTGCCGTTCGCATCGGTCAGCGTGACCTGCAACGTTTGCCCGGTGTTCTGTGCGTTGGGCAGGGTGACCTGGAAGTTGCCGCTCTGATCGACCAGGCCAGTAGCCAGCACAGTGCCGGCAGCATCGCGAACCGTCACGGTGCTGCCGGCTTCGCCCTGACCTTTGACCACAGTGCCGACGTCATTGATGGTGACGCCGGTCGCGGCGGCGGGCGGCTGCAAATCTGCGGCGATGACGCTGGCAGGCTGCGACAGGTTGCCGGCGGCATCGCGCTGAATGGCGGTGAGTGCCTGGCCGTTGAGCTGCGCCGGCGTCAGCGTAAGGCTGAAGCTGCCATTGCTGGCGACCAGTGCGCTACCCAGCACAGTACCGCTGCTGTCAGTCACGGTGACCGTCGCGCCGGCCTCGCCTCGGCCGGTCAGCGCGGTGCCATTGGCATTCAGCACCAGGTTGGTCACGGCGTCCGGCGGCGTGCCATCGGCAGCGGTCACAGTGCCAGGAACCGAAACATCACCGTCGGGACTGGTGGCGGTGACTTGCAATACCTGCGCATTGATCTGCTTGGCGCTGAGTAACAAGGTGAAACGCCCGAAGCTGTTGATCAGCCCCGAGCCGAGTACCACGCCATTACTGCCAGTTACAGTCACCGTGCAACCCGGGGTTCCCGCGCCGGTCAGGGTGAAACCGTCGGCGCTCAAGGCCAGATCGCTCGGCGTAGCCACTTGAGAACCATCTGGGCCTGCCAGCGGCACTGCTGGCGAATCGTTGCCGCCGCCGTCAGTGCTGATCACTTCGAGGCTGCTGCCAGTGCCCGCCGCTGGAGAGAGCGTGACGACGAAGCGGCCATCGGCGCCTGCCGTTGCGGTGCCCAGAACACTGCCACCGGCGATGCTCACGGTGACCGTGGTGCCGGGCTCGGCGAGACCGGACACCTGCGTGCCGTCGGGGTTGATCGCCAGATCGCTGACCGCTGCCGGAGGGGTGCTGTCCGGTGCGGTGACGCTGCCCGCCAGCGAATCGTTGGTGCCGTCCGACACCACCACTTGCAGGGTTTCGCCATTGGTCTGGGCGGTATCGAGATTGACCGTGAACGCGCCAGTGCCGTCAGCGGTTGCGGTGCCGATGACGTTGCCGGCGGCATCCAGTACCTGCACGGTGTTATTCGGCTGCGTCGTCCCGGTCAGCGTGGTACCTGCCGGGTCGATGACCAGACCGGTCGGCGCGGGCGGGGCGGTGATGTCCGGTGCGGTGACCGGGGTGGCGGTTGAGGGCAGGTTGCTCGCATCGGTCTGGATGACACTCAGTACCTGGCCGTCGAGCTGCGCCGGACTCAGATTGACGGTGAAACTGCCGTCACTGGCAACGACCGTAGTGCCAAGCACCGTGCCGTCAGGGGCGGTCACTGTCACCGTGCTGCCGGCTTGTCCGGTCCCGGTCAAGGTCACGCCGTTGCTGCCAAGCACGACATTGTCAGGCGCAAGCGGCGCGGTAGTGTCTGCCGCTGTAAATGGCGTGCTGGGGGAAACGTTCACGCCATCCGATTGGCTGACCTGCAGTTTCTGGCCGTCGGTCTGCGCGCTGTTCAGTGTTACCGAAAATGCACCAGTGCCGTCGACGATTGCGGTGCCAAGGGTATTGCCGGCCAGATCCTTGACCGACACCGTTGCACCCGGTTCGCCTCTACCGGTCAGTTGCGTGCCGTTTGCATCCAGGGCCAGGTCTGACGGCGCGGTGGGCGCCTGAATATCGGGTGCCTCGACCGGCACTGCCGGAGAGGCCGAGGTCGAGCCGTCGGTCTGCACGACGCTGAGGTTCTGGCCGTTGGTTTGTGGCGTGGACAGGTTGATTTCAAAACGGCCATTGCTGCCGACTACGGCAGTGCCCAATACCACGCCGCCTGCGTCGGTGACCGTCACGGTCGCGCCGACCTGACCTGCACCAGTGACCACCGCGCCGTTCGCCGAGATGTTCACATCGGACACTGCAACCGGCGTCGTCAGATCCGGTGCTGTCACATTGACCGGCGCCGAAGGGTTGCCATCAGCGTCGGTCTGAATGACCTGCAGTTGTTGCGCGTCTGTCTGCGCGGTGCTGAGGTTGACAGTGAAATTGCCATCGGCACCGACGGTAGCGGTGCCGATGATATTGCCCGCCGCATCGCGCACGGTAACCGAGGCGCCGATTTCACCCTTGCCGGTCAGCGTCTGGCCCTGGCCATCGAGCGTGAGGTTGGACACCGCCGCTGGGCCCTGGGTGTCAGGCGTCACGTAGTCCAGCGGGGCAGAGGTGTTGCCAGCGGCGTCGCTCGCACTGATCTGCAACGTTTCGCCATTATTCTGAGGACTGCTCAGCTGCACGGTGAAGGTGCCGTCCGCTGCAACGATTGCCGAGCCGAGCAGGTTGCCATTGGCATCGCGGACGGTGACGGTTGACCCAACCTGGCCGCGCCCCTTCATCTGTAAGCCATCCACGCTCAAGACGATGTCGCTCGGCTGAGTCAGACCATCCAGATCGACCGCAATGAGGGTCACCGCCGGCGAAGGATTGCCGGCTGCGTCGGTGAGCTGCACATTCAGGGTTTCACCGTCGATTTGCGCTGCGTTGAGTTGCACGGTAAACGAGCCATCAGCCGCCACCAGCGCTGTGCCGAGCAGGGTGCCTTGGGCATTGGTGACGCGCACGGTACTGCCAGGCTCGCCGCGGCCGGTGACCGTGAGGCCATCGCTGCTGATGGCCAGATCAGTCGCAGCGGCGGGTCCGGTGATGTCCGGGGCATTGAATGTCACCGCCGGCGATTGCGCACCGACGCTGTTCAACGCCACGACGCCGATGACCTCGCCGTTGGCCTGCGCCGGGCTCAGCGTGACGCTGAAGGTACCGTCAGCGCCCACCGTCGCGCGGCCGAGCAAGTCGCCATTGGCGGCACGCACTTCAATGGTGGTACCGGCCCGGGCGGTGCCTGTCAATTGACTGCCGTCGCCGCTCAAGCCAAGGTTGCCGGGTGTCTGCGGTTCGACGATGTCCGGCGCAGTCGTGGTGGCGGCAGGGGAGGTATTTCCGGCCGCATCGATAGCATTCACGGTCAGCGGCTGACCGCCGGTTTGCGCGGGGCTGAGCGCGACGCTGAACGTGCCGTCCGCCGCCACGACGGCGCTGCCGAGCAGGGTGCCGTCGGCGCCGCGCACCTGGATGGTTGCACCGGCTTCACCGGTGCCGCTGAGTCGGGTGCCATCGGGGCTTACAGTCAGATTGGCCGGTACTGTCGGCGCAGTGGTATCCGGTGCGGTGACCGAGCCCGGTGTGGACACGTTCCCGGTTGGGTCGGTGAGGGTGACGTCGAGCGGCTGACCGTTGTTTTGAGGCGTGCCCAGATCGATCTGGAAACTGCCGTCAGGGCCCACGGTTCCAGAACCCAAAAGATTACCCGTCGCGTCGCGTACTTGCACCAGACTGCCGGGTTCGCCAAAGCCACTGAGCACCCGACCATCGGCGGACAAGGTCAATCCCGTCGCAGGGGACGGAGGTGTCGTATCGCTGCTGCCTCCACCGCCGCCGCCACCACCGCCGCTCCCGCCCGCAGCGGCCGCCGCACCGCCTGCGCCCAGCAGGCCGAGCCCGGCAATCGCCCACGCGGGCGTTGCGCCATCCACCACGCCGACACCGGCAATCAGATCGTCCAGTGAATTGATTTTGTCAAAGGTAAAGCCATTGAACGGCTCGGCGTTGTAGCGCGCCTGCCACAGCGTGGCGTCATCTCCCTGGAAAACGATGTCATTGGGAACGCCTTCAGGGCTGGTGACGAAGAAATTGGAGATTTTGATTTGCTCGCCGGACTTCAGGTTAACGATCAAATCCTGACCGCTCCGGCTGGTTGACGCCAGTTGGTCGGGCCTGACTGGAATTTGTACAACTGAAGGCTGGGTAAGCTGAACATTGCCCCAGTTTTGGGCGGTGAGCTGAGAATTGGCTTTGTCGGCGATGACGATGTTGTCCATTACTACTCCCTGTAAATGCATGGGTGGACGTCCACGGTTGGTTTTAAAACCATAGATAGGGAGTGTGAATTGCAGCTGCCTGATTTTTGGCTGGAATCGAAAGTTGAAGATCCCGAAAAGCTATCTAACTGATAAATAATGGAAAGTACCAAGGCGACCGTTTGTCGGAACGTTGGATCCAAGCATGTTTGGGTGAAACAAAATGTGTCATCGCCGCCATGGGCGTAAAGTCCAGAAACGTGAATTGCAGCTGAAGCCAACTCGGTGACGGCGATGCGATATCAAGCAGCTCAAAGCCTTTGGCTTGTCCCGGAATTGCCTGTCCGCGAAGGTATTAATCCGAAAGAACAGGACCCTGGAAAAAGTTGTACAAGAATTTCGAGCCTTGATGGTTTTACGTTTCAGCAGCGATTTTCTGGCTCGTTAACACTTCATACGCTAGCTATTGATCGTCGAAGTGATCGAACGATATCGAGTGCTGATTGGTCGGTGACGTCACCCGTATGCTGATCGAACATGTGTGGCGCCCCAGGATAGACATGCAGCTCTACCGCAATCCCCGCGCGCGACAGGCGCATGGCAAATGCAACGTCTTCCTCAAGAAACAGATCCAGCGCACCAACTGCCAGGAAAGTGGGTGGCAAGTCACTCAAGTCTGTCTGCAGGGCCGGCGAAAACCAGCCGATTCGCTGGTCATCCAGTGGGTAATTTGCGCGCAGGCATTGCCAGCAGAACCGGTTGGCCTCGGGCGGCCAACCAATGATCCCGGTCGTGCCGTTTTCATGAGGCGAGGCTGCGCTGCCGGAGCGGTAATCGAGCATTGGATAGATCAGCACCTGGCTGGCGATGGGATACTCGCCGCGGTCACGCGCCAGAATCGCCAGCGCCGCCGCCAGTCCTCCGCCAGCGCTGTGCCCCATGACGTGCACTTGCCCGGCGTCGATGTTCAACGTTTGCTGCTGGGCGACCATCCAGCCAAGGGCGCTGTAGCAATCTTCCAGGGGAATGGGGAAGGGGTGCTCGGGGGCGAGACGATAATCGACGGCGACGATGATTGCCTCGAGTTCTTCGGCCAGATCGGCCAGGTAGTCGTCCGCCATTTCAGGTTGGCCGAGGACAAAACCTCCCCCGTGGATGTACAGGATCGCAGCGACGTTATTTCCCCGTACCGTGCGGTCGGGCTGGTAAAGACAAAGGCGCAGACTCTTGCCGTCGTGATGGAAAGCGAATTGGGTCACGAGTTCGCTTATTGAGGCCGGATGCAATTCTTTCAAACTCTCTGCAGCGGCCAGGGTCAATCCATTACCGGTCTTGATCATTCAATCAGAGGTGAAGGAATGGATAACTACCACATCAACAAAAACCAGCAGCGCTGGGAACTGGTCAAAGAGGGCGCGCAGCGTGCGTCCAAAACAGCTTCGACCAAAGCCGAGATCACTCAGATCGCCAGCGAATTCCTGCAAGACAAAACCGCCTCGCTGAAAATCCATAAAGAGGACGGCACGATCCAGGAAGAACGCACCTTCCCGCGCGCTGCGGATCCGCGCAAAACCAAAGGCTGAGCCGCCTGTTATTCTCTGCGTTCATCGCCTCTTCAGAAGGGTCTGATTATGGTCATTGCATGTCTGGGATGGGGGTCGCTGATCTGGAGGCCGGGGAAGCGATGAGCGCCCGGAGCCAGGCGCAGATTGCCGCTATCTTTGATCAGCTGTTTGCACTGCGAGAAAGTGTCGACATTCTCCAGCACGTGGAGAGCGGTAGCGTCGAGTCGCTTCGTGGTCATCAGACCGTCGACGCCCCCGAGTCGATGGATCTGGTGTTTCAAAAGCTGCATGAAGACATCGCCAGCATGGAGGAAACCCTGGCGACGATTGCCGAGGCTACCGGCGACGTGCCGAAGTTGTGAGGGGGGCGCGGGGGGCATGCAGAGATGATGTGCCTGGTCTGGCGCCTTCGCGAGCAGGCTCGCTCCCACAGTGGACTTGTGAATCGATTGATTTCCCGGATCTGACGCAAAACCCTGTGGGAGCGAGCCTGCTCGCGAAGGCGGTGTATCTGGCTCTTGCTCTGTTGGGTGTGCCGACGCTATCGCGAGCAGGCTCACTCCTGCACTACGGCTGGGTCTCTCACCACGCGCAACGCAGCCACCACCAGTGAAAACGCCGGCGACGGTTGTCGGCGGCTGGGGTAGTAGAGGTGGAAGCCACCGAACGGTTCGCACCAGTCTTCCAGCACTCTGACCAACCGGCCCTCACCCAGATGAACACCGAACTCGTCTTCGGGCAGGTAGGCAATTCCCAACCCGTTCACAGCTGCGTCGGCGATGTGCACAGTCGAATTGAATACCAACTGGCCATCGACCCGCACTTTCAGCTTTTTGCCCTGACGCTCGAATTCCCAGGCATCGACACCGTCGTAAGTCGGAAAACGGATGTCGATGCAGCGGTGCGCCGTCAGATCGCGCGGATGTTGCGGGGCTGGGTGTTGGGCAAAGTAGCTGGGCGAAGCGACCACGGCCATTCGCAGTGGTGGGCCGATCGGTACGGCGATCATGTCCTGGGCGACGGTATCGCTGAAGCGCACACCGGCATCGAAGCGGTCGGCGACGATGTCACGAAAACCGTAGTTGATATCGAACTCGACCTTGATGTCCGGGTATTGCAGCAGTAGCGGTGTCAGCTTCGGCAGCAAGGTGGTCTTGATGATGTTGTCGCCGCAAGTGATGCGTACCGTACCGGCAGGCTTGTCGCGCAACTCGCTCAGAGCGTCCAGCTCGGCTTCGATTTCATCGAAACGATGGCCCACGGTGTGCAACAGCCGTTCGCCCGCCGCCGTCAGTGACACGCTGCGCGTGGTGCGGGTCAGCAGGCGAATTTTCAGACGCGCTTCAAGCGCCGAGACTACCTGGCTCACTGCCGACTGCGTCACGCCCAGCTGCACCGCCGCGCGGGTGAAACTACCGCTGCGGGCGACGGTGACGAAGGCGAGCAGGTCGTTGAAGTTGGGTTTGGCCATGGCGCAACGCTCGGGGTTATTGATTAGCTGCGTTTATAACCGCATTAAGCACTCATTAGCTAATCAAAGCCTCAAGCCTGCGCAACAATATCCCCACCTCGACCTCGCCTGGCTTCTCGATCAAGGACGCCCCCATGAAACGACTGTTCGTACTGCTCGGGTTTCTCCTGAGTTCATTCACTGCATTCGGAGCTGACATGTCCCACGGTGCCGACAACTTTTTCAAAAGCGACAAGGTGACCATGCAGAGGGTCAGCTTCAAGAACCAATATCAACTCAACGTCGTCGGCAACCTGTTCATCCCCAGGGGAGTCGATCCGGCAGCACGTAGCGCGGCGATTATCGTTGGCCACCCGATGGGCGCAGTGAAGGAGCAAAGCTCCAATCTGTATGCGCAGAAACTGGCGGAGCAGGGCTTTGTCACTCTGTCGCTGGACCTGTCGTTCTGGGGTGAAAGCGAGGGCGCGCCACGCAACGCAGTGTTACCGGACATGTATGCCGAAGACTTCAGCGCCGCCGTCGATTACCTCGGCACCCGGCCATTCATCGACCGCGAGCGCATCGGCGTGCTGGGCATCTGCGGCAGCGGCAGTTTTGTGATCAGTGCAGCGAAAATCGACCCGCGGATGAAAGCCATTGCCACGGTCAGCATGTACGACATGGGCGCGGCCAACCGTGACGGCCTCAAGCACTCGCAAACTCTTGCGCAGCGCAAGCAGATCATCGCGCAAGCGGCCGAACAGCGTTACGCCGAGTTCACCGGCGGCAAGGTCGAATACACCGGCGGAACGGTGCTGGAACTGAAGGCCGACACGCACCCGATCCAGCGTGAATTCTTCGATTTCTACCGCACCCCGCGCGGCGAATTCACCCCGGCCAGCTCGACGCCGCAACAGACCACGCGTCCGACGCTGAGCAGCAACACCAAGTTCATGAACTTCTATCCATTCGTCGATATCGAGAGTATCTCGCCGCGCCCGATGTTGTTTATCGCCGGTGCCGAAGCGCACTCGCGCGAGTTCAGCGAAGAGGCATTCCGTCTCGCCGGGCAGCCGAAAGAGCTGGTGATCGTAGCGAATGCCGGCCATGTCGATCTGTATGACCGGGTCGAGCAGATTCCCTTCGCCAAGTTGACGCAGTTCTTCCAGAGCAACCTGAAGTAACGCCCAGGCGACGGAGCAGAGTCATGCAAATCTTTGCGAATACCTGGAAGGGATTGGCGCTGATGACATGGGTGCCCTTTGCTCTGTCTGCCACTACCGCTGCGCAGGACACCACGATGTGGATGACTGTCGGAGAACACCGCTTTGCAATTGCTCTGGATGACAACCCGAGCACACGGGAACTGCTCACGCGATTGCCCCTGAGCCTGGACATGACCGACCTGCACAGTAACGAAAAATACGCCACCGTGCAGCCGCCACTGCCCACCCGGCCGTACCGCCCGGGCACGATCCACAATGGCGATTTCCTTTTGTACGGCGACGATACGTTGGTGGTCTTCTACCAAACCTTCGATTCGGCTTACCGCTATTCACGTCTTGGTCGCATCGACCGCCCGCAGGACTTGGCTGGGGCCTTGGGGCGCGGCGATGTGCGGGTGACGTTCACTTTGGATGAGTGAGGAGATCATTGATGAACCGGACAACGCTGCATCAACGGCGTCTTCTTCGAGCCGCAATCCTCGGCTGCGCGGTCCTCACCAGCGCAGTCTGCGTGAATCCTCTTGGCGCCAATCCTTCCCGATCACCGGAGAAATCGATCATGAAAGAACAGCCTCTGACCCTTAAGCAACTGGCGATCGCTCCGATTGCCGCCAACGCCGCCATCGGCGACATGCCGCGTTTGCACGACGCCCTCAATCGCGGCCTCGACGCTGGGCTGAGTCTCAGCGAAACCAAGGAAATTCTGGTGCAGCTGTATGCCTACGCCGGATTCCCGCGCAGCCTCAACGCCTTGTCCCTGCTGATGAACGTCGTGGAGGAACGCGCCGCGCGGGGCATCGAAGACGCGCCAGGACGCGAGCCCGGCCCGGTGCCGTCGGGGTATGCGCTGACCGAACTCGGCACTGACAATCAGACCCGCTTGGTCGGCGCGCCAGTGTCCGGCCCGCTGTTCGAATTCGCCCCGGCGATCGATCAGTTTCTGAAAGTGCACTTGTTCGGCGACATCTTCGCTCGCGACAACCTGCAATGGACGGATCGGGAACTGGCGACTGTTGGCGCGCTGGCAGCGATGGCTGGGGTGGAGTCGCAACTGGAGTCGCATTTGAAGATCAGTCTGAATGTGGGAATGACGGTTGAGCAGTTGCGGCAAGTGGCGCAGGAATTGGAGGCGCGTGGGGATTTGCAGGCTGCGCAACGGGTGAGTGCAGGGCTGGACAGAATCCGGCGGTGAGGGTGGCACAGAATGAGTGCGGTTCTGTTACGGCGATTTTTGTCTTCAGCGCTGGCGCCGACTTGCTCCCGGCGAGCTCCCCGTGATGCGCTTGAACGCACGACTGAACGCTGCTTGGGAGGTATAGCCCAAGCGTTGCGCCACTTTTTCGATCGGCATCCTTTCCAGCGTCAACCACTGACTGGCCAGGCGCATTCGCAGTTCGGTCGCGTAGCGCAGCGGCGGGGTGCCGAGGATGGTCTGGAAGCGTTCGGCGAAGACCGAGCGTGAGGTGTTGCACAGCGTTGCCAGTTCGGCGACGCTCCAGTCGCGGCCCGGTTGTTGGTGCAAAGCCAGCAAGGCCTTGGCCAGACGTGGATCGCGCAGGGCGGCGACGAGACCAGAGGCGTTGCCGCAAGCGCATTCGACCCAGCCGCGAACGATCATCGCGGCCACCACGTCGGCGAGGCGAGCGAGAATGCCGGCGAAGCCGATGCGCGCTGCGCTGACTTCGCGTTCCATGGTCGCGAGGATCGGCACCAATCCCGGATAACGCTGCCCGCCTGCGTCGATCAGCATAAGTCCGGGCATCAGCCGACCGAGACCTTGCAGGCTGCCGAGTTCGAACTCCATACAGGCACTGAAGAGCAGAGCGCTATCGCGCGAGTCGGTGCTTTGCCCGACCTGCACCGCACATACCGTTTCGCCGAGTGGAGCGGCGACGGCGCTGTCAATGTCCTGCACTTCGGCACCTTTGTGTGACAGCAACTGGTGCGCGGCACCATGGGCAATGAATACCGCATTGCCTACCGACAATTCGTACACGCTGCCGTCCTCAAACCGCAACACCGCCGATCCAGCGGCAATGAAGTGAAAATACGCATGGCCTAGTTTGTCGCTGAAACCCAGGCCATACGGCGGACCGGCGTGGATCCGTCGATATTGCACGCCACGCAGACGCATGCTGCGCAGCAATTCAGTGATGAGGTCTGAGGACAGTGAGAAGGGATCAGTGTTGCTCATGTTCGGGGTTTCGATCAAAAGTTCAAGACTGCGCATCATAGATCATCCTGACTGCTATCAATAGACTGCCCTCTCGACAATGTCTGAGGAAGTCTTGCGATGAATGATTGTGTATGTGACGGGCAGTCCGGCCTGGGCACGCGCGCTGACGAGGAGCCGACGACACCTGCGTGGATGGCGGTGTTTTCGCTAGCGATGGGAGTGTTCGGTCTGCTCACGGCGGAATATCTGCCGGCCAGCCTGCTGACGCCGATGGCGCTCGATCTCGGCGTCAGCGAAGCGTTGGCCGGCCAAGCCGTGACGGTGACAGCGGTTGTGGCGTTGTTTGCCGGATTGCTGGTGCCAGGATTGACGCGCAGCCTTGATCGGCGGCTGGTGTTGCTCGGTTTTTCGGGACTGATGATCGCTTCGAATCTGCTGGTCGCGTTCTCGTCCAGCCTCACGGTCTTGCTGATGATGCGAATCCTCCTGGGCATAGCCTTGGGCGGTTTCTGGAGCATGGCGGCGGCCGTGGCTATGCGTCTGGTGCCGGCCGCGCTGCTGCCGCGTGCGCTGTCGATCATCTTCAGCGGGATCGCTGTGGGTACTGTGGTGGCGGTGCCGTTGGGCAGTTATCTCGGCGGACAGTTTGGCTGGCGCAGTGCGTTCTTCGCGGCGGCAGCCGTTGGCGTGGTGACGCTGGTTTTTCAAATGTTCACGTTACCGAGTCTGACGCCCCATCGTCCGTCACGCCTGCGCACGGTGCTTGAGGTGTTGCTGCGGCCGGGCATTGCTATCGGCATGTTCGGCTGCGTATTGGTGCACACCGGTCACTTCGCGTTGTTCACCTATATCCGGCCATTTCTCGAAAGCACCACTGGCGTCGGACCGCAGGCCTTGGCGTTGATGCTGCTCGGTTTCGGAGTGGCGAACTTTGCCGGCACGCTGTTCGCCGGCTGGCTGTTGCAGCGCAGTCCGCGCGGCACGTTGGTGCTGATGCCGGTGCTGGTGGGTGTTGCTGCGCTGGCGCTGGTCGGGTTGCCGGCTTCAATCACCGGGCAGGCGTTGCTCCTGGCGCTCTGGGGCATGGCCTTCGGTGGCGTGCCGGTCGCATGGTCGAACTGGGTGGCGCGCTCGATACCCGATCAGGCAGAAAGCGCGGGCGGCATGGTCGTGGCGTCGGTGCAGTCGGCGATTGCCGCAGGCGCTGCTGCCGGAGGTGCAGTGTTCAGCTTCAGCGGCATCCATGGTGTGTTTGTCGCGGCCGGGCTTCTGATGTTGCTGGCGGCGGTACTGATCGCACTGCGGGTCAATGTCGATGTGCCGGAACCGGGCACGGCGGCAGCGGCGCCGGTGCATTTGTAACTCGATCAGGGTGCGGCGTTGGCGAGGCACCGAGCCCGGCCAACGCTGTTGTCGTCAAGCGTGCTTGGGCAGTTTCCAGTTCGGCCGGATGAAGTGGCAGGTGTAGCCATTCGGAATCCGCTCCAGGTAATCCTGGTGCTCGGGTTCCGCTTCCCAGAACGGGCCGGCCGGTTCGATTTCAGTGACCACTTTGCCCGGCCAAAGCTTCGAAGCGTCAACGTCGGCAGCGGTGTCTTCGGCGACCGCGCGCTGCTTGTCGTTGAGGTAGTAGATCGCCGAGCGATAGCTCGGGCCAAGATCGTTGCCCTGACGGTTCGGCGTGCTCGGATCGTGGATCTGGAAGAAGAACTCGAGGATCTGCCGGTAGCTGATCACTGCCGGATCGAACTCGATCTCGATGGCTTCGGCGTGGTTGCCGTGGTTGCGATAGGTCGCATTCGGCACATCGCCGCCGGTGTAACCGACGCGGGTTTTCAGCACACCCGGGTAGCGACGCAACAGATCCTGCATGCCCCAGAAGCAGCCGCCGGCGAGAATGGCAGTTTCGGTTTGAGTGGTCATGGCGTGTACTTCCTCTTGGGGACAATGGCGATACTGACTGTTATGAGGGCGGGGTGGCCGATTCCAAGGTCATGAGCAAACGGACTTTGTTTAACGGGTGCGCTCGCTGGTAGCGGTCTGCGCCAGAAAATCGCTGATCAGTGACGTTACCTGTTGCTGAATCACCGCACGTGGCCGCGCATTGTCGCCATCGCGGCAAATGATGCCGTCACCCGCGCTGTCTTCTTCGAGCAAAGCCTCCGCACCCGGTTTGCAGAGCGACATGAAGCTGAAATGGCTGGCATCGGCGATCTCGATATAACGTGTCGACGCCTGAGGCAGACGCTTGGCCAGATCCGCTGACTCCAGTACTGCCGGCAGATCCTGCGACGGCGCTCCGGCGGCGATCACCAGCGTCGGCACTGGCAATGTCGCAAGGCTCTGGCTGGTCATGCCGCGCGACAGGCCCAGATCCAGCGAGACCACAGCGGCGACGCGCTTGTCGCGCAGGTCACCGGCCAATGCTGTCTTTAATTCCGGGGTGCCTACCGGATTCATTTGTTGATAGACCTTGCAGCTGGAAAGCTGAGTATGTGCTTTGCAATCCTGCGCGAACTGGTCCGGGTCAAACCGCGCACCGGCGATTTCCAGCGCAGTCCAGCCACCGAGTGAGTGGCCGACCGCCGCAATCCGATCCTTGGCGACGGTGCCGAATTTATCCGGTTGGGAAGTGATTGCATCAATCACCCGGCTCAGGTCGGCGGGGCGCTGCCACAACTGTGCGGCCGCCTGCGGGCTGCGGTCATGAGTGGTGGTTCCGGGGTGGTTGACGGCAGCGACGATATAACCCTGGTGGGCCAGCGCACTCGCCAGCCAGGCCTGATTGCTCCAGTTGCCTCGGTAACCGTGGGACAGGACCACCAAGGGATGCTCGCCGACCACGGGGGCAGCATCACGAACGGCAGAGGCACCGACAAAGACCGCGTCGTCGGCGATCAATTGTGCAGCGGCTGTGGTGGTGCCGGGATACCAGACGACCATCTCGAGCGGACGGTTGTTTTGCCGGTCGGGGAGGGTGGTGGACTGGATGCCGATGGCACTGATGTCAGCCAGCGTTGCGGTGGTCATGAAGCTAAGAAGCAGGGCGGTGAGCGATTTTTTCACTAGGGCGGTCATCCATGATGAGTGAAATTCGGCGGATCTTGTCCCTGGCCAAAGCCTGAGGGAAGATTCATAGCTTGCCTGATAATGACTTGGCGTCACCAGCGAACTATCGAATCCCATAGCAAAAGCGACGGGGTAGAGTGGTTCATGCGGTTCGCATTGAGCGATGAACCAGCAGGTTGTCTTCCAACCACTCACTTACAGCACAGGCCCGCGATGAATGTAGTCATCCGTTTTGCCACATCGGCAGATGCGCAGTTCCTGCCGGCGATTGAGATTTGCGCTGCGCAGGCGTTCAGATTGATTGACGGATTGAGCTGGCTGGCCGAGTCGGCTCCCATGTCCGTAGATCGACATCGTGAACTCATTGGCTTATCGACTTGTTGGGTCGCCGTGGATATGCAAGACCGGCCGCAGGGATTCCTGAGTGCCGAGCGGCATGTCGATGATCTTCATATCCATGAACTATCAGTGAGCCATTCGATGCAAGGAAAAGGTTTGGGACGGCGTCTGGTCGAGGCAGCGAAGGATTATGCGCGATCGAACAGGCTGCGTTCCCTAACGCTCACAACGTTTAAAAATGTCCCATGGAATGCACCTTTTTATGCGCGCATGGGGTTTGAAACGAAAGCGCAGGCCAACCTGGACAAACGGTTGGCTGCGCTATTAAACGAAGAGTATGCCCACGGTTTTGCTGCAGGAAGTCGGTGCGCCATGGCATGGCGGGTGACCTGAACAAAGAAAAACTCACCGCACGCCGGGCTTTACAGCAAATTCCAGGAAACCCCGACATACACCCCCATCCCTTCACCCGGCGTCGAGCGTGCGGCGTCCAGTCCTTTGTCGTCATACCCCGGCGTGACAGTCGCGGCGTAGCGTTTTCCGGTCAGGTTGCGCATGTCGACCCAGCCTTGCCAGTCACCCTTTGGCGCGTTGTAGCCCAGGGTGGCGCCGAACAGGGCGTACGGGTCGGCGTAGTAGCTGTTGGCGTAGTCCACGGCGACCTTTGACACCAGCTGCGTGTTTACGGCAGCGAAGAAGCCCTGCGGCCAGTCGTAACGCAGTTCGCCCTGGTAATAATGCATCGGCAAACCCGGCAGGCGGTTATCGCCGAAGCGCTCATCGTCGCGGTAGTGGAAGTCGCTGAAGGTGTAGGCCTGACGCAGGCTCAACCGGCGCCCGTCGGCAGCGCTCCAGAGTTGGCTGTCGAGGCTGGCCTCGATGCCCTGATGCACGGTCGCACTGGCGTTGAGTTCATAGGGCGTGACGGCATTGGCGTTCGGCAGTACCGAAAGCAGTTCATGGCGAACTCGCGCGTAATACCACGCCAGGCTCCATGCGCCGATTGCACTGTCGCCACGGCCGCCGAGTTCCAGAGTGGTTGCGGTCTGGTTTTGCAATTCGATCGGGTCGCGCTGGGTGCCAGTGGCGGCGCCGCTGCCGGCCGGGAAGCGCACGTTGGAGCTGTAAATCAGCGACCACGGGTGCGGCGCCTCGACCGAGCGGCTGAGGTTGCCGAACACTTGCACGTCCGGGGTGAGCTGATAGCGCAGGCCGATACGCGGTGCGTAGTCCCAGTCATTGAGGCTGGTTTTGCCGCCGCCTTGCGGATAGGTCACGGCACTTTCGCGGCGGGTGTAGATGGCGGCGAGGCCAGTGGTCAGCCAGAGGTCGTTGGCGATCTCCAGGTCGTTGCCGACATGCAGAACGGTGTCGGAACCCTGATAGGTGAAGTTGCGCATGCGCGTGCCCGGTGCATAGCCGGCGGTGTTGCCACTCGGAATGCGCACGAACTCACTGGCGCCGTCGTTGGGCAGATGCTTGGTGACGCGCAAGCCGACATTGCTGCGGCTTTCCATGCCGAGCAGGGTGTCGCGGCGCTTGTAGTCGAAGGTGCCGCTGACGTCGGTATAGGCCACCTTCAAGCGGTTCGGGCCTTCGCGCAGGTCCATCGGGTAGTCGTGGTAGGCGAGACCGGTCTGGATGCTGGAATCGTCGTCGATGTAGAACGTGGTCTTGTTGCCGATGAAGGTGCTGCCCGGTTGCTTGCGGCTGTCGTCGCGCGCCACATACGCCGGGTTGGCTGCCCGTGGACTGTGTTCGATGGAGTGCTTGGTCACCCGGCCGGCCAGGTCGTTGTCGGTCTCGCGATAACGAAAATAGAAGCGGGTTTCCAGGTTCGGATTGAAGCGATAACCGAAGTTGGCAATCAGGCCTTTGCGGTCGCTGGCGGTGTGATCCTGATAGCCGTCAGCGTCGGCACCGGTCAGCGACACGTAGTAATCGAAATCCCCCAGCACCTGCCCGGAACTGATCTGGCGCTGCTGATAGCCGTAGCTGCCGGTGACGTAGCGCACTTGCAGTTTTGGCGCGGTGTAACCGGTGTGGCTGACGTAATCAATGGCGCCACCCAGCGCCAGCGAGCCGCGATCAAACCCGTTGGCACCGCGCAGCACTTCGACATGCTCGACCCACAGCGGCTCAAGCAACTCATAGGGCGTGCCGCCCGGGCCGGTCAGTGGCAGGCCGTCGAGCATCGTGTACAGCCCCGACGCATGGGCGCCGGGCGCGCGATTGATGCCGGAACCGCGGATGGAAATCTTCACGCCTTCGTTGCCTGCCGACTGCGCATAGACCCCTGGCTGATAGGCCAGTACGTCCTGATTACTGGCAACGCGGCCCTGCGGCGGCCTGCGCATGTCGACCACGTTAGTGCCGCCGGGCACCTGTTCGAGGCGCTCCCCGGCCTCTTCGACCGTCGCATCAGTGCCACTGCGATCATCCGCCGAAATCAGCACCTGCCCCAACTGCAGACCTTGGGTCTCGGCCATCACCGGGCAGGCGAGGGCCAGTCCGAGCAGGGCAGTGGGCAGTGATTTGGGCGATGGCATCGGAAAAACTCCAGCAAGCAGGGATCGGGCAATGAACAGTGCGACGTCAAAAGAAACCAGGGAAACACATGGCGAACAGGCTTTTTTCATCGTTGATGGCAACCGGCGTGCACTAACTTCACGGATCAGACCTTTAGGGTCAATAAACAATTTCAGCGGGTTGTTGAAGCGATGCTGCGCAAGCTTCGGCCTCGGGACTACCTGCGTTCTTGCAGGAATCGTCCATCCGTCGACTGCCCTGAACCTCCTTGCTGCCTTGTCTTTCTACCGGGTGAGTCTTTCAGGAGATACCCCCATGTTCGATCAACAAAAACAGGCATCACTGGCGGCTTGGCGCAAAATGGCGGCGCAAACACAGACGCAGCTGGATCCGGAGCAACGATATGACGAGTTGCTCAAGGCCGCCGATGAAATGGCAGAGCAAGGCCTGATCACCAGCGCCGAATGGCGTCAACTGGTGCGCGACGCCGGCAGTGTCTTCACCCCCAGCGAGGAACAGCCACAAGGCTGAAACGGCCATCGGAGGACGTCATATGCTCAGCTATCTGTTTATTGGCGCCAACGACGTGGAGCGTTCGGCAGCCTTTTACAAGGCGATCCTGGCGCCGCTCGGCTATCTTCATGATCGCGAAGAACATTACTGTTTCTATCTGCCCGATTGCGCCGACAAGTCCAACGGCCCCGGCAGTGTGCACATCTCGCAACCATTCAATGGCGAGCCGGCAACCCCGGGCAACGGCATGATGCCGGCGTTTCGCGCCGACTCGCGGCTCAAGGTCGATCAGGTGCACAAGGCCGGGCTGGACAACGGCGGTAGCGACGAAGGTCCGCCGGGCACTCGCGAGGCCTACACGCCGGACTTTTATGTGGCTTACCTGCGCGATCCCGAAGGCAACAAGCTGGCGGTGTTTTACAGCGGCTGAACGTGCCAATTGTTTCACGAGGCTGGCGGGTGGCCGGCCAGGACTGAGGTCAGGTCACCCGTCCCTTTTTGCCGGCCGGCGCCAGTCGCGAAAGCCGCAGCAAGTCGGCAAAAGCTGCCTTGTCGATCGGCCGGCTCATGAAGTAACCCTGCACTTCGTTGCATTGATCTCTGCCGAGAATCGCCAGTTGTTCCTCGGTTTCCACGCCTTCGGCAGTCACCGTCAGGCCCATGGCCTTGCCCAGACCGATGATCGCCTGCACCACGGCACGGTCATTGGTGCCACTGCTGATCGAGGCGATAAAGCGTTTGTCGATCTTGATCCCGTCGAACGGGTAGGCGCGCAGGTAACCGAGGGAAGAATAACCGGTGCCGAAGTCATCCATGTTCAGGCGCACACCGAGTTCCTTGAGCTGGTTCATGGTGGTCAGCGCGCCATCGGTGTCATTGAGCATCACGTTCTCGGTGATCTCCAGTTCCAGGCGACTGGCCGGAAAACGCGTTGCGACCAGCACTTCGCGCACGTCCTCGACCACATCGCTCAAGGCAAATTGCGCAGGGGACAGGTTGACCGACAGGAGGATGTCCTGTGGCCAGTCCAGCGCCGTTTCGCAGGCTTCGCGCAAGACCCAGCGGCCCAGCGGCACGATCAGGTCGGTCTGCTCGGCCAGTGGAATGAACACGTCCGGCCCCAACAGTCCTTGGGTCGGGTGCTGCCAGCGCACCAGCGCTTCGACCGACACGATCTGCTTGCCGTCGACCTTGTAGCGCGGCTGATAGTGCAGCACGAATTCGTCGTGCTTGAGCGCATGGCGCAGGTCATCTTCCATTTGCCGGCGCGTCTGGATCTGGTCGCTCATGTGCGCTTCGAAATAGCACCAGGTGTTCTTGCCGTCGGACTTCGCTTGATAGAGGGCGATGTCGGCATAGCGGATCAGATCGCTGGCGACAAAACCGTGACGACGGCTGAGGGCGATACCGATGCTCGCGCCGATGTGCAACGGATGTTGTTCGTAAACAATGGGCTGGTGCAGGCTGCCGATCAGGCGCGTGCAGAATTTGTCGATTTCGTGATGGCTGTCCATGCCGTTGAGCACCACGACGAACTCATCACCACCGAGGCGGGCGACGATATCGTTTTCACGGGTGCATTCGCGCAGGCGCACGGCAACTTCCTGCAGGACCGCATCGCCGGCGGGGTGGCCAAGGGAATCGTTGATCGGTTTGAAATTGTCGAGGTCGATCATCAGCAGCGACAGCGGCGGTGCATGCTCCTTGAGCAGCAGGACTTCGTCCAGATAACGCGCCAGTTTGTTGCGGTTAGGCAGACCGGTCAGGGCGTCGTGCATCGACAGGTGTTGAATCTGCGCATGGGCGGCGACTTCGTCGGTGATGTCGCTGGCGGTCCCGCGATAGCCAATGACCTTGTCCTTGTCGAAAATCGGCCGGGCGGAAAGCCGACAATGGCGCGGTTGCCCGGAGTGATCGCGGTAGGTGCAACGCAAGTCGCCGGCGCTGGTCTCTGCGCTGAGTTTGCGTAACCACAGCTCCAGCGGCGTGGTATCGCACGACAGCAGTTCGCCAATGTCCTGCCCCAGCCAAAAGGCTTGCGGGTAGCCGGTGACTTCGCTGAAACGGGCCGACAGGTACGTCAGCGACAGGTCGCCATCGACTTCCCAGATCCAGTCCGACGCTGCTTCGGCCACGGCGCGAAAGCGCTCTTCACTGGCCTCGAGCGCATGGTTGGCCGCTTCGAGTGCCCGGTTCGAGGCCTGCATCGCCTGGATGCTGTTGTCGACGTATTGCGATGAGCGCAGCGCGTGCCGGAAGAAATACGCGGTGAGCAGCATCAACACCACAAAGGTCGCGCCGAGCGGCGGGGTCAATGACCACAGCAATTGCTGCCCGGGCCGTTGCAGATCCGCCACCAGACTGTGACCGGTACTGTCGAGCGGCACCCGTGGCTGGCCGGCTTCGATGGTTTGATCCGGGGCCAGAGTCAGGTTGGTCAGGCCATAACCGCTGCCGATCTTGCGCAGTTTGGTCGGGGTGAGCTTGTCGACGAACACCAGCACCGAAGTATTTCTCAGCTCATCCAGCGGGCGCTCGTCATTGGGAATGATCGCGGCGGCGGTAATCAACGCGGGCCAGCCTTCGAACAGCGAATAGCTGCTGACCGGTTTGGTCAGATCGGGCTGACTCAGCACTTGCTCGACCAGCTCCGAGGCGGGTGTCTGCAGCACCGTCGACACGTCGGTGTCCACCATTTGCCCGCGAATCAACGCGTATTTGGTGCGGTTGCGATCAAGGACGAATACACCGTCATAGCCATCGCTGGTAAACAGCGTTTTGCCCATGTTCTGCTCGGTATACGCCCAGTTGGTGTCGACCGGCCCGCTCAAGGCCTCATAGGCAGTGGTCCAGTAGGCGTAACTGGTGATGTAGTTTTTCGAGGTGGTGATACGGTTTTCCACGGCGCGCGACGAGTAGAACTGATTGTGTTCCAGGTCCTGAGCGTCGAGGGAGTTGGCGATGCCCAGCAAAGTACTGACTGCCGCAATGACCCCTGCGATAAACAGCGCGCCAACGGCAATCGCCAGGCGCCGGGTTACGGCGCGTTGCGGGGTGGGAATTGGCGGCGCAACGAGGGAAACGGCCATGTACTCGTCCTTGATCCGGTGTGTACTGAATCTAGAACAATGGCGCGGGCACAATGTTCAGATTGTTCTTATGGCATCGCGAAGATTTGTTCAAAGTGTAGCGAATCTGCCGGAATTTCCTGCACGGCCGGCCGGCGGCGAATCCCGAAAGGGCGAGACTTCCCGCGCAAAAACCGGATAATGGCCGCCATTCGTTTAGCCGTATTCTGGTAATCCCGCATGGAAATCAAGGTCAACTTTCTCGACAACCTTCGACTTGAAGCCAAGTTCGACGACTTCACGGTGATCGCCGATCAGCCCATCCGCTACAAGGGCGATGGCTCGGCACCGGGGCCGTTCGACTACTTCCTGGCGTCGTCGGCCTTGTGCGCGGCTTACTTCGTCAAGCTGTACTGCGACACGCGTAACATTGCCACGGAAAACATTCGCCTGTCGCAAAACAACATCGTCGATCCGGAAAACCGCTACAACCAGATTTTCAAGATTCAGGTCGAGTTGCCCGCCGACATTTCCGACAAGGATCGCCAGGGCATCCTCCGTTCGATCGACCGCTGCACGGTGAAGAAGGTGGTGCAGACCGGCCCCGAGTTCATCATCGAAGAAGTCGACAACCTCGACGCCGATGCCCAGGCATTACTGATGCCGCATGCGGGCACGGAGGCGGGCACCTATATCGCTGGCAAGGATCTGCCGCTGGAGCAGACCATCGCCAATATGTCGGGCATCCTCGCCGACCTCGGAATGAAGATCGAAATCGCCTCGTGGCGCAACATCGTGCCGAACGTCTGGTCGCTGCATATCCGCGATGCGCATTCGCCGATGTGCTTCACCAATGGCAAGGGCGCCACCAAAGAAGGCGCACTGGCCTCGGCGCTGGGCGAGTTCATCGAACGCTTGAATTGCAATTTCTTCTACAACGATCAGTTCTGGGGCGAAGAGATCGCCAACGCCGAGTTCGTGCATTACCCGGACGAGAAATGGTTCAAACCGGGACCGAAGGATGAGTTGCCGAGCGAGATCCTCGACGAGTACACCCTCGGCATTTATAACCGCGACGGCGAACTGCGCGGCTCGCACCTGTTCGACACCAACTCCGGCAACACCCAGCGGGGCATTTGCTCGCTGCCGTTCGTGCGTCAGTCGGACAACGAAGTGGTGTATTTCCCGTCCAACCTGATCGAAAACCTTTACCTGAGCAATGGCATGAGCGCGGGCAATACGTTGGCCGAAGCGCAGGTGCAGTGCCTGTCGGAAATCTTCGAGCGCGCGGTCAAGCGCGAAATCCTCGAAGGCGAAATGGCCTTGCCGGACGTGCCGCAGGCAGTGCTGGAAAAATACCCGAGCATCCTCGCCGGGATCAAAGGCCTGGAAGAGCAGGGCTTCCCGGTGCTGGTCAAGGACGCTTCGCTGGGCGGTGAATTCCCGGTGATGTGCGTCACCCTGATGAACCCGCGCACCGGCGGCGTCTTCGCCTCGTTCGGCGCGCACCCGAGCCTGGAAGTCGCGCTGGAGCGCAGCCTGACCGAGCTGTTGCAGGGCCGCAGCTTCGAAGGCTTGAACGACTTGCCGCAACCGACTTTCTCGGGTCAGGCAGTGACCGAACCGAACAACTTCGTCGAACACTTCATCGACTCCAGCGGTGTGGTGTCGTGGCGCTTCTTCAGTGCCAAAGCGGACTTCGAATTCGTCGAGTGGGACTTCTCAGGCCACGGTGAAAACTCCAATGCCGAAGAGGCGGCGACCCTGTTCGGCATCCTCGAAGACATGGGCAAAGAAGTCTACATGGCAGTGTACGAGCACATCGGTGCCAAGGCCTGCCGCATCCTCGTGCCGGATTACTCGGAGATCTACCCGATCGAAGACCTGATCTGGGACAACACCAACAAAGCCCTGCAATTTCGCGCCGACATCCTCAACCTGCACAATCTGAGCAAAGTCGGCCTGCGTAATCTGGTCAAAGGCCTGGAAAGCGCCGAGCTCGATGACTACACCGACATCACCACGCTGATCGGCATCGAGTTCGACGACAACACGCCGTGGGGCAAGCTGACCATTCTCGAACTGCGCTTGCTGATCTACCTGGCGTTGCAGAAGTTCGACGAGGCCAAGGATCTGGTCGAAGCGTTCCTGCAGTACAACGACAACACCGTCGAGCGTGGTCTGTTTTATCAGGCGGTCAACGTGGTGCTGGAGATGGAGCTGGACGAAGACCTTGAACTGCAAGACTACGAAGCGAACTTCCGCCGGATGTTCGGCGACGAACGTATGGACGCGGCGATTGGTTCGGTCAACGGCAGTGTGCGTTTCTACGGTCTGACGCCGACGAGCATGAAGCTGGAGGGGCTGGACCGGCATTTGCGCTTGATCGAGAGCTATAAAAAGCTGCATGCGGCGCGGGCGAATGCGACTACCTTGTCGCATTGAAAGCAGGCGGTCCAAAGTAGGAGCTGCCGCAGGCTCGGGCCTCTGGCAGCTCCTACAGGTCGAACTGACTTCAGCGGCCATGCGCGGCGTTGGCCAGCTGCCCCGTATCGACACGCACAAACACCGAATCACCCACGGCCGTCAGCACGTCCCCCGCATACACCTCGCAAATCACCCGCGTCTTGCGCCCAACCTCACCTTCGACCCACGCCCGCAAGACCAGCGCTACGCCCATCGGCGTCGGTTTGATGAACTTGATCCCGAGGTTGCCAGTCACGCAGTCGATGCGCGGCAGGCTGCCGGCTTCGCGGCTTTCTGCGCGGTAGTGCCAGGCCATCGCTGTCCAGTTGGAATGACAGTCGACGAGCATGGCGATCAGCCCGCCGTAGACCAGATCCGGCCAGCCGCAGTATTGAGCGTCAGGCAGGTGTTCGGCGATGACCTGGCTGCCGTCGTCGTTCCAGCGACTTTTGACGTGCAGGCCGTGCGGATTGCGACCGCCGCAGCCGTAGCAGACGCCTTCGGGGGCGGCGAGGTCTTGCAGTGGGGTGTCGTGGCTAGGCATGGCGGGGGTCATCCTGGAGCGGCGAGGCCGGCAACGCTTTCGGTGTCAGCCAGGTATCGACGACGCGGCGGTCGAGCTCTTCCCAATAAGCCATGCCCAGCACGCGGGTCGTGTTGAGCCCGCGCAGGTAACCGCGCAGTTGATTGGCGGTGTCGCGGAGTAATTGCGGATCGCGGGTGGTTTTGTCCAGCAAGACGCTTTCGTACTGGATCAGGTAGTCCGCCACGCGCTCGCGGAAGTCGGGCAGCACGGCGTCACGGATCAGATCAAACGTTCTCAAGGCGAGACCCTCATCTTTTTTAGTAGGTTCAGTGTGCATCACTCTGTGCGGCACGCAACTATTGCTGGAAGTAATAGTGACCATCAAGAAACGCAAGTTCTGCTTTGCCGGCGATCGGCGGAAAATCGCCTCCATCGAAGACGCAGCTCAAGGAAATTGCGCGATGAAGACTCTGACTCGACTGGCATTGATCGCCCTGCTGATGGGCGGGGTGGTTGCCACTGCACCGGCGTACGCAGACGACGCCCGGTCGTGTCATCTGCAACCCATCGCCGCCAGCGCCTCGGCTTTACAGCACACGCAGACCGTGGGTGTGTTGTTAAGCGAAAACACCCTGCAGAACCTGCAGTACCTGGAGCGCTACCACGACATGGCGCTGAACGGCGCGAAAGACGCGCTTGACTCGCGAATCCGCGACGCCTTTGTCGGCAGCTCCGACCCGGAACTGGCGCTCGACTGGCTGGTGAGTTCGCTGCAACAGCAGTTCGTCTCGGTGACTGTTTACGACAATCTCGATGCGCTGGTGCAGGCCCATCCGGATGTGGTGGTCAAGCTTGACACCTTCAATCGCTTGCTGACCCAGCGCAACAGTCTGGTCGAGGCGCGCTTCTCCGCGCGGTTCTACGACGCCGATCTGCAATACATCGGCAAGGCGGAAGGGGCAATCGAGCAAGAGCTGCCTTCGGTCTGGGTGCATGACCAGGCGGCGCCGCAAATCGCTGCACAGATCAATCAGCAGCGTGACCTGCAACTCGACGCGCTGAAGCAATTCGATTTGTCGCTCAAGGCCCTGGTGGCGTCGAGCTGATTCTTAAAACGCAAATGGCAACGGCGGCGCCATGAAGTCGAACCGTTGCCGGTTGAACCGAACCTTTATTTTCAGGATTACTGCGATGCGTCCTTTATTCGTGCCTGCCATGGCTTTTGCTTCTCTGTTGCTCGCCGGTTGCGCTTCCGCGCCGAACGATCCGACCCTGACGTTGCAGACCAGCAAGACGCCTGCGCAGTATGCCGAGTGCGTGGTGCCGAAGTTGCAAGGCAGTGCGCTGAATCCGACGGTTTCGCAGAATCAGCGCAGTTATCGGATTGTGGTGCCCAGCAAAGTCTCGGCGGATAACGTGCTGGAGGCTTACAAGGCCGGGAAGGGCGGCAAGGTGTTCATCTATGAGCGGCATTTGCTGGCATCGAATTTGTTGCCTTCGACTTTTGAGCGGGCGGCTCAGGATTGCATTTGATCTGAGCCCTCGGATGGTTTTTTGACAGAGCTCCTTTGGTTGGCCGCAACCAGCCAATTTCTTGCCCCACGCCGGGTTTCGGTTTGTGGGGTTTTTTTTGGCGGCTTGGCGGCTTGGCGGCCTTTGGGCCGACCATGCTTCTTTGGGGTTTGGGTGAATATCCGTTTTGGTGGGTGTTGCGGCTGGCGGTTTCGCCCTTACGGCGAGGCACTTTTTCCAGACGCCGAAAAAGTACCCAAAAAGGCTGCGCCCTGACGTTCGGCCCGCTCGCTGAGGCTCGGGGTTCCTTCGCTGCGGGATCGATCCTGGCGCAGCGGCTCCGGTTTGCTTCGCTGCACCTACACTCGCTGTGTACGACTGCGTCGTACGGTCGCTGCGCTCCCACGCCCGGATCAATCCCTCCGCTCAGCCTGCCGACGGGCTCCAAGATCAAAAGCTTCACTCGAGCTAACGCTCATCGTATGTAGGAGCTGCCGAAGGCTCGGGCCGCGTTCGGACGATCTTTTGATCTTGATTTTGCTTTTCTGTGGGAGCGAGCCTGCTCGCGATAGCGGCCTGACAGCCGACCCGTTTCTCACTGAATGCAACCGATCAAAACTGTAGGAGCGAGCCTGCTCGCGATGGCGGTGTATGCCGCAATCGTGAACAGCGCTCCAGAAGCCATTCACCCCGTGACACACCCAACCGGCACTTTCCCCGCAAAGCTATCAAGCAAACTCGCCACCACCATTTCTCCCATTCGCGTGCGGGTCTGTAACGTGGCGCTGGCTCGATGTGGTTGCAGCACCACCTGTTCGTTGGCAAACAACGCTTGCGGTACGTTCGGCTCGTCGACAAAAACATCCAGCGCAGCGCCGGCGATCTCTCCAGCAGAAAGCGCAGCAACCAGATCCACCTCGTTCACCAGTTTGCCCCGCGCCACATTGACCAGATAGCCGTCCTTGCCCAATGCCTGCAACACCTGTGCATCGATGATCGCTTCACCCTTGTCGGCCGCGGCGGCGAGGATCAGGGCATCGCTGTCGCGGGCCAGTTGTTTGAGGTCGGCGACGAAGGTGTGCGGGACATCGCTCATCGGCTGCAGATCGGTGTAGCTGATCGAGCAGCCGAAGGCGGCGGCGCGCACGGCCACGGCGCGGCCGACGCGGCCCATGCCGACGATGCCGATGCGCATGCCGGATACTTGCCGGGCCAAGGGCAGTGGGGCCAAGGGTGTCGGGCTGTGCGGCCATTGGCCGGAGCGCACGTAACGGTCGCTGGTGCACAGGCCGCGACACACTGAGATCAGCAGGCCGATGGCGAGGTCGGCGACGTCTTCGGTGAGGGCGCCGATGGTGGCGGTGACGCGGATGCCACGGTCGCGGGCGTAGGCCAGGTCGACGGCATCGGTGCCGACGCCGTTCACCGCGACGATTTCAAGATTGGGCAGTTGCGCCATCAGCGCCTGGCTGATGCCGGTGTGGCCGCCGGTGATGACGCCGCGAATGTTGGCGCCGTGTTCTTGTATATAGGCGGGTTTGTCAGCCTGCTGGAAGTAGCGGCGCACGGTGAACAGTTCGTCCAGGCGCGTGTTGATTTGCGGGATCAGGATCGGGCTCAGTTGCAGGATTTCTGGCTTCATGGCTACCTCGTTACGCAATAAAAAGGCCGGCTCAACCGCGGCCGGCAAACGGCATAGCGCTGGCCATGACGGTCATGTTCAGGACGTTGGCCGACAGTGGCAGGCCGGCGATGTAGCGCACGGCGTCGGCGACGTGTTTGACGTCGACCATCGGCTCGACGGCGATGCTGCCGTTGGCCTGACGTACGCCTTTGGTCATGCGTACCGACATTTCCGTCAACGCGTTGCCGATGTCGATCTGGCTGCAGGCGATGTTGAATTCGCGTCCATCCAGTGCCAAGGATTTGGTCAGGCCCAACACCGCGTGTTTGCTCGCGGTGTAGGCGCTGCTGAACGGGCGTGGCGTGTGCGCGGATATCGAACCGTTGTTGATGATCCGCCCGCCCTGTGGCTGTTGCTTGCGCATCATCCCGAATGCGCCGCGAGCGCACAGAAAGACACCGTTGAGGTTGGTGTCGATCACGTTGCGCCACTGCTCGAAGGTCAGTTCATCCAGCGGCACGGCAGGGGCGTTGACCCCGGCGTTGTTGAAGACCACGTCGAGGCGCCCGTAGACCTCGGCAATCGTCGCGAACAGCGTGTCGACACTGGCCGGATCGCGCACGTCGGTGGGCACGGCCAAGGCTTGATGACCCTGGCTCGCGGCCTGTTCGACCAATGCCTGTAACGGCTCGGGCCGGCGTCCGGCAAGCACCAGGGTGAAGCCGTCGGCCATCAGCCCCAGCGCCACGGCGCGGCCGATGCCACTGCCGGCACCGGTGACCAGCGCGACTTTCAAAGCGGTTGTCATAGTGTTCTCCTGTGTTCAAAACACCACGGCTGATGGGATCAGGGCCGTGGGCCGACGCGCATTTCCAGTTGGCCGATGCCGTCGATGCCGGCGTTGATCACATCGCCCGGATGCAGACCGTCGACGCCGGCGGGGCTGCCGGTCATGATCAGGTCACCGGCACGCAGGGCCACGGATTGCGAGATGCGGCTGATGATTTCGCTGACTGACCAGATCTGGCTGTCGAGGTTGTCGCGCTGGCGTTCTTCGCCGTTGACGCTCAACCACAACTCACCTTCAGGATGCCCGGCGCGAGGCACCGGCACGATGGCGGTCATCGGCGCAGCGCCGTCGAAGACCTTGGCACCTTCCCAAGGCAAGCCGCTGCTTTTGGCGACACGTTGCACATCGCGGCGAGTCAGGTCGAGTCCGGCGGCGTAGCCCCAGACGTAGGCGAGGGCCTGGTCTTCAGGAATGTTCGCGCCACCTTCACCGATGGCCACGACCAGTTCGATTTCATGGACAAAATCTTCGGTCACCGGAGGAAAAGTCACCTCGCCGACGGCATCGACCACGCAGCTCGCCGGTTTCATGAAGAACACTGGCGGCTGGCGAGACTGGCCCTGGGTGTCCGGCCACGGGTAATTGCGGCCGACACAGAACACCCGGCCGACGGGAAAGCGTTGCTCAGTGCCGAGCACCGGCAAGGTCACGGGCAGATCCGGGGTAAAGACGTATTCGGTCATGTTCATCCTGCGGGTCATCCTGTTTGAAAGTGCAGCGTACGGCGGCTGGCGTCGGCGAAGTTGGACGAAAGCCGCCTGCGTTTGGACAAATCCGGGTTTTTTCGCTCAGCGCACCTTCAGCTCGATGCGATACAGGCGTCCGAGCAGTAACGAATAGGAGAGGGTGCCGATCAGCGCCACGCCCCCGATAAACCAGAACGCATAGGCGAAGGTGCCGGTGGCGTGAACGATGGCGCCGATCACGATCGGGGTGACGATGCCGCCGATGTTCGCCGCCAGGCTGGTGATTCCGCCAGTGAGGCCGATCAGCTCTTTTGGCGCCACCTCCGACACCGCTGCCCACGATGAGGACGCAATGCCTTGGGCGAAGAAGGCGACGGTCAGCACGGCGATGCAGATCAGGTTGGAATCGGTGAAATTCACCAGCACGATCGACATGCCCAGCATCGAACCGACCACCAGCGGCAATTTGCGCGCAAAGGACATCGAGTAACCACGACGGATCAGCAGATCGGAAACGATGCCGGCCAGCAGAATCCCCACCGTCGCACCGACGAAGGGCAGCACGGCGAAGATACCGGCCTTGATCATGGTCAGTTTGCGTTCTTCGATCAGATAGGTCGGGAACCAGGTCAGGAAGAAGTACAGCGCCGAAGTGCTGGCGAATTTGCCGATGCAGATCGCCCACACCTGCCGATAGCTGAACAGTTCGGCAATCTGCCGCCAGTTGAAGCGCGTGCGTTCCTGGCTGCTTTTGACCAGACCGCCGCCGGTTTCGATGTACTTCAATTCTTCCTGGCTGACTTTCTTGCAGTTCAGCGGATCGCGATACAGGTACAGCCACAGCACACCGAAAACGATGCCGAGTGCGCCGGTGCTGTAGAACACATGGCGCCAGTCGAAAGTTGTCGCCAGCCATAGCAGAGCGCCGGTGAACAGCGCCGTGCCCAGATATTGCCCGCACACGTAAATGCTGCTGGCCAGGCCGCGTTCCCGCGCCGGAAACCACACCGTGACCGCGCGACTGTTGGCCGGGAAGGCCGGGGCTTCCATGGCCCCGACCGCCAAGCGCAGGCCGAACAGCGAAGCGAAACCGGTGGCGAAGCCCTGGCAAACGGTGACGGTCGACCAACTGATCAGCGATACACCATAGGTGAAGCGCGAACCGAAACGGTCGGCGATAAATCCGGCCGGCACCAGCGCCAGGGCGTAGGTCCAGGCGAAGGCGGAAAAGATCAGGCCCATTTCAATCTTGTCCAGGCCCAGATCCTTGGCCAGGAACGGCGCGGCAATCGAAATATTCACCCGGTCGATGTAATTGATGATCGTCGCGATCAGCAGCAGCGACAGCATGAACCAGCGCCGCCGGGTAGGCAGGCGCTGCGCCGAAACGGCATCGCGCGCGCCGACAATCACCGGCGGCACGTTGGCATTGGAGGTATGGGAGTTGGACATGCAAAGACCTCGTTATTGTTAGAAGAGTCGAGATTTTTCGAGCAGCCGATGGCGTTGCCCGCACTGTGGGGGGCATGGCAATCGAACGTGAAGCGGGCGCGATGAACCGCTGGATTCAGACGGTCAGCGACAGCTGTCTGCGGCGGTTATCGAGGCAGGATCGGGCGGGGCGGCGAGGGGAAATAGCAGGATCATGACGTGCGCACCTTTGATTGTTTTTGAAAGAGGTTGGGCTGCGTTGTCATCACAGTGGTCGTACAACGTTTGTAAATCAATAATGGAGTTAGAACGTTTTTTCTTCAAAAAAGTGGGTTGAGCAAACCTGTCCAAAAAGATAAATACGATCTGTCTTGATATCCAAGATAATGAATCAATGATAACTACATGAAAAATAACGATTATCACGATTTCGATAGCAATGTTGTTTTTGGACAGGCGCGTCGTCGTGCTTCTTTCAAAAAATCCAATGTCATCGTATGACTCGTTGCCGCATACCCCTCAACCCTGCAAGATGACAGCCGCCACCTCACTGCCCGGAGGACCTCCCGCCCATGTCTTCACCCAGCCGTATCCCGACCTACGTCATGCAGCAGCGCAGCGAATTGACCGATTTCTACATTCGCGACAAAAAGGGTCGGCGCGCCGAAACCGCTCCTCACCGGCACGAGTATTTCCAGATTCAGATCAACCTCGGTGGCGACACCGTGCAGCACATCGGCAGCGTCCAGCGACCATTCCCGCGCAACACCCTGGCGTTCATCCTGCCCCATCGGGTGCATGTGATTCCGCATCCGGCAGACAGCAATTTCATTGTCATCAACTTTTCCCAGACGTTCCTCTTGCCGCATTTGCAGTGCGACCCGATGGATCTGGAAGAAGTGTCGATCCTGCTGGCGCCCGAGCTTTCGCCGTTCCGCTTTCAGGAGCATCTGGATTTCATCCTCGGCGATGAGGATTTCGCCCAGGTCTGCGGCTTGATCGAGCAGATGCGCAGCCTCGACGAAAACCGCCAGTTCGGTACGCGGGAAATGCTCAAGGGCTTGTTGCTGCAGATGATTGGCAGCGTGTGTTTTCTCTACGCCGAACCGCTCAAGCGTCTGGCGGAAGAGAATGCCGCCGAGAACAGCCGCCGCGATGCCTTGAGCCGCATGTTTGAATATTTGCGCAAGAACATCGCCGATCCCGATCTCAACCTGATCAAGGTCGCCGCTGCGACTTATCTGTCACCGACCTACCTGACGCACTGGCTGCGCAAGGAGATCGGCAAGACATTCACCGAGCTGGTGCTGGAGCGACGCATGCACGCCGCGCGCAATTTCCTCCTCAACAGCACGCGCTCTGTGGGCGAGGTGGCGCGGTTGTGCGGTTTCGCCGATGAGGCCTATTTCTCGCGACGGTTTCGGCAGATCCATGGCCAGCCGCCGGGGCAGTTTCGCCGGCGCCAACTGAACCCGGACACGCCGCAGACACCGTTGAACACTTAGTGGAGCGAACCTCAGACCCACTTGAAACGGGCAGGGAAGCGGGCCACAAAGCAGGTGCCGGCGTCCTTGTCCGAGGTCACGCTCAATGTGCCGTTGTGCGCATTGGCGATTTGCCCGGCGATGTACAGGCCCAATCCCAAACCTTCATTGCGCTGGCCGGCCTCGGAACGGGAAAACGGTTCGAACAGCAGCGGCATCAGTGCGGGCGGAATCGGCGTGCCCTGGTTGGTCAGAGAAATGACGATCTCGTCGCCTTCGGCATAGGCCTTGAGCACGATCGGTTCGGCCGTGGAGCCGTGGGTCACTGCATTGCCCAGCAGATTGGACAACAACTGGCTGATGCGCAGCGGATCACAGTACACGCCGGCCGGCACCTCCAGCGCCTGCACGAACGTCGCCTGCGGATGCGCTACCTGGATCTCTTCAAGGGTCAGGCGCAGGGTTTGTTGCAAGTCATCGACCAGTTTGCGCTGCACCGGAATGCCACTGCCGAGCCGGCCCCGGGCAAAGTCGAGGATGTTTTCAATCAACACGCCCATGCGCACCGAACTGTTGCGGATCGCCGCCAGCAGCGTCCGCGAGCGTTTGTCTTCGGTTTTGCTTTCCAGCAGGTCGGTGCTCATGCGGATGGCACTGAGCGGCGTGCGCAAGTCGTGGCCCAGTACCGCGATGAACTGTTCGCGCAGGCGTCCCAGTTCGTTGGCATCGGCCAACGCGGTTCTGGTGGCGTGCAGATGACCTTGGGTATCAAGACTCATCGCAATCAACTGGGCGAACAGGGTCAGGGTTTTTTCGATGGCTGGGTCGTCGAGATTCGCCGGGACCGAATCGATGGCGCAGAGCGTGCCGAAAAAGTCGCCATTGGCCTTGATGATCGGGATGGAGATGTAGCTTTCCAGGCCGTAGGTCTTCGGCGTGTGGTGAAGGGAGAACACCGGGTGACCACTGGCGTGGCCGAAGATCACCGGCTGGCGATGCTGACGGATCTCATGACAGATCGTCGATTCGAGCAGCAGCTCTCCACCGGGCAACAACCCGAAGTCAATCGAGTCATCAACGGCGCAGGCTATCCACTTGCTCTCGGTGACCCGTGCCACCGCTGCGAAGCGCATGCCCGTCATGTGCTTGACCATGCTCAGAATCACCGGCACAGCGTCAATGCTGCCGATGGCCTGGAGGTCGGATGAAAAGTCTGTCTGGGGCATGGCCGGCGCTTCGCGAAAGTGTCGCCAAAGACTATCGGTAATTACCGGCCATGCCTAATGAACCTGCGAAAAAGACCGCCGGAAGAACTCCCGGCGCCTTTCGTGCTGCGCGCTGAGCCTGTCGACTCAGAATTTGTACTTGGCCGTCATCATGTAGCTGCGCGGCGTGCCGTAATTGTCGGTCGACCCCCAGGTCACGTCGGTGCCGATGGACGAGTAATACTTGCGGTCGAAGATGTTGTTGGCGTTGACCTGCAGGTCGAGATGCTTGTTGACCTCGTAACCGGCCATCAGGTCGGTGACTGCGTAGCCGCCCTGTTGGAGGCGATAGCTGCTGCCGCCGGCCAGGGCGATGTCGTTGTACATGCGGCTCTGCCAGTAGACGTTGCCGCCCACACGCAGTTTTTCCAGCGGGCCTTTGAAGCGGTACACGGTGGAGACCTTGAACAGATGCTCCGGCATGTCGGTGTCGAACTTCTGATTGTTGTTGGCCGGGTTTTCGTCCTTGATGTAGTGAGCGCGGGTGTAGGTGTAGCCGGCGCCGATTTGCCATTGCTCGGTCAATGCACCTTGCAGTTCCATGTCCACGCCCTGGGCGCGGACTTTGCCGGAGGTCTCGTAGCAGGTCAGCTCCGGGCAGCCCAACTGGGTCGCAGCCTGGGTCGCGCGGTTGGTCTGATCCATCTGGAACACCGCCACGCTGCCGTTCAGCGCACCGTCGAAATATTCGCCTTTGATGCCGACTTCGTAGTTTTCGCCGACGATCGGCTCCAGTACTTTGCCGCCGAGGTCTTTCTGGGTCTGCGGGGTGAAGATGTCGGTGTAGCTGGCGTAAACGGAGTGATGGTCGTCGAGTTTGTAGATCAGGCCGGCGTAACGGGTCAGGTTGCGCGTGACTTTGTAATCGCCATCGGCGGTGCGGTCGTCGTAGTCGTACCAGTCAAGGCGGCTGCCGAGGATCAGCGTCAGTGGATCGGCCAGGCTCAAGCGCGTGGTCAGGTAAACCGCGTCCTGGGTGGTGACGTTGCGCGATTTGCCGCTACGCACGAAATCAGGTTTTGGCGCACCGATCGGCAGACCCGTGTCGTACGGCGAGTATTCCTTGGTGGTGGCGTCGTACACGCGGTTGCTGGCGCCGACGACCAGTTCATGCGTGCGACCGAACGCTTCGAACGGGCCACTGGCAAAACCGTCGAACGCGCGTTGCTTGTCGGTGTGGTGAGATTGGTACGCGGTGGTCTCCAGCGGGCCGTCGTAACGCGACAGGTAAGTGCCGGAGAATTCACCTTCGAGGGTCGAGGTCGAGCCGCCGAGGTGCAATTTCCAGTCGTTGGCGAAACGGTGTTCGACTTCGCCGAACACGGTGTCGACCTGCAACTTGCGGTTTTCCCAGTCGGTGCCCGGGTAAGTGGAGCGGGGCAAGTCGAGGTGGTGGCCGTTTTCGCCGATCGGCAAACCACCCCAGAAATAGTTGGTCTGGTCGTTCTGGCGGGAGAAACCGAGAGTCGCGGTGGTGCTGTCGCTCAGATCCGCTTCACCGATGGCATAGAACAGGCCGTGATCGTTTTCTTCCTTGTCGCGAAAACTGTCGGCGCCCTGATACGAGGTCACCACCCGGCCACGCAGGGTGCCGCTGTCGTTCAACGGGCTGGACGCATCGACCTCACCACGATAGTCATCCCAACTGCCGGCGGCGCCGGTGAGGGTGACGCGCTGGTCAGCGGTCGGGCGCTTGCGCACCATGTTGATCGCCGCCGACGGGTTGCCGGCACCGGTGACGAGGCCGGTCGCGCCACGGACGATTTCCACGCGGTCGAACATCGCCAGGTTCGGTTGCACTGCCAGGGTGAAGGGCGAATACGAGCTGGGCAGGCCGTCGTACATGATGTTGTCGATATCGAAACCGCGCGCCTTGTAAGTCTGCCGGCCCGGACCGCTGGCCTCGCTGAGGAACAGCCCCGGTGTGCCGCGCACCACGTCGTTGACGCTGGTCATGTTCTGGTCGTCCATGCGCTGGCGGGTGATCACCGTCACTGCCTGCGGCGTTTCGCGCATGGTCAGCGACAGTTTGGTCGCGGTCTGCATCGGGCCGGTGGTGTAGGACTGCGTGTCTTCGGTGGTGCTGCTCATTTGGGTGGCGCCAATTTCGGTCGCTTGCAGTTCCAGTGTGCCGTTCGCTGGCGCGTTGCCAGGCGCAGCGGGCGCGGCCTCATCGGCCAGGACAGGGGCGATGCTGGCCATGCCGATGGCCAGTGCCAGGAGATTAGGTGAGAGGGTCGAACGGCGGTGAACGGTCTGAAACGACATCAATCTGCTTCCCCAGGATTACCCAAACGATATTAATGCGAGTGCATGTAAGAATTATTCGCATTAGTATGTCGGAAGAATCCGGAGGAAGAAACCCGTACGGGTCAGTTAGTTAATGATTTTTTCACAATTGCATCTGGGTATCTCTGGTAAGCCAATGTGGGAGCGAGCCTGCTCGCGAAGGCGGTGTGTCATTCAACAGATGCGTTGTCTGGCACGACGCTTTCGCGAGCAGGCTCGCTCCCACAGGGTTATGCGGATTCTGGAATCAATCCAGATCCTGTGCCCCATGCCGCTCCGGCACCTGTGTCTCTTCATCGCCCCACGTACGGTTCACCCGTTGTCCACGAACGACCGCCGGCCGCTTGGCGATGTCTTCCGCCCAGCGCTGCACATGGGTGTATTCATGCGCCGCAAGAAACTCCGCCGCTGAATACACGTTGTTGCGCACCAGTTGCCCGTACCACGGCCACACCGCGATGTCGGCGATGGTGTAGCTGTCGCCGGCCAGATACGCACTCTCGGCGAGACGGCGGTCCAGTACATCCAGTTGGCGCTTGGCTTCCATGGTGAATCGGTTGATCGGGTATTCGAGCTTCTCCGGTGCATAAGCGTAGAAATGCCCGAAGCCACCGCCCAGATATGGCGCTGAGCCCATTTGCCAGAACAGCCAGTTAAGGGTTTCGGTGCGGCCGGCCGGATCCTTGGGCAGCAAGGCGCCGAACTTTTCCGCCAGATACAGCAGGATCGAGCCGGACTCGAATACACGAATCGGCGGCTCGACACTGCGGTCCAGCAATGCTGGGATTTTCGAATTCGGGTTGACCTCGACAAAGCCGCTGGAGAACTGATCGCCTTCGCCAATGCGGATCAGCCAGGCGTCGTACTCGGCCTCGCTGTGGCCAAGCGCGAGCAGTTCTTCGAGCATGACGGTGACTTTGACGCCGTTGGGCGTGGCCAGCGAATACAGCTGCAACGGGTGCTTGCCGACCGGCAGCGCCTTGTCGTGGGTCGGCCCGGCCACCGGACGGTTGATGCTGGCGAAGTGGCCGCCGGAAGGGGCTTCATGTTTCCAGACCTTGGGCGGAACGTAAGACGCTTTGCTCATGAAACGGACCTCGTCGATGCTGGGAGAGAACAGGTGGACACCGTAGGGAAAATTTCCGGCGGGTGCCAGCCCCTCATCGATTTAACAATCAACCCAAATCCCCTGTAGGAATGAGCCTGCTCGCGATAGCGGTATATCAGGCAAATAAGATATTGACTGAAACACCGCTATCGCGAGCAGGCTCACTCCTACAGGGTTATGTGGTGAACCATCAAATCCAATACCGCCCAACCGCACCACCGGCTCCTTGCACCGGATCACTCTCGGGAAACCCAAGCCCTGCAATCCGCGCCATTTGCTCATCACTCGGCGCCTTCCGGCAGATATCCGCCTGCTGCCCCGGCGGATACGCCCCTACCACAAGAAAATCATCACTCGACCCCAGGTTGCAGTGGCCGGTCCCGGCCGGCAGCAGCAACACGTCCCCCGCATTCACCTCCAGCACATGTCCGTCAGGCCCGCCGAGCATCAACCGCGCCTGACCCGCCGCCACGCCAAGCACTTCATGGCCCTCGGTGTGGTAGTGGTGATAGTCATAAATCCCGTAGCGCCATTGCGGTGGCCAGCCGTTGGCGCTGAACGTTTGCTCGAAGTGCGCCGCCGGATCGTCGCCCTGGATGGCAAGCGCGCTGCGATAGATCAACACCGGCAAACGCGGATTGTTCGGCACCCAGTCATTGCGTTCGAGCCGTAAGGTTTGTACTTCGCTCATGAGCCATCCTCCGTCAATCAGTGATCAGTCGACCGCAGGGCAGGGCGTTCGCCTCAAAAAAATTCATTGCGGCGCAAATACGGCGCCAAAGCCCTTGCCCGCACAATCCATCGAAACTTCGTCGCTAACGCCACTGTCCAGACCCTTACATGTCCATGCAGCGGCAAAAGGCGAGGATCGAAATGACGATGACAGTAGGTGATTTTCTGGTTGAACGGCTCAGCGAATGGGGCGTCACGCGGATTTTTGGTTATCCGGGGGATGGCATCAATGGCGTGTTTGGCGCCATGAGCCGGGCCAAAGGCAAGATCGAATTCGTCCAGGCGCGGCATGAAGAAATGGCCGCGTTCATGGCCTCGGCCCATGCCAAGTTCACCGGTGAGCTGGGCGTGTGCATCGCCACCTCCGGCCCCGGTGCTTCGCACTTGATCACCGGTCTCTATGATGCGCGGATGGACCATATGCCGGTGCTGGCGATTGTCGGCCAGCAGGCGCGCACGGCGCTGGGCAGCCACTACCAGCAGGAGCTGGATCTGGTGTCGATGTTCAAGGATGTCGCCGGTGCCTTTGTGCAGCAGGCTTCGGCGCCATCGCAAGTGCGCCATTTGCTGGATCGTGCGGTGCGCACCGCCGTCGGCGAGCGCCGTGTTACTGCACTCATCCTGCCCAATGACCTGCAGGATCTGCCTTACGAACAACCGGCCCGCGCCCATGGCACCGCGCATTCCGGTGTCGGTTACAGCAAGCCGAAGGTCGTGCCCTATGACGCCGATCTGCAGCGCGCCGCCGAGGTGCTGAACAGTGGCGAAAAGGTCGCGATTCTGGTGGGGGCCGGCGCACTGGAGGCGACCGACCAGGTGATCGCCGTGGCGGAAAAACTCGGCGCCGGTGTGGCCAAAGCCTTGTTGGGCAAAGCGGCATTGCCGGACGATCTGCAGTGGGTCACCGGCAGCATCGGCCTGCTCGGCACCGAGCCCAGTTACAAGCTGATGAGCGAGTGCGACACCTTGCTGATGATTGGTTCGGGCTTTCCGTATTCCGAGTTTCTGCCCAAGGAAGGCCAGGCGCGCGGCGTGCAGATCGATTTGCAGCCGGACATGCTCAGCCTGCGTTATCCGATGGAGGTCAATCTGGTCGGTGATGCAGCAGAAACCCTCGCTGCATTGCTGCCGCTGCTGGAACAGAAAACCTCAACCAAATGGCGCAAGAAAATCGAATCCTGGCGCAGCAGTTGGGAAAGAACCCTGGAAAAGCGCGCCATGGCCAAAGCCGATCCCGTCAACCCGCAACGGGTGGTCTACGAGTTGTCGCCCCGTTTGCCCGAGCAGGCAATCATCACCAGTGACTCCGGTTCCTGCGCCAACTGGTTCGCCCGCGATCTGAAAATCCGCCGTGGCATGAAATGCTCATTGTCCGGTGGCCTGGCCTCGATGGGCGCTGCGGTGCCGTATGCGATCGCGGCCAAATTCGCGTACCCGGAGCGTCCGGTCATTGCGCTGGTCGGTGACGGCGCAATGCAAATGAACAACATGGCCGAGCTGATCACCGTCGCCAAATACTGGCGGCAATGGCAGAGCCCGAAATGGATCTGCGCGGTGTTCAATAACGAAGACCTCAACCAGGTCACCTGGGAGCAGCGGGTGATGGAGGGCGATCCGAAGTTCGAGGCGTCGCAGAGCATCCCCGACGTGCCGTATCACTTGTTCGCGATTTCCATTGGCCTCAAGGGCATTTTCGTCGATCGCGAAGAGGATGTTGCGCCAGCGTGGGAGCAAGCCCTGGCCTCGGAAGTGCCGGTGCTGATCGAGTTCAAGACCGACCCGAACGTGCCGCCGCTGCCACCGCACATCAAGCTGGAGCAGGCGAAGAAATTCGCCACGACGCTGCTCAAAGGCGACCCGGACGAAGTCGGGGTGATTGTGCAAACCGCCAAACAGGTGCTCGGCGCCGTGATCCCGCGCAAGAAATGACGGTGAGCGATTGAACGAGCCCACGATTTACACAGGTTGCGCCGGCTGGAGCCTGGGCCGCGAGCATTGGCCAGCGTTTCCGGCCGACGGCACGCATCTGCAACGCTACGCTGCGCGCTTCAACTGCGTGGAAATCAACAGCTCGTTCTATCGCCCGCATCGACGCCAGACCTACGAACGCTGGGCCGACTCGGTTCCGCCAGACTTTCGCTTCGCAGTGAAAGTGCCCAAGCTCATCACCCATGAGCAACGGCTGGCGGACAGTTCGGCGGCGCTCGATGATTTTCTCGGGCAATGCGAAGGTCTGGGCGACCGCTTGGGATGCCTGCTGGTACAACTGCCGCCCAAGCTTGCGTTCGATGAGCCGGTTGCCGAGGTGTTTTTTCGAGCCCTGCGCGAGCGTTTCCGCGGTAGCGTGGTACTGGAACCGCGACACGAATCGTGGACTGGCGGCGAGGCAACGTTAGTGGACTTGCATATTGCTCAAGCGGTGGTCGACCCGTCGCGGATCAGCACCGACACTGCGCCGGGTGGCTGGCAAGGCCTGCAATACTGGCGCCTGCACGGTTCTCCGCGGATTTACCACAGCGCCTATGACGAGGCTTATCTGCAACGTCTTGCTCAGAACCTGCAGAGCGCGAGCGGCGAGGGCAAAGACATCTGGTGCATCTTCGACAATACTGCCAGCGGCGCTGCGACTGCGAATGCGCTGGTTTTGAAGGCATTGATCGAACGCAGTAAACGCTGAAACAAGGACGCTTTCGCAACCCACACAAACCATCCGGCTACAGGTAAACTCCGCGCACTTTTTCAAGGAGTTCACATGAGTTACTACCAGCCGGGCATTCTCGCCACCCCCGTTCCTGCGCAAGCACGTCACCTGTTTTTCGCCCTGGACTCGGTTGAAGCATTGCCGCAAGCGATCGACAAACTGCTGATGCTGGTGGATGGCAAGTCGGCGGTGCTCGGTTTCGGTGAATCCCTGACCAAGGCGCTCAATGTGCAGATCGACGGCCTGCGCAGCTTCCCGGCCCTGACCGGCGTTGGCGTAGAGAACCCTTCGACCCAGCACGCATTATGGGTCTGGTTGCACGGTGTCGACCGCGGTGAATTGCTCAATCGCAGCCACGCCCTGGAAGCCGCACTGGCCCCGGCCCTGCATCTGGTGCAGATGCAGGAAACCTTCCGCCACATGGCGGGCCACGACCTCACCGGTTACGAAGACGGCACGGAAAACCCCCATGACGACGCCGCTGTCGCCGCCGCGCTGCTGAGCACCGGCGCTGATGGACTGGTCGGAGGCAGCTTCGCCGCGATCCAGCAGTGGCAGCACGACCTCAAGGGTTTTCATCGCTTATCCGCCGGCGCCAAGGACGACATCATGGGCCGTCGCTTGAGCGATAACGAAGAAATCGACGACGCTCCGATCTCTGCTCACGTCAAACGCACCGCTCAGGAAAGCTTTGCCCCCGAGGCGTTTGTCGTGCGCCGTTCGATGCCGTGGATTGAAGGTGATCGCGCCGGGTTGATGTTCCTTGCCTTCGGTTTTTCGCTGGATGCGTTTGAAACACAGCTGCGGCGCATGAGCGGACTGGAAGACGGTATCGCCGATGGTCTGTACCGGATCAGCCGGCCGATCACCGGTGGTTATTACTGGTGCCCGCCGCTCAAGGACGGTCACCTTGACCTGCGCGCCTTGCGCCTCGGCTGAGGACAGACAAAGAATGTAGTACGTTGGGGCATGGTCGGTTGCGGCGATGTGACAGAACGCAAGAGTGGGCCGGCCTTCTACAAGGCACCGGGTTCGGCGCTGGTGGCGGTGATGGGCCGCCGCCTCGAAGCGGTGACTGACTACGCCGCCCGACAGCCACTACGCCTACAGCCTCAGAGTCGCCGCCGCCGGCAAGCATTGCTGCGTGGAAAAGAGTACATTCAGTGGCATCACGTGCTGGGGATGAATGCGCATATTCATGGTGATGCACAGCACCCGGCAGTCGCTGAACAGGCGCTAAAGGCCGACTGGGACATGGACCAAATCCTCAAACGCCACTGATCTTCCCCTGTAAACCACAACCCTGTGGCGAGGGAGCTTGCTCCCGCTGGGGCGCGGAGCGGCCCCCGATACCGATAGCACGTTGTCTCAGGCAAACCGAGTCAGTCGCCTTTACGACTGCTGCGCAGCCGAGCGGGAGCAAGCTCCCTCGCCACAGGTGCCGGGGGCTCGGGAACTGTGTCCAGCTCAAAGGTTATGCGCATTCGCTGTTTCTCAATTCAAACGCCACTGTTCGCTGAAGTCAAAATATCGCAGCCTTCGGCAGCTCCTACAGGGGAATCGCAGTTCAACTGTAGGAGCTGCCGAAGGCTGCGATCTTTTGCTTTTCAAGGTGCATCTAAGGTTATGTCCAAACAATATTTCTCAACCTTGTCATAGCCACTCTAAGATCACGTCATAACTCGTTATAACAAGTGATCCCGTGATGACCGATAACGTTCTCTCTCTTGGCAGCGTTCCGCTGCACACCCAACTGCGCGATGTACTCCGTGCGCGGATTCTCGACGGTGAATACCCGCAAGACAGTCAGATGCCTTCCGAAAGCGAGCTCGGTGCGCTGTTCAAAGTCAGCCGCATCACCGTGCGCCAGGCACTGGGCGATCTGCAAAAGGAAGGGTTGATCTTCAAGATCCACGGCAAAGGCACTTTCGTCGCCAAACCGAAAACCTTCCAGAACGTCAGCAGCCTGCAAGGCCTTGCCGAGTCCATGACCGGACGCGGTTACGAAGTGATCAACCGCCTGCGCAGTTTCAGGTTCATCGCCGCCGATAAACGTGTCGCCGAACGTTTGCAAGTAGCCGAAGGCGAAGTCGTCGCGCAGATCAAACGCGTGCGCCTGATCAACCGCGAGCCGATCTCACTGGAAATCACCTACCTGCCCAAAGCCGTTGGCGAGCGGCTGGAGAAGGCTGATCTGGTCACCCGCGATATCTTCCTGATCCTCGAAAACGACTGCGGTATTGCCCTTGGCCATGCTGACCTTGCCATCGACGCGGTACTGGCCGACAGCGATCTGACTCAGGCACTGAACATCGAGGCCGGCTCGCCGATCATGCGTATCGAGCGCCTGACCCATGACGCTCAAGGCCAGCCGCTGGATTTCGAACACCTTTATTACCGTGGCGATGCGTTCCAGTACCGCCTGCGGATCGACCGGCAAAAAGGGGAGCAGGCATGACGCGCAGCACGCTTGAGCAGGAATACGACATCGTCGTGATCGGTGGCGGTACGGCCGGGCCGATGGCCGCGATCAAAGCCAAGGAAAAAAATCCCGATCTGCGCGTGCTGCTGGTCGACAAGGCCAACGTCAAACGCAGCGGCGCGATCAGCATGGGCATGGACGGCCTGAACAACGCGATCATCCCCGGCCATTCGACGCCGGAGCAGTACACCAAGGAAATCACCATCGCCAATGACGGTATCGTCAACCAGGCCGCCGTCTACGCCTATGCCACCCACAGTTTCGAAACCATCGAGCAGCTCGACCGTTGGGGGGTGAAGTTCGAGAAGGACGAAACCGGTGATTACGCGGTGAAAAAGGTTCATCACATGGGCGCTTACGTGCTGCCGATGCCGGAAGGGCACGACATCAAAAAAGTGCTGTATCGGCAATTGAAGCGTGCGCGGGTGAGCATCACCAATCGGCTGGTCTGCACGCGCTTGCTGACCGACGAGGAGGGCGCGGTCAACGGTGTGATGGGCTTCGACTGCCGCACCGCCGACTTTCACGTGATCAAGGCCAAAGCGGTGATCCTCGCCTGCGGTGCAGCGGGGCGCCTCGGCCTGCCGTCGTCGGGCTACCTGATGGGCACTTACGAAAACCCGACCAACGCCGGTGACGGCTACGCGATGGCCTATCACGCCGGCGCGGAACTGGCCAATCTCGAGTGCTTCCAGATCAACCCGTTGATCAAGGATTACAACGGCCCGGCCTGTGCCTACGTCACCGGCCCACTGGGCGGCTACACCGCCAACAACAAGGGCGAACGCTTCATCGAGTGCGACTACTGGAGCGGGCAGATGATGTGGGAGTTTCACCAGGAACTGGAGAGCGGCAACGGCCCGGTGTTCCTCAAACTCGACCACCTGGCTGAGGAAACCATCCAGAACATCGAGGAAATCCTGCACAGCAATGAGCGCCCGAGCCGTGGCCAGTTCCATGCCAATCGCGGCACCGACTACCGCACGCAGATGGTCGAGATGCACATCTCGGAAATCGGCTTTTGCAGCGGTCACTCGGCGTCCGGCGTGTGGGTCAACGAGCGCGCGGAGACTTCGGTCAAAGGTCTGTACTCGGCCGGTGACATGGCGGCGGTGCCGCACAACTACATGCTCGGCGCGTTTACCTACGGCTGGTTTGCCGGGCACAACGCCGCTGACTTTGTCGCCGGCCGTGAATTTTCCGCACTGGACGCTGACCAGATCGAAAAAGAAAAGGCCCGGGTCTACGCACCGCTCGATCGCGAACACGGCCTGCCGCCGGCACAGGTCGAGTACAAGCTGCGGCGCTTCGTCAATGACTACCTGCAACCGCCGAAAGTGACCAGGAAGATGCAGATCGGCCTGCAGCGTTTCAGCGACATCGAGCGCGACCTTGAGCAGATGAAGGCCAATAACGCTCACGAACTGATGCGCGCCATGGAAACCAGTGTGATCCGCGACTGCGCCGAAATGGCCGCCCGCGCTTCGCTGTTCCGCGCCGAAAGCCGCTGGGGCCTGTACCACTATCGCGTCGATCATCCGCAACGCAACGACGCTGAATGGTTCTGCCATTGCCATCTGAAGAAGGGCGAGGATGGCCGCATGACCAGCTTCAAGAAAGCCGTCGAGCCTTACATCATCCCGCTCGACGCCGAAGAAATGCTGGCCTACGACCGCTTGCGCGTTGGCGCTTTCGCCGCTTGAGACATCTTTTATAGAGAGCTCCAACCATGGCCTATCAAGCTCAGGAAATCTTCTTCCGCTCCAACGCCCCGGTCACCGTGGACGAGGACAAATGCATCGCCGAAAAGGGCTGCACCGTGTGCGTCGACGTCTGCCCGATGGACCTGCTGGCGATCAACCCGGCCACGCAAAAGGCCTACATGGCGTTCGATGAATGCTGGTACTGCATGCCGTGCGAGAAGGATTGCCCGACGGGGGCGGTGAAGGTCGAAATCCCTTATCTCTTGCGTTGAACACAACCCCTGTAGGAGCTGCCGAAGGCTGCGATCTGTTGATCTTGAAAAAACAAAATCAAAAGATCGCAGCCTTCGGCAGCTCCTACAGGGGGATCTGTGGCAAGCCATTAGCTACCCGGCAACACCCGGACGCTCGATTCACCGAAAACCCCTCGTTTCCCACCGCGCCCTGATCGCGGCGGAGACGAACTTCAAAAACGATTCGAGGGGGAACACTCATGTTGCGTGCAGCATTCGCCGGTCTGGTACTGGCTTCGTTGACTTTATCGGCTTCGGCCGAAACCATCCGCATCGCCATCGGCACCCAGGACACCACCATCAACTGCGCCGCTGGCGGGCTGTTGATCCGTGAGCTCGGCTTGCTCGACAAATACCTGCCGCACGACGGCGCCTACAAAGATGCGCAGTACGACGTGCAGTGGAAGAACTTTACCAGTGGCGCGCCGCTGACCAACGAGATGGTCGCCGGCAAACTCGACTTCGGCGCCATGGCCGATTTCCCCGGTGCGTTCAACGGCGTGGCGTTCGAAACCGCCGGCAAGCACAGCCTGTTCATCAGCGTGCTGTCGGGCAGCATCAAGGGCAGTGGCAATGGCATCGTCGTGCCGAGCGCTTCCACCGTGCAGAGTCTGAGCGAACTCAAGGGCAGGACCATTTCGGTGCCGTTCGCCTCCACCGCTCACGGCATGTTGCTGCGCGCGGTGGCAGAGCAGGGCTGGGATCCGCTCAAGGATGTCAACATCATCGCCCAACCGCCGGAAGTCGCCGGGTCTGCGTTGCAGGCCGGCAAGATCGATGCCCACGCCGATTTTGTGCCATTCGCCGAGCTGTTCCCGAGCCGTGGTTTCGCACGCAAGATCTACGACGGCGCACAGGCCAATGCGCCGACTTTCCACGGCGCGCTGGTGGATCAGGCCTATGCGAAAAAGTACCCGGAAATCGTCGTCGCCTATCTGCGCGCCAGCATCGAAGCCAATCAACTGCTCGCCGCGCAACCTGAGAAGTACAGCGAACTGATCGCCAAAGTCACCGGCGTCGATGCCGAGGTCAACTACCTGTTCCACGGCCCCCTTGGCGTACAGACCCGTGATCTGAGCTGGAAGCCGGAATATCGCCAGGCTGTCGGCACCGCCATCGCTACCTTGAAGTTGCTGAAGAAGGCTGACCGCGGGCTTGATCTGAATACCTTTATCGATGATCGATACATTCGCGCGGCATTCAAGGCGTCGAATCTGGACTACACCGCACAACTGGCCAACTACGCGCAAACGCCGGTGCCGGGCGTGGATGCCGCAACAGGCAAGGCCATTAGCGATTTCAGCCATGTCGCGGAAATCTGGGTGCGCGGTGAAGACAAGGTGCGCCGTTATGGCTCGGCGGAGTCGGCATTTGCTGCGCTGAAGCAGGAGGGCAGGAATATTCGTGCGGTGTATGCCCAGGCCAGTGATAGCGGGATCAAGTTGTTGGCCGAACAGGCGTGGTTCGCCAGCGATGCCAAGGGCCGCCTGAGCGCATTTCTGCTCAAGGGCCAGGCCCAGCAATACGCCACGGCGCAGGGTGGCAAGGTGTTCGATTTCAGCGATGCCACTGCGCAAGCCCTCGCAGTGCGCTAACCCCAAAACGCTGCATTCCCATGTAGGAGCTGCCGAAGGCTGCGATCTTTTGACTTTGTTTTTCAAGATCAAGATCAAAAGATCGCAGCCTTTGGCAGCTCCTACAAGGATCCCGGTGAGAGGAATTATTGTGTTCAGATCTTATTTGCGTTGGATTCCAAAAACGTCCTCACTGCTGCTCTGCCTGCTCTTCTGGCAACTCGCCGCCAGCCATCACTGGAACCTCGGCCTGGTGACCTTCGCCAACGTACCGACGCCACTGGCTGTCATCGAAGCAGCGCTGGGCCTGGGCGACTCCGGCAAACTCTGGCAGCACTTGAGCAGCAGTCTCGGCCGCGTCTTTGCCGGCTACCTCGCCGCACTGCTGATCGGCATCGCCCTGGGCGTGGCCATCGGTCGTTCGAAATGGGCCGAAGACCTTCTGCTGCCGCCACTGGAAGTCCTGCGGCCAATCCCCGCCGTCGCGTGGATTCCGCTGGCAATCCTGATGTTTCCGTCCTCGGAGTTGTCGATGGTCTTCATCACCTTCACCGGCGCGCTGTTCCCGATCCTGCTCAATACGGTGCACGGTGTCGAAGGCGTCGATCCCCGCCTGATCGCCTCAGCCAAAAGCCTCGGGGCAGGGCGCCGGGCGATTCTTGTGGAGGTGGTTCTGCCGGGCGCGGCGCCGAGCATCATCACTGGCCTTGCGATCGGCATGGGCACTTCGTGGTTCTGCCTGGTGACAGCGGAAATGATCTCCGGGCAGTTCGGCATCGGTTATTACACCTGGGAGTCCTACACCATCCAGAACTACGCCGACATCGTCGTCGGCATGCTCCTGATTGGTGTGTTGGGCATGGGCAGCAGTTGGCTGATCAAACGCCTGGGCGGGGTCTTCACGCCTTGGCATCGACCGCGAGGCAAAGCCTGATGAGCGTGATGCAAACTGCGCAAGGGCGGATCGATATCCGTCAGTTGTCCATCGTTCTCGGCCAGGGGCGCGAGGCTTTCGAAGCGGTGCAAGGGCTCGACTGCCAAATCGAACCCGGCCAGTTCGTGTGTATTCTCGGCCCGTCCGGTTGCGGCAAATCGACGTTGCTCGGTGCCCTGGCCGGGCACTTGAGTGCAAACACCGGCAGCCTGAAAGTCGATGGTGCTGCTGTGGCCGAACCGTCACCGCAGCGCGGCATGGTGTTCCAGCATCACACGCTGTTCCCGTGGCGCACGGTGCGCGACAACGTCGCCTTCGGCCTGAAAATGCGCGGTATCGGCAAGGCCGAGCGGCGTCGCGCTGCTGATGACATTCTCAAACTGGTCGGCCTTGAAGGCTTCGCCGAGCGCTGGCCGGATCAACTTTCCGGCGGTATGCAACAACGGGTCGAGATCGCCCGGGTGCTGATCAATCGTCCGCGTCTGCTGCTGATGGACGAGCCGTTCGGCGCGCTGGATGCGTTGACCCGTCTGAACATGCAGGAACTGCTGCTGGACATCTGGACGCGCATCCGCACCACCGTGGTGTTTGTCACGCATGACATCGACGAGGCGCTGTTTCTCGCCGATCGCTTGCTGGTGATGAGCGCACGGCCGGGACGGATCATCGAAGACCTGCGTCTGGATTTCCCGCGTCCGCGCACCAGTGAACTGGTGACCAGCCTAGAGTTCGCCCGCCTCAAACGCCACTGTCTCGACCTGCTGCGCAACGACAACGACCGCCCGCTGCCGCGCCTCAATCCGCTCGGTCTGCCTCCTGAAAACCCTTTGCCGCGATTTGCCCTATGACCGAAATTTTTGCTTTGACCGACAACGCTGACATTCTCGCCCTGCAACCGCGCCTGACCGCCGACGATGCCGGCGTGCGGCGCATTGCGCTGATTGATCTGGCCGATCTGGAAGAGCCCGATGGCTTGCTCTGGCTGGTCGATCGCCTGCGCCAGGATTCCGCCGAGGAAGTCCGTGCTGAAGCTGCGCGTCTGCTGGAAGCCTGGGAAGAGGAAGCGGTCGTGCAAGCCTTGTGCGAAGCGCTGACCGATCCGTCGCCCGCCGTGCAATCAGCGGCGGCGCAGAGTCTGAGCCAGCTCAAGACTGAAGCGGCAGGGCGGCTGATTTTGCCGTGGACCGCGCATGCCGATGTCAGCGTGCGCATCGCGGCATTTCGCGCGTTGCGTGAATTGCGTTTCGCCGAGGCCGCGCCGGCGGCCATCGCCGCGCTGAACGACGCCGATGCCAATGTGCGGCGTGAAGCGGTGGGCGTGCTCGGCTGGCTCAAGCAACTCGACGCGCTGCCAGCCTTGGCGCGACTGGCCAGTGACGACCCGGACACCGAAGTGCGCCGCGCCGCCACCGGTGCGCTCGGTCTGGCCAGCAGTGCCGAAGTGCTGCCCGCGCTGCGCCAGGCCTTGCAGGACACAGCGTGGCAAGTGCGCGAAGAAGCCGCGACCACGCTGGGCAAGGTCGGCCACACCGATGCCGGCCCGGCCCTGGTCGAAGCGTTGAGCGACGATTACTGGCAAGTGCGCCTGCGTGCCACCCGCAGTCTCGGTCGCTTGCGCTTCGCTCCGGCGCTGGACGCGCTGATCGACACCCTCGGCCACCGCATCAGCAACCTGCGCAAGGAAGCCGCACTGGCCCTCGGTGAATTGAATGACCGCGGTGCCGTGGCTGCGTTGCAGGCGGCGCAGGACGACGGCGATCCGGAAGTGCGCAAAGCCGTGCGCATTGCCTTGAGTCAGTTGCAATGAATCCCTTGTCGGTAGGCAATTCGCAAAGCGAGCGCACGTTACGGCTGAGCTGGCCGGATGGCAGTGAATCGCTGCTCAAGCATGCCGTTCTGCGCCGGCAATGCCCGTGCTCGCAATGCCGCGCATTTCGCCTGCGCGGCGTCACGCCGCTGGTGGATGATCGTGTTCGGCTGATCGAACTCAACCCGCAGGGGTATGGCGTGCAACTGGTGTTCAGCGATGGCCACCAACGCGGGATTTACCCGTGGGCGTATCTGGCGCAACTTGATTCTTCGCCTCTGCGCATTCTTACAGAGACCTGAGGATTCTGTAGGAGCTGACGAGTGAAACGAGGCTGCGATCTTTTGACTTTGACTTTTAAAAGCAAGATCAAAAGATCGCAGCCTTCGGCAGCTCCTACGCCGACTGGCGGTTCTTGTCAGCAAATTCCTACAGGAGTACAAATGTACTCCATGACCAATATGACTCCCCGCCGTACCGCCATCCTGACCTTTATCCGCGAACGCATCGCCGAACACGGTCAGCCCCCAAGCCTCGCTGAAATCAGCGAGGCTTTTGGTTTTGCCTCGCGCAGCGTGGCGCGCAAGCATGTGCTGGCGCTCACCGAAGCCGGTTTCATCGAGGTCAATGCGCATCAGGCCCGGGGCATTCGCCTGCTCGGGCAACAGTCGCGCCCGGAACTGCTGGAAATCCCTGTGCTCGGTCGTGTGGCCGCCGGTACGCCGATCGGTGCCGATGCCGATATTCATAACCGCTTGATGCTCGACCCGGCGCTGTTCTCGCGCACTCCGGATTACATGTTGCGGGTGCAGGGCGACTCGATGATCGAGGACGGCATCCTCGACGGCGATCTGGTCGGTGTGCGGCGCAATCCCGAGGCGCTCAATGGGCAGATCGTCGTCGCGCGTCTGGACGGTGAGGTCACCATCAAACGCTTCGAACGGGTTGGTGATCAAGTGCGCCTGTTGCCGCGCAACCCGGCTTATCGGGCGATTGTCGTGCGTGATGACCAGGATCTGGCCATCGAAGGCGTGTTCTGTGGTCTGGTGAGGCAAGGCTGATGGGCGCCGTCGTTGCACTGGATACGCTGTTCAATGGCGGCCAGGTCTGGCGCGGCCGGCCTGCGCCACCGGCGGCCAGCCCGCAGCCGACCGGGCATGCGGCGCTGGACGCGGCCCTGCCCAGCGGCGGCTGGCCGGAAGCGGCACTGAGCGAAATCCTCCTTGCCGGCCCCGGGGTCGGTGAGCTGCAACTGGTCTGGCCGACGCTGGCGCGGCTGTCGGCGGCGGGCGAACGCATCGTGCTGGTGGCTCCGCCGTTCGTGCCGTATCCGCAAGCCTGGGCCAGTGCCGGGGTCGACTTGCGCCAGTTGTCGGTGATTCAGGCCAGCGAGCGCGACGCCTTGTGGGCAGCAGAGCAGTGTCTGCGTTCGGGCAGTTGCGGCGCGGTGCTGTGCTGGCCCAACAAGGCCGATGACCGTGCGTTGCGACGTTTGCAGGTGGCGGCGGAAACCGGCCAGACCCTGGCGTTTGCCTGGCGACCGTTGAGCGAAGCAATCAACCCGTCACCAGCAGCGTTACGGATCGCCATCGATGCCAGACCGGCACAGCTGCGCGTGCTCAAATGCCGTGGCGGGTTGGCCCGTGCGGCGCCGATTGCCTTTACCGTGGGGCACTGATCGTCATGCGCTGGGTATGTATTCTGTTTCCGCAATTGGCCCTCGACGCCGTACAGCGTCAGCGGCCGGACCCTGACGAGCCACTGGTGCTGCTCAATGGCCCGGCCCAGCGCCGGGTGCTGCAAGCGGTGAATCCGGCGGCGCGCAAACTTGGCCTGCGGCCGGGGATGTCAATGACCGCCGCCCAGGCCATGAGCAAAGGCTTTGCCACGGCAGATTACGAGGTGGCGGAGGTCGAACACTGGCAGCAGTTTCTCGCCGCGTGGGCCTATCGGTTCAGCGCCCAGGTCAGCGTGCATTACCCGCGCACCGTGGTATTCGAGATTGAATCGAGCCTCGGTCTGTTCGGCACCTGGCCACAATTCGAAGCACGCCTGCGCCAGGAACTGACTGAGCTGGGCTTTCGTCATCGCATCGTTGCCGCGCCGAATCCGGTGGCGGCGCGGGTGCTGGCCAATGCCTACGATGGCCTGGTGGTACCGGACGGCCAAGCCTTGCAGCATCACCTCGGGCAATTGCCGGTCGACCGTGTCGGGCTCGAGCCGAATGTGGCCACGGCGTTGTCACGTATGGGCCTGCGCAATCTCGCTCAAGTACAAAGCCTGCCACGTCAGGCCCTGGCCCGGCGCTTCGAGGCGCAGATGCTCAAGCACCTCGACACACTGTTCGGCGCACGACCGCTGGCGCTGGCGTTCTACCTGCCGCCGGATCGTTTCGATAGCCGCATCGAACTCAATTTCGACGTGCAATCTCACCAAGCCTTGCTGTTCCCGTTACGGCGTCTGACCGGCGATCTGTCGGCGTTCCTCTGCGGGCGCGACAGCGGTGTACAGCGTTTCGACCTGCATCTGGAACACGCCGGGCTGGCGGACACGGTAATAAAGGTCGGCCTGCTCAGTGCCGAACGTGACGCGGCGATGCTGTTCGAACTGGCACGCGGGCGGCTGGAGCAAGTGCAGGTCGAGGCGCCAGTGCGCGGCTTTCGTTTGCGCGCCGAAGACCTGCCGAGTTTCGTCCCGCAGTATCAGGAGCTGTTCGACGACCGCCCGCAGCAGACCTTGCCCTGGGAGCAACTGCGCGAACGCCTGCGCGCACGGCTGGGCGATGATGCGGTGCATGGGCTGCGCTTTCAGGCCGACCACCGCCCCGAGTGTGCGTGGCAGAACACTGTCGACAAACAGCCCTGCACCGGTTTGCCCGGCGTGCAGCGTCCCGGCTGGCTGCTCAGCGAACCGCAGAGCGTAGCGGAAGGTTCGGCGCGGATTCTCATGGGGCCAGAGCGTATTGAGTCCGGTTGGTGGGACGGTGGCGACGTGCGGCGCGATTATTACCTGATCCAGAACCGCGCCGGTCAGCAGGGCTGGGCCTGGCGCGCCGTGGGCGAGGGCGGTCCGCTGTGGTTGCAGGGTTGGTTCGCGTGAGCGCCGATTACGCCGAACTGCATTGCCTGTCGAACTTCAGTTTCCAGCGCGGTGCTTCCAGTGCGCTGGAGCTGTTTCAGCGGGCAAAACAACACGGTTATCAGGCGCTGGCGATCACCGACGAATGCACCCTGGCCGGGATCGTCCGCGCGTGGCAAGCGGCGAAGTCCGTCGACTTGCCGCTGATCATCGGCAGCGAAATTCGCATCGACAATGGCCCGAAACTGGTGCTGCTGGTGGAAAACCTTGCCGGTTATCAGGCGCTGTGCGGCTTGATCACCCGTGCCCGGCGGCGCACGCAGAAAGGCCAGTATCAGGTGCTGCGCGAAGACTTCGACCAAGCGCTGCCGGGTTTGCTGGTGTTGTGGGTGCCGGACTCACTGGATGACCGGCAAGAGGGACGCTGGCTGAAACAGGCCTTCGGCGAACGCCTGTGGCTGGCGGTGCAACTGCATCGCGGACAGAACGATCAGCAGCGGCTCGCAGCATTGTTGAATCTGGCGGCTGAGCTGCACATTCCAGCAGTGGCCAGCGGCGATGTGCACATGCACGCCCGGGGTCGCCGCGCCTTGCAGGACACCATGACCGCGATCCGGCATCACGTGCCGGTGGCCGAAGCGGGTTTGCGTCTGCACCCCAATGGCGAGCGGCATTTGCGCTGCCTCCATGGGCTGCACGAGTTATATCCGCCGGCCTTGCTTGAAGAGTCGGTAAATCTGGCCCGCCGCTGCACCTTCGAACTTGGCGAGTTGAAATATCACTACCCGAAAGAGCTGGTGCCCGTGGGCCACAGCGCCAGTTCATGGCTGCGGCATCTGACCAGACAAGGTATCGCCTGGCGCTGGGAAAAAGGCGCACCCTTCAAGGTGCTGAGGCAGATCAACAAAGAATTGAAGCTGATCGCCGAGCTCGGCTACGAAAGCTACTTCCTCACCGTGCACGACGTTGTGCGCTTTGCCCGCGAGCAGAAAATCCTTTGCCAGGGGCGCGGTTCGGCGGCCAACTCGGCGGTGTGCTTTGCCTTGGGCATCACCGAGATCGATCCGGATCGCACTACGCTGCTGTTCGAACGCTTCATGTCGAAAGAACGCAATGAGCCGCCGGACATCGATGTCGATTTCGAGCACGAGCGCCGTGAAGAAGTCCTGCAATACGTGTTCAACCGTTATGGTCGCCAGCGCGCGGCGCTGACAGCGGTGGTCAGCACCTATCACGCCACCGGCGCCGTGCGCGATGTGGCCAAGGCCTTGGGCCTGCCGCCGGATCAGATCAACGCATTGGCCGAATGCTGCGGCCGCTGGAGCGACGAAACACCCCCGCTGGAACGTCTGCGCGAAGGCGGCTTCGATCCGGACAGCCCGGTGCTGCGCCGGGTATTGAGCCTGACCGGGCAACTGATCGGCTTCCCCCGGCACCTGTCGCAGCACCCCGGCGGTTTCGTGATTTCCGAACAACCGCTGGACACCCTGGTGCCGGTCGAAAACGCGGCGATGGCCGACCGCACCATCATTCAGTGGGACAAGGACGACCTCGATGCGGTCGGCCTGCTCAAGGTGGATATCCTGGCCTTGGGCATGCTCAGTGCGATTCGCCGCTGCTTCGATCTGCTGCGCCGTCATCGCGATCTGGATCTGACTCTCGCGACGATTCCGCCCGAAGACAAACCGACCTACGACATGATCAGCCGCGCCGATACCGTCGGCGTGTTCCAGATCGAATCGCGCGCGCAGATGTCGATGCTGCCACGCCTGAAACCAAAGACCTTCTACGATCTGGTGATCGAAGTGGCGATCGTCCGCCCGGGGCCGATTCAGGGCGGCATGGTTCATCCGTACCTGCGTCGGCGCAACAAGGAGGAGGCGGAAAGCTATCCGTCGCCTGCGCTCAAAGTCGTGCTGGAAAGAACCCTGGGCGTGCCGCTGTTCCAGGAACAGGTCATGCAGATCGCCATCGTCGCCGCGGACTACAGCCCCGGCGAGGCCGACCAGTTGCGCCGTTCGATGGCCGCGTGGAAACGCCATGGCGGACTGGAACCGCACAAGGAACGTCTCGCCGCCGGCATGCAGAAGAACGGCTACACGCCGGAATTCGCCGCGCAGATTTTCGAGCAGATCAAGGGTTTCGGCAGTTACGGCTTTCCCGAATCCCACGCTGCCAGTTTCGCTTTGCTGACCTATGCCAGTTGCTGGCTCAAGTGTCATGAACCGGCGGCGTTCGCTTGTGCACTGATCAACAGCTGGCCGATGGGCTTCTATAGCCCCGACCAGATTCTTCAGGATGCACGCCGGCATCATTTGCAGATCCGCCCGGTGGACGTACGGGCCAGCGACTGGGATTGCAGCCTCGAACCGCTGAGTGCCGGGCAACCGGCGATCCGCATGGGCCTGCGCATGATCAAAGGCTTTCGCGAAGAGGACGCCCGACGCATCGAAGCGGCGCGCCGCCACGGGGCGTTTGCCGATGTTGCCGACCTGGGCGAGCGGGCGTCCCTCGACAGCCGTGCGCAGGCGTTATTGGCAGACTCCGGCGCCTTGCGCGGTCTTGCCGGGCATCGCCATCGCGCGCGCTGGGAAGTGGCGGGGGTGCAGCAACAACTTGGCCTGTTCGCCGGGCTGCCCGGCACAGAAGAAGCGCAAATCGTCCTGCCCAAACCCAGCGTTGGCGAAGACCTGCACGCCGATTACGCCACGGTGGGCACCACGCTGGGGCCGCATCCGCTGGCGTTGCTGCGTGGCGAATTGCAGGCCCGACGTTGCCGCAGCTCGCGGGAATTAATGGACATTGAACATGGCCGGCCAGTAAGCGTGGCCGGGCTGGTCACCGGACGGCAGCGCCCCGGCACGGCCAGCGGCGTGACGTTCGTGACCCTGGAAGACGAGTTCGGCAACGTCAACGTGGTGGTCTGGCGTGACCTGGCCGAGCGCCAACGGCAAGTGCTGGTCGGCTCGCAATTGCTCAAGGTCGATGGCCGCTGGGAACGCGAAGGCGACGTCCGCCACCTGATCGCCGGACGCATGAGCGACCTGACCCCGCTGCTCAACGGCATTCATGTGCAGAGCCGCGATTTCCACTGATTCCTGTCCCCCAAGCCAAACACCCAACCCTGTAGGAGCGAGCCTGCTCGCGAAAGCGATTGATCAGTCAGAGATGATTCGTCTGACACGCCGCTTTCGCGAGCAGGCTCGCTCCCACAGTGGATCTGGATACGGCCGGTCCAGCCAATCTGCTGGCGCCAAAAAAACCTGTTCTCAATGATGGCACTTTGTCATACTGCGGCCCCTTTTCAGCTCCCGAGCGCATTGTCGCGCCGGGACATCTGCGTTTTTCAAAGGAATATTCAATGAGAATGATCTCCCGGATGCTGGTTTCAGGCGTCGCCATCGCCGTGCTGGGCACCCTCGCGACGACACTGGCCGGCTGCGCCACCGAAAGCTCCCGCGCGCTGCCGGTGGCGAAGGTTGAAAGTGCGTCGCAAGTCTGGACCGGCGCTCGCGTGCCGATGGCGGTGGGCAAGTTCGACAACCGCTCCAGCTATATGCGCGGGATCTTTTCCGATGGTGTTGATCGTCTCGGCGGTCAAGCCAAGACCATTCTGATCACCCACTTGCAGCAGACCAATCGCTTCTCTGTGCTGGACCGCGACAACATGGGCGAAATCCAGCAGGAAGCAACCATCAAGGGCCAGGCCCAGCGCCTCAAGGGTGCCGATTACGTGGTAACCGGTGATGTCACCGAGTTTGGCCGCAAAGAGACCGGTGATCACCAGTTGTTCGGCATTCTCGGCCGTGGCAAGACCCAGGTCGCCTACGCGAAGGTCAACCTCAACATCGTCAACATCAGCACCTCGGAAGTGGTCTATTCGACCCAGGGCGCCGGCGAGTACGCCTTGTCCAATCGCGAAATCATCGGCTTCGGCGGCACTGCTGCCTACGACTCGACACTCAACGGCAAAGTCCTCGATCTGGCCATGCGCGAGGCGATCAATCGTCTGGTCGATGGCATGAACGCTGGCGCCTGGAAACCGGGCAACTGATCACTGCCTACTGCAAGGAGCAATACCCATGAACCCGATTTTTTCGCGCTCGCTGATAGCGCTGACCCTGGCTGCCAGCACTTTGCTGGCCGGTTGTGCGGGCCCCAAAACCCTCTATCAATGGGAAGGCTACGAGCCCCAGGTCTACGAATACTTCAAAGGTGAAGAGCCGAAAGAGGCTCAGGCCGAAGCACTCGAACGTGATCTGCAGAAGATTCGTTCCACCGGCAAGGCTGTGCCGCCGGGTTATCACGCGCACCTTGGTTTGCTCTATCTGAGCATGGGCAAGGACGACCAGATGGTGCAGCAGTTCAACACCGAGAAAGCGCTGTTTCCCGAGTCCGGTACCTATATGGATTTTCTGCTTAAAAACGCCAAGGCCGGAGCCGTGCAATGATCTCGCGTACCTTGAAACTGTTCGCCGCCGCATTGGCTCTGACCTTGCTGGGCGGCTGTGTCGCGCCCAAGACCGTGGATTACGCGGCCTACAAACAGGCGCGGCCCAAGACCATTCTGGTGCTGCCACCGCTGAACACCTCGCCGGATGTGAAGGCCTCGTACAGCCTGCTGTCGCAGGTGACTTTTCCCCTCGCTGAAGCCGGTTACTACGTATTGCCGATCACGCTGGTAGACGAAACGTTCCGCCAGAACGGCCTGACCACCCCGGATGACATCCACCAGGCGCCGCCTGCCAAGCTCAAGGAAATCTTCGGTGCGGACGCGGCGCTGTACATCACCGTGACCGAGTACGGTACGCGTTACATGGTGATCAGCAGTGAAACTGCAGTAACGGCGACGGCGAAACTGGTCGACCTGAAAAGTGGCACCACGCTCTGGACCGGCGCGGCGCGGGCTTCGAGTGAAGAGGGTGGCAACAACGGTGGCGGTGGGTTGATCGGCATGCTCATCACTGCCGCGGTGAAGCAGATCATCAACAGCTCCACCGATGCCGGTTACCCGATTGCCGGTGTGGCGAGCAATCGTCTGCTGTCGGCCGGCCACCCGGCGGGTCTGCTGTATGGACCGCGTTCGCCGAAGTACGGCACCGACTGAGAACACACCATAAATTCCTCTGGGAGCGAGCCTGCTCGCGAAAACGGTGGGTCATTCAACGGTGATGTTGACTGACACAACGCTTTCGCGAGCAAGCTCGCTCCCACAAGGGAATGGGTTGTCTGTCGGTTCATCTGGCGCAAAGCCAGATCCGTTCGCTACTGCCCACGCTCGCAACGAGTGGTTCGGCAGATAATCCAACACCTCGCCAAAACGACCTCCCGCAACTGGTCGATGCTCAGCGCCATCACCCGCCGGTATGCAATATATAAATGCAATTTGGACATGCCCGGTTTAATCTGCGTCTGCCGCTCTTTTTCCATGGCCAGCCACCGCGAAGGGCTGGCTGCCCGACGCCAAAGGAGTGTTCGAATGACCGAAAAGAAACCGGAAACCACGGTCGACCGCGTCTATCAAGGGGTTTACGCGGCGATCAGCAAGCGTTCGCTGCGTCCCGGGATGAAGCTGGGCGAGGCTTCGCTGGCCGAACTGTTCAATGTCAGCCGCACGTCGGTGCGTGCTGCGCTCAAGCAACTGGAGGCCGATGGCCTGGTCACCACCGAGCCCAACAAAGGTGCATCGGTGTCGCTGCCCAGTGACGAAGAGATCCGTTCGCTGTTCGAAACCCGGCGACTGATCGAAATCGGCATCGTCACTGAACTGTGTCGACGTAAAGACGTCGTTGCGCTGCAGGATCTGCGTGAGCACTTGTTGCTCGAAGATGCCGCCCATGCCGCCGGCGATCACGAACGCTTGATTCATCTGCTCGGCGAGTTCCACATCAAACTGGCGCGCAGCCTGAACAATCCGGTGTTGCTCGACTGGTTTCAGAAGCTGATTTCCCGCGCCTCGCTGTACGCTGCCGCGCTGGACGACGACAGCCATGAAGCCTGCCGCGACGATGAACACCTGCGTTTGCTCGAGTATATCGAAGCGGGTAATCAGAGCGCGGCCATCGAGCTGACCTGCACGCATCTGAACGGGATCGAGAAGGCAATCCTTGATGTTGCCGCGAAAATGAAATCCGGCTACCACCCGCTTAAACACCTGATTGGCGTCTGAAGCGGCCCGTGTTGGAAATCGACTATACCTCCAATGAAACCAATGCGGTTTCGAGGCCTCGAAACACACGGGCATCGCGAAGCTCAAGCGTTGCGATCAATCGGAAAACCGCAAAAGGGACACTGAGTCAGGCGATGCAGTTTTTATCCGAAAGCCATGGCTGTGAGGGCTGGAAAGGCGAAATGGCCGGACGCATTCGTGCGTTCGACTGGAGCCACACCGAACTGGGTCCGCTTGCCGACTGGCCGGCCAGCCTGTGCAGCACCGTGCAACTGATGCTGGCTTCGCCGTTGCCGATGGTGATGCTTTGGGGCCACGCCGGTTACATGATCTACAACGACGCCTATTCCGAATTCGCCGGCGGGCGCCATCCTTACCTGCTCGGCGCCCCGGTAGAGCTCGGCTGGCCGGAAGTCGCCGAATTCAACCGTCACGTTGTCGACACCTGCCTGGCCGGCGGCACCTTGTCCTACCGCAACAAGGAATTGGTATTGCTGCGCGATGGCGTGCCGGAAGACGTCTGGATGGATTTGTATTACAGCCCGGTGGCCAACGATGACGGCGTGCCCGGCGGCGTCATGGCGATGGTGGTCGAGACCACCGAACTGGTGCATTCCGAACGCCTGCGCCAAGCGGCGGAAAATGCCTACCGCGCCGACAACGAACGCGTGCGTCTGGCACTCAATGCCGGGGCGCTGCTGGGCTCGTTTGTCTGGGACATAAAAAACAATCGTTTGTCAGCCGACGAGCGCTTTGCCCGGACGTTCTCCTATCCACCAGACCAGGACTTGAGCGATCTGCCACAAGACATCGCCGAATCGCGCATTCATCCCGATGATCACCTGTGGGTGCAGGAGCGGGTCGCCCACTGCGTGCGCACCGGCGATCCGTACAATGCCGAGTACCGCGTGCAGCGCGCCGACGGCCAGTATTTATGGGTGTTGGCCAGTGGTGCCTGCGAGTTCGATGAACACGGCAAACCTTTTCGCTTCCCCGGCGTGCTGATCGACATTCATGAGCGCAAGAACGCCGAAGAATCCCTGCTCAAATTCACCCGCAACCTCGAACAGCGCGTAGCCGCTGAAGTGGATGCACGACTGGCTGCGGAAGAGCAATTGCGTCAATCGCAAAAACTTGAAGCCATCGGCGGCCTGACCGGTGGTGTCGCTCACGACTTCAATAACCTGCTGCAGGTCATCGCCGGCAACCTTCACTTGCTGGCCCGCCATGAGCCGGACAATGCCAACGTGCAACGTCGCGTCAGCGCTTCGCTGGCGGCCGTCGAGCGGGGTGCCAAGCTGTCGTCACAATTGCTGGCGTTTGCCCGACGTCAACCGCTGTCGCCTGCGGTGTGCAACCCGCAGCAGATCTTCGAAGGGGTCGGCGAGTTGCTCCAGCGGGCCCTGGGCGAAACCATTCAGATCGACGTGCAGTTGCCGCCCCAGCCGTGGCATATCAACGTCGACCGCAACCAGTTGGAAAACGCCATTCTCAACCTGGCGATCAATGCCCGCGATGCAATGAAAGGCGAGGGCGTGATCGGCCTCAACGCCGCCAACGTGCGCCTGGACGGTGAATTCTGTGCCGGCAAAGGCATCGCTGCCGGTGAGTATGTTCGCGTCGCGGTCAGCGATACCGGGGTGGGCATCGCGCCGCAGATGCTCGAACAGGTCTTCGAGCCGTTCTTCACCACCAAGGCCGACGGGCAGGGGACCGGGCTTGGTTTGAGCATGGTCTTCGGCTTCGTCAAACAGAGCGGTGGCCACGTCGAGATCGACAGCAAGGTAGGCGAAGGCACGCGGGTGCAGTTGTTTTTTCCACGCAGTCTGCGCCCGATCCGCGAAGAGTCGGCGAGTGTCGGCGAGCGCAAGGGCGGTGGCCACGAGACGCTCCTGGTGGTGGAAGACAACGACGCGGTGCGCGCTTCGGCGGTCGAGTTGCTACGCGAAGAAGGCTATCGGGTCATGACGGCCAGCAATGGCGATATCGCGATGCAGATGTTGCTGGAAGGCATCGAGATCGACCTGATCTTCACCGACGTGGTCATGCCCGGCCTGATCAAGAGTTCGGATCTCGCCGCCTGGGCCAAGGTGCAGACGCCGCCGGTGCCTGTGCTGTTTACCTCCGGCCACACCCGCGACATCATTTCCCGCGACCACCAGCTCAGCCCCGATACGCATCTGCTCGGCAAACCCTACAGTCCGCAAGCGTTGTTGCAGATGATTTGCGAGGTGCTCGGCACCTGAGGCCGAGTGCTGTCACCGTTTTCTCAATCAAGGCAGGCCGATGACTTCCAAGCGCAACTCCAAAGCACCCGTCGGCATGGTTCGCGTGCGCGGCGCCCGCGAACACAACCTGAAGAACGTTGATGTCGACATCCCGCGCGATGCGCTGGTGGTGTTCACTGGCGTCTCGGGTTCAGGCAAGTCCTCACTGGCATTTTCCACGCTGTACGCCGAGGCCCAACGGCGGTATTTCGAATCGGTGGCGCCGTATGCACGGCGTCTGATCGACCAGGTCGGTGTGCCGGATGTCGACTCCATCGAAGGCTTGCCGCCCGCCGTGGCCCTGCAACAGCAGCGGGGTACGCCCAGTGCGCGTTCCTCGGTGGGCAGCGTGACCACCTTGTCGAGCCTGATCCGCATGCTCTATTCCCGCGCCGGCAGTTACCCGCCCGGACAGCCAATGCTCTACGCCGAGGACTTTTCACCGAACACGCCGCAGGGCGCATGCCCAGAGTGTCATGGACTTGGCCGCGTCTATGAAGTGACCGAAGCACTGATGGTACCGGATCCGAACCTGACAATTCGCCAGCGTGCCGTGGCGTCCTGGCCACTGGCATGGCAGGGGCAAAACCTGCGCGACATCCTCGTGACCATGGGCATCGACGTCGATATTCCCTGGAAAAAACTGCCGAAGAAACAGCGTGACTGGATTCTCTTCACCGAAGAAACGCCAACGGTGCCGGTGTACGCCGGGCTGACCCCGGAGGAAACCCGCGTCGCCCTCAAGCGCAAGATGGAACCGAGTTATCAGGGCACCTTTACCGGCGCCCGGCGTTACATCCTGCACACCTTTACTCATTCGCAAAGTGCGCTGATGAAGAAGCGCGTTTCGCAGTTCATGCGCGGCAGTCCGTGCCCGTTGTGCGACGGCAAACGCCTGAAGCGCGAGGCACTGTCGGTGACCTTTGCCGGCTATGACATCGGTGAGCTGGCGCAGATGCCGTTGCTGCAAGTGGCCGAGGTGCTGCGGCCGGTGGCGGCGAGCAATTACCTTGAACAGGCCGAGGAGAGCAGCGACACCCTCAGTCATGCGCAAACCCGCGAGGCCCGCCAGCAGCGGGTGGCCCACGGTGCCAGTGGTCATGCCAACGCACCGGACGTGCGGCACACGCCGAACCTGTCGCTGGAAAAACGGCTGGCGGCGCAACGCATCGCCGAAGATTTGCTCGAGCGAGTCAGTACGCTTACCGATCTCGGCTTGGGGTATCTGGCGCTCGAGCGCAGTACGCCGACCTTGTCCTCGGGCGAGTTGCAGCGCTTGCGCCTGGCCACGCAATTGGGTTCGCAGCTGTTCGGAGTGATTTATGTGCTGGACGAGCCGTCCGCCGGTTTGCACCCGGCCGATGGCGAGGCGCTGTTCGAGGCGCTGCAACGCTTGAAGGCTGACGGCAATACGCTGTTCGTGGTCGAGCACGATGTCGAGACGATGCGCCGCGCCGACTGGTTGATCGATGTGGGCCCGGCGGCGGGCGAGAAAGGCGGACGGGTGTTGTACAGCGGTCCGCCTGACGGCCTCGCTGAAGTTGAGGACTCGCAGACCCGCGCTTATCTGTTTGCGGAAAAACAACGCGACATTCGCCCCGCGCGTAAGCCCCAGGGCTGGCTGAAGCTGGACGGCGTCACCCGCAATAACCTGAATAATCTCAGCGCCGAATTTCCCTTGGGTTGCTTTACCTCGGTGACCGGTGTGTCGGGATCCGGCAAGTCGAGTCTGGTCAGTCAGGCCTTGCTGGAGCTGGTTGGCGCGCAGTTGGGGCGTCCGGTGGCTGAGGCAGAGCCGGAAGAAATCAGCCTGGAAGACGATACGCCGCCGCCCGGTTCCGGTCAGATCACGGCCGGGCTGGAGTCGATCAAGCGGCTGGTGCAGGTTGATCAGAAACCGATCGGGCGCACACCGCGTTCCAATCTGGCGACCTACACCGGGCTGTTCGATAACGTGCGCAAACTGTTCGCCGCCACGCCCGAGGCGCAAGCAGCGGGATATGACGCCGGGCAGTTTTCCTTCAACGTCGCCAAGGGGCGTTGCGCTACGTGCGAGGGCGAGGGTTTTGTCAGCGTTGAATTGCTGTTCATGCCCAGCGTGTATGCGCCGTGCCCGACCTGCCATGGCGCGCGCTACAACCCGCAGACCCTGGCGATTCTCTGGCAGGGCTTGAGCATCGCCCAGGTGCTGCAATTGACCGTCGATGAAGCGGTGGCAGTGTTTGCCGAACAGGCAGGGATTCGTCGATCGCTGGAGGTCTTGCGCGATATTGGCCTGGGCTATCTGCGCCTGGGGCAACCGGCCACGGAGCTGTCCGGCGGTGAGGCGCAACGGATCAAACTGGCCACCGAATTGCAGCGTAGCCAGCGTGGCGCGACGTTGTATGTGCTGGATGAGCCGACAACGGGATTGCATCCGCGGGATGTCGACCGGCTGTTGGAGCAGTTGGACACACTGGTCACGGCGGGGCACACGGTGATCGTGGTCGAACATGAAATGCGCGTGGTGGCGCAGAGCGACTGGGTAATCGACATCGGCCCCGGGGCTGGTGATCAGGGCGGCCGAATCGTGGCCGCCGGTACACCGCAGAAAGTCGCGACCAGCAAGAAGAGCAAGACTGCGGCGTTTCTCGCCCGGGCTTTGCGCCAATGACAGTGGCGCCAAAGTCAGCAGAATCACTCGAGATCCCCTGTGGGAGCGAGCTTGCTCGCGAAAGCGGAGCGTCAGTCGCAGATGATCTGACTGGACGGGCTTCTTCGCGAGCAAGCTCGCTCCCACAGGAGGCGGTAGTCTCTCGTCAGTGATGGGCGTCGAGTCAGGCGCCATCCAGGGTGCGGCGGACCTTGTCCAGCAGTTCGCTGATCTGGAACGGTTTGATCAACATGTCCATACCGCTGCCGAGAAAGACCTGGCGGTTGATCGCGGTTTCGGCGTAGCCGGTCATGAACAGGATCGGCAGCCCTTCGCGCCAGCCGCGGGCGACATCGGCCAATTCCCGGCCGCTCATGCGCGGCAGGCCGACGTCGGTCAGTAGCAGGTTGATCGATGAGTCATTCTGCAAACGCTCCAGCGCCGATTCGATATCTGCCGCCTGCGTGCAGCGATAGCCGGCATCTTCCAGCACCTCGGTGACGAACAACCGCACGGTGGCCATGTCTTCGACGATCAGCACATGCTCGCCACTGCCTTTGGCGTCAGGCACGGGCACAGGCGCGTCAGCCCCGGTCGGGTCGTTGGTGCCGGGCAGCATGATGGTCACTTCGGTGCCGCGCCGGGCGACGCTGCGAATGTGCGCGTCACCGCCCGACTGACGGGCGAAGCCATAGATGGTTGACAAGCCGAGCCCGGTGCCCTGACCCAAGGGTTTGGTGGTGAAGAACGGCTCGAACACCTTGTCGATCACGTTGTGTTCGATGCCGGTGCCATCGTCGCGTACCGACAGGGCGACATAGGCACCATCGGCCAGATTCGGATCGCCATGGGAATAGGCCGCGTAGGTGTTGACCCAGATATTGCCGCCCGAGGGCAGGGCATCGCGGGCGTTGATCACCAGGTTCAGCACGGCGCTTTCCAGCTGCACCGGGTCGACCAGCGCAATCGCCGGTTTGTTGGTCAGTTCCAGCTTGAGGGTGATGCGCTCACCGATGGTGCGCACCAGCAACTCTTCCAGCGAACGGACGTGTTCATTGATGTCAACCGGCCGGGTATCGAGCGGCTGCTGACGTGCGAATGCGAGCAAACGATGGGTCAGCGAGGCCGCACTCATCGCCGAACTGAGCGCCGCTTCGGAGTAGAACTGGACCTTGTCCAGACGCTGGTCGGCAACGCGCTTTTGAATCAATTCGAGGCTGGTGATGATGCCGGTGAGCAAATTGTTGAAGTCGTGAGCAATACCGCCGGTGAGCTTGCCCAGCGCGTCCATTTTCTGTACTTGCAGCAGCTGTGCTTCGGCGTGCACCCGCTCGGCGACTTCCTTGGCCAACTGCGTGGTGGTGTCGTCCAGCCGGGCCAGGTGCGAGCGCTCGCGGTGGCGGTGCTCGGTGACGTCCTCGACGAACACCAGACTCAGTTCCGGCGTGCGATACGGCGAAATCTGCCACTGCGTCTCGCGGATTTCGCCCTGCACGCGCATGTTCAACGTGCCTTTCCAGCGTTCGCCGTCCACCAGACGCAGACGCAGTTCGTCAAGAATCGTGCACTGGTCCTCGGCGAAGCATTCGCGCAGAGCCTGCGGGTCGCGGTTGTCGACGATCAGCTGGGAGAACGCATGATTGCATTCGTGCACTTTGAGCGTGGCATCGAGCACCGCGATCGGTGCGGAAACGTTGGCAAAAATCTCGCGAAAACGCGCCTCGCTTTCGCGCAAGGCATTTTCGGTGTCGCGCACCCGCAGCAACGTGCGCAACGTTGCCAAAAGCACGTCGGGATCGACCGGGTGAATCAGATAAGCATCGGCACCGGCGTCGAGGCCGGTGATGATGTCTCCGGTCTGGATCGACGCCGCTGAAACATGGATCACCGGCAGCAGTGCCGTCTGAGGATCGGCGCGCAGCAGGCGGACGATGTCGAAACCGCTCATGTCCGGCAGGTTGACGTCGAGGATCAAGGCATCGAGCGCTTCGCTCTCGATCAAGGCCAGACCGTCGCTGCCGGTACCGGCTTCGAGCACCGTGTAGCCATGGCGCTCCAGGCGCCGACGCAGCGCGTAACGGGTGGCGACGTTGTCATCGACAATCAACAGGCGGATGTCACGATTCATCGACGTTCTCCAGAGCGATTGCCAACGGGATGATGACAAAGAACGTCGAGCCGACGCCAGGCGTGCTCTCTACCCCGACTTCACCGCCCAGCAACGCAGCGAAACGCTTGCACAGCGACAGACCCAGCCCGGTGCCGCGCAGGCGTTTCTGCAACGGCGAGTCAACCTGGGAGAAATCCTCGAACAACGTGTCGTGCAGTTCTGACGCAATGCCGATGCCGGTGTCGCTGACAGCGAAGCGAACCTTGTCTTCACCCTCCATGCGTGCCGACACCCGCACTTCACCACGGGTGGTGAATTTCAGCGAGTTGGAGATGAAGTTGCGCAGGATCTGCCCGAGCTTCTTGTCGTCGGTGTACAGACGGGGCAGGCCGCGCGGTTCTTCGAAGATCAGGTCGACTGCCGTAGCGTCGACGATCGGACGGAACATGCCGCGCAGTGCCGAGAACAGGTCGAACATGTCGAACCAGGCCGGAGAGATGGTGATGCGCCCGGCTTCGATTTTCGCCAGATCGAGCAGGTCATCGACCATGTCACTGAGCTCGCGGGCAGCGGTGCTGACGAACGCCACCTGCTTGTGCTGTTCCGGACTGAGCGGGCCGTCGAGTTCGTCGGCGAGCAGACTGTTGATGCTCAGTATCGAGCCCAGCGGCGTGCGGAACTCATGGCTCATGTACGACAGAAAGCGGCTTTTCAGATCCGACGCCTGACGCAGCTCCTCGGCCTGGTTGTCGAGTTCGGCATACAGCGCCAGCACGCCCTGGTTGGTTTCATCGAGCTCTTCGCGCAGGGCCGTGGTTTCGCGCTGCAACTGGGCGATGAGCGCGGCCTGTTCGGCGTGGCTCAAGGTCGTCGACTCAGCCATGGCTGGCCTCCAGGGCAACGACCAGCACCGTAACGTCATCGCGACCGCGACAGAAGTCACGGTGCAGAACGCTGGCTATCACAGCGGGATGGCGATGCACCAGGCCGGGGTAGTCTTGAAGGTTCCAACGGGACTGTAAGCCGTCGCTGTACATGATCAATAAATGTCCGTTTACGTGAGCATAGTCAAAGGGTTTGGCTTTACGGTATTGGCCGCCAACGATGCCGGGATGCGAGGCCAGCCCGCGCGACTTGCCAGCGTCAAGCAGACTGGCGCCGATATTACCGACACCGGCGAACGTCAGGCCATCGCGCTGGCTGTCAAATTGCGCAAACGCCACGGCGCCACCACGGGTGCCGAGCATTTGTTGATGCAGGTCTTCCATCAATACCACAGGATCGGCAAACGGTGCCCGGGCGAAAGCCTGTGCACCGGCCAGGCCCGCGCGCTCGGCATCTTCGCCATGACCGAGGCCATCGACCACCAGCGCGCTGATCCGCGATCCTTCATACGACAAATGCCAGACATCACCGCAGGCCGGATCGGCATGCAGCGAATGCTGGCTGACACCAAAGCGGATATCGGCCTGGCGATCGCTGCGTGGAAAGATCCGCGCCAACAGCACAGCGCCACGCTGGTCAGCGTAAACATCAAACACGTTGGTCTGGCGCGACACTGCGCCGAGGCCGATGCCTTGGGTGCCGCCGGTGGAAAAACCGTCGGCCAGACACGCATCCAGATCAAAACCCTGGGCACGATCCACGGTCTGCATTTCGATGCCGAAGCCGTGGTCCGGTCGCGCCAGCAGCCGCAGGTGAAACTCACCGCGCTGGGCATGCTTGAGTACGTTACTGGCCAGTTCCGTGGCGACCAGCGCCACGCGCCCGGCATCGTTTTCGTCGAAACCATGTTGCTCGGCAAGTTTTTGCGCGGTGCGCCGGGCGTGGCCGATCTGGCTGCTGTCCTCGATCGGCAAAACCTGGGTCAGCGACCCGGTGATATTCATGTCCATCGGGTGATCGTTATGCGCGTGCCTTTGCCGGGCTCAGTGTCGAGTTCGAACTCATTGACCAGGCGCTTGGCGCCGGTCAGGCCCAAACCGAGGCCACTGCCGGAAGTCCAGCCGTCGGTCATCGCCAGTTTGATATCGGGGATGCCCGGGCCTTCGTCGCGGAAGGTCAGACGCAAACCGACACGGCCGTTTTCCTCAAGGATCTGCCAGTCCATGTCGCCGCCACCGCCATAGACCATGGTGTTACGCGCCAGCTCGCTGACGGCGGTCACCAGTTTGGTCAGATCGATCAGGCGCATGCCGCAATCGGTGGCGAGCTTGCGCGTGGTCTGGCGCGCCAGCACGACGTCCTGCTCAATCAGAATGGGTTGAGTGCCGCTGCTGCGTACGGTCATTGCAGGCGTACTCGATCCTGCAGCAGTTTCATCCCGCGTTCGACGTTCAGTGCCGTGCTGACACCCGGCAAGGTCATACCCAGCTCCACGAGCGTGATCGCCACCGCCGGTTGCATACCGACCAGCACGGTTTCGGCGTCCATGATTTTCGACAGGCCGGAAATCGTGCCGATCATGCGCCCGATAAACGAATCGACCATGTCCAGCGCGGAGATGTCGATCAACACGCCACGCGCCGAGGTTCGGCTGATGCGCTCGGACAGATCGTCCTGCAGGGTCAGGGCGAGCTGGTCATGCATGTCGACCTGAATGGTCACCAGCAGCAAATCGCCCATTTGAAGAATCGGAATACGTTCCATCGGCTCAGACCGCTTTGCCGAGGCTGATGCCCAGGCGAGTCAGGGCCAGTTTCAGCGCATCGGCCAGATTGGCCTTGGTCACGACACCTTGCAGATCCAGACCCAGGTGAACGATGGTCTGGGCAATTTGCGGACGCACGCCGCTGATGATGCAATCGGCGCCCATCAGGCGAATCGCGGTCACGGTTTTCAGCAGGTGCTGGGCGACCAGTGTGTCAACGGTCGGTACGCCAGTGATGTCGATGATGGCGATTTCCGAACCGGTGTCGACGATGCGTTGCAGCAGCGACTCCATCACCACTTGCGTGCGCTGCGAGTCGAGGGTGCCGATCATCGGCAGCGCGAGAACGCCGTCCCACAGCTTGACCACTGGGGTCGACAGTTCGAGCAATTCTTCCTGCTGACGCTTGATTACCGCTTCGCGGGATTTCTGGAAAGTGCCGATGGTGTGCATGCCGACGGTGTCGAGCAGTTCGGACATTTCCAGCAGTTGCTCGGCAAGCAGGGCCGGTTGATCCTGATAATGATTCTGCAGCAACGCAAAGATCGGCCCTTTGAGCGCGAAAATGAAGTTGGCAGTTTGCTGGGAGTCCTGACCGAGCAGGGCGCGACTCTGGGAGAGCTTCTCAAGGAACTGGCGAGTATCTTCCCAACCTGCGGCAGCGATCTTGCTGCCGTTGCCGTTTGCCAGACCCGCCAGCAACAGGTTCAGCAGATCGCGGGTTTGCTGGGCAAGGTCTTGCTCTTTGAGGTTGCGCGTGGCGCCACTGGCTTCGAGGCGTTTGGTCCACTCGCTCAGCAGTTGAGTCTGGTTGTTCTTGATTGCTTCAACTGTGCTGTTCTGCAGTGCTGCCATGTGCGTGTCGCTCCGTTACGAAAGAGGACCGGTTCAACGAAATGACCGGCGCGATTGACTGACATTTGCCGCTTGAAATAGTTGGTCGGCTTGCGATGATTTTTTCTGTCGCGTCGAACGCCCCGGTAACTCTAGTCGGCGTGGCAACAGGCGGCGATCTTTTGAACGAATCCATGGCGCCAGGCTTCGAATCTGCATGCCCGACGTTTTCCAGTGGTGCTGGAAGAAGGAGGCGGGACTATGAATGAGGTGGATATGAACGAGCAAGCGCCGCAACAGCAAAATCAGTCCTCTGCATCAATCAATCGCAACGATCCGGCCATCGACCCACAGACCCCGGGGCAACACACCCCTGCGCCGGCTGAACAAGGCCAGGCTGACAGCGCAGCGACCGAGGTCGATCAGAAGCAGCATCACAGCGATAACAGCAACGACTTCAGCCCAGGCTTCAAGCCCGACCCGGATCGGCCGGAACCGGGGGAAGATACCGACGCTGATATCGACACAGACGGCGGTTAATGGGCGAACCAGAAAAAAGGCCGCATCCAGGGATGCGGCCTTTTTCATTGTCCCGGTGCTTATTTGCTCGGGTGGTCGGCTTGCAACTTTTTGGCATGGACCAAGTGTGTTTCCAGCGCGGGTAGCATTTGTTGCGCGAACGCTTTCAGTTCCGTAGCGCCTTTGGTCTTGTCGTCGGTCACGGTATTCGCCTGTTTCTTGAACAGCTCGATAGTTTCCTCGTGAGCCTTGACCTGGTTGTTGGCATAGGCCGCATCGAAGGATTCATCGCGCATGTCGAGAATCTTTTCCTTGGCCTGTTTGACCAGGGTGGTGTCGTCAGGGACTTCGATGTCATTGGCTTGGGCGATTTTCTTCAGCTCTTCGTTAGCCTTCGTATGATCGGTGATCATCTGCTTGGCGAAGGCTTTGATATCGGCTGATGGGCTTTTTTGCAGAGCCAGCTTGCTGGTTTCGATTTCAGCGATGCCGCCAGCGGCAGCGTTATCGACAAAGTCATTGTCAGTTGCGGCGAACGCACTGCCCATGGCGGTAGTCAGGGCAACAGCCAGAGCAAGATGACGCAGGTTGAATCCGTCCATTGGTATCTCCACGCAGGTTTTTGTGAGCGTTAATCAATGGAGCGAGCGCGGGCGCGAAAGGTTTTATCGCATTTACGACAGGGCGACGAACGGCAACCGCTGGTCTGACAGGGTGTCGACAGGAGCCATTGTGCAAGGCCATGCTGACAACGAGTCGGCGCATCGGTCGCGCTGGTTGTCGATCACTTTGATGGAGGTGTTTCATGCCGGTTTCACATGATCTGTATCAGGACTTGGGCTGCAAGAAGGAAGAGATCGAGCACAAACGCTCCGCGGATCCAAAACTGGATTCGTTGTTGAATAAATACTTCGCGGTGGATAAGGAAGTGGTCGAGGCCGAGGACGCTAATTCACTCAGCGATGACGACTTGAAAAAACTCAAAGAGAAACGCGTGCTTGCCAAAGAAGACATTGTCGCCCGACTGGCCGGGCAGCCGCTGACGGGACAGTAATCAACCGACCCGTGGTTGCCATCTGAAGGGAACGGTGACCGCAAACGGCACCTCCAATGTGCAGAGTCTGCAAACCATCGACTCGTTGCGAGGTGCCTCATGAATGATCCGAAGTTTCCCAGTGAAGAGCAGGGCGGTTTCGATCCGATTCCCACCCGTCCTGAACCGAACAGCCCGGCACATACCACTGCCAATCCCGAAGAAGCTGTCGAGGAGCTTCCGGAGGACGACGATCCGGAGAAGTTTGACAGATCCAGCAACTGACAGACCGCTATCGCGAGCAGGCTCACTCCCACCTTGAAATGGGTTCCCCCTGTGGGAGCGAGCCTGCTCGCGAAGGCGCATGTCCATTCCCCGCCAATCCAGCAGGCTCATTTCAGGGCCGAATCCAACCCCATCCTGCCCATATGCCTGGCCTTCAACGAGCCGAAATACAACCACTGCCCATACTCGCGCACGGTGGTAATCGGTGAGTAGTTGCCGCTGCCCGCATCCTGCAGATTGGCAACCACCTTGCCGTCCAGATCCAGCGCCAACACGAACCCGCGCTTCTCTACAGGCTTGGGCAACACCATCAATGCCCGCACGATCATCTTGCGCATGAACGGGTGTTCGGCAGTGACATCGAGCAACGCATTGCGCGGCGCATACAAGGCCACCCAGAAACGATTGCTACCATTGAAAGCGAGGTTGTCCGGCAGCCCCGGCAAGTTGTCGATAAACAGGTCTTGAGTGCCAGCCTTCGGCCCGCTCAGCCAGTAGCGGCTGATGCGATAGGCGCCGGTTTCATTGACCAGCACATAGGCTTCGTCGGGGCCAAGGGTGACGCCGTTGGCGAATTGCAACTTGTCGAGCAGCACGCTGGTTTTGCCGCTCTGAAAGTCGTAGCGCAGCAAGCGACCGTCGGCGCCGTGTTCGATGATTGCCTCGCCGTCATGGCCGTAGCCCCAACGGCTGGACGCATCGCTGAAGTAAGCGTAGTGCCCTGACTTGTCGATCGCTACGTCGTCAGTGAAACCGAACGGCACACCGTTGGCTTCGGTGGTCAAGGGAATCACCCGACCTTGTGCATCCAGGGACAGCAGACCTTTTACCGCGTCGGCGATCACCAGCATGCCGTTCGGGTGGCGTGCCAGACCCAGGGGACGGCCGCCAGTGTCCGCGAGCACCTTGCGCTGCGCGCCATCGAGGCTGCTGCGGATCAGCCGACCGTCGTGCAGACCGGTGATGAGGAATTCATCCTCCAGCAGCAGCGCTTCAGGCCCTTCGATGTCACTCGGGCCGACTTTCACCACCCCTTTGAGCCGCTGGTTCTGCGCATAGATTCCATCCTTCAGCGAGGGCGCCGGTTGCGGTGTCCAGGCCACCGGTTCGACTTTGGTTGGCATCAGTAACAGGAAGGCGATGACGAGAACGATCAGCAGGCACAGTCCATGGCGTAATTTCACGCGTTGACCCTCGCCGAGTCGATGGACTGCGCAGCCGTGTCGCGCAACGCCAGCATCGAGGCGGCGGACTCACGCTCGATGCGCCGCCTGAGCAACAGGCGATTGGCCAGGCGCATGGCCAAACCCTCAAAGCGATATTCCAGCATACGCAAGAAACGCGTGCCGCTTGCTGCAGCCGAGCACTCGTAGGTCAGGCGCAAGGCCAGGCCGTGATCACCTTGCGCGCGTGCGCACCAGCGCCGGCCGGGTAAATATTCCGTGACCTCCCAGCGCAAGTGACCGGCACGTCCGCCGGCATTGATGTCCTCTTCGAAACGCGCACCGGCATGCAATGGACCTTGTGGGCCGTCAATCTTCAACGAGGAGGGATGCCACTGCGGCCAGTGACTGACGCTGGCGGCGTACGCCAGTACGGCGATCGGTTCGCCGGCGATATCGATCTCATGCTGCATGCGCGTCATGGGCATTCTCGAATGACTCAAAGGGGCGGATTCCGGCTCGCGGTACAGCGTGCCGAACAGGTAGTCCATCAAGGGCAGAACGATATTGAAGTTGCGCGCCTGCATGCGCTCGCGGCGGTGGTGCAACTCATGCAGACGGCGCATCTGGCGAATCCACGGCAAGCGGGTCAACGCATTCTGCGGGGGCAAATGTTCGCAGGCGTGAAACACCTCGTAGAGCAGATAGCCGAGCACCATGCAGCCGCCAAACAGCCCGGCGACGTTGGCGTTGAATCGGGCGAGCAGCCACCACAGGGGCAGGGTGATCACCAGCGTATGGATCACGATCAACCAGGCTGGAAACAGAATCACCCGCCAGTCACGCGCGCTGTCGTAAGTCATGTGGCCGGGGGTGAAGAAACTGTGGTGGTCGCCGGCATGCCGGGCATAGAACATCTTCGCGAAGGCTTTTTTCTGATGACCGAGATGGCGATGAACCATGTACACGCCGAAGTTGAACAACAGCAGGGTCAGCGGCACGGTCAGCCATTGCAGCCAACTCACCGAATGCACCGTGCGCCAGAATGCGGCGACCGCGAGCATGCCGAACAGCAGCACAAACGTGCCGTGCAGCCACGGGTTGTACGACGGATGAATGGCCGCACGGTAACGGCTGCGAAATGCCTCGGTGGTCTGCCTCAACGCTTTCACCTGCGGGTATTGTGGTTATACCCGGCAGATTAGCCGATCCGCTGACGTGTGCAGGGCGAACCTTGAGGTCACAAGCGCCATGCTCTGGACTGAAGGCGCTGTTTCAGCTTAGCGGGTTCCAGCGTTGCGACCAGTCATCATCGGTGCGGATCACTTCGCGCAACAGATCGAAGGCCTGCTGCAGCACCGCCGAGTCGCGATCACGGGAGTACACCAGATAGGTCGGATAGCCGAATTCCGGCGCCTTGGTGACGGCTTCCAGTGCGCCGGTTTCCAGGTAAGTGCGCACAACGCGGGTGCGGAAATAGCCACTGCCGCCATTTTCGAGGATGTATTGCAGGGCCAGCGGGCCAAGGTTGAAACTCAGTGCAGCCTTGGCTTTTTCCGGCAGGGCGGCGTCGTGCTGACGGCGAAAGTCCGGACCCCAGTCGATGTAGACATACGGGTCGGGACGCTCGGGCGCACGCACCAGAATCAGTTTTTCTTCCAGCACCTGCTCGACCTGCAATCCTGGCCAGTATTCCGGCTGATAAACCAGCGCCGCATCGAGCACCCCCAGTTCGAGCTGGCGCAGCAGGTTTTCGCCATCGCGAATTTCCATGCGCAGCGCGTGCCCGGGGATTTTCTCGCGCAGTTGCGCTGCCCAACTGAGCATCAGGGGATTGCACAGGCTGACTTCGCCACCGATGTGCAGAACGTTGTGATAACCCTCGGGCAACGGCAAGTCGCGGCGGGCGGCTTCCCAGGTCTGCACCAATTGGTTGGCGTAGATGACGAAGGCTTCGCCATTGGCCGTCAACTTCGCCCCGGCGCGATTGCGCACGAATAGTGTGCTACCCAACTGGCTTTCGAGTTTCTGTACCCGCGCGGTGATTGCCGTCTGCGTGACGAACAGCTTCTGCGCAGCGGCTGCGAGGCTGCCGTGACGGACGATTTCAAGGAAGGTGCGGGCGAGGTCGATGTCCATGGGCGGGCCGGGTTCTGGAGGTGGGCGCATTGTAAGTGCAGGCGTTGAATCACTCCTACAGGTTTCCAAAGTCCTGTAGGAGCTGTCGAGTGAAACGAGGCTGCGATCTCTTGATCTTGATCTTTAAAAGCAAGATCAAAAGATCGCAGCGTGCCGCAGCTCCTACCCGAACGGCATCCGGCGTCCGGTCAGGGCAAAATCAACTGGCCAACTCGACCAGATGCGCCCGCGCCCAGTCCTCGATCAACCGCGCCGGCGTGCCACACACCCTGCGCTTATAAACGAAGTTGCTGCATTTTTCGACAAAGCCATTGCGGTCATGCACCATGTCCTCGCGCATTTGCTCCAGCTCAGCCTCCCGGCACCGGCGGATCGACTCCTGATCAATCCGCGATTTGCGCTCCCGTACCGCCGCGTAGGTCGGATCGCTCAATACGCCATTGGCCCGCTGCAACAGCCACAGGGAAAATTCATCCGGGCAGCGTGGACCGATTTCCTGAATCATGCCCAGTTGCCAGGCTTCAATCGCGCTGACCGGCAGGCAGGCTTGCGTCAATTGCTCGGCCATCGCCGGGCCGACAGCGCGGGGCAGGCTGTAGGTCCAGTATTCGGAACCGTATAAACCCATGCTCTTGTAGTGTGGATTGAGCACGATATCGGCGCGGGCCAAAACGATATCCGCCGCCAGCGCCAGCATCACACCACCCGCGCCAGCGTTGCCGGTCACGCCGCTGACCACCAGTTGCCGCGCGCTGAGCAGCTCTTCGCAAACATCGTCAATCGCCTGAATATTGGCCCAGGCTTCAGCCCCCGGATCCCGCGCAGCCTGAATCACGTTCAGGTGCACGCCGTTGGAAAAACTGCCCCGGCCACCTCTGATCAGCAGCACTCGGGTATCTCGTGTCTTGGCCCAGCGCAGCGCCTCGACCAGGCGCTGGCATTGCTCGGTGCTCATCGCGCCGTTGTAGAACTCGAACGTCAGTTCTCCGACATGCCCTGATTCGCGGTAACGAATCGGTTGATAGGCCTCGTCGCAGAACGGCTGTGTGGCAATCGACCACTGCAGCACCGGTACATCGACCAACTGCCCGGCCAGCACATGCCGCGCCGGTTGTTTGAAAGTCTCCTCGCCAGGCTGAGGCTTGCGCCGCAGCGAGCCGATCCACAGGCTTTGATCGCCGGCAGCGATCAGCACGGCGTCGTCATGCACCGCGAGAATTGCACCGGGCACACCGCTGCGCGAATCAAGGTGGGCGTCATACACGTAATACTGCCCGCCAGCCAGGCTTGCCAGTACGCCCGGCTGGCCGTCGGCCGCGTCGATGCAACGCTTGATGAAGCGCGCGCAATCGTGCCAGCTGAAGCTGCGATCGACCTGTTTCATGTTCGGTTGCAGCCTGCCGCGCACGCTGGGGTCGGTATAGTCCAGTTCAACCGGCTGAAAACCTTCGACGAACTTTTCCACCACTTCGCGGATACACACCATTGCCGCATCGCTGACCCGGCCGTTGTACAGCTCGGATTTGCGCAAGCCGGGTGGCAGATTGAATTCGCAAGTGGCCCACACTGGTCCGGCGTCCATTTCTTCCACCGCTTGCAGCGCAGTGACGCCCCAGGTCGGCAGTTCGTGGGTAATCGCCCAATCCAGCGCACTGGCGCCCCGGTCACCGACGATGCCCGGATGGATGATCACCACCGGGCGCCGGGTGTTGCTCCATAGCCCATGGGGTACGCGATCCTTGAGGAATGGGCAGATCACCAGATCGGCGCCGCTGTGCTCGATCTGTTCGCACACAGCGTTTTCATCAGTAAACAGCACCACGCTGGGTGAATGCCCGGCCTGGCGCAGTTCCAGCCAGGCCCGTTGGGTCAAGCCGTTGAACGCTGACGCCAGCAGAATGATCTTGAGCGATTGCATGAAGGGTCTTCCTTGAGAGGGATGGGCCGCAGGCTCCCGATGAGCCTTCCGTGGCCTTCGATGGAGCAGGGAGATTACTCAGTGCATGCACATGCACACCTGACCCGGATCAACGTTCTGTCAGCCAATGCGCAAATGCAGTGGCGGAAATTTCCCTTCAAGTCCTACGGAAACAAAAGCGTTTCGATCAAATGAGGAGATATTTCTGACGACTTTTTCAGGTTGGTCGTCGGAAGCGCGATCTATAGCATCGAGGCCGGACATTGAAGTCACTGAGCGCACTGATCGCTCTGAACCCAAGCAAAGGATGCAATATGCGAATCCCACTGGTTGAAAGTCATACGCCTGCCTACTCCCCTCGCCACTACTGGCGCAACGACCGCGCCAGATGCCCCTCGGAGGACGTCGCCATGCCTACCGCAAAAACGCCCCGGCTAACGGGATTGACAAAGCCCGAGGGCACACCCGTGCAGTTGTTACTGCGCGGGCAGGACACGGGTGACGACCCGATGCTTGTTCTCCGTTGCACAAGTGAAGGTTTTGAGCTGCATGATGTGGTCAACATGCTCGCAACCTGCGAGCTCTATCAGCAAGGCGATATGGTCAAACGTATTACCGGCAAATCCGTCAGGACCGTGCGCCGTCTGCTCAAGGAAGCCTTCCCGGTGCGCCTGGACACGCAGCAGAGCATCATCGCCTACCAATACGCCTGGGCGCTGGAACTGGCCACTGAAGTGTTTGGGCGTCAGGCCAGGGCCGAGTCCTGGCTGCAACAGTCCACGCCGTATCTCAACGGTCATGTGCCACTTGATCTGGTCGGACATGCGCTGGGGTTTCGGATGGTGGAAGACTATCTGAGCCGCATCAAATACGGGGTTTATCAATGAATCCCCTGCCATGGGATGAACATTGGTATGCCTGGCGACTCGATCCTGAAATGTATCGTTGCACGTGGGACAAGGGCATTGGTTCCGGGCAGAAGGGTGGTCGATGGAACGCGCCGGGTCGTCGAGTGGTTTACGCAGCGGTCGATCCATCCACCGCGATTCTGGAAGTGGCGGCCCATGCAAGCCTCGATGTGCTTGACCGAGAGCCTCACATCCTCACCTGCTTCGAAGTCGTCGACGAAGCCAGTATCAGAGTCGTGCAGCCTGAAGAGTTGCCAAACCCGAACTGGTTGATACCGACGCTGCCCTCACATAATCAACAACGGTTTGCCGAGGAGCTGTTGGCCGAGCATCCATTTGTGCTGATGCCCTCGGTTGCAACCCGACACTCCTGGAACCTGCTGGTGAATTGCGAACTGGCCGAAGGGCAATACAAAGTGGTGTCACAGGAGCGGTTTGGCCTGGATACGCGTTTGCTGAAGGATTTTGCGTTGAGTTGAGATGCTCCGATGGCCGTTGTTCCTGAAACGACAAATCCCGTCACAAGGACGGGATTTGTATGAGTTGCTCGACTTCTTACGAAGGAAACAGCTCGGACAGTTTCATCGACAGCATCATGTCGCCTTCAACGCGCAGCTTGCCGCCCATGAAAGCCTGCATGCCGTCGGTTTCGCCGCTGACGATATCTTTCAGGGTCTGGCTGTCCAGTACCAGCGTGCAGTTGGCGCCCGGGTTTTCACCTTCCTGGATGTCGCAGGTGCCGTCCTTGACGATCAGGGCGTATTGCTTGTCTTCGTCGGTGATGTTGAAACCGAAGACCAGGTCCAGACCGGCAGCGGCGGCTGGGTTGAACTTGGCTTGCATTGCTTTTACGGCATCAGCTACGGAGGTCATGGTTCGATCCTTTCTTGGTCATGGGAGCTGGGTGGTTACAGCCAGGGTCACAGTAAGCCGGACTCAACGAAAAGTGATGAGTTCCGGGGCCTTCAGCAGTTGCAGGTGTGCGTGACTGTTGAAGGAAGCCAGAGCCACCTCGCGACCGCGAAACTTCAGTTGGTTGAGCGAGGTGTTGACGATTTGCCAGTTCAATTCGAAGGCCTGTCTGGCAGGCATTTGCGTAATCAGGTGGAGCAGGGCAGTGATGGTGCCGCCGGATGTGAACACGGCGATTTTCTGGTTTTTGTCCGCCACATCGAGGATACGATGCAGGCCGGCCTGAACCCGCTCGACGAAACCCAGCCAGCTTTCCAGGCCGGGTGTGTCGTAAGTGCCAGCCAGCCAGCGTTCGACGATCAGGGCAAAGATGCGTTGGAATTCACCGCGGTTCTGCGCTGCGTTACGCAGGATTTCCAGGGCTTCCGGCTCTTGCGGCAGCATCGCCGGGAGCAAGGCGCGGATCACTGCGTCTGCATCGAATTCGTTGAAGGCGGAATCGGTTTCAAGGACGGGTACCGGCAGGCCTCTGGCGCTGAATTGTTCCAGTGCACTGCTAGCGGTGTGCTGTTGACGGCGCAGATCGCCGGCAAGGCAACGATCGAAGCGGATCCCCAGATCGGCCAGGTGCTGGCCAAGGATTTCCGCCTGACGAACGCCAATCGGTGACAGGACGTCGTAATCGTCTGCACCAAAGGAGGCCTGGCCATGTCGTATCAAGTAGATGCTGCCCACGTCCGCGTCATCCGGGTACGTTGAAGGTCTGGCGAGGTTATGAGGATGGCAGAGAGCTGTCAATGAAAAAACATACGCTTGTTTGAAATGCTCGTTACAGGCGTGTTGCCGAAGGTTTCACGGCTGGTCGACGAGCCGGTGCATGGGTATGCTGGAGCCATTCCGCGTGTGTTTCATGTTCACGCATTGCTTTGAGGAGTCTCTGTGGATTTTTTCACCGAATACGCCAGCTTCCTGGCCAAGACTGTGACCCTGGTGATCGCCATTCTGGTGGTACTTGCCAGCTTTGCCGCATTGCGTGGCAAAGGTCGGCGCAAATCGGCAGGGCAGTTGCAGGTCAGCAAGCTCAACGATTTTTACAAGGGTTTGCGCGAGCGGCTGGAACAGACCCTGCTCGACAAGGATCAGCTCAAGGCACTGCGCAAGAGCCAGGCCAAATCCGAAAAGAGCGAGAAAAAGGGCAAAAACAAACCTGAAGCCAAATCACGGGTGTTCGTGCTCGACTTCAATGGCGACATCAAAGCCTCCGCTACCGAGAGTCTTCGCCACGAAATCACCGCGCTGCTGACTCTGGCCACGCCGAAGGACGAAGTGGTCCTGCGCCTGGAAAGTGGCGGCGGCATGGTGCACAGCTACGGCCTGGCGTCTTCGCAACTGGCGCGTATCCGCGATGCGGGCGTGCCACTGACCGTGTGTATCGACAAGGTCGCGGCGAGCGGCGGCTACATGATGGCGTGCATTGGCGAGAAGATCATCAGCGCACCGTTTGCCATTCTGGGTTCCATTGGCGTGGTTGCGCAGCTGCCCAATGTCAACCGGCTGCTGAAGAAGCACGATATCGATTTTGAAGTGCTGACCGCCGGTGAATACAAGCGCACCCTGACCGTGTTTGGCGAAAACACCGAAAAAGGTCGCGAGAAGTTTCAAGAGGATCTCGACATCACTCATCAGCTGTTCAAGAACTTCGTCGCCCGTTATCGACCACAACTGGCTATCGACGAGGTGGCCACGGGCGAGGTCTGGCTCGGTATCGCAGCACTGGAAAATCAACTGGTAGACGAATTGAAGACCAGCGATGAGTACCTCGCGCAGAAGGCCAGACAGGCTGAGGTTTACCATTTGCACTACGCCGAGCGCAAAAGTCTGCAGGAACGCATCGGCATGGCCGCCAGCGGTTCAGTGGACCGCGTGCTGTTGAACTGGTGGAGTCGTCTGACCCAGCAACGCTTCTGGTAAACGACACGCATAAAAAAACGCCGGTCACTGACCGGCGTTTTTTTGTGTGCGCATCAATGCGCAGGCTTAGCGGCGACGGAACAGCGGCAGCGGTTCGTCAGTGGCGGCCTGGTAGGTCACCGAGAAGTCCTTGAGGCCTTCCAGGGCTTCGTACGGATCTTTGTCCGGACGCACGGCAAAGGCATCGAAACCGCAGCGGCGCATGTAGAACAACTGATCGCGCAGCACATCGCCGATTGCCCGAAGTTCACCCTTGAAACCATAACGCTCACGCAGCAGGCGGGCGTTGGAGTAGTTGCGGCCGTCAGTGAACGCCGGGAAATTCAGCGCGATGACCTGAAAGCAATTGACGTCTTCACCGATTTCCTCGGCTTCCTCGTCAGCATCCAGCCAGACACCCAGGCCGCCGTCGCGGGCTTTGAGGGCATGACCATGATCGCGCCACAGCGACAGCGGCACGATCAGGTCATCGCAGTTGGAAATGCCATCGAACGTCGCGTCCTTCGGCAGCAAGTGCCAGGTTTCGTCGACGACTTCGTTGTTCTTAATGATTCGCTGCATAGACGCGTTCCTTGAAGAGGTCGATGCCAATACGCTGGTAGGTGTCGATGAAGCGCTCATCTTCGGTGCGTTGCTCAACGTACACGTCGATCAGCTTCGAGATCACGTCCGGCATGGCTTCCTGCGCGAAGGACGGGCCGAGGATCTTGCCCAGGCTCGCATCACGGCTGGCGCTGCCACCGAGGGAGACCTGATAGAACTCTTCGCCTTTCTTGTCCACGCCAAGGATGCCGATATGGCCGACATGGTGGTGACCGCAGGCGTTCATGCAACCGGAGATGTTCAGGTCCAGCTCGCCGATATCGAACAGGTAGTCCAGATCGTCGAAACGGCGCTGGATCGATTCGGCAATCGGGATCGACTTGGCATTGGCCAGCGAGCAGAAATCACCGCCAGGGCAGCAGATGATATCGGTCAGCAGGCCGATGTTCGGCGTGGCGAAACCTTGCTCGCGCAATTCGCCCCACAGGGTGAACAGCTGGCTCTGCTCGACATCGGCAAGAATGATGTTCTGCTCGTGGGAGGTGCGCAGCTGGCCGAAGCTGTAGCGATCGGCCAGATCGGCAACGGCGTCGAGCTGCTTGTCGGTAATGTCGCCCGGCGCAACACCGGTCGGCTTCAACGACAGGGTCACGGCCACATAGCCCGGTTTCTTATGCGCCAGGGTATTGCGCGCACGCCAGCGGGCGAAGCCTGGATGTTCCTTGTCCAGATCGGCCAGTTGCGCGCTCTGGTTGTCGAGGATCTTGTAGTCCGGATCGACGAAGTGCCTGGCGACGCGATGCAGTTCGGCCTCGGTCAGCGTGGTCTGGCCACCGCGCAGGTGTTCCATTTCCGCTTCCACTTTCTGCGCGAACACTTCAGGCGTGAGTGCCTTGACGAGGATCTTGATCCGCGCCTTGTATTTGTTGTCACGACGGCCGTAGCGGTTGTACACACGCAGAATGGCGTCGAGGTAGCTCAACAGATCCTGCCAGGGCAGGAATTCATTGATGAACGCGCCTACCACTGGCGTACGCCCAAGGCCGCCGCCGACCAGCACGCGGAAACCCAGCTCGCCAGCGGCGTTGTAGACGGGCTCCAGACCGATGTCATGAACTTCGATGGCGGCGCGGTCAGCGGTCGAACCGTTGACGGCGATCTTGAACTTGCGCGGCAGATAAGCGAATTCGGGGTGGAACGTGGTCCACTGACGGACGATCTCGCACCATGGACGCGGGTCGATCACTTCATCGGCGGCGACGCCGGCAAACTGGTCGGTGGTGACGTTGCGCAGGCAGTTGCCGCTGGTCTGGATCGCGTGCATCTGTACGGTCGCCAGTTCAGCGAGGATGTCCGGGATGTCTTCCACCGCCGGCCAGTTGAACTGCACGTTCTGTCGCGTACTGATGTGCGCGTAGCCCTTGTCGTAGTCGCGGGCAATCTTGGCCATCATGCGCACCTGGCGCGACGTCAGCTGGCCGTAAGGAACCGCCACACGCAACATCGGCGCGAAGCGCTGGATGTACAGACCATTTTGCAGGCGCAGGGGGCGGAATTCTTCTTCGCTCAGCTCACCTGCCAGATAGCGTCGGGTCTGATCACGGAACTGCTTGACGCGGTCCTCGATGATCCGCTGATCGTACTCGTCGTATACGTACATATAAGTCCTGTTCTCAGGCTTGGGCTACTCGGAAAACGCTGCGTTTTCGCTTGCTGGAGTCCGATGTTGCCTCTGCAATTCTGCGCGCACGGCCGCGCACTCCCTGACGGAGCCGGGGCAATATACCCGTTTGCAGTTATGCGCAAAAGTGATGTTTGAGTATATGCAAAGAACCAAATAGCCTAACGAGCATCGCTCTCGGATATTCCACATTTGTCGTGCGGACAATCATCGTCTTAACTGTCGTTGAGTCTTTGTGCAATCACCGATAAAACCGACAAGAGGCGATGCAATGAGCAACCCGACCAAAGCCAGGAAAAGCGACAGCAGCGTTGACGCGTGGGCCATTTTGTTTCTGATCATTCTTGTAGTGGGAACAGCGGTCTTCTGGGTCAGTCATCAGTGAACAGCGTTCCGGGCCTGTTTTCGGCGCACTGCCGTTAGCGTGATCTTTCTCACAAGGCCCGGATAGCTCACTTTGCCTGTTCCAGCATTGCACTGTCGGCGGAGCATCAAACCCCGGCCAAATGCAGCACCAGTTTGACGATGGCAAACAGCGTCAGCCCGAATACTGCCGTGAACAAAACGCCCAGAATGACGAAATGGCTGGGTTTACCGTGGGTGAAGTCCCTTTCCCGATTCTTGCCGCTCTGTACCCCGAACGCCGCTGCCATGACACTGTGCAGCATTTGCCAGAAGGTCGGCGGTTTGTTGTCGACTGGATCGTCCATAAATCCCTCTGCGAAAAGTCGTGCCTCACAAGCATAGTCAAATAGCGCGCAGTTGCCTGTTCTTCACCTGCCTCAGACACTTGGTTACAACTCTCGCCCGTTCTTATAACTATGTACCGCCCGATCACTGGGCGAGGATGATGTGCTGTCGCTCTATTTACAGGAGCGATGTATGTCCCCCGATTCCCATATCCCGCGCGCTGCGGACAATCCGGCAAAAACCTCTGCGACCGAAAGTATCCATGGGCCTTTTCTGGAGGCCGCGGTGCCGCAATGGCTGATTGACGCTTCGGTGCAACGCAAGGCTGAGTTCAAACAGGCGAGGGTGAAGTTACCCGTCTGGTACAGAGGCGCACCCATACAGCAGCGCAAGGTTCTCGATGAGAGTTATCGGGACTATTTCAAGGCGCAGACAGAGCTGGACAAAACCATGTCAGCCTTTCAGGACATCGATGATTTTGCCCGACCGCTCCTCGTGAAAGCATTGAAAGATCAATACAAGGTTGAGGTGGATGTCGACAAAACCTTTTTGTGTCTCAAGCGTCCTCTGGCCTTGGGAATTTTCGCCATAGAGCTGGGCTCGTTTGAAGTATTGAAGTTAGCGATGCTGCAGGCCGCTTTGCATAATTTCGAGAACCGTGAGTGTTTGCCCGGGGCCTTTCATGACAGTTCCGGTTTCATTCAACAAACCGAAAAGCCCGATACTTACGTGTCCGTGGCGTTGAACTTGACGGTTCCAGAGTTTCTCCGTCTGTGCCGAAATCTCGACATCGGTGCGAAATACCAGGCCTATCTCAAATCGTTTTTTCATCCGGCGGATCCACACGCCGAAACCCGGCTTCGGCAACAATTCATTGCCGGTCAAAAAAACGCGATGCGTGCCGCGGCCGAGCGCGCTTTATTGACGAAGGATATTCTCCCGGAAGATCACGCGATGATCCTCTCGGTGATCAAGGGCGAGGTTCATCCAAAAATCGGCAACAAACCGGTCTGGTTTCGTGACCTGAGTCTGATGCGGCACAGAACAGTGGGTTGTGTCGTTTTCTCCGTCGGTGAGCGACGGCATAGAGCGGATGCGCTGATCCTTTATGTGCCCAATGATCCCGAACAGCCACTGATGCGCTACGACGATGACAGTGCAGAGAACAGGTTCAAGCGTCGGTTTACCGAGCGCGACGATGAGCAGGTGAAAAACGGCGATCCGACGTCTTATCAAACGTTTTTCAGTCAGTTCATGCCTTATGACCAGCGCACCTATTACTTCAGCCAATTCATGCGCACATCGCCCGACTCTCCAGCTGACCTGCTGTCATCGCCATGGCTGAAGGTGGCTACTTATGCCTCTGCGTTTTTTCCGTTCTTCGAGCTGAGGGAAACCCCGCCTGAACGGCCTTTGATGGAGCCGGAGCCAGATCCTTTCATTGCACCCGAGGTTATCCCTCGCAACAACGAAGGTTACTGGACGGATAACTCCGACCTGTGGACCTATCTCTACGAACAACATCGCGACAAGGTATTTGCCGATGCCCGCAGTCATGCAGTTCCCACCCGTGACGTCGATGCCAACGCGCGCGACGCCAAACTCGCTGGCCTGCTGCAGTTCGGCCTCCTGGCGCTCAATATGGTGTCGATGTTCGTGCCGGTGCTAGGCGAAATCATGATGGCGGTCATGGCCGGGCAACTGTTGTACGAAACCATTGAAGGTGCGATCGAGTGGAGCGAGGGCGACAAGCACGCCGCCAAGGCGCATCTGGTGGATGTCGCCGAAAATCTTGCGCAGATCAGCTTGATGGTCGCAGGGGGCGCGATTTTCAATCGATTGACGGCAGTCAAAGCCGAGCCGGTCATCGAGCAACTGCACCCGGTGACTTTGCCCAACGGCGAAACCCGCCTGTGGAAAGCCGATTTCAGCGGCTATGAACACGACATCGCCCTGAGCGATTCGTCGGGGCCGAATGTGCTGGGGCAGTACCAGGTCAATGGCAAGACCTTCATTCGGCAGGGCGGCAAGGTCTACGAGCAAGTGCTTGACCCGTCGACCGCTCAATGGCGCCTCAGACACCCCACGGATCCCGACGCCTGGCAACCTGTCCTTGGCCATAATGGCTACGGTGCCTGGCGCCTGACACTGGAGCAACCCATGAGCTGGGAGCGGCTGACGTTGCTGCGGCGCATGGGCCATATCGTCGATGGCTTCTCCGACGAGTCATTGCTGAGGCTGGCCGATATCAGTGCCGTCAGCGACAACGCCTTGCGCAAGATGCATATGGATCATCTGCCACCGCCACCCGAATTGCGCGACGCCATGCGTCTGTTCGAGGCCGACACGGGAGCCAGGCAAATGATCGAGCAATTACGCGGTGCAAGGCCGATCGATGAGCGCTATATGTATGCACTGCCGCTGGTCACCGAAATGCCGAACTGGCCGCCTGACCGGGTGCTGGAGATTTCCATGGGGCCGGAAGGAACGGGGCAGACCATCCCGTATGGCGGGCAACATCCCGCGTTCGGGATTGCTCGCAAACCGGTGATCCGCGTGAGTCGTACCCAGGTGTTGAACGGGGAAATGCCAGCGCGGGTTCTGGCAGCGCTTGAGGAAAACGAGATCATTCATCTGCTGGGCAGGCGCGCGGCGCAGCACCGTGCGGCGCGACCCAGTGAGTTTGGCAAGCAGCTCGCCGAGTTGGCCTATACGCGCCAGTCAGCGATTTTTGACAGCCTCTACAAAGGCACCGAACCACTGAGCACCCGTGTGCGCAGCCTGCAGCGTCATTGTCCCGGCCTGAGCGATGCGGCCGCGCAGGACGTTGTGGATCATGCAACGCCTTCACAGTTGGCGCGAATGGAAGCGACCGGGCGCCCGCCTTTGAAGCTGCTCGAAGAAGCCCGCTGGCATGTTCGCCACGGGCGCCAGACCCGCGCATTTGTCGGTTTGCACAGTGAGAACCTGGCGACGGCAGAGAGTCGGCGGCTCGCGTTGTTTGCTCTGGAACAGTTACCGCAGTGGTCGCCGCTGCTGCGTCTGGAAATTCGTGACGGCAGCGTCAGTGGCGCATTGCTGGACAGTATCGGTGAGCCGTCAGCGCCGGTTAAACGCTACCTGGTCAAGAACGGGCCTTTTTACCAGGCGTTCAATGAGCGTGGGCAAGCGATCAATCGGGTGTCCAGGGTAGAGGACAGTTTTTACCGTTCGCTCATGTACGCGTTGCCCGATGATATGCGTGCGGATCTGGGACTGTTCGAGGGCAGCAGTGGCAGTGAACTGCAACACAAAATCATTGAATCTGCGCATGTTCATCGGCATGAGGCTGTGCAAGTGCTGGCTCCGCGAGCCAAAAGTTTCAAGCCGCCGGTACGGGTCGGCGAGAAATTGAGGGGCTATCACGCGAACGGGCTTGGCCCGGGTTTCAACCCGACGCTGGAGTCACGCGTGGCGCAGTTATATCCCGAGCCGCGACAGGCCGAAGCCTTTTTCGCTCAGCAGCGGGGTCGCAGCGATGTGCAAATCAACGCCGAGCTGGAATCCAGGCGGCAGGAATGGGACGCCCTCAATGTCACCCTTGATCAATGGCAGGCAGGCCCGTCCAGCAGTCAGACTGCACAGCACCGGGGGCAAGTGGCGCAGGCATTGAGGCAAGCCTGGCGCAATGGCCCATTGGCCCCAAGCGATCCCGAAGCAGCGCGGCTGTCACTGGTTGGCGAGACTTCACTGCCGGCGTTGACCACGCGTTTTCCCCATGTGCGTGAACTGTCCGTGACGGGCACCGGCATCACGGACGCCAATGCGGACAGCTTCCTGACGGCGTTCCCGAACGTCACGGATTTGTCGATGGGCGAAGCGGGCCAACGATATGGCCAGGCCGCCCTGGCCCGTCCGCTCACTACACTGCCGCAAGCGGTTACCCGGATGCCCGGACTGACTCGTCTGCGATTTTCCACCGACGCCCGGTTGCTCGACCAGACCTTTGCGCCACGGCTCCAGGCGCTAACATCGCTGGAAACCCTGCGCATCGACTATTCGGGAACTGACGCAACCACCCTGCACGGGATGGATCTGACGTCACTGACGCGACTGCGCAGCTTGCGCATCGATGCTCCGCGCGCCTTGTGGCGATGGCCGGAGTATGTCGAACGGCTTGACCAGCTGGAGCGGCTGGACCTGACACACACCTTGATCGAAACCTTGCCCGAGTCGCTGTATCACGGACACGAACAACTCTGGGCGGGGCTGTCGCTGGACTGGTCGAGGGTCACCCCGACGACGTTCCGGCGCGCTTATGACTATGTCAGTCAGTATGCCGGCCCCTTCGGCCATCTGGTCGATGTGCATCAAATGGTCAGCGAATTCTGCCGTGCCGAACTGGACACAATGGCCGTGATGCCGGGTGGCATCGATCCTTTGGCGCAAGTCTTCGATGCCGCCTGGCCAACACCTGCGGCGCGACTGGCAGCGATCGAGCAACTCAGGGCCGATTATGAAGCCATCTTTGCGCCGTTCTACACACCCACTCTGCGGCATGGAACACGCTATTCAGCGCCCCGGCGACGTTGGGCGACGGGGCGCAATGCCGAGCTGCTCAACGCGCTTAAAACCAGTTGGCATGGCACGGTTCGTCAGCGCTATGGCCTGCGGGCCGACGTCGCGACGTTCGAGCTGCCTGCGCCGCAATCTGATCTCGCCGTATTGCCGGCAGCAGAAAGAATCACCGAACTTCCGCCGCTGCCGCCGGGCAGTTTTGCCCACGTGCGTACCGTGCGTTTGCGGCTGCTGGACATTCCCGGTGAACAGGCCAGCAGTTTTATCCGCGCTTTCAGCCGTGTCGAAACCCTTGAAGTCAGTGGCAATACCTTTACCGAACTGCCCTTTGCAGCGGCTGACCTGCCAGCGCTGACCCGCCTCGACGCGTCAGGCAACAGGATCGTCGTCACGGCGGATGTGCAGCAGCAGCTCAATGGGCTGCAGCATCTACAGCGGTTGAATCTGAGCGACAATCCGCTGGGGAGTGTCGATGTCGGGGCAATGAGCAGGCTGCGCGCCGTGAACCTGAGGTCGACCCATTTGCAAACATGGCCCGGCGGCGCCGAAAACCTGTCGCGTTTGAACTGGCTCGATTTGCGCGACAACCGCATCGCCTCGCTGCCGGCCCCCGTGCTGTCCCACCCCGATGTATTGATGAGAACCAACCTGACGGGCAACGTTTTCAACCCTGAAGGTGAGGTCAGTCTGAACACGGCAATGCAGCGTATCGAGCAGCAAAGAGGACTCGAACGGGGCACCTTGACGCGATTCGCTGCCGAACCGGTGCCGGAGCATTTTCCGCCGAACGAAACCGGATGGTCGTTCCTCGACCTGCTGCTGCCGCTTGCCGAGCCCGCAGCCGGGATCTCCGCAGAAGCAGGAGCCAATGCACACGTGCAACGCTTGAGCCGGATCATGCTGCCAGAGCAAGCTCGGCTCACGGTGCGGAATCTGCAGGCGCTGGGCTTGAACGATGCGCAGATCGAAGCGCAGATCAATGGATGGCAGCTGACCTGCGAAGCTTTGACCCGTCAGTTGAATGGCTGGCTGTATACCCGCGAAGTCCGCACCGAAACACTGGAGATCAACGCGCAAAACCGCTCGGTGGCGGCTCGTAGAATCCGCGACGCGTGGCTCGATGACCTTGCTGAAAACGTCGGCGGTCCAGGGCTGGAACTTGAGTTCGATGGGCTGCACACCGGTGATTTACCGGTGCTTGCGGTACAGCTTCCGGCTGTGACCACACTGGATCTGAGCCGTGTGGGCATGACCACGCGCGGCTCTGACGGGTTTCTCAATGCCTTTCCCAACCTGGAGACCTTGTTCATCAGTGGCAATGAACTGAGGTCGGTGCCCGGCCCGGTGCTGCGGATGCGGCATCTGGAGCGGCTGGAAATGCAATATTGCGACCTGCGCAGCGCGACCAGTCTTTATCCGTTGCTGGGCCGCGGGCGTCTTCGCCGGCTCGATATCGGCTATAACGAGGTCCGCGTATTCAACCCGCCCGACTTCGGCGCCCTGCAGAACCTGGATCTGCGCTACAACCACCTCAACGAGTGGCCTGTCGGTGCCTTGCAGGCAAGGCAATTACGCAGCCTGAACCTGACTGGCAACGAGCTCGTCGACATTCCTGCAGAACTGTTCAATGGTGCCCACGAGCACCTGCTGCAAGGAACTGCTGTGTCGGATAACCCGCGCTTGTCCTTGCCGGCTTTGCAGACGATGCGGCGCTACGCCCGCGAGCACGCAGCGCCAGATGTGATGGAGATGTCCCGCGCAAACATCGAGGCGATGATCGAGGCTCATGTTTTCGGCGATTTGCTCGAATCGCCGGACATACCTGCCGGGGAGAATGACAACCCCGTCGTGCACGATCCCCACGCCGTTGTGGAGCCAGTGGAAGCTGTCCTCAATCCGGCCATTAATGTTGCGCCCGAGGCATTGGAGCCCTGGCTGGAGAACAGCGGCCCGGAACTGGCAGCGCAAAGAACATCGCTCTGGACCCAATTGGCGCAAGAACCCGGTCACGAGCGGTTCTTTCAGTTGTTGCGCTTGCTGCGTGATACTGAGGACTTCCGGCGGGTGCCGGCGGATTTGCGCCGCAGAATGTGGGATGTGATGCAAGCGGCCAGCGAAGACACCGAATTGCGACAGTTGCTGTTCGCGGGTGCTGAAACCCACGGCACCTGTACCGATGGGCGGATCCTGACGTTCAGCGATATGGAAGTCCGGGTCGCCGTGCAGCGCGCCTTGCAGGAAATTCCACTGAACCAGATGGGGCTCAGGGGCCAGGCCCTGTTGCGTTTGTCCCGCCAGTTGTTTCGCCTGGACAGGGTCGAAACCCTGGCTGAAGCCGCCGGGGACGGTCTTGACCGCGCCGAGGTACGCCTGAGATATCGCATCGGTTTGAGCCGTGGCTGGGACGACGGCCTGGAATTGCCCGGGCAACCGGCCTACATGCATTACGACAGCCCGCTCAGCGGTGAAATCCAGGCACGAACCCGCGCCTCGATCCTGGAGGCGGAGCAGACTGACGCACTGCCCGCGAGCATGGTGGAACGCGATTACTGGATCTCCTGGCTGCAAGAGCGTTACCCGCAAGAGATGCGCGCGATCAATGCCGCCGTTGACGAGCGGCGCCTGCAACTGTGGAGCATGCTGGATGAGCGACTTGAGCGGGGTGAACTCGACAAGCAACAGTACAATCGGGAATTGAATAACCTTGGCGCGGCCATGGAGGTGCTGCGCCGACAGAAACAGGTTGAGTTGACGCGCCGCGAGATCATCGATCTCAAGAGCTTTGCCGATGAGTCAGAGGCGCTTGGTCGCCTGTCGCCGAGGCCGGGACCTTCACGGCGGCCCTGAACGCAGCACATCTTTTGTTACGCGCAGCCGGTCGAGCCATAGCCGGATACCGCAAATGCAATGGCCTGAAATGATTTGCTGATGGCTCCATTAAACAGGAGCAATCATGAACGCAATCTCTTCCAGTCCACCGTCCGGCCCATCGGCTTCGCTGGCTCAGCCGGCCG
>NZ_DATMIV010000022.1:0-224547 GCF_035554175.1 Pseudomonas sp. | reverse complement strand
TAACTCGACAGCACGGCCGCATCCAACGCCGGACCAGTGCCCGGGCGGAAGTTGGTGTAGCTGTTTTCCAGGCCGTAGCTTTTCAGCATTTCGCTGTTGTCCAGCTCGCAGGTCCAGCCGGCCGGGCAGTTGTAGAAGCGGCCCTTGGACGGTTCTTCCGGATCCTTGAACACGGCGGCGTACTGGCCCAGATCGGCGATGTTCTTCAGGCCTGGTGCCTTGGCTTCGAGCTTGCGCTTGGCATCGCCTTCAACCACGTAGCGCGGCACATACCAGCCTTCGATGGCGCCTACCACCGGCGCACCGACACCGACCACTTTGCCGGCCTTCTCGGCCTTGTTCCAAACCTCGCTACGGCCGACCCACTCTTCGGCAAACACCTGGATGTCGTTGCTGCTCAGGGCGTTCTCCATGGTGATGGAGTTGCCTGGCAGGCTGTCGGTCTTGCAGCCGTAGCCTTTTTCCAGCACCACTTGCAGGACGTCGGTCAGCAGCATGCCGCTTTCCCAGTTCAGGCCGGCGAACTTCACCGGTTTACCCGACTCGCACCAACCCGCCGCTTGTGTGGCGCCGGCGCTGGCCAGCAGGCCCATGGAAAGCAATGTGGTCAGCAGGGTCTTGTTCGATTTCATTGTGTGACGCTCCTAATCAGTGAATTGGCTTACGGCAGTCAAGAGGCATCCAGCCCTGTCAACGTCCCATCAGACCGCTTGAATGCGGCCCGCCCTACTCGGTTGTTGTGCGTCAACCGCGTCCCGCTCGATTGGCAGGATCAATTGGTCGGGTACAGCGCTGTGCCACTTCTTGGCGGCGACGTAATACAGCCCCGCCGGGACCACCAGGCCGATGATCCAGGAAATATCCACACCCCCCATGGCTTCCACCAATGGGCCGGTATAGAACTTGGTGGCGATGAACGGCAGTTGAACCAGTACACCGAAGACATAGACGCTGATACCGAGGGCGTTCCAGCGACCGTAGCGACCGTTCGGGTCGGCCAGTGCCGGTACGTCATAGCGCTCGCGAGTGATGCAGTAGTAGTCCACCAGGTTGATCGCGCTCCAAGGCGTAAAGAACGCCAGCAAGAACAGGATGAAAGACTTGAACGCACCGAGGAATGAGTGCTGACCGAGCAGCGCGATCAGGGTCGCCGCGCCGACGATGACCAGCACGAAGACCAGGCGCTGCAAGCGCGTGACGTTCAGGTGACCACGGAAACCGCTGATGATGGTCGCAATGCACATGAAGCTGCCGTAGGAGTTCAGCGTGGAGATAGTGACCTTGCCGAACGCGATGCTGAAGTACAGCAACGCAGCGGTGGCACCGGTCCCACCCAGGCCCACGATGTAGGCGACTTCGTGACCCGCGAACTGCCCATTGGCCGAGGCGGCGGCAAACACGCCGAGGATCATCGCCACTTGTGCGCCGATGACTGAACCGGCGCCTGCGGCAAAAAAGGTTTTCACCGAGGACGTCTTGCTCGGCAGGTAACGCGAATAGTCCGCCACGTAGGGGCCGAAGGCGATCTGCCAGGAAGCCGCGAGCGACACCGCAAGCAGGAAACTGCTCCAGCTGAAATGACGGATTTGCAGGAGTGCGCCAACGTCCGTCTGGCTCATCAGGCGAGCGAACAGGTAAACAAAGGCAATCACCCCAATGACGCTGGCGACACGGCCAATGAAGTGAATCACCCGATAACCGAGCACCGTGACCAGCACGATGACACTGGCGAAGATGAGGATGCCGACACTGTCGCTGACGCCAAACAACTGGCCCAGCGCCTGGCCGGAAAGCACGGTTCCCGTTGCGGTGAAACCCAGGTACATCAGGCACACCAGCACGATCGGGATGACCGCGCCATACACACCAAACTGCACCCGGCTGGAAATCATCTGCGGCAGGCCGAGCTTGGGCCCTTGGGCGGCATGCAACGCCATGACACCACCGCCGAGCAGTTGGCCGATCAGCAAACCGATCAACGACCAGAACACATCACCACCCAGCACCACCGCCAATGCGCCGGTGACAATGGCCGTGATTTGCAGGTTGGCCCCCATCCAGAGGGTGAACTGGCTCAACAATCGGCCGTGTCTCTCCGCTTCCGGGATGTAGTCGATCGAGCGTTTCTCGATCAACGGCTTGCTGCTTGCGCGTGTGCTACTGACAGCCATGGTTCAACCTCTGTGGATTGCTCTGGAATTCATCCCTGTGGGAGCGAGCTTGCTCGCGATGGCGGTGGGTCGGTACCTGTTGCATCGACTGACACGCCCTCATCGCGAGCAAGCTCGCTCCCACATGGGCTCCGGGGTTACTTGCCGGTGATCATCGGCAGGTTCAGCCCCTGTTCCTTGGCGCAATCAATCGCGATCTGGTAGCCAGCATCAGCATGGCGCATCACCCCAGTACCCGGATCGTTGTGCAGCACGCGGGCAATGCGCTCGGCCGCTTCATCGGTGCCGTCGCAGACAATCACCATGCCCGAATGCTGGGAGAAGCCCATGCCGACGCCACCACCGTGGTGCAGCGAAACCCAGGTCGCACCGCTGGCGGTGTTGAGCAAGGCGTTGAGCAGCGGCCAGTCGGAGACCGCGTCGGAACCGTCCTGCATGGATTCGGTTTCACGGTTGGGGCTGGCCACGGAGCCGGAATCCAGGTGGTCACGGCCGATCACGATCGGGGCGGACAATTCGCCGCTGCGCACCATTTCGTTGAACGCCAGGCCCAACTTGGCGCGCTGGCCCAGGCCGACCCAGCAGATACGCGCCGGCAGACCCTGGAAGCTGATGCGCTCGCGAGCCATGTCCAGCCAGTTGTGCAGATGGGCGTCGTCCGGGATCAGTTCTTTGACCTTGGCGTCGGTTTTAAAGATGTCCTGCGGATCACCCGACAGCGCCGCCCAACGGAACGGGCCGATGCCGCGGCAGAACAGCGGACGGATGTAGGCCGGCACGAAACCCGGGAAATCAAAGGCGTTGTCGACGCCCTCTTCCTGGGCCATCTGACGGATGTTGTTGCCGTAGTCGAAGGTCGGGATGCCTTGCTTCTGGAATTCCAGCATCGCCTTGACGTGCACGGCCATCGACTGCTTGGCGGCTTTGATCACAGCTGCAGGTTCAGTCTTGGCGCGGGCGCGGTATTCGTCCCAGCTCCAGCCGGCCGGCAGGTAACCGTTGAGCGGGTCGTGGGCGCTGGTCTGGTCGGTGACCATGTCCGGGCGTACACCGCGCCTGACCAGTTCCGGGAGAATTTCGGCAGCGTTGCCGAGCAAGGCGATGGAGATCGCTTTGCCTTCCCTGGTGTACTTGTCGATGCGCGCCAGGGCGTCGTCGAGGTCTTTGGCCTGTTCGTCGACGTAACGGCTTTTCAGGCGGAAATCGATGCTGACCTGTTGGCATTCGATGTTCAGCGAGCAGGCGCCGGCCAGGGTGGCGGCCAACGGTTGCGCGCCGCCCATGCCGCCGAGGCCCGCGGTCAGCACCCAGCGACCTTTGAGGTCAGCGTTGTAATGCTGGCGTCCGGCTTCGACGAAGGTTTCGTAGGTGCCCTGGACGATGCCCTGACTGCCGATGTAGATCCAGCTGCCGGCGGTCATCTGGCCGTACATGGCCAAGCCTTTAGCGTCGAGTTCGTTGAAGTGTTCCCAGCTCGCCCAGTGCGGCACCAGGTTGGAGTTAGCGATCAGCACGCGCGGGGCGTTGGCGTGGGTTTTGAACACACCGACCGGCTTGCCCGACTGCACCAGCAGGGTTTCGTCGTCGTTCAGGTTGGTCAGGCTCTCGACGATCTTGTCGTAGCACTGCCAGTTCCGCGCGGCGCGGCCGATGCCACCGTAGACCACCAGCTCCTTCGGGTTCTCGGCAACTTCCGGGTCGAGGTTGTTCATCAACATGCGCAGCGGCGCTTCGGTCAGCCAGCTCTTGGCTGTCAACGTGTTACCGCGTGCGGCGCGGATCTGTACGTCACGAAACTTGTTGCTGTTCTGGGTATTGTCAGTCACGAAAAAGACTCCTCAGCGATCAATTCAAACCAACCCTGGCAGTGGGCAGCAGCCTGCGCGCTTCGCTGCGCGACAAGCGAATCAGTGGACGCTGCGGAGAGTCTCGGACGACTCATACGCATACGTCTTTACTTGTACATACAAGCATATGCAATCAAGCGGCCAACTTGCTGAAGGGTTGCTCAAGAAAAATGGCGGACAGGGCTGGAGAGCGCCTGAAACAAGGGTTCTGGCGTGGATGAATCTTTTTTCGAGGGGAGATTGAGGTTCTGAGGGGTTGTTACGAAAGCGTGGCTTTGCGCCTTGCTGGGGCGTTCGGTAACAAGCTGGTGCGCTTTGGGGAACAGGGCTGCGACGCCATTGTGGCGAGGGAGCTTGCTCCCGCTGGGCTGCGAAGCGGCCCCAAAATCGGTGTCGACTGGCGTTGGGAGTCCTTCGGCCTCCAGCGGGAGCAAGCTCCCTCGCCACAGAAGTGTATTCAGTTCTGGAGAAGTTCGATTACGCAGCAAGCGGCATTGGTAGAAACTTCGACCAAGCCGTTGTTTGCGTCCAGTTGCAGACAATCATGGCGGCCCAGTTGCGAAACGCGGCTACCGACCTGCACCTGCAGCGATTCACTGACACTGAACACCAGTACCGTCCCCGCCGAGCTGAAAAACCGCTGCGCACCGTCCAGCCACTGCAACCGCGCGCTGTAACGCTGCGGCGCGTAGATCAGATTGAAGTCACGAATTGCACCGCCGAGCAGCGTGCAGGACACCCGACTTTCGCCGTTGAAAGCAAACGGGTCGAGGGGTAACAGTGGGCGGCTATCGTCACCGTCGACGCACAGGGTCATGCCGTCGCCCTGCAACACGGTGATCACCCGCTGGTAGCCCGCGAACGTCGAGAAACCGCCCGACTCGGCGATATCGGCAATCGACAGACGCCAGCCAAAACCGTCCAGACCAGCGCCCGCATCACGGGTGATTTCTTCGGTGCTGCCGCCGCCGTTCTTCCACGGCATGCGCGGGTAGCCCTCGGCGCGTAGAACCTTCAATTCATAGTTCATTTATGGAACCGTCCTTCCAGACGATGACGCGAACCGGGATGGATCAGGCGAGCTGCGGTCACCGGCTGACGCCCCGACCATGTGCGGCGGCGAATCAACAGGCACGGTTCGCCCTTTTCGATCTGCAGCAACTTGCACTCGGACGGTTCGGCGAGGATCGCCTCGACCACGTGCTCGCCCTCGGTCAGCGGCGCGACCTGATTGAGATAGGCATAAGGAGTTTGCAGGGTGAAATCCTGCTTGAGGTATTCCGGCGCGACCAGGGCATTGACGAAACGGTCTTCGATTTGCACTGGAATATCGTTTTCGTAATGCACGATCAACGAATGAAACACCTTCTGTCCTTCACGCATGTCCAGCGCCAGCGCGCGCTCGGAGCCGGCGGCCTCTTCCTCCAGGGTGATCACCTGGCAGGTGTGGCGGTGGCCGCGCGAGGCGATTTCGTCGGCGATGTTGTGCACTTCGAACAGCGCGGACTGGCTCTTCGGTTCGGCGACAAACGTGCCGACGCCTTGCATGCGCACCAGCAGGCCATCGGCGGTCATCTCTCGCAGGGCGCGATTGATGGTCATGCGGCTGAAGCCGAGCTGGCTGACCAGTTCGCTTTCTGATGGCACGCGGTAGTGCGGCGGCCAGTTACCGCTGTCGATCTGCTGGGTGATCATCTGTTTGACGCGGGCGTACAAAGGCGCCGGACTGTCGCCCATGTTCGCGGCCAACGGAGAGACTGGAGGCGGAGTCGGCACGGTTGATCCCTGTTCATTGGATGAAAGTGACTAGCTTGCCGGAGTTTACCGGGCAGGCAAACGTCTGTATATGTATATACAAATAACACACGATGGGGTGCCGAACCATGTCCGCCTTCTTTGCCGAACGCGCACTGCTGCCTAACGGATGGGCCAATAACGTATGTCTTGAGGTCAGCGCCGACGGCCTGTTGACCCGAATCCAGGCCGATTCCACCGCAGACGGTGCCGAACGGCTGAGCGGGCCGGTGCTGCCGGGAATGCCCAATCTGCACTCCCACGCCTTCCAGCGGGCCATGGCCGGTCTCGCGGAAGTGGCCGGCAATCCCAACGACAGTTTCTGGACCTGGCGCGATCTGATGTACCGCCTGGTCGGAAAAATCAGTCCCGACCAGCTCGGCATCATCGCCCGTCAGCTGTACATCGAAATGCTCAAGGCCGGTTACACCTCGGTCGCCGAATTTCACTACGTGCACCACGACAGCAACGGCCAGCCCTATGCCGACCCGGCCGAGCTGGCGTTGCGCATCAGTCAGGCCGCCAGCGAAAGCGGAATCGGCCTGACCCTGCTGCCGGTGCTCTACAGCCATTCCGGTTTCGGTGGGCAGACGCCCAACGACGGCCAGCGCCGGTTTATCAACAGCACTGAAAACTACCTTAATCTACAAGCGCGCTTGCAGCCTTTACTGGCGCAGCAAAAAGCGCAATCGCTGGGCTTGTGTTTCCACTCGTTGCGCGCAGTCACGCCGCAGCAGATCAGCGAAGTGCTCGCCGCCAGCGACCAACAATGCCCGGTGCACATCCACATCGCCGAACAGCAAAAGGAAGTCGACGACTGCCTGAGCTGGAGCGGTCGGCGTCCGTTGCAATGGCTGTATGAAAATACCGAAGTCGATCAGCGCTGGTGCCTCGTCCACGCCACCCACGCCAATCCGGAAGAAGTCACGCTGATGGCCAACAGTCGCGCGATCGCCGGGCTGTGCCTGACCACCGAAGCGAATCTGGGCGACGGGATTTTCCCGGCGGTGGATTTTCTCGCGCAGGGCGGGCGCATGGGAATTGGTTCCGACAGCCATGTGTCGCTGAGCGTGGTGGAAGAACTGCGCTGGCTGGAATATGGCCAGCGCCTGCGCGATCAACGGCGCAATCGCTTGTATGGAGCGCAGCAGCCGATGGTCGGACGCACGCTGTATGACGCAGCGCTGGAGGGTGGCGCGCAGGCGCTGGGGCAGCCGATCGGGGCGTTGGAGGTGGGCAAGCGTGCGGACTGGATTGTCCTGGATGGTGCCGATCCGTATCTGGCGACAGCTTCGGGGGACGGGATTCTGAATCGCTGGTTGTTCGCCGGCGGCGATCGCCAGGTGCGCGATGTGCTGGTGAACGGTCAATGGGTGGTGAGGGATGGACGGCATGCCGGGGAAGAGCAAAGCGCCGGAGCGTTCACCCAGGTACTGCGCGATCTTTTAGGCTGACACAAAACAAACTGTGGGAGCGAGCCTGCTCGCGAAAGCGGTGCATCAGTCAATATTCATGTCGACTGACACACCCTCTTCGCGAGCAGGCTCGCTCCCACATTTGATTTGTATCGAGACTTAATTAGACGTCTTGGCCATCTGCCGATCCGACGCGCGCCAGATCAGTCGCGTGGTGTCGTACCCCTGCTGACGCGCCTTGCTCAGCAGTTCTTCGCGCACTACGCCATTGACGGTCGGCGTGCGTGACAACAGCCACAGGTACTTGCGACTCGGATCGCCAACGATCGCGGTCTTGTAATCATCGCTGAGGTACAACACCCAATACTCGCCCTTGGCCACACCGGGAATCAGGCGCGAGAACCAGTTATCGAATTCGACCCAGAGCTTGTCGGTCTTGCCCGGCACTTGTGGATAAGCCGTACCCTTGGCCTCTTCCCACTGCCAGTCCGGAGTCAGGCAGCGGTTGAGCACGCCGACGTTACCGTCAGGCTTGAGGGTGTAATGGGCTTCGGATTGCGCGCAGTGGCGCTGGAAATACATCGGCAAGCGTGCCAGTTCATACCAGGTGCCCTGATAACGCTTGAGATTGACGCTGTTGACGGTCTTCGGCGCCAACGGGTCGACGCCGGAAGTGGCGCAGCCGGCCAGTACCAGGCCAGCAAAAAGGATCAGCAATAACCGCTTCATTTTTATCTCCGTGGGCGCGAGGCCCCGGTTTACTTCAGGCCTTGGCCGGAAAACATCAGCACTTTGTCACCGGCGTATTGCACGCTGATAAAGCTGTTCTTGTCGCCCCAGGTGCAGCTGGACATACCGAGCGCGCCCGAGCAATCGGTGGGCTTGCCGAGGAGGGTTTCCACTTCGGACTTGGCCATGCCGGCCGAGAGCTTGGAGTAGTTTTCCTGATTGACCTTGCTGCATGCGGCCAACAGCACGCAAAACGACAGCAGGGCGATAGATCGCAGCGACATGGTGTAACTCCTGGAACGAGGGGGGATGGCATGGTGCCAACCAGAAGCTTAGAAGAGAAAAGTGTCATCTGGTTCCGTGGCCGGACGCCTATTTATTAGCCCGCCCGTCTGGCTTTTGCCGATAAATCAAGAACGTTGTGACGCTATCGAGCATTTCGTCGACTTTCCTCTCAAGCGCCTAATCTTTGGCGCGGCGCGGTCGAAATAAGAGCAGCGCAACGCTGCCGAATATGGCAAATTGCCGCCCTTTCTTGACCAGCCCCTTCGCGGTAGTTCATTCGATGACCAAAAACATGAAATTCAGCCACAAGATCCTGCTGGCTGCCGCCCTGGTGGTGGCCGTTGCGTTCGCCTGTTTCATTTTGTTCAACGACTATCGCCAGCGTCAGGCCTTGAGCAGCAGTACCGAAGCGACGATGCAGGAGCTTGGCAGCCTGACCACCAGCAACATCCAGACCTGGCTGGAAAGCCGCATTCAACTGCTGCAGTCCCTGTCGCAACAGGTCGCTGTCGACGGCAACGCGCCCGCCAGCCTCAAGCGCATCATTGACCTGCCCGCCTACACCGGCAATTTCCAGCTCAGCTACTTCGGCGGCGCCGACGGCGTGATGTTCTCCGTACCGGCCGGCAACCGCGCGCCGGACTACGACCCGCGCGCCCGTGGCTGGTACAAAGCGGCGAACAGCGCGCAACAGACCATCGTTACCGAGCCGTACATCGCCGCTTCGTCGGGCAAACTGGTGATCACCGTGGCCACCCCGGTACAGCGTCAGGGGCAGATGCTTGGCGTCGCGGGTGCCGACATCGACCTGAGCAGTGTCAGCGCGATCATCAACTCGCTGAGCTTCGGTGGCCACGGTCACGCGTTCATCGTCAGCGCCGAAGGCAAGATCCTGATCCATCCGGACAGCAAACTGGTGCTCAAAACCCTCGCCGAGGCGTATCCGAACGGTGCGCCTAAAGTCAGCCCGGGCCTGAAAGAGGTCGAGTTCGACGGCAAGACCCAGTTGATTTCCTTCACCCGCGTCAACGGCGTGCCGTCGGCCGACTGGTATGTGGCACTGGTGCTCGATAAAGACACCGCGTTCTCGATGCTCAGCGAATTCCGCACCTCGGCGCTGATTGCCATGATCATCGCCGTACTGATCATCATCGGCTTGCTCGGCATGCTTATCCGCGTGCTGATGCAACCGCTGCTGACCATGGGTCGTGCCATGCATGACATCGCCGAGGGCGAAGGCGATTTGACCAAACGTCTGGTGATTCACGGCAACGACGAATTCGGCGCACTGGGCACTTCGTTCAACCACTTCGTCGAGCGCATCCACACCTCGATCCGCGAAGTGTCTTCGGCCACCGGTCAGGTCAACGAAGTCGCCCTGCGCGTGGTCGCCGCTTCGAATTCGTCGATGTACAACTCCGATCAACAGGCCAGCCGTACCAACAGCGTTGCCGCTGCGATCAATCAGCTCGGCGCCGCCGCCCAGGAAATCGCCCAGAACGCCGCCCTCGCCTCGCAGCATTCCAGCGATGCACGCAGCCTGGCGGTCGACGGTCAGCAGGTAGTGGATAAAACCATTCAGGCCATGCAACAGCTGTCGGCGAAAATCAGTGACTCCTGCGGCAACATCGAAACCCTGAACAGCAACACGGTGAACATCGGCCAGATTCTCGAAGTGATCACCAGCATTTCCCAGCAGACCAACCTGCTCGCGCTCAACGCGGCGATTGAAGCGGCGCGTGCCGGGGAAGCCGGGCGCGGTTTCGCCGTAGTCGCCGACGAAGTGCGCAACCTCGCGCACCGCACTCAGGATTCGGCGCAGCAAGTGCAGAAGATGATCGAAGAACTGCAAATCGGCGCGCGTCAGGCGGTCAGCATCATGACCGAGAGCCAGCGCGAAAGCGAAAGCACCGTCGGCATCGCCAACCAGGCCGGCGAGCGCCTGGGCAGCGTGACTCAGCGCATCGGCGAAATCGATGGGATGAACCAGTCGGTGGCTACCGCGACCGAGGAACAGACCGCAGTGGTCGAGTCGATCAACGTTGATATCAATGAGATCAACACGCTCAATCAGGAAGGTGTGGAAAACTTGCAGGCGACGTTGCGCGCGTGTTCGGATCTTGAGCAGCAGGCGGCGCGGTTGAAACATCTGGTCGGCAGCTTCAGGATCTAAGCTGCGGCCTCAGGCCCCTTCGCGAGCAGGCTCGCTCCCACAGGCATCTTCGGTGTTTACACATTCTGTGTGCACCACGAAGTCCTGTGGGAGCGAGCCTGCTCGCGAAAGCGGCATTGGAGATGAAAACGTTTTGAATTGAATACGCTTGGTCAGCCCGCCCTGACGCTGGACTGAATTAAGACTAAACTCAGTCCCATTCAATTTAGCGGGACTCAACCATGAAGCTGTCATCGCAAATCAAACCCATCAGTTACCTGAAAAGTCACACGGCCGAAATCGTCAAATCAATCACAGAAAGCCGCGAGCCGCTGGTAATCACTCAAAACGGTGAAGCCAAGCTAGTGGTTATGGATGTGAAAAGCTTTGAAGAGCAAGAAGGCACGATGGCCTTGTTGAAACTGTTGGCGATGGGTAATCGGGAGATTGAGGAAGGCAAATACAGTGATGCTGAAGACGTCTTTGCCGAAATGGACAAGGCCGATCATCAATGAGTTTGAAGGTCGTTATTCTTCAGTCCGCACAAGCAGATCTCAAAGAACTTCGCTCCTGCCTCGTCAGACAGTTCTCATTCCGAATTTGGCAAAACACTTATGCCGATCTCAAAACTGCGATTCTCGGCCTCGCAGAGCTGCCTTATTCAGGCTCAATCCCCGAAGAAATCGAGAAGCTCAATCTCGGCCAATACCGCCAGATTGTTTTGGGAAGGAACCGGATTATTTATGAGGTGCGAGAAAAAACGGTTTTCATCCATATCATTGTCGATACGCGAAAAAGCCTACCGGCATTGTTGATGAAACGGCTTCTACGAGGCAATCCTTGATTTAGAACCGTGATCCAGGCTGATCGAGAAATACCAGCTCCTGCGCCGTAGACTCCCGCCCCAACACCGCATTGCGATGCGGAAACCGGCCAAACCGCGCAATCACCTTCTGATGCCTTTCGGCGTAATCCAGATTGTCGGCGAACACCGCACGCTCCGCCTCCGGCTGCTCAGCCACCAGCGCCATGAACCGCGATACGGCCTCGTTTTGCACCGCCAGGTTTTCGCAGTGTTCGAACACCAGGTAAATGAACACCCGTTGAATCGGCTTCAGTTGCTGATCAAAATCCGCCGCAATGCCTTGTGCGACGAGCCTCTGCGCACGTAAATCGCCGGAAAAGGCCTTGGGGGTGTCGCGATAGATCATGCGCGGCAGTTGATCGAGCAACAGCACCACCGCCAGCCAACCTTCGGGACGTTGCGTCCACTCGGTCAGTTCGCCGGCCAGGGCCTGATCGACAAAGACCCCGAAACGCATCTGCGCTTCGAGGTCCTGGCTTTTTCGCTTACCGAACCACAACTTGCCCTTTTGCGCCGCTACTGCGTTCGCTGATTCGGCGTGTCCGAACCACCAGTCGAGCAACGGCTGCCAGGGCGCGTGCATGGTTATTCCTTGTGGTAGGCCGTGGCGCGAGCGACTTCTTCTTTCGAGCCGAGGAACACTGCCACGCGCTGGTGCAGGCCTTCAGGCTGAATGTCGAGAATGCGCTGGTGGCCGTCGGTGGACGCGCCGCCCGCCTGTTCGACAAGGAACGACATAGGGTTGGCTTCGTACATCAGACGCAGCTTGCCCGGTTTCGACGGCTCGCGGCTGTCGCGCGGGTACATGAACAGACCGCCACGGGTCAGGATGCGGTGCACGTCGGCGACCATCGCCGCGACCCAGCGCATGTTGTAGTTCTTCTTCAACGGGCCTTCTTCGCCAGCCAGCAGCTCGCCGACGTAGCGCTGCACGGGGGCTTCCCAATGACGCTGGTTGGACATGTTGATGGCGAATTCCTGAGTGGTTTCAGGAATGGTGATGTCTTCGTGGGTGAGGACGAAGCTGCCCATTTCGCGGTCCAGCGTGAAGCCTTTGACGCCGTCGCCCAGGGTCAGCACCAGCATGGTCTGCGGGCCGTAGATGGCGTAACCGGCGGCCACTTGCTGGGTGCCTGGTTGCAAGAAAGCTTTTTCGTTCAGCGGCTCGTTCTGGCTCAGGTATTCGTTCGGGCAACGCAATACCGAGAAAATGGTGCCGACCGGGGCGTTGATGTCGATGTTCGACGAGCCGTCCAGTGGGTCAAACACCAGCAGGTAGGCGCCTTTCGGGTATTTGCCCGGGATCTGGTAGGCGTTGTCCATTTCTTCGGACGCCATGCCAGCCAGGTGACCACCCCATTCGTTGGCTTCGAGCAGGATTTCGTTCGACAGCACGTCGAGTTTCTTCTGCACTTCGCCTTGCACGTTCTCGGTGCCCATGCTGCCCAGAACACCACCCAGGGCGCCTTTGGATACGGCGTGGCTGATCTCCTTGCAGGCACGCGCCACCACTTCGATCAAAAAGCGCAGATCGGCAGGAGTGTTGTTGCTGCGGGTCTGCTCAATCAAATAGCGACTCAAGGTAACGCGGGACATGGACGGCTCCGGTGGAATGGGGGGGCTGAAAACCCGCGCAGTTTACAGGGAGTCTGAAAACCTAGCGAGCGAAGACGCCGGCTAACGTGCGCCTGGGTGTAGTTGCCTGTATGAGACGTGATTGTCGGTGGAGAGTTCAGGTGTCGGATTGAGCGTAGTCCGTAATCGGGCGAAGGTGACTGGCTTGGGATATGTATTGATTGATAAACCGCCTTCGCGAGCAAGCTCGCTCCCACATTGGATCTGCGTCGTTCACAAATCCTGTGTGGGAGCGAGCTTGCTCGCGAAGGCGCGCAGCGCCGGCCATGCTCAGGTATTGGCAGGCGGTTTGCGCAACAGACTGAATGCCATCGCTCCGAGAAACACCACACTGAGCAACAACACCGCCCACAAGCCGATCTTGTTCCAATTGGTCTCGGCCACCGCAGCCGTTGTCGCTGTCGAGGTCTGCGTCACTGCCGCTGCGCTCTGCACTGTCGCCTTGCCCAGGGTCGCCAGCTTTTCCGGTTTGAAATCCGGAATCAGCGTCGTCAGCGGCAGATTCGCTGTCTTCACACTCGGATTGCCCAACGCCAGGCTGTACGGCCCTTCGCCCCGGGCGAGGAAAATCACTTGCGTGGCGCGCACCGCGTATTTCATATCCGGCGCTTGCTCACCCAGACCACCGCCGCGCTCATCCACGGTCAGCTTGAGTTGCTGCACGGTCTGTCCGGAAAGCGGGATTTCATTCTGCACCAAGTCCTGACTGTTCTGCGTCAGGCGATACAGCAAGCCACTGCTCAACGTCTGCCACGGCAAACTGCTGTCGCGGCGGCCGGCCAGGGTGACTGGTGCCAGGCTGTTCGGCTGCTTCAGCGCAATCTGCACCCGCTCGACATTCAGCCCCATCGGCAACTGCCAGATATATTCTCCGGACTTGGTACTGCTGCCGGCCACGCTCGGCGACCAGACCAACGGCAGCGGCAGGTTGCGCGGGTCGCTGCTTTTCAATTGCGCCGAAGTCAGGATCGGCGCCGAGCCCGGCGACTCCCACAGCAATCGCACATAGCGCGCGGTCTGCCCTGGCAAGGTCACTTCGTGCTGTTCGATGCGCTCATCGGAAAAAGTCAGCCGCGCAACCTGGCCTTCGCCCCATGCCTGCCAGTGCTGCAGGTCGTCGCTGGCTTCAATGCTGAAGCGCTGGAAACCGTCGCGCTCGCTGGTCCAGTCGAGGATCAATTGCTGCAACGGCGCCTTGATCGCGCTGGCATCGAGCAGCCAGCCGCGCAGCACTTCTTCGCCCGCCTCCAGTTGCGAGGACGGCTGCACTTCGACCAGCGTGCCATTGGTGGTCGACTGCACGCGCACGTTGGGTGCGCGCTCGCTGGCGTCGGCGGCGTTGTACAGCGGGAACCACTTCACCTGGTGCAACTTGCCATCGTCGCGGGTCTGCGCCGACTCGCGAGCCAAAGCGTAAGCCTGCGCTTCGCCGGCGGCATTGAACACACGCAAGTCGCTGAGATCGGTCTGGCGCGCCTGCAATTGCGCGCTCAGCGGCAAGTCGAGGCGATACCACGGGCCGTTGCCGCTCACCGACAATGGCACCTGCGAGGCAAAGTCCGCCGGTTTTTCCTGCGCGCCGGCGACCATCACCACGCCCAGCGCCAACCACCCCAGATTCAGCATGCGACTCAAGATGCAACTCCTTCGGTTTCCGGCGCGGGTTTGTCCGCTGCCGGTTCAGCCTCGACACGTTTCGGTGGTAGCGGCGCGAAGTAGCCCACCACCAGCAGCAGCACGCCGACGCCGATAAACGAGACGATCCGGGCGAGGCCGCCACGGTTGCTCAGTTCGACAAAAATCAGTTTGGCCACCACCAGCGCAATCAGTGCCGCGCCAATCAGCCACACTTCGCGACGATGACGCAGATGGCCACCGATCATCAGCCCCAGCGCCATCAGCGTCCAGACGATCGACAACCCGGCCTGCACCAGCATCGAGGCGAGCAATTGATCGAGCTCGAACGGGATGCCGGCCCAATGGTGCGCAGCGCGGGTGACCAGCGCGGTGCAGAAGGCGAACAGCGAAATGCCGGCGATCAATTGCGTGGCGTAATCGGCGGAGTTCTGACGAATCGACACTTGTGCAACCGCAGTGCGCGACCACACGTAAACCCCGAAAAGCGCGAACAGCAGACCCAGTTCCAGCGGGTTGAGCAGTGGCACGTAAGGCAAAGGCTCGGCGTTGCCATCGCTGACGCCATTGGCCAGCCAGAACCACGCCAGCATCAACACTGCCAGCGGTGCCGCCGCATACAAGCGGTACTCGCGGGCAAACGCAGCGATCGGCCAGGCCCAGGTACGCGGCGCAGCCATCAACAATAGATACAGACTCGGCAGAATAGCCCAGCCCAGCCAGCGCCAGGCGTTGTATTGCTCGGACAACTGCAGCAGGCCGTAACGCAATTCCAGCGCCAGCACGCCAATCAGCAGCCAGCAACCGAGCACATGAGCGCTACTCAAGGCACGCATCGGCAGCATCGACGCCAGACGGCGCAGGCTGAAGAAGTGCACCGCGAACAGCGCCGGCCACGCCAGCCAGCCGAAGTCGGCGGCCGGGTGATAACGCGAATGCCATGCGCCGAGCAACACCAACGCCGCCGCCGGAATCTGCAAAGTGCACAGCAACCCCAGCGCCGGCCATTTCAGGCGCAACGACAACACTGTCCACAGCGCCACACTGATCGCAGCGATCAGCAGCAACAACGTGCCTTGCAGGTTCGGTGAGGCGAAACGCACGATTTCGCTGCCCCACGCCAGCGTCCACCAACCGGCGCCCCACACCAGTAGCACCTGCGACAAGCGCTGCAAACTAAAGGCATCAAAAGCAGTTGGATGGTTGCCCAATTGCAACCGCCACGCGCCGATCAGCGCGGCCAGCCCCAGTACCAGTGGCGTCCAGAATCCGCCATGGGCCAACGGCTTCAGCCCTTCGCTGGACAGCGACCCGAGCAATTCGGGACCGGCGAGCAAAAACGCTGCGCCGCCGATCACCTGCAACAATAGCCCGAAGACAAAACTCAGGCGCTGCTGCAGGTACAGGCTCAGCCAGATGATCAGCAAGCCGCTGGCCGCCCACACCGCACTCGCGGTTTGCCAGGGCAAGACGAACAACACTGCCAGATTGATCAGCGCCAGCCCGGCCAGCAACACCACCGACAAACCGCGCAGCAAGCGCACATCGGCGCGCACCATCTCATCGCGAGCCGCCAGCAGCATGCCGGCGATCAACGCCAGACCGATCAGGGATGCACTGAGCAACCCGCTCCAGCCTGCGCTGAACACTGCCGCCGAATCCTCCCCCGCACTTTGCAGGCGCAACAGAAACAACGCGCCGCCCAGCAGTTGCACGGCGAACGCGGTGAACAGGAACGTGCGCGATTGAATGCGCAGCCCAACCAACAACGTCACCAAACCGGCCAAGGCCCAACTGATCGCCGTGCCTTGAATAAACAGGAACAACGGTGCCAGCAGATAGAGGAAAGTCAGGCCCAGGCATGCCAGCACCGGCAGGACTTGCCTTTCCCATGGCGATGTCTGTTCAGACGCAGCCTTGCGCAGTTGATGGAAGCTGAACAGCAGCGCCGCGCCAAGCATCAGCGCGCCAAGCGGAGCACCGTCGAGCAAGCTGCTTTCGCCGACCTGCAACTGGCCGAGGAACGCCAGCGCCGAACCCAGTTGCAGCAGCAAGGCAAAGGCTCGGGCGAACGGTCGATGCTGACGCAGGCCCAGCCAGAAAATCCCCGCGCCTTCCACGGCCCACGCCGCTGACGTCCAGCGCGCGTCGAGCCCCAGCGGAATCGCGAGACTGGCAAAGATCACCCCCAGCGCCAGGCACGTTTCGCCCAGCAGCACCGCGCGCCCGCCCATCAGCGCTTTGGCCAGCGCCATGTAGATCATGCCCAGCGCCAGGGCACTGAACGCCGCCGCGAATTCCAGATGCTGGACCAGCGCGAACTGCAAACCGAAGCCAATGATCGGCGGGCCGAACAGCATCGTGCCGTCGGCATAATCCCCCTTGCGCGCCGACCAGTGCAGCAGCGCCTCACGATCTCCATCCGCCGGGGCATCCGGCATGTCGCGCAATTTGCGTCGGGCGAACAACAGGCCGATGGCGAGGTACATCACGAAGTACAAAATCAGAAACGGTTCGGTGCTCCACAACAGTTCCGGCGTGTAGGAACGCAAGCCCCAGGCGAAACCGATGCCGAAGGTGCCGACGAAGCCGATCAGGTTGAGCAGGCGCCAGGCCTTGAACCACGCGATGGCGAGAATGCCGGCGTTGAGCAAGGCGAAATAACTGAACAGCGCGACATGGTTGCCTTCACCGGTAGAGGTCAGGATCGGCGCGGCGAAACCGCCCAGGGCCGCCGCTGCCGCCAGCCCCAGCGCATCCTGGGTAATCGCCAGAATCGCCGAGAACACCGTGACTGCGACCAGCAGGCCCAGCGCGGCAGAAGGATCGAGCAACGGGTGCAGCCGCATCGCCGCAAACACCGTCAGGTACAGCACCGCGATCCCGGTGCCTTGCAGCATCAACGCGTAGTTGCTGTTGCGTCGGCGCAGCCACCAACCCAGCGCAAGCAGGGCCAATGCCGCTGCCGCGACGCCGGCGTAACGCAATTCGATCGGTACCACCATGCCTTCAGTGGCGTAACGCAGCAGGAAAGCCAGACCGAAAAACAGCAGCACCACACCAACGCGCAGCACGGTGTTGCCACCGAACAGCCAATTGCGCGCCGCACGGATGCCACGCTCGATCAGATTCGGGCCACGGGGTTCGGCAGGTTTTTTGGGTGGTTCAACAGGGACTGGTTCGGCACGCCAGACATCCGCTGGCAGCGGCTGACTGGTTTGGCGGGCAGCGACAGGAATCGGTTCCAGTTCGGGAGGCAGCTCCCAGACAAGTTCTGGAGTTGCGGGCTGATCGGCGACATCGACCGGTGCGACGACCGGCTGGGCAACAGGTTCCGCGCCGGGCGGTGTCGGCGCATGCGAGGGTGATTCCTCCAGTTCCAGCAGGCGTTGAGCCACGCCTTGCAAGGCTGCGCGCACCTGTTCGAGTTGGCGCTGTTGCTCCGTCGCCTGTGCAGCAAGACGCGCGATACGAATCGTCTGGCCGATGACCAGCCCCAGCAGCGCGCCCAACAGCGCGCCACTGAACGACTCGTCGAGCAGTCCACCGAGCACCAGCCCGATCAACATGAACATCCATTGCATGGTCGATATCCCTGAGCGCAAAGGCCAATCCGGGAAGATTAGCGCAGCCTGTCGCAAAAAGATCGCAGCCTGCGGCAGCTCCTACAAAGGTTTGTGCGAACACTTTGTGTAGGAGCTACCGCAGGCTGCGATCTTTTCCGGCGCGCCGATTATATCGAGCCAGGCGCAAAGTTACTCCAGCGCTTTCCAGATATCCGTGGCGTACTCGCGAATCGTCCGGTCCGAGGAGAACCAGCCCATCCGTGAGGTGTTGAGCACCGCCGAACGCCACCAGTTCTGCGAATCATGCCAGTGCGTATCAACCCGTTTCTGCGCTTCCCAGTACGAATCGAAGTCGGCGCAGACCAGGAAGCGGTCGTAGTCGATCAAAGAATCGATCAGCCCGGTGTAGCGCGAGGTGTCGTCCGGCGAAAACACACCGCTGCGAATCGCTTGCAGCACATCGTTCAAACGATGGGACGCGGCGATGTCGGGCACGGCGCTGAACTCGTGGTTCTGTTTACGCGCTTCGACCTGTTGAGCGCTGAGGCCGAAGATGAACATGTGCTCGGCGCCGACGCGCTCGCACATCTCCACGTTGGCCCCGTCAAGGGTGCCGATGGTCAGCGCCCCGTTGAGGCCGAATTTCATATTGCTGGTACCCGACGCTTCGAAGCCGGCGGTGGAGATCTGCTCGGACAAGTCCGCCGCCGGGATGATGCTTTCGGCCAGGCTGACGTTGTAGTTGGGCAGGAATACCACTTTCAGCAGGCCACGCACGGTCGGGTCGTTGTTCACCACCCGGGCGATGTCGTTGGTCAGCTTGATGATCAGTTTGGCCTGGTGATAACTCGCCGCTGCTTTACCGGCGAAGATTTTCACCCGCGGCACCCAGTCGACTTCCGGTTCGGCGCGAATTGCCTGATACAGCGCCACCGTGTGCAGCAGATTGAGCAACTGGCGTTTGTACTCGTGGATCCGTTTGACCTGCACGTCGAACATCGCCGCCGGGTTGACCGCGATCCCCAGGCGCTCGTGAATCAGATAGGCCAGCGCCTTCTTGCTGTGCAAACGTTGCTCGGCGAAGGCTTTGCGGAACGCGGTTTTCTCGGCGAACGGTTCAAGGTCGAGCAGGCGTTCTTCAGGGTTGTCGAGCACGTCCGGGCCGAGGGCATCGACCAGCATCGAAGTCAGTTCCGGGTTGGCCTGATACAGCCAGCGGCGGAAGGTGATGCCGTTGGTTTTGTTGTTGATCCGCTCCGGATAGAGCTTGTGCAGTTCGGCGAACACCGTCTTGCGCATCAGTTGCGTGTGTAGACCGGACACGCCGTTGACGCTGTGCGAACCGAGGAACGCGAGGTTGCCCATGCGCACACGGCGACCATTGTCCTCTTCGATCAGCGACACCGCGCGCAGCACGTCGAAGTCGTGAATGCCCTTGGCCCGCAGCGAATCGATGTGCTGGGCGTTGATCAGGTAAATGATCTGCATGTGCCGAGGCAGCATGCGTTCCATCAGGCCGACCGGCCAGGTTTCCAGCGCTTCGGGCAGCAGCGTGTGGTTGGTGTACGACAGGGTGTCGACGGTGACTTGCCATGCGGCGTCCCACGCGACGTCGTAAACGTCGACCAGTTGCCGCATCAGTTCGGCGACGGCGATCGAGGGGTGGGTGTCGTTGAGCTGAATCGCCGCGTGATCGCCGAGGGTCAGCACCGAAGTGTGCATATTGCGGTGACGGCGCAGCAGATCCTGCAGCGAGGCGGCGACGAAGAAGTATTCCTGACGCAGGCGCAGCTCTTGCCCGGCCTCGGTGCTGTCGGCTGGATAGAGCACGCGGGAGATGCTTTCGGCGCGGGCCACTTCAGCCACTGCGCCCAAGTGGTCACCAGCGTTGAAGCGCTCCAGATGCAGGTCTTCCATGGCGCGGGCACGCCACAACCGCAGGGTGTTGACGCTTGCCCCGCGCCAGCCGACCACCGGCGTGTCATAGGCGATCGCACGTACGGTTTCCGCCGGCGACCAGACCTGGCGAGTCTTGCCGTTGGCATCGGTCACGGTTTCGACGCTGCCGCCAAAACCGATCGGATACACCACTTCCGGCCGTTCGAATTCCCACGGGTTGCCGAAATCCAGCCAGTGTTCGGTCTGCTCCTGCTGCCAGCCGTCGACAATCGCCTGACGGAACAAGCCATGCTCGTAACGAATACCGTAGCCATGGCCGGCAATGCCGAGGGTCGACATGCTTTCCATGAAACACGCTGCGAGACGACCGAGACCGCCGTTGCCGAGCGCCGCGTCGGGTTCGAGCAGGCGGATGCGCTCCAGATCGACACCCAGTTCAGTCAATGCTTCACGAGCGACGTCGAGCAGACCGAGGTTGCTCAGGCTGTCGTACAGCAGGCGGCCGATGAGAAATTCCAGCGAGAGGTAATAAACGCGCTTCTGGCCTTTGCGGTAAATCTGCCGAGTGTGGTCCATCCAGTGTTCGACCATATGATCACGCGCAGCCAGGGCGATGGCCTCGAACCAGTCATGGTCGAAAGCGTGATCGGGGTCTTTGCCCACGGCGTAGGTGAGTTTGGTCAGGACGGCGTCGCGAAATGCGGCCACCTCTGCTTCTCGAACTAGTGGTTCTTGAGTCATTAACAGGACCTCGAGCGAGCGGGAATTGTCTGAGCCTAGACGGTCTGACCGACGGTAATGGCTCTGGTTCGGCAGTATTTCCCGAGACTGTGCGCAGCCCGGCATTACCTTGACGGATGAACGAGTGAATGCAGGGGCCGTGCCGTGTCACCGGGCAAAATGCACTCATCGAGAAAAAATCCGGCGAAAGGTTGTTCAAAATTGCAGCCGTCCCGGTATGATCGCGCGCCCTGATGCACACACGCCTGGTAACCCCCGATGATGAAGCCCAACCTGATCGCCGCCGCCGAGATTGATCGTCTCGATACGTGGGCCAAATACTCGGCGCCGATGTGCGGCTCGTGCATCTCCAGCTGCTGCACGCTGCCGGTCGAAGTGAAGATCAAGGATCTGGTGCGCATCGGTGTGGTCGACGAGTTCGAACTGGGCGACCCGCCGAAGAACATCGCCAAACGGCTGCAGAAGGAAGGTCTGGTCGAGCGCTTCAATCAGAAATCGGGGATCTTCACCCTGCAGCGCATGAGCAACAACGACTGCTATTACCTCGATCGTAAAAGCCGCCTGTGCACCATTTATGACAAGCGCCCGGACACCTGCCGCAACCACCCGAAAATCGGCCCGCGGCCGGGGTATTGCGCGTACAAGCCGAAGCAAGTCGAACGGGTGCAGAATTCGCGGTCGATCGAGAAATTCTGAAGATCAAAAGATCGCAGCCTTCGGCAGCTCCTACAGGGGGATGCGTATCCCTGTAGGAGCTGCCGAAGGCTGCGATCTTTTTTTGCCTTGAATTGCGGACAAACAAAAACGCCCCCGGTCTCGCGACCGGGGGCGTTTTTTATGCCAGGGCTGAATTACGCCTTGGCTTTCTTGGCAGCGCGGGTACGCTCGCTTTCGTCCAGGATCTTCTTGCGAAGACGGATGGACTTCGGCGTGACTTCGCACAGCTCGTCTTCCTGGATGTATTCCAGAGCCTGTTCCAGAGTGAAGCGAACAGGTGGAACCAGGGCGATGGTTTCGTCTTTACCCGACGCACGCATGTTGTCGAGCTTCTTGCCTTTGGTCGGGTTCACACCCAAGTCGTTGTCGCGGCTGTTCTGACCAACGATCTGACCGTTGTAGATCTCCTGGCCGTGTTCTACGAACAGCTTGCCACGAGCCTGCAGGGTTTCCAGCGAGTAGGTCAGCGCCTTGCCAGTTTCAACCGAAACCAGAACGCCGTTCTGACGGCCGGACATGTGGCCCGACTTCACTGGAGCGTAACGGTCGAAGATCGAGGTCAGGATGCCAGCACCGTTGGTCAGGGTCAGGAACTGGTTACGGAAACCGATCAGACCGCGAGCAGGGATGTTGTATTCCAGACGCACACGGCCCTTGCCATCCGGCACCATGTTGCTCAGGTCGCCCTTACGCAGACCCATCTCTTCCATGACCTTGCCCTGGGATTCTTCAGGGATGTCGATGGTGACGTTTTCGAACGGTTCCTGCTTCACGCCGTCAACTTCACGGATGATCACTTCAGGACGGCCCAAGGCCAGCTCGAAGCCTTCGCGACGCATGGTTTCGATCAGTACCGAGAGGTGCAGCTCACCACGGCCGGAAACCTTGAACTTGTCAGCAGAGTCGCCTTCTTCAACGCGCAGTGCAACGTTGTACAGCAGCTCTTTGTCCAGACGATCCTTGATGTTACGGGAGGTCACGAACTTGCCTTCTTTACCGCAGAATGGCGAGTCGTTGACCTGGAAGGTCATGGAAACGGTTGGCTCGTCAACGGTCAGCGGCTTCATCGCCTCGACGGTGTTGATATCGCACAGAGTGTCGGAGATGAACAGCTCGTCGAAGCCGCTGATGCAGACGATGTCGCCGGCTGCTGCTTCTTCAACGTCAATGCGGTGCAGACCGTGGTGACCCATCAACTTCAGGATACGACCGTTGCGACGCTTGCCGTCGGCGCTGATAGCGACAACCGGGGTGTTCGGCTTGACGCGACCGCGAGCGATACGGCCAACACCGATAACACCCAGGAAGCTGTTGTAGTCCAGTGCGGAGATCTGCATCTGGAACGGACCATCACGGTCAACAGCCGGAGGCGGAACGTGGTCGACAACTGCCTGATACAGCGGAGTCATGTCTTCCGCCATGGCGGTGTGATCCAGACCGGCAATACCGTTCAGGGCCGACGCGTAAACAACCTGGAAGTCCAGTTGTTCTTCGGTAGCACCGAGGTTGTCGAACAGGTCGAAGATCTGATCCAGAACCCAGTCCGGACGCGCGCCTGGACGGTCAACCTTGTTGATCACCACGATTGGACGCAGGCCGGCTTCGAAAGCCTTCTTGGTCACGAAACGGGTTTGCGGCATAGGGCCGTCTTGAGCGTCAACCAGCAGCAGAACGGAGTCGACCATCGACATTACACGTTCAACTTCGCCGCCGAAGTCGGCGTGGCCCGGGGTGTCCACGATGTTGATGTGGTAGCCGTTCCAGTTGATGGCGGTGTTTTTCGCCAGAATGGTAATACCGCGTTCTTTTTCCTGGTCGTTGGAGTCCATCACGCGCTCGTCGTTGAGCTCGTTGCGCTCCAGGGTGCCGGATTGACGCAGGAGTTTGTCTACCAGGGTGGTTTTACCGTGGTCAACGTGGGCAATGATGGCGATGTTACGTAGATTTTCGATCACTTGTGTATCTCGATCAGAGGATTCGGTTTGCTGACAAGTCATGGCAGCGATTAGCAGTAGTGTCCGGCATGGCCGTTACAGCTTGACGGCGGTGTCGGGGGGCCGGTGACGCAGGCCACAGGCAAACAGCCCCGGGCACTTAGCTCGGTCGATAAACGCGCACATTGGCATGTCCCTCACTGAGCAAATGGTGGGCATGCAGGCGACTCATCACGCCTTTGTCGCAATACAGCAGGTACTGGCGAGTAGGATCCAGTTCCTTGAAACGTGCGTTCACTGCATAGAACGGCATCGTCTGTACCTCTATGCCGGCGAGTTCCAGCGGGTCATCCTCGGCGGCATCCGGGTGACGGATGTCGATCACGATCTGACCGGCCAGCGCTTCGCTGACTTCTTCAATCTGCAGATCCTGGCCCAATTCGTCGATCACCCGATCGATCGGTACCAGTTTGGCGTTGGCGAGCGCACGCTCGAGCACCGCCATGTCGAATTCTTTCTCTTCGTGCTCAACCCGACCGCGTTTGGCGGCGGTCTTCGGGTTGACCGAAATCACGCCGCAGTATTCCGGCATGTGTCGGGCGAAATCGGCGGTGCCGATCTCGTTGGCCGTGTCGATGATGTCCTGCTTGTGCGCGACGATCAGCGGCCGCAGCACCAGCTTGTCGGTCACGCAGTCGATCACCGACAGATTCGGCAGCGTCTGGCTCGACACCTGGGAGATCGCTTCACCGGTCACCAGCGCATCGATGTGCAGGCGTTCGGCGATCTCGGACGAGGCGCGCAACATCATACGCTTCAAAACCACGCCCATATGACTGTTATCGACTTTGCCGAGAATTTCGCCCAGCACTTCCTCGAACGGCACACTGACAAATAGCACGCGTTGCGAGCTGCCGTACTTCTTCCAGATGAAGTGCGCGACTTCCATCACGCCCAATTCGTGGGCACGCCCGCCGAGGTTGAAGAAGCAGAAGTGCGCCATCAGGCCGCGACGCATGATCTGGTAAGCCGCCACAGTCGAGTCGAAGCCGCCGGACATCAGCACCAGCGTCTGCTCCAGAGCACCGAGCGGGTAGCCGCCGATGCCGTCATGCTGGCTGTGAATCACGAACAACCGTTTGTCGCGAACTTCGATACGAACTTCGATTTCCGGCGCTTTGAGGTCGATTCCGGCTGCACCGCACTCGCGACGCAGCTTGCTGCCGACGTATTTTTCCACGTCCATCGAGCTGAACGCATGCTTGCCCGCACGCTTGCAGCGCACCGAGAAAATCTTTCCGGCCAGCGCATCGCCGTAGTGCTGTTTGCACTTTTCGGTGATGTCGTCAAAGTCGCCCAGCGGGTACTCGTCGATCTGCAGAAAGTGCGCGATACCCGGCATGCAGGTCAGGCGCTCGCCCATCTCTTTCAAGGCTTTGGCGTCGGTAACGCGGGTTTCCAGCTCGAGATTGTCCCACACGCCATTCACCACCACGGCCGGGTCCAGATCACGGAGCACGGCGCGGATGTTCTTGGCCAGCTGGCGGATGAATTTCGTCCGGACAGGTCGGCTTTTGATGGTGATCTCGGGGAAGACTTTTACGATAAGTTTCATGAAAACAGCGCGCGAACGGCCAGCCGAAAAAGGGGGGCGCGGATTATAGCGGAAATTGCTCAAGGTTTAACCAGTTAATGTGCAGAAGGTTTTGCGCGCACCAAAACGGGTCATTTCTGAATTTAAACGCAACATTAAGGGGCGAGTTTTGTCGATTCAGTACGCTGCATCCCTTAATAAGCGTGAATTTGGGGCAAAAAACCCATGCTGGGGCACTGGCATGCAATTTGCTCCCTTGTGAGGCAGGTTGCCTTGGCAGAGTATTCGCGCCGGCATCACCATTATTAAGGGCATCCACTACCCGCCCTAATTCACCCGGAGGACACTATGTCGAAGTCGGTTCAACTCATCAAAGATCATGACGTCAAATGGATTGATCTGCGCTTCACGGACACCAAAGGCACTCAGCACCACGTGACCATGCCGGCTCGCGATGCGCTGGATGACGACTTCTTCGAAGTCGGCAAGATGTTCGACGGTTCCTCCATCTCCGGCTGGAAAGGCATCGAAGCCTCCGACATGATCCTGATGCCGGTCGACGAAACGGCCGTCCTCGATCCGTTCACCGAAGACCCAACCCTGATTCTGGTGTGCGACATCATCGAGCCTTCGAGCATGCAGGGCTACGATCGCGACCCACGTGCGATCGCCAAGCGCGCCGAAGAGCACCTGAAAGCCACCGGTATCGGTGACACCGTATTCGCCGGTCCGGAGCCTGAGTTCTTCATCTTTGACTCGGTTAAATTCAAGTCGGACATCTCCGGCTCGATGTTCAAGATCTACTCCGAGCAAGGTTCGTGGATGTCCGACCAGGACATCGAAGGCGGCAACAAGGGTCACCGTCCAGGCGTGAAAGGCGGCTACTTCCCGGTTCCTCCGTTCGACCACGACCACGAAATCCGTACCGCCATGTGCAACGCACTGGAAGAAATGGGTCAGTCGGTTGAAGTTCACCACCACGAAGTGGCAACTGCCGGCCAGAACGAAATCGGCGTCAAGTTCAACACTCTGGTGAAGAAAGCCGACGAAGTTCAAACCCTGAAATACGTTGTACACAACGTTGCCGACGCTTACGGCCGCACCGCGACCTTCATGCCGAAGCCACTGTACGGCGACAACGGTTCGGGCATGCACGTACACATGTCGATCTGGAAAGACGGCAAGAACACCTTCGCTGGCGAGGGCTATGCCGGTCTGTCCGATACTGCTCTGTACTTCATCGGCGGCATCATCAAACACGGTAAGGCCCTGAACGGCTTCACCAACCCGGCGACCAACTCCTACAAGCGTCTGGTACCAGGCTTCGAAGCTCCGGTGATGCTGGCCTACTCGGCGCGCAACCGTTCCGCTTCGATCCGTATTCCTTACGTGTCGAGCCCGAAAGCCCGCCGTATCGAAGCACGCTTCCCGGATCCGGCAGCCAACCCTTACCTGGCTTTCGCAGCACTGTTGATGGCCGGCCTGGACGGTATCCAGAACAAGATCCACCCAGGCGATGCCGCCGACAAGAACCTGTACGACCTGCCGCCTGAAGAGGCGAAAGAGATTCCACAGGTTTGCGGCAGTCTGAAAGAAGCCCTGGAAGAACTGGACAAGGGCCGCGCGTTCCTGACCAAGGGCGGCGTGTTCTCCGACGACTTCATCGACGCCTACATCGCGCTGAAATCGGAAGAAGAAATCAAGGTTCGCACCTTCGTACACCCACTGGAGTATGAGCTGTACTACAGCTGCTGATCCGGTAGCGCTGCGTAAAGCGGCGTGACACAAAGAGGCCTTCTTCGGAAGGCCTTTTTTATTGTCCGTAATTTACAGGGCGGCGCATTCCCCTGTGGGAGCGAGCCTGCTCGCGAAAGCGGTGGGTCAGTGAAGATGATGGTGACTGATGCGGTGCCTTCGCGAGCAGGCTCGCTACAGGGGATTGGTAGTGTTTGAATCATCTTCGGATGTGTCGCCAGCTGGGCCAACCGCCTCACCTGTCCTATGCTGCTACACACAGTTTCCTACCCCGGTCGATTTCATGGGTCGCACGCTTCTCTACATTCTGCTGCTGATCGCTCTGCCCGCTGCCGCGCAGATCTACAAGTACACCGACGCCAACGGCAACACCGCGTACAGCAATCAGCCGCCGGACGGTGTGCAGGCACAACCGGTAGAGCTGCCGCCGCTCAATCGGGTCGAGCCGCAGGCTCCGAGCGCGCCACCCGCCCAAGGCGCGGAGGAGAACGAGCCGCCGCGCAACCCCTACGAAATCCTTGAGCTCGCCGGTCTGCCCAGCGACGAGGCCCTGCGCGCCAACAACGGCACTTTCACCGTCAACGTCCTGATCAAACCGCGCCTGCAGGCGCCGCATCAACTGCGATTGCTGCTCGACGACCAGCCCTACGGCCAGCCGAGCAACGTGCCGGTTCTGCAGTTGGTCAATGTGGATCGCGGCGAGCATCGTCTGGCAGTCCAGGTGATCGACGGCCAGACCGTCATCCAGCAGAGCCCGCCCGCGGTCTTCACCGTGCAACGCGTGCACACGCCATGATCCGTGCAGGGCTGATTCTCATCCTGGCGCTGATAACGCTGCCCGCCTCAGCCGAGGTCTTCACCTATATCGATGCGCAGGGCAACCGCGTCTACACCGACCAGCCACGCGCCAACGCCAAGCGAGTGCCCCTCGCGCCGAGCAATCGCATGGCTGCCCCTGCCTCGTCTGCCGAGCCGATCACCACCGCGAAGCAATCCACCGAACAGCCGCCCTTCCACTACGACATGCTGCGCATTCTGATTCCGGAGCCCGACGCGACCCTGCGCAGCAGCGCCGGCGAGCTGATCGTCAGCGTCACCAGCGAGCCCGGCCTGCAAAGCGGCCATCGCTATCGGCTGCTGCTGGATGGCAAGGCCATCGGCGAGCCCGGCGTCAGCCCGGTGTTTGCGCTGAGCAACATCGATCGAGGCAGCCACAGTCTTTCGATCGAGATTCTCGACGCGGCTGGACGTACCGTGGAACGCACCGCCAATCAGCCCTTCCACATGCTGCGCATCTCCCTGGCGCAGAAGCGGCAGGTCAAACCCTGCGTCGTTGACGACTATGGCGTACGCCCGGAATGTCCGCTCAGGGATAAACCTGAAGAGTCGAAAAACCCCTTCCTGCGTTTCTTCTAACACCCGACCTTCAAGCGCACTATATTGGTGCAATAAACCACGCCGTACTCAGAAGCCAACCCATTTTGGTTCGAAACTTCCCGTCCGGGCTGGCGCCGTGCCATACAAATGCGCATCAAACGCCTGTTTCACGGCTTGGGCGCTGCTTTTCGGAGCCTTGGTTTGGTTTTTGCATTTTCCCGATATCAGCGCTTTGTTCTCGCGCACGCCTTGCTCCAAAAGGGGTCCAGATGACCATAAGCGACGCTATCCACCGTTTGCTGCTCGATAACCTGACCACGGCAACCATCCTGCTCGACGCCGAACTGCGCCTGGAGTACATGAACCCGGCGGCGGAGATGCTGTTGGCCGTCAGCGGTCAGCGCAGCCATGGCCAGTTCATCAGCGAGCTGTTCACCGAATCCCCCGAGGCGCTCAATTCCCTGCGCCAGGCGGTGGAGCAGGCGCACCCGTTCACCAAGCGCGAAGCAATGCTCACCGCGCTTACCGGCCAGACCCTGACCGTGGATTACGCGGTAACGCCGATTCTCAGTAACGGCGCGACCCTGCTCTTGCTCGAGGTTCACCCACGTGATCGCCTGCTACGGATCACCAAGGAAGAGGCGCAGCTGTCCAAACAGGAAACCAGCAAAATGCTGGTGCGCGGCCTCGCTCACGAAATCAAGAACCCCCTCGGTGGCATCCGTGGCGCCGCGCAGCTGCTGGCCCGCGAGCTGCCGGAAGAAAGCTTGCGCGACTACACCAACGTGATCATTGAAGAAGCCGATCGCCTGCGCAATCTGGTCGATCGTATGCTCGGCTCGAACAAATTGCCGTCGCTGGCCATGTGCAACGTGCATGAAGTGCTCGAGCGCGTGTCCCAACTGGTCGAAGCCGAAAGCCAGGGCTGCATCACCCTGGTGCGCGATTACGACCCGAGCATTCCCGACGTGCTGATCGACCGCGAACAAATGATTCAGGCCGTTCTGAACATCGTTCGCAATGCGATGCAGGCCATCAGCAGCCAGAACGAGCTGCGCCTGGGCCGCATCAGCCTGCGCACCCGTGCCATGCGGCAGTTCACCATCGGCCACATCCGCCACCGTCTGGTGACCAAGATCGAAATCATCGACAACGGCCCGGGCATCCCGGCGGAACTGCAGGAAACCATTTTCTTTCCGATGGTCAGCGGTCGTCCGGACGGTACCGGGCTGGGCCTGGCCATCACCCAGAACATCATCAGTCAGCACCAGGGCCTGATCGAGTGTGACAGCCATCCAGGCCACACCACCTTCTCGATCTTTCTGCCACTGGAACAAGGAGCCACATCGACATGAGCCGTAGTGAAACCGTGTGGATCGTCGATGACGACCGTTCTATCCGTTGGGTTCTGGAAAAGGCCCTGCAGCAGGAAGGCATGACCACCCAGAGCTTCGACAGCGCCGATGGCGTGATGAGTCGTCTGGCCCGGCAGCAGCCGGATGTGATCATCTCCGACATCCGCATGCCGGGCGCCAGTGGCCTGGATCTGCTGGCGCGGATTCGCGAACAGCATCCACGGCTGCCGGTCATCATCATGACCGCTCACTCCGATCTGGACAGCGCTGTCGCCTCCTACCAGGGCGGCGCATTCGAATACCTGCCCAAGCCGTTCGACGTTGATGAAGCGGTGTCGCTGGTCAAACGCGCCAATCAGCACGCGCAGGAGCAGCAGGGTCTGGAAGTCGTTCCCGCGCTGACCCGCACCCCGGAAATCATCGGCGAAGCGCCGGCGATGCAGGAAGTGTTTCGCGCCATTGGCCGCTTGAGCCACTCCAACATCACTGTGCTGATCAATGGCGAATCGGGTACCGGTAAAGAATTGGTCGCCCACGCCCTGCACCGCCACAGCCCGCGCGCGGCCTCGCCATTCATTGCGTTGAACATGGCGGCGATCCCCAAGGATCTGATGGAGTCCGAGCTGTTCGGTCACGAAAAAGGCGCATTCACCGGCGCAGCCAACCTGCGGCGCGGACGCTTCGAACAGGCCGATGGCGGCACGTTGTTTCTCGATGAAATCGGCGACATGCCGGCCGACACCCAGACACGTCTGTTGCGTGTTCTGGCCGATGGCGAGTTCTATCGCGTCGGCGGCCATGTGCCGGTCAAAGTCGATGTACGCATCATCGCCGCGACCCACCAGAATCTGGAGACCCTGGTTCACGCCGGCAAATTCCGTGAGGACCTGTTCCACCGGCTCAACGTGATCCGCATCCATATCCCGCGCCTGTCTGATCGTCGCGAAGACATCCCGACCCTGGCCCGCCACTTCCTCAGCCGCGCCGCGCAGGAACTGGCGGTCGAGCCGAAGCTGCTGAAAAGCGAGACCGAGGAATACCTGAAGAACCTGCCGTGGCCGGGCAACGTGCGCCAGCTGGAAAACACCTGTCGCTGGATCACCGTCATGGCCTCCGGGCGCGAAGTGCACATCAGCGATCTGCCACCGGAACTGCTCAACCTGCCGCAGGATTCGGCCCCGGTGACCAACTGGGAACAGGCGCTGCGCCAATGGGCCGATCAGGCCTTGGCCCGCGGCCAGTCGAGTCTGCTAGACAGCGCAGTGCCGGCGTTCGAGCGGATCATGATCGAGACGGCGTTGAAACACACCGCCGGGCGTCGGCGCGATGCGGCAGTGCTGCTCGGTTGGGGGCGTAACACCCTGACACGCAAGATCAAGGAGTTGGGGATGAAGGTGGATGGTGGGGATGATGATGAGGGGGAAGAGGGTTAAGTCTCCAGTTCTGCGTTGAACCCATTCGCCAGCAGGCTGCTTCCACAATTGGAACGCGCTTCCCCTGTGGGAGCGAGCCTGCTCGCGAAGCTTCTTGGGCCAGCATGCACCGCATCAATGCACGATGACCCGGGATCGCGCATAGCCCGATTCTTATCGCCCTGTATCGAGTATGGAAAGACTCACGCTTCGAACAAACGAAAGCCCCGAATTCCGGGGCTTTCGCTTTTCTGTGCATTTTTTTGTATCAGCAGATTAAAACCTGGCACGCCCCCTGCAATACCCATTACAGGTGATTCGATTCACCACCCGTTTCGGGGACCTTGGTACAGGCAGGCCGGGGATCCCCTCTTTACACCGGGCTCGGTCGCCACGCGACGAGCCCACCCTTTTGGGATCCTCGGTACAGGCAGGCCGGGGGTTCCCTCTTTACACCGGACCGACGCTGTCAGCGAAGTCCAGCCTTTTGGGAATCCTGATACAGGCAGGTCAGGGATTCCCGCTTTTACATCCCCCGACACTTCAGCGTTAATTCAGCCTCGGTCGCTTGGATAAATCATGAACGGGCGGATTTTGCCACTGTGGGTCTGACTTGTTTATCTCGTCCTCCAGGCGTTCGAGCATTTTGCCGGGACTGGTTTCCTCGGTTGCCATATTCCGCAAACGTGCTTGCTCGCGATAGCCGGTCTCGTGGAAAAACTCAAGAAACCTCCAGACCCGACGCTGCAACAGTTGACGCTCGACCCGGAATTCTGGCGTGCGAAGCAGGTTTTTGATCTGCTTCATCATTGCGAAATTCTCTTCACTATTCAGCGCATCCCAAAGGGCATTTTTTGCAGCGATTTGCGCCTGTGGAACGTTATGCAGCCAATGATTTCCCCCCCCATAAGTCTGGAAGCCGGCCAGCCAGATATCGACACCTGTTGCCCGGCGCGCGGCAATCAGGCGCCGGAAGTCGGCCGGGTCGGAAATCGGAGTAGCCGTGAGGTCAAAGCCTTTTCTGAGCTCAACGGTTTGCGGAATCGATGCGATCCCGCTGTAAGCCAGGTTCAAGCTTGTTTTGGGAATCGCGGATGTGACGCCTTCGGGAAACCTGTTTATTGAGGTGCGACTGAGATCGACCTCCCGTAATGCCGTCAAGCCTGTGAGGGTGGGCGGCACGGCCAGCCACCCGTTGTGGGATAAGTTCAATACTTCAAGGCGCACCGGCCCGGTCGGAGAATCCAGCCCGACAGGTGGCCGGACTATGTAGGTATTTGACAGATCCAGTTCACGTAAATCAGACATGTGAGTGACGTCAGGTGCAACTGTCAAGTTGGGATTGTGGTGCAGATCAAGCACCTGTAAACGTGAGACCACGGACAAATCACTCAGTCCTCCAGGCAAACCCTGCAAATCACAAGAGCGGACACGCAATACCCGCAAGGTGGTCATCCCTGCCACGGTAAGGCCAGGCCAGATGCTGCAGTTGGCCAGACTCAGCTCCCGTAAACCTGCCAGTCGGATGAAATGCACTTCATGGACCCTCTGCAGCCAAACGTTGCTTTCACGTATTTGCAGGACTCTCAATTGGGTAAGCTTATGGATTTCATCCCACAGAACATCGCCCTTTCCCGTGAATCTGTGCACTTCGAGCGTTTCAATATGGGAGAACATCGAGAACAAGCTCCCCATATTTTTCGAGGTGGTGCCCTTGAGGCCAAGAGCAACAACGGAACTGAGCCTGGTAGAAAACACCGGAAGCGTCAGATTTCCCCGACCGCCCAAATCGAGCTCCAACTTGAAGCCGACCAGCCGCCCGTCAACGTAGACTTTTTCCGAACTCTCTCCCTGCCACTTGAACAGACGACGCACTCTGGCACCTATCGCCTGTCGCCGTCTGCGCTCGGCACTGTCCTTGCCTTTATAGCCCGTCTCCCACGCAGCGACCTCACGATCCAGTTGAGGAAACTCAAGTTCAAGCCGCTTGAGTTCCACTTCTGCCACGCCCGCTTCACCAAATCGCGCAATGAAATCATCGGCGTGTTGATCCGTCGAGTCTGCAAAATAACGTTTGACCTGTGCCCGTGTAGTCGCGACAACGACCGGCGCTTGCCCACCTGAAGGTCCCGCGCCGGTAAGCCAGGGGCGGTGGAAGTTGAAGGGGTTGGCACCTGCCGGAGCATTGGCGTCCATACCGCCGCGCAAACCTGTGAGGATGGAAACCCAGGTGTTCCGCTCGCTCAGGGTAATGGCAAGGGTCTCCCCGCCAAGGTGGGCGCGGTATATGTTCGCGCTGTCGGTGGCGACTGGTTGCCCGGGATTGACCAGGCGCCAGACCTTGTATTCCGGGCGGGACGCACCAAGATCCTGCATGACCTGATACGCCTGCTCATGGATGACCACGTAGAGTTTGCCGTCGTGACGTATCACGCCGTCGCTGCCCGGTTCCACGCCGCTGACATCCAGCTCGGTACGAAAGACTTCCAGGCTTGCGTCGGTCAGAGCATTGGTGCGTGTGTTGAAGTCGCTGTGCGGATGCCAGATGCCGCTCTCGATATCACGCAACATCCATGGGCCGGAGGGACGCAATTCGTTTGAGCTTCGCGCCCGATAAAATCCGGTGTCCGCATCTATCCCGACCAGAACAATACCGCCATCGGGCACATCCACATATTGGCGTTCTCGGTACACCCTGAAGCCTTCCCTGTCGGCGTCCGGTAGCTCGGCCACTGACTTGAGCCAGTAACTCTCCAGCGACTTATTCATGACGGGAAACGACTCAGCGAAATGCAGTGCCGGATGAACCGTGACCGTCGGCGCCGGCAGGATCACATCAAGGCCTGCATCAGGCCCGACTGACTTGATCGGCCGCTGCGGATTATCGACACGCGTCCATGGATCCACGACATTGCGACCCGGCATATCAACAGGTAATACGTCTCTATCCGACTTTTGATTTGGATTGGTGTGAACATCCACATCCACTCGGAGGCCGCCATCGCGGGGTGGCTTTAATGGCATTTTTCTTCTTCCTTGATGAAAGCGACCCTCGGCGTTCGCGCGAGGGCTTTATAATTCGGCATCCTGCCGGTCAGAGGGGTTGCGCAGGCGGTTTGCTGACGATTGCTCAGCAGCGTCAGCACCGCCCGCTGGCACTTCAGCTCTGCGTCATTCGAGCCTCGGGCGCTTGGGTAAATGATGCGGAGCCTGGTTTTGCTGCCCCAGGTCCTGCCCCTGCATAAGTGCTTCCAGCGTGTCCAGCATTTTTCCGGGACTCGGCTCATTGTTAACAATCGCTCTCAGCTGACTCCGCTCATGACTGTCTGCCTCGCCGTATTGACCGAGAAACCGCCAGACACGCCCCTGCAAAAGGGGGTACTCGACAAGAAATTCAGGCGTACGCGTCAGTTTCCGCATCCCGACCAATATGTCGTTGTCAGTAACGCCCAAGCCGTCCCACAGCGCCCTTCTCGTAGTTATTTCCTTCGCCGACACATTTGACGGCAGATTTCGCAGCCACAGGTCTACCGAGTGGTCAGTACTTTCTGCTCCCAGCCAAAAGTCGGTGCCTGTCCACACGCGCGCATGTATCAGCCGGCGAAGGGAAACCGGATCCGTTATAGGATTGCCGCTGAGATTGAAGCCCGCTCTAAGTTCGACGGTTTCCGGGATCGAGGCAATTCGATTGTTCGCCAGATTCAATATTCTGCGGGGAACCTGTGAGGTGATGCCCTCGGGAAATCTGTCCAACCGTGTATTGGATAGATCAAGCTCCTGCAGCGCAGACATTGTTTTGAGCGAAGGCCCGATAGCAAGCGGGTTATCACCCAGTCTCAATACTTCCAGCCTCGACGACCCATTGTTGGTGTGAAGCCCGAAAGGGAGCAGGCGTATTCCACTTCCTGTCAGATCCAGCACACGCAGTTCGCTCATCGCGGTGACGTCAACTGCAGCTTGCAAAATATCGATCTGGTCCCGGTTTGGCACCGGGAAGCGCAACGGACCAGCTCCCCCTGTCGCCGCGGCCCTCTGTGTGTCAGCAATCCGCAAAACCTGCAGCCTGGTCATGCCTCTCACAGAAAACCCGGCCTGAAATTCACAGTCTTGCAGACTCAGCTCTCGTAAACGGGGAAGTTTGGCCAATTGCTCGGCGAAGCGATGATCCACACTGAGCCTGGAGTAATCCTCCGCATCCGGAGCAGTCCCGAAACCTCTTCTGGTGATTTGCTGACTTGTGACCGTCAGACTTTCAATGTTGGGAAACTGCGCAAAAAATACCTCCGGGTTCAGCGGTGCATATCCTCTTAAGGTAAGAGAAACAACCGATTTGAACTTCAATGAAAGCAGCTTATCGACCGGCCATAGCGTGAGATTGAGATCCAGCTTGAAACCCGATAGCCGTCCATCGCCGTAGACCCGCTGATCAGGCACGCCTTGCCAGCTGTACACCTGGCGTAGCCTGCGCCACATGTCAAACGCCTCAGTTATCTCATGGCCCTTTACAGCGTGATTTTCATGGTACGGGATGCTCACGCGTTCACTGTCAAGTTGTGCAAGTCCATGCTGGATTCGCTTGAGTTCAAGCTCAGCCACATCCTTGTCATCGAACCGGGCAATAAACCCATCCGCGTCCTGATCGGTCGCTTCGGGCAAATATTTCCTGACCTGCTCCCGGGTGGTGGGCTCTACGATCGCGCGCGGACGCCAAAGGCCGCTATCGGGATTGCGCAACAGCACCGGGCCTGAAGCAAACAACTCGCTTGGTCGGCGAGCGCGGTACAGTCCCGTTTCTGGATCCTGAGCAACAAGAGCGAGATCAACGCCGCCTTCCGACAGGTCAACGTATGGACGCCCGTTGATCATCCGCACTCCCTCACTGTTGACGGGCGGGAGCAACGCAATGGGAGTGGTCACATAATCATTCAGCGACAGCTGTGGCGCGGGAAGGTGAACGTCAGCGGAACCGACGTGAACCACGACGGCCGGAGGTTCAGTAATGGCATCCGTGCCGGAAGGTCCCGCTCTGGGCACAGGCTCGAGTGGCACGCCTGGATCGAAGCCTCTGGCGCCTGAATGACCAGGGAGCGAAGTGTCAACGTCCGCGGGCCGGTTGGGGTTGCTGCGGGCATCCGCATCAGCACGGGAGCGGCCCCCGCGCGTTGGTTTTACTGGCATGTTTCCTCCTTGAAAAGCCGCCCCCGGGCACTCGGGCCGGGGCGACACTTTTCGGCATCCTGCCGATTTGAATGGAGGGCGGACGATAGCCTGAGCTGGAATTGAAGTGGAGCGGAAAGGCAGACTGTGGCAGTAGGAAATACCGCCAGCAAACGTGGGAGAACGCAAAGGACGGTGCCAGTCAGTGCATTTGCAAGCGGATCTCCAGGCGCCAGCGGTCATCGACCTGGCTGCCCGCCCAGTCACCCTGCAGCGGTCGCGCTGCCAGCACCGTGAGTAACAACCCACCGTCACTTTTACGCGTACGCCAGTTCACGTCCTTGCCGTTGAGCTTGAGCTGGCCCTTCTGCGCACGGCCCTCGGCCTGAAACAACAGTGCGACGGTGCCATCGATGATTTCACCATGCAGCTTCGGTTCATTGTTGAACCAGACGACCAGGCCGCCGTCAGTGACCTCGACCTGTTCCAGCACGCTTGGATCCGGCGTGGTCAGGCGGCCGATCATCAAACCGATCATCAAACCGAAAATTGCCAGCGAACCGATCACGCGCGGGAATAGTTTCGAACGCGGGTCTGCTTGCGGCGTAGAATGCGCGTCATCTTTACCTTCGGAGCCGTGCATGTTTCACGTCATCCTTTTTCAACCAGAAATTCCGCCGAATACCGGCAACGTTATCAGGCTGTGCGCCAACAGTGGCTGCCACCTGCATTTGATCGAACCGCTGGGCTTCGAAATGGACGACAAGCGCTTGCGCCGCGCCGGTCTCGATTATCACGAATACGCCACCCTGCAGCGTCATCCTGACCTGGCCACGTGCCTGGAAAGCCTGGGCAACCCACGGTTGTTCGCGTTCACCACTAAAGGTTCGCGGCCATTTCATGATGCCGCGTTTGTGCCCGGCGATGCGTTTTTGTTCGGCCCGGAAAGCCGTGGCCTGCCGGCGGACTTGCTCGATGCCCTGCCCGCCGAACAGCGTCTGCGTCTGCCGATGCGTGAGGGCTGCCGCAGTCTGAACCTGTCCAACACCGTGGCCGTCGCCGTCTACGAAGCCTGGCGTCAGAACGACTTCAAGTAACCGCACATAATAAATGTGGGAGCGGGCTTGCTCGCGATTACGGAGTGCCAGTCAACATTGATGTTGCTGATAAACCGCTTTCGCGAGCAGGCTCGCTCCCACATGGGATGTTGCTGAACCGTTTATTGAACGGTCGGAGTCTCGCCGCTTTCCTGCATGCGCTGCAGCTCTTGCGCGTACAGGGCGTCGAAGTTCACCGGGGCGAGCATCAGCGCCGGGAATGAACCACGAGTCACGAGGCTGTCCAGGGTTTCGCGGGCGTACGGGAACAGGATGTTCGGGCAGAACGCACCCAGAGTGTGACTCATCGAAGCCGCGTCGAGGTTCTTGATCAGGAAGATACCGGCCTGTTGCACTTCAGCGATGAAGGCGACTTCTTCACCGTTCTTCACGGTCACCGACAGGGTCAGCACGACTTCGTAGAAATCGCCTTCCAGCGCCTTCTGACGGGTGTTCAGATCCAGACCGACCGCCGGGTCCCATTGCTGGCGAAAGATCGCCGGGCTTTTCGGGGCTTCGAAGGACAGGTCGCGTACGTAGATGCGCTGCAAGGAGAATTGCGGTGCGGTTTCTTCTTCGCTGGCTGCAGTGTTCTGTTGGTCAGTCATCTCAGATCCTTATCGATCTTGGGTCTTTTTAGGGAGTGCTGTACGTGGGTGCAGCCGTTCAGGCCTTGAGCAGCGCATCGAGTTTGCCGGCGCGCTCCAGGGCGTATAACTCATCACAACCGCCGACATGGGTGTCGCCGATCCAGATCTGCGGCACGGATGTGCGCCCGGCCTTTTTGGTCATTTCGGCGCGCAGCTGCGGCTTGCCATCGACCTTGATCTCTGTGAAGGCCACGCCTTTGTTCTCGAGCAGGTACTTGGCTCGCGAGCAGTAGGGGCAGTAATCGCTGGAGTAGACGATGACTTGGCTCATATCACTTCACCAGCGGCAGGTTGTCGCCTTTCCAGCTGGAAATCCCGCCGGACAGCTTGGCGGCGGTGAAGCCGGATTTCATCAGCTCGCGGGCGTGGGTACCGGCGGTCTGGCCGAGGGCGTCGACCAGAATGATGGTCTTGGCCTTGTGCTTCTCCAGCTCGCCGACGCGGGCGGCCAGTTTGTCTTGCGGAATGTTCACTGCACCGACGATGTGGCCAGCGGCGTAATCCTTGGCCGGACGGATGTCCACCACCACGCCTGCATCTTTATTGACCAGTGCGGTCAGCTCGCCGGTGCTCAGGCTTTTACCGCCGCCCTGCATCGTGTGCGCCAGCAGCAGAGCCAGCAGAACGACGAAGATACCGACAAGAATGTAGTGGTTAGTGGCAAATTCAATCAGGTGAGCAACCATCGAAAGAGGTTCCAGGGCGTTAAAATGTCGGCCAGTATACACAGCCACTATGGTCGGCCAAACCCCGTCCGGCGGTGACGCGGTCGGAACTTCGCTTTAAACTCCAACTCCGTTTTCCATTGCCCTCTTCTTTATCAGCCACGAGTGGATTCCATGACGACGACGCCTAAACCTTTGGTCCTGATGATTCTCGACGGCTTCGGTCACAGTGACAGCCCCGAATCCAATGCCGTGTTCGCGGCGAAGAAACCCGTGCTGGATCGTCTGTGGGCCACCGTGCCGAACGGCTTGATCTCGGGCAGCGGCATGGACGTCGGCCTGCCGGATGGCCAGATGGGCAACTCCGAAGTCGGTCACATGAACCTCGGCGCCGGGCGTGTGGTGTATCAGGATTTCACCCGCGTGACCAAAGCGATCCGCGACGGCGAGTTCTTCGAAAATCCGACCATCTGCGCCGCAGTGGACAAGGCCGTCGCCGCTGGCAAAGCTGTGCACTTCATGGGTCTGCTGTCCGATGGCGGTGTGCACAGCCATCAGGATCACCTGATCGCCATGGCCGAACTGGCCTTCAAGCGCGGCGCCGAAAAAATCTACCTGCACGCCTTCCTCGATGGCCGCGATACGCCGCCGAAAAGTGCAGCCTCGTCGATCGAACTGCTCGACGCTACGTTCCAGGCACTCGGCAAGGGCCGCATCGCCAGCATTATCGGCCGCTACTTCGCCATGGACCGTGACAACCGCTGGGATCGCGTCGCCCAGGCCTACAACCTGATCGTCGACGGCAACGGCGAATTCAACGCCGCCACCGCTCAGGAAGGTCTTGAGGCCGCCTACGCCCGCGGCGAGAGCGACGAGTTCGTCAAGGCCACTTCCATCGGCGAGCCGGTGAAGGTCGAAGACGGCGACGCCGTGGTCTTCATGAACTTCCGTGCCGACCGCGCCCGTGAGCTGACTCGGGTGTTCGTCGAAGACAACTTCAAGGAATTCGAGCGCGCCCGTCAGCCGAAACTGGCCGGTTTTGTCATGCTTACCCAGTACGCCGCCAGCATTCCGGCACCGTCGGCTTTCGCCGCTGGAAGCCTGGAAAATGTGCTCGGCGATTACCTGGCGAAAAACGGCAAGACCCAGCTGCGCATCGCTGAAACCGAGAAGTACGCCCACGTCACCTTCTTCTTCTCCGGCGGTCGCGAAGAGCCGTTCCCGGGCGAAGAGCGCATCCTGATTCCGTCGCCGAAAGTCGCTACCTACGATTTGCAGCCGGAAATGAGCGCACCGGAAGTCACCGACCGCATCGTCGACGCCATCGAAAACCAGCGTTACGACGTGATCGTGGTCAACTACGCCAACGGTGACATGGTCGGCCACAGCGGGGTGTTCGACGCAGCGGTCAAAGCCGTCGAGTGCCTGGACACCTGCGTCGGTCGCATCGTTGAAGCGCTGGAAAAAGTCGGCGGCGAAGCGCTGATCACGGCTGACCATGGCAACGTCGAGCAAATGGCTGACGAATCCACCGGTCAGGCGCACACCGCGCACACTACCGAGCCGGTGCCGTTCATCTACGTCGGCAAGCGCGACCTGAAAGTGCGCGAAGGCGGCGTGCTGGCGGACGTGGCACCGACCATGCTGATGCTTCTGGGCCTGGAAAAACCGGCGGAGATGACCGGTACCTCAATCCTCGTTTAATCACTGATAATCCCTGTGGGAGCGAGCCTGCTCGCGAAAACGCTTGATCAGACGACATTGATGTTGCCTGACCCGCCGCTTTCGCGAGCAGGCTCGCTCCCACATGGGGTTTGTGGTGTTTTTCTGTCCGGTTATCACACAGCCCCAATTGGGCGTTTTTTTTGCAGCCTCGGGCGGGCATACTAGGCCGTCCCTTACCCTGGTGCCGCCCGCCCCTATGCTTCGCGTCCTGATTGCCCTTGCTCTGACCTGTCTGCTCCAGCCGGCCTTCGCCGACGAGCGCGCGCAAACCCAACAGCAGTTGGACGCCACGCGTCAGGATATTGCCGAGTTGAAAAAGCTCCTGGGCAAACTGCAGGAAGAAAAATCCGGCGTGCAGAAAGAGCTCAAGGGCACTGAAACCGAGATGGGCAAACTGCAGAAGCAGGTCGATGCCCTGCAGAAAGAGCTGCAGAAAAGCGAATCCGAGCTGCAGCGGCTCGATGCAGAGAAAAAAAAACTCCAGAGCGCGCGTACTGAACAGCAGCGATTGATCGCCATTCAGGCTCGAGCGGCTTATCAGAACGGTCGCCAGGAATACCTCAAACTGCTGCTCAACCAGCAGAATCCCGAGAAGTTCGCCCGCACCCTCACCTATTATGATTACCTGAGCCAGGCGCGCCTCGAGCAGTTGAAGAACTTCAACGAAACCCTGCGCCAACTGGCCAATGTCGAAAAAGACATCGGCCTGCAGCAAGCGCAGTTACTGGTGCAGAAAAGCAGCCTCGACACCCAGCGTGAAGAACTCGAGAAAGTCCGCAAGGAGCGCCAGCAGGTTCTCGCCAGGCTCAATGACGACGTGAAAGCCCGCGACCAGAAACTCGCCGCGCGCGAGCAGGATCAGGCAGACCTGTCTAAAGTCCTTAAAACCATTGAAGAAACCCTGGCTCGCCAGGCTCGTGAGGCAGAAGAAGCGCGACAGAAAGCGCTGCTCGCCCAGCAGGAAGCAGAAAAAAAGCGTTTGCGTGAGGCGCAGGCTGACACCAGCGACGCCCCACGAAAACCTGCCAGATCAAGCCCCGGCGCGCTGGTATCGAGCAGTGGTGAGACCTTTGGTGGCCCATTTGCTGCAACCCGGGGAAAACTTCCGTGGCCGGTTGATGGTCGATTACTCGCACGCTTCGGTGAAAGCCGCGGCGACGATGCCCGTACCAAATGGGATGGCGTGATGATCAGCGCCTCCGCCGGCAGTCAGGTGCACGCCGTACACGGCGGGCGCGTGGTGTTTGCCGACTGGCTGCGCGGGGCCGGGTTGCTGGTGATCCTCGATCACGGCAACGGTTTTCTGAGTCTTTACGGTCACAACCAGACGCTGCTCAAGTCGGCAGGTGATGTGGTCAAGGCTGGCGAGTCGATCTCCACTGTCGGTAACAGTGGCGGTCAGGACACGCCAGCGCTGTATTTCGCAATTCGTCAGCAGGGTCACCCGAGTGACCCGGCGCAATGGTGCCGTGCGCAAGGATAAGCACGGTATCTAATTCAGGAGTTCGTTCGACATGCTGCATTTGTCCCGCCTTACCTCGCTGGCCCTGACGATCGCCCTGGTGATCGGCGCGCCTCTGGCGTTCGCCGCGCAACCGGCCCCGACCGTCGCTCCGGCAGGCACTGCCGCGACCGCCAAGGCGCCTTTGCCGCTGGAAGAGTTGCGCACCTTCGCCGAGGTCATGGACCGGATCAAGGCCGCGTATGTCGAGCCCGTGGACGACAAGACCCTGCTGGAAAACGCGATCAAGGGCATGCTCAGCAACCTCGATCCGCATTCGGCCTACCTTGGCCCGGAAGACTTCACCGAGTTGCAGGAGAGCACCAGCGGCGAATTCGGCGGCCTGGGTATCGAAGTCGGCGCTGAAGACGGCTTCATCAAAGTCGTCTCGCCGATCGATGACACGCCGGCCTCGAAGGCCGGCATCCAGGCGGGTGACTTCATCGTCAAGATCAATGGCCAACCGACACGCGGGCAGACGATGACCGAAGCCGTCGACAAGATGCGCGGCAAGATCGGCCAGAAAATCACCCTGACCCTGGTTCGCGACGGCGGCACGCCGTTCGACGTGACCCTGGCGCGGGCGGTAATTCAGGTGAAGAGCGTCAAGGCGCAACTGCTGGAGTCGGGCTACGGCTATATCCGCATCACCCAGTTCCAGGTCAAGACCGGCGAGGAAGTCTCCAAGTCCCTGGCCAAGCTGCGCAAGGACAACGGCAAGAAGCTCAACGGCATCATTCTCGACCTGCGCAACAACCCGGGCGGCGTGCTGCAATCAGCAGTGGAAGTGGTCGATCACTTCATCACCAAAGGCCTGATCGTCTATACCAAGGGCCGCATCGCCAATTCCGAACTGCGCTTCTCCGCAACCGGCAAAGACGAAAGCGAAGCGGTGCCGATGGTTGTGCTGATCAACGGTGGCAGCGCCTCGGCCTCGGAAATCGTCGCCGGCGCCCTGCAGGATCAAAAACGCGCCGTGGTCATGGGCACCACCAGTTTCGGTAAAGGCTCGGTGCAAACCGTACTGCCGCTGAATAATGACCGTGCGCTGAAAATCACCACCGCGCTGTACTTCACCCCGAACGGCCGTTCGATCCAGGCCCAGGGCATCGTGCCGGACATCGAAGTGCGCCGCGCGAAGATCACCAACGAAGCCGACAGCGAATACTTCAAGGAAGCCGACCTGCAAGGCCACCTGGGCAACGGCAACGGCGGCGCCGACAAACCGAGCGGTTCCGGCGGCAAGGCCAAAGCGATGCCGCAGGATGACGATTACCAATTGGCCCAGGCCCTGAGCCTGCTCAAAGGGCTGAGCATCACCTCCGGCCGTTGAGGATGTTGTTGCGTTTCGTCTGCATTCTGTTGTGCTGTCTGGCGGGTGCGGCGCAAGCAGAGCCCGTCAGTCCGTCGCCGCACAAGGCCTACCTGACACTGATCATCGATGACCTGGGGCAGAACCTGCCCCGGGATCGTCGGGTGCTCGCCCTGCCCGGCCCGGTCACGGCGGCGATCATGCCGGACACCCCGCACGCCACCGAGTTTGCCCGCGAGGCCCATCGCGCCGGCAAGATCGTCATCCTGCACATGCCGATGGACCCGGCCACCGGGCCGTATGCCTGGCACCCCGAACTGCCCATCGAAGAACTGCAGAAACGCCTCGATGCCGCGTTCGAAAAAGTACCGTTTACCGCTGGCATCAACAATCACATGGGCAGCCGCATGACCGCGCAGCCGGCCGCGATGGCGTGGCTGATGGGCGAACTGCAGCGTCGCCACAAGTTCTTCGTCGACAGCCGTACCAGCGCTCAGACTGTGGCTGCGCAACAGGCGCAGAAAATCGATCTGGCCAGTGTCTCGCGGGATGTATTCCTCGATGACGAGCGTACCGAAGCGGCCATTGCCACTCAGCTACAGACCGCGATCGCGTTGGCGCGCAAGCAGGGTTCAGCGGTGATGATCGGCCATCCGTATCCGCAGACACTGGCCGTGCTGGAGCGAGAGTTGCCCAGACTCAAGGCTCAGGGCATCGACTGGATCGACATCAGACAGATGATCAGCGTGCGCAGCAACCGCGCCATGGCCGGTCACGGCAAAGACGGCGTTTACCGGTAACACCCTGTCACGTTGCAATACATAGTTACCACCGCACGCCCCGCCCCGTTCCGGATAGTGAGACCTGCTACAGGTCGCGGCTCCTTTGAGTCGCTTTCAACTATCAGGAGTGCCCATGACAAGCAACGCCCCGATTACCCCGCCCTTTGGGCGAACTGAACCGATCCGGATCGATAACCTGTTGATCAGCTTCACAACAGAATTTCTGCGCATCTGGGATACCACCGGTCTGTCGGCCAGACCCGCGTCGTTCTGGCGCCCGACCCCGGCTCCCGACGCGCTGCCCGGTTATTTCCCCTTGGGCGATGTCGTCACCAGAGGCCTGGGCAACATCAATGGCGAACGAGTGGTGGCAGTGGCTAGCGAAGCAGACTTTGTAAGCAGTGATCCCACCAAAGGCAGGGCACTACGGCGTCCTGATGATTACGAGCTGGTGTGGAAGGATTCCGGGTCAGGTTCAAAAAGAGATCTGTCGATCTGGCGACCGCTGCCTCCCGAAGGCTACGTGGCGCTGGGGTCGGTGTGCTCGAATGATCATGAGAAACCGTCGCTCAACGCTGTTCGCTGCGTTCGCGCAGACCTGGTGATCGCGTCGAATACCACCGATCTGATCTGGGACGACAAGGGCAGCAAGGCCCGGCAGCGCGTCAGCACCTGGAGTGCTGTTCCTCCAGCCGCTTTATCGGGCGAGGTCTACCTGGCATCGGGCAGTTTCTTCAGCTTGAGTGACTACACCAGGCCGGCCAGTTTCCCGGTCTACTGCTTGCGCTTGCAGATTGGACTGCAGCTCTACACACGCCCATCGCCACCCGTACTGTGCGGGGAAACGCCGACACCTGTAGATCAAGCGGACGAGCCTTCTTCCACAGCCGTTCTCCCCTGGTTCACGGTCAAGGATCCACGCTACACCGCCGTCGAACAATTACGTCACTCGCCCTTCTATCTGCTGGAACGCAAGGATCAGTACATCCTCGTCGGTCATGCACGTAACAGTGGCATCGACAGCCAGATATTCAGATGGACTGCCCCTCGTGCTCAGCGTACTGCCGGCTTGCGAACATTCACCCAGGCTACTGGCGTCGAATTCGGCGCCCAATGGCAAACCGATCAGCACAACGCTGTGATGTTTTCCGCGCGACTGGGCCATGATTTCACTCAATGCGAAATACACTCGAACGAATGGCTCAATTCGACGGCGATCGAAGTGGTTGCGGTGGTGGACAAAAACAGATCCGTGGCAGCCTACCTGGCGCAGAGCGACTACAGACTGGTGCGCGCAGACGGCACCTCAGTGACGGAGGTCTTCAGCTACACCGATGGTAGTAGTCTGCATATCAGCCAGTACTCGCCCACCGAGCCTGAGATCGTTGTCGTGGCGGAACCTGAGGCGGTCGACGAGCCGGTTGTGCAGCCGTCTGTGCAAGAGAACGAAATCAGCATCCCGCTGCCCGAACCGGATCAGTCCGCCGCTACAGATAGCGCGCCATGATTTCATCGACCACGCCTTCCTTGCGCAGTTGATCCAACGCGGCCTGAAGCCTGGCGACGACTTCATCGGAGACATCCTTGTTCAGCGCCAGGTACAGCTCGGCGCTGTTGAAGCGCAGCACAGTCTTCAGGCCGGTCACGCCATCCTGCCGGGCCAGATAACGGCCGGCAGGATCACCCGTTGCCCATAGATCGATCTGGCCGTTGACCAGTTTCTTCGCGTTATCCTGATCGCGCAGCACGACCACAGGCTTGAGGCCCTGTTTAGTCAACGTCTGGGCAATCGCATCGCCCTTGTAGGCACCGATCCTGTATTTGCGCGCATCATTGAGGGTGTCGAGGGTGATTTTGCTGTCAGCCTTGGCCAGCAGAATCCAGTCGTCGGGACCGATCGGGCCGACCCACTTGAAGAGCTTTTCCCGATCAGGCAGGCGCGCCATGACGAAAGCGCCGTACCCGGGATTTTCCAGAGCGAGTTTGTAGACGCGTTCCCAAGGGAAACGCAGGGTCAGGCTGTAGGTGAGGCCGGCACGCTGGAACATCTCGCGAACGATGTCGGTGGCAATGCCGTTGATGTTATCGCCCTGGGCGAAATTCTTGCCGTTCTTCGCCATGTTGTACGGCGGGAAGTTTTCGGTGAGCAGCACCAGATCGGTATCGGGACTGTTCTCGGCCCGGGCGTTGCTGATGAGCAAAAATGCGGCACTGGCGAGTACAACAAGCAGGCGTTTGATCATGTCGGGCTACCGGAATCCATGGCGTGCCCAAGAGTGCCTTGGGGACGCCATGCTGTCCACTGGCCTGTACGGTTTAGCGCATCACGATCCCGCGCTTGGCCATGTAGGCCTTGGCTTCCTGCACCGTGTATTCGCCAAAATGAAAAATACTCGCCGCCAGCACTGCACTGGCGTGACCTTCGAGAATGCCGTCAGCCAGATGCTGCAGGTTGCCGACGCCACCGGAGGCGATCACCGGAATCCCCAATGCGTCGCTGATCGCGCGGGTGACACCGAGGTCGAAGCCATTTTTCATGCCGTCCTGATCCATGCTGGTCAGCAGAATTTCCCCGGCCCCAAGGCCTTCCATTTTCTTCGCCCACTCGACCGCGTCGAGACCGGTCGGCTTGCGTCCGCCGTGGGTGAAAATTTCCCAGCGCGGGGTTTCGCCAGGGCCGGAAACTTTCTTGGCGTCGATGGCGACGACGATGCATTGCGAGCCGAAATGCTGCGCCGCTTCACCGACGAACTCCGGGTTGAACACCGCAGCGGTGTTGATCGACACCTTGTCGGCACCGGCATTGAGCAGGTTGCGGATGTCCTGCACGGTGCGCACGCCACCACCGACGGTCAGCGGGATGAACACCTGGCTGGCCATGCGTTCGACGGTATGCAGCGTGGTGTCGCGGCCATCAACGCTGGCGGTGATATCGAGAAAGGTAATCTCGTCGGCACCCTGCTCGTCGTAACGACGGGCGATTTCCACCGGGTCACCGGCGTCACGGATGTTCTCGAACTTGACACCTTTGACGACCCGGCCGTTGTCCACGTCCAGGCAAGGGATGATGCGTTTGGCCAGCGCCATGGTCAGTCCTCAGCCTTGGTACGAATCGCAGAAAGCTTGCGCTTCGGCGACATCGAGAGTGCCTTCGTAGATCGCCCGGCCGGTGATGGCGCCGATGATGCCCGGTGCCTTGGCGTCGAGCAGCGATTTGATGTCACCCAGATTGTGGATGCCGCCGGAAGCGATCACCGGGATCCTGGTGGCGGCGGCCAGCGCGGCGGTGAACGGAACGTTGCAGCCCTGCATCATGCCGTCTTTGGCGATGTCGGTATAAACGATGGCGGACACGCCGTCGGCTTCGAACTGTTTGGCCAGATCAATCACTTGCACGGTGCTGATTTCCGCCCAGCCATCAGTGGCGACGAAACCGTCCTTGGCATCCAGGCCAACGATGATCTTGCCCGGAAAGGCGCGGCAGGCTTGCGCGACGAACGCCGGATCCTTTACGGCTTTGGTGCCGATGATCACGTAGCTCACGCCCGCCCTGACGTAGTGCTCGATGGTTTCCAGTGAACGGATGCCACCGCCGATCTGGATTGGCAGGGTCGGGTAGCGCTTGGCGATCGCGGTGACCACTTCGCCGTTGACCGGCTGGCCTTCGAACGCGCCGTTCAGGTCGACCAGATGCAGACGGCGGCAACCGCCCTCCACCCACTTGGCAGCCATGCTCACCGGGTCATCGGAGAACACCGTGGAATCTTCCATGCGGCCCTGGCGCAGACGTACGCAGGCACCGTCCTTGAGATCGATAGCGGGAATAATCAGCATGCTTTTTCCTTCGTCAAAAGAGCTGCAAGCTGCAAGCCACAAGCTGCAAGCATGCGTGTGTTCGTTTTACTCTCGCAGCTTGAAGCTTGGAGCTTTCAGCTGCTTTTTTCGAGCGCCCACAGGTCGCTTTCAATGCTTTCAAACCGCTCTTTGAGGTGGGTCTGCACATCGAAAATCGCCCTGTTGTAATAGTGCGGAGCAATTTCGCGGGTAAACAGCTCAAGAATTTCCGCCGCTTCGAACGCCCCCAGGTCCAGTTCGAAACGATCCTCCATGAACCGCTGAATCTTGCGATTGGCCTCGCTCTCCTGTTCGGGAGTGAGGGTCAGAATCGGCGGTCTGGACTTCTTGGCAGCCATTTACCAGCGACCGTCCCATGCGGCGAAGTTCTGCAGCAATTGCAGGCCGTGGGTATGGCTTTTCTCCGGGTGGAACTGCACGGCGAAGCGCGAGCCATCGGCCAGCGCCGCAGCGAAATCGACACCGTAATGACCGCTGCCCACCACCTGACGCGCATTGGCGGCGGCGATGTAGTAGCTGTGCACGAAGTAGAAACGCGCCAGATCCGGAATGTCGTGCCACAGCGGGTGACTGATGTTCTGCTCCACCTCGTTCCAGCCCATGTGCGGGACTTTCAGGTGCTCGCCGTCTTCGTGCAGATCCTTGCCAAAGAACTTCACCGCCCCCGGGAACAGGCCGATGCAGTCAACGCCGTCGTTCTCTTCGCTGCTGTCGAGCAAGGCTTGCATGCCGACGCAGATACCGAGGAAAGGGCGATCCTGACTGACTTCACGTACCAGCGAATCGAAGCCGAGGCGCCGGATCTCCGCCATGCAGTCACGAATCGCGCCAACACCGGGGAATACCACACGGTCGGCTTCGCGAATCACGGTCGCATCGCTGGTGATCAGCACCTTGCCGGCGCCGACATGCTCCAGCGCCTTGGCCACCGAGTGCAGGTTGCCCATGCCGTAGTCGATTACTGCAACCGTCTGCATTACAGCACGCCTTTGGTCGATGGCATTTGCCCGGCCATGCGCTCGTCCAGCTCTACGGCCATGCGCAGCGCCCGGCCGAAAGCCTTGAATACGGTTTCGATCTGGTGGTGAGTGTTGGTGCCGCGCAGGTTGTCGATGTGCACGCTGACCAGCGCGTGGTTGACGAAGCCCTGGAAGAATTCCTGGAACAGGTCAACGTCGAAGCCACCAACGGTGGCGCGGGTGTACGGCACGTGCATCTGCAGGCCCGGGCGACCGGAGAAATCGATCACCACGCGCGACAGCGCTTCATCGAGCGGCACGTAGGCGTGGCCGTAGCGACGGATGCCTTTCTTGTCGCCGATGGCTTTTGCGAACGCCTGGCCGAGGGTGATACCGACGTCTTCCACCGTATGGTGGTCGTCGATATGCAGATCGCCCTTGCATTCGATATCCAGGTCGATCAACCCGTGACGGGCAATCTGATCCAGCATGTGCTCAAGAAAAGGAACGCCGATATCGAATCGGGCCTTTCCGGTGCCATCAAGGTTGATCGAGGCTTTGATCTGGGTTTCCAGAGTATCGCGCTCGACAGACGCCTTACGTTCGGCCATCACCAGCTCCGCAAAATCATTGGGCGAAAAAGGCAGCCATTATAGGCACGCGGGGCCGAAACAGAAACACGATAGGTGAGATGCCTGACGGATAGAACACCCGGCCGTCGCGGGTAGACATGTCCATACAAGCCATTACAGGCATGCCAAAAACAAATGTGGGAGCGAGCCTGCTCACGAATGCGGTTTGCCAGCCAACATTCATGTCGACTGGTGCTCCGTCTTCGCGAGCAGGCTCGCTCCCACAGGTTCGGTGTTTATCCAGCTGACACCTTAGTGAAACAGTACCGCCGTCTTCTGCAGGGTCACCCACACACCCCACGCCAGCGGAATACCCACCACCAGCCATGCCGCAATGGCCAGCGGCTTGCTGCCCGGCGCGGCTTTCCACTCCAGAACGGTGCTGGCATCAGCGCCCTTGTCGTGACCCAGCGCCTGTTCGGCGGCCAGTTCGGCGTCGGTCATGAAGTACTTGTCGGCCACCGGGCGCACCATCAGGTTGCACAGGAAGCCCAGCACCAACAGGCCGGCGAGGATGTACAGGGTGATGTCGTAGGCAGCTGCGCGTTCCACGCCGATGCTCAATTGATATTCACGCAGGTAGTTCACCAGCACCGGGCCGAGCACACCGGCCGCTGCCCAGGCAGTCAGCAGACGACCGTGGATCGCGCCGACCATCTGCGTACCGAACAGGTCAGCCAGATAGGCCGGAACCGTGGCAAAACCACCGCCGTACATCGACAGGATGATGCAGAACGCCGCCACGAACAGCGCAACGTTGCCCAGGTGACCCAGGTTCGGAATCAGCGCGTACAGAGCGAAACCCAGGGCGAAGAACACGAAGTAGGTGTTCTTGCGGCCCAGGTAGTCCGAGAACGAGGCCCAGAAGAAGCGGCCACCGATGTTGAACAGGCTCAGCAGACCGGTGAAGCCCGCTGCGATCGCCGCGATTGAGGCCAGTTGGCCAGCGTCGAGTTGACCGAACGGCACGTCAACGCCCAGCAGTTTGCCGCCGAACACTTCCTGCAACAGTGGCGAAGCCATGCCGAGGATGCCGATACCCGCCGACACGTTCAGGCACAGCACCAGCCATACCAGACGGAACTGCGGAGTCTTCCACGCTACGTTCACGTGGACGTGACGGTTGGTGATCATCGCGTTCGAGGCTTTCTTCGCCGGCGCGGTCCAGCCTTCAGGCTTCCAGCCGGTTGGCGGCACGCGGTAGGACAGTGCGCCACCGATCATGAACACGAAGTAGATGGCCGCCATGGCCACGAAGCTCTGCCAAACGCCGACACCTTCAGGCGAAGCGAAGTGGCTCATCAGCGCAGTCGCCAACGGTGCACCGACCATCGCGCCGCCACCAAAACCCATGATCGCCATGCCGGTCGCCATGCCGCGCTTGTCCGGAAACCACTTGATCAGGGTCGACACCGGCGAGATATAGCCCAGGCCCAGACCGATACCGCCGATCACGCCGGAGCCGATCCACATCAGCCAGATCTGGTGGGTATAGATACCCAACGCGGAGATCAACAGACCGCCGCACCAGCACAGTGCCGAAACTACGCCGGCCTTGCGCGGGCCGGCGTGTTCCAGCCAGCCACCCCAGATCGCGGCCGAGCAGCCGAGGAAGATGAAGAACAGCGTATAGATCCAGCCGAGCATGGAGATCGGCCAGTCGCAGTTCGAAGAAAATACCTGTGCGATGAAGCTCATGTCCGGTGCGCAAGCCACCGGCGCGGTAACGCCGAGTGCCTTGGACAGCGGCAACCAGAACACCGAGAAGCCGTAGGCCATGCCGATGCACAGGTGAATGGCCAAAGCGGCCGGTGGTACCAGCCAGCGGTTGAAACCGGGCTTGGCGATGATGCGCTCCTTGGACAGGAACGCAGGCTGGTCGGCGCGTTGGCCGTCCGCCGTGATGCTCGTGCTCATTGTGTATCCCCCAATTGTTAGTATGGTTCGCCAGCCACTGCTCACCCTCGGCCTTATGCACGCAGGCATGACCGTTTTTTTAGGTGAAGCTCCTTGAAGGCGCGACCTTAAGTCGCAGACGGGCGGACGAACTGGCGAAGGTTACCATTCTCACGTGACAGAAAAACCAAACTGATATCACCTTTTTTCAAGTCATCTGTTCTCGCCCCCTGTAGGAGCTGCGGAACGCTGCGATCTTTTGATCTTTTTGAAAATGCCAAAATCAAAAGATCGCAGCGTTCCGCAGCTCCTACAGACGGCATTTCAACGGGGTTACCATGCCGGATGTGGTTCAGGTGCCTGACGAGCGAGATGTGCATTTGCTACTTGTCCCATTTATGCGTGCGAAAAGTTACCCGTCGCCTTGGCGGGGCTGAACGACTGGTGAACCAAGCGCAAAAAATGGCGTCGCAAGCGGGGGCCGGATTGCGCCCTCTGGCGCCCGCCGGGCATCCTCAAGCGCAGGCACCGGTGGCGAGGTTGCAGGTGCCACCGCCGACCCTCGGCAGATGACGCCACACCGAACCGGGTGCTTGCAGCGCTATACTCCCCGGCCAACTGACGAATTCGACTAACTACAAGGACTCGCCCATGAAAGCGTTCGGCAAAATCCTGGGTCTGGTACTTCTCGGGTTGTTGCTGATCATCGTGGCAGCAGGTTTCGCCCTGACCCACCTCTTCGATCCCAACGACTACAAAGACGAGATCCGCCAGATTGCCCGCGACAAGGCCCACATCGAGCTGACGCTCAATGGCGATATCGGCTGGAGCCTGTTTCCGTGGCTGGGCCTGGAATTGCACGAAGCCAGCGTCGCCACCCTGGCCAAACCCACTGAACCGTTTGCCGACTTGCAGATGCTCGGCCTGTCTGTGCGCGTACTGCCGCTGTTGCGCCGCGAAGTGCAGATGAGCGACGTGCGCGTGGAAGGCCTCAACCTGCGCCTGAACCGTGACAAGAACGGCCATGGCAACTGGGAAGACATTGGCAAGGTGCCGGTCGCGCCCGGTTCGACTCCTCCCGTCACGCCTGGCTCTGCGACCAGCGAGCCGACCGTCGCCGTGGAAAAACCGGCGCAACCGATCCGCCTCGATATCGACAGCCTGACTGTCAACAACGCCCGCGTCGAGTACATCGACGAGCTGACCGGCAAGCAGTTCAGCGCCGAGAGCATTCAGCTGAGCACCGGTCCGGTGCACGATTCGACCAATATTCCGGTGAAAGCCACCGCGTTCCTCGGCACCAACCAGCCCGTGCTGCGCGTGCGCACCGAGCTCAACGGCGAACTGCGCTTCGAGCGCGCCCTGCAGCGCTACAAGTTCGAAGACCTGAAGCTTACCGGCGAACTGGCCGGCGATCCGCTGCAGGGCAAGACCATGACTTTCTCCGCGCAAGGGCAATTGTTGCTGGATAAAGCCGCCAACGTCGCCGAATGGACCGGCATCAAGCTCTCCGCCAACCAGTTACGCGCCATCGGTGAGCTAAAGGCCAACGACCTCGACAAGACACCACAGATCAGCGGCGGTATCTCCATCGCCCAGTTCGATCTGGCGAAATTTGTCGACAGCATCGGCCAGACATTGCCGAAAATGGCCGAAGGCAGCCTGAGCAAAGTCGAATTGGTCAGCCGTGTCGCCGCCACTCCGAGCAGTCTGTCACTCGACAACATCAACCTGAAACTCGACGACAGCAGCTTCAGCGGTCGCATCGCCATCGAAGACTTTGCCAAACAGTCTCTGCGCGCGATCCTCAAGGCTGACACGTTCAACGTCGACCGCTACCTGCCACCGAAATCGGCCCAGGCCAACAGCGCCACACAGACGCGACAGGCCGAAGTCGCCAGCACCGAGGCCGGAGCCGTCGCAGGCACCACGCCGCTGCCGGACAAACCGAGCAAGACCGCCTGGAGCACCGAGCGTCTGCTGCCGGTCGAGCGCCTGGCCAAACTTGATGTCGACGCCGACCTGACTTTCGGCCAACTGACCCTCGACAAGCTGCCGATCCAGAACGCCGCGCTCAAGGCTACCGGCCAGGGCGGCCTGCTGACCCTGAGCAACCTGAGTGGTGAGCTGTACAACGGCGGCTTCGTCGCCAACGGCACCCTCGACGTGCGCCCAAGCGCGCCGGTGCTGAACCTGCAGACCCGCCTTAATCGCGTCCCTGCGGAAAAAATCATCGAAAGCCAGGGCAAGAACCCGCCAGTCAAAGGCCTGGTGACCCTGACCAGCAGCCTTACCGGCAGCGGCAACAGCCAACAGGCGCTGATCGACACGCTGAACGGCAACGCCAGTTTCGTCATCAACAACGGCGTACTGCTCAACGCCAACCTTGAACAGCAATTGTGCAAAGGTATCGCCACCCTCAATCGCAAAACCCTGAGCGGCGAGCCGCGTGGCAAGGACACGCCGTTCGAAGAGCTCAAGGGCAACCTGACCGTGCGTAACGGCGTCGCCAGTAACCCGGACCTGAAAGTGCGCATCCCCGGCATGACCGTCAACGGCGACGGCGATATCGACCTGCGTGTACTGGGCATGGATTACCGCGTCGGCATCATCGTCGAAGGCGACACCAGTGCCATGCCTGATCCGGCCTGTCAGGTCGGCGAAAAATTCGTTGGCATCGAGTGGCCGCTGCGCTGCCGTGGCCCGCTGGAACTGGGGGCCAAGGCCTGCCGCGTTGATAACGACCGTCTCGGTCAGGTCGCGAGCAAAATGGCTGGCAACAAGCTCAGCGAGAAAATCGACGAGAAACTGGGTGACAAAGTCAGCCCGGAACTGAAAAACGCATTGAAGGGGCTGTTCAAGCGATGACAGCGGAGCAGTTTTCCACGGCGGTGCTGGAGTGGTTCGACCGCCACGGTCGCCACGACTTGCCGTGGCAGCAGGACATCAATCCGTATCGGGTGTGGGTGTCGGAGATCATGTTGCAGCAGACTCAGGTCAGTACAGTGCTCAACTACTTCGACCGTTTCATGCAAGCGTTGCCTACGGTCCAGGCGCTGGCCGCAGCGCCGGAAGACGAGGTGCTGCATTTGTGGACCGGGCTGGGTTATTACACCCGTGCGCGCAATCTGCAGAAGACCGCGAAAATCGTTGTCAGCCAGTACGGCGGCGAATTTCCCCGTGATGTGGAAAAGCTCACCGAGCTGCCGGGGATCGGCCTGTCCACCGCCGGCGCGATCGCCAGCATCAGCATGGGCCTGCGTGCACCGATTCTCGACGGTAACGTCAAACGTGTGCTGGCGCGCTTCACCGCACAAGAGGGTTACCCCGGCGAGCCGAAAGTAGCCAAACAGCTGTGGGCCAACGCCGAGCGTTTCACCCCGCATGATCGGGTCAATGCCTACACCCAGGCGATGATGGATCTCGGTGCGACGCTGTGCACACGCAGCAAGCCGAGCTGCCTGTTGTGTCCGCTGAAGCGCGGCTGTGAAGCGCACATGCTCGGTCTGGAAACCCGCTACCCGATTCCCAAGCCACGCAAGGCCATCCCGCAGAAACGCACGCTGATGCCAATGCTGGCCAATGGCGAAGGCGCGATTCTGCTTTACCGCCGCCCTTCGACGGGCCTGTGGGGTGGTTTGTGGAGTCTGCCGGAGCTCGATGACCTCGGCGATCTGCAGCATCTGGCCGATCAGCACTCGCTGACCATGGGCCAGCAGCAGGCGCTGCCGAGCCTGGTGCACACCTTCAGCCACTTCCAGTTGGCCATCGAACCCTGGCTGGTCCAGGTCCAGGAAGCCAGCCACCACGTGGCCGAGGCCGACTGGCTCTGGTATAACCTCGCCACCCCGCCGCGCCTGGGCCTCGCCGCCCCGGTCAAGACCTTGCTCGAACGCGCGGCCGCCGTCTTGAATGCAGGAGAGTCGCCATGACCCGCACCGTAATGTGCCGCAAGTACAAAGAAGAACTGCCCGCTCTGGAACGCGCCCCTTTCCCGGGTGCCAAGGGTCAGGATATTTTCGACCACGTGTCCGCCAAAGCCTGGGCCGACTGGCAGAAACACCAGACCCTGCTGATCAACGAAAAGCGCCTGAACATGATGAACGCCGAAGATCGCAAATACCTTCAGGGCGAAATGGACAAGTACTTCTCCGGTGAGGAATACGCCAAGGCCGAAGGCTACGTGCCGCCAGCCGAATAACCTGCGAATTTCGTAAGCGACGGAATTAATTTAAGAAATTTTCAAAAAGTCGTTGACGTAAATTCGAAAAACCCTTTTAATGCGCCCCGTTGCCCAGATAGCTCAGTCGGTAGAGCAGGGGATTGAAAATCCCCGTGTCGGCGGTTCGATTCCGTCTCTGGGCACCAAATACCGAAAACCCTGAATCGCAAGATTCAGGGTTTTTTTATGCCCGGAGTTTGTCGGGCATTGTTTACTCCCCTTACGGAAGAGGGTCATCACTCGATGAATCAGAAACGAACCCGAGTCCCCCTGCCCTATCCGCCGCCGTATCGGCAAAGCCGGGTAAGTTATTGGCTGACCGTCCTCGCCGGCGTGCTGATTGCGATTGCCATCTGCCTCTCAATCTACATGCTGATCGAAAGCTGGATCAGCGGTTCCATCACCACCAACAATCGCGGGCCGCGCAGCACCTACACCTTGGCACTGCAACCTCGGCGATACTGGTTCGAGTTCGTTTGGCAGAGCTTCTGGACGGCGTTCATGCTGGCCATTGGTGTGTTTGCGTTGTGGGTTTATCGCAAAGGACGGGTGCGTGAGCAGAGGCCGAAGGGTAAGCGCACAGGTCGATAGCGCATGCCGCCTTCACAGGGTGTTGATGTAATCGACGGGCAACAAGATTGTATCCACGGCGGCATCCACTGGCAGGGATACAACAGTGATGACCGGGCAGACAATCATCATGTAACAGATGATCGCCGCCGGCATGCCATCGCTGCCTCCTCCCCGAACACCGAGCAGGTGTAGGCCGCCATCGACTCCCCGGTAATACTCGGCGTCGGACAGACCATCATTCAAGCGCCCGATAAACGTTCCGCAGCCAACCAACAGCAGTGCCAGGCCTATGACACAGCCAATTCGCAGAATCCCTTTCAAAACAGCGTCCCTTACGTCACAAAATACTGGGCGCGGGATTGTATTCGCGCCTTCCGCTCGTGACTGCTTTACCTGCTGACTCGGCATATCGGTTAAACCAGATTGCTTGTTGCGCGGCGGCGTATTCGAACGCTGTCATGTTGGGATTACGCCGCTGCGCGTTGCATGAACTGGAGCGGATGTGAAATGAACTGTCTCTCGGACTTATGTAAATCGTGACGCAGCGCGTCACGAATTCAATCACATTGAATTCGCCACGCACTGCGTTCCGTATATTGCTCGGCGCCAGTTCCAGGCTCATTCTCGATCCACCTTCGCAAAGGCAGAACCCTTATGAACAAATGCCTTTCGACCGACCCGGTAACCATTGGCGAATCGTTCATAGAGAACGCAGCCGACGGCTACGCACTCGGCGGCTTCACCTGGCGCCATAGTTCGCCCGATCCCCGGCGCGCGGTAGTCATCATCAACGCCGCCACGTCCGTGCGCTGCCGCCACTACTCACGGTTCGCGGCCTATCTGTTCAGTCATGGCTTCGACGTAATGACCTACGACTACCGGGGCATCGGTGAATCGCGTGGCGAATCGATCAAAGGGCTGCGCGCCTCTTGGACCGACTGGGGCGCGCTGGATTTCGAAGCGATGCTCAAACGCGCGCAACGGGAATTTCCCGGCCAGCCGATCGATGTGGTCGGTCACAGTTTCGGCGGCTGCGCGGCGGGCCTGGGCGAGTCGGGCACGGTGATCCGACGGCTGGTCACCGTCGGCGCACAGTTCGCTTACTGGCGTGACTACGCCCCCGAACAGCGCTGGAGAATGTTTGCCAAATGGCATGTCGTGATGCCTTTGATGGCGATGATCTGCGGCTACTTTCCCGGCAAGCGATTTGGCTGGCTGGAAGACACGCCCGCAGGTGTCGTGCGCGACTGGAGTACGCCCTCCCCGCGCTATGAAGAGCGCCCCAGCGGTCGGGCGCTGCTGGTGAAAACCGGACACCTGCCCTTCGCCAACGTACGCGCGCCGATCCTCGCCATCAGCCTCAGCGACGACCCTTACGGCACAATCCCGGCGATCGAACGCCTGCTCGACTGTTTCAGCAACGCAGCAAAAACCCACCTGCGCATTGAGCCGCAGGACATCGGCGAACAACAAGTCGGACATTTCGCCTTTTTTCGCAGCGCATACCAAGCCACACTATGGCCCATCGCTCTGACCTGGCTGCAAACCGGCGAGCTGGCCCCCGCCACACCCGGGCGGCAAGTGCCACGCAGCTGAGCCCTTCTCAACGCACGATGGAACACATCATGGCCTCCGCCAACAAGCAGCAAAAACGCGCCACCCGGGCCAAAGCCAAGGCCAAGCAGAACCGCACCAAGCGCGCCGAAGCGCCGGTCGAGCTGGATCCGAACGACGACCGCATCGATTTCGAATCGGTGGACCTGACCGAGCTGTTCAAGAAAATGATCGACGCCGAGAAGATCAGCCAACAGGCCATGTGCACGGCGTTCCTCGAAGACCCGCTGCTGGAACTGGTCTATGAGCAGGAAGGCGAGGAAGGCGCGATGGATTTCATCCTTGCCGCGCTGATCGAGTATCGCCAGTGGTCGCAGGAAACCGACGAGGCCGGCGCGCTGGCATGGATCGAATCCCCGGCCTTCCAGGCTGACTACGTGGCGGCATCCGAGGCGATTGCTGCACAAACCCAACAGAAGAACTGAGCTCCCATGGCATCCCTGAACAAGCAACAGAAACGCGCCAAACGCGCCAAGGCCAAAGCCAAGCAAATCCGCATGGTCGGGCGCAAACCGCTGGATCAGGACGAAGACCTCGGCCACCTCGCCGAGCCGATACCGGAATACACCTTGGCGATGTTCAGCAAAATGCGCGACGCCGAAGCCATCAGCCGCAACGAAATGCTGCTGACCCTGCTGCGCGAGCTGGCGTTCATCATCGTCGACCATCCTGAACTGCTCGACCTGGAAAACGCCGACAACGAAGGCATGGCCGCCACCCACCTGGCTGCCGACATGCTCATCGACTACCGCATGTGGGCCGATGGCATGACCATCGAACAAGCCCAGGCCTGGCTGAGCGAGCCGCAGTTCATTACGGATTTCGGGGTGGCGCTGGATGCTTATGGGAAGTCGGTAGAGACCCAGGAAGACAAGAGCGAATAAGCCCTTCTCAGAAACAAAAAACGGCCGCTAGTCATCCCTGACAGCGGCCGTTTTGCATTACGCGTTGCGGATCAGTTCAACACCACCGCACCACGCTTCTCCAGCTTGCGCCGGCGCGACACCAGCAGACCAGCGGCTACCACCATCAGGCTCAGCAGGCCCGTGGCGAGGATTTCCACGCGATGGGCTTCCTGGAACAACATGATGGTCAGCGCCGCGACGATGAAGATGATCACCGCCCAGGTCAGGCCGGGGAACAGCCACATGCTGAACACGATCCTCTCGCCCCGCGCCATGCGCTGTTTACGCATGCGTAGTTGCGAGAAGGCGATCACCAGATACACCAGCAGGGCGATGGCGCCTGAGCTGGCCAGGAGGAATTCAAACACCGCGGCCGGAGCCACATAGTTGGCAAAGGTGCAGAGGAACGCTGCGCCGGTCGACAACATTACCGCCCAGTAAGGGGTGCCGCTTTTGTTGGTACGGGTCGACATGGCTGGAGCATCGCCGCGTTTGCCGAGGGAGAACAGCATGCGCGAAGAGGTGTACAGCGCCGAGTTCAGGCAACTGGTCACTGCGACCAGTACGACGATGTCGACGATCATCTTGGCGTTCGGAATGCCCATGCGTTCAAGCACGGTCTGGTAGGAACCCAGATTTGCAAGGGTAGGATCGTTCCATGGCACCAGCGCCACGACGATGAAGATCGAAACCAGGTAGAACAGGCCGATCCGCCAGATCACCGAGTTGGTCGCCTTGGAAATCTGCTTGCCGGGCTCCTTCGATTCCGCCGCCGCGATGGTGACGATCTCGGTGCCCATGAACGAAAACATGGTGGTCAGGATCGCGCCCAGCACAGCGCCCATGCCGTTGGGCAGGAAGCCGCCGCTGTCGAACAGATGCGATACGCCGCTGACCTGACTGGTCGGCAGGAAGCCGAAAATCGCCGCAAGGCCGAGACCGATAAAACCGATGATCGCCAACACCTTTATCAACGCGAACCAGAACTCGAACTCGCCGTAGTTCTTCACGCTGAACAGGTTGGTCACGGTCAGCAGCATGGTGATGACCAGGGCGAAGGCCCAGATGTCCACGCCCGGGAACCACGCATGCAGAATGGTCGCGGCAGCGTTGGCTTCCAGCGGAATCACCAGCACCCAGAACCACCAGTACAACCAGCCGATGGTGAAACCGGCCCAGTGGCCGATCGCGCGGTCGGCGTAAGTCGAGAACGAACCGGTGTCCGGCGAGGCCACGGCCATTTCGCCGAGCATGCGCATTACCAACACCACCAAAGTGCCGGCGGCGGCATAGGCCAGCAGCACTGCCGGACCGGCGGCCGCAATGGCGTGGCCGGAGCCGACGAACAGACCGGCGCCGATCACACCGGCGATCGACAACATGGTCACATGACGCGGTTTGAGCCCCTGTTCGAGGCCATTGGAGCTTGGGGTACTGCTCATAGAGACTACCTTTGCAAGGAAAGCGAGTGCATCCGGCACGTCTGAAAATTCTTTCTCGTAAAAAGAATCCAACGGCCTGTTCCTTATTCTGCACGCAAGATTTGCGCCAAAATGTTTCAAGTCCTTAGAGGCCGGGGTTTCCGGCATTCGATGCAAGTCCTTGAGTTCAATGGCTATTCGCCAGAACGTTACCCTGCGACTCACTTTGAAGACGAATCCGCGCACCAGAAACACACAGAAAAAGTGCGCGACGCACAGAAAAAGGGCGAATAAGGAACGTTCGGCCGGATAGCGCTTCCAACACCCCGCCAAAGCTGGCAACATCGCGCCTTTTTTTACGCGACACCCACAGGCCAGCACGATCAAACACCCGTTCGGTTGTTGATGGGGCGACAGTCTGCTGCGCCGATGCGACAACCCGCCACATGCCACCCGTTTACCGTTCGTAGCGCTGTTGGCTGCCATTGAAACGCTATGCTAGCTTGGCCGCCTCGCCAGGAAGGCCCGCCAACAGCAGGAGCGCAACATATATGAGGAACGCACATGGCTGAGGCCACGCCCGCGCTTGAAATCCGCAACTTGCACAAACGCTACGGACAGCTTGAGGTGCTCAAAGGCATTTCGCTGACCGCCCGCGACGGCGACGTGATCTCGATCCTCGGCTCTTCCGGTTCCGGCAAGTCCACGTTCCTGCGTTGCATCAACCTGTTGGAAAACCCGCACCAGGGGCAGATTCTGGTGGCCGGTGAAGAACTCAAACTCAAAGCCGCCAAGAATGGCGAACTGGTCGCCGCCGACGGCAAGCAGATCAATCGCCTGCGCTCGGAGATTGGCTTTGTATTTCAAAACTTTAATCTATGGCCGCACATGAGCGTGCTCGACAACATCATCGAAGCCCCGCGCCGCGTGCTCGGCCAGAGCAAAGCCGAAGCCATTGAAGTCGCCGAAGCCCTGCTGGCCAAGGTCGGCATCGCCGACAAGCGCCATGCCTACCCGGCGCAACTGTCCGGTGGCCAGCAGCAACGCGCAGCGATCGCCCGCACATTGGCGATGCAGCCGAAGGTGATTCTGTTCGACGAACCTACCTCCGCCCTTGACCCGGAAATGGTTCAGGAAGTACTTAGTGTCATCCGCGCATTGGCCGAAGAAGGCCGCACCATGCTGCTCGTGACCCACGAAATGGGCTTCGCCCGTCAGGTCTCCAGCGAAGTGGTGTTCCTTCACCAGGGCCTGGTAGAAGAGCAAGGATCGCCACAGCAGGTGTTCGACAACCCGCTTTCGGCGCGCTGCAAACAATTCATGTCCAGCAACCGCTAACGGAGCAACATGCATGCAGAATTTCAAGAAGGTTTTCCTGGCCGCAGCCGTCACTCTCGCGTTCAGCGCCGGTGCCATGGCTGAAACCCTGAAAATGGGTATCGAGGCCGCCTACCCGCCGTTCAACAACAAAGACGCCAGCGGCCAGGTTGTCGGCTTCGACAAGGAAATCGGCGACGCCCTGTGCGCGAAGATGAAAGTCGAATGCACCGTGGTCACCTCCGACTGGGACGGCATCATCCCGGCCCTGAACGCGAAGAAATTCGACTTCCTGATCTCCTCGCTGTCGATCACCGAAGAGCGCAAAGGCGCGGTGGACTTCACCGACCCGTACTACTCGAACAAGCTGCAGTTCATCGCGCCGAAAAACGTCGACTTCAAAACCGACAAGGACTCGCTCAAAGGCAAGGTCATCGGTACCCAGCGCGCCACGCTGGCCGGCACCTGGCTGGAAGACACCTACGGTGATGACATCAAAGTCAGCCTCTACGACACCCAGGAAAACGCCTATCTCGACCTGACCTCCGGTCGCGTCGACGCCATCCTCGCCGACAAGTACGCCAACTACGACTGGCTGAAAAGCGATGCCGGCAAGAACTACGAGTTCAAGGGCGACCCGGTTGTAGAAAGCGACAAGATCGGCATTGCCGTGCGCAAGGGTGATAACGAACTGCGCAACAAGCTGAACGCCGCCCTGAAGGAAATCGTCGCTGACGGTACCTACAAGAAAATCAACGACAAGTACTTCCCGTTCAGCATCTATTGATCTGACCTGCGGGATCGGCGCCGTGATCGAGGCGGCGCCGGCTCCCGACTTTGCCTGCCGCAAGTTGAACAGAAACCCATGATTATCGACCTCTACGGATTCGGCCCGGCGCTCGCAGCCGGTGCGCTGATGACCGTCCAACTGGCCCTCACCGCCCTGTGCCTTGGCCTGGTGCTCGGCCTGCTCGGCGCCTTGGCCAAGACTTCCCCGTACAAGCCGCTGCAATGGCTTGGCGGCATCTATTCGACCATCGTACGTGGTGTGCCGGAACTGCTCTGGGTGCTGTTGATCTACTTCGGCACGGTCAACCTGATGCGCGCGCTCGGTGAGTATTTCGGCAACCCCGACCTGCAACTCAACGCCTTCACCGCTGGTGTTATCGCACTGGGCCTGTGCTTTGGCGCCTACGCCACGGAAGTATTTCGTGGCGCCCTGCTCGCCATTCCCAAAGGCCATCGTGAAGCCGGCCAGGCCCTGGGCCTGTCGAGATGGCGGATTTTCACCCGCTTGATCATGCCGCAGATGTGGCGCATTGCCCTGCCGGGCCTGGGCAACCTGTTCATGATCCTGATGAAAGACACCGCACTGGTATCGGTCATCGGCCTAGAAGAAATCATGCGCCACGCGCAGATCGGCGTGACCGTGTCGAAACAGCCGTTCACCTTTTATATGGTCGCGGCAGTCATGTATCTCGGCCTGACGGTGCTGGCGATGACCGGCATGCACTTCCTGGAAAAACGCGCCGCCCGCGGCTTTGCGAGGAGCGCACAATGAATTGGGAAGTCATTATCAAGTGGCTGCCGAAACTGGCGCAGGGTGCGACCCTGACACTCGAATTGGTTGCCATCGCAGTCATTGCCGGCCTGCTGCTGGCGATTCCGCTGGGCATCGCCCGTTCTTCGAAGCTGTGGTACGTGCGCTCGCTGCCTTACGCCTACATCTTCTTTTTCCGCGGCACGCCGTTGCTGGTGCAGTTGTTTCTGGTCTATTACGGTCTGGCGCAGTTCGACACCGTGCGTCAAAGCTCGCTGTGGCCGTATCTGCGCGATCCGTTCTGGTGTGCAACCGTGACCATGACCTTGCACACAGCGGCGTACATCGCCGAGATTCTGCGCGGTGCGATACAGGCAATTCCGCCTGGCGAAATTGAAGCCGCGCGGGCGCTGGGCATGTCCAGGCCGAAAGCGATGTTTTACATCATCCTCCCGCGTGCAGCGCGGATCGGCCTGCCGGCCTACAGCAACGAAGTGATCCTGATGCTCAAGGCCAGCGCCCTGGCGAGCACCGTGACCCTGCTGGAACTGACTGGCATGGCCCGTACGATCATTGCCCGCACCTACCTCCCGGTGGAAATCTTCTTCGCTGCCGGCGTGTTCTATCTGGTCATGGCTTACGTGCTGGTACGCGGCTTCAAGCTGCTGGAGCGATGGCTGCGCGTCGATGCCTGCCAAGGGCGCTGATTCCTGCGTGCTGACGGGCGAGGATCTGCTCGCCCGCTTCACCGCGCTGGATAGTTTTCTTACAACGCATCAGGCGTTGTGGAAGCCTCGACCGTTCACGCATCTTTCACTCCCATGGGAAACCGCCTACCCCGAGTTGTCTTTGTGGCTACGCGGGCGATCGCTGGAAAATGCGGAGCTGGCGCACAATTGCCCCGCCGATCTCATCGATGCACCGGAGCCATTCGCTTCATTGGCGACGTTGTCAGCTGAGTTGAGCGCGGTCGGTGAGTTGCCGGGGCATGCGCTGGAAACCGCAGGCCATCGTTTGAATGTCGAGGTGCCGGGGCGCAAGTGGCAACAGATTGAAGCGTTTGCCAGTCGTTTGGCCTTCGCTTCCCAACCGAGGCACTGGCTGGATTGGTGTTCCGGAAAAGGGCACCTGGGCCGGCGATTGTTGGGTGATGGCCAGCAACTGACCTGTGTCGAATACGATCCGGCGCTGGTCGCCAGCGGACAGGCGTTGAGTCAGCGCCATCATCTGCATGCACTGCATGTTGAACAGGATGTCCTGGCGGCGGATGCCCCAGGCGTATTGAACGCAGCCCACACCCCCGTGGCTCTGCACGCCTGCGGCGACCTGCATGTTCGTTTGATGCAACTGGCCAGCGCGGCCGGCTGCGAACAAATGGCAATCGCGCCCTGCTGCTACAACCGCATCGACCGCAACGAATATCAGGCATTGTCCTCGGCCGGCTCGGGATCGCTCCTACAACTCTCGCTCGAAGATCTGGCGCTGCCGATGAGTGAGACTGTCACCGCCGGTGCACGCGTCCGACGCCAGCGCGACATATCCATGGCCCGCCGCCTGGCGTTCGATGTGCTGCAACGAGCGCTGCGCGGAGTCGACGAATATCTGCCAACGCCCTCATTACCCGCTTCATGGCTGGACAAGTCATTCGCCGATTACTGTCGCGACCTGGCAGCCCTCAAAGAGTTATCCACAGTCGGCTCACCAGATTGGGTGGTGCTGGAAGCTGTCGGTTGGCAGCGATTGGCTAAGGTTCGCAACCTGGAATTACTGCGAGGATTGTTCCGGCGGCCGCTGGAGCTTTGGCTGAACCTGGATCGGGCACTTTTCCTCGCCGAGCAGGGATACGTCGTACGCCTCGGCACGTTCTGCGAATCATCGCTGACTCCACGCAACTTGATGTTGCTGGCTGAGCATCCATCATTCACCCAGCCTGTGGATAACTCTGTTGATGGATTTGTAAAGGATCCAATATCGACGCCTGTTTCACGGCATTAACAGTGCTGGTCATTTTTTGTTCATATAAATAAAAAACCTGTAAAACAGGGGTTTGCGAAGAAAATACGAATAGATGCACAAAGTCTCGGTACGCCCGACTTCGAGCCTTTGCGTTGTGCATAAGCTGCCAGGCAAAACGAAATGACTGGCGAATGGAGTACCCGCCGAGCGGATGATTGCGGCCTCCGTAAAGCCCTGCTATACAAGGCAACCAGTCTCCGAACAAGAACAACAAGTCGGAAGGTAGCGACAATGACGTTCATTTCTTATGCGCAGAATTTTGAAGACGTCCGCTTGTGGCGTGCCCTCAATTCCTTTGAATGTGGTTTCTACATCGACGTCGGGGCCACTGACCCGGCCCACGACTCAGTGACCAAGGCCTTCTACGATCATGGCTGGAGCGGCATCAACGTCGAGCCGATGCAGAACTACTACGACGCCCTTCGCCAGCAGCGCCCGCGCGACCATTACCTTGCAATGCGTGGCCAGCGACCAGACTGGCGAACTGATCTTTTACGGCATTCCCGACTCGGGACTTTCAACCGTCGACCCCGTCGTCGCGCAAGAACGCAAAAACCTCGGCATGGATGTGCGCAGCCTGACCGTCACCCGCCCTCACCCTGACCTCGATCTGCGAGGAATACGCCGCCGACCGGCCTATCCACTACTTGAAAATCGACGTCGAAGGTCACGAAGAAACGGTGCTGCGCGGCATGGACTTCAACCGGTTCCGCCCATGGATCATCCTGCTCGAAACCCCATGGGCACGGGATCACACCTGGGAACATCTGGTGACGGGGGGGATACGAGAACGTACTCTTCGACGGCCTCAACACTTACTTCCTCGCCAACGAACACGCCAGCCTCAAACCCGCCTTCGACCTGCCGCCCTGCAACCTCGACAACTTCCAACTCTGCAAAGGCCACGCCCTCGCCCACCCGCTCAACCCCGAACTGGAAACCGCCCTGCAACGCGCCCAACACGCCGAAGCCGAACTGCGTGCCATGCAAAACAGCCGCGCCTGGCGCACCCTGCAAAAACTGCGCAAAGTCCTGCGCCGGGCCTGATTCGACACTGTACAAAAATAGTCTGAATTCAGGGGTTTACAGAAGCGACCGAGTCGCTATAATCGTCGCCCACACGCCGGTATAGCTCAGATGGTAGAGCAACTGACTTGTAATCAGTAGGTCCCGGGTTCGATTCCTGGTGCCGGCACCATATAAAACAAAGCCCCTGCAGAAATGCAGGGGCTTTGTTGTTTCTGGGATGTCCACATTTCGTCCACATCTCCGATCATAAGCAACCGCGTCGCCAGTCTCTAATCGGAACAGTCCCATTAGGCTGGCTGCAAATCCCGCAGCGCTTCAGGATGCTGACTAGCAACACGTAACAGTGTCTGCGCCGCACCTGTCGGCTGCCGACCCTGCTCACAATCCTGCAACGTCCGCAGACTCACACCGATCAACTTGGCGAATGCACTCTGCGAATCGCCCGCCTTGGCCCTTGCTTCAGCCGCCGCCGAAGTGGCACCTCTGTCACACGAGCAGCTTTTCCCTCCTTCATTTGGCGGACAGAATCCAGCAAGTCCTGCTGATATCGCTCCAGCTCATTGTCCATCGCAATTCCTCCTTCAGTTGCTTAAAGACGGCTGCACCAGCTATTGATATCTGCGACTTGGTCTCTAACGCTGAGTTGGGCGAACCTACGCAGCCTCAACCGAAAGCAAAATACGCCGCCCAAGCTGCTGCAAAGCACGCTCAACATTCTCAATCTTGGAGTGGTGCAGGAAATCGACTAACCGATCTACCTGGGGCCGTTGCACACCCAAGCGTCGTGCCAGTTCAGCTTTGCTGACCCCAGACTCCAGAAGCGTATTCCAGAGCCCAACCTTCGCGGCAGTCAGTGCAGGCAGACGCAGCACCACGTCACTTTCCTGCTTTCCCGCATCACCTGTTGGAATCAACCGGCGATCATCAACGTAGATCGACAATGCCGTTTCCATCGCATCAATCGCGCCATCGAGTGCTTCCTCAAGGGTGTCTCCTGCGGCGTGCATCTCTGGAATTTCTGCGCAGGACAACCAGACACTGCTCGGCTCCTCGTGGACTTCCAACGCATATTCGAACATCACGTTTCCTCTGATGGGTACAGCTGGACCTCAATCCTTGAGGCCCAGCTGTTTGATTATCGATTTTCTCAACCCTTCGCCCATTTCCTTGGCTCCGTGGTCGGGAAAGACAGTTGATTTGCCATTCAAGGAAACCTTGAAATGACTGCCCTTGCCGGTTTGGAACTCGACGCCCTGGGCTTTCAACCATCGCCGAAACTCGCTGTACTTCATGTGCATCACTCGCTGTTTCGGTAGAGCGAATGTGCAACATATCTGCTGCACATGCAACATATCTGTTGCACCTCACCTCAATCCTCGGAAATCTCCCCCGCCTTCAGGCCAAAAATCACCCCCCACAAAAAAAGCCCTCACATCTCTGCAAGGGCTTCGTCCCACCGGATCAATCAGTGCCCAGCGCTCTGCCCACCATCCACATGCAGAATCTCGCCAGTCACAAACTTCGCGTTATCCAGATACACCACCGCCTGCGCAATGTCGTCGATGTCGCCCATATGCCCGACCGGGTGCAGCGCGCTCAGTGCGGCGTGGGTTTCTTCGCCGTGCATCGGCGTCTTGATGATGCCAGGTGATACCGCGTTCACCCGGATTCCGCGTTTGGCGTATTCGATGGCCAGGGATTTGGTTGCGGCGTTGAGGCCGCCCTTGGTCAGCGAAGCGAGGACCGAGGGCACGCCGTCGATGGCGTGGTCGACCAGGCTGGTGGTGATGTTGACCACGTGGCCCTTGCCGTGTTTTTCCATCTCGGCGATGGCCAGTTGGGTGATGTAGAAGAAGCCGTTGAGGTTGACCGACAGCACGGCGGCGTAGTCTTCCGGGGTGTAGGCAGTGAACGGTTTGGCGACGAAGATGCCGGCGTTGTTGACCAGGGTGTCGATGCGACCAAAACGCGCCACGCCTTCGCTGATCACGCGCTGAGCGGTGGCCGGATCGCCGATGTCACCGGCGATGGTCAGGATTTGCGGGTCGTTCGACGGTTTGATCGAGCGTGAGGTGGCGACAATGTTGTAGCCCAGCTCACGGAAGGCCTTGACCATGCCTTCGCCGAGACCCTGGGAGGCGCCAGTGATGACGACGGTTTTTTTCGAATTGCTCATGATGAAATCCTCAATCTATAAGTTGGTGTTGAATCAGGCTGTAGCCAGTTGTTTCAGCATTTGTTCGTAGTACTCGACCGACTGCGAACCGGAGACCAGATGCTTGCCGTTGAGAATCAGCGCTGGCACCGAGTTGATTCCGTGCTGCCGATAGAACGCCTGCAGTTGCCGCACTTCGCTGGCGAATTCGTCGCTGGCCAGCACCTTGCGAGCCCGCGCTGCATCCAGTCCCGCCTTGGTTGCCAGACGTATCAGCGTCGGGTGGTCGTTGGGGTTCTCGCCGTCGCGGAAGTAAGCGCGCAGCAGGATTTTCTTCAGCTCGATCTGCCGCCCTTCCTGCGCCGCCCACATCAGCAGTCGATGGGCGTCGAAGGTGTTATGAAAATGCGTGCGCTTGTCCAGGTCGAACTTAAAACCGATGGCCTTGCCGCGTTCGATCTGCATCTTCTTGCCGGCGGCGACGTCTTCGGCGGTGCGGCCGTATTTGCGCATCAGGTGCTGCACTGCCGGTTCGCCCTCGGCGGGCATGTCCGGGTTCAGTTCGAAGGGCTTGTAAGTCAGCTCAACCGAAACCTCCCCGGCCAGATTGCCGATGGCCTGTTCCAGGGCCGTCGCGCCGAGTGCGCACTAGGGGCACACTACGTCGGAGACAAAATCGATGGTCACGGTCGCGGTCATGACTGGCCCCGTTCCGCCAGCTGTCGGCGGTATTCGGTGGTGGTGATGCCGGCGTAACCCCAGTTATCGGTGTCGACTTCTTCGATCACGATATGGGTCAGATCCGGACGTTTGTTGAGGACGCGTTCCAGGGTTTCGGTGATCTCGGCGATCACCTGAGCTTTCTGCTCACGGGTAACGCCGTCGCGGGTGATGCGTACGCTGACAAATGGCATGACGACTACTCCAGTGACCTGCCCTCGGGATGATGGTCAGGTGTTGGAGCTCAATGTAGGCGTGTGCGCGGAGGGGAAAAAGCAGGGGTGAGGTACATCATTTGTGATGCGGTGTAATGAATATCCAGGCTCCGGTTCGGGCGGCCCTCTCAGAGCTGGCTGATTTCGAAAACCGTCGTGATCCGTCGTTGCACCGAGCTCCATACGTAGCGCAGGTGTTTGCCCTGCTTCGGAATAGAGACTGCCGGAGGTCGGAATGCCGCTACGCACTCATGTCCGGGAAGGCGCACGCTGTTGTAGAGCACGCCCCACGACTGGGCATCGCGCAGTTGCCGTGCGAACACCTGCGATGGGCCGTAGGCTTGCGGGTCGGGCTGATGCAGGCTTTCGAAACCATTACGAAGGTCATGCAACGGCTTGACCACCTGATTGATGTAAGTGCGCATGGTCAATTCGAGGTCGGCTTCCTGGGTCGCAGCCAGAAAGCGTTCCTGATGAAAACAGGTTTCGGCGATGGCCGCTGCCTGGCTACTGGCGGCGTAGTAGACGCCAAAGGTGCCGTCGCTGAAGCGGCTGCGTTTGCCGATGTGGGTGAAGGCCGCCATCACTGGACTGGATCCGGGGCCCGACAGGCGATCCTCCGGACTTACCCGGGCGAGTACGCCCGCCTGTTCGATCAGGCGATCATTGGTCAGCGCTTCTATGGCGTAGGCGACTTCGAGGTCTTCAGGATCGAGGACGTCTTCGAACAGCGCAATCGGCGGGAAGCTGCTGTTGACGATGCGATAGGCACGCGGCCAAGGCACGTCGACCAGTGCCGGGGCATTCAACCGCGGACTCCATCGAGGTAGCGGCGCACATCGGCGATATCGACCACCCTCCCCGCCAGCATGTAATCCAGCGCCGTTTTGCCATTGAACGGCGCCGCCGTGTTCGGGCTGCTGACCCAGGCGTAGGCACGCTCGCGGCTGTTGCTGAAAATAATGCTCAACGCCTTGTGAATGCCCATCAGGTAGGAGATGCGCTCAAGGGTATCGTGGGGCAGGCGAATGTTTGGCAGGTGCTTGTACTTGTAGAACGTGGTATTGCCGACGCCACCGAGCAAGGTGCGTTGCTGCTCGGCATTGCAGCCCCAATGCTCCATAAGGTGGAAGAAGAACTTCAGCGCGACGCGGCCGGCTTCCGGCATGTCCAGCTGTTCGCGTGGCGTCAGGGCAGTTGATGAGGTTGGCATGTTTTTCCCTCCTGATCGGTACGCAGGCAAGTGTAGTACAGATGTGAATACTATCTATTAATCAGCTTCGTATATGTACACCGCCTCGAGAAACTACAGTAAATCAGCCCATTCGCTGTTTTCGACAGGAAAGCTTCCGACACCTGTGCAAGAGAGTGACGTTTAGCTGTGAGAAAAGATTCGAAATGCTGTAATCCCGCGCATGAATAAGCGCCCGACTCACTCATGTCGGGCACTTTTTTGACCCCCATCACCCCTGCCCCCAACAAAAACCCCGATCCTGTGCCAGCCTCCAGCCATCGGCAGGGAAATCAATTCGCTACTAAATCCGCGACAACTATGCTCAGGTGCAGGAATATAGCCGGCAAATGGCGCTGGTTCGGGCGTCTCGTCAACAACAATACCCAGCCCACTTCAGAGGGCATTACCCATGGATAGCAGAACCTTACGCAACCTCATGCGCATCGTGCAGACCGGCTCGTTGTCGGCTGCAGCCGAGCATTCGTGCCTGACCGTGCAGGCGTTGGCCGCACAGTTGAACAAGGTCGAAGAGCAGTTCGGTTTCCGCTTGTTTCGACGTTCCAACAAGGGACTGACACTGACACCGCAAGGCACGGAGCTCACGCCCTACATCGATAAAGTGTTGATCGCCACGCGACAGATGGAGGAAAAGGTCGAGGCGCTGAAAGTGCCTGGACAGCGCACCTTGAAAGTGGCGTTAAACAACACGCTGTCGGCTGACTTCAATCGGCGCATGATCGGACGCCTGATCGAGGTGTTCCCCGATTACCAGATGGAATTCAGCTACGCCGAGTCGATGGAGAATCTCAGCAAGCTGAAGAATGAAGATTTCGATCTGGCGGTGCTGATCGGCCCGCAACGCCCGGGCTTGCCGAGCATCGTGCTGCCGGATGTACAGGTGCAAGTGGTCGGTGCGCACTGTGGTCAGGAGAACGATCCATTGACCTTGCTGGGTAACAAGTTTCAGGTACGTCCTGCGGAAGACTGTCCGTATTCCCACAGCTTCTTGCGTTTTCTCGACGCCGGGCTGGGCAATCACGAGAACGGCCAGCGCATGGTCTATTCGTGCAGTGAAACGCTGACGCTGTCACTGATCACGCAGATGGACGCGGTCGGCATGGTCTCGCGCGAAGCGGCGCAGAAAAACGGCCTGACGATTTTCCCCGACTTCGAAGACTTCCTCGAAGTGCGCCTGGCGGTGAACAATCCGGAGTTGTCGCACCAGGCGTTGAACGATGTCGTCGATCTGCCGCTACATGAACGAGCCGAGCGCAATGTACGCAGCCGTCCCCACCGCCACACTGAGAAAGAGGTTTTTGCTGAAATACGCACATAGCAACGTCGGAATCGCGGCATAGAATTCCGGGCGATCGAGCTGGATCTGCCGATCCTTGATCAGCAAGGGCGTCAGGCTGATCGCAGCGACGATCGCCACCGGCAGATATTCCAGCGCTCGCGCCACGAACGGTGGCCAGTGCTCGGTGTTGATCTGCAGCGGCAAGGCGCGTGGCAAAAAGGTCACGGCCATCATCAGCACGACCACCAGAATCAGGAACGTCTGGTCAGGCATACACCTACTCCGCAGCCCACAAACGTGGCGATAAATACGTTGAAGGGCGAGCTGCCAATAAGGCTCAGCGCGCCCATGCAGACCACAGCGGCAGCGGCGGCGATCAGTTTGTTACGCGTATTGCACAGAGAGACCAGCACGTAGAGCATCATCGCCGTCAGCGCGTAGTCGAGCTGATATTTGATCAGATGCGCGGCGTATTGCGCGCAGACCGCGCCAAGCAACCCGCCGAGCACCCAGGAGGTGTGGCAGAACAGGTTGAAACCGATCAGATAGCGCACGTTGACCGGTGCGCCTGTGCCGAGCTTGACGCTGTGAAAAGCGAAGGATTCGTCGGTCAGGCCACCGGCGTAGCACCAGCGCTCCATACGACTCAGACCCAGCGCACGCAAAGCCTTGGCCATGTAGACGGACATCAGCATGTGCCGGGCGTTGATCAGGAACGTGGTCAGCACGATGGTGGTCAGCGAGGCGCCGCTGGAGATCAGCGCCAGCGCGGCGAACTGCGACGCGCCGGCATAGACGAACAGACACATCGCCACCGGCAGCCACATCGGCAAACCGGCGTTGACCGCCATCAGCCCGAAGACGAACGACACGGTGAAATACCCGGCGACCACCGGGCTGGCTTCGGCAAACGTGCGCGACGGCTGCTGGTTGACCATCAGCGGCGCACTGCCGGACCTTTCATTCATAGATCCCTCTCAAATGTCCGTTCGCCGTGAGGCTCGCAAAAACCCTGGGCGGTCCAGAATCGCTTGCCCGCAAGGTTAGCATCGTCGACGAACAGAAACATTCGCAGCACCCCGACCCGCTTCATGTCGGACGACGCCGCTTCGACCAGACGCTGGCCCACGCCCTGGCTGCGATAACGCGGGCTGACGGCCAGATGATTGATCGTGCCGCGACTGCCAAGCATGCCGCCGAGCACCGCCCCGACGATCTCGCCAGCGACATCGAAGGCGAGATAAGCCGTAGTGGTTTTCTGGATCAACACACCGCGCAGACATTTGGCGTCCTGCCATTCGCAGAACGACACTTCGTCGAACTGGCGGAAGAAGCGTTCCATACGCTGCGCATCCTTGGCCGTGGCACGGCGCAGCACCACCGGCGTCGAGCACTCGACGCCGTCGATTGGGGTGATCTGATTAGCGAACAATGTCGAAAGCGGTCCCGGGCCGCGAGAAGGAAATCGCCAGAATCTGCCGATACGCCATGGCATGGGTGTGGGTATTGCGCGCCGGCGTCACGTAGTGGCGCATGTCCCGATCGAGAAAGTACGTAGTGTCGAGAATTTCTTCGTAGGTGGTCGCCGCCAGTTGATTCTTGTGGATGTCGTAAAGTCGACTCTCCGCGCCCTCGACGTTATTGCGCCCCCAGAAATGCACGCCGCTGAATGGATAGCCGTCGCAGTGAATACCTTCAGGAGTGATTTCCAGCTGTTTACCGGGCTTGATCTCGATGCGGATCTGATGGATCTGGCACTGCCAGATTTCATCGTGCAGCTCTTCCGGCAGCACGCTTTTATACACTTCGAAGTCGGTATCGATCAGGCTGCGCATCACCGGCGAAGTAATCACTTCCTCGGAAAAGTCCTGAAAGTGCCGAACGACCCCGCCGACATAGGCGTTGTTCTCTTTCGATTGCACATAGGCGCGGTGCTCAAGTTGTGTGAGCTCGCGGGTTTTCGGGTTGTATTCAAAGTCGCTGTAACGACGGTAACGCATGCCGGCTTCGGCCTGACCGTAATAACTGTCAGGCTCCATGTTTTCCCAACTCTTGGTCAGTCTGACGAAGTCGGCAAAATGACCGTAGAGATTGAAGTCACCACCCTGGACGTTGACAAACTTGTCGCGCCGTAGCGATTCGCCCACTTCTCTGTTCAAAACGATCATTACCAAATTCTCCGCTGCGTTGAACGCCCTAATCTATTGGGTAGAGAATTTGCGTCCATGAGAAAGAATTTCAGGCATTTGAAGCATCGTTTGAAACGGAATCTGCAACGGGTCAAAAACAACTTTTACATGACAAAAACACCTGTTTTTTCCGGTTTCCGCTGAAAAACCGTCGAAAAAAAACCCCGAGCGAGTCGGGGTTTTCTCATATTTGTTACAGCAGCTCGATCGTCAGAAGATGTTGATCGGGTAATCCACAAACACGCGCAGCTCGTTACCGCTGACGTTGTATTCGCTGGATTTCTGCGACACACGCAGAATCGAGCTGCGCAGTTTCACGCTGAGGTCTTTGGCCGGGCCGCTTTGCACCACGTATTTGAACTGGTTGAAGATCTCGCGCTCGGTGCCGCCTTCGCTGGTGGAGGTGGTGATGTTGTCGCCACGCACATAAGCGAAGTTATAGCTCAGACCCGGAACGCCGAATGCGCCGAAGTCCAGACCGTAGCCCAGCTGCCAGCTGCGCTCGTCTTCTGCGTTGAAGTCAGACCAGTAGGAGTTGGCCAGGTAAATGGTGTTACCACCGTCACCGACACGCCCCTGATCTTTCTGATAACCGCCGTAGGCATAACCGAGGTTGCTGTCGCCGGTGGAACGCTGATGCGCAACGGTGAACGAGTGCGGGCCGGTGGCGAAAGTGGCCGCCAGGCTCCAGATCTTGTTGTCGTCGCCGGTTACACCGTTTTCGCGGACATAGGAGTTGTCCAGCTTGGTGCGGTAGCCATTGAAGTCGAGGGTCAGCGACTGATCCTTGTTGAACGGGATCACGTAGTTGGCGTTCACGTACTGTTTCTTCAAGACGTCTTCAACGTCGGACGCGTACAGCGCGCCTTTGAAGTGTTCGGTGAACTGGTAGCTGCCGCCCAAGACGTTGATCGACTTCAGACCACCGCTGTCACGGCCTTCATCGCTCTTGCGCGACTCGGCGGTGAAGCGACCGGCGTTCAGTTCCAGACCTTTGATCTCACGGGATGTAATCAAAGTACCGGTGTAGCTTTCCGGCAGCAGACGCACGTTGTCGTAGCTCAGCACCGGCAGGGCCGGCATCTGGTCGCCGTAGGTCAGCACGGTGTTGGAAACGCGGAATTTGACCGCTGCACCGCCCTTGGCGATGTCGTGGTTCGCACGACCGTCATTTTCCTGCTTGAAGAAGTCGATGCCTTGCGCGCCGGTTCGCCCCTTGCCGCCGTCCAGACGCAACGCGTACAGACCAAAGGCGTCAACACCGACACCCACGGTGCCCTGAGTGAAGCCCGACGAGAACGTGCCGATAGCCGCCTGGCCCCACTCGGCCCTGTCCGGACGACCGTCTTTGTAATCACGGTTGATGTAAGCGTTGCGCAACAGCACTTTCAGGCTGCTGTCTTCAACGAAACCCTTGGATTCGGCCTGGTCGTTAGCCATGGCCTGTGAAGCACTCAACATCCCCAGTGCGATCAGACTGATTCGCTTGTTCAACATTTTGTTTTCCTTATTACGGGTTGAAACGCGCTGTGTCGAACGGCTGAAACGGCGCTTTTGCACTCTTCTGTTCACCCCGAAACAAAAAGGCCCGCCGACACCGGTGTCATGGCGGGCCTGCTCCTTGTTTTGAATCATGGCGGTTAGCCACAGGCGTTGGGCCGAATCGTAGCCGCGCCCCGAACAGTGTGTCAATTTCAAGAATCGTCTTTAAATAGGCGAAAAACGTCTAAGAATCGTAAATTTTCAGCTGGGCGATTGCAGGAAAATCGGGATATGCAGGGAGTTTTAAACTGTAGGAGCGAGCCTGCTCGCGAAAGCGATGGATCAGTCCACGAAGTCGCTGGCTGTGCCGACGCCTTCGCGAGCAGGCTCGCTCCCACATGGGTTCAGGGTGTACAGATCTCCTGACATAAAAAAGCGCCGCCATCCCGGCAGCGCTTTTACCAATCCCTGTTGGTTTTATCCTTCCATCACATCCCACAAGGCTTCCAGTTCGGCCTCGCTGAACAGGCCAGCGGGGTAGCGCTCGATCATCATCCGGCGCGGATCAGGTTCCCTGATCTGACGCGTTCCATTGGACTTCAACCAGTGCGCGACAAGCTGGAGCGATTCGCCGTTGACGGCCATGGGATGCACAGTCCGCTCGCTGACTACGTTCATTTCGGCGTTCATTTCAGCGCTCTCTCCCCGTTCATGAGCGGCTAAGTTATCCAAGGTTTGTGACAGAACTGTTGAAGTTCTCCTCCCTCCCTAGTGCATCAGAAGCAATACAAGAGCTATGCCAAGGCGCGCCGATTTTCGACCGGTGGATAGCAACAAGCCCGCGGTCCTGACGGGCTGCGGGCTTGGTCTCATGGATAGCGAGCTAATCATTGCCTGACTGATTTATCAGTCAGCTCAGGCTGTTACGACTCAACTCACTCTTTGTGCGGCGCTGGCTGTTGTTGGGTAAGGCAGTGGATGTTGCCGCCACCCAGTAACAGTTCACGGCCCGGCACCATCACCACTTCGTGCTGCGGGAACAGCTTCTGCAGGATTTCCTTGGCCGGCGCGTCCATCGGATCGTCGAAGCTCGGCGCGATGATGCCGCCGTTGACGATGAGGAAGTTCACATAGGAACCGGCCAGGCGCACGGACGGATTGCGCTCCTGCGAACCGTGCACCGCATCGACCCCGGCGCACTCCTCTTCGGTCGCGTAGAGCGGCCCCGGAATCGGCATTTTGTGCACCGTGAACGGGCGGCCCCTGGCGTCGGTGCTGCTTTGCAGCACGTTCATTGCGGCCTGGCAGCGTGGGTAATTCGGATCCTGTGGATCATCGGTCCACGCCAGCAGCACTTCGCCCGGGCGCACGTAGCAGCAGAAGTTATCCACATGGCCGTCGGTCTCGTCGTTGAACAAGCCATCCGGCAGCCAGATGATCTTGTCCACAGACAGGTTGTCACTGAGCACCGTTTCGATTTCTTCGCGACTCAGGTGTGGGTTGCGATTGCGGTTGAGCAGGCACTCTTTGGTGGTGATCAACGTGCCTTCGCCATCGACGTGAATCGAGCCGCCTTCGAGCACGAAACCTTCGGTGCGGTAGCGCGGGCTGCGCTCGATTTCGAGGATCTTGCCGCCGACCTGCGAATCACGGTTCCACGGCGCATACAGACCGCCATCGAAACCGCCCCAGGCGTTGAAGTCCCAGTTCACGCCGCGCACTTCGCCACGGTTGTTGATGACGAACGTCGGGCCGCTGTCGCGAACCCAGGCATCATCGCTGGACATCTCGACCACGCGGATATTCGGCACGTCGAGACGGGCCCGGGCGTTTTCGTATTGGTCGGCGGAAACCGCGACAGTCACTGGCTCGAAACGCGCGATGGCTTTGGCCACCGCTGCGTGAGCGGCTTGCGCCGGTTTGCCGCCCAGACGCCAGTTGTCCGGGCGCTCCGGCCAGATCATCCAGGTCTGGGTTTGCGGCGCCCACTCGGCCGGCATGTAGAAGCCATCGGCGCGTGGGGTGCTTTTCAATGTGGTCATCAGGACTCCAGGGAACCGTCGAGGGTTTTCAACGCACCGTACAGATTCGGCCGGCGGTCGCGGAATGAACCCCACGCGCTGCGAATATGTTCCAGCTCGTCGAGGTTGAACGTGTGCACAAGAATACCTTCTTCGGTTTTATTCAGCTCCTGCACTTTTTCACCGAACTGGTTGGCGATGAACGAAGAGCCGTAAAAGGTGATGTCGTAGCCGTCCTGCGCTTCGTTGCCGATGCGGTTGCTGGCAATCAGCGGCATCAGGTTGGCACCGGCATGGCCCTGCTGCACCCGCTGCCAGTGATCACGCGAAGAGATGGTCTTGTCGTGGGGTTCGCTGCCGATGGCGGTCGGATAGAAAAGAATTTCCGCGCCTTGCAGTGCCATGCTGCGCGCCGCTTCCGGGAACCACTGATCCCAGCAGATACCCACGCCGATTTTCGCGTAGCGGGTGTTCCATACTTTGAAACCGGTGTCCCCCGGGTTGAAGTAATACTTCTCGTGATAACCGGGGCCGTCCGGGATGTGGCTTTTACGATAAATCCCGAGGTTGCTGCCGTCGGCGTCGATGATCGCAATGCTGTTGAAGCGCGCACGGCCGGCCAGTTCGTAGAAGCTGATCGGCAGCACCACCTGCAACTCTTTGGCGATCGCCTGGAAATGCCTGATCGCCGGGTTGTCCGCGACCGTGGTCGCCAGCTGCAGATAATCCGGATTCGGCTTCTGGCAGAAGTACGGCGCCTCGAACAGCTCCTGAATCAGAATGATCTGTGCGCCTTTGGCGGCGGCTTCGCGTACCAGCCTTTCAGCGGTTTCGAGGTTGGCGTGCAGATCCCATGAACAGGCCATTTGCGTGGCGGCGACGGTAACCATACGACTCATGAATCATCTCCGGGCTAGTGCTTTGAAGGTCGGGAATTCGACCGGAATCAAAAACGCGCGCACCGGACAACAGATCGTCATGCCGGAGCAATGGCGACTTTATAACCGATAAATATCGATTTTAAAAGTTAATAAACAGGCCAGAGCCTGAATAACCGCGTCAAAAGCCGATACAAATCGAACTTAAAACCGAAAACAAATGTGGGAGCGAGCCTGCTCGCGAAGGCGGTATGTCAGTCACCGCATGTGGTGACTGGCATACAGCATTCGCGAGCAGGCTCGCTCCCACAGGAGGGTGTGCGTAGCTTACAGACCTTCGTTGAGGACCTGATCGAGCATGTCGACGAAGAAATCCACGCTCGCGCGCGACGTCACCATCGGTGGCTTGATCTTGAGGATGTTCAAGTCATCGCCCGTCGGCTGCATGAAGATTCCCAGCTCGCGCAGACGGTCACAGAGCAGCGCAGTCTCTGCGGTGGCAGGTTCGAGCGTCCGCCGATCGCGAATCAGCTCCAGACCCAGATAAAAACCGGAGCCGTGCACCGCGCCGACCAGCGGATGTTTATCGATCAACGCTTCAAGTCGCGTCTTGAAGTGATCGCCAACCACTTGTGCGTTCTCCCAGAGTTTTTCCTCTTCCATGACATCCAGCACTGCCATGCCGATCCGGCAACTGACCGGACTGCCGCCCGCCGACGAAAAGAAATAGCCTTCAGCCTCCAGCGCCTCGGCGATTTCCCGGCGGGTGATCACCGCGCCGAGGGGCTGGCCGTTGCCCATGCCTTTGGCCATGGTGATGATGTCGGGCACCACGCCCTGGTCTTCGAAGCCCCAGAAGAATTTGCCCATGCGTCCGTAACCGACCTGCACCTCGTCGGCGATACACACCCCGCCTTGGGCGCGCACCATGGCGTACACCTGCTGCAGATAACCCGGCGGCAGCGAGATACCGCCCGCATTGCCGTACACCGGCTCGCAGATGAACCCGGCGAGTTGGCGCTTTTGCCCGGCGAGTGTGCGCAAATGATGTTCAACACTGCGCACGTATTGCGCAGCCGAGTCGGGGCCACGGAACTCGCCGCGATAGGTATTCGGCGCAGTCACCGGGTGTACCCAGTCAGGACGGCTTTCCAGGGCTTTGGGGTTGTCGGCAATCGATGTCGATACCGCATCGGCGCCCACCGTCCAGCCGTGATACGCCTCAAGCACGCTGATCATGTCGCGCCCGCCGCTGTAGGCCCACGCCAGACGAATCGCCAGGTCGTTGGCCTCACTGCCGCTGTTGACCAGAAACACCCGATCCATGCCCTCCGGCGCCAGTTTCAGCAAACGTTCGGAGAATTCGGCGACCGCCGCGTAGTTGAACCGCGAGTTGGTGTTGAGTAACGACCACTGACGCGCCGCGACCGCCGCCATGCGCGGGTGACCATGGCCGAGCACCGCGACGTTGTTGAGCATGTCCAGATAGGAGCGGCCCTGCATGTCGATCAGGTGATTGCGCCAGCCGCGCTCGATGCGTGGCGGATCGACGTAATAGTGTTTTTGCGTACGGGCGAAACTGGCATCGCGGCGCTCGAGCAGGGTTTTCGCATCCAGCTCCGGCTCGGCATCGCAGGCCAGCCCGAGCAACGTCGCTGGCGACGGGCACAACGCCTGCCAGGCCGGTGCACGGGACGGCGTGCAGAACAGCGGCGCGTCGAGCTCCGCGTCTCGGCACAACTGCACAAGCAGAGGTCCATTGGCAACACCGATGCCCTGGCCTTTGTCCAGCGTTGCGCCATGGCCCGCAATGGACGTCACGCCCCACAGGCGAACACTCAACTGCGGACCATCGAGCCGCAGCGCACCGTCCCCCATGTGCCGCAGAACACCGGCAAATGGGGCATGCACAGTGGTCCCGTTGGGCACGCCCAGTTCGACATGCAACGGGAACGTATCCGGTTCGGTTGCACTATCGGGCCGGGTGCGGGACAAGCGGTACTGCCCATAACGCGTCGCCGCCAGACCATGCACCGCCGCGGCCTCAGTCAGCAAGCGTTGATCAATGCCCTCCTGCTCCCAGTTGCCGGCCTCGAAATGCGGACTCAACACGCCCAGATCGATCAGCGCAAATTCGCGTCCGAGCAGCCCGGGCAACAACGGGGAAAATTCTGTATTTTCCACGCTCGGCAAAGTCTGGCCCACGGCCGTCAGAATCGCCGCCTCCATCAGCGCCAGCGGCACCGATGTCGCGACCCGGAAGATTTCCCACTCGTGACTGAGATTGTCGCGGCTGTAAGTATTGGTGGGATCGATGCTCACCTGTTGCTCGCCACTGAGCACCAGCACCGCCGCCCGTGCCACGATCAGTGGCCACAGCGCTTGCAGTTCTTCATGCTGCAAAGGATTGACCGCGTGATAAGCCTTGACCGCCGGCAGGATGACCAACGGATCACCGGCGGCGTGATGCAGCAAAGCCGCGCAGGTCACCGACAGATCAGTGATGCGCCAGGTGCGCACCAGATCGCCGAAATCGATCACGCCTTGCAGCTGCCAATGACGCTGCACATCGCGCGCCCAGACGACGTTGTCGTCGGTGATGTCCATGTGAATCGCCTGCACCGGCAGCTTGTCCAGTAACGGCTGCAAACGCTGCTCGGCCTGTGCGGCAGCAGCGCTGATCGACGTGCGCGATTGCTCGTCATCAATTACCGGCAACAGGTGATTGATCAACGCATTGGCGTGACGCGCATCCCATTGCAAGGTGCGCTCAAGTCCTGGGTGATCGAAACCCGCCAACGCCAGATCCATCTCGCCGCAGAGCCGACCAAACCCGGCAACCACATCCTGGCTCAGATGGGCGAAATCGGTCAGCGGCTGACCATCGATGTATTCCAGCAGGCGCACTTGCACCATTTCGCCATTGGCTTGCAGCGACAACAGATCTTCACCGTTATTGGCGGCGATCACCCGCGGCACCTTGATCGCCGAGTGCTCGGCCAGATACTTGAGGCCCGCGTGCTGGGCTTGCAGCTCTACAAGGGCGTAATCGCCACGACAGACCTTCAACACGAAACGCCCGTTTGCGCTGTCGACGCGATAATTCAGATCCTGCTGACTGCCCAGCGCCTGCAACGTACCGCTGAGCCCGTAATGCTCGGCCAGCCATTGCAGCGCCTGCGCCTGGGAAACCTGCGGACCGGGCAAACTGGCGCGATGAATCAACGTGGCGAGCGGCATGAAACGACCCCTGAAATTTTATTAGGCGCTTATATCGCCACTGCCTCAGCGGTTACGCAACCCCCTGCTTCGCCGAATGCCCCAATTCCAAGCGAACACTCGCGCCTCGCAGCACTTTGCGCAAGAATGTCGCCCATTCACACCAACCTATGGAAATCCCCATGAATGTCATCACCACCGACCTGCCCGGTGTTCTGATCATCGAACCCAAGGTTTTCGGCGACGAGCGCGGTTTTTTCTACGAGAGTTTTAACGCCAAGGCGTTTCAGGACGCGACCGGTCTGGACACGCAATTCGTGCAGGACAATCATTCGCGCTCGCAAAAAGGCGTACTGCGCGGCCTGCATTACCAGTTGCAGAATACCCAGGGCAAACTGGTGCGGGTGACCGTCGGTGAAGTGCTCGACGTAGCGGTGGACATCCGCCGCAGCTCGCCGCACTTCGGCAAATCGGTGGCGGTGCGCCTGTCGGCGGAAAATCATCGTCAACTGTGGGTGCCGGAGGGTTTCGCCCACGGTTTCGTGGTACTGAGCGACTTCGCTGAATTCCTCTACAAGACCACCAACTATTACGACCCGTCTTCCGAGCGCAGCATTCGCTGGGATGACCCTGCGCTGGGCATCGACTGGCAACTGGACGAAGCACCGAAGCTGTCGGCCAAGGATCAGACGGCTGCGCTGCTCAAGGACGCTGACGTCTTCGACTGAGGCCGGGCATAATGCGCCTGACACCTCAGGCGCAACCGGCTTATGAAACCCACTCTCCCCCGCAGACCCCGCTGGCGCAGCCTCGCCCTGTTGGCCCTGTGCCTGGCGCCGTTGCTGTGGCCGCTGGAACACCTCGCCGAACGCTATTACCGCAGCGAGCTCGCCGGGCAGAACCGCCAGACCCTTGATCTCTACGTCGCCAACCTGCTCGGCACTCTGCATCGCTATGAAGTGTTGCCGCAGATCCTTGGCGATCTGCCGGCCCTGCGCGCAGTGCTCGGCGCGCCGGACGACGGCGTAACCCAAGGCAATGCCAACCGCTTGCTGAAAAATATCGCCGTGCAGACCGGCGCTGAAGTCATGTACCTGATGGACACGTCCGGCCAGACCCTGGCGGCGTCGAACTGGGACAAACGCGACAGCTTCGTCGGCCGCAATTTCGCCTTCCGTCCGTATTTCAGCGAAGCCATGGCCGGGCGCCTCGGGCGCTTCTTCGGCCTGGGTACGACATCGGCCAAACGCGGTTACTTCTTCGCCGCCGCCGTGCGCAACGGCGAAAAAATCATCGGTGTGCTGGTGATCAAAGTCGACCTCGACCACACCGAAAGCCTGTGGGGCAAAACTCCGGAACAATTGCTGGTGACCGACCACAACGGCGTGGTCATCCTCACCTCGCGACCGGAGTGGCGCTTCCGTTCCACTCGCGCGCTCAGCGATGTCGAACGCGCCGCGATCACTGCGATTCAGCCTTACCCGACTCGCGACCCTCGGCCGCTGAACCTCAGTCCCGACGCCTGGCTGACGCAGACCCACGACATCGCCGAAACCGGTTGGAGCGTGAGCATCCTCGCCCCGCGCACGTTGATCGACCGTCCGGTGCGCACGGTGGTCGCGATCGGCGGCGCCACGCTGTTGGTGGTCATGCTGCTGGTCGGCTTGATGATGCAGCGCCGGCGGCATTATCTGGAGCGCATCGCTTTTGAAGCCAAGGCCCGCCGCGAACTGGAAGGCCGGGTCGCCGAACGCACCAGCGATCTGGAAGGCCTCAACCGGCGCTTGAAGCAGGAAGTGCTCGAGCGCGAACACGCGCAGCAGGAACTGGTGCGTGCCCAGGACGATCTGGTTCAGGCGGGGAAATTGTCGGCGTTGGGCACCATGTCAGCAAGTATCAGCCATGAACTCAATCAGCCGTTGGCGGCGATTCGCAGTTATGCAGAAAACGCCGAAGTGCTGCTCGACCATCAGCGCACCGACGACGCGCGCGGTAATCTCAAGCTGATCAGCGAATTGACCGGGCGCATGGCCTCGATTATCGCCCACCTGCGCGCGTTCGCCCGCCGCGACCGCCACGCGCCGGAAAGCGTTGCCCTGCAACCGGCGCTGGACGATGCGCTGGCGTTGCTGGCCAAACGTCGGCGCAGCATGGAAGTCGAACTGATCCGCGATCTGCCCGCTGCCACGCTGTGGGTCGAGGCCGGCGAAACCCGGTTGCGCCAGGTGCTCGGCAATCTGCTGGCCAATGCGCTCGATGCCCTGACCGAAAAAGGCCCGCCGCGCAAATTGTGGCTGAGTGCCGAAGCCACCGCCGACGGGGTCAATCTGTACATTCGCGACAACGGCCCTGGATTCTGCATGGAAGCCCTCGGCCGCGCCAGCGAGCCCTTCTACACCACCAAGACCCGTACGCAGGGTCTGGGGCTGGGGCTGGCCATTTGTGAAACGCTGATGCGCGCCTTCGGTGGTGAACTGTCGTTTGCCAACCACAAGCAAGGCGGCGCCTTGATCACCCTGCGCCTGCGCGCCGGCGCGCCCGGGGTCAGCCTGCAACCGTCCGAGGATCGAAGTGCATGACCATCGACAATCGCATCCAGGTAGTGTTGATCGACGACGATCCGCACCTGCGCCAGGCCCTCGGCCAGACGCTGGACCTGGCCGGTCTGAAAATTCTGCCGCTGTCAGAAGCCAAAGGCCTGGCCGCGCAACTTGAGCGTGACTGGCCGGGCGTGGTGGTCAGCGACATCCGCATGCCGGGCATGGACGGCCTTGAACTGCTCAGTGAATTGCATGCTCACGATCCCGAGTTGCCGGTGTTGCTGATCACCGGCCATGGCGACGTACCGCTGGCGGTGCAAGCGATGCGCGCCGGGGCCTACGACTTTCTGGAAAAACCCTTTGCCAGCGACGCGCTGCTCGACAGCGTGCGTCGCGCCCTTTCGCTGCGGCGCCTGGTACTGGACAACCGCAGCCTGCGGCTGGCCTTGAGCGACCGCAACGAACTGAGCGCGCGGCTGGTCGGTCACTCGACGCCAATGCTGCGCCTGCGCGAGCAGATCGGCGCGCTGGCGGCGACCAAGGCCGATGTGCTGATCCTCGGCGAAACCGGCGCCGGCAAAGAGGTAGTCGCCCGTGCGCTGCACGACTTGTCGAGTCGGCGCAACGGCCCGTTCGTGGCAATCAACGCCGGAGCACTGGCCGAGTCGGTGGTGGAAAGCGAGCTGTTCGGTCACGAACCCGGCGCCTTCACGGGTGCGCAGAAGCGCCGTATCGGCAAGTTCGAATTCGCCAACGGCGGCACGCTGTTCCTCGACGAAATCGAAAGCATGAGCATGGACGTGCAAGTGAAATTGCTGCGCATGTTGCAGGAGCGAGTCGTTGAGCGACTGGGCGGCAATCAGTTGATTCCGCTGGACATCCGCGTCATTGCCGCGACCAAGGAAGACCTGCGTCAGGCTGCGGATCAGGGCCGCTTCCGCGCCGACTTGTATTACCGCCTCAACGTCGCGCCGCTGCGTATCCCGCCGCTACGTGAACGTGGTGAAGATGCGCTGGTGCTGTTCCAGCATTACGCCGACGAAGCCAGCGCCCGCCACGGCCTGCCGCCCCACGAACTGCAACCGGCGCAACGCGCCTTGTTGCTGCGCCACACCTGGCCGGGCAACGTGCGCGAACTGCAGAACGCCGCCGAGCGTTTTGCGCTGGGTCTGGAACTGGCGCTGGACAACGGTCCCGAAGGCAGCGGCGGCGCGGCGGTCGAAGTCGTCAGCGGAGGGCTCAGCGAGCAGGTGGAAAACTTCGAGAAATCGCTCATCGCCGCCGAACTGGCGCGCTCCCACAGCTCGGTGCGCAGCCTCGCCGAAGCCTTGGGCATTCCGCGCAAGACCCTGCACGACAAGCTGCGCAAGCACGGTCTGAATTTCGGCGACAGCAGCCCGGGGGAAGAGAACGAATGAGTGGTGAACGGGAATATCTGCAAACGGTGCTGCATCACGACATTCCGCTGACCGCGGAGATGGGCCTCAAGGTGCTGGAATGGCGGGCCCGGCAATTGAGCCTGCACCTGCCGCTCGCGCCCAACGTCAATCATAAAAGCACCATGTTCGGCGGCAGTCTCTATTGCGGCGCGGTGCTGGCCGGTTGGGGCTGGTTGCATCTGCGCTTGAGGGAAGAGGGGATTACCGACGGGCACATCGTGATTCAGGAAGGGCAGATCAGCTATCCGCTGCCCGTGACGGGGGACGCGGTGGCGATTTGTCCGGCGCCGGATGCGCCGGTGTGGAAGCGGTTTCTGGCGATGTACCAGCGTTATGGGCGGGCACGGTTGACGCTCGAAACGCGGATCCTGAATGCGGGAAGTGAAGATGATGCGGTGAGATTTACCGGGCAGTACGTTTTGCACCGGTGAAGCAAAACGATCGCAGCCTTCGGCAGCTCTTACGATAGTCGTCGCCTACATATCGGTGATCGAACACCGTCCTGTAGGAGCTGCCGAAGGCTGCGATCTTTTGATCTCAGGAGCGCGCCAACTCCAACAACCGCGCACGCCAGGACGCCTTCGCCGGCAACGCCAGAAAGAACTCGTTCAACAGCGATTCCCGCGCCGGATAACAGAATGCCTGGCCGTTCAGATCCAGCACCTCACCCCCCGCCCCTTCCAGCACGCCCTGCGCTGCGGCTGTGTCCCACTGCGAAGTTGGCGCCAGTCGTGGATAGCAATCGGCAGCACCTTCGGCCAGCAGACAGAACTTCAACGAACTGCCGATATTGGCCAGTTGCAGCTCACCGAGACTCGCACTCAAGCCGGCCAGCAGGCGTTCTTGCTCGGGACTGGAATGCCGACGGCTGGCAACCACAGTGATCGCCTCACCCGGCGCAGGCACATCGCGTACCCTAATCGCCACCGGTGTCCCGCCCTTGTCGCCACGCCAGGCACCGAGTCCGGCACCACCGACGTAGAAGCGACCGTTGGTCGGCATCGTCACCACACCAAACACCACCCGACCGCTTTCGATCAGCGCGATGTTCACCGTGAACTCCTCGCTGCCGCTGATGAACTCCTTGGTACCGTCCAGCGGATCGACAAGCCACCAGCGCTGCCAACCGGCACGCACGCTCTGCGGGATATTGGCGTCTTCTTCTGACAATACGGGAATGCCTGGATCCAGCGCCGTCAGCCCCGCGGCGATGAGGTGATGCGCAGCCATGTCGGCGGCAGTTACTGGCGAATCATCGGCTTTGGCCGTGACTTCGACACCGGCGCGCCAGAACGGCAAGATCGCCTCGCCTGCCTGCAGGGCCAGCTCAATCACTGGCGCCATCAAAGGGTGGGGGAAATTCATCGACGTCTCACTCATGACTGAATACCCCGCGCTGGCTCAGCAGGTCACGGGTCAAATACAGCGCCGCTAACGCGCGACCTTCGGAAAATTGCGGATTTAGAGCCAGCGCCGACAGTTCGCGCAGATTGACCTTGTCGACCCGCATCGGCTCCGGCTCATCGCCCTCCAGCCGCTCTTCGTAGAGATCGGTAGCCAGGACAACCTGAATCTTCTGGCTCATGTAACCGGGCGAGAGCGACAGCTCGGTCAGATGCTCCAATTGACGCGCGCCGTAACCGGCCTCTTCCTTGAGCTCCCGCTCCGCCGCCGCCAGCACGTCTTCGCCCGGCTCGATCAGGCCTTTGGGCAGAGAGAGTTCGTATTCGTCGGTTCCGCCGCAGTACTCTTCGATCAACACCGCATGTTCGGCGTCGAGCATCGCCACTATCATCACCGCGCCGTAGCCCGCGCCTTTGCCGACCAGACGCTCGTAGGTGCGCTCCACGCCATTTGAAAATCGCAGTTTGAGCTCTTCGACGCGAAACAGGCGACTGGTGGCGACAATCTCGCGGGCGAGTACGGTGGGTTTCTGGCGCATGCAAAGCTCCTTGGCGTGAACGCGTTACTATAACGCGGCTTTCCCGATTGTTTGCGTCGGATATCCTTTCACCGTTCGAGACGTTGCCATGCCTTCTTTACCGTGGTCCGACATCGATACCGTCCTGCTCGACATGGACGGCACGCTGCTGGATCTGCACTTCGACAATCACTTCTGGCTGGAACACCTGCCCCAGCGCTATGCCGACCTGCACGGCATCAGCCGGGCCATGGCCGAGCTGGAATTGCAGCCGTTGTTCGAACGCCACGCCGGCCAGCTGCAGTGGTACTGCCTGGATTTCTGGAGTACCGAACTGAAGCTGTCAGTACGCGAACTCAAACGGGAAACCGCGCACTTGATAGCCCTGCGCCCGGATGCAGACACCTTTCTCGAAGCGATCAAGCGCGCCGGCAAACGGGTGATCATGATCACCAATGCGCACCGCGATTCGCTGTCGCTGAAGCTTGAGCGGATAGAGTTGGCACCGTACTTCGAGCGGCTGATCAGCTCGCATGACTATGGTTATCCCAAGGAGAACCCGCAGTTCTGGGATGCCTTGCAGGCGGACATCGGTTTTGATCCGGCGCGTAGCCTGTTCATCGACGACACTTTGCCGATCCTGCGCAGTGCGCGGGATTTTGGCGTGGCGCATCTGCTGGCGGTAAAAGAGCCGGACAGCCGCATAGGGCCGAAGGACACGGCAGAGTTTGCCGCGGTCGAGGATTACTGCGACTTGATTGCCGGACTCTGAAGTTGCGTTGCGGCCTTCGCGAGCAGGCTCGCTCCCACAGTGAAACGCATTTCAAGTGTGGGAGCGAGCCTGCTCGCGAAAGTGGTTTCGCAAGTTATTCAGGAATACGCAGTACTTGTCCCGGATAGATCTTGTCCGGGTGCTTGAGCTGAGGTTTGTTGGCCTCGAAAATCTTGTTGTACTTGTTGGCGTCGCCATAAACGCGCTTGGAAATGGCGCTCAGTGTGTCGCCCTTCTCGACCGTGACAAATTTTGCAGCGGCGGCAACGCCACCAGTCACGGTGATCTGATCATCCACGTCAGAAACACCGGCCACGTTACCCAGTGCCAACAGGATCTTCTCTTTTTCTTCCTGGCTCGCTGCTTCACCCGTTGCGATGACCTTCTCGCCCTCAACCTTGACCTGGATCTTCGACGTATCAATACCGGTCAGCGCTTCCTGCACATGCTTGGTCAGTGTTGCGCTGTTGGCCTCCGCCTTGTCCGGGGTAAAGGCATCGATGATCTTTTCACCGGCTTCTTTCAAAAAACTGAACAGGCTCATTGCTTTCACTCCATGTAATAAAGGGTCAGTCGCTCAAGCCTAGACCACCCCAGCCAATCCCGGTTCCAGTCCGACCAATGACGCTGCCGCGCCGCAGGCGGTAGAATCGCCGCACCCCGCCAACCGCCCGGAGCAAAGATGGACATCAAGCAGCTGAAATTCCTCATCGCTCTGGACGAGACCCGCCATTTTGGCCAGGCCGCTACGCGTTGCCACATCACCCAGCCGACCCTGTCGATGCGTTTGCGCAGCCTCGAAGAAGAACTCGATCTGCCACTGGTCAACCGTGGTCAGCGCTTCGAAGGCTTTACCGCGCCGGGCGAGCGCGTGCTGGCGTGGGCGCGCACGGTGCTGGCGGCCTACGATGGCTTGCAAGCCGAGGCGGCGGCGTGTCGCGGCAACCTCATCGGTACGCTGCGCCTGGGCGTGGTGCCGCTGTCGAGTTTCGATCCGTTGCCGCTGATGCAACGTTTGCATGCGGCGCACCCGGAGCTGCGCTTCGAATTGTCATCGCTGAGTTCCGAGCAGGTGCTTGAACATCTGGCCAACAACCGCATCGACATCGGCGTGTCGTATCTGGAGCGTCTGGACAGCGAGCGGTTCGACTCCCTGGCCTTCAATGAGACGCGCATGGGCCTGCTGTACGACGAACGCTCATTCAACTTCGGTGAAGAACCCCTGAGCTGGCAGTCGCTGATCGAACTGCCGCTGTGCATGCTCACCAGCGGCATGCATTTTCGCCAGTCCATCGATCACAACTTCCACAGCCGGGGCCTGACCCCACAGCCGCTGCTGCAAACCGACGCCGTGCACCAACTGCTGCAAGCGGTACACGGCGGTTTTTGCTGCGCGATCATGCCACTCGACGGCGGCGCCGAAACCCTCGCCGATCACTTGCGTCTGCAACCGATCGAAAACGCCCACACGCTCGCGCCACTGGGCTTGATCATGCGTCGCGGTGCTCCGCGTTCCGCGCTGGCTGAAGCCTGTTTCGCGCTGTATCAAAAATCGCCAAAAGAGGCTTGATCGACGGTATCTATCGGTAGATCGGTAATAGCGATTAGACGCGACAACTTGCCGCGCCTAGTCTTAACCCTGATCAATCCGTCGGTGATGCCATGAACGCCCAGCGCCCAGCCTGCGCGGCGCCAGCAATCGAAACGCCCGCGCCCGCCGCCAGCCAGACCTACAGCTACAGCGATCTGCCCTGCGATGCATCGGCCAGCACTGCCCTGGCCGAGGAAGTCGCGCTGGCGATCGCCTACAACGGCATCAGCCAGGCGGTGATGCTGGTGACCCCGACCGACCTGGAAGACTTCATCGTCGGCTTCAGCCTGGGCAGCGGCATCATCGAAGACGCCAGCGATATCTACGATCTGCAACTGAGCGGCGCCGGCTCAGCGCAATACGCACAAGTGACCATCGCCAACCGCGCGTTCTGGAACCTCAAACAGCAACGTCGTCAGTTGGCCGGCACCAGTGGTTGCGGACTGTGCGGCGTCGAAGCCGTCGAACAAGCGCTGCCCGATCTCAAGGTTTTATCGGGCGCAGCCTTGCCACCGATCGAATGGCTCGACGGTTTGCGTCAGCGCATCGGCGCGTTCCAGCCGCTGGGCCAGCACTGCGGTGCAGTGCATGCGGCGGTGTTCATGAACGCCCGCGGCGAATTGCTGCTCGGCCGCGAAGACATCGGCCGCCACAACGCCCTCGACAAGCTGATCGGCGGGCTGATCCGCCAGAAGATATCCACAGAAGGCGGGCTGGCGATCGTCACCAGCCGTTGCAGTCTTGAATTGATCCAGAAAGTTCTGCGTGCCGGCATCCAGACTCTGGTCAGCCTGTCGGCACCCACCGGCCTCGCCGTGCATTGGGCCCGGCGCCACAACCTCAATCTCATCCACCTGCCGCAGAAAAGTGCGCCGCGGGTGTTCAGCCCCGCGATGGAGAATCAAGCGTGAGCCAACATCATCAAGCCGACCAGAAACCTGTCCCGCGCTATAAGCCCTACAAAGGTCCCGCCGGCGGCTGGGGCGCTTTGATCAGTGTGGCCCAGGCCTGGCTGACCAGCGACAACGCCCTGAAAAACCTGCGCATGATGCTCAAGACCAACCAGAACGGCGGCTTCGACTGCCCGGGTTGCGCCTGGGGCGACTCGCCGGAAAGCGGCATGGTCAAGTTCTGCGAGAACGGTGCCAAAGCGGTGAACTGGGAAGCCACCAAGCGCCGGGTGGATGCCAGGTTCTTTGCCAAGCACAGCGTGACAGCGCTGCTCGAGCAGAGCGATTACTGGCTTGAATATCAGGGGCGTCTGACCGAGCCAATGGTTTACGACGCCGAGTCCGATCGCTACAAGCCGATCAGTTGGGAAGATGCCTTCGCCATGATCGGCAAGCATCTGCGCAATCTGCCCAGCCCGGATCAGGCCGAGTTCTACACCTCGGGCCGCGCCAGCAACGAAGCGGCGTATCTGTATCAGTTGTTCGTGCGTGCTTACGGCACCAACAATTTTCCTGACTGCTCGAACATGTGCCACGAGGCCAGCGGTGTGGCGTTGGCGCAGAGCGTCGGTGTCGGCAAAGGCACGGTGACCTTCGACGACTTCGAACACGCCGACGCGATTTTCGTCTGGGGCCAGAACCCCGGCACCAACCATCCGCGCATGCTCGAACCGTTGCGTGAAGCGGTAAAACGTGGCGCTCAGGTGGTGTGCATCAACCCGCTGAAAGAACGTGGCCTGGAACGCTTCCAGCATCCGCAGCACCCGATCGAGATGCTCACCAACGGCGACAAGCCAACCAACACCGCGTATTTCCGCCCGGCACTTGGCGGTGACATGGCAGTGCTGCGCGGCATGGCCAAGTTCCTTCTGCAATGGGAACGTGATGCACAGAAGGCAGGCGAGCCGGCCGTGTTCGACCATGATTTCCTCAATGCCCACAGCGCCAACGTGCTGGAGTATCTCGGCGTTGTCGACGACACCTCGTGGGAGCAGATCGTCGAGCAGTCCGGTCTGACGCTGGTCGAGATCGAGCAAGCCGCACGTATGTACGCCAAAGGCAAGAACGTGATCATGTGCTGGGCCATGGGCATCACTCAGCACCGTCATTCGGTGCCGACCATTCAGGAAATCGCCAACCTGATGCTGCTGCGAGGCAACATCGGCAAGCCCGGTGCCGGTCTGTGCCCGGTGCGTGGTCACAGCAACGTGCAGGGTGACCGCACGATGGGTATCAACGAGCGTCCGCCGGTGGCGTTCCTCGATTCGCTGGAGCGGCGTTTCCAGTTCAAGGTGCCACGCCACAATGGCCACAACGTGGTCGAGGCGATTCATGCGATGGCCGAAGGCCGCGCCAAGGTGTTCATCGGTCTGGGCGGCAACTTTGCCCAGGCTACGCCGGACAGCTCGCGCACCTTCGAAGCGCTGCGCAAGTGCGACCTGACCGTGCAGATCAGCACCAAGCTCAACCGCAGCCACCTCGCCCATGGTAAGGACGCGTTGATCCTGCCGTGCCTGGGGCGTACCGATATCGACATCCAGACTGAAGGCCCGCAGGCAGTCACCGTGGAAGACTCGTTCAGTATGGTCCACGCCTCCAATGGCCAATTGCAGCCGCTGTCGAACCAGATGCGTTCGGAACCGTCGATCATTGCCGGCATTGCTGCCGCGACACTGGGCAGCCAACCGGTGGACTGGAACTGGCTGGTGGCCGATTACGGGCGCATCCGCGAACTGATCGCCGACACGATCCCGAGCTTCAAAGACTTCAACGAGAAGATCAAGAACCCGGGCGGCTTCTATCTGGGCAACTCTGCTGGCGCGCGCAAGTGGAACACACCATCAGGCCGCGCCAATTTCCGCGCCAACCAATTGCCGAAAGATCTGGTTCACGAGCGCACCCGCGCCACCGGGCAGGTGCCGGATCTGATCCTGCAATCGATGCGTTCCCACGACCAGTACAACACGACGATCTATGGTCTCGATGACCGTTATCGCGGCGTCAAGGGGCAGCGCGACGTGCTGTTTGCCAACGAGGCCGACATCATTCGTCTGGGCTTCCGTCCAGGGCAGAAGGCCGACATCGTGTCGCTGTGGGATGACGGGCGCGAGCGTCGGGTGAAAGGTTTTACATTGTTGGCTTTCGACATTCCTGCCGGGCAGGCGGCGGCGTACTATCCGGAGGTCAATCCGCTGGTGCCGCTGGAGAGCACCGGCGATGGCAGCCATACGCCGACGTCAAAGTTCATTGCGATCCGGCTGGAGGCGGCGAGCGAGACCGGGCTGATCATTGCTGAATCCGCCTAAAGCGGTGTCAGTACCGGCCTATTCGCGAGCAAGCTCGCTCCCACATTGGAATGCATTTCAAATGTGGGAGCGAGCTTGCTCGCGAAGGCGTCGGTTCAAGCAATACATGTCTGAGCTCAAGCAATTTTCAAACGCCCACAAAAAAGGCCGTTTCTGCATGAAAACGGCCTGTCCGAAGTAGCTAAAGACCGGCGAAAATCGGTTAAGTTCCGGTGAAAAAACAGTAACTTGCAATATTGTATACAAGTCGTGCTATTCGTCGGATTTTGATTGTCACGCCTATTGCAGAGCCTCAGGATCGGCGCCGTCATCCCTTTGAGGCTCATCCTCTATGAAGTTCTCCTCGATTCTCTTGTTGTCCCTTGGCCTGGTCAGCGGCTTTGCTTCTGCCGGAGGCACCACCGAAGCAGGTGTGGGCGGCGCATTGGGCGGGGTTCTTGGCTCGGTCGTCGGTCAATCGTTAGGCGGCAATACAGGTTCCACCATCGGCGCAGCCCTGGGCGGCGCGGGTGGTAGCGCAGTCGGCGCAGACAAACGCAGCCGTGGCGAAGCGGCCATCGGCGGTGCACTGGGTGCAGCCGGCGGCAACGTGGTTGGCCGCAGCCTGGGCGGCACTACCGGCAGCCTGATCGGCTCCGCCGCAGGTGGCGGCGCGGGTGGCGCGCTGGGTAACTACATGGGCAACAAGAGCGACGACGATGATCGTCATTACGATCGCCGCTACGATGACCGTCGCTACTATCGCGACCGTGGTCACCCAGGTCGCGGTCATGCTTACGGCCACCGCAAGCATCACAAGTACTATCGCCACCGTTAAGGCGAAGGCTTGAACGACAATCGCAGCCCCCGGGCTGCGATTTTTTTTACGCCTCTAGATGACCAGCCGTTGCAGCGCCTCGCGCAACCCGGCAGGGATCGGCACAGGCTGATTACTTGCCCGATCCACAAATACATGCACAAACCGCCCCGCCGCACACGCCTCGCTCTCGCCGACCTTGAAGATGGCCAGCTCATACTGCACCGAACTGTTGCCCAGCTTGCCGACCCGCAAACCGATCTCGATAAGATCCGGGAAAGCAATCGATGCAAAGTAGTCGCAGGCCGAACTGACTACAACGCCGACCACTTCGCCGTGATGAATATCCAGGCCTCCAACCTGAATCAGGTAGGTGTTCACCGCGGTGTCGAAGAAGCTGTAGTAGGTCACGTTGTTGACGTGACCGTAGACGTCGTTGTCGTGCCAGCGCGTGGTGATTGGCTGGAAGTGGGGGTAGTCGGTGCGCTGTGGTGCCGGGCTGGACATTGATGAGCGATTCCTTGAAATATTTCGGCGAGTCTTATTTAAAAACCGTGGCAAGGCCTTCGCGAGCAGGCTCGCTCCCACAATGGAACGCGCCAACCTGTGGGAGCGAGCCTGCTCGCGAAGACGTCAGCATGGCCGGCAAGTATCAACTATCCGCAAACCCCTTCCCCTGCGCCGCCAACTCGCCGATCAACCGCGCCGGCTTCCACTGATCGCCCTGGCGCGTTTCCAGCGCCAGCAAGCGCTGATGAATATCCGCCAGCCCTTGTTGATCTGCCCAGGCCATCGGACCGCCCTTCTGCGCTGGAAAGCCATAGCCGTTCAGGTACACCAGATCGATATCATGGGCCGAGCTGGCAATGCCTTCCTGCAGGATCTTCGCGCCTTCGTTGACCAGCGCCAGCAGGCAGCGTTCAAGGATTTCTTCAGGGCCGATCTCGCGGCGTTGGAACCCCAACTGTTCGCTGACCCGCAGCACCAATGCATCGACTTCAGGATCATGCTCGGCCTGGCGACTGCCCGGCTCGTAATGGTAATAACCGTTACCGGACTTCTGCCCGAACCGGCCCATTTCGCAAAGACGGTTATCTATCTGGACCTGCGGCGCATCCTGCCCTTCGCCGGCGAGTTCTCGAGCACGCCACTCCAGATCAATCCCGACCACGTCGTACATGCGAAATGGCCCCATGGCGAACCCGAAGCCTTGCAGCGCAGCATCAACCTGCTGTGGATAAGCGCCTTCGAGAAGCATCTTGCGCGCTTCGAGCACGTACGGATGGAGCATGCGGTTGCCGATGAAACCGTGGCAGTTGCCCGACACCACGCTGACCTTGCCCATGCGCTTGCCGAGCACCAACGCTGCGTCCAGGGCGGCCTGCGAAGTTTGCGCACCACGCACGATTTCCAGCAGTTTCATGATGTGCGCCGGACTGAAAAAATGCAGGCCCAGCACCTGCGCCGGGCGCCGCGTCGCGGCGGCTATGGCGTCGATATCCAGCGCCGAGGTGTTGCTCGCCAGCAGCGCCTGGGGCTTGAGCAGGCCATCGAGTTCGCGAAAGATCTTCTGCTTCAACTCGAGGTTCTCGTACACCGCTTCAATCACCAGATCGACATTGCGAATCGCTGCGTAATCCGCCGCCGCCGAGACGCGAGCCATGCGCGCATCCGCCTCGCTCTGATCGACCCGACCCTGACGCACGTTGTGTGCATAAGTCTCGGCGACCGTCGCCAGCGCCTGTTCAAGCATCTGTGGGTTGTTGTCCACCCATTGCACGCTCACGCCGGCATTGGCCAGGCACATGACAATGCCGCGGCCCATGGTACCCGCGCCGATCACGGCAGCCTGCTGAATATCGAAGGATGTCTGGCTCATGTTGTTCTCTTGTTGGCGATCCAAAGACAGATCCCAACCTTAGTCAGGCAACGACGCTTTTTGAAGTTTATTAGCGTGATGATTGACATTCAGCGGATGGATAGAGGACCTGACTGGATGACTCTTAACGTAGGAGCTGCCGAAGGCTGCGATCCTTTGATCTTGAAGAAATCAACATCAAAAGATCGCAGCCTTCGGCAGCTCCTACAGATCAGAGGTGCTCTTGCGCCCACTCGCGGACCTCGGCGTAGCGGTACTCTTCCAGCGCTGCGAATCCTGGAATCGCGCGCGCCTTGAGCTTGGTGAACAATGGCACGCTGATGCCGCACAGGAACCGCGTCAGCCGCTCGGCGGTTGGAACACCGCCCGTGTGCTGCTCATGCCTGTGGATAAATTCACCACACAGTTGCGCGAAGTTCTTATCCACAAGCGGCGGTAATGGCGGCGGCTCGGGCAACCGCGCGATTTGCCCGTGACACACCGAACAATGGCCGCACTGCTCAGGGGCATTGTGATCACCGAAATACTCGGCCAGGCGATAACCCAGGCAGCGTTCGGTGGAAAACACCTCAAGCATGGCGTGAATCCGCGCCACTTCGGCCTGTTCGTGCAGAGTGAAGTACGCATGCAGCTCAGCGCTTAGAGCATCACTATCAAAATCGCTGTGCAACAAGCTGTAAACCTCGGTCATCTGCTTGCTCTCAAGCTCGATCCAGCCCTTCTCCTGGAAGTAATCCAGCGCCGTCACCACGCGGTTGCGCTCGGCGGAATACTGCGTATACATCGCCTCGAAATTCACCGTGGCCCAGGTACGTGCGCAAGCCGACGTCTGGATGATCGCCGCGACGAAGTCCCTGCGCTCGCCTTCGAAGCGCTGGAGCAGTGCCTCAGGTTCCAGTAAGTATTTGAAGCGATATTCGGCGTAATAGGCGTAACGCGGAGCGATCAGACTGCGCAGCTCCAGCTGCACCAGCAACGTCTTCAATGGCAACGAGCGAATATTGCTCTGATCCGCCAAAGGCCCGAGCAGAAACTCCCACTGCCCCTCAGACACCGAAGCTTTCAGTTCATCGAGTACATAACGAATGCCATCACGCTCGGGCGTATCGCCGTAAACGAAATTCTCCAGCACATTGAGGCTGTCGCGGTTGGCCAGTACCAGGCAATCGGAGGGCTGCCCGTCGCGCCCGGCGCGGCCGATTTCCTGGCTGTAGTTTTCGATGGATTTGGGTAGATCGAAATGCACGACGTTGCGGATGTCGCTCTTGTCGATGCCCATACCGAAGGCAATGGTGGCGACGATGCAATTGGACTGCCCGGCCATGAAACGGTGCTGGATGCCTTCACGCTGATCGTGGGGCAAGCCTGCGTGATACGCCTCGGCCTGGATTCCGTTGCGTTGCAGATGCGCGGCGATCTGTTCGGCGGTCTTCTGCAACGTGACGTAAACAATGCTCGGTTGCCCAGGATGCTCAGTCATCCATTCGACCAGACGTCGGCGCTTGTCCTGTCCGCGCGCAGGCTCGACCAGCAGGTTGAGGTTGGGCCGATAGAAACCGGTGGTTACTACATCCGCTGGGACGATAGCGAATTTTGCCTGCATGTCAGCGATGACTTCAGGTGTGGCCGTTGCGGTTAGTAGCAGAGCCTGCGGGATGTTGAACTGGCGCTGGTAGTCCGGCAGTTTCAAATAATCGGGGCGAAAATTGTGACCCCATTCGGAAATGCAGTGCGCCTCGTCGACCACCAATAACGAGATCGGCACCTGCTGCAGAAAATTGCGGAAGCGCTCGTTTTTCAGACGCTCGACGGAAATCATCAGAATCTTCAAATCACCTGAGCGCGCACGGGCCATGACGTCGTTGGCATCCTCGCGGCTTTGTGCCGAATCGATGCTGCCCGCCGAGATGCCGTGGCGCTTGAGGAAGGCCAACTGATCCTGCATCAACGCCAGCAGGGGCGAGACCACCAGGGTCAGGTGCGGCAATAACAGCGCCGGCAGTTGATAGCAAAGGGATTTGCCGGAGCCAGTGGGAAAGATCGCCGCCGCCGAGCGCCCCGCCAGCACCGCGCTGATCGCGGCCTCCTGGCCGGGCCGGAACTGTGGATAACCAAAAACCTGTTTCAGGGTGTTGTGCATTCGCTGTCACTCCTTTGACCGCTGCCATGTCGAAAGCCTAGCGGGCAATCGCAGCGAGTCGAGAAAAGGTCGGGGCTAAATCGATACGGAATGATACAGGGTATAGGGCACTCACAATGGGTCGCCAGCCCGATAAAACTGCAGCGATAAAAATCTGTTAATTACAACCCAGCCAACATCAATAAAAGAACAACAAACAAACGAGCTCTACCACACCTACAAAACCAGAAACAACGAATCACTTTATCGACCCTGATTATCTCAACTAAGTTGATTGCTCTTAAATACAAATAAGGGCAATACCATGACAACGTTAACCATATTTTTTTGCGGCACCGGCTCCAACAAGTTTGACGACAAACATAAAAGCTACTGGGACGGCGAAGTCGTTTCCACGCTTGCTGCCCACCACAGTGGGCGCGAATTTGCCGAGTGGATCGTCGTTGATGGCCCTGGCAGCGGCAATCTGCAAGCTGATGACCTGTTCACCAAGACTTCTGAATACGGCCTGTCCGGCACCCTGTTCGGTAAAGGCTGGGAGGAAAACGTGCAACACGCCGTGAACATTATCAAAGGCAAATGCGACTGGCAGCGTAAACAACTGACCGAAGCAGAATATAACCGTCTCAAAGCCGCAGGCATCCCTATCGAAGATGTAAAAGTTGAAGGCTCCTGGCTCTGGCGCAAATACAACTATGGCGACCGCAGTATCACGCAACAAAAGTTACAGGAACAAATCATCAAGACTTTCCGCAAGGACGGCATCATTCCCACGCGAGTCAATCTGGTGGGCTGGAGCCGTGGTGGTGTCAGTTGCCATATGCTCGCCAATGCAATGTTCAAGGACGCTGCACTCAAACATATTCCAGTGAACATCTTCGCGATCGATCCAGTTCCGGGAATCGGCAACTTTCAAGAGCACCGGGTAAAACTTCAATCCAACGTCAAGGAATACATCGCATTCTATGCCCGCGACGAGCGCTCGAAAGGCTTCAGCTGCGTGATACCGCAAACCGCTACTGGCACCAGAACCTCGATCTATCCAATGGCCGGTCGCCACGCCACCCTGGCTGGCAACGCCACGGCGCTTGGCGGCGACCCCACCAGCAGCAGCGACCTCAACGCGCTGATCGAGCCGGGGCGTATCGTTCGCCATCTCGCCGAAATCTGCCTTAAACGCTGGGGCGTGCCACTGAGCAAAACCCTCGACCTGAGCGATGCCGACCTGCTGCGCCTCACTGGCGCCATCGTCACCGACGAAGCTCGCTACAAGAAGATGCACAGCCAGTCCTACACCTATTTCACCGAACTGGACAAAGGCGAGCGCTATGTCTCGCTGGGCAGCAAAGGCGTGCCGTTCTCGGCAGTGAAAGGCCCGATCTACCGGCCGGCAACCGGGCTGACCACGAGCCTGCTGGATATTTCCGGTTACCAGCATTTACGTTGAAAAACGTTGAAGAATCGATAGCAACGTCCGGCATAGAGTTCGTCCCGTTCCTACTTCACGCGATGCTTTGTCGGCTATCGCGAGGTGGGAGTACGAACCTATAGTCGTGGCTGTTGCTGTCTGTTCAGCGACTCGGGCTTGGTCACCCGATTGATTCGTGTATACGCATGCACTGTATGCTGCGGGCACTCATTTGCCTGCAGTTTATGGTGACTGTGTTTGGGACACCCTCGGGTGTGCCGGGTATGTGCACGATCCTCACCGGTTGACCAACCCGAACACAGTCGCCTCCTGTCGCTTGGTCACGATGTGGCGGCTTCATTTGCAGCATCTGAGGGTCGAAAAATGAAAGCACGCAGTCAATACACCACCGATCGCTACCGCCCACTCGAATCAAACCTCACCGACAGCAAACCGCTGATCATCGACACACAAGCCTAGCCCGCATGACATCCTCGAGTGCGCCGTCCAGCGCCTGCGCGCCTCCAGCGACCTTCTGCAAACCCTGTATTGCCTGAGCTTCAAACAAGCCGACGTTGAAGACATCCCCCACATCACCCACGCCCTGTACCTGCTGACCCAGGACGGCTGCGACCTGCTGCAAGTCGCGCAGACACAAATGCTCAACTGGAAAGCGCCGGCCCGGTAACGAACAACATCATCATCGCTGTCCACGTCCTGTGCAGCGCAAGGAGTCGAATTTTGCAAACTACTATTGATTGCGTACGATGGGAGCCATTACTCAGCGAAGGACTCGCTTTTATGACCAGCACTGAAACCATCGATCACAGCACCCTTGTTCACCTGGTTGAAAACGGTTCTGTCAGCGGCACGAATATCGTAGCCAAACCGGGTGGCTGGTCGATCGAAATTCATCAAGGCAGGAACATTTATAAGCTGACCGCTCAGCGCAGTGGTCAAGTGCGGCTGTTCAAAAAAATGGAGACGCTGGTGACCTACTTGCAAGGCTTGGGCATTAGCCAATTCAATGTGGATGCCTCCGGTTATGACCCGCTGCAACTGAAAACTTACGCCCGCCCCGATCGCTCCGAAGCGTTGAAGCAAGCGCATGAAGCTGCCGCTTATGAAGAATGGTTCAAGCGTCAGGTTCAGATCAGCATCGATGATCCAAGACCTAGTGTCAGCGATGCAGACGCTCGCCGAATATTCGCCGCCAAACGTGATGCCCTGCGTCAACGAGGACGCTGATGAGGTTGGTCTGGCGCCCGGAAGCGCTTGCTGACCGAGACCGGATAATGAACCGCATCAGCCAGGACAACCCCGACGCGGCTGCGGACCTCGATGAAATGTTCGAATCAAAAGGGGAAATCGCAAGACAGCGCCCAACCTTGTACAAAAAGGGCAAGGTCGACGGCACACGTGAAATCGTTGCAGCCTCCAACTACGTCATCGTCTACGCAATCAAAAAAGACTGTGTTGAAGTGCTGCGAGTCCTGCATGCACGGCGGCAATGGCCATAGTTAAGAGGATCAAGCTGTCTTCGCTCATAAAAAAACCGCCCCAAAGGGCGGTTTTTTCATTCACTGCAAACCACTACTTACAACTTCGGCCCAGCCGCCTTGATCGCGTCGCTCACTTCGAACTTCTTGAAGTTCTCGATGAACAGACCGGCCAGTGCTTTCGCTGCCTCATCGTACGCCGCCTTGTCAGCCCAGGTATTGCGTGGGTTGAGCAGGTTCGTCTCAACACCCGGAACAGCCAGTGGCACGTCGAGGTTGATGGTGTCGAGGTGCTCGGTGGCAGCACCGATCAGCGCGCCGCTCTGGATCGCGGCGATCACTGCGCGGGTGGTCGGGATGTTGAAGCGTTGGCCGACGCCGTAGCCGCCGCCGGTCCAGCCGGTGTTGACCAGATAGACCTTGGAGCCGAAGCCACGGATACGTTTGATCAGCAGCTCGGCGTACTCACCAGCCGGACGCGGGAAGAACGGTGCGCCGAAGCAGGTGGAGAAGGTCGACTTGATGCCGCTGCCCGAGCCCATTTCAGTCGAGCCCACCAGCGCGGTGTAGCCGGACAGGAAGTGGTAGGCCGCTTGTTCTTCGTTGAGGATCGACACTGGCGGCAATACGCCGGTCAGGTCGCAGGTCAGGAAGATCACCGCGTTTGGCTCGCCACCCAGGTTCTTCTCGGAACGCTTGGCAACATGCTCCAGCGGGTAGGCTGCGCGGCTGTTCTGGGTCAGGCTGACATCGGCGTAATCAGCATGCTTGGCGTCGTCGATGACGACGTTTTCCAGCACGGCGCCGTGCTTGATGGCTTTCCAGATGACTGGCTCGTTCTTCTCGGAGAGATCGATGCACTTGGCATAGCAACCACCTTCGATATTGAAGACCACGCCTTCGCCCCAGCCGTGTTCATCGTCACCGATCAGGTAACGGCTTTCGTCGGCCGACAGGGTGGTTTTACCGGTGCCCGACAGACCAAAGAACAACGTCACGTCGCCGTCTTCGCCGATGTTGGCAGCGCAGTGCATTGGCAACACGTCAGCGGCCGGCAGCAGGAAGTTCTGCACGGAGAACATGGCTTTCTTCATCTCACCGGCGTAACGCATACCGGCGATCAGCACTTTCTTCTGCGCGAAGTTGATGATCACGCAACCGTCCGAATTGGTGCCGTCACGCTCAGGCACGCATTCGAAGTTGGCGACGTTGAGCACTTGCCATTCTTCACGGCCTGCCGGGTTGTACTGGGCCGGGTTGATGAACAGGCAACGACCGAACAGGTTCTGCCAGGCAGTCTGCGTGGTCATTTTCACGGCCAGGTAGTGATCTTCCGCCGCGCCTACATGCACGTGGGAAACGAAGTGCTCTTGCGCGTTGTTGAAGGCCTCGACGCGAGCCCACAGGGCATCGAACTTGTCGGCCGGGAACTTGCGGTTGATCGGGCCCCAGGCGATGGCGGCCTGGGTGGAAGGTTCTTCAACGATGAAACGGTCGACTGGCGAACGGCCGGTGCGGTGACCGGTGCGAACAACCAGAGCGCCGGTATCGGCAAGCTCGCCTTCACCGCGATTCAGGGCTTCTTTTACCAGATCATCAACACTCAGATCGGTGTACACGGCGTTATTGGCTTGCGTCATGAGGTTCCCCGTCGGCCAGTGGCCGAGTGTGCTCCAAACGTTTTGTAGTAGAAAGTCGTGCACTACTACCGCGAAAAAAGTGGGCCGGATTATGCCAGAAAAGCCCAAAAAGAGTAGGGTCCTCCCGTCGTAACGGCGATATTCCGTCATTACGCAGTGAATTTACCTGCGCTGAACCGTTTTAGTGACGGGTATCTGACGGCGTATCGACGCCCGCGCCAGCGAACAATTGAGCAATATCGGCTGCATCGAACAGGTACTGCTGATTGCAGAACTGGCAATCGATCTCGACTTTGCCGCCCTGCTCGGCTGCCAGCGCCAGCGCATCTTCCAGCCCAAGACTGACCAGCGCATTGCCGGAGCGTTCCCGCGAGCAGCTGCAACTGAAACGCAAATGCTGCACATCGAACAGGCGCACTTGCTCTTCGTGGTAGAGACGATGCAGCACGGTTTCGTTGTCCAGGCTGAGCAGTTCATCGGCGCTCAGAGTGCTGGCCAACGCGGTGAGGTGCTGCCAGCTGGCGGCGCGCTCTTCTTCGTCTTTCAGGCGATCGGCGGGCAATTGTTGCAGCAGCAGACCACGGGCGCGACGACCGTCGGCGAACAGCTTGAAACGGGTGCCGACCTGTTGCGACATGACGAAGTAGTTGGTGAAGCAATCCGAGAGGGTTTCACCGTCGAGATCGACAATGCCCTGATAGCGCTGACCCACAGTCGGGTCGACGGTCAAGGCCAGAACACCGTTGGGCATCAGATCGCCGAGGCTGGCGTCCGCCGCAATCTGCTCGGCGTCATAGCGCGCCAGGCCACGGATTTCGCGCTCGCTGGAACACTCGATCATCAGCAGCGGAATCGGACCTTCCGAGCGCGCCTGCAAAATCAGCAGGCCATCGAACTTGAGTGTGCCGACCAGTAACGAGGCGGCCGCCATCAACTCGCCGAGCAACTGCGCGACCGGCTCCGGGTACGGGTGTTTGGCGAGGACTTCAGCGTAGCTGCGCTCCAGCGCTACCAGTTCGCCGCGAGTGTCGCTGTCATCAAAGATGAAGCGTTGAGTGAAATCGGTATCCGCTAGGTCGGTCATAGGTCTGGGTATCTGAATGTGATGACAAAATGGTTACAAAACGTGAAAATTTGCGCTTGCTGGCACTTTTTTTGGTGCCGGCGCTTTTTCGCCATGGGAGGCATTTTATGAACAATCCGGGTTTGTTCCAATCAAGGTGGAACCTCGGCCGGCTGGTTCTGTGTAACGTAGTGCCGTTGGCGCTACTGGCTTTCTGGTTATGGCCTACCGGCCAGATGCTGTGTGTGATTTTCGACGAGTGGCTGTTCCGCTCGCTGAATGCACCACTGGCCAGCAACCCGATATGGCTCCACATCTGGGCAATTGCAAGTCTGCGCCCGTTCGACATCGTCGTCGGACTGATTCTGCTGACGCTGCTGATCAAGGGCGACTGGGTGTTTCGGGCGATTGACGTGCGCCGCGCGTTCTTCGGTTTTTTCTCGATCCTGCTGTTGATGGTGGTGATTCGCGCGCTGTTTTCCAAATTTTCCGATCACATGGGCTGGCAGCACAGCAGCCCATCGATGGTGCTCGAAGGCGCTGTGCACATCAGCGACTACTTTCCGCATCTGGAAAAAACCTGGGAGCTGAAGGACCGCTCCGGCCAGAGTTTCCCTGGTGATCACGCGTCGGTGCTGTTGATCTGGGCGTTGTTCATGGGCGTTTTCAGCCGCACGATCGGTCAGTTCCTGACGGTCTGGGGCCTGGCCGTTCTGTTCATGCTGCCGCGCCTGGTGGCCGGCGCGCATTGGGGCCAGGACGATTACATCGGGGGCGTACTGCTGGCGGTGTGGGCGTTGGGTTGGGGTTACTACACGCCGTTTGCCTGCCATGCGGCAAACTTCTGGTTGAAGCTGACCGCGCCGATCTTCAGTTTGCTGGGCAAGCTGCCGCTGGTGTCGCGGATGAGTGTAATTTCCGCCCGGTAAATGGTGGAGCCTCGAAAAGATCGCAGCCTTCGGCAGCTCCTACAGAGGATCGCATTCCAACTGTAGGAGCTGCCGTGTTGTGGTCGATCTTTTTATTCGTCGTTGTTTCCGCGGAATTTGAACAGATCCCGCCGCTGCTTCTTGCTCGGCTTGCCATCGGTGCTCACGCCCAGCGACCCTGCCTTGCGCATCGCCGCAGCCGCTTCACGCTTGGCGATACTCGCTTCGGTTTCGGCATACAAGGTCTGCGCCTCGGGTGCGCCACGCCGCACGATCGACAGGGCCTCGACCCTCACAGTGCGCACTTCGAAGCCGGTGCGAATTTCGAACTCGTCGCCAATGCGCGGTTCCTTGCCCGGTTTGCAGCGCTCGCCACGCCAATGCACCTTGCCACTTTCGATCGCCGCTTTGGCCAGGGCACGGGTCTTGTAAAAACGCGCCGCCCAAAGCCATTTATCGAGACGGACCTTGTCGTCCTCCTCCTGTTTCTGCGCCATATGAATTCCTCGCTCAGCCAGTAGTCGGAACTGTACTACCGTTTCTGTCGGGCGCAAGAACTCGGCCCCCCAGATAGACTGTGATCTTCGCCGCATGAACGGCCTGGAGTGATCGAGTGACAAAGTTTCCGACTTCATTGACCTCGCCCAATGGCGGTTGCAAAGGCTGCCAGCAAAGTGAACCGCTGGATTTCGACTTTGCTTTCGCCTATCAACCGATTGTCGACCTGCGCGACCAGTCGGTATTTGCCCACGAAGCGCTGATTCGAGGCGTGGCCGGTGAGGGTGCGCTGTCCGTGTTAAATCAGGTAACAGAAGACAACCGCTACCGTTTCGACCAGCTCTGCCGGACTCGCGCCATCGAAGGCGCGGCCAGACTTAATATGCAGACACACTTGTCTATCAACTTTCTGCCCAACGCCGTCTACCGTCCAGAGCTATGCATTCGCAGCACACTGGAGGCCGCGCGAAAACACGACTTTCCGATCGACCGACTGATTTTTGAAACCCTGGAAAGCGAGCACGTAGATAACTATCGCCATTTGACCAATATTCTGCGTGAATACCGCGAATTCGGCTTCAAGACCGCCATCGACGATTTCGGTGCCGGTTATTCGGGGCTCAATCTGCTGGCTGATTTCCAACCGGACCTGATCAAACTCGATATGGCGCTGATCCGCGATGTCGATCAAGACCGTGTCCGCCAGGTGATCGTGCGGGGGATTGTCACAATGTGTGCGGAGTTGGGCGTTACAGTCATTGCCGAAGGCATCGAGAGCGCCGGAGAACGCGACTTTCTGGCCGACAGTGGAATTTTTCTGATGCAGGGCTACTGGTTTGCCAAACCTGCATTCAAAGCATTGGCCCAGGTGCCAGCCGAGGCCTGGCAACGTTAATTCTTGGTTTTTTTCATTGAAGACATTTGATCATTTGACCGTTGTCGGTCTGCGCGAGTGGGTGGCGCTCCCGGGTCTGGGAGTCGCGGGCCTGCGCGCGAAAATCGACACCGGCGCCAGCACCTCCAGCCTGCACGCCACCGACATCGAACCGTTCGAACGCGACGGCGAAAAGTGGGTGCGCTTCACCGCGCATCTGGGCACGGTGGTGCAGTTGCGTCACCGGCGCTGCGAAGCACCGCTGGTCACGCGCAAAACCATCAAAAGCTCCAACGGCCATGCGCAGGTGCGCTACGTGATCAGCACCACGCTGGCCCTGGGAGATCGGGTCTGGCCAGTGGAGTTCACCCTAGCCTGCCGCAAGTCCATGCGTTATCGCCTGTTGCTCGGTTCCAAAGCCCTGATCGATGGCCAGCTGGTGGTCAATCCGGGCATCAAATATGTACAAGACAAGCCGGTGTTCCCGGTATCTACCTCCTCCACAGGTGTTGCATGAAGATCGCTGTGCTGTCGCGTAATCCGCGTCTGTATTCCACCCGCCGTCTGGTCGAAGCCGGAACCGAGCGCGGGCATGAAATGGTGGTGATCGACACCTTGCGCGCCTACATGAACATTGCCAGCCACAAACCGCAGATCCACTACCGCGGTAAACCGCTGGAAGGTTTCGACGCGGTGATTCCGCGCATTGGCGCGTCGGTGACGTTCTACGGCTGCGCGGTGTTGCGTCAGTTCGAAATGATGGGTGTGTTCCCGCTCAACGAGTCGGTGGCCATTGCTCGCTCGCGAGACAAATTGCGATCGCTGCAGTTGTTGTCGCGGCGCGGAATCGGCTTGCCGGTCACCGGGTTTGCCCACTCGCCGGACGATATTCCCGACCTGATCGCCATGGTCAACGGCGCACCGCTGGTGATCAAGGTTCTCGAGGGCACTCAAGGCATCGGCGTGGTGCTGTGCGAAACTGCCACGGCGGCAGAGTCGGTGATCGAAGCGTTCATGGGCCTGAAGCAGAACATCATGGTTCAGGAATACATCAAGGAAGCCGGCGGCGCGGACATCCGCTGCTTCGTGGTCGGCGACAAGGTGATCGCGGCGATGAAGCGTCAGGCCAAACCGGGTGAGTTCCGCTCCAACCTGCACCGTGGCGGCAGCGCCAGCCTGATCAAGATCACGCCGGAAGAACGCATGACCGCCTTGCGCGCCGCGAAAGTCATGGGCCTGGCGGTGGCGGGTGTGGATATCCTGCGCTCCAATCATGGGCCGTTGGTGATGGAGGTGAATTCGTCACCGGGACTGGAAGGGATCGAGACAACCACCGGGAAGAACGTGGCAGGGATCATCATCGAGCATCTTGAAAAGAACGGCGGACCGAATATGACCCGCACCAAGGGCAAGGGCTAGAGGAGCAGCTTCAAGCTCCAAGCTGCAAGTGGAAAGCGCTTTGCTTGTAGCTTGTAGCTTGTAGCTTGTAGCTTGTAGCTTGCAGCTTGCAGCTTGCAGCTTGTAGCTTGTAGCTGCTTCTAAACCGCATCTCGGGGCAACATCAATCCAAGCGGCAACCTCACCCGCGCCTCAAGCCCTCCACCAGAGCGATTGCGCAATTCGACGTTACCGCCATGCATCGCCGCAATCCGCTTGACGATCGCCAGCCCCAACCCGGTGCCCTTGCCGCCACGCGCCCGATCGCCTCGGGTAAACGGGTTGAAAATCGCCTCGAGCTCGGAAGGATCGATCCCCGCGCCACGGTCCATCACGCTCAGCACCACATACGGCGCGCTGGTATCACCTGACACATAAGCGGCCACTTCAACACCCGTGCCGGCGTGGTTCAAGGCGTTACCGATCAGGTTGTTGAGCAGGCGCTTCATCGACACTCGACGCAGCGGGAACGGCTGGATCGGTTCCAGGCGCAGGCGGACTTTCTCTTCGCTCTGGTTGTACGGCGCGGCTACTTCGCGCACCAGATCACTAAGGTCGACTTCTTCCACCGACTCGTCACGACCGTCGCGAATGAACGCGAGGAACTGGTCGAGAATTGCGTCCATGTCTTCGATATCGCGAACCATGTCGTCGGTGAGGTCGGTGTGATCGCCCATCAACTCCAGCGACAGGCGCAAGCGCGTCAGCGGCGTGCGCAGGTCGTGTGACACCCCCGCCAGCATCAGCTCGCGCTCGCGCCCGGCCTGCTCGACGTCTTCGGCCATCTGGTTGAAGGCACGGTAAACCTCGGTCATTTCACTCGGCGTGTCGCTGATCGGCAGGCGCACGCTGCGGCCCTGACCGAGCTGCCGCGCGGCGTAGACCAGACGCTTCAACGGCTGGTTGAGCTGGCTGACGAATATCCATGCCGACGCCGTCGACAACAGGCCGATGGCGAGGAACCAGCCGAGCACGTTCCAGATTTTCTGGCCGCGCAGCGGATGTGGATACAACGGTACTTTCAGCCAGCCATCGCCCAGACTCGGGGCCCTGACCCACAGCGCCGGTGGCGAGTGCATGCGCAAACGCACTTCGGTGTCGGCACCCAGCTCCGCCTGCATCTGGCGCTGATAGATTTCGCTGTACGGCCAGTGCTGTTCGCCTTCCGGTACGCCGGCGCCGACCACACGAATCAGGGTCGCGGCATCGGCAATTTTCGCGCGGTTTTCCTCATCGGCCGCCCAATAGGCGCGCAGCGTCAGGGCGACGCCGTGGCTGTATTGGCGATCCACCAGCACGTCCTCGTTCATCAACAGATAAACCAGGGTCAGCGCCTTGGAAAACAGCACGACGATGAGCACCAGCCAGAGGGTGCGGGAGAAAAAGCTTTGGGGGAACCAGACGGGGGTTTTCATCTTTAACCGCTACACACTTGCAGGAGCGAGCAATGCTCGCATATTGCGGATTGCGAGTCTGTGGCAATGGTCAGGCGACCAACGCCTTGCAGACCCGCTCCTACAAATCACCGATCACTTGGTGGCGGTGCCATCCGGTACGAACACATAACCCACGCCCCATACAGTCTGGATGTAGCGCGGTTTCGACGGATCGGGCTCGATCATCCGGCGCAGACGCGAGATCTGCACGTCGATGGAACGCTCCAGCGCATCCCACTCGCGGCCACGGGCCAGGTTCATCAGCTTGTCGCGGGTCAGCGGCTGACGCGCGTTCATCACCAGCGCCTTGAGGACAGCGAACTCACCGGTGGTGAGCATGTGCACCTCATCGCCACGCTTGAGTTCGCGGGTGGCCAGCGACAACACGTAATCACCGAAGGTGACATTTTCGTCTTCGCTGCCCGGCGCGCCCGGTACCGGTGCAGCCTGACGGCGCAGTACCGCTTTGACACGCGCCATCAGCTCGTCCGGGTTGAACGGCTTGGCCAGGTAATCGTCGGCGCCCAGTTCGAGGCCCTTGATACGGCTCAGCTCGTCGCCCTTGGCGGTGAGCATGATGATCGGAATCTGATTGTTCGCGCCACGCAGACGGCGGCAAGCGGTCAGGCCGTCTTCCCCCGGAAGCATCAGGTCGAGGACGACCAGATTGAACACTTCACGCGACAGCAGACGATCCATCTGCTCGGTGTTCGGAACGGTACGGGCGCGGTAGCCCTTGCTGACGAAGAAACGCTCCAGCAGGCTGCTCAGCCCCGGATCGTCATCAACGATAAGAATTTTTTCGCCTTCAGCCGTTTGTGCAGTGCTGCTCATTGGATGCTCCTTTTAGCTCGGCGCGCATTATGGCGTAGCTGCCGTTATACGCACCGTGTGCATTGTTAGCAGATTTTTCCTTCACTGCCAGAAAACCGGGGTTTATGCCTACAGGCTGCAACGCCCCCGAATGACAGAACGCTGGTTATAATGCGCGGCGTTTTGCGCCAGGCAACGTCTGAATCGTTACCGTAAGTGGCCGGTATTTTTTCCGGCCCTGTGCAGTAACCGTTGGATTTCACGGGTCAATGGGCTGCCTCTTGATCCAGGCAGCGGCAGTTTTCCAGCCGCTCAATCAGCCTCCAGGCCTTTATCCGCGTGCCTGTGAGCCTGCTTTTCACATATGTCAGGTGGTTTTATGGACAGCATCAACAGCCGCATCGCCGAGGAACTCGGTGTACGCCCACAACAGGTCGAAGCGGCCGTCGCGCTACTCGATGAGGGTTCTACCGTACCCTTCATCGCCCGTTACCGGAAAGAAGTCACCGGCAGCCTCGATGACACCCAGTTGCGTCATCTGGAAGAGCGCCTGCGCTATCTGCGAGAACTCGACGAGCGGCGTATCAGCATCCTCGCCAGCATCGAAGAGCAAGGCAAACTCACTCCTGCCCTCGAGCGCGACATCAAGCTCGCCGACACCAAGACCCGTCTCGAAGACTTGTACCTGCCGTACAAGCAGAAGCGCCGCACCAAAGGCCAGATCGCCCTCGAAGCCGGCCTCGGAGACTTGGCCGACGGCTTGTTCAACGACCCGAACCTGACGCCAGAAGTCGAGGCCGCGCGCTTCGTCAACGCCGAAAAAGGCGTGGCAGATGTCAAGGCTGCGCTGGAAGGCGCCAAGTACATCCTCATGGAGCGCTTCGCCGAAGACGCCAGCCTGCTGGAAAAACTGCGCAACTTCCTCAAACAGGAAGCAATCCTCAGCGCCCGCGTCATCGCCGGCAAGGAAGAGGAAGGCGCCAAGTTCCGCGATTACTTTGAACACGACGAGCCGCTGAAAAGCATGCCGTCGCACCGCGCCCTGGCGATTTTCCGGGGCCGCAACGAAGGCATTCTCAGCTCTGCGCTGAAGGTCGGCGATGAGCTGCCCGGCACCATGCACCCGTGCGAAGGCATGATCGGCCAGCAGTTCGGCATCCAGAACCAGAATCGCCCGGCGGACAAATGGCTCAGTGAAGTGGTGCGCTGGACCTGGAAGGTCAAGCTTTACACCCACCTGGAAACCGACCTGCTGGGCGAGCTGCGCGACGGCGCGGAAACCGAAGCGATCAACGTCTTCGCGCACAACCTGCACGACCTGCTGCTGGCTGCTCCGGCCGGCCCGCGCGCTACCCTGGGCCTCGACCCGGGCCTGCGCACGGGCTGCAAGGTTGCGGTGGTCGATTCGACTGGCAAGCTGCTCGATCACGCCACGGTTTACCCGCACGTGCCGCACAACAAATGGGATCAGACCATCGCAATTCTGGCGGCCCTGTGCGCCAAGCATTCGGTAGACCTGATCGCCATCGGCAACGGCACAGCCAGTCGCGAGACCGACAAACTGGCCATCGAGCTGATCAAAAAATACCCAGCGATGAAAATGACCAAGGTCATGGTCTCCGAGGCCGGCGCCTCGGTCTACTCAGCGTCGGAACTGGCAGCCAAGGAATTCCCCGACCTCGACGTATCGATCCGTGGCGCCGTGTCCATCGCCCGCCGCCTGCAGGATCCACTGGCCGAGCTGGTGAAAATCGATCCGAAATCCATCGGCGTCGGCCAATACCAGCACGACGTGTCGCAGCTGAAACTGGCGCGCAGTCTGGATGCCGTGGTCGAGGACTGTGTGAACGCCGTGGGCGTGGACGTGAATACCGCTTCGGTGGCGTTGCTGGCGCGGATCTCCGGCCTCAATGCAACGCTGGCACAGAACATCGTTGCGCACCGCGACGAAAACGGTGCGTTCAAAACTCGTGCAGCGTTGAAGAAAGTCGCGCGCCTGGGCGAGAAAACCTTTGAACAGGCCGCCGGTTTCTTGCGCGTGATGAATGGCGACAATCCGCTGGATTCGTCGGCGGTGCACCCTGAAGCCTACCCATTGGTGCAGCGTATTGCCGCTGAAACCGACCGCGACATCCGCTCGCTGATCGGCGACGCCGCGTTCCTCAAGCGTCTGGATCCGAAGAAGTTCACCGACGAAACCTTCGGTCTGCCGACCGTCACCGACATCCTGCAAGAGCTGGAGAAACCGGGTCGCGATCCGCGTCCGGAGTTCAAGACCGCCGAGTTCCAGGAAGGCGTCGAAGACCTCAAGGACCTGCAACCGGGGATGATTCTCGAAGGCGTGGTGACCAACGTGACGGCATTCGGCGCGTTCGTCGACATCGGCGTGCACCAGGACGGTCTGGTGCACATCTCGGCGCTGTCGGAGAAGTTCATCAAGGATCCGCGCGAAGCGGTGAAGGCCGGTGACGTGGTCAAAGTGAAGGTCATGGAAGTCGACATCCCGCGCAAACGCGTCGGTTTGTCGATGCGCATGAGCGACACCCCGGGCGAGAAGGTCGACGGCGCCCGTGGTTCGCGTCCGGGCTCGGCACCGCGCCAGTCGTCGGGCAGCGCGCCGCGCAAGGAGACCGCCACCGCCGCGCCGGTCAACAACGCAATGGCCTCGCTGTTCGCCAACGCCAAGCAGTTGAAGAAGCGCTGATGGAGATGCCCGCCGGACTCGTCGAGAGCGCATTTTTCAAGCTGTTGGGCTGCCGCCTGCACAGCCTCGAAACCGGGGTGGCGCAAGTCGCCCTGGCGCTGCAACCGGAGCTGCGCAACCGCGGCGGCAAATTGCACGGCGGCGCGCTGTTCAGCCTGGTCGATATTGCCATGGGCCTGGCCTGTTCCAGCAGCCATGGCTTCGATCAGCAGAGCGCAACTATCGAGTGCAAGATCAACTACATCCGCGCCGTTTCCGACGGCGAGGTGCTGTGCACGGCGCGGGTCATCCACCCGGGCCGGCGCACGCTGGTGGTCGAAGCCGAGGTGATGCAGGGCGACAAACTGGTCGCAAAAGCGCAAGGCACCTTCGCTGTCCTGTAGATGTCGCTCATCATTTTGAGTTAATTTCGGCGCAATGAATCCTGTAGGAGCTGCCGCAGGCTGCGATCTTTTGATTTTGTTTTTCAACAGCGAGATCAAAAGATCGCAGCCTGCGGCAGCTCCTACGGGTTATGTGTGCGGCTGACAGGCTAGAAAACCAGGCGATAACGCCAGTTTCAACTTCACCCTTGTAGACCGTCCTGCCCACCCCCATATTGGGGCGACTGACGCGTGAAGGAATCCAAATTGAGCGAACTTCTCAACCGCCGCCTGGCTCTGCTCGGCGAGCGCGCTAACCTCTCTCTGCTCAAGCAGTGTCTGCACGGTATCGAACGTGAATGCCTGCGCGTGACCAGTGAAGGTCGCCTGGCGCAAACACCGCACCCCGAAGCCCTGGGTTCCGCGCTGACCAACGAACAGATCACCACCGACTACTCCGAGTCGCTGCTGGAATTCATCACGCCTGCCCTGCCGGATCCTGCCGACACGCTGGCGAGCCTGGACAGGATTCACCGCTTTGCCTACAGCAAGCTCGGCAACGAGTACCTGTGGAGTCCATCGATGCCGTGCCCGTTGCCGGCCGAGGAAGACATCCCGATCGCCTATTACGGCACCTCCAATATCGGCCAGCTCAAGTACGTCTACCGCAAGGGCCTGGCCCTGCGTTACGGCAAGACCATGCAGTGCATCGCCGGGATTCATTACAACTTTTCCCTGCCGGAACAGCTCTGGCCGTTGCTGCGCGAGGCTGAAGGTTTCGTCGGCACCGATCGCGATTTTCAGTCGGTGTCCTACATCGCCCTGATCCGTAACTTCCGTCGCTACAGCTGGCTGTTGATGTACCTGTTCGGTGCGTCGCCAGCGCTGGACGCCGGCTTCTTGCGCGGGCGTTCGCATCAGCTCGAACAGCTCGATCCGGACACGCTGTACCTGCCTTACGCGACCAGCCTGCGCATGAGCGATCTGGGTTATCAGAGCAACGCCCAGGCCGGTCTGACGCCGTGCTACAACGATCTGGCCAGTTACACCGACAGCCTGCGCAAGGCCGTGGCCACGCCGTACGCGCCTTACGTGGAAGTCGGTACGCACAAGGATGGCGAGTGGGTGCAGCTCAACACCAACATCCTGCAGATCGAAAACGAGTACTACTCCAACATCCGCCCGAAACGCGTGACCTACACCGGCGAGCGACCGATTCAGGCACTGATGGCGCGCGGTATCCAGTACGTCGAAGTGCGTTGCCTGGACATCAACCCGTTCCTGCCGATGGGCATCGACCTCACCGAGTCGCGCTTCATCGACGCGTTCCTGTTGTACTGCGCGCTGAACGACAGCCCGCTGCTGACCAATACGTCGTGCGGCAACGCCACCTCGAATTTCCTCAGCGTGGTCAAGGAAGGTCGCCGTCCTGGTCTGCAATTGCAGCGTGACGGCCAGCCGATCGAGATGAAGGCCTGGGCAGCCGAGTTGCTGGAACAGATTGCCCCGCTGGCGGCGCTGCTCGATCAGAGCGTTGGCGGCGACGCTCACAGCAAGGCTTTGGATGCACAATTGGCCAAGGTCAGCGACCCGTCGTTGACGCCGTCGGCACAGGTGCTGGCAGCGATGGCTGAGCACAAGGAAAGCTTTGCCCGGTTCTCGTTACGCCAGAGCCAGGCGCATGCCGAATTCTTCCGCAGCGAGCCGCTGGCGGCCGATGAGCAGGCGAAGTTTGAAGAACTGGCGAGCGCATCACTGGTGCAGCAGACCGAGCTTGAACAGAACGAGGTCGGCGATTTCGATGTGTTTGTCGGCGCGTACCAGGCGAGCATCCTCGCCATCAGTAACTAACCACCGTTCCCTGTGGCGAGGGAGCTTGCTCCCGCTCGGCTGCGCAGCAGTCGTAAATTATTCAACGCGGAGCATCAGACGAAATGCGTTGATGGATTTGGGAGTCCTTCGGCCTCCAGCGGGAGCAAGCTCCCTCGCCACAGGTGCCAACCGCCCCGCTACGCCTACGTTTTCCGCTCATAAGCTCATTCGAAAAAGTTATTTATTTATCGATTCTTAGATCATTTAGTCTCCTTTCACGCTGACATTCGGTCGCCTGATCTGGAGTTCTAAATTGAAACTGAATTTCCCGCTTCGCCTGCTCGCCGCCGCCTCGCTGGCTGCTGCAAGCTTCCTGGCCCAAGCGGCCGACCTCACCGTTGCCTACCAGACCACCGTCGACCCGGCGAAAGTCGCTCAGGCCGATGGTGCCTACGAGAAAGCCACCAAGGCCGATATCAGTTGGCGCAAATTCGATAACGGCGCCGACATCATCGCCGCCATCGCTTCCGGTGACGTGCAGATCGGCTATCTCGGCTCGAGCCCGTTGACCGCCGCGATCACCCGCAAAGTCCCGGTCGAAACGTTCCTGATTGCCACGCAGATCGGCGCCGCGGAAGCATTGGTCGCGCGTGATGGTTCCGGCATCAACACTCCGCAGGATCTGATCGGCAAGAAGATCGCCGTGCCGTTCGTGTCCACCGGGCACTACAGCCTGCTCGCGGCACTCAAGCACTGGAACATCGATCCTTCGAAAGTCACCGTGCTCAATCTCGCCCCGCCGGCGATCATCGCGGCGTGGAAACGCGGCGATATCGACGCTACGTACGTTTGGGATCCGGCACTGGGCGTGGCCAAGGAAAACGGCAAAGTGCTGATGACCTCCGGCGAACTGGCCAAGTTCGGCGCACCGACGTTCGATGCGTGGATCGTGCGCAAAGACTTCGCCGAGAAGCACCCGGAAATCGTCAGAGCGTTCGCCAAAGTCACCCTCGACGCCTACGCCGACTACCGCAAGGATCCGCAAGCGTGGCTGGCCAACCAGGGCAACATCGACAAACTGGTGAAACTCTCGGGTGCCAAGGCCAGCGACATTCCGTTACTGCTGCAGGGCAACGTCTACCCGCTGGCGGCGGATCAGGTCAGTGACCTCGGCGCGCCGACCACCAAAGCCATTACCGACACCGCGGTGTTCCTCAAGGAGCAAGGCAAGGTCGAAGCGGTGCTGCCGGACTACGCGCCGTACGTCAGCGCCAAATTCATCACCAACTGATCGGGAGTTCACAGCGATGGCATTGCTACAGCTGGAGCGCATCAGCGCACAGTACCCGGGCAGCCCGGAGCCGGTGCTGGCGGATATTTCTCTGACCCTGGGGCCGCAGCAACTGCTGGTCGCCCTCGGCCCGTCCGGCAGTGGCAAGACTTCGCTGTTGAACCTGATTGCCGGTTTCGTCGAACCGAGTGCAGGGCGCATCACTCTTGACGGCGTGCCGGTCAAAGGCCCGAGCGCCGAACGAGGCGTGGTGTTCCAGGACGATGCCCTGCTGCCTTGGCAGGACGTGCTGGCCAACGTTGCCTTCGGCCTGGAGCTGGCCGGTGTCGGCAAGGACAAACGCGAACAGCGCGCCCGGGACATGCTCGCGCTGGTCGATCTCGCCGGGTTCGAAGACCGGCGCATCTGGCAATTGTCCGGAGGCCAGAAACAACGCGTCGGTCTGGCCCGCGCCCTTGCCGCCGACCCGCGCGTGCTGCTGATGGACGAGCCGTTCGGCGCACTCGACGCATTCACTCGCGAGCAGATGCAGGAGCTGTTGCTGCAAGTCTGGCAGCGCACCGCCAAGCCGGTTTTCCTGATTACCCACGACATTGAAGAAGCGGTGTTCCTCGCCACCGACCTGATTCTGCTGGCGCCGAATCCGGGGCAGATCGTTGAGCGTCTGCAGTTGGATTTCGGTCAGCGCTACGCCGCTGGCGAGTCCGCCCGGGCAATCAAATCCGATCCGCGTTTCATCGAAACCCGAGAGCATGTGCTGAGCAAAGTCTTCTCGCAACGCAGCGCCGTGCAACGGCAGGAGCGCGCATGAGCAGTTACGACGTTTCCGCTGCGGCGGTGAAAACCCCTTCGGTGAGCATCCCGGTGCGTCGCAGTCTGAGTACACGCTGGATCAGCCTGCTGACCCTGTTCGGCCTGCTGGCGATCTGGTGGGCGGTGACCGCCAGCGGGTTGATCGAGCCGCTGTTTCTGCCGCCACCCTCCGCCGTGCTGCAAAAGGGCTGGCTGCTGGCGACTTCCGGATACATGGATTCAACGTTGTGGCAGCACCTCGGCGCCAGCCTCAGTCGCATCGGCCTGGGCCTGGGTTTTGCCATTCTGACCGCGGTGCCGGTGGGCATCGCCATCGGCGCCAACCGCATCGCCCGTGGCGTGCTCGATCCGCTGATCGAGTTCTATCGCCCTATCCCGCCGCTGGCCTATTTGCCATTGATCGTGATCTGGTGCGGCATCGGCGAGTTGTCGAAAGTGCTGCTGATCTACCTGGCGATTTTTGCGCCGATTGCCATCGCTACCGCGACCGGCGTGCGCACGGTTGACCCGGCAAAACTGCGCGCGGCGCAGTCGCTGGGCGCGACGCGCGCGCAGTTGATTCGCCATGTGATTTTGCCCAGCGCCCTGCCGGACATTCTCACCGGCGTGCGCATTGGCCTGGGTGTTGGCTGGTCGACGCTGGTTGCCGCCGAACTGATCGCGGCCACCAGTGGCCTGGGCTTTATGGTGCAGTCGGCGGCGCAGTTCCTGGTCACTGATGTGGTGGTGCTGGGGATTCTGGTCATCGCCCTGATTGCCTTCGCCATGGAAATGGGCCTGCGCGCCCTGCAACGCAAACTGGTGCCGTGGCACGGCCAGGCGCACTGAAACTTTTGTATCCCTTGTGTAGGAGCTGCCGAAGGCTGCGATCTTTTGATCTTGCTTTTGAAGATCAAGATCAAAAGATCGCAGCCTTCGGCAGCTCCTACACGGCGGTGATTACCGCAATTGAAGAGAAAGACCATGAGCACCCTCGACATCACTCCGTTAAGCCCGGCCCTCGGCGCGCAGATCAGCGGCGTCGACATCAGCCAGCCGCTGAGCCTGGAACACCGCGACGCCATCGAGCAGGCGCTGCTCAAGTATCAGGTGCTGTTCTTCCGCAACCAGCCGATCGAACCGTCGCAACAGGCCCGCTTCGCGCACTATTTCGGCGACCTGCACATTCACCCGATCTACCCGAACGTGCCGGAGCAACCGGAAGTGCTGATCCTCGACACCGCCGTCACCGACGTGCGCGACAACGCGATCTGGCACACCGACGTGACTTTCCTGCCGACACCGGCGATGGGCGCGGTGCTCAGCGCCAAGTTGCTGCCCGAGTTCGGTGGCGATACGTTGTGGGCCAGCGGCATCGCCGCGTATGAAGCGTTGTCGGCGCCGATGAAAACCCTGCTCGAGGGTCTGACCGCGACCCACGATTTCACCCGTTCGTTTCCGCTGGAGCGCTACGGCAACACCCCGCAAGCGCTCGCTCAATGGGAAGAAGCGCGGCGCAAGAATCCACCGCTGTCGCATCCGGTAATTCGCACGCACCCGGTGAGCGGGCGGCGGTCGCTGTTCGTTAACGAAGGCTTTACGTCGAAAATCAATGAGCTGTCGGAAACAGAGAGTGAGGCGGTTCTGAAGTTTCTGTTCGCCCACGCGACCCGGCCGGAATTCACCATTCGCTGGCGCTGGCAGAAGGACGACATTGCCTTCTGGGATAACCGCGTGACCCAGCATTACGCTGTAGACGATTACCGCCCGGCGCGGCGGGTGATGCAGCGGGCTACGGTGTTGGGGGATGTGCCGTTTTTTCGGTAATTACCGACATCTTCATTACCTGAACCGGCTCCTTCGCGAGCAGGCTCGCTCCCACATTGGAACGCATTTCCCTGTGTGGGAGCCTGCTCGCGAAAGCTTTTTGAGCTTGAAACTTATTCCGCCGTCGAAGGCTTCTCCCACAAATTGATCCCGCCCTCCTGAGCAAAACGATCAATCTCCGCCAGCTCTTCAGCGCTGAAATGCAGGTTCTTCAACGCCCCCACGTTCTCGACAATCTGCTCCGGTCGGCTCGCGCCAATCAGCGCCGAGGTGACCCGTGGGTCGCGCAGCGTCCACGCCAGCGCCAGTTGCGCCAGGCTTTGCCCGCGACGCTGGGCAATTTCGTTCAGCGCCCGCACGTGGGCAATGTTGGCCTCGGACAAGTGCGAGGCTTGCAACGAGCCACCGCCCGGACGATTGACTCGCGCGTCCGCCGGCACGCCGTTGAGATATTTGTCGGTGAGCAAACCCTGCGCCAGGGGCGTGAAAGCGATCACGCCCGTACCCAGCTCGTCGGTGGTGTCGAGCAGATCCTTTTCCACCCAGCGATTGAGCAGGTTGTACGCCGGTTGATGAATCAACAGCGGCACCTTCCACTCTTTCAGCAGCTCAGCCATTTCGCGGGTTTTCACGCCTGAGTAAGACGAGATACCGATGTACAACGCCTTACCTTGCTGCACGGCAGTGGCGAGGGCGCTGGCGGTTTCTTCCAGCGGGGTGTCCGGGTCGAAGCGATGCGAATAGAAGATATCCACATAGTCCAGACCGAGGCGTTGCAGGCTCTGGTCGAGGCTGGCGAGCACGTATTTACGCGAGCCGCCGCCCTGGCCATACGGGCCGGGCCACATGTCCCAACCGGCCTTGCTGGAGATGATCAGCTCATCGCGGTACTGCTTGAAGTCCTCACGCAGCAGACGACCGAAATTGATTTCGGCGCTGCCGTACGGCGGGCCGTAATTGTTGGCCAGATCGAAGTGGTTGATGCCCAGATCGAACGCAGTACGCAGCAAGGCGCGCTGGGTGTCGATCGGCGTGCTGTCGCCAAAGTTGTGCCACAGGCCCAGCGACAACGCCGGCAGCACCAGCCCGCTACGGCCGACGCGGCGGTAAGGAATGGAGTCGTAGCGGTTTTCGGCAGCGGTGTAGGTCATCGAATCCTCTCTTGTCTGTCTTGAAATGGGTGTCGATTGCTCGTGTGGGAGCGAGCCTGCTCGCGAAGGCTGTTACGCAAATCTATTGCCGGGTCGAGTCAGACCCAGGTTCTGCCGCAACGTACAGCCTTCATATTCAGTTCTGAACAAGCCACGCCGCTGCAGTTCCGGCACCACGCCATTGGCGAAATCCTCGAGCCCGCCCGGCAGGTGCGGCACCAGCACATTGAAGCCGTCTGCCGCGCCGTGTTCGAACCATTGCTGCAGGCGATCGGCGATCTGCGCGGGCGTACCGATCAGGCTGTAATGCCCGCGCCCGCCGGCGATCCTGCGACCGAGTCCGGCAAGGGTCAGGTTCTCTCTTGCTGCAAGCTCTGTCAGCAACTTCTGCCGACTCTGCTGACCGCTGTCAGTCAGCGGCAGCTCCGGCAGCGGCTCGTCCAGCGGGTACTTCGATAAGTCGAAGTTGCCCAGCATACGCCCAAGCAGCGCGACGCCCACCTCAGGTTCGACCAATTGCTGAAACGTTTCAAATTTTTCCTGCGCCTGTGCCTCGCTGGCACCGACCACGACGAACACACCGGGCATGATTTTCAGCGCGTCGGCACTGCGTCCGTGCTGAGGCAAGCGCCCTTTGATGTCGGCATAGAAAGCCTGAGCGGCGGCCAGTGAAGCCTGCGCGGTGAACACCACTTCAGCCGTTTGCGCAGCCAGTTCGCGACCCGCCTCGGAGGATCCTGCCTGGACAATCACCGGTTGCCCCTGCGGCGAGCGCGCCACGTTCAATGGGCCTTTGACCCGAAAATGTTCACCGACATGATCGAGCACGTGCAGCTTGTGCGGGTCGTAATAGGCGCCGCTGGCCTTGTCACGGTGGAAGGCATCGTCCTCCCAACTGTCCCAGAGCCCGGTGACCACTTGATGAAATTCGCGGGCACGGCCGTAGCGTTCGGCATGGCCAATGTGCTCGTCGCGGCCGAAATTCAGTGCCTCGGCGGCATTGTCCGAAGTCACCAGATTCCATCCAGCCCGCCCCCCGGACAAATGATCGAGCGAGGCGAACTTGCGCGCCACGTGATACGGCTCGTTGTAGCTGGTGGTCGCCGTGGCGATCAGGCCGATGTGCTCGGTGACCGCGCTTAAGGCCGAAAGCAGCGTCAGCGGTTCGAAGTGATCGGAGCGGGCCATACGGCTGGCGACGTCCTGAGTCGGTGCGGCGACGCTGTCGGCGACAAACAACGCATCGAACTTCGCCGCCTCGGCAATCTGCGCCAGGCGCTTGTAATGGGCGAAGTCCAGCCCCGCATCAGCCGGCACATCAGGATGGCGCCATGCCGCAACGTGGTGCCCGGTGGGCATGAGAAACGCACCGAGTTTCATCTGTCTGCTCATCTCAGAAATCCTTGCGCAGCTGCACGCCGAAGTAGCGCTCGTCATCCCGTGGCACCGCGCGGTAGATGTAGCTGCCGCCGCTGGCCAGCAACGGTGAGTAAGACTTGTCGGCGAGGTTCTTGCCCAGCAGCGCGACGCGCCAGCCATCGGTGTAATCGGCCAGGGCGACGCTGGCATTCCACAGCCCGTAGGCGCCCTGCCTGGTATCGGGGTTCTGGCTGATGTCGTACTGCACTTCGCTTTGCCAGCTGTAGTCGGTGCCCAGTTCGATATCCAGACCGTTGTCCAGGGCAATGGTGTAGTCGGCGCGTACGTAGCTTTTCCAGTCCGGGCTGAACGGCAGAGGCTTGCCGTCAACGTTGCACGACGCCGCCGCGCCCGCCGGGCAGGCGAATTCGTCGATACGTGCGCGTGTGTACGCCAGCGCGCCGGACAGCTTCAGTTGCTGGGTGGCTTGCAAGGCGTAATCGAGTTCGACGCCTTCGCTGCTGACGCTGCCGGCGTTGATCAGCCGCGTCACCACTTGCCCGGCGACCGTGTCGAAAAAGTTCGCCTGATAGTTGTCGTACTCACTGTGGAACACCGCCAGATTGGTGGTCAGGCGGTTATTCCAGGTCGTGGCTTTGATGCCCGCCTCCCAGGTGTTGGAAGTCTCCGGTTTCAGCGCCTCGGTGTCGCGCGGCTGCATGTTGAAGAACACGTTATAGGCCGGACCTTTGTAACCGCGTGAGTAGGTCAGGTAAGTGGTGACCGTATCACTCAGGTCGTACTGCAAGCCGAGGCGACCGGACCAGCCATCCTCGTCGACAGAGCCTGAGCTGCGAGTCGCCGGTTGAATGCCGCTGACGGTGGTGACTGAGGTGGAGACGCGACGATGATCGTAATCCAGCTCATCGTGGGTGTAGCGCAGGCCGGCGATGCCGCGAAAGTCCGAGGTGAAGTTCAGCGTGCTCTCGCCAAACACCGCAGAGCTGTCGTTGGTGGTGCGGTAATCAGCCACGCCACGCTCGGTGCGGGTGGTCGTCGTCAGCGTGCGCTGATAAGTCTCCTCGTCCTTGCCGTGCATGTAGAACAGGCCACCGACGTACTCGAGGAATTCACCTTTCGGCGAGGCCAGACGCAGCTCCTGGGAATATTGGTCGAAGGCCAGATCGCCCCTGTCTGCCGTGCCGGGAAATGCCGCCGTCACCGTGCCGAGGCGATCGCCATCCTGATATTGAGTGTTGTCCCAGCCGCGCCACGCAGTGATCGATGTCAGCGTGTAATCACCCAATTGCCAGTCGAGCTGGCCGGACAAACCTTTGTTGATGTCCTCGACGTGGGAACGGGTGTCGGTATTGATGTCGCGATTGTGGCTGGTCGCATTCACCGGGTTCAGCGCACCGGCGAAGGCCGGCGTCAGGGCTTGGCTGACGACGCCATTGGGCGCGTCGTCATGGGACTGCATGTAATCGGCGATCAGGGTAAAGGTGATGTCGTCGTTCGGGGTGAATTCGAGTTTGCCGCGCACGCCGCGATGGTTATAGCCGTTCACTTCATGGCCGTTGTGCTGATTGTCGACGTTGCCGTCGTACGTGCCGAACAAGGTGCTGATCGAGCCCTTCAGCGTATCCGGAATGAGGCTGCCGCCGAGGCCGAAACGGGTGCGGCTTTCGTTGCCGCTGTAGTACGCCTGATCGATGTAGCCGTGGGTCTCAGTGGTTGGCGCCTTGCTGGTGATATTCAGCACGCCGGCCGAGGCATTCTTGCCAAACAGTGTGCCCTGCGGGCCGCGTAAAACCTCGACGCGCTCAAGATCGAGCAGATCCAGCGTGGCCTGGCCGGGCCGCGCATACACCACACCGTCGATCACCGTTGCCACGGTCGGCTCGACGCCGGGCGAGGTGGAAATCGTGCCGACGCCGCGCACGAATAATGAGGTGTCCTTGTTCGAGGCGCCGGTGCGGAAGTTCAACGAAGGCACTTGCTGAACGATGCTCGCCACGCCGTTGCGGTTGTCGCGTTCAAGCTGTTCGCCGTCGAGCACCGAAACTGCCACCGGTACTTTCTGCAGCGACTCTTCCCGGCGAGTCGCGGTCACCGTGACGGATTTCAGCGTCGGTTCCTGATCGCTGCTGTCAGCGGCAAACGCGGTGGGCAGCGGCAGCGCCGCCAGTCCGGTGAAAATCCAGCCCGCCGCACGAATCGACTGCGTGAGTGTGTGTGTTGCCCCAGGAAAATTGCGCATAGGTGGTCGCTCGAAAATAGCCCTGAACCGCTGCCGTTCTGCGACGACAGCGCCCGAATCTGTCTTGGGCATTCGCTCGAGCGAGTAGCAGACACCGCGCCTTGTTAGCGCTAACATTGGCAATACTGGCGACCATGGCATAGAGCGTCCAATACTGAAAAATTACTTTTATATGCAATTTGGTTTTTAGGAAGGATCGAGTCTTGAACGACGAAAAACCGCGTAAACGCCGGGGCGCCGGCCGTGTAACGTTGAACGCCGTTGCACGATCAGCCGGGGTGTCGGCGATTACCGTGTCGCGGTATTTCAATCAGCCCGAACAGGTGTCGCCAGAGCGGCGCGAGCGCATTGCGGCGGTGGTCGCCGAGCTCGGTTATGTGCCCAATCTGGTCGCTGGCGGCTTGGCCTCGGCGCGCGGGAAAATCGTCGGCATGGTCATTCCGAACATCTCCGGGCCGATTTTCGCCAACACCATCCAGGGCTTCAGCGACACCCTTAACCGTCACGGTTATCAGCTGTTGCTGGCGTCGAGTTATTTCGATATCGGGCAGGAAGAAAATGCCGTGCGCGCGTTTCTTGGCTGGTCGCCGGCGGCATTGGTGCTGACCAGCCACTTCCACAGCGCAGGGACCGAGAAGATGCTCGCCGAGGTCGATATTCCGGTCATCGAAACCTGGGATTACCAGCCGGAGCGCGAGCCGATGCAGATTGGCTTTTCGCACTTCGAAGTGGGCGTAACAGCTGCAAGACACTTGCTTGAGAACGGCTATCAACGCATCGCTTTCGTGCAGAACAGCGCGCCGGGCGACTTCAGTGCACTGGAGCGCCGCGATGGTTATGCCGCCACTTTGCGAGGCGCAGGACGTGAGCCATGGGTCTTCGCCCCGGACGCCGACCGCGCACCGTTCGAGGCCGGCAAGCAAGCGATGGACGCCCTGATGACCGCCTCACCGCGCCCCGACGCGATCATCTTCGCCAATGACAACCTCGCCGCCGGCGGCCTCCTCGCCGGGCAACGCGCAGGCATCAGAATCCCCGCAGACTGCGCCGTGCTCGGTTTCGGTGATTACCCGTTTGCCGAGATGCTGCTGCCGAGCCTGAGCACGATCAAACCGCCAGCGCTGGAGATTGGCGTGCTGGCGGCAACACGGGTCCTGGAAAGCCTTGGCGTCTTGCCAAACGACGCAGTGCAACGGCTGAACCTGCTGCGATGCCGAGTGATCGAGCGCGAAAGCACCTGATGAATATCGCGGCGGCGGGATTGGCTATGCTCTAGAGGAGAACTCGGGGGCCCTATCGCGAGCAGGCTCACTCCTACAGGGAATGGGGTTGACCACAGGATTTGTGGGCAGCCGCGACCCACTGTAGGAGTGAGCCGCTCGCGAAGGCGGCCGATCAGGCAACACCCATCCACCAGGCCAAACCTGCCATGCACACCCCCATCATCATCTTCTTCGGCCTGGTGCTGCTCGCGCTGATGCTTTACATCGGCGAGCACATCGGCTTCAGTCGCCAGACCATGGCCTACAACTTCGCCGCCCTGTGGCTGGCTTTGACGGTGATCAATGGTGCGGTGGGGGTAGTGCATGCTGGCCATTCCGTAGGATCGGAAATAGCCATTGGCAGTGCGGTATTCGTTGTGCCCGTGGCGACGACGGTGTTGTCCATGGTACTGAGCGCCGAGGCGTGAAACGTCCCGGCGCTCAGCCGCTGGATCAACGCACCAGATGCAGGAATTGCATGTGCCGTTCGTACTGGTCGAGGATGTCGTTGATGATCTGCTCTTTGGTGTAGCCGACCAGATCGTAGTCCTGACTGCCCTCGCTCAAGTGCACTTCGGCGCGGTAGTAACGGCGATTGTTGAGTTGCTTGGAACCCATGCCGCCACGCGCGAAAGACGGCGTGAAGTAGCCGCGCATTTGCACTTGATAGATGAACGGGTGCTGCTCGCCATGGCCGATTTCCAGGCTGACGTTGTCATGCGCCGGATCGGGCTGGGTCACCACGTGCAGACCTTTTTCCACAAACACGGCGGTCACTTCTTCGATTGCCGGGCGCACCGTGCTCTCCATGAAGCGATACACCTCGTCGCGAGAAGGGAAGTGCACCGCCTGACTCAGGCGCTGTCGCCAGCCGCCGGTGCCGCGCCGCGAACCGGACACCGGCGCCAGCGAATGCAGCTGCGCGATCTGCTTCTGCGATTCCAGATAGAACGCCTTGTGCAGGCCCCACATCATCAGCAGCAGAATCAACGAGAACGGCAATGAGGTCAGCACCACCGCCGACTTCAGCGCATCGATGCTGCCGGAAAACAGCAGCGCACTGGTGATCAGCGCCGTCATGGCGCCCCAGAACACCCGCAGCCATTTCGGCCCGTCTTCATCGGGGTTACCGCCCTTCGCGGACAGCGTCGAGAGCACCACGGTGCCGGAATCCGCCGAGGTGACGAAGAACACGAAGCTGATGAACACCGTCACGGCAATAACGGTTTTGCTCCACGGGTAGGTTTCCAGCAACAGATAAATGCTCATCGATGGGTTGTCGATGGCCGACATGCCGAGCGCGCTCATGCCGTGATTCAGCACTTGATCAAGGGCGCTGTTGCCGAAGATCGACATCCACGCCAGGGTGAAACCGAGCGGAATCAGCAGCACGCCGAAGACGAACTCACGGATGGTGCGACCACGGGAAATCCGTGCGATGAACAGGCCTACGAACGGCGACCATGCAATCCACCAGGCCCAGTAGAACACTGTCCAACCACCCAGCCAGTCGCTCGGTTTGTCATAGGCGTAGAGGTCGAAACTCTTCATCGGCAAGGCGCCGAGATAATCGCCGACGTTCTGGATCAGCGTATTGAGCAAGTGCTGCGTAGGGCCGGCAAACAACACGAACAGCAGCAGCCCGCAGGCGAGCAGCATGTTGATGTCCGACATCACTCGCACGCCTTTGTCGACGCCGGAGACCGCCACGATGATCGCTGCGCCCATCATCAGTGTGATCAGGCCGACCTGAATCCACTGGGTGTGAGCGATGCCGAACAGGTAATCCAGACCGGAATTGAGGTGCAGCACGCCGAAGCCCATGTCGGCACCGAGGCCGAACACCGTAGCGATGATGCCGAAGCCGTCGACCGCATAACCGATGGGGCCGTTGATGCGTTTGCCGATCAGCGGATACAGCGCCGAACGCAGGGCCAGCGGCAGATTGTGCCGGTAGGCGAAATAGGCCAGCGCCATGCCGACAAAAGCAAACACGCCCCAGCCATGCAGACCCCAGTGTAAAAACAGAATCTGCATGGCCTGGCGCGCGGCGTCCGCCGTACCGGCCTCGCCTTGCGGCGGTTGCAGCATGTGGGTCAGCGGTTCGGATACGCAGAAGAAGAACAGCGTGATGCTGATCCCTGCGGCGAACAGCATGCCGGCCCAGGACAAGTAACTGAACTCGGGCTCGTCGTGGTCGGCACCGAGTTTTATCTTGCCGTAGCCGGATAACGCGGTGACCACCACGAAGACCAGATACAGGGTCATCGCGAGCATGTAATACCAGCCGACCGTATTGGCCGCCCAGTTTTGCGCTTCCAGCAGCCAGGCACCGGCCTGTGCAGGTATGGCGATGACGACCAGACCAAACAGCAGAATGACCGTTGCGGCGAAATAGAACACCGGCGGATTCATGCGCACCAGACCGCTGGCGGGGGTAGACGATGCACTCATGAAACGTGCACCTCGAGGATTTGAAACATGGCTGAAAGAATCGGACTCAGCAAAGGCAAGCCTCCTGTTGTGAGCGGGCAGCGAACCACCGGTTTAACTTGAATGAACGTTCAAGTTAAACATGGATAGGGTAGCAAGGACTAATCGCAGGGCTGGGCGGTAGGTTTCCTACAGAGCCCAAGGAGGTGTATGACGCGGGTCTCAGGGGATTCGTTCAACAGCAAAATGCCTGATGACCGAATCTGCAGGAGCTGCCGAAGGCTCGGGCCGCGTTCGGACGATCTTTTGATCTTGATGTTTAAAAGCAAAGATCAAAAGATCGCAGCCTCGTTTCACTCGTCAGCTCCTACAGGTCGCATGTTTGCAGGCTATTTTTGCGTCCCGTCATCATGCTGCAGATTGGCCTGGGTCAGATTGCTCCCCGCCGGCACGCTGCGCGTCAGCCACACGTTGCCGCCAATGGTCGACCCCTTGCCGATGGTAATCCGCCCGAGAATCGTCGCCCCGGCGTAAATCACTACATCGTCCTCAACGATCGGGTGGCGCGGATGGCCCTTCTGCAACTGGCCGTCTTCGTCCGCGGGAAAGCGTTTGGCGCCCAGGGTCACTGCCTGATAGATCCGCACACGCTCGCCGATGATTGCGGTCTCGCCAATCACCACACCGGTGCCGTGATCGATAAAGAAACTGCGGCCGATCTGCGCCCCCGGGTGGATGTCGATGCCCGTTGCCGAGTGGGCAATTTCCGCGCTGATGCGCGCGAGCAAGGGCAACCCGGCGCGGTACAAATGGTGCGCCAGCCGGTGGTGAATCACGGCGAGAATTCCCGGGTAGCACAACAACACTTCATCAACGCTGCGCGCCGCTGGGTCGCCGTGATAGGCCGCCAGCACATCGGTGTCGAGCAAGGTGCGCAAACCCGGCAACGCCAGGGCGAAATCCTGCACGATGCGGATAGCGCGAGCTTCGACTTCGCTGTCGTCCTGCGCACTGTGGCGAGCGACGTAACGCAGCTCCAGACGCGTCTGCGCCAGTAACGCATTGAGCGCTACATCGAGGGTATGGCCGACGTAGAAGTCTTCACTTTCCTCGCGCAGATCCACCGGGCCCAGACGCATCGGGAACAGTGCGCCGCACAGCGCTTCGAGAATCTCGGCCATCGCCGCCCGCGACGGCAACTCACGCCCACCCTGCTCCCCTGAGGCCCGGCCATTGCGTGCCCGCCACTGATCCCGCGCGCTGCGCAGCTGACTGACGATGGTCTGCAATTGCCAATGGCTGGAACGCTCGCTCACGGTAAAGACTCCTCACGGGCGGCCGGACGGTCTGGCCGCGTCAACGGCGACTACTTTACGGCATGGCCTGGCAGACGAATTAAGAACCGATAGTGCTGGCCTCAGTCCATTCGGCTATAAGCGATTCGCGGTTGCCCGCGCCAAAGCGCGTGCCTATAGTCCCTTCATCCTTTTCCCTCAGTGCGGACTCATGATCAAACAACAGCTGGAACGCTTTCAACGTCTCGACCTGCTGAGCCATCCCACGCCGCTGGAAAAACTCGAACGCCTGTCCACCTGGCTGGGCCGCGATGTTTACATCAAGCGTGATGACCTGACGCCGCTGGCCATGGGTGGCAACAAGTTGCGCAAACTCGAATACCTTGCCGCCGATGCCCTCGCCCAAGGTGCCGATACCCTGATTACCGCCGGTGCGCTGCAATCAAACCACGTTCGCCAGACCGCCGCGCTGGCCGCCAGACTGGGCCTTGGCTGTGTCGCGCTGCTGGAAAATCCGCTGGGCACTGACGACAGCAACTACACCGGCAACGGTAACCGTCTGCTGCTTGATCTGTTCGACACCAAAGTGGAGCTGGTCGACAACCTCGACAACGCCGACGAACAACTGGCCGCCCTCGCCGTGCGCCTGCGCAGCAATGGCAAGAAACCGTATCTGGTGCCGATTGGCGGATCCAACGCGCTCGGAGCCTTGGGTTATGTGCGCGCCGGGCTGGAATTGGCTCAGCAGATCAAGGACAGCGGCCTCGACTTTGCCGCCGTGGTATTGGCCTCGGGCAGTGCCGGCACTCACAGCGGCCTGGGTCTGGCCCTGAGTGCGGTGCTGTCGCAACTGCCGGTGATCGGCGTAACGGTTTCGCGCAGTGAGGAAGATCAGCGGCCGAAGGTGCAGGGTTTGGCCGAACGCACGGCAGAGCTGCTTGGCGTCGAGGTGCCGGCCAGCTTCACCGTCGAGCTATGGGACGAATATTTCGGCCCGCGTTATGGCGAGCCGAACGCGGGCACCCTGGCGGCGGTGAAACTGTTGGCCAGTCAGGAAGGTCTGTTGCTTGACCCGGTCTACACCGGCAAGGCCATGGCCGGTCTGCTCGACGGGATCGGCCGGCAGCGCTTCGATGACGGCCCGATCATCTTCCTGCATACCGGTGGCGCGCCGGCGTTGTTTGCCTACAAGGATTTTTTGTAAGAGCGGATCAAGAGATCGCAGCCTTCGGCAGCTCCTGCATGGGATCACCTGCAGGAGCCGCCGAAGGCTGCGATCTTTGAAGAAGCCACACATATTCCTGAAACGAATAACAGTTTCCATATTGAGTATTTTCAAGTCTAAGGTAGACACCTTATAGTCTCGCCGCAGGCGAATTTCGGGCGAGACGCATAAGCTGCTTTGAGGCAGGATAGCGCTGTCGTCCAAATCACTAAGTTGCCTACATTCCTTAAGCGTCTTCCATAAGAAAACACAGGGGCTTGTCATGAATTTTTCCGCACTACGTCGCACTCTGCTGGTCGGTTCGCTGGGCCTGGCGCTGAGCGCCGGCCTGATCGGTCAGGCAGTGGCCGGTGAGCAGCTGCAACAGATCAAGGACAAAGGCGTTCTCAACGTCGGCCTGGAAGGCACCTATCCACCGTTCAGCTTCGTCGACGAGAACGGCAAGCTGTCCGGTTTCGAAGTCGAGCTCTCCGAAGCACTGGCGCAAAAACTCGGCGTCAAGGCCAAGATCCAGCCGACCAAATGGGACGGCATCCTCGCCGCGCTGGAATCCAAGCGTCTGGACCTGGTGGTCAACCAGGTGACCATCTCCGACGAACGCAAGAAGAAGTATGACTTCTCCGAGCCGTACACCGTCTCCGGGATCCAGGCACTGGTGCTCAAGAGCAAGGAATCTTCGCTGAATATCAGGACCGCCGCGGACCTGTCCGGCAAAAAGGTCGGTGTAGGCTTGGGTACCAACTACGAGCAGTGGGTCCGCGCCAACGTGCCAGGCGCTGACGTGCGCACCTACGACGATGACCCGACCAAATTTGCCGACCTCAACAACGGCCGCACCGATGCCATCCTGATCGATCGTCTGGCCGCACTTGAATACGCCAAAAAAGCGCCGAAAACCGTCGCTGCCGGTGAGGCGTTTTCCCGTCAGGAATCCGGTATCGCCTTGCGCAAAGGCGAGCCTGAGTTGCTGGCTGCGGTGAACAAGGCGCTCGACGAACTGCGCGCCGATGGCACCCTTGAGAAGCTGTCGAAGAAATACTTCAACGCAGACGTCACTAAATAATGGAAGAGGCTTTCCAACTCGCGCTGGATTCAGCGCCCTTTCTGCTCAAGGGCGCGTACTACACGGTAGTCCTCAGCCTTGGCGGGATGTTCTTCGGTCTGCTGCTGGGCTTCGGCCTGGCACTGATGCGCCTGTCGCGATTCAAGTCGGTCAGTTGGCTGGCACGCATCTATGTGTCGTTCTTCCGCGGCACGCCGTTGTTGGTGCAACTGTTCGTGATTTATTACGGCTTGCCGCAACTGGGCATGGAGCTTGATCCGCTGCCAGCAGCGCTGATCGGCTTCTCGCTGAACATGGCCGCCTACGCCTGTGAAATCCTGCGCGCCGCGATCGGTTCGATTGAGCGCGGGCAGTGGGAAGCTGCTGCGAGCATTGGCATGACCCGTGCGCAGACCCTGCGCCGGGCTATCCTGCCGCAAGCGATGCGCACGGCATTACCGCCGCTGGGCAACAGCTTCATTTCGCTGGTCAAGGACACGGCGCTGGCCGCCACCATTCAGGTGCCCGAGCTGTTCCGCCAGGCGCAGCTGATTACCGCCCGGACTTTCGAAGTCTTCACCATGTATCTTGCCGCCGCGCTGATCTACTGGATTCTGGCCACGGTGCTTTCGCACTTGCAGAACAAGCTGGAAGAGCGGGTCAATCGGCATGACCAGGAGTCCTGACCCGATGATTGTCGTGGAAAAACTGACCAAACAATTCAAGGGGCAAGTGGTGCTCAACGGCATCGACCTCGAGGTGAAGGAAGGCGAGGTGGTGGCAATCATCGGCCCCAGCGGTTCGGGGAAAACCACGTTCCTGCGCTGCCTGAATTTCCTTGAAGAACCCAGCAGTGGCCGGATCAAGGTCGGCACTATCGAAATCGATACCAGTCGTCCGCTGAATCAGCAGCAGAGCCTGGTGCGCAACCTGCGCCAACACGTCGGCTTCGTGTTCCAGAACTTCAACCTGTTCCCCCATCGCACCGCTCTGGAAAACGTCATCGAAGGCCCGATCGTGGTCAAGAAGATGCCTCACGACCAAGCGATTGCACTGGGCAAAAAGCTGCTGACCAAAGTGGGGCTGGCCGGCAAGGAGGACGCTTATCCGCGTCGCCTCTCCGGCGGTCAGCAACAGCGCGTGGCCATCGCCCGCGCGTTGGCGATGGAGCCGGAAGTGATCCTGTTCGACGAGCCGACTTCGGCCCTCGACCCGGAACTGGTCGGCGAAGTGTTGGCGACCATTCGTGGCCTTGCCGAAGAAAAACGCACCATGGTGATCGTCACTCATGAAATGGGTTTCGCCCGTGACGTGGCCAACCGCGTGGTGTTTTTCGATAAAGGCGTGATCGTTGAACAGGGTGAAGCCAAAGCGTTGTTTGCCAATCCGAAAGAACAACGCACCCAACAGTTTCTCAGCAAGTTTCTGAACCACGCCTGAGAACTTTCCAGGCAGTATCCGTCAACTTCCATGGATGGAAGTTACGCCTCTCCCCTTCATTTAAAACCTTGGTCAATTATTCCGGGACGCACAGATATACATTGCGCAATGCATTTATCTATCTTTGAACCGCCATACTTCTATACATTCCCCCGCGAACACACCTGCACAAAAATGCGCAGAACTGACGATTTTCTGTAGCTGCTTTCGCGCCTCTGCTTAGGCGTATTGCCTCGATGACGTAGGAGCTTTCTGATTAACTTGTAATTTACAGATTAACTAACACCTTCTATTGACACCCCTCTCCGCAAACTTTTATCTAGTCGACAACCGGCGCTTCTTAGTTGACTCAACCCGCAATTACACCAAGCGGAAGTTCGTCGCTTTATTGCCAGTTGATTCGCGCCTATTTATTTCCAGAAACGGATTTCGCTGCAAGGCTTCAAGGAGAGAACCCGATGACCCGCACTTCGCACACCCCCGAACTTGCAGCGCCAACGCTGGCGTGCGCACAAAGAACCGGCATCAACCTGGCGACGGCAGCTCACTTGTTCGTCGATGTGCCGCCTTATCCCGCCATGGACGATGGCGACCTGATCGAGTTGTTCTGGAACAAATGCTATGTCGCCTCGAAAGTGCTCAGCGCTGCGGATGTGGGCATGCCGGTCAGCCTGCGCGTGCCGGAGAGCTTCATTGCCAACGGCACTGCACGCATTCACTACCGAGTGATGCAGGTCGGCCAGGCGCCGGCGCTGTCGGCGGCGACCCGTGTGCTGGTCAAACTCGATTGCCCCGGTGGGCAGCCCACACCCCAGTGCGATGACGAAAATCAGCGCCTGGCGCCGGTGACCATCCCGCAGGCTATTCGCCGTCAGGGCGTAAACCCGAATCAGATCAAGCGCGGCGTACCGTTGACCATCGAACCCTACCTGAACATGGCAGAAGACGACGCCATTACTCTGCGCTGGGGCGATGTGCGCATGGATCTGGCACCGGTCACGGCCGCCGATGTCGGGCTGCCGATTCAGGTCTGGGTGCCACCGGCTGTAATCGTGGAAGCAGGCGAAGACCTGCGGCTGGACGTGACGTACTGCATCCTCGATCGGGTCGGCAACAACTCACGCTGGGCGCCGCCTCGCACGCTGAAGATCGGTTGCGTCAGCCCTTACCTGAAAGTGCCACTTAAGGCCGAACTCAAAGCCGCCGAATCCCGCAAGCCTTGATCCGGTTTCTTGTGGCGTGGGATCAGGCTCCCTCGCCACAGGGGTCATACCGATATCGAAAAAAGGTTGTTCCCAACCCGACCATCGTCCCTTCTATGCATATTCCTAAAAGTTAGTTTATTTAATTTTTATACGCGCTTAGGGTATATGCACCGGACCACCGGACATTCTTTCAATCGCCGCATTTTCGCGGCGTTTTCATGAGATGTGAGGTACGTATGGTCCGGAACACGATCACCCCAGTGCAGATCGCCAGGGCATTGCGTGTAGCCAGGGAGTGGCAATGATGTCCAGTCTGGCCGATGCAAACGTCCAGTCCGATCTGGACATCGCCCCGCTGTTGTTGCCCGCGCAAGTGCTGCGCAACGACGCTCAAGCCATCAAGGCCGCCCATGAACTGGCGCAGGTCGCCCGTGTTCAAGCGGCAAAACGCGACCGTCAGCGCAAGTTGCCATGGTCGGAAATCGAACAGTTCACTCGCAGCGGCCTGGGCAGCATCGCTATCCCGCGTGAATACGGTGGCCCGCAGGTTTCGTTCGTGACCCTGGCCGAGGTATTCGCGATCATTTCCGCCGCCGACCCGGCGTTGGGACAGATTCCGCAGAATCAGTTCGGCATCATCAATCTGGTACTCGGCAGCGCTACCCAAGCGCAGAAAAAACAGCTGTTTCAGAGTGTTCTGGAAGGCTGGCGCATCGGTAACGCCGGCCCGGAACGCGGCACCAAAAACACCTTGGAACTGAAAGCGCGAATCACCGCCGATGGTGACGATTACCTGATCAATGGCCAGAAGTTCTACTCGACCGGTGCATTGTTTGCGCACTGGGTCGCGGTCAAAGCGCTCAACGATGAAGGCAAACAAGTGCTGGCGTTCGTGCGTCGCGGCACACCGGGGTTGCGCATCGTCGATGACTGGTCGGGCTTCGGCCAGCGCACCACCGCCAGCGGCACGATCTTGCTCAACAACGTGCGGGTCGAAGCGGGGTTGGTGGTCGACAACTGGAAGATCAACGAAACCCCGAATACCCAAGGCGCCGTGTCGCAACTGATTCAAGCTGCGATTGATGCAGGTATCGCCCGTGGCGCCATCGACGACGCCATCGAATTCGTCAAAACCCGCGCGCGACCCTGGATCGACGCCAAGGTCGAGCGCGCCAGCGATGACCTCTACGTGATCGCCGACATCGGCAAACTGAAAATCGAACTGCACGCCGCCGAAGCACTGCTGCGCAAGGCCGGCAAAGTGCTCGACCAAGTCCACGCTGCGCCGCTCACCGCCGAATCTGCCGCCCGCGCATCAATTGCCGTGGCCGAGGCGAAAGTGTTGACCACCGAGATCTCACTGCTCGCCAGCGAAAAGCTTTTCGAACTGGCCGGCAGTCGCGCGACCCTCGCCGAATTCAATCTTGATCGCCACTGGCGCAACGCCCGCGTGCACACCCTGCACGACCCGGTGCGCTGGAAGTATCACGCCGTCGGCGCCTATCGCCTCAACGGCACTTTACCGGCTCGCCATTCCTGGATCTGACCGCACACTTTCTCAAGAGCCGTGGAGAAACCTATGACTTTTTCCCAACACGTCGCGGTCATCACCAGCGATGAGCAAGCCCTGATCGTCGCCAGCGACCTGGCCGAAGATTTCAAGCGCGACAGCGCCCTGCGCGACCGCGAGCGCCGCCTGCCATTGGCGGAACTCGAGGTGTTTTCCCGTTCGGGCCTGTGGGGCATCAGCGTGCCGAAAGAATACGGCGGCGCTGGCGTATCCAGCGTCACCCTGGCCAAAGTCATCGCGCTGATCGCTCAGGCTGACGGCTCGCTGGGGCAGATTCCGCAGAATCATTTCTACGCGCTGGAAGTGCTGCGCGTAAACGGCAGCAACGAACAGAAACAACGGCTGTACGCCGAAGTCCTCGCCGGCCAGCGCTTCGGTAACGCCCTGGCGGAACTGGGCACGAAAACCGCTCACGACCGCGTCACCAGCCTCAAACGTGACGGTGCTGGCTATCGCATCAATGGTCGCAAGTTTTACGCGACCGGAGCAATTTACGCGCAGCGCATTCCGACCTCCGTGGTCGATGAAAACGGCGTACAGCAACTGGCCTTCGTCCCGCGTGACAGCAAAGGCCTGACGGTGATTGACGACTGGAGCGGCTTCGGCCAGCGCACCACCGGCAGCGGTTCGGTGGTGTTCGAAGATGTGTATGTGGCGGCTGAAGATGTGCTGCCGTTCCAGAGCGCATTCGAACGCCCGACCACCGTCGGCCCGCTGGCGCAGATTCTTCACGCCGCCATCGACACCGGTATTGCCCGCGCCGCTTACGAAGATGCCTTGCACTTTGTGCGCAGCAAGACCCGCCCCTGGATCGATTCCGGCAACGATAAAGCGACTGAAGATCCGCTGACGCTGAAGAGTTTCGGCCACTTGAGCATTCGCTTGCATGCCACCGAAGCCTTGCTTGAACGCGCCGGCGAATTTCTTGATGCCGCGCAGGCCCAAACCACTGCCGAAACCGTCGCCGCCGCATCGATTGCCGTCGCCGAAGCTCGGGCGCTCAGCACGGAAATTTCCCTCGCCGCCGGCAGCACGCTGTTTGAACTGGCCGGCAGCCAGGCCACGCTCAGCGAGCATGGCCTCGACCGGCACTGGCGCAACGCCCGCGTGCACACCCTGCATGACCCGGTGCGCTGGAAGTATCACGCGGTGGGCAATTACTACCTCAACGATGAAAAACCGCCGTTGCGGGGAACCATCTGATGAGCGCCGCGAAAAAGAAGATCCTGCTCAACGCGTTCAACATGAATTGCATCGGCCATATCAACCATGGCCTGTGGACGCACCCGCGCGACACCTCGACCCGCTATAACACCATCGAGTACTGGACCGAACTGGCGCAGTTGCTTGAGCGCGGACTGTTCGACGGCTTGTTCATCGCCGATATCGTCGGCGTGTACGACGTCTACCAGAACTCGGTCGACGTGACGCTGAAAGAGTCGATCCAGTTGCCGGTCAACGATCCCCTGCTGCTGGTCTCGGCGATGGCGGCGGTGACGAAAAATCTCGGTTTTGGCCTGACCGCCAATCTCACTTACGAACCGCCGTATCTGTTCGCCCGGCGCATGTCGACGCTCGACCATTTGAGTCGCGGTCGCGTGGGCTGGAACATCGTCACCGGTTATCTGGACAGCGCCGCCAAAGCCATGGGCCTGAGCGAACAAGTCGAACATGACCGCCGCTACGATCAGGCCGAAGAATATCTGCAGGTGCTGTACAAACTCTGGGAAGGCAGTTGGGAAAACGACGCGGTGCTCAACGACCGCGAGCGGCGCATCTATGCGCAACCGGACAAAGTGCACAAGGTCGAGCACAAAGGCGAGTTCTATCAGGTCGAGGGTTATCACCTCTGCGAACCTTCGCCGCAGCGTACGCCAGTGTTGTTCCAGGCCGGCAGTTCCGATCGCGGACTGCTGTTCGCCGGGCGCCATGCCGAGTGCGTGTTCATCAGCGGCCAGAACAAACCGTCGACCAAAGTGCAGGTGGACAAGGTCCGCGCCAGCGCGGTCGAAGCCGGGCGCAACCCTGCGGACATCAAGGTGTTCATGGGCCTGAATGTGATCGTCGGCGCTACCGAAGAAGCGGCGTGGGCCAAGCATGCCGAGTACCTCAGCTACGCCAGTGCCGAGGCCGGTGTGGCGCATTTTTCCGCGTCCACCGGCATCGACTTTTCACAGTACGAGATCGACGAACCGATCCAGTACGTGAAGAGCAACGCCATTCAATCAGCAACGAAAAATCTGCAGAACAACGACTGGACCCGACGCAAGTTACTCGACCAGCACGCCCTCGGCGGGCGTTACATCACCGTGGTCGGCTCGCCCGAGCAAGTGGCGGATGAGCTGGAATCGTGGATCGCCGAAACCGGGCTCGATGGCTTCAACCTGACCCGCATCGTCACCCCGCAAAGCTATGTCGATTTCATTGAACTGGTGATTCCCGAGTTGCAGCGGCGCGGGTCGTACAAGACCACGTATGACAGCGGCACCTTACGCGAGAAGCTGTTTCACGGTGAGGCGCAGTTGCCTGAGCAACACACCGGCTCCGCGTTTCGCCGCTAGAGCATCGCGAGCAGGCTCGCTCCCACAGGAGTAAGCATTCCAAATGTGGGAGCGAGCCTGCTCGCGAAGAGGCCCTCCCCGACACCACAAATTCATGCACTGACTGGAAAACCCACCATGACCAAGAAACTCCTGTCCCACCCGGTCAAAGCACTGGCCCTGGCCTTCGGCCTGTTCAGCTCGGCAGTTTTTGCTGGCGATGCGCCGCTGAAAATCGGCACCACCGCCGCCTTCGCCATTCCGCTGGAAGCCGCCGTCGAAGAGGCCTCCAAACAGGGCCTGAAAGTCGAACTGGTGGAATTCACCGATTGGATCGCGCCCAACGTCAGCCTCGCCGCTGGCGACATCGATGTGAATTACTTCCAGCACATCCCGTTCCTGGAAAACGCCAAAGCCGCCTCAGGTTTTGATCTGGTGCCGTTCGCGCCGGGGATCATCAACAACGTCGGCCTGTATTCGAAGAAATACAAAAGCTTTGATGAGCTGCCCGAAGGCGCCAGCGTCGCCATCGCCAACGACCCGATCAACAGCGGACGCGGTCTGCAGTTGCTGGCCAAGGCTGGACTGATCACCTTGAAACCGGGCGTAGGCTACAAGGCCACCGAGGACGATATCGTCGCCAATCCGAAGAAGATCAGGATTCTTCAGGTCGAAGCCGTACAACTGGTGCGCGCTTACGACGACGCCGATCTGGTTCAGGGCTATCCGGCCTACATTCGTCTGGCGAAAACCTTCGATGCCGGCTCGGCGCTGCTGTTCGACGGTCTTGATCACAAGGAATACGTGATCCAGTTCGTCATCCAGCCGAAAAGCAAAACCGATCCGCGCCTGATCAAATTCGTCGACATCTACCAGCATTCGCCGGCCGTTCGCGCGGCGCTGGACAAGGCCCACGGCAAGCTCTATCAGGCCGGATGGGAAAGCTGAACATGACTGCCGCGATCCAACGGCGACTGGAGCTTCCAGAGCCATCGCGCGCCGAGCGCACCGAGCTGCATCCCGAACTCAACCGCGCTCATGTGCGCTTCGTCGGCGTGGGCAAAACCTACAATGGCCGGCATGGCCCGGTCGCGGCTTTGCAGGGCATCGACCTGGCCATTCAGCGCGGTGAAGTGTTCGGCATCATCGGCCGCAGCGGCGCTGGCAAGTCGTCGTTGATCCGCACGATCAATCGTCTTGAGCAACCGACATCGGGCCGCGTGCTGATCGATCAGGTCGACATTGGCGAGTTCGATGAAGACCGTCTGGTGGCATTGCGCCGACGCATCGGCATGATCTTCCAGCACTTCAATCTGATGTCGGCCAAGACCGTCTGGCAGAACGTCGAACTGCCGCTGAAGGTGGCCGGCGTACCGAAGGAGCAGCGTGAGAGAAAAGTCCGCGAATTGCTCGAACTGGTCGGCCTGCAAAGCAAGCACACGGCGTACCCGGCGCAGCTGTCCGGCGGGCAGAAACAGCGGGTCGGCATCGCCCGCGCGCTGGTGCATGACCCGGACATTCTGCTCTGCGATGAGGCGACGTCGGCGCTGGATCCGGAGACCACGCAATCGATCCTCGGCCTGCTGCGCGAGATCAACAAACGCCTGGGCCTGACCATCGTATTGATTACCCATGAGATGGCGGTAATTCGCGAAATCTGCGACCGCGTGGTTGTGCTGGAACATGGCCATGTGGTCGAGCAAGGCCCAGTGTGGAACGTGTTCGGCAATCCGCAACACGAGGTCAGCCAGACTTTGCTCGCACCGCTGCAACACGCATTGCCAGATGAATTGCAGAGTCGATTGCTGGCGCAATCCACATCCGCCGACGCCGCTGTGGTCCTGCGCTTGCAGTTCACTGGGAGTGCCGCTGATGAGCCGGATCTCGCTGCGTTGTTCACGGCGCTCGGAGGTCGGGTGAAATTGCTCCAGGGCGGTGTGGAAAGGATTCAGGGTCATGCGTTGGGACAATTGTTGCTCGCCGTCAGCGGCTCGACTTTCAGCGCCGAACAATTGCGCGAACGCGCCGGACAATGGGCGCAGCGGGTGGAGGTATTGGGTTATGTGGTTTGAGCGCTTGCTGCAGGGTTTTATCGATACCTTCCTGATGGTCGGCGTGTCATCGCTGATCGCGCTGCTGGCCGGCATTCCCATGGCGGTGATTCTGGTGACCAGCGACAAGGGCGGGATCTATGAAGCGCCGGTGTTGAACCGTGCGCTCGGCGCGTTCGTAAATCTGTTCCGCTCGATTCCGTTCCTGATCCTGATGGTCGCGCTGATTCCGTTCACCCGCTTGATCGTCGGCACCACCTACGGCGTATGGGCAGCGGTGGTGCCGCTGACCATTGCGGCCACACCGTTCTTTGCGCGAATTGCCGAGGTCAGTCTGCGTGAGGTCGATCATGGCTTGATCGAAGCCGCACAGGCCATGGGCTGCCGGCGCTGGCACATCGTCTGGCATGTGCTGCTGCCCGAGGCCCTGCCGGGGATTGTCGGCGGCTTCACCATCACACTGGTGACGATGATCAATTCTTCGGCCATGGCCGGGGCGATCGGCGCCGGAGGATTGGGCGACATTGCCTATCGATATGGCTATCAGCGCTTTGACAGCCAGATCATGTTGACCGTAATTGTCCTGCTGGTGGCGTTGGTCGCAGTGATTCAATTGGGTGGGGACAGACTGGCGCGCGGGCTGAATAAGCGCTAAGGTCGATAGCGGCAGGTGGCCACCACCTGCCGAGCAGGTGATCGCACCGATTTGGGCAACGCCCTTAGCGAAAATCAGACGCTTCCTACACCTTATTTATCGTTTCGCCAGCCCGAACCACGGGGGTTTGCAGGACGATTCCTAGAATATTTTGCCCGCTTGTACCCGAAATATCCGGTAGCTAATCTCCGCTCGTCACTGTTTGTGGTGACCGGATTCAGTTGCCCGGATTCGCTGGGCGTGCAGTCAGGCCTGACCTCGGCAGAGGCTTTCAGCTGTCCGATGTTGCTGTGCGCAGGGCACTTACAGGTGCGCCGACAACCGGCGGCCGACGACTGATCCGAGTGCAGCCGCCGTCCTGCTCGTTTAGTCGCGAAATGGTTGGCTCCCCACTTGATGTCAGGAGTTTACCCATGGAAAAAAATCTTACCGATCCGCCACTCAGCCTTACTTCCAGCAAGCGGTTCACCGAGGATTTGCTCAAGGATCGCTCCGCACTGTGCCGCGCCGTCGACTCGCATCTGGCCGGCAATCAGGTCACGCTGCCCGGACAGAAACGCGTCTACAGCATCAGCGAAGACGTGACGCTGGAGGATGCCCAGTTGTATGTCGCCGATCTGCTGCGCTGCGCCTCGGTGACCGTCCATCAATGCGGCGACCAGCTCGGGGGAGCGGATCGTGCCATGGTGTTCTCGGTCTGGCATTTGCTGGAAATGGCCAAGGCGATGATGGACCGCTCGATCGATTGCCTGGGGATGAAACAGAACTGACGCCACGCCCCGACGCCGCCTCCGCTGGCGCCAGCGGAGGCGGCGTTTTTTTGCCGGGGAAAAGGCTTATAGTCCGGTCTTCCTTCGCCAACACAGCATTGAACATGAAGCAGACGCCCACCGACCTCGAACAGATCACTGCCACGACCCTGGGTCATTACAACTCGGTGGCCGAGGATTTTCGTGAAGGCACTCGCGACCACGATGTCAGCCAGAACATCGAAGCCTTGCTGCGCCACATACAGGGTCAGCCGCCGTTGACGATTCTGGATTTCGGCTGCGGCCCGGGCCGGGACCTGCAGACTTTCACACGCATGGGCCACGTTGCGATCGGCCTCGATGGCTCGCAGGAATTTGCGCGCATGGCCCGCGAGGACAGCGGCTGCGAAGTCTGGCAGCAGGATTTCCTCAAGCTTGATCTGCCGGCCGAACGCTTCGACGGAATCTTTGCCAATGCCGTGCTGTTTCATGTGCCGTTGCAGGTATTGCCACAGGTGCTAAAGCAACTGCACGGCACGTTGAAGCCAGATGGCGTGTTGTTCTGCTCCAATCCGCGTGGGGACAACCGTGAGGGCTGGAACGGGCCGCGCTACGGCTCATATCACGATCTCGAGGCCTGGCGCCGGTTGCTGACGGCGGCGGGTTTTGTCGAGCTTGAGCATTATTACCGACCCGCCGGGTTGCCGCGCGAACAGCAGCCGTGGCTGGCGAGCGTGTGGCGAAGGGTTGCCTGACGATCAAAAGCTCGTCCGATCGCGGCCCGAGCCTTCGGCAGCTCACGTTGGGATGCGTTTCCCTGTAGGAGCTGCCGAAGGCTGCGATCTTTTGCTTTTGCTTCAGGAAGATTCTTTTTCAGGCTCGCGAATCTTGTACCAAGCCACATACAGCGCCGGCAGGAACAGTAGCGTCAGCAGCGTCGCCACGACGATGCCGCCGATCATCGCGTAAGCCATCGGCCCCCAGAACACCTCGCGGGCGATCGGGATCATGCCCATGCTCGCCGCCGCCGCGGTCAGCAGGATTGGCCGGCGCCGGTGCTCGGTGGCTTCGACCACTGCGTCCCACGGCGCATAGCCTTTGCGCTCGAATTCATCGATCTGCGTGACCAGAATCACCGAGTTGCGGATGATGATGCCGATCAGCGCCAGAATCCCCAGAATCGCCACGAAGCCCATCGGCGTGCCGGTCGGTACCAGCGCCAGCACTACGCCGATCAGTCCGAGCGGCGCAACGCTGGCCACCAGAAACATCTTCTGCACGCTGTGCAACTGGATCATCAGGAACGTCGCCATGAGGAACAGCATCAGCGGCAGAACCTTGGCAATCGGCCCTTGGGCCTTGCCGCTTTCCTCGACCGTACCGCCGGTGGCAACCTTGTAGCCGACCGGCAGTTTGGCCGCAAAGGCATCGATCGATGGCTTGAGCAGTTTCACCAGATCGGTCGGCTGAATCTCGTCGCGCACCGAGGCCTTGATGGTGATGGTAGGCAAGCGATCACGACGCCACACCAGCGGCTGTTCCAGCTCATAGCGCACGGTGGCGAACGCCAGCAGCGGAATCGAAGTGCCGCTCGGCGTGACGATCTGCAGGTTCTGCAGGGTTTCCGGGGTGCCTCGTTCGGAATCTACCGCGCGACCGACCACGTTGATCAGGTAGATATCGTCATCGACCTGAGTCAACGGCGAGCCGCTGACGATGCTGTTCATCAGATTCGCCACGTCTTCGGACGACAGCCCGAGTTGCCGCGCCTTGTCCTGGGCGATGTCGATGCGCAGGACTTTGCCCGGCTCGTTCCAGTCGTAAATGATCTCGCCGATATGCGGGTTCTTGTCCAGTTCGGTGGCCAGATCGATAGCGTGTTTGCGTACCTGGTCAACGTCCTTGCCGCTGACCCGATACTGAATCGGACGGCCCACCGGCGGGCCCATTTCCAGTGCCTGAACGTAGCTGCCGATGCCGACGAAGTCTTTGTGCAGACGCTCGCGCAGACGCTGACTCAACGCCTCGCGGGCCTCGAAGTCCTTGCTGACGATCACCAGTTGCGCGTAGTACGGGTTCTGTAATTGCTGGTCGAGGGGCAGGTAGAAACGGATCGCGCCCTGACCGATGTAGGTGCTCCAGCGCACGATGTCCGGATCGCCTTTGAGCGTCTCCTCCAGCTTGTCCACCGCTTTGCGGGTTTCATCGATCGAGGCGTTTTGCGGCAGGTTGAGGTCGACGAGAATTTCCGGGCGATCGGAGGCAGGGAAAAACTGGTTCTGCACAAAACGCATGCAGAACACCGCCAGGACGAACAGCAGCACGGTGATGCCGATCGCCCACCAGCGGTTGCGCATGGCCCACAACAGACCACCATTGAAGGCCCGGCCGATGCGACCCGGCTCGGCGTCGTGCGCCTTCACCTTGTCACTGAGAATATGCACGCCGATCACCGGCGCAAAAAACACCGCCACCACCCACGAGACAATCATCGCCACGGCAATTACCGCGAACAGCGTGAACGTGTACTCACCGGCGGAGCTGGCATTGAGACCAATGGGCACGAAACCGGCGACGGTCACCAGCGTACCGGTGAGCATCGGAAATGCAGTGGAGGTGTAGGCGAATGTCGCGGCCTGCTCTTTGCTCTCGCCCATTTCCAGGCGCGTGACCATCATTTCCACGGTGATCATCGCGTCGTCCACCAACAGACCGAGAGCAATGATCAGCGCGCCGAGGGAAATCCGCTGCATGGTGATGCCGCTGTATTCCATGAACACGAAGACCATCGCCAGTACCAGCGGAATCGAGCAGGCCACCACCAGACCGGCGCGCACGCCGAGGCTGATGAAACTCACCACCAGCACGATGATCACCGCTTCGAACAGGGCGCTGGTAAAGCCACCCACGGCCTCCTCCACCACAACGGCTTGATCCGACACCGTGTGCACGCCCACGCCGACCGGCAAGTCAGCGGTGAGCTGGTCAATGCGCTCGTGCAGCGCCTTGCCAAATTCCTGAACGTTGCCGCCCTTCTGCATGGCAATCGCCAGGCCGATCGCCGGTTTGCCGTCGAAGCGGAATTGCGGAGTCGCCGGGTCGACGTAGCCACGGCTGATGTCGGCGATGTCGGCCAGACGATAGAAGCGATCGTTGAGCTTGAGATTGACCTCGGCGAGGTCTTTTTCCGAAGCGAACTGGCCCGAAGTACGCACGGAAATCCGCTCCGGCCCCGCCTCGATCACCCCGGCCGGGGTCACGGCGTTCTGCGATTGCAGGCTCTGTACCACCTGGCGCTGGTCGATACCTAACGCTGCGAGTTTGCGCGTGGAGAAGTTCAGGTAAATCGTTTCGTCCTGCTGGCCGACCATTTCGATCTTGCCCAGCCCCGGCACATTACGGATCTCGGCCCGCGCCTGCTCCACGTAATCGCGCAACTGGCGCATGGTCAGGCCGTCGGCGGTAAAGGCATAGACCGAGCCGTACACGTCACCGAACTCATCGTTGAATCCCGGCCCCTGGATGCCCTGGGGGAACTGGCCGCGAATATCGTCGATTTTCTTGCGCACCTGGTACCAGATTTGCGGAATGTCCTTGGCGCTGGTGGTGTCGCGCAGGTACACGTACACCGTCGATTCGCCCGGGCGCGTGTAGCTTTTCACGTAATCGAGGGAATCGAGTTCTTCGAGTTTTTTCTCGATGCGGTCAGTGACCTGCTTGAGGGTTTCCTCCTGGGTCGCTCCCGGCCATTTGGTCTGGATCACCATGGTCTTGATGGTGAACGACGGGTCTTCCTCGCGGCCCAGATTGAAGTATGAGAACACTCCCATCAGCAGCCCGACGAACATCAGGTACCACACGAAAGACTGGTGCTTGAGGGCCCATTCGGAGAGGTTGAAAGAGCCTTTCATTGACTGTCCTCGTCAAGTTTTACCGATTGTCCGGGTTTGAGGCTGTTGACGCCGGCGCTGACCACATGCTCGCCATTCTGCACGCCGCCGGCCAGCACCACGCTGTTGTCGGTGCGACTGAGGACACTGACATCGCGCGGGTTGACGGTTTTGTTTTGCGTATCGATCACCCAGATCCGCGATTTGCCGTCGACTTCCTGCAACGCGGTCAGCGGCAATTCAATACGCGGTTTGATCGCCGAGCTGAGGGTCACGCTGATCGCGGTGCCGAGGCGGAACCCGTCCGGCGTGTCCGACAACGTCAGACGGGCGCGGCGGGTGCGCGTGGCGCTTTGTGCCTGAGGTTCGATCTCGCGGATGATCGCTGTGGTGTTGATGCTCGGGTCGAGCTGCGCGGCCACCGAAAACACCACGTCGCTGGGCAGTTGATCAACCAGCGTGTCGGGCAGATCGATCACCGCTTCCTTGATGTCCGGTTGCGCCAGCGTCACCACTTGCTGCCCTGCCGTTACCACTTGCCCGGCCTCGGCGTTCCACGCAGTGACCACGGCTTTGTGATCGGAACGCAGCTCGGTGTAGCTCAGTTGATCCTTGCTCTGGCTGACCGCCGCCCGGGCCTGGTCGAGCGAGGCCTGGGTGGTTTTCAGATCGGTGTTGGCGACGTCCAGTTGCGCCTGCGCGCCGACGCCACGGTCGAACAGCGCCTGCTGGCGGCGCGCGTTGGCCTGGGCGTTGATCAGTTGTGCCTGGATCCGCGCCAGATCGCCTTGCGCCGAACGCAGCTGATTCTGCTGGTCGGAAGGGTCGAGGGTGGCGAGCAAAGTGCCCTTCTGCACCTCGGCGCCGACATCGACATTACGCCGGGCGATGCGTCCACCGACGCGGAAACCGGTGTTGCTTTCGTAGCGCGCCTGAATGCTCCCGGCAAAGCGCCCGAGGCTTTCCTGGTCCAGCGCTTTGACCGTGACCGACAATACCGGGCGCACCGGTTCCGGCGGCGCTTGCTTTTCCGAACAGGCGCCGAGCAGCAGCGCCATGCACAACAGTCCGAGACGCTTCATGGTTGCGCTCCCGGTTGCAGATCCTTGTAGGTGTTTTCGGCAATCTCGACTTTCATGCCTGGGTGCAGCAACTGGCCGCCGGCGACGATGACTTTTTCACCACCCTTGAGGCCTTCGCTGATGATCACCTTGCCGGTCAGGTAGCGGCCGACCGTGACCGTGTGCAACTGCGCTTCACCTTTGTCATCGACCAGCCACACCGCCGGGTCGCTGATGTTTTTCGTCAGTGCCGACCACGGCAGTTCCACAGCCGATTTGCCGGTGCCTTTGGCGGTGGCACTGACCACCGACCCGAGCTGCATGCCCGGCGGCAGTTTGTCGAGGCTGACCTTGACCTGCACGGTGCCCGATTGCGCCGATACCGAGGGGGTTATTTCGCGCACGGTGCCGGTGGTTTTGATCTCGGGGTTGTCGAGCAGGCTGACCACGATCGAGCGATCGGACGGACGCTCGGCCAGCAGCGATTCGTAGACATTGAACACTGCGTCGCGGTCGCCATCGCGAGCCAGGCTGAAAATCGGTGCCGTGGCCTGCACGACCTGACCGACTTCGGCCTGACGCTCGGTGATGACGCCCGCTGCATCGGCGATCAGTGCGGTGTAGCCGAGCTGGTCTCGGGCGTTGGCCAATTGCGCCTGCGCCGCAGTCAAAGCGCTCTGGCTGCTGCGCAGCGCCGCTTGCGCCGAATCGTATTCGCTGCGGCTGGTGTAGCCCTTGGGCAGCAGTTTCTCCTGGCGCACGAACGCCGCCGCTGCCTGCTTTACACGGGCCTGTTCAGCGACGACTTGGGCCTGGGCGGAGTCGACATTGGTCTGCAGATCCTTGGGATCGAGTCTGGCCAGCACTTGTTTGGCCGTGACCCGGTCGCCAACGTCGACCATACGCTGGATGATCTTGCCGCCGACGCGGAACGACAGTTGCGTCTGCACCCGCGCCTGCACGTCGCCGGTGAGGGTCACCGCTGCGGCGTAATTCTCGGGTTTGACCTCTTGCACAAAGACCCGTGGCAAGTATTCCTCAGCGGGTTTCTTGTCGCCGCAAGCGGTGAGCAACGCCATGGCGCTCACGGCCATCAGCACTTTCAATCCGGGACCCGCCATGCACACTCCTTGGCCTTTAATGCTGCTGTCGAGACGATACGACTTCAGAGCTTAGAACAGGGTTCCACGCTTGACCGTCCGAACACCAGATTTATATCTGCAGGAGCTGCCGAAGGCTGCGTTCCTTATGATGTTATTGAAAACAACAGCAAAAGATCGCAGCCTTCGGCAGCTCCTACACGGGTATCGTGTGACGGATTCGGCGTATGCGGAGAAGGATTTCATGCTCAACACACTGGCGGTGGCCAATTACCGCTCGATCAACAAACTGGTGATTCCGCTAGGGCGCCTGAACCTCATTACGGGACCCAATGGCAGTGGCAAGTCCAACCTCTACCGCGCATTGCGCCTGCTGGCGGAAACCGCGCAGGGCGGCGTGGTCAATGCACTGGCACGTGAAGGCGGGCTGGATTCGACGTTCTGGGCCGGGCCGGAAACCATCAGCCGACGCATGCGCAACGGTGAAGTGGCGATCGAACCGACGGTGCGCCACGGCGTGAAGCGGCTGCGCCTGGGATTTGCCGGCGAGGATTTCAGTTACGCCATCGGCCTGGGTCTGCCGGAACCGAGCCGCTCGTGTTTTTCCCTCGATCCGGAAATCAAACGTGAATGTATCTGGGCGGGCCCGGTGTTTCGCCCGGCAAGCCTGCTGGTCGAGCGCAACGGCCCGATGATCCGCGCCCGCGAAGGCCGCGCCTGGGATGTGCTGGCGCAACACACGCCTAATTTCGACAGCCTGTTCGATCAAATCGGCAGCTTGCGCAGCTCGCCTGAAGTGATCCAGATGCGCGAGTTCATTCGTCGCTGGCGCTTCTACGATCACTTTCGCAGCGATGCCGACGCCCCCGTGCGCCAGCCGCAACTGGGCACGCGCACGCCGGTGCTGCACCACGATGGCCGCGATCTGGCGGCAGCCTTGCAGACGATCATAGAAATCGGTGACCCGGAGGCATTGCGTGCGGCGATCAGCGATGCGTTCCCCGGTGCGCGGCTGAACATTGCACCGCTGGCGGGTGGACGCTTTGCCATCGAGTTTTATCAGGAAGGGTTATTGCGACCGTTGTCGGCGGCGGAGCTGTCGGACGGCACCTTGCGTTATCTGCTGCTGGTCGCCGCGCTGCTGACACCGAGGCCACCAACCCTGATGGTACTGAACGAACCGGAAACCAGCCTGCACCCTGACCTGCTGCCGGCGCTGGCACGCCTGATCATTCGCGCCTCCGAGCAGTGCCAGGTGTGGGTCGTGTCACACGCGCGGCGCTTGATCTCGGCGTTGCAGGAAGATCCCGAGTGCAACTGCATCGTGCTGGAGAAAACACTGGGGCAGACCGGGATTGTCGGCCAGCGGGTGCTGGATGAACCAGCGTGGCATTGGCCGGATTGAGCGGTGACTGAAGAATTCGCGAGCAGGCTCGCTCCCACAGTCGTACGCGGACCGATGTGGGAGCGAGCCTGCTCGCGAAAGCGATTCAAGCGTCACCGCTTAATCAAGGAACTAGCCCTGCCACTTGCCCCCTTCAACAATCACACTCTCAGGCCGGGTGTCATCACTCAGTTCTTTGCGCACATATTGGTCATAGAGCTTGAGCAGATATTTCTCTTCACCGAGCTTGGCCAGCTCGCTGTTGACCCAGTCACGCAACTCGACGTTGCCCTTCTTCACGGCCGGGGCAATCGGCGCCTCGGCGCCCAGTTTTTCCTCGAGCACGCGATAGCCCGGGTTCTGCTTGGCCCAGCTGAACAACACCAGATTGTCCTGCGCGTATGCATCGCCACGGCCATTGGCCAGGGCTTGCAGCGACTCGGAGTTCTTTTCGAACTTGAGCAGTTTCCAGTCCGGATGGTTCTTGGTCAGCCAGATATCAGCCGTCGTGCCGGTGGTGACAATCGTGGTGCGGGTCGCCAGGTCATCGAGTTTTTTCACCGAACTGGCCTGCGGCACCAGCGCCTGCACCGCGACCTTGAGGTTCGGGTTGGTGAAGTCCACTGCTTGCTTGCGCTCCGGGGTGACGGTCATGTTGGCGAGGATCAGGTCAACCTTGTCGCTTTGCAGGAATGGAATGCGGCTGGCCGGTTCGACCGCAACGAACTCGATCTTGTTTTCATCGCCGAGCAGATCCTTGGCAAAACGTCGACCGATGTCGGTGTCGAAGCCGACGTAGCGTCCGCCCTCATCGACAAAACCGAAGGGCGGCTTGTCAGTGAAGACACCGACGATCAATTTGTCGCGGGCCTTGATCTTGTCCAGATAACCCGCCGGCGCAGCGCTTTCGCTGGCGACTTTGGGCTTCGGCGGTTCTTCGGACTTACCGCAACCGGCGAGCAGGGCGAGGCTGAGCAGAGGCAATAAAAAAGCGGCAGTTTTCATAGCGGTTCCAGTTCCTTTATCGGATTCGTTTTTGGCAATGTGGCAACGAAGGAGAACTTCTCCAGAAACTGCTGCGCGCGTGCGGTTTGCGGGTTCGTAAAGAAAATCTCGGGTGGAGACTGTTCAAGGATGCGCCCGGCATCCATGAACACGATGCGATCGGCCACCGCGCGAGCGAAGGCCATTTCGTGGGTGACGATCAACAGAGTCATGCCTTCGCGGGCCAGCCCCTGAATGACCTGCAGCACTTCCTTGACCATTTCCGGGTCGAGGGCGGCGGTGACTTCATCGAAGAGCATTACGCGCGGATTCATGCACAGCGACCGGACGATGGCGATGCGTTGCTGCTGGCCGCCGGACAGCTGGCGCGGGAAGGCATCGCGCTTGTCCAGCAAACCTACGCGCTCCAGCAAAGCCTCGGCCTGCTGTTGCGCTTCGCGGCGCTGACGCTTTTGCACCTTGAGCGGGCCGAGCAGCAGATTGTCGAGCACACTCATGTGCGGGAACAGGTGATAACTCTGGAACACCATGCCGATCTGCTGACGGATTTCGCGCCAGTCGGTGGCCTTGTCCAGCAGCTCACGGCCGGCGAATTTCAGGCTGCCACTGTGAGCCTCTTCCAGACCATTGAGGCAGCGCAGCAGAGTGCTTTTGCCACAGCCACTGGGGCCAAGAATGACGATCACTTCGCCGCTCTGCACTTGCAGGTCGATGCCGTCGAGCACCTGTTGCTCGCCATAGAATTTGTTGAAGCCGTGAAACTCGATCAATGCACTCATGCTTGCGTCCAACGGCGCTCCAGCACACGCGAAGCGGCCGACAGCGGATAGCATATGAAAAAGAAAAACAGGAACAGCGCGCCGTAGATCAACACCGATTCGTAGGTGCGCTCGATGATCTGCTGGCCGACCTTGATCACATCGACGACGCCTATCAGCACCGCCAGCGAGCTGGTCTTGATGATCCGCGTGTAGACATTGATGGTCGGCGGCGTCATACGCTTAAGCGCTTGCGGCAGCAGCACGTAGCCATAAAGTTGCGCTGCATTCAGGCCAATCGACAGCCCCGCTTCACGCTGCCCACGGGGTAACGAATGCAGCGCGCCGCGCGCCACTTCGCCGACTTCGCTGGCGCCCCACAACGACAGCACCAGCACCGCGCAGCAGAAACTCGGCAGGCTCAAGCCAAAGAAAATCGGTAGCCCGAAAAACAGCAGGTACAACCACACCAGCACCGGAATTGCCCGGAACAGCTCCAGATAAACACGCAAAATTGCGTTCAGCCACGTGACGTTCAGCGTGCGCAACACGCCATACAGCACGCCGCCGACCGTGCTGATGGCGATGCTCAGAAACGAGATCGACAAGGTTTGCCCGGCACCTTTGGCCAGTTGCGGCAACGACACCCAGAGCAATTCAAGACCCGAACTGGCCATGCTGGAGCCTCCTTTCCAGACGACTGAGCAGCAGCGACAGGGGCAAAAACAACAGCACGCAAATCAGCGTCAGCACGGCGAGCATTTCGTAGGTTTTGTAATACAGCGCAATGTAACTCTTGGTGGTGTAGAGGATTTCCGGCACCGCCACGGCCGAGACCACAGTGGTTTCCTTGAGCAGGAAAATGAAATTGGCGAACAGCGACGGCAGGCTGAGAATTCCCGCTTGCGGCAGGATCACGTAGCGCAGCAACTGACCGTGGGACAGGCCGATGGAGCGGCCGGATTCCAGCTGCGCCTGCGGCACCGCCTCGACGCCGGCACGCAACACTTCGGTCAGGTAGGCACCGCCGAGGAATGTCATGGTGATGATCGCGGCGGTGAATCCGGACACTTTGATGCCCAGTGCCGGCAAGGCGAAATACACGAAGAACAGCTGGATCAGCAGCGGCGTGTTGCGCGCCAGTTCCACATACAGACCGACCAGTCTTCCTAGAAAGGGTGCGCGCAATACCAGGATCGTCGCGTTGAGCAGCGCCACCAGCAACGACGTGCCAATTGCGATGAAACCGACCTGCAGCGTCACACCCACGGCCTTGAGAAAGGTCGGCAGGGTACTGAGGATAAAGGCGTAGTCGAGAGTCATGAAACGTCCTGACGCCACGCGGTAAGTGGCGTTGATGCAATCCATGGACAGCGGATGGCTGTCCGGCAGGCACTGACTTTATAGGTATAAAAATCAGAATTTAAATACCGTTAAAGCATATTGATATCACCCAAAAAACTATCCTGTGGGTTTGCCGGGAAGGAATAAGAAGGCTATTTTTCTTTGCGCTGTAGGACGGATCTTTTTTTCAGGAAAGACCTCCAAGGACGCACAGCTTTTGGCCAGACTCTCCGGCCTACCCATTACAAGGAAGAAAAACATGGACGTAAAACTGCCGCAGCGGCTGGATCCGCAGGACATCGTGAAATTGCTGGTGGCGTTGAGACGGGCGTTGAAGGCGCAGGTGGCCTGAAGCAACGGCCAGATCAAAAGATCGCAGCCTTCGGCAGCTCCTACAGGGGAATGCGGTCTGCTGTAGGAAGCTGCCGAAGGCTGCGATCTTTTTGCTTTTTCAGCACAAACAAAAACGCCGATGACCATCACTGGCCATCGGCGTTTTCGCGTCTGAAGCGGGTTCACTCAAGCGTCAGATCAGAACGCCGGCAACACCGCGCCGCTGTACTTCTTCTCGATGAACGCTTTGACTTCCGGGCTGGTCAGGGCCTTGGCCAGTTTCTGGATCGCGTCGCTGTTCTTGTTGTCCTCACGGGCCACCAGGAAGTTCACGTAAGGCGAGTCAGCACCTTCGATGACCAGCGCATCTTTCTGCGGGTTCAGCTTGGCTTCCAGCGCGTAGTTGGTGTTGATCATGTCCAGATCAACTTCCTTCAGCACCCGTGGCAGCAAGGCCGACTCCAGTTCCTTGAACTTGAAGTTGTGCGGGTTCTTGGCGATGTCTTTCGGCGTCGCCAGTGCGTTTTTCGGATCCTTGAGTTCGATCAGACCGGCCTTCTGCAGCAGAATCAGGGCACGGCCGCTGTTGCTGCCTTCGTTGGGGATGGCGATGGTCGCGCCGTCCGGCAGTTCAGCCAGGGTCTTGTACTTGCTCGAATAGCCACCGAACGGTTCAACGTGCACACCCTGCACGGTCACCAGGTACTTGGCCTTGTCGTCCTTGTATTTACCCTGGTTGAAGCTGTTCAGGTAAGGCAGGGTCTGGAAGTAGTTGGCGTCCAGACGCTTCTCGCCGACCTGTACGTTGGGCTGCACGTAGTCGGTGAAGACCTTGATTTCCAGGTCCACGCCTTCTTTGGCCAGAGTCGGTTTGATCAGTTCGAGAATCTCAGCGTGTGGCACTGGCGTCGCGGCAACCACCAGTTTCTCACCGGCGTTTGCGAAAGAAGCCGTCAGGGCAGCCGCCAATGCGGTAAACAACAGAACCTTTTTCATGCAGTGTCCTTATCGAAAATCACGGTCGTCATCGACGACGGCATTAATACGTGTGCCAGTGAAGTGATATCGCTGGCGTGAAGCGGACAATACCCGGATTTTTTATTCCCGGACAATAACGTTTATTCAGCTTCATATTCCATTTTGTTCATCCAGCTCCACCTCAACTGTAGGAGCTGCCGAAGGCTGCGATCTTTTGATTTTCAAGGCTTTGAAACAGGTGAAGATCAAAAGATCGCAGCGTGCCGCAGCTCCTACAGAAGTTTGGCGTTCGCCAGAAGTTGCTTGAGCGCGGCTTGCTCAGCGGTGGAGCCGGTGGTCAGGATCTGTTTGATCTGGCTTTCGATCTGCGTCAGCACCGGCGGCAGGTTCAGGTGCTCCGGCAGAATCTCGTCGCCATTGCTGACCAACAGCGCAAAGTGAATGACGTTTTCCAGCTCGCGGGTATTGCCGGGCCAACTGTGTTGCTCGAGCACGTGCTGCGCCGCTTCGCTGATCAGCGGCACGGGCAGGTCGAGACGCTGGCTGTAGATGCCGAGGAAGTATTCGGCCAGCGAGAGGATGTCGCCGGTGCGTGCGCGCAGGGCCGGCAACTCCAGATGCCCCTCGCTGAGGTAGTGATAAAGCCGCTCATGGAATTTTCCGGCGTCCACCGCTTGGGCCAGATCGATGCTGGTCGCGGCAACCAGACGCACATCCACCGGGCTGGGTTGATGCGCGCCGACCCGGGTGACTTCGTGGTTTTCCAGGGCAGCGAGCAACTTGATCTGAATCGGCAGCGGCAAGTCACCGATTTCATCCAGATACAACGTGCCGCCGTTCGCCGAACCGAACCAGCCGGCACGGCTGCTGGCCGAGCCGCTGTAACTGCCGGCGGCGTAGCCGAACAACTCGGCATCGGCGTAGGTCGGACTGATCGCGCCGCAGTTCACCGAAACAAACAAGCCGCTGCGATCGCTGGCGCGGTGAATGTGGCGCGCGAGTAATTCCTTACCGGTACCGGTTTCGCCACGGATCAGCACGGAAATTGATCGCGGCGCCAGTTGCTCGAGCTCTTCACGCAATTGCCGCGAGCGCGGATCGACAAATACCAGCGCCTTGGCGCGGATACTCAGAGGGCTTTTTTCCGCATCGGGAAAGGTCAGCAGGGGCTGACCGAAGGTTTCGAAACTCATGGCAGGCTCCCGCCCCAAACCGCCAGCCGACAGGGGCGTTGAAGAAAATGAAGTCAGGCGCGACGACGGGCGTGGTGTTCCAGGCGATTTTGCAGGCGATAGAGATAGGCAAATCCCTGCTCCCAGCGCTGATGCCCGGATTTGACGTTGATGTGCCCGGCCCCGGCGAGAATTCCCGCCTCTGCGCCCCAGTTGCGCGCCAGTTCCAGAGCACGCGGCGCACTGACGGCGGCGTCATTGTCGGAGCTGACGACCTGGCTGGGGAACGGCAGCAGATCAGTGGGTATCGGTGCGAAATTGCGCAGTGCCGGCGCGCACGCAGGGCGCTCCACATCGGCCGGCGCCACCAGCAGCGCGCCGCGCACTTGACGCAGGTATTGCAGCGGCGCGGTGGCCGCCCAGTGGGCAACGGTAATGCAGCCGAGGCTGTGGGCAATGAGGATCACCGGCGCGCTGTCGGCGGCAATCGCCTCGGCCAGGGCGGCGACCCAGTCTTCACGGCGCGGGGTCAGCCAGTCGGCCTGTTCAACTCGAGCGCTGTTCGGCAGGCTGTTCTGCCAGTGGGTTTGCCAATGATCTTCTGGCGATCCTTGCCAGCCCGGCACAATCAGATAGCGGATTGATTCGTTGCGCATGGGGAGCTCTCCTGCGTCGTGTCTGTTCCGGGTCGAGTATAGGGAGCGGAGTTATATTCGTTAAGGAATAAGAAGCTATTTATTAAGACCCGAATTGAATATAAGGCGTCTGTGTAGGAGCTGCCGAAGGCTGCGATCTTTTGGGTTTGTTTTTAAAAAACAAGATCAAAAGATCGCAGCCTTCGGCAGCTCCTATAGGGTCGGTGTTTGGCGGGACAAAAGTCGTGGGATAAAAAAAGGGCCGCACCCTGCCAAGGAGACGGCCCCGCAAACGCACAAATCTGTCACCGCGCAGTGATCACCGACAATTTGGTAATCCCCGCCCTCTCGATCGAAGCCATGGCTCGCGCCACTTCGCCGTAATTCACCCCGTCGTCAGCCTGCAATTGCACGCGCACTTCCGGGTCCTTGGCCTTGGCCGATTTGAGGTTGAACTCCAGCAGATCCGGCTGGATTTCGTCCTTGTTGATAAACAGTTTTCCCGCACCGTCGATGCTCACCACCAACGGGTCTTTCTGCTCGACCGGGGCCACCGCTTCGGTCTTCGGCAGGTTGATCGGTATCGCGTTGGTCAGCAGCGGCGCGGTGACGATGAACACCACCAGCAGCACCAGCATCACGTCCACCAGCGGCGTCACGTTGATCTCGCTGAGCACCTCATCCGTGTCTTGCGTGGAGAAGGCCATCTCAGGACGCCTCCTTCACTTTTGCCGCGTTGCCCGGCGTTGCCACCTTGTGCACGGTGGGGTGGATCAGTATGCGGAACGCACTCTTCTGCGCCAGGCTGTAAAAGTCGTGGGCGAAGTCGTCGAGATCCGCCGCAGTCAGTTTCAGACGGCGCAGAAAGTAGTTGTAAACCAGCACCGCCGGCACCGCGACCGCGATCCCCACACCGGTGGCAACCAGCGCTGCACCGATCGGTCCTGCGACCGTTTCCAGGCTCGCCGAGCCCGCCGCGCTGATGCCTTTCAGCGCTTCCATGATTCCCCACACCGTGCCGAACAGACCAATGAACGGCGAGGTGCTGCCGATACTCGCGACCACCGCCAGACCGGTTTCCAGCGAGCGCCGTTCACGGACGATCTGCTGGCGCAAGGCGCGCTCGAGGCGATCCTGATGGTTGATCGCCTGGCTCAGATCATTCGTCGGGGGCGCCTCGCCCACCTGAATCGCCGCATAACCGGCCTGTGCCACCCGCGCTGCCGCGCCGGGCTGGGTTTCGCTCAACTCGGCAGCGGAGTCCAGACTCGACGCCGCCCAGAAACGTTTATGAAAGCGCCGATCCTGGGCCTTCAGACGACCGAACTGCACTGCCTTGAGCAACGCCAGGCCCCAAGTGGCGACGGAAAAAACCACCAGCAGCCAGATCACCGCGCTTTCGATGGATTCCAGTGGAGATGCCAGTAACGTCATGATGTGTTCCCTCGTGTAAACATTTCGCGCGAATTTGGTTGCGGTTTAATGAATCTTGAAATCGATGGGCACGCTGACCCAGCCGTCCTGGGCGACATCACCCTGTTTGGCGGGGACGAAACTCCAGCGCTTCACAGCGTTCAGCGCGGCGTCGTCGAGCTGCTGCCGGCCACTGCTTTTGGCGATCTGGATCTCGCCCGGTTTACCGCTGGCCAACACCTGCACCCGTAACAACACCGTGCCTTCCCAACCGCGACGTTGAGCCAGCGACGGGTATTCCGGCGCCGGGTTTTTCAGGTACGCCGCGTTGGCGGACGCCGGGGTAACGGGCGCAGGTGCCGGTGGCGCAGGAGGCGCTGGCGCGGCGACCGGGGCTGGTGCTGGCGGTTGCTCTACCGTCTTCGGCACCGGTTTGGGCGGCGCCTTGACCACCGGTTTGGGTTTGGGAATCGGCTTGGGCGGCGGCGGTTTGACTGCCAACTCGTCCTCCACCGGCGGTGGCGGCTCGACCACGGGCGTCGGCGGCGCCGGTACGACAACCGGCGGCGCTGGCGGAGCCGGACGCGAAAACTCGATGGTCATTGGCGGAATTTCCGGTGGCACCACCGGCAGCACTGGCGTCGGTTTCTGGCTGAGCCAATAGATCACCGCGCCATGCACCAGCAGCGCGAGCACGCCGAGCAGTAGTGTTTCGCGCCGACTCAGAATGCCCTTGGGCGCACGCTGCAAACGCAGCTGCGCCAACGGCACACGGTGCGGCCGGCCAAGATCGACCAGTTCGCCACTCGGCGTCTGCCGCCACAGCAATTCCCCTGCGCTGGCGGCGGTCTGGACATTGCCCATTGTTCAACTCCCTGCGGTCTCTTTCGTTGTGCAAGCCAAAGCGATCGACCCGCCATTCTTGAATCCCCCACGGCGTAGTCGACGGAGCAATCATTGGGCTTGGATGCTTATCACTGAAAGTAATCTTTAATGTTATGTATAGATCCATAAGGAATATCAAAAATGATCATTTCCACTGGAGCCACGTATCCCAAGGCCTGCGGCGATCAGCTCGTAATCTCATGCCTTCACGGCATGAAAAGTATTCGTTGACGGCATTCGCCAGAACCGCAACGAAGGTCGCATCAGAAGTCATAGCGACCAGTCACCCCGAGGGTTCGCGGCGTGCCGAGCAGGCCTTCATAGCCGCCGTTGCCGCCCGTCCACAGGGTCGTGTAATAGGTTTTGTCGAAGGCGTTTTTCAGCCATAGCGAGACGTCCCACTGGCCCTGATTGAAATCGCCGCGCAGGCCGGTGGAGAAATTGACTACCGCGTAGCTGGGGATCTGCCCGTAGTCGGAATCCTCCACCGTGCCCACCGCTTTGGAGCGGAACGCGTAGCTGCCGGTGACGTAGGGTTCGAAGCCGTTAGCCAGATTCCATTTGTATTCGCCGTTGGCGTTGCCGATCCACTTCGAGGCGCCGACCACTTGATGACCGCTGAGGTCGCAGGAGGCTGGAGCGCCCGGAGCCTGGCTGACTTCCGGCGGGCACGGCGCATCTTTGTAGGAGAGGTAGCTGACGTCGTTGTACGAGCCGTTGAAATTCAGGGTCAGGCCGCGCAGCGGCACCAGGGTGCTTTCGAACTCGATGCCGCGCGAGCGCACTGAGCCGGCGTTGGTCAGGTATTGCACGCGATTGGCGGCGTCATAGGCGTTGGTCTGATAAGAATTGACCTGGGTCCAGAACACGTTGGCGTTGAGTTGTAGGCGGTGATCCCACAGAGTGCTTTTGAAACCGAGTTCCGCGTTGTTCGCGCGTTCGGTGCCGATCAGCAGCGAGTCGGCCCCAGCAGTGGGGGCGGAGCCGACCGCAAGGTTGACCCCACCGGATTTTTCGCCGTGGGACACGGTGGCGTAACCGAGCACGTCGTCGGTGATGCGATAGCTCAAGTTGAGCAATCCCGAAGGGCTGGAACTGTACTGATTCAAGTCTCCGGAATCGTAGGCGCCGGCACGACCCCGGCGCGCATTGGCTGCCGCGCCCGCCACAGCGACACCGCCGACCGGCGCGTTGCGGCCGACCGAGGCGTTCTTCTCTTCATAGGTGCCACGCACCCCGGCGGTGAAGTCCAGACGCTCGCTCAGGTGCCAGGTGCCTTGGGCAAACAGGGCGAAACTGTCGGTCTTGATGTGGCCGTTGCCGACGCTGGTGACATTGGCCAGCGCGCCTGCCGGCGTGCCATTCCAGATGTCGGCCTGCGGGCCGTAATAAGCGAAGGATTTGTTGTCCAGATCCGAGCCGAAGTAGTAGGCACCGACCACGTAATCGAAGAACTCGCCCTTGGGCGAGGCCAGGCGAAATTCCTGTGAGTACTGTTTGTCTTCCACCGACACGCCGGCGTTGTAACTGGCCGGCACATTGAGGCCGTCGTCGTTGCGCGGGGTGAAATTCCAGAAGCGCCAGGAGCTGACCGAGGTCAGGGTGAAGTCACTGGGCAGCGTCCAGTTGGCTTCTACCGACGTGCCGCCCTGATGCACGGTGACGTGCTGGTCGTTGTCGAGATTGACCTTGCGATGCCGGCCGTTGACCAGCGTCGCCCCGGCCGCACTGGCTCGCGATTGATAAAGATTGACGCCGTTGATGGTCGGCCCGGTGTTGTACAAAACGCGGGTGCCGGCGCTGGAATCTTCTTCGTTGTAATCGCCGATCCAGCGCAGATTGAAATCTTCGTTCGGCTTGAACAACAGCTGCGCACGGAAGCCCTCGCGGGAGCCACCGTTGAGATCATGGCCGTCGTATTGGTTTTTTATGTCGCCATCACTGCGCGTGCGATAAGCAGAAAAGCGTCCGGCCAATTGATCATTGAGCGGCCCGGAAATAGTGCCCTTGGTCTGGAAATAACCGTCCTCGCCGACCGAGGTTTCGATACTGCGCTCAGGCGTGAATGTCGGCGCGCGGGTGCTGATGTTGATTACCCCTGCGGTGGTGTTCTTGCCGAACAATGTGCCCTGCGGCCCACGCAGGACTTCGAGCTGTTCGATGTCCATCAAATCGAACACCGCCATCCCCGGACGGCCCAGATAGACGTTGTCGATGTACAACCCGACGCTGCCTTCCAGACCATCGCTGGCCGGGTTGTTACCCAGGCCACGGATCGACACGCTGGACTGGCGCGCATGCATGTAGGCGACGTTGACGCTTGGTACCAGTTGCTGCAGATCCTGAATCCGGTAGACCCGTTGCGTCTCCAGATTCTGCCCGCTGACCACGCTCATCGGCGTCGGCACGTCTTGCGAGCTTTCCTCGCGGCGGCGGGTGGTGACGGTCACGGTTTCCAGTTGCGAACTGTTGGCGACCGCTTTGCCCGCCTGAACCGGAGTCGGAGTTTCGCCTTCGGCAGCATAGCCGTGAGTCCAACTGGCGCTCCCCGCCAGCAACAGGGCCAAAGGCAGGCGCTTGAGCCGTCGTGGGGGTGGGGGTGACGCGAGGTTCAACGGACTCATGGCGCGGCTCCTGGTCAAAAAACACACAGACATCATCAGCGCTGCATATTCTTTTAAGTTATTTATTTATGGATTTACAAATATTTACTGCATAAGAGATTGCCTTTATAAGGAGTCGACCTAATGCATATCCAATGCATTTCCCGGATATTTTTTATGTGAAAAATGCATATCGACTTGCGCCAACTTCGTCACTTCATTGCTCTGGCTGAACAACGCAGCTTCGTCGCCGGCGCGCAAGCGGTGAACCTGTCGCAGTCAGCGTTCAGCCGCAGCATTCAGGCGCTGGAACACAGCGTCGGCTGCCAGTTGGTCGACCGTGGGCGTAAGGAGTTACCGCCGACCAAACAGGGCCAGGTGCTGCTCGAACATGCGCGGCGGCTGGTCAGCGGCGCGCAACAAATGGCCAACGAGATCAGCCAGTTCAATGGACTCGAAGCGGGGGAATTGCGCTTCGGTTGTGGCCCGGCGCCGGCAGCCGGATTGATCCCGCGGGCGATCGGCGCCTTCATCGGCCGCTACCCGAAAGCACGGGTGCAGTTTCAGGTCGATGACTGGCAGAGCCTGAGCAAACGCCTGCTCAGCGAAGAGTTCGAATTCTTCGTGGCCGACACCCGCCAATTCGAGGCCGATCCGGATTACCAGACCCACCGCTTGCGCGCGCGAAAATGGCATTTCTGCTGCCGCGCCGGGCATCCTCTGGCGGCATTTGAACGAGTCAGCGCCGAGCAGTTGCTGAGTTATCCACTGGCGGTGAGCATTCGTCCGCCGAATCTGCGCAAGGTCATCGTCGACCTCAGCGGCCGTCCGGATTTCACGCCGAATGTGGAATGCGAAAACAGTTCGAGTCTGTTGAGCGTGGTGCTGCGCTCGGAAGCGATCGGGATTGTCGGCGCCTATTCCGACGCGCTGCGTCTGGCCAAAGGCGAGCTGGTGTGTCTGAAGATCGAAGGCCTGTCCGATGATCTGGAGGAGCTGTACACCCGCTATGGCATCGTCAGCCGTGCCGGGTATCGATTGTCACCGTTGGCCGAGGCGATGATCGAGCAGATCAAGGCGATTGATGCGGTGGATGATGAGGTGTGTTCGCTGGAGAATTTTGCTGTCTGAGCTGGCCCCTTCGCGAGCAGGCTCGCTCCTACAGGGGAATGCATTTCAGATGTGGGAGCGAGCCCGCTAGCGAAGCGCTGATGCAATCCCTGCATAATTTGCATTCCCCGAATGCACTTGCCGAACACCCCCACCGACAGCGAAAACCCTCACCTGTCCCATTGACCGGTGAACCCCATGCCCACCCCGCCCAACCCCGTGCGCAATGTGCTGTACATCATGTGCGACCAGCTGCGCCGCGATTACCTGTCCTGCTACGGCCACCCGCATCTGCACACGCCGAATATCGATCGACTCGCTGCCGAAGGCGTGCGTTTCAGCCGTGCCTACACCCAGGGCACGATCTGCGGCCCGTCGCGCATGTCGGCCTATACCGGGCGCTATGTCAGCAGCCATCAAGTGGCATGGAACGCTGTGCCGTTGCCGCTGGAAGAACTGACCATCGGCGATTACCTGCGCCCTCGCGGCATCCGCACCGCACTGGTCGGCAAGACCCATGCGACAGCCAACATAGATGCCCTGCAGCGCTTGGCGATCAATCCGGAAAGCGCGCAAGCCGAGTTGCTCAACGAAGTGGGGTTCGAACCCTACCTGCGCCACGACGGCATCTATCCCGACGACCCTTTATTCGACGACAAGCGCGAATCCGCGCCCTACACCCACTATCTGCGCGAACACGGTTTCGACGGCCGCAATCCCTGGCACGACTGGGCCAACGCCGCCGAAGGCGAAAACGGCGAAATCCTCAGCGGCTGGAAAATGCGTCATGCGAATTTGCCAGCACGCATTCCCGAGCAACACTCCGAGACTGTCTACACTACAAATCGCGCCATCGAGTTCATCGCTGAGCAAGGCGAGAAATCCTGGTGTTTACACCTCTCGTACATCAAACCGCACTGGCCCTACATCGTACCGGCTCCATACCACACCTTGTACAGTACGAAATCGATTCTCCAACCGGTCCGTGCGACGCCCTCTGAAGCCAGCAAACACCCTGTCTACACTGCCTTTCGCCAGCATGAGGAAAGCCTCAACTTCTCCCGCGATTCAGTACGTTCAAATGTAATCCCCACCTACATGGGCCTGATCAAGCAAGTGGATGATCAGTTGGGGCGGCTGTTCGATTTTCTGCAGAGCAACGGACGCTGGGATGACACCTTGATCGTCTTCACCAGCGATCACGGCGATTTCCTCGGCGATCATTGGCTGGGCGAGAAGGAATTTTTGCTGGAGCAGGCGGTGGGCGTGCCGCTGATCGTGCGCGACCCTCGGCCGCTAGCGGATGTCACCCGTGGCACTGTCGATGATCGCTTGGCGGAAACTATCGATGCGTTGCCGACGTTTCTCCACGCGCTGGGGTTACCGGGCGCGGAACACCGGCTGGAAGGGCGCTCCTTGATCCCGCTGCTGCACGGCGAACATCCTGATTGGCGCCACTACGCGATCAGCGAATACGACTACGCCTTTCAGGCGCCGGCACGCGAGCGTCTGGGCCAGCCGATTGACCGTTGCCGCATGACCATGGTGCGCAGCGAGCGCTGGAAATACCTGGCGTACGACGGATTTCGACCGCAGCTTTTTGATCTGCTGAATGACCCGCAGGAGTTGCGTGATCTGGGTGATGATCCGGCGTACGCAGCGGTGCGCGAGGAGCATGCGGGGTATCTGTTTGAGTGGGTGCGCGGACTGAAGCGGCGTACGACGATCAGCCATCAGGAGATCGACTTGCGCGGGCAGCGGTTTCGTTATGGTGAGCCTGAAATCGAGAAGGTCGTTCAGATCGGTGTGTGGTGACAGCCCTTCGCGAGCAGGCACGCTCTCACAGGGTTTGGCGTCGAACACATCCGTTGTGTTCGGCACAGATCCATTGTGGGAGCGAGCCTGCTCGCGATGAGCCCCGATCAGACGCCGACGATATCCGGACCCTTGATGGTCTGACTGCGCTGCCCATTCACCCCCACCGGTACCTCGCCCTTGAGCGTCACCCTGCGCACCACCCGATCCTGGGTGCCGTAATCATCAATCGCATAGTGCTGCGTCGAGCGGTTGTCCCAGATCGCCACATCACCGGCCTGCCAGCGCCAGCGCACGGTGTTTTCCTGACGGATCACATGGCTTTGCAGCAAGCCGAACAGGTGCGCCGAATCCGCCTGCGAATAACCTTTGATGCGTTTGACGAAATGCCCCAGCAGCAGGCTCTTCTCGCCGCTGATGGGGTGCACACGCACCACCGGATGTTCGGTTTCGTAAACGGTCGAGGTGAAGACTTTGCGATAGCGCTCCAGTTTCTCCGCCGAGACGTCCGGTTTCGCACCCGCATAGTCGTACTCGTTGCTGTGCACGGCGGTGAGTTTGTCGGCCAGTTCACGCAGCTCGATCGGCAAGCCGCTGTAGGCCGTCGCGGTGTTGGCCCAGAGGGTATCGCCGCCGAATGCCGGCGCGACCACCGAGCGCAGAATCGAGGCTTTCGGATAGGCATCGACGAAGGTCACGTCGGTGTGCCAGGAGTTGGCGCGCTGCCCTTCGGCGCCATCCAGCTCGAGCAGATAACGGGTGCCTTCGCGCGATGGCACGGTCGGGTGCGCCACGGGTTCGCCGAGCAGATGGGCAAAGGCTTCCTGGCGCTGATCGTCGAGCTGAGTCTGCTCGCGGAAGAACAGCACTTTGTATTCGACCAGCGCCTGTTGAATCGCGTCAACGGTGGCGGCGTCCAGCTCACCGGACAGGTGCACGCCGCGGATTTCGGCACCGATACGCCCGGCCACGGGGTGAATCTGCAACGCATTAGAAACAGGTTTTACAGCAAGTGCGGCATTGCTCATGGGAAGACCCTCATCGACGGCTTGCGGTTTTCACGGCAGCGAAACAATGCTCTATCTATATTCCATTTACATCTAATAGATATTCACATGCTTCATTGACGGAATAAGAGCTTGCATTTAAAACCTCAAGCGACCCTCGTCGCAAATGCCTTCGAGCTATTTTTAGGATGCCGGAAAAGCATATGGATCTTCGCCAGTTGCGCTACTTCATCGCCCTCAATGAACACCGCAGTTTTGTCCGTGCGGCTGACGCCATGGGCATCACTCAACCGGCGTTCAGCCGCAGTATTCAGGGGCTGGAGCAAGAGTTCGGCTGCGTGCTGGTGGATCGCGGCAACAAGGACTTGCGCCCGACGCCCGAGGGGCAGGTGGTGCTGCAACACGCCCTGACCCTGGTGCAAGGCGCGGCGCTACTCAGCGCTGAAGTGACGCAGATGACCAAGCTGGACGCCGGCGAGGTGCACTTCGGTTGCGGCCCGGCACCGGCGGTAAAACTGGTGCCGGATGCGGTGGCGCAGTTCATCAATGCACACCCGAAAGTGCGTACCTGTTTTCAGGTGGATAACTGGGAAAAACTCAGCCGTGCACTCAGCCGCGAAGAAATCGAATTCTTCATCGCCGACATCCGCCATTTCGAGTCCGACCCGAACTTCCAGACCCAACAGCTGACGCCCAAGCGCGGGGTATTTTTCTGCCGGCCAGGGCATCCGCTGCTAGCCAAGGAGAGTCTGTCGACCAACGACATGTTCGATTATCCGCTGGCGGCCACCCTGATCCCGCCGGGCATTCGCAAGCTGCTGGCGAATCTGAGCGGGCGCATCGATTTCTCGCCGACCATCGAGACCGAACACTTTCCGGCGCTGATCAAAGTGGTGCTGCAATCCAATGCCGTCGGTGTCGGCACCGAAGAGGCGTTTGTCGAGGATGTCACCAAGGGTTCGCTGGTGTTGTTGCACTGGCGCAACCTGCCACAAAACCTCGAGAGCATGAACGCCCGTTGCGGCATCGTCAGCCGCACCGGTTTTCGCTTGTCACCGGCGGCCAGGGCGATGATCGAAACGCTGGTGGCGGTGGATCGGCAGGACGTCAGCGTCGCCGTCTGAAAGATCGCAGCCTTCGACAGCTCCTACAGGGGAATGCGCTCTCCTGTAGGAGCTGCCGAAGGCTGCGATCTTGTGCTTTCAGAGCTTGGCTGCAGAAAGCCCAGGCGCCACCCAGTCACTCACCTTGAACGGCTTGCGAATCAGCTTCTGCTGCGCCGCCAGATCGACCTTGTCCTGCAGGTCGCTGAGGAACACCGGATCGAGTGTCGACGGGAAAATCTCGCTCAGATTCTGGTCTTGCAGATCCTGAGTGAGGATCACTGGCGGGTAACTGGCCAGCTCTGATACCAGCTGCACATAGGCTTGCTTGTTACTGTCCTGAGTCAGCCACTCGACCGCCTGTTGCTGCGCTTTGAGCAGTTTCGCAATGACTTCAGGATGCGCATCGACAAACTTGCCGTTACCCAGCAACACCGCCTGCACGCTGCCGGCGCCGCCAAGGTTCTTGGTGTTGAGCGGCAGTTGCGCCAGGCCTTTGGCTTGCAAGGCACTCAGGCCGGAGCTGCCCCAGGACGCATCGATCTGCTTGGCCGCGAGTGCCGAGACCGCGGCGTTGAAATCCAGATTGATGACTTTCACATCTTTCTCGCTTAGCCCCTGACTGGCCAACGCCGCGTCGAACGACAGCTGCGTCGCCGTGCCGCGGAAGATCGCCACGCGTTTGCCCTTGAGATCCTGCAGGGTCTTGATTCCCGAGCCCGGCACCACGCCGAGGTATTGCTTGACCCCGCGCGCGGTGGCGCTGAGCAGGCGCGTGTCCAGCCCGTTGGATTTACCGATGATCGCGGCGAGGTCACCGAGATAGGCCAGATCCACCTGGCCATTGGCAAACGCCTCATTGATCACCGGCCCGGCACCCTTGAAGAAACTCCACTGGATCTTGATGCCTTGCTCGGCAAAAGCCTTTTCGAAGATCTGCTGATCGCGCAATACGTCGACAATGCCGCCACCACTGTGCTGCGTGCCGGCGCTGAGATCGGGCACGGCGATGCGGATTTCCTTCAGCTCATCGGCTTGAGCACTGAGCGCAAGAAAGCCCGCAAGCGCCGGCGCGGCCAACAGACTGATGAGACGTTTGAAAGGAAGGTTCATGGGTGCGGCTCCTTGATCACTGAGGAGGTGAAAGTAGGCCGAATGCCAACCTGCACTTAAATACTATAAATGCACATTTTTATAGCTTTGAGAACTAAGCGGCAAAACACGGGGTTTGTAGCGGTGTATGCACGGGAAGCATCGAAAATATTCTTCGAATGCATTGGATGCGTGTGGGCCATCGGCCTTAAATGGCCTCTCTTATCTCCAAATTGATACTTCTACTTCCCGCTTATAACTGTTTTCTTGTCACTGATACCGCTAAGAATCGCAGCCTTCAGCAGCTCCTACAGGGGGATTGCGATCCATGTAAGAGCTGCCGAAGGCTGCGATCTTTTGGTCTTGACTCGATCTCGATCCAACCCGACAACGGAGGTCACCCATGGCCCGACAATCCCTGCTCAGCCTGCCGCTGGCCGCGCCGCCGCTGCATAGCCGCCGCGCCTGGACCGGCCCGAATCAACGTCTGTTGCCTTGGCTGCTGCCTGTGAGCCTGTTCGCCCTTTGGTGGCTGGCCGCGCGCAATCAGTGGATGAGCGAGCAGATCCTGCCGACGCCCGCGCTGGTATGGAACAGCGCGGTGGAACTGGCGCAAGGTGAGTTATGGAGCCATCTGTGGATCAGCCTGCAACGGCTGTTCTGGGGCTTGCTCGCGGGGATTTCGGCGGGTGCGATTGTTGGGGCGACGCTGGGTTTCAGTCGACGTCTGGAGCGTTTGATTTTCCCCACCTTCGCCGCCCTGGCGCAGGTGCCGACGCTGGCGTGGATTCCATTGTTCATGGTGTTTTTCGGCATCGGCGAAGTGCTGAAACTGGTGGTGCTGATCAAAGCCATCGTGGTGCCGGTGACCCTGCACACACTGGTTGGCGTGCGTGATGCGCAACCGAAACTGCGCGAAGCTGCCGCCGTGTTGCGCCTGCCGCCGCGCCTGTTGATTCGGCGCCTGGTGCTGCCAGCGGCGCTGCCGGCGTTCATGGCCGGTGTACGTCTGGCATTGGCTGCCGGCTGGACATCGCTGCTGGCGGTCGAGCTGCTCGCCTCCAGCGAAGGCATCGGTTACCTGATGGTCTGGGCGCGTCAGTTGTTCATGCTCGATATCGTCTTCGTGTGCATCGTGGTCATCGGTTTGATCGGCGTTGCGATGGATCGTGGCATCGGTCTGCTCGATCGCAAACTGGTGCACTGGCCGCACCCGGCCACCGCGCAAATCACTCGCGGCCCGCGCTATCAAGGCTGGCAACGGTTGCAGCCATGGCTGCTGCCGTTGGGATTGTTGGCGCTTTGGCAACTGGCCACTGATCAACAGTGGGTCGACGCCAATATCCTGGTCAGCCCGGTTACCGTGCTGACCACGGCAGCGGATGGAATGCTGGACGGCACGCTGGTTAACGGCATGGCGCTGAGCCTGAGCCGCACCCTCGGCGGTTTGATGCTCGGCGGCGGATCAGGTTTCGCATTGGGCTTGCTGCTCGGACTTTCGCGCTTCAGCGAACGCTTGCTCGGCCCGACACTGTCCGCACTGCGCCAGATTGCGATTTTCGCCTGGGTGCCGCTGCTCACCGCGTGGTTTGGCCTCGGCGAACTGGCCAAGTGGGTGTTCGTCGCCCTCGCCGCTTTCTTTCCGCTGTTCATCGCCACCCAGCGCAGCGTTGCCAACCTGTCGCCGCAACTGAGCGAAGCGGCGCAAGTGCTACGCCTGAGCCTCGGCCAACGACTGCGCCGACTGGTGCTGCCCGGCGCTGCGCCGGGGATTTTCGCCGGGCTCAGACTGAGCCTGATTTACGCCTGGCTGGGCACCATCGGTGCCGAATACTTCATGCCGTCCAATGGCGGCATCGGCAGCCAGATGATCGGCGCACAACAGTTGCTGCGCATGGATCTGATCATGGCCGGCATGCTGCTGGTCGGCCTCACCGGCGCCCTGCTCAACCTGATCGGCCAACGCCTGGAAATTCGCGCGACCCGCTGGAGACACGCATGAACGCACCGATTGTCAGCTTCAACCACGTAGGCAAATCCTTCGACGTCAACGGTTTCGAACTGGAAGCGATTCGCGAATTCAACCTGGACATCAGCGAAGGCGAGTTCGTCGCCATTGTCGGCTCCAGCGGCTGCGGCAAATCCACCCTGCTGCGTCTGCTGGTCGGTCTCGACACCGAGTTTCGCGGGCAGATCAGCGTCGATGGCAAAGCCGTCAGCGGTATCGGCGGCGAGCGCGGCATCGTTTTCCAGGAGCACCGGTTGTTTCCGTGGCTGAGCGTCGCCGACAACATCGGTCTCGGGCTGGTCAACGAACCGCTGAGCGGGGCGCAGAAACAACAACGCATCAAAGACTTTATCGCGCTGGTCGGCCTCAGCGATTTCACGGAGGCTTATCCGCATCAACTCTCCGGCGGCATGGCCCAGCGCGTGGCGATCGCCCGTGGCCTGGTTGCCAGCCCGCGAATCCTGCTGCTGGACGAACCCTTCGGTGCTCTCGATGCACTGACCCGTCAGCAAATGCAGGACGAGCTGTTGGCGATCCGCGACCGGGCGAAGATCACCACGATTCTGGTGACCCACGATGTCGAGGAAGCGATTTTTCTCGCCGATCGCGTGGTGGTGATGGAGCCGCGGCCCGGGCGGATCAAGCAAGTGGTCGATATCGGCCTGCCGCACCCGCGCCAGCGCAGCAGTTTCGACTTCCATCAGTTGCGCGAAGAACTGCTGCACGAACTGACCAGTGATGACCATTACCAACCGAGCGCACCGGTGCAGATCCGCGATCTGCCGCTGACGTTCATTGCCTGCTGAACAGGAGTTTCGCGATGCCGCAACGTCCCAATTTCCTGGTGATTCTGGCCGACGATCTAGGCTTTTCCGACATCGGCGCGTTCGGCGGCGAAATCGCCACGCCGAACCTCGATGCGCTGGCCCACAATGGCCTGCGTCTGACCGACTTTCACACCGCACCGACCTGCTCGCCGACGCGCTCGATGCTGCTCACCGGCACCGATCACCACATCGCCGGCATCGGCACCATGGCCGAAGCGTTGACCCCGGAACTGATCGGCAAACCCGGCTACGAGGGCTACCTCAACGACCGCGTTGTCGCCCTGCCCGAGCTGCTGCGCGAGGCCGGTTATCAGACCTTGATGAGCGGCAAATGGCACCTCGGTCTGAAGGCCGAACTGGCGCCGCATGCGCGGGGTTTCGAGCGCTCGTTTTCGCTGTTGCCGGGCGCCGCCAACCACTATGGTTTCGAGCCGACCTACGATGAGCAGACGCCGGGCTTGCTGAAATCCACTCCGGCGCTGTACATCGAGGATGATCGGTTTCTCGACGAGTTGCCCAAGGATTTCTATTCGTCAGATGCCTTCGGCGACAAGCTGCTGCAATACCTCAAGGAACGCGATCAGAGCCGGCCGTTCTTCGCCTATCTGCCCTTCTCCGCACCGCACTGGCCGCTACAGGCGCCCGCAGACATCGTCGGAAAATACCGTGGCCGCTACGACGCGGGCCCCGAAGTGTTGCGCCTTGAACGTCTGGAAAAACTCAAGGCGCTGGGCCTTATCGAGGCAGATGTCGAACCGCATCCGCTGATTCAGCTCAGCGCACAGTGGGACGCCTTGAGCGACGAGCAAAAGCAGATTTCCGCACGAGCGATGGAGGTCTACGCGGCGATGGTCGAGCGCATGGACTGGAACATCGGCCGGGTCGTCGATTACCTGCGCCAGCAAGGTCAGCTCGATAACACGTTCATCCTGTTCATGTCCGACAACGGTGCCGAAGGCGCGCTGCTGGAAGCGTTCCCCAAGTTCGGCCCGGAGCTGATGACCTACCTGAACCAGCACTACGACAACAGCCTCGACAACATTGGCCGAGCCAACTCCTATGTCTGGTACGGTCCGAACTGGGCGCAGGTGGCGACCGCGCCATCACGATTGTTCAAGGCCTTCACCACCGAGGGTGGAATTCGCGTGCCGGCGCTGCTGCACTATCCGCAACTGCCGCTCAAAGGGCAGATCAGCCATGGCTTCGGCACTGTGATGGACATCACTCCGACCATCCTTGATCTGGCTGGCGTGCGGCACCCGGGCAAACAGTGGAAAGGCAAAGCGGTGGCGCCACTGCGCGGCAAGTCGTGGCTGGGCTTTTTGTCCGGCGAGACCGCGCAGGTGCATGACGAGCACACCGTGACCGGTTGGGAATTGTTCGGGCGCCGGGCGATTCGCCAGGGCTCGTGGAAAGCGGTGTTCATTCCCGGGCCGGTCGGGCCGGCAACCTGGCAGCTGTATGACTTGGCGAGCGATCCGGGGGAGATTCATGATCTGGCGTTGAGTCAGCCGCAGAAACTCAGTGCATTGATCGGGCATTGGCAGCGGTATGTCGAGGAGACCGGGGTGATCCTGAGTGCTTCGCCGTTTCAGCCGGATTGATATCGTGACAGATCGTATTCGCGAGCAGGCTCGCTCCCACAGTGGATCGCATTACAACTGTGGGAGCGAGCCTGCTCGCGAAGGGGCCCTTGATGACAACCCATCAAACCCGAGCGGTACGCACTTCTTCATTCACCATTGCGACCTGACGAACAAACCGGTTGGCCCGGCCAAACGTGCCGAAATCGTTGAACCGCACGCCCATCTCGCGCATCACCTTGTGCGCCACCGGCACGGTCATCTGACGAATGTAAAACGGCTCCTTCACGACAAAATGATGAATCCCGTGACTGCTGCCGAAGTTGAAGCAGAACGCCTGCAGCGGCCACAGCCACCATGGATTGAGCACCTGACACTGCTGCAGCACATTGCCCGGTTCGATGTCGCCGTAGTAATGCATGTTCGAGCTGATGAAATGCAGGCAAAAAGTGCGCAGCACGTTCGGGCCGATGATCACCACGGCGGCGATGTCGATCACCTGCATCACCGACAGCGTGGTGGCCGACCACTCGATTGGCGAGCCCAGCAGCCAGGCAATACCGTTGGCCGCGTGAAAGCCGAGAAACACATACCACGCGCCCCAGTGCAGCAGCGCCAGCGGTGCGTAGACCTTGAGCACGCGTTTGCCGATGCTCAGCCTGTGCGCCCAGGTCTTGGCCCTGAGCATGCGGATGAACGCCGACATGACGTTGTCACCCACCATCAACAGCCGCGCAAAACCCCATGGCTCGCCGTTGGTGATCGCACGTTCCTCCATGTCAGCTTCGGTGCCGGAGACCTTGTGATGATTGAGATGCAAATGGCGACGAATCCACGGGTTGATCGTGCTCGGCCGCGCCAGCCAGACCAGGCCCATCATCAGGTTGTGCGGCACGCGCTGTTTGCGGAAATACATGCTGTGGATCAGGTCGTGCTCAAGCTCATGGGTCAGCGAGGCGAAAAACCCATTGAGCAACAGGCACACCCACCATGCCATATGACCAGTGATGTACAGCGCCGCCGAACCGATCATCCCGGCCAGGGCAAACACCAGAATCCCCGCGCCAAGGGCATCCTGGTGCTGGAGAATCGGGTAGCGCTCGCGCAATTGCACACCTTTGGCCAGCACTACTTCACGAATATACGCCGAGCGTTGCGCGGCATTGAGACGTTGGGGGCTTGCAGAAGTACCGTCCATGCTTCCATCCTCGGGTCTAAGATGTGTGCATCGTGCCTCGCCGGCGCTTTAACCGCGCTAGCCAGGAACGCCAACCTGTTGACCGGACGCGCCAATCTGCATGAAGGAACCGACCTCCCTCGCCAGCTGGACCCGTGCCCTGCGCAAGCAACTCGACGCGCTGGGACTGGACAGCCTTGTCCTGTGCCAGCAAGCCGGGCTCGACCCGACACTGATGGACGATCCCAACGCGCGTTATCCGCTGTCAGGCACCACACGCCTGTGGGGGCTCGCCGTTGAGGCCAGCGGCGATCCGGCGCTGGGCTTGCGCGTGTCGCGTTTCGTCAGCCCGACCACCTTCCACGCGCTGGGTTATGCGCTGGTGGCCAGCGGCAGCTTGCGCGAGGTGTTCGAGCGCATCGTGCGCTATCACCCGGTGGTCAGCGATGCCCTGGAGCTGGAACTGAGCCGCCGCGCAGACCGCTATCAGTTCCGCCTGAAAATCCCGCCAGGCCACCCCGCGCCGGCATTCGAAGCCATCGATGCGTTCACCGCAATCTACGTGCGCACCTGCCGCAATCGCCTCGGCCGCGACTACGCACCGCTGGCGGTGTACTTGCGTCGCCCGGAGCCGAGCGACGCCCAGCAATGGCACAAAGTCTTCCGCGCGCCAGTGTATTTTTCCGCCGCCGAAGACCGCCTGGAGTTTGCCCTCACCGACTTCGACAGCCACCTCGATGACGCCAACCCGGAACTCGCCGAGCATAACGAGGCCGTACTCAAGCGCACCCTCGCCCAGCTCAAACCGCTGACCTGGGAGCGCAAGGTGCGCGATGCCATTGAAGAACAATTGCCCGAAGGCGAACCGAGCGCCGAACGCATCGCCCAGGCCTTGCACCTGAGCCTGCGCAGCCTGCAACGGCATCTGGCGGACGAAGGCTGTCGCTTCGACACCCTGCTCAACGAAAGCCGGGAGAATCTGGCGCTGCTGCACCTGCGCGATCCGCAGTGTTCCTTGAGTGAGGTGAGTTATCTATTGGGGTTTGCCGATACCAGCAGCTTCAGCCGCGCGTTCAAGCGCTGGACGGGGATGACGCCGGGGCAGTTTCGCGATGGGTTGCGTTGAGCTGAAATTACCTTTGTTTGATCCGGCGCCATCGCGAGCAGGCTCACTCCTACAGGAGAAACGCATTCCAATTGCAGGAGTGAGCCTGCTCGCGATTGCGCCCTTCAATTCACTACAAAGCCCAGCTCGAACACGGTGCCGTCAGCATCACTACTCACCCGCACCCGCCCGCCATGCAACTGCATGATCGACTGCACTATCGCCAGCCCCAACCCGCCCGAATCCCCTGGTTCGGCTCGCGATGGATCGACGCGATAAAAGCGGTCGAACAGTTTGCCCAGATGCTCAGGCGGGATGACCGGGCCTTGGTTGTGCACTTGCAGCCAACACATACCCGGTTCATCGCGGCGGCGCAGGCTGATCAGGCTGCCGGGGTCGGCGTGGCGTACGGCGTTGGCTAAAAGGTTGCCGAGGGCGCGTTGCAGCAGTTGCTGGTCGGCGGGCAATTCACCGTGCATGCGGTTTTGCAGTTGAAGATCGCGATCATCGGCGAGGGCTTCGAAGTAATCGCAGAGCTCGTCGCCGACGTTGTACAAGTCCAGTGCTTGCAGATTGAGAGCACGTTCGGCCTGTTCGGCGCGGGCAAGGAACATCAGGTTCTCGGCCATGCGCTTGAGCCGTTCGAATTCTTCCATGTTCGAGGCCAGCACTTCCTGATATTCCGCAGCGCTGCGCGGGTGATTCAGGGCCTGGCCGTTGCTGGCGAGCAAGGTGTGCAGCGGCGTGCGTATTTCGTGGGCGAGGTCGGCGGAGAATTGCGACAGGCGCTGCACGCTGTCGTCCAGCCGCGCCAGCATGCCGTTGAGCGCAAGCACCGGCTCGCGCAGTTCGGCCGGCGTGCCCTCGGCGGGCAGGCGTCGATCGAGACTGCGCAGATCGATGCTGCGCACCGCTTCGCTCAACTGGCGCAACGGCTGCAGTCCCCGGCGCAGCAACAGCAATCCCAAGGCAAAAGCGAGCAACGCGCCGAGGCCGACAGACAGGTACAAACGCAGGCGATAACTGCCGAGCATCTGCTCGCGCTCGCTCAGCACTTTGCCGGCGATCACCGTCAGCACTTCCCCGTTGGGGCCTTGGGCCTGTCCGGACAGCAGCGCCAGTTCGGCACCGTCGCGGGCCCGCCAGGTGAGCACGTCGCGGCGCTGCGGCAGTTGTTCTCGCGGCAACGCAGTGAGTACCGGCAACTCGCGCTGGCGCGGGTTGATCGCGATCACGCTGGAGCCGCCAGCCCGACGTACCAGCAGCAGGCTGTCGAGATTGCCAAGCATGTTCTGATACAGACGTGGCCGCGCCTGCAGCGCGTCGAGGCTGTCGCTGTCGGCAAGCAAGGCACGCACTTGCTCGAGGCGACCGAGCAGGGCCATGTCGTCACGAAAGGCCAATTCTGAGGCCAGCGAGCGATAGAGGAACACGCCGATGGCACTCAGCACCAAGGCGCAGACCGTGGCGAACGCCAATGCCAGACGCCAGGCGATCGATCTACTCCACATTGTCTGGCGCTTCCAGTTGATAACCGACGCCACGCACGGTGTGGATAAGTTTGGGCATGTACGGGTCGTCAACCTTGGCGCGCAGGCGACGAACCGCGACTTCGACCATGTTGGTGTCGCTGTCGAAATTCAGGTTCCACACCTGCGAAGCGATCAGCGTGCGCGACAGCACTTCGCCCTGGCGACTGGCGAGCAATTGCAGCAAGGCGAATTCCTTGTTGGTCAGCGCGATGCGCTGCCCGCCCCGACTGACGCGGCGACGCAGCACATCGATTTCCAGATCGGCGATGCTGTAGGACTCGGCTTCGCGCAGCGGCCCGCGTCGCAGCAGCGTGCGCACCCGCGCGAGCAGTTCGGCGAAGGCGAAGGGTTTGAGCAGGTAATCGTCGGCGCCCAGTTCCAGCCCACGGACGCGGTCTTCAATGGCGTCCTTGGCGGTGAGAAACAGCACTGGTGTGGCGCCGTGCTGGCGGATCAGTTGCAGCAATTGCCAACCATTGAGGCCGGGCAGCATGACGTCGAGGATGATCAGGTCGTATTCCTGCTGCTCGATAAAATAGCGGCCATCGAGACCATTGAGCGCCACGTCCACGGCGAATCCCGACTCGCCCAGGCCCTTGGCAATGAAATTGGCGGTTTTGGCTTCATCTTCTACGACCAGCAAACGCATGGCACACCTCGATTGATCAGGCACACAGGCTAGGCGTGTTCGGCGCCGTTGCCCATTACAAACTTGTAATCTGCCTGACGGGGTTCTGACGAAGTACGCCGGTTAAGGTTCAGGTCTTCCCATTGGAGCCTGCACATGACCGTCAAATACCTTGTCGCCAGCCTGATGCTCGGCCTCAGCGGCGCCGCCATCGCCACGCCTGAACTGCCGCGTCACGCCGATCTCGATCTGAAAACCGCACGCTGGCTGGCCGACAAGGCGATGAGCTCTTGCACCGGCACGGTGTCGGTGCTCGACCGTGGCGGCAATCTGCTGGTGACCCTGCGGGGTGACGGTGTCGGCCCGCACAACACCGCCGCCAGCCAGCGCAAGGCCTACACCGCGCTGTCGACCAAGACACCGACGCGGCTGTTCGCCGAGCGCGCCCGCAACAACCCGGAAACCGCCAACCTCAACACTCTCGACGAATTGCTGTTGCTCGGCGGCGGCATTCCGCTGTTCGCCGGCAGCGAACTGGTCGGCGCCATGGGCGTGGCCGGTTCCGGCGGCGGTGAGCAAGACGAAAACTGCGCCCTCGCCGCCGCCGACAAAGCCGGCCTGACCATCACCCGTTCCCACTAAGGAGATCCACCATGACCACCCTGCGCATGACCCTCGCCGCCCTTGGCCTGAGCGCCGTTTCGGGCCTGACGCTGGCCGCTGGCAATCCGCTGAGCGTGCACGTGCTCAATCTGGAAAACGGCCTGCCGTCGCCGGGCGTCAACGTCACCCTGGAAAAACACATCGGCGACCACTGGCAACCGCTGGCGCAAGGCACCACCAACGAACAAGGGCGGATCGCCGAACTGTTCCCGGCCAGACAGCCTTTTGAAGCCGGTGAATACCGCGTGGTGTTCAAGACCGGCGAGTACTACCAGAAGATCAAACACGAAACGTTCTTCCCGGAAATTCCGGTGATCTTTGAGGTCAAGCAGACCGACCAGCACTACCACATCCCGCTGCTGCTCAGCCCGTACGGTTTCTCGACGTATCGTGGTTCCTGAGCCACGCCCATAATCCTTGTGGGAGCGAGCTTGCTCGCGAAGGCGTCAGGTCAGCCGGCATTTCTGTTGAATGACTCACCGCATTCGCGAGCAAGCTCGCTCCCACAGGGATGGCAGTCGCGTTTCAGATCGTGGCCAAGGCACGCAATCTTGCGCTATCGAGGATTTCGATCTCGCCGTAAGCCAGACCAATAATCCCCTGCCCCTGCAAATCCTTGAGAATCTGATTGGTAGTCTGCCGCGACAGCGACAGCATCGCCGCCAATTGCTCCTGCGGCAGTTGCAGCACCCGGCGGGGCGCATCGAGTTCGCCGTAGCCTTCGGCGATCATCAACAAGCGATGAGCCAAGCGTGCCGGGGCCGGCAGCAGGCTCAACTGTTCGAGATTGATGAAGGCCAGGCGCAATTTGTGGCTCATCAGCAGTGCCAGATGCCGCCAGTACCGCGGCTGTTCGTCGAGCAATTCAAGCAACGCCGATTGCGGAATATTCAGCAAGGTACACGGCCCGACCGCATAGGCATCATGGGTGCGCGGCTGACCATCGAACAGACAGATCTCGAGTGCGGTGCCTCCACCAGGCTCAACAGCGCTTCCTTGCCCTGCTCACTCACCGCGCCAATGCGCACGGCGCCACCGAGCACTGCATACAGACCGCACGGCGCATCGCCGCGCTGGAACAACCGCTGCCCCGCCGTCAACCGCCGCTCCCGGGCCAACGCCAGCAGACTATCCTGAAAGGACAGCGGCAGATGACTGAACCACTGGCCGCTGAGCAACCGTGCACGAATTTGCATAACCACTCCTGGAGTGTCGCCTGCCCGACAGAGCGAACGCGGATCCCGAGGGATGATGCAATCAACCCCACTGGAGGAACAACAATGAAAAGCCTCGTCGACCACCTCAGTCAATACGCCGCCTACCACCGCGACCCACGCAACATCGCCAGCCACTTTATCGGCATTCCGCTGATTGTGGTGGCCGTGGCCGTGTTGTTGTCGCGGCCGGAATGGTCGCTGGGCGGGTTGTGGCTATCTCCCGCCGTTGTCGTCGCGCTGGCCTCGGCGTGGTTTTACCTGCGTCTGGAGTTGAAGCTCGGCGTGTTGATGACAGTGCTGATGGGCCTGTCGGTCTGGACCGGACATGCACTGGCGCAGCAGAGCACCCTGGTCTGGCTGAGCAGTGGGCTGGCGATGTTTGTAATCGGCTGGGTGATCCAGTTTGTCGGGCATCACTATGAAGGGCGCAAACCGGCGTTCGTCGATGACATCAGCGGGCTGATCGTCGGGCCGTTATTTGTTGTGGCTGAGCTGGCGTTTCTGCTGGGGATGCGCCAGGAGTTGAAAGCGCAGATTGAAGCGCGGGCAGGGGTGGTGCGAGTCAATCCGAATCGGAAAGCGGCGGCTTAGGCCGCTTGAAAGATCGCAGCCTACGGCAGCTCCTACAGTTGGAATGCGTTCCCCTGTAGGAGCTGCCGAAGGCTGCGATCTTTTGCTTTTAGAGGCTGGCGACTTTCTGCCAGATCTTCGGTTTGAAGAACAGGGTTTCACCCTTGGCCAGGCCGATCAGGCTGTCGTGATCTTTCACCACTTCGGCCTCGATCAGATCCGTCTGCCCCTCTACTTTCAGGGTCACCCGCGTCGTCGCGCCCAATGGGCGGATATCGCGCACTTCAGCGGCATGGTGATCCTCCAGCTCATGCCTGGACAACGACACTTCGTGCGGGCGGAACAGTACGTGGTTGTCGTCGCTCAGCAGCAAGCGATTCGAGTCGCCAAGGAAGTGATAAACGAAATCGCTGGCCGGGTTTTCGTATACGTCGCCCGGTGAGCCGATCTGCTCGATCACACCCTTGTTCATCACCACGATGCGGTCGGCGACTTCCATCGCCTCTTCCTGATCGTGGGTGACGAATACCGAGGTCAGGTTGATATCTTCGTGCAGCCGCGCCAGCCAGCGGCGCAGCTCCTTGCGCACCTTGGCGTCGAGGGCGCCGAACGGCTCGTCGAGCAGCAGCACTTTCGGCTCCACCGCCAAGGCGCGGGCCAAGGCGATGCGCTGACGCTGACCGCCGGACAACTGCTCCGGGTAGCGATCCGACAACCAGTCCAGCTGCACCATGTTCAGCAATTCGTGAACCTTGGTGGCGATCTGGCTTTCACTCGGGCGCTGGTTTTTCGGTTTCATGCGCAGGCCGAACGCGACGTTGTCGAACACCGTCATATGGCGGAACAGCGCGTAGTGCTGGAACACGAAGCCGACGTTGCGATCACGCACGTCGTGGCCGGAAACGTCCTCGCCGTGGAAGACGATGTTGCCCTGATCCGGAGTTTCCAGTCCGGCAATAATGCGCAGCAAGGTGGTCTTGCCGCAGCCCGATGGACCGAGCAATGCGACCAGCTCGCCGCTGTGGATGTCCAGGCTGATATTGTCCAGCGCCTTGAACGCGTTGAAATTCTTGCTGACGTTACGCACTTCGATCGACATGAATTATTCCTCCGCGGCGCTGGCGCGCAGGCGGTTGATACGGTTTTCGCTCCACTGCTTGAGCAGCAGGATGAAGAGCGCCAGGATCAGCAACAGGCTCGCCACGGCGAACGCGGCCACGTGGTTGTATTCGTTGTAGAGGATCTCGACGTGCAGCGGCAAGGTGTTGGTCACCCCGCGAATGTGCCCGGAAACCACCGACACCGCACCGAACTCACCCATGGCCCGCGCGGTACACAGCACCACGCCATAGATCAGGCCCCATTTGATGTTGGGCACGGTGACGTGCCAGAACATCTGCCAGCCATTGGCGCCGAGCAGCCGCGCGGCCTCCTCTTCCTGGGTGCCTTGTTCCTGCATCAACGGGATCAGCTCGCGGGCCACGAACGGCACGGTGACGAAAATCGTCGCCAGGACGATGCCCGGCAGGGCGAAGACGATCTGGATGTCGTGATCCTGCAACCACGGCCCGAACAGGCCCTGGGCGCCGAACATCAGCACGTAGACCAGACCGGCGATCACCGGCGACACCGAGAATGGCAGGTCGATCAGGGTGACCAGCATGCTCTTGCCACGGAACGAGTATTTGCTCACGCACCACGCGGCGCTGACGCCGAACACCAGGTTCAGTGGCACCGAGATCAGCACGGCGATCACCGTGAGCTTCAGCGCCGACAATGCATCGGGTTCAAAGATCGCAGTGAAAAACGCGCCGAGGCCATTCTTCAAACCTTGCGATACGACGATGAACAGCGGCAGCAGTAGAAACAGCGCAAAAATCAGCCAGCCGAGGCCGATCAGGATACGCCGGGAAGTGGCGCTGCCACGGCGCGCCGCGTTGGCCGAGGACGCGGCCGCAATAGACGATTGGGACATGTTCGCGCCTCCTTATGGGGTTTCGATGCGCCGCTGCAGCAAGTTGATCAGCAGCAACAGGACGAAGGAAACCACCAGCATCAGCACGCCGATGGAGGTGGCGCCGGTGTAATCGTACTGGTCGAGTTTGACCATGATCAACAGCGGCAGGATCTCGGTTTTCATTGGCATGTTGCCGGCAATGAAAATCACCGACCCGTACTCGCCGACACCGCGTGCAAAGGCCAGGGCGAAACCGGTCAGCCAGGCAGGCAACAGCGCCGGCAGCAGAATATGACGAAACACTTGCAACGGCTTGGCACCAAGGCAGGCCGCCGCTTCTTCGACTTCACGGGGAATATCGGCCAGCACCGGCTGCACCGTGCGCACCACAAACGGCAGGGTCACGAAGGTCAGTGCAAGGGTGATGCCCAGCGGGGTGTAGGCGATCTTGAAACCGAGGTCGGCGGCGAACTGCCCGACCAGACCGGTCGGGGTATACAGCGCCGTCAGGGCGATACCGGCCACGGCGGTCGGCAGGGCGAACGGCAGATCGATCATCGCGTCGATGACCTTGCGTCCGGGGAAGGTGTAGCGCACCAGCACCCAGGCCAGCAACGTGCCGATGATGCCGTTGATGATCGCCGCACACAGCGCGGTACCGAAGCTCAGCTTCAACGCCGCCAGCACCCGCGGTGCGGAAATGATCGTCCAGAACTGATCCCAGGTCAGCTGGGCGGCGTGGACAAACATCGCCGCCAGCGGGATAAGCACAATCAGGCTGAGGTACACCAAGGTGTAACCCAGCGTCAGCCCGAAGCCGGGTATGACGGGGGAGATACGACGCGACATAAAAGTCCCTGGTTAAAAAGCATTCCGCTGAACGCACCAATGTGGGAGCGAGCTTGCTCGCGAAGAGGGAGTATCAGGCAACTTTACGTCGTCTGACACTGCGCTTTCGCGAGCAGGCTCGCTCCCACATTTTCCGCGCCTGGCTTCAGGCTCAATGTTGTGGCTGAAGTCAGATTACTGCGCCTGATAGATCTGGTCGAACACGCCACCGTCGTTGAAAAACTTCGGTTGTGCGGTTTTCCAGCCGCCGAAGTCCTTGTCGATGGTCACCAGTTCCAGTTTCGGGAACTGCTGGGCGTACTTGGCCGCTACGTCCTTGTCACGTGGACGATAGAAGTTTTTCGCAGCGATTTCCTGCCCGGCCGGGCTGTACAGGTGCTTGAGATAGGCTTCGGCGATCTGCGCGTTGCCCTTCTTCTCGGCATTCTTGTCGACCACCGCCACTGGCGGTTCGGCGAGGATCGACAGTGAAGGTACGACGATATCGAACTTGTCCGCGCCGCCGTCTTCTTTCAGCGCCAGAAATGCCTCGTTTTCCCAGGCCAGCAGCACGTCGCCCTGACCGTTGTTGACGAACGTGATGGTCGAACCGCGTGCACCGGTGTCCAGCACTGGCACGTGCTTGAACAGGGTTTGCACGTATTCCTTGGCTTTTTCTTCACTGCCGCCGCTGGCTTTCAGACCGTAAGCCCAGGCTGCGAGGAAGTTCCAGCGTGCACCACCCGAGGTTTTCGGATTCGGCGTAATCACCGAGACGTCGTTCTTGACCAGATCGCTCCAGTCCTTGATGCCTTTCGGGTTGCCCTTGCGCACCAGGAACACGATGGTTGAGGTGTACGGGGTGCTCGCTTCCGGCAGACGTTTCTGCCAGTCGGCCGGCAGGGTCTTGCCGAGTTTGGCGATTTCGTCGATGTCCCCGGCCAGTGCCAGAGTCACCACATCAGCGCGCAGACCATCGATCACCGCACGGCCCTGCTTGCCCGAACCGCCATGGGATTGCTGGATTTTCACCGTGTCGCCGGCATGATCCTGCTGCCAGAACTTGATGAATTCGGCGTTGTATTCCTGATACAGCTCGCGCGTCGGGTCATAGGACACGTTGAGCAGCTCATAATCCTTGGCAACCGCGGAACCGGCAAACACGGCACTGGCCAGCGCGGCCAAAGCGTAACGGCGAATCGACGACATGGTGAAAGCTCCTGGAATTCTTGGTGGTGGCTTTTTTTATGTATTGCGAAAATCGGCTTGCCCGCGGTTAAAAGATCGCAGCCTTCGGCAGCTCCTACGCAAAGCCCCCCTGTAGGAGCTGCCGAAGGCTGCGATCTTTTGATCTTCAGCTCAGCCCGGTTGTTTACCGGGTTGCTGCAAACGGAATTTCTCTTTGCGTTCGATCTGTACGACTTGCGCGTTGTGCACAGTGATCTCCACCGCGCCGAACCGCAGATCGCGCAGAGCGCTCTGGATTTCACGCAAGATGGTGCTTTCGTCCTGACCGTCAACGCTGCGAAGGGATGCGCTCATGGTGCTGCTCCTTTGAAGGGGATTTGCCTGGCAGTGGGCGACACTGCGTTCGGCGTGGGAGCAATATAAGAGAGGCACAGATATTCTTAAAAATACTATTTAAGAATGTTTATATAACTGGAAATTCACTATGTGGTGCAACAAGGGTTTGCGCGTTGGCCAATCAAAAAATCGCAGCCTTCGGCAGCGCCTGCATGGATCGGTGCAGGAGCTGCCGAAGGCTGCGATCTTTTGATTTTTTACCCAATCACAGGTGCTCTCGCCCAATCGATATCCTGCGCAGGAACTGGCCGGCCAAACCAGTAGCCCTGCCCCAGATCACACGCTTGCTCAAGCAAAAACGCCGCCTGCTCGACCTGTTCGATCCCCTCGGCGTGCACCTGCATGCCCATGCTCCGCGCCAGTGCGATGATCACCCGGACAATTGCCGCGTCATCTTCGTCCCAAGGCAATCCGGCAACAAAGCCCTGATCGATCTTGAGTTTCTGCACTGGCAGGCGCTTGAGTCGCAGCAGCGAAGAATAACCGGTGCCGAAATCATCAATGGCCAGGCGCACACCCAGCTCGCGCAAGCGATGCATCTGCTCGAGCGCCACTTCCGGATCGTCCATCACCGCACTTTCGGTGACTTCCAGCTCCAGATACGCCGGATCCAGCCCGGTGTCATGCAGCACCTGCGCCACCTGCTGGTACAGCTCCCGCCGGGCAAACAGGCGCGACGAGACATTCACCGCAACGAATGAAAGCATCACGCCACTTTGCTGCCATTGGCACATCTGCCGACAGGCCTGTTGCATCACCCACGCATCGATGTCGGCGATCAGGCCGGTGCGCTCGGCAATCGGAATGAATTCCGCCGGCGACACCAGACCGCGCTGCGGATGCTGCCAGCGCACCAGAGCCTCGACGGCGATCAGGCGGCTGGTTTGCAGGTCATGGACCGGTTGGTAATGGACGCGCAGCTCCTGCTGTTCCAGCGCGCGGCGCAGTTCAAAAGCGATCTCGACCCGTTGCTGGGCGTGCGCGGTGAGCTCTTCGGTATACAACGCGTAGCCATTGCGCCCGCTGCTTTTAGCCTTGAACAGCGCGCTGTCGGCATTGCGCAATAACTGTTCGGCGCTCAATGCGTCACTGGGAAACAGGCTGATGCCGATGCTGGCGTCGATGAACAGTTGATGACCGTCGAACACCATCGGCTGCTTGAACGCATCCAGAATGCGTTGCGCCAGTGCCGCCGCCTGCGCTGGCTGTGGACAACTTTCCAGCAGAATGGCGAATTCATCACCGCCCAGTCGCGCCAGGGTAATGCCGGGGCCCGACAAAGCCTGCAAGCGCACCGCCACCGCTTTCAACAGCCGATCGCCGACGTTATGCCCGAGACTGTCATTGATCATCTTGAAATGGTCCAGATCGAGCAGCAGCAGCGCGCAGCCACGCTTGTGCGTCTGCGCCGACGCCAGCGCCTGTTCGGCGCGGTCGCTGAACAACAGACGATTGGGCAGATCGGTCAACGGATCGTGGTGCGCCAGGTGTTTCAACTCAGACTCGGAATTCTTGATCGCGCTGATATCGGAAAACACCGCTACGTAATGGCTGAGCCGATCGAAATCATCGTGAATCACCCGGATGGTCTGCCACTGTGGATAAATCTCGCCGGTCTTGCGCCGGTTCCAGATCTCACCGCTCCATTCACCTTCGGCTTCAAGGGCAGCGAACATCGCCTGGTAAAAGCCCGGCGGATGATGTCCGGACTTGAACAGGCTGGGTTGCTGGCCGAGCACCTCCTCGCGCCGATAACCGGTGATCTCGATGAAGGCGCGATTGACGTGGACGATCTGGCCCCGATGATCGGTAACCAATACGCCTTCGCGAGTGCAGTCGAACACAGCGGCCGCCTGGCGCAGGCGCTCACGGTCAACGTGGCGCTCGCGCAAACGCGCACCGATGCCGAGAAACCGGCACAGACGCGCCCTGGCGAGAAAAATCAGCCCGGCGCTGACAGCGATCAGTAGATAACCGTTGATCAGTTGCCAGCGGGCCAGATCACTGGAGTCATCGAAGAATCTGCTTGATAAGTGATCAGTAACCAGCAGCCACACAGCGGCCAGTACCAGATAGAGCAGCGCTGCACGCAAGGCATCGCGGTATGTCGCAGACATTCGGTCGTCCATGTCCCTACAAAAAAGTCGGGATTATAGGCCAAGAAACATTCAGCGACTTCTTATCTGAAAGGGTGACTGGTTTTATCTGTGGGCTCAGTGATAATGCAACGGCTGTTTTTATCTTTTTCGAGGGCCCTATAGCCTATGTGGTACGAAGGTTTTCTTGGCTTGTCGGCCTGGTCACTGGTCGCGGTCACCCTGCTGATGACTCACGTGACGATTGTTGCTGTCACGGTTTATCTGCACCGTTATTCGGCCCATCGCTCGCTCGAGCTGAATGCGGGCCTGAAACACTTTTTCCGTTTCTGGCTGTGGCTGACCACGGCGCAGAACACTCGCGAGTGGACCGCCATCCACCGCAAACACCACGCCAAATGCGAAACCGAAGATGACCCGCACAGCCCGGTCATCAAGGGTCTGTCCACCGTTTTGCGCACCGGTGCCGAGCTGTACCGCAGCGAAGCGCAGAACCCGGAAACCCTGCGTATCTACGGCAAGAACTGCCCGGAAGACTGGATCGAACGCAACCTGTATAGCCGCTATCCGCTGCTCGGTGTGGCGCTCATGGGCGTGATCGACCTGCTGCTGTTCGGCACCATCGGCATCACCATCTGGGCGATCCAGATGATGTGGATTCCGGTGTGGGCCGCTGGCGTCATCAACGGTCTGGGCCACGCCGTCGGCTACCGCAACTTCGAATGCCGCGACGCGGCGACCAATCTGGTGCCGTGGGGCATCCTGATCGGCGGTGAAGAACTGCACAACAACCATCACACCTACCCCAACTCGGCCAAGCTGTCGGTGAAGAAGTGGGAATTCGATCTCGGCTGGGCGTGGATCAAAGTGTTCTGCTTCCTGCGTCTGGCCAAGGTGCAGCGGGTCGCGCCAATCGCCCACCGCGTCGAAGGCAAGGGCAGCCTGGACATGGACACCGCCATGGCGATCCTCAACAACCGCTTTCAGATCATGGCCCAGTACCGCAAATTGGTGATCGGCCCGCTGGTCAAGCAAGAGCTGGCCAAGGTCGATCATTCGGTACGTCACCAGTTCCACCGGGCCAAACGTCTGCTGTCGCGGGAGACCAGCCTGCTGGAAGACCGTCATCACCTGCGTATCCAGACCATGCTCGAACACAGCCAGGCGCTGAAAGTCATTTACGAGAAACGCCTGGCCCTGCAGCAGATCTGGGTCAAGACCAGCTCCAATGGGCACGACATGCTCGCCGCCATCAAGGAATGGATTCACGAGGCCGAGGCCAGTGGCATCCAGTCGTTGCGTGATTTTGCTGATCAACTGAAAACCTACTCGCTGCGTCCTGCGGCGGTTTAATCCGGCACTGGCTGCGATCTTCTGATTCTGAAGATCAAGAGATCGCAGCCTCGTTGCACTCGTCAGCTCCTACAGCTCGCCGCCCGGCGGGACTCGGTAATGGCCGGGAACTTCGCCGAAAATCCCCTATCTCAAAGACACTTCGCCATCCCGGCGGGCTGTTCTGTGGCCGTTGTCGAATTTGCGGCGCGCCCTTTGAGATCTGTGCCGATGGTCAACAACAACCAGAAAGACACATCCTTCACCCAATGGCCCGAGGCCGCACAAACGCTGATGGCGCTGATGCACGCGCAGGGCGAAGTCGCGCGCCTGAGCGAGCGCGAACAGTTGATCAGTTCGCTACTGGTCAGCGTCAACGCCGTGCTTTGGGCCTTCAACTGGGAAACCCGGCAGGTGTTGTATGTCAGTCCGGCCTATGAACGAATCTTCGGGCGCTCCGCAGCGCTTTTGCTGGCCGACTACAACCAGTGGCGCGACAGCATCTACCCCGACGATCTTGAGTACGCCGAACAGAGTCTCGCCGAAGTCCTGCACAAGGGCGCAGTAGAAGATCGCGAATACCGCATCATGGCGGCCGATGGCCAGGTGCGCTGGCTCAGCGACAAATGCTTTATCAATCGTCAGGACGAGCCCGGGCAGCCGGTGATCATCGTCGGCATCGCCGAGGACATCACCGACAAAAAGCACATGGAAACCGAGCTGCAACGTCTGGCTACCACCGACGTGCTGACGCAGAGCAGCAACCGTCGTCACTTCTTCGAGTGTGCCCACCGTGAGTTCGCCGAGGCTCGCCGCCAAGGCTCACCACTGGCATTCCTGCTGCTGGACATCGACGACTTCAAGGTGATCAACGACAGCTACGGCCACCCCGAAGGCGACAACGTACTGCAACGGATCGCCGAGTGCGGACGCGGGTCATTGCGTCGCGGCGACCTGTTCGGGCGCATTGGCGGAGAAGAGTTCGCAGCGGTGTTCCCGGGGTGTGCGCCGGACATGGCCGTTCAAGTAGCGGAGCGATTGCAGCAGGAGATTCAAAGGCTGCGCTTCAATCATGACGGACAAGCATTCAGCATCACCGTGAGCCAGGGGCTGACCAATCTCACCGACGAAGACAAGAGCCTCGATAATCTGTTCGCCCGGGCCGATGCGGCGATGTACGAGGCGAAACGGCAGGGCAAGAACCGGATTATCTCTGCCTGACCCGGACTTTGCGGCTGCCGCAATCCCTGTGGGAGCGAGCCTGCTCGCGAAAGCGTTCAGTCACGTCATTCAAATCTGAATGACACACCGCCTTCGCGAGCAGGCTCGCTCCCACTCCGGCATGTGGTGATCTGTCATTTACGCAGCCGCAGCAACTCCGGCAAGCCGATCTTGAGCAACCGCGCCGTGCGGCTCTTCGCCAGTTCCTCGACGCCTTCATGCTCGGTCAGCCGCGCCATCTGCGCCGCCATGTTCATCACCAGCGCCTCGCGACTATAGACCCCGCCACCCAACTGGTAGACGGAAGCGATCAGCTCGCGCAGTTCCAGCGGCAGACGCCAGCGAGTTCTTAATGCCGAGCCGTAAGACGCGCCAAACTTCGCCAACGCTTCGCCGACCTCTTCCAACTCGTCCAGTGCACCGCCGGCCTGCTGCCATTCCTGCAAGCAGCGCAGCAGCGCCAGGTCACCGAGTCGATGCAGCATGCCAGCGCAGTAGCAGCGCTCCTGATCCAGATCAAGCAGCCGCGCCAGGGTCCGGGCGTATTCCGCCGTGTGCAGTGACAATCCCCAGTAGCGCTCGGCGTAGTCCGCCAGGCACGGGTTGCTTAGCCGCGCGCTGCGTTTGAGCGCCAAGCCGAGAATCAGGTTCATGCTCTGCCCGGTGCCGAGTCGATGCAGCGCCTGTGCCAGCGTCTGCACCGGGGCGCCATGGTGCTGCGCGGCGCTGTTGGCGGCCGCGATCAGCACAGCGGTGATCTGCGGATCCGTGCGGACTTCCTGCTCCAGCAGCTTCAGATCCAGCCCCTCGGGATTGAGGCTGCGCTTGACCGCCACTTGCACATCGGTCATCAGCGGCGCGCCCTCGGCCTGCTCGCGGCGACGTTCCAGAAACACCGACAGGGTCATGCCCGGTGCCAGCGTCGGCACTTCGCAGACCACGGTCTCGCCTGCATCGAGCAGCAAACCCTGCAAGCGCTCGGTCAGGCCTTCCATGTTCAGCGGCTTGGTCAGGTACGCCGTCGGCGCCAGCGGAATCGCTTCGCGAACACTGGCGCTGTCGTTGCGGCTGCTCATCAGAATGAATGGCAGCGGCGGATTGCGTTTGCGCTGGCGCAGGCTGCGCAGCACTTGCAAGCCATCGATGCCGGGCAGCTCCCAATCGACGATGGCCAGGTCATACGGCACCTCGCCGAGCAACGACAGCGCCTGCTGGCCGTCGGCACATAAATCCAGCCGCGCATCGCAACGCACGTTGAGCAGCACTTGTTTGAGCAGGTCGCGGGACCAGGGGTCAGCCTCGGCAATCAACACCCTGGGTACGGCGGGTAAATCAACGGCAGTCATGCGCGCTCTCCTTGCAATGCCTGAACCTTAGCCAATGCTGGGCATTCGTTACAGCGCCAACACATCGGATGTGTTTCAAAGGGCGTAAAAAAACCCGCCGAAGCGGGTTTTTGTCGATCAGGTCACACCGACCGATCAGAGCTCGGAGAAGCACTCTTCGATGATCGCCAGACCTTTGTCCAGTTGCTCGTCCGGCGAGGTCAACGGGACCAGCACGCGCAGCACATTGCCGTAGGTGCCGCAGGACAGCAGGATCAGGCCCTTGTCACGCGCCTTGGCCACAACAGCTGCCACAGCGGTCGGGTTTGGCTTGTGGCTGTCGCCGTTCTCGAACAGCTCGACCGCAATCATCGCACCCAGGGCGCGCACTTCACCGATCACCGGGTATTTGGCCTGGATGGCTTTCAGGCCGGTGACCAGCCGCTCGCCGACCGCCTTGCAGCGATCCAGCAGTTGCTCTTCTTCGAACACTTCCATCACCGCCAGCGCAGCGGCGCAAGCGATCGGGCTACCGGCGTAGGTGCCGCCCAGGCCACCCGGAGCAATGGCGTCCATGTATTCGGCCTTGCCGCAGACACCGGCCAGCGGGAAGCCGCCAGCGATGGACTTGGCGAAGGTGGTCAGGTCGGCGGCAACGCCCATCTGTTCCATGGCGAAGAAGGTGCCGGTACGGCCAGCGCCAGTCTGCACTTCGTCAGCGATCAGCAGGATGCCGTGCTGGTCGCACAGCGCGCGCAGACGCTTCATGAATTCCTTCGGCGCGACGTAGAAACCACCCTCGCCCTGCACCGGCTCGATGATGATTGCCGCGATGTCTTTCGGCTCGGCGTCGTTCTTGAAAATGCGTTCGATCGAAGCGATCGAATCGTCGATGCTCACGCCGTGCAGTTCGTTCGGGTACAGCGCGCGGAAAATGCCGCCTGGCATCAGGCCCATGCCGGCCGAGTACGGTACGACTTTACCGGTCAGGCCCAGGGTCATCATGGTGCGACCGTGGTAAGCACCGGTGAACGCGATCACGCCAGCGCGGCCAGTGGCGGCACGGGCAATCTTCACGGCATTTTCCACCGCTTCGGAACCGGTGGTGACCAGCAGGGTTTTCTTGGCGAAATCACCCGGCACCTTGGCGTTGATTTTTTCGCACAGTTCTACGTACGGCTCGTAGGCCAGCACCTGGAAGCAGGTGTGGGTCAGCTTGTTCAGCTGTTCGGTCACGGCGGCGATGATTTTCGGGTGCACGTGGCCGGTGTTGAGTACGGCGATGCCGCCGGCGAAGTCGATGAACTCACGACCTTCAACGTCGGTCACGGTGGCGTTCTTGGCCGACTCGGCGAAGATCGGATGAATCTGGCCGACGCCACGAGGTACGGCATTGGTACGGCGGGCCATCAGTTCAGCGTTAGTCTTGCTCATTACAGTCCTCATTCGCCGCTCATCGGGCGGCGTGGTTCAAGGATGAAGCGGGAGGAATCGGCGGTGACAGCATGCGATGATCGACTGCCACGGCGTTCCCGGCCGCAGAGAAATTACGGGTTGAAACGACGCAAAGGGACAGCGCTCTCGTGCCCTTTGCGTTTGCAGCAATCCCTTTCCCGGCTTAAATGCCCAGGCAGAGGTATTTGATTTCCAGGTAGTCTTCGATGCCGTACTTGGAACCTTCACGGCCCAGGCCCGAGGCCTTGATGCCGCCGAACGGCGCGACTTCGTTGGAGATCAGCCCGGTGTTGACGCCGACCATGCCGTATTCCAGCGCTTCAGCGACACGGAACACCCGACCCAGGTCGCGCGCATAGAAATACGAGGCCAGACCGAATTCAGTGTCGTTGGACATCGCGATCACTTCGGCTTCGTCTTTGAAGCGGAACAGCGGCGCCAGCGGACCGAAGGTTTCTTCCTTGGCCACGGCCGCGTTTTTCGGCACGTTGGTGAGGATGGTCGGCTCGAAGAAGTTGCCTTCCATCGCCTTGCCGCCCGCCAGTACGGTCGCGCCTTTGCTTACCGCATCAGCGATGTGCTCCTGGACCTTGGCCACGGCTTTTTCGTCGATCAGCGGGCCGGTAGTGGTGCCGTCTTCCAGACCGTTGCCGATCTTCAGTTTGGCCACAGCTACTTTCAGCTTCTCGGCGAACGCATCGTAGACCGCGTCCTGGATGTACAGACGGTTGGCGCAGACGCAGGTCTGACCGTTGTTGCGGTATTTGGAGATGATCGCGCCTTCGACGGCCTTATCCAGGTCCGCGTCGTCGAACACGATGAACGGCGCGTTGCCGCCCAGTTCCAGCGAGACTTTCTTGATGTCCTTGGCGCACTCGGCCATCAGCTGGCGACCGATTTCGGTCGAGCCGGTGAAGGACAGTTTGCGCACGATCGGGTTGCTGGTCAGCTCGCTGCCGATGTCGCCGGCGCTGCCGGAGACTACGCTGAACACACCCGCCGGAATGCCCGCACGCTGAGCCAGTTCAGCCAGGGCGAAAGCGGAGAAAGGGGTTTGCGAAGCCGGCTTGAGCACCATGGTGCAACCAGCGGCGAGTGCCGGGCCGGCTTTACGAGTGATCATCGCCGCCGGGAAGTTCCACGGGGTGATTGCGGCGGTGACGCCGATCGGCTGCTTGATCACGATCAGGCGCTTGTCCGGCTGGTGGCCCGGGATCACATCGCCGTAGATGCGCTTGGCTTCTTCGGCGAACCACTCGATGAACGACGCGGCGTAAACGATTTCGCCCTTGGCTTCGGCCAGCGGCTTGCCCTGCTCGAGGGTCATCAGGCGCGCGAGGTCGTCCTGGTTCTCGATCATCAGCTCGAACCAGCGACGCAGCTTGCCGGCACGCTCCTTGGCGGTCAACGCACGCCAGGCCGGCAGCGCCTTGTCGGCGGCCTCGATGGCGCGGCGGGTTTCAGCGGCGCCCATCTTCGGCACGGTGCCGAGGATTTCGCCGGTGGCCGGGTTGTTGACCTTGATCGTCTGACCGTTGTCCGCATCGACCCAAGCGCCATCAATGAAGGCTTGCTGGCGGAACAACTGGGTGTCTTTAAGCTGCATGTCGGCTTTCCTTAACAGCACCGCGGCCTGCGCGGAGCAAATTATGATTGTAGAAAGGCGCCTCGCAAGGCTGCCGTCAGGGAAATCAGTGAGCGGACTGTGGCGCGTGAACAGTGCGCGATCGGGCGCAACTGCGCTGCAACATCCCCTCAACGAGCGTTTGAAATCTCAAACGGATCGTAGGTTCAAAGGGGGTAAAGGACAATAGGTCGTTCGAAAAAAAGAACAAAAATGCCGTTTTTCAGATCAACGTGCCGAATCCCGTCGCTGCGCAGAAACCTTAGAACAGCCTCGGCAAAGCGCCAAGCGAGGGTTTTGCAGGACGTTACCGCTTTATGGAATGCAGCAATTCGCGCCGACACGCACACTGACAAAACCCGCCAAAACCGGCATGGACGCCCCGAGCCGACCTAGGTATGATGTCGCCCGCTGCACCAGTAGCTCAGCTGGATAGAGTACTGCCCTCCGAAGGCAGGGGTCGTGGGTTCGAATCCCGCCTGGTGCGCCATGAATCAAACGAAAAAGCCCCGGACTGTGATGGTCCGGGGCTTTTTTGTGGGCGATGGCAAAAACGCTGGACCGACGTCACTCCGTCGTCCAGTCAAACTCATCATATTCATCGTCGTCATCCCCCTCCTCCTCAACCTCATCGAACACCTCGTCTTCATCAACGAGGTCTTCTTCCGGCTGGTTCAGCAGAAATTCCTTACGCGATTCGGTCACTGCACGCCGCATTTGTTCGCCCTTTTCCGGGCAGTTGAGTAGCTGGGCGATGCGGTCGATTTTTGCTGCCACGGGGTCCTCCAGCGCATTGGCAATAGCTCGATAGTGCGCGTTTTCGCGGGGCAATGCCAAATGACTGGGGATTCGGGGCAGTCCGCCGCCCGTGAGCGGCACACAATCAGCGGTGATAACGCCGCACCGCGCTGCTGTTGCGCAGCACATGGCCTTTGATTTTTTCCATCAGTTCGGCGCGGGTCAGGCCGGCAGGCAGAGCGTCCGGGGCGAGATCGAGGGCGTAGATCTGGATGATGTAATGGTGCGCGCTGTCGCCCACTGGCGGGCACGGGCCCATGTAGTGCGTGTTGCCTTTGCTGTTGGTGCCACCGACACCTTCGAGCGCGGATTTGGCGCCGACGCCGGCCGCGATCTGGTGGGTGGTGGGTTTGATCCCATAGTGAATCCAGTGATCGACACCCAGGCCCTTCTGGCCGTCCGGGTCGTGCATGACGATGGCGTAGCTTTGGGTACCGGCCGGGCCGGCGTTCCAGCTCAGCGCCGGCGACTGGTTCTTGCCGCCGCACCCAGGCGCATCGCTGGCCGCTGCCGAGGTGAACAGACGGTTATCCGACACGCCGGGGATGCTCAGGGTGAAGCGCTCCTGGGCCTGCGCCGGGAACTGCACGCAAAGGGTCACGGCGATGGCCGCCAGCCATGGGTTGAGAGAGGTCAATCGGGTCATCCGGGAGCACCTTGTGCAGTGAGGCCGTCGTCGGCCCGCAAACTATAGCTGTACCGTTGGTGCCTTGGCAGTAGCAAATGGCTGAACCTGGCGCGGATACGCCAACTCACAAGAGAAATACCTGCGAGGAAGCCGAAGATGTCCCTGCACCGTGTCGCCCGCTTCACCGATGTCCCGCATGACCGTGGCCTGCAAGTTGAAATCGGCGACAGCAAGCTTGTCCTGCTGCGTGCCGACGGGGAATTGCGTGCGTTTCAGGGTCTCTGCCCGCATGCCGGTGCGCCGTTGGCCGAGGGCGCGCTGTGTCACGGACGTCTGGTCTGCCCTTGGCATAAAGCCGCGTATCGCGCCGAGGACGGCGGGCTGTGCGAGCCGCCGTCGCTCGACAGTCTCAAGCGTTATCCATTGGAATTGCGCGGTGATGAAGTCTGGGTCGATGACCAGCCTTTGCCCGATCCGCACACCCCGCCCGCCGACGATCCGAGAACGTTCGTCGTGGTCGGCGCCGGGGCGGCAGGCACGGCTTGCGCGGCGGCGCTGCGGGAGAAAGGTTTTGGCGGGCGCATCGTAATGGTCGACGGCGAACCTGATGCCGGATACGACCGCACGGTATTGAGCAAATTTGTTCTCGCCGGGGAAATGTCGGCGAAAGAAACCCCGCCCCTGCGCGATGAGGCGTTCTATCAAGCGCAACGCATCGAACGCGTGCGAGGCGAAGTCACTTCACTCGACGCCCCAGACAAAACGCTTCACCTGAACAATGGTGGAATCCTGCGCTACGACGCCGCGGTACTCGCTACCGGCGGCGCGCCCAATCCGCTGAAACTGCCCGGCGCAGAACTGGCCAACGTTTTCGTGCTGCGTTCGAAAGCCCAGGCTGAGCAGATCATGCAAGGCGCCCAACCCGGTCAGCGCGCGGTGATCATCGGCGACAGTTTCATTGCGCTCGAATGTGCATCGGCCCTGCGCGAATACGGCCTCGACATCACCGTCCTGGCACGCCATTCGACCCCCTTCGCCAAGCAATTCGGCGAAGCCGTGGGCAAGGCGATCCGCGCACTGCACGAAGAGCATGGGGTGAAATTCATCAACGAACATGAAGCCGCGCAAATCCTCGGCGAAGACAAGGTCGAGGCCGTGCTGCTGGACAATGGTTTGCGCCTGGCGGCAGATCTGGTTCTCGCCGGAGTCGGCGTTCATCCGGCGACCAAGGCGTTCGACTCATTACCCAAAGAGGACGACCAATCCTTGCGCGTCGATGACGGTATGCGCGTGGCTGATGGTTTGTGGGCCGTCGGTGATATCGCCACGTTCCCGCTGAGCGGGCAGCCCACGCGTATCGAGCACTGGCGCCTGGCCCAGCAACATGCGCGCATTGCCGCCGCCAACATGCTGGGCGGCGAGGAGCATTATCTGGATGTGCCGTTCTTCTGGACCTATCACTTCGGCAAGAACTATGACTATCTCGGTCACGCTGCAGAATGGGACGAAGTCGAGTTCAACGGCGAGCCGGAAAAGCCGCCATTCATTGGCCTGTTCGCGAAGAACGGCATCGTCGTCGCGGCGGTGGCGTGCGACAGGCAACGCGCAATGGCGATGCTGGCCGAGCGGATGAAACAACCTTTACCGATGAAAGAAGCCTGGACGCTGATTCAGGCCTGACAATCATCCGTAGGAGCGGTGTAGGAGCTGACGCGTGCAACGAGGCTGCGATCTTTTAAAAACAAGATCAAAAGATCGCAGCCTCGTTGCACTCGTCAGCTCCTACCCAGCTCCTCCAGGGTTTGCGTGGAGATCAGGTCGGGCGCTTCTCCGGTTCGCGCTGGTCATCGTCCTCGGCATGCAGAAAAATCACCCGCGGATGCTCCAATGGCGCCAGCGGCGGCGGTAGCGTCCCTTGCTGAACTGGCCAGAAATGCGTTTCCACGTGACTGATATCGCCATCCTGATCGTTGTGAATGGTCATTACCCCAGGCGCGCGCAGTTTCTGCAAACGCTCATCACACAGCTTGAAGCTTTTGCTCAATCCCTCATCGCCAATCACCGGCGACGGCAAGCGGCGCTGGGCGAAGCTGCGGCTTTTGCGTTGTTGATAACGCGCCCAGCCGACCAGGATCAACGCGTTGACCAGCGCCACCCACAGATAAACCTGCAAGGTGCCCAGGGCATCGAACGCCGAATGGTCGATGCGTGGCCCGCCGGTCGTTTCGACCAATGGCCATAACCCGCGCGCCAACAGAAACAGCAGGCCAACCCAGGCCATCACGGTGAGGATGACGTCGATCACCACCAGAAAGGGTCGCTGGCGAGTCCGGATGATTTTCATTTGATGACCTCCTCCTGATCGTCGCCGAGCGGTCGGATGCCCCGATCAGGACTGACCCAGCGCGCGCGTTTTTTGTGTTGGCTGAACAACACCTTGGGGAAACTGACCAGGGTGGTCAGCAGACTCACGAGCCAGAACACCAGCGGATACCAGACCACCCAGAACAGGGTCTTGCTCAGACCTGGTTCATAACGGCGATCGATGATGATGCTGACGGCGAACTGCAGCAGGCAGACCACCGCCAGCAACAGCCCGGTGAAGGCTGGCGGCATCAGATGATTCACGGCGATCGCCTCCGGCATGACCATGAACTTGCCCATGCCCCAGAAAATCACCGATAGCAGGAAGGTGAACGCCCAACCGGTGGACAGGCAGTATTCGAACAACAGCGGCCACAGGTAACGATGGCGGTACTGCCAGATGCCGCGAATGTTCTTGAACAGCACTTCGGCGCCGCCCTGAGCCCAGCGCAGACGCTGTTTCCACAAGCCGCCGAGGGTTTCCGGCATGAGGATCCAGCACAGCGCGCGCGGTTCGTAAAAGATGCTCCAGTGATCCAGTTGCAGCTTCCAGCTGATATCGATGTCTTCGGTGATCATGTCCGGGCTCCAGTAGCCGACCCGGTTCAATGCGGTGCGGCGGAACGCGACGATCACACCGGAGACGGTGAAGATGCGTCCGAACACCCGTTGCGTGCGCTTGATCAGTCCGATGATCGAAGAGAACTCGCCGACCTGCACCCGCCCGATCAACGTCGAACGTGTGCGGATGCGCGGGTTGCCGGTCACCGCACCGAGGCGCGCGTTATCCAGCATCGGTGCGACCAGGTAAGCCGCGGTGTTCGGCGCCAGCAACGCATCGCCATCGATGCACACCAGATACTCACTGCGCGCAGCAATCGCACCCATGCGCAGGGCCACAGCCTTGCCCTGGTTTTCCGCCAGATGCAAAACCCGCAAGCGCGGATCTTCCTTGGCCAGCGCGTCGAGGACTTCAGCCGTGTTGTCCCTGGAGCCGTCGTTGATCGCAATGACTTCGATGTTCGGGTAATGCTGCGCCAGCGCCGCATGGATGGTATCAGCGGCGTTATCGCCTTCGTTGTAGCAAGGGATCAGGATCGAAATCAGCGGCTCGCCTTCCAGCGGCGGCGGCAGCGTGTCGTCCTGCCATGGCCAGTGGCGCTCCCAGTGCAGCCAGAAATACAGGCCGCCGGCGATCCACAACCCGGACATGAACAGCGGGTAGAAGAACACGAATGACATCAGGAACTGGCCGGTTACCAGGAAGATCAGCCCCAGCGGAACGCCGAGGACGATTGCCAGAACAAGCAGGGCTAACAGTCTATCCAGCATGTTATGGATTCCATTTGTTGGAGAGTGCAGGCCTTACGGTTTTCAGGTCCGGCAGGTCGTCGAGGAAGTTATCCGGGTAGTAGCCGAAACTGGTTGCGCCCTGACGTTTGAGGCGGCCCATCCAGTCCGCCAGATGCGCGGCATCGATGTCGGCCTGATCCTTTTTCTTCCAGTCCCGCGCCTGCAATTCGAACACCGTGCGGTTGAGCGCACCGGGACGTTTCCTCACCGTGGCGACCAGCGCTTCCAGCCACGGGCCGGACTCTGCCAGGGTCTGGTTTTCCATCAGCGGCATCGCCATCGGCGCCGTCCAGTCGTAGGTGGCGAGGAAGTCATCGAGATTCTGTGCGTACCACGCTTCGCTGTCGGGATTGAGCATCGGTTCAGCGAAGATGTTGCGCGCAGTCAGTACCTGCGGGCCGCGAATGGCGCGAACCTTGGCGGTCAGTTCGTTGGTGAAGTCGATCAGGTAACGGCTCTTGAACCGCGTCCAGCGTTGCATGGCCGCCGGATCGTCGCGCAGCGCCGCGATCGAGCCGGGCAACCCCTGGGCGACGTAGGCCTTCAACGCTTCAGGTGTGGCGTCTTCGAAATCCGAAAGCACCGCATCATCGTGGTAGAGAATGCCGTCGACCGAGGTCAGGCGCGCCACGTCTTCGTAGATTTCACCGATGATCCGCCGAACCTCGGGATTGAATGGCGACAAGCGTTTGTACTGCTTCGGATCGACCGATGTGGTACCGGTTTTCGGGTCCCAGCGGGTCACGCGCGGCAGCTTTGAATCCAGCTCGAAACTCAGCACCGGCATCCACGCATAGACCTTCACATGGGCGCGGGTGCGCAGTTGCCAGGCGACACGGTCAAAGAGGTCCGCGCGCACCGGCAGGTGACGGTTGGGGAAGTACAGCGAATGCACCAGACCGTCGCCCTTGGGATCGGCGAAGGCTTGCAGGAACACCGTGCTGACGCCCAGGTCAGCCATGCGCTGAACCAGTTTGCCAAGGTTGATCTCTTGTTGCGCCGGATCCGGGTCGTAGACGTTATCCAGATCGACATGCACCACGCGCATCGCCAGATCGGCCTGCACCGCGACGATGCTGTTGGCGAAATGCTCACCGTCAGGATCGGAGTCGACGAGGAAACGCGGCCCGCTCATCAGGTTATCGAGGGTGTCGAGACCGTCGTCCAGGGTCAGGGCCATTTCATAGCCCTCCTCGCTGACTACGGTCAGCGACGTGCCGTCAGCAGCGCCGTAAGGCCACACCCACACACGCGGCTTTTGACCGGTGACCTTACGGATCTTCTCGGAGATGTTCTTCACGTCGGTACGAATGCGTGCCTGGAAATCGGCTTCGGATTCGTAGCGTTTGCTGACGGGGTCATAACGCCGGGTCGCGGCGGCCGGCTGCAGGTTGCCCTGCGGGTTGGCGAGGATGCCTTTGTGGCTGGCGTCGGTGTGGGCGGCGATTTCCACCAGCCCGGATCTGGAAATCTCGCGCACCTGCTCCCAGGTCAGGAAGTCCGAACGCTTGCGCGGCGTGCCGGCGAAATCCACCGGCTGGTTCAGCGGTGTATCGATCCAGGTGCCGACCGGCGCCAGCAAGGCAGGCCAGTGGTAGGCCCGCAACACCGGCAGCACGCGGGTATAGAAGCTGGCGTAACCGTCGTCGAAACTGAGCAGCACCGCTTTCGCCGGCAGCTCGGGGCCGCCCTTGCGCGCAGCCATGATCTGGTCGACGGTCACTGGTTGGTAGCCGTTCTCACGCAACCAGGCGAGTTGTTCGATCATGCGTTCGGTACGCACCGCCACCACCGCCTGATCGGGGTCACGGTCATCGACATCGTGATAGGCGAGGCCGAGCACATGGTTTTTCGGCCACGGTTGCTCACTGGCTACGGGCGGGCGCTCGGAGGGTGGCGCGAAGGCCGGGGCTTGCTGGGCGCAGGCGCTGATCAGCAGCGCTCCCAGCAGAAGGATGAAAGGCGAGATAAAAGGCATCTTCAAACTCTTCTAGAAGCGGAAAGTGAGGTCGACGAGCAGACGCAGATCAGTTTCCCGATCACCGTCGTAGGGCCGGTTGATCACACTGAACATGGCGCCCACATCGAACACGTCGTTCCAGGCATAGCGTTGGCCATAACCGAGCAATGCCATGCCGCCGGTGCCATGGTCGCGCTGGCTGTAAGTGCCTGCACCGGCCTGGAATTGCTGGCTCCAGGAAGTCTCGTAGCGGTGGTAGAGCACGTGGTTGACGTTGAGCAGCGGCATCACGCTGAAATCGGATTTCGGATTGAAGTACGGCACGTCGTCGGATTTCGAGTTGTGGCTGGTGCCCACTTCCAGGCCGGCGTCGACCTGGATGTTCGGCGCGCTGTAGATACCCTCGCGCCCGGTCAGTAAGGCTTCTACGCGGTTGTTGCCATCGCTGAAGTGCGACGGGCTGACCGACACGCGCCACTCGCGGCTTTCATTGGCGCGCCAGCGCAGGAACGCGCTGCCGCCGTTGGCCTTGATGTCGCTGTTGAGCGCGCGCAACGGCGTTTCGGCCGACAGGTATTCAAGGCTGCCGCCGTATTGCCAGTGATCGTTGATATCGCGGGCAATCGCCAGTCGCGCGCCCTGCTTGTCGCCGAAGCCATAGTCATGATTCGACACTTCGGCTTCGAGGGTCATGTCACGGGTGCGCCGTTCCAGGCCCACACGCTGGAAGCGGTGGTGGCCGGTGCCTTCGGCGAAATCACCGGTGGCGTAACCGGCGCCGGCAAACACCCGCCAGTCTTCGTTGATCGGCGGGCTGTACAGGGTGCTCTGGATACCAAAATCACGACTGCCGCTGACCGCACCGGCATCGCCGCTGCCGCCACCGTTGGCCTTGCCGCCGTAGGCTTCGACGCGCAGCTCGGCCATGTCATGAACCTCGCGCTCGCGAGCCAGACGCTGCACCTGACGGTTGTCCGGATAGCGCGCGACCACGTCGTCGACCAGTGCATCGTTCTGCCGCCATTCCTGCAGTTCCATCGCGGTACGCGCCTGCGCCACTTCCAGGCCCACATCGCGCGGCGCCATGCTCTCGCTTTCCTTGAGCTGATTTTCGGCCCGGCGCGGCCACTGGCGAGCGAGGTACAGATCGGCCTGGGCCAGACGCAAGCCAAGGTTGCCCGGCGCCTGTTCGACCAGGGTCTGCAAGCGCTTCTCGCCGTGGGGCAAGTCGGCACTGTACGTACCGGCCTGGGCCGCGAGTTGCTGGGCGTCCATCCACTCATCGTTGGGATTGCCGATCGGCAGGCCCTTGAGCTCGACGCGCGGACGCTGGGATTTGGCTGCGTCTTCGGCGACCTTGCGCGCCTCGTCGGCGCGGTCGCTTTCCAGCAGCGAGTAGTACAGCGCAGTGGTGTCTTCGAGACGATCGCCAACATCGGCGTCCGGGGCGGCGAGCACCTGGCGATAAAGCTGCGTGGCGATCTCCGGCTCGCGCTGATCGAGATAAGACGCCGCAACCCAACGCAGGGCGTAGGTCGGAATCTGCACACCCTCGGCTTGCAGCTTCTGGTAATCGCTGATGACCTCGGCGGTGCGCGCGCGGGCCTTGAGTGCGCCCATGCGGTCGATGCGCCAGCGCGTCACGTCGTCGTGGGCGGTGGCGTCGGGTGTCCAGGTGGCGAGCAGTTTGTCGTAGTCGGCCAGCGCGCGATCGGCGATGACGTAGCGTTCCTTTTCGCTGCGGGTGGCCAGTTCGGCCAAACGGACGCGTTCGGCAGCGAGATCGCCTTCGAGGCGACGCAGAGTGACTGGATCGAGCAGGCCGGGGCGTTGGCTGGCCAGGCGCAACGCTGGCTCGGGCAGACGGGCCTTTTGCAGGGCGACCACGTACTCGCGAGCCACTTCCGGTTTGTTGCCGGCGCGGATAAAAGCCTGATCGAACTCGAAGAGTGCGTCGTAGTGTTTGCCGGCACGACCAAGGGCGTAGCCCAGGGCGAGGCGCCGTGACGGATCATCGGGTTTGGCTGCCACCAGCGCCTGGGCGCGGGTCACTGCCTGGTCGGGTTTGCCGGCATCGGCCTGAGTCAGGGCCAGGCCCAGTTGCAGGTCGGCGTTGTCCGGCTCCAGCGCCAGCGCCTTGTTGTACACCTGGGTGGCCTGATCCCAGCGCTTGAGGTTGCGATAGGCACGCGCTGTAGCGGTCAGCGCCTGAACCGGCAGGACGCGGTCGCGGCCCTGGGTTTCATAAACCTTGACCACTTCGGCATCGAGCCCGGCCCAACTGGCGATTTGCAGATGGTCGCTGACCTGTCCGTCGCTGGCCTGGCCCGGCGGCACCTGACGCAACAGCGTCAACGCAGGCGTGTAATGCCCGGCCCGGGCATCGCGCACCATCTCGTCGTAGGGTGCGTCGGCCAACGCCAGCAGCGGCCAGAGCAACTGGCTGCACAGGGCCAATCGGAACAAAGGGCGCAAACCACGATGTAATACAGGACCATCTATACGCGGCATTCGTCAGCATCCTTACATGGCCAGCCGGGTCGCAATGCCCTCCTTGCCCATTCGTAACGGTGGCCGACAGAAACAGCCTTCGGCCAAGCTTGGTGAGGCAGTCTGCACGCAAGCGAGAACGAATTTTCACATCGCAATAATTGTTCAGAATCAGTCAGAGCGTATAAAACCCGGACAGCAAAACGCCCGGCGCCTGTTCACACAGGGGCCGGGCGTCTGGAGGGCGCGCGGTGGGTTATTGCTCTTGGGTGACGCCGGCAAACTTGCTCATGAGGAAGCCGATGAACTGCTCGACGGTCATCTTCTGGCCATTGAATTCGACCTGATTGGCCGCGTAGTGCAGCTTGGTCACCACATTGGTGCCGTCGGCGACAGCCAGTTGCGAGCCGACCGCCATGCCGGCGAACATGTCCGCCGCTTCCTTTGACTGATCGACGATGGCTTTGGCGTCAGTCTGGCCATCGAGTTGCGCCTGCACGCTGAGCAGATCGACCAGCATCGGCTTGGACACCTGAATATTCAGGTCGAGCAGCGCGATCAGCTGCTTGCCCAGTTGATCCGGCGGCAGATCCATCGATTGCGGCTTGGTCAGGTCGATCACCAGATTGGCGCGGCTTTCGCCGTTGGCGGTGTTGAACGAGAGATTCTCCAGCGCCAGTTGCGGGCCGGCGGCCAGCAGTTTTTGCAGATCGGCTTTGACCTGGGCGTTTTCCGCTTCGGTCAGGTTCAGCTCCGGTGCTGGCAGACCCTGCGCAGCGGCTTCAGCGGCGGCTTTTTCGTACGGCTGCAACTTGGTCTGGTAGATCTGCATCAGCGACAGGGTCGAAGGAATGTCGAGGTTCTTCAGGCTCATGGCCATGGCTGCCGATCCGACTTTCTTGTCGTTGAGCGTCACTTCGCCGATTTTGTAGTCGGCCCGGCCCGAGGCGTTGCTGCCGTTTTCTTCGGTGCGGTTCTTCATTTCGAAGTTTTTCACGCCCAGCACCATCGGCTTGGCGCCGAAAGCGGTTTTGCTGCTGGTCACTTCCAGGGTGTTTTCCCCGGTGTAGTAGCCGTAGCTGCTCTTGGCAAGATTGCTGGCCAGGGTCAGGCCGTTCAGTTCGACCTGCACCGGCGCCTGGTCTTCAGACACGGTGACCAGTTTCAGATTGTCCATGTAACCATCGGCCTTGACCTTCTGCGCCTGCGCGCTGGCGGAGATGTCCATGCTCAGGCCGGAGAACTTCAGGCTCGACTGCTCATCCAGCGCGGTTTCGAACGGCACCAGATTGAGGGTGCTGGTGGTCGATTCGTCGTAACCGATGTTGGTCACGCCCTTGAGCGGCGCGACGCCGTTGGTGGCGGCAAACCATTTTTCCGTGGCCGGGCTCTTTTCCAGTTCGTAGTTGCTGGTGGCCATGACCGGCAACCACTTCAACGACACCAGACGCGAGAACGGCAGCGGGCCGTGTTCGATGTGGTCGACGAACAGCAGTTCGACCGGGGCATCCCCGAACATCTCGCCTTCGCCTTTGAGGCGATAGTGCGCGGTGCTGGTGAAGGTGTGGCGCTCCAGCGACACCAGCTCCAGCGATGCGGTGCCGTTGGAGCCGGCCATGGCGGTTTGCAGCTCTTTGTTGGCGTTGTTGACGGCGTTGTTCAGTACGCCTTCGATCTTGGTTCCGGTGTACCACGCCCCACCAACACTGATGGCGCCGATGGCCACAACAATTCCGAGAAGCACGCCTGCTGATTTATTCATGAATGACCCGATCGATTTCCGTGGCGGTGAATGAAGTCGTCTTCCTTGAACCCGGGATCGGGTCGCGGCTCGACTGTGCGCAATTGAGCGGTGGAGATTAGCACCGGGCGCGGGGACGGCCCAATGTTTAAAGGTTAAAGAGTGTCTATGGACACTTGGGAGAGCAAAAAGATCGCAGCCTTCGGCAGCTCCTACATTTGGAATGCGATTGTCCTGTAGGAGCTGCCGAAGGCTGCGATCTTTTGATTTCAGGAATATTGAACCTCGATCTCATCCAGCTGATGATCAAAACTCTTCAGCCGTGCCGTCCAGGTGTACACCAGCACTTCAAAATCCCGATCGATCACCGCCCCGCCCGGCGCCTCCGCCCGCACATCGCAGAAATCCAGCTGATAGCGTTCGCGAGCCATGGCTGTGGCGACGTCGGACAATTCCCGGGCATTGTTGAGCCAGTGCCAGCCTTCGTCGGCGATCTGCTTGTCGAGCTCCAGGCATTGCTTCTTCAGGGCTTCGAGGCTTTTTTCCAGCGGCGTGCCGGTGAGTTCGCCCATGACTTCGGCGAAGGTGCGTCCGGGCTGCCAGTAGCTGCCCCAGAAATAACGGTCGAACACGGTTTCGACCCGGCGCAGGGCGACCTTGGTGTCCCAGATCAGCACGAGCATTTTACCCCGCTCGAGCTGGCGCTTCTTGACCCGCTGCACCTGGATCGAAGTCCACGCGACGACGACGATCGCCATCACCGCGATGAGGGCAACGGCGCTGTCGAGGAAAACCATTGCCGTGTCGATCTGGTGGGCCAGCATGATCCCGTAGAAATACGTGGCCGAGAGCAGCACCAGTGCGACCAGAGCGCACCAGAAGCCGAGAGCGTAAGGGTTTTTCATTATTGGTTTCCCCTGGGCCAGCACGAGCAATGTGCATTGCAGGAGCGCTTGGCATGGGGCGCCCCTCCAACACTTCAAAGCATAGCAACGGCCTCAGGGTTTGCTGGCGCCCGAGGTGTTCGTTCGTCCGCTTTCCCAGCCACCGCCCAGGGCGAGGAACAAATCGATCTGGCTCATCGCGACCTGGGTGTTGGCAGCGGCCAGTTGCGCGGTGACATCGGTGTAGGTACGGGTCGCTTGCAAGTCGGCAAGGAACGACTCGCGTCCGGCCTGGAAGAAGCGGTGGGTCTGCTCGGCGGCCAGCTTCGCCGACTGCTCGGCTTCGGCCAGCGCATCGCGGCGCTGCAGCAACGCGCTGTACTGGGCCAGACCGGTCTGGGACTCGCGGATGGCGTTGAGCACCACGCCGTCGAAATGCGCCAGGGCGCCCTGGGTGTTGGCTTCGGCTTCACGAATGCGCGCGCGGGCGCCGTTGGTCGGCACTTTCCAGCTCAGCGACGGGCCGAAGCCCCAGCGGTTGGTCGACGGATCACCCAGGTCGTCAATGAGACCGACAGTGCCGATGGTTGCACCGATGCTGATGTCCGGGTATAGCTCGCCGGTGGCGATACCGATGCCGGCAGTTGCCGCTGCGAGACGGCGTTCGGCCTGACGAATATCCGGGCGGCGCTTGAGCAGTGCGGCGCCGTCACCGACCGGCACCCGTTGCGCGATTTTCGGCAACTCGGCGCAACTGGCCGTGCCCGCCGGCAATTGTTCGAGCGGTTTGGCCAGCAGCATCGACAGGCGGAACAATCCCGCCTGACGCGCCGCTTCATAGCGCGGCAGATCGGCACGCAGGGATTTGAATTGGGTTTGCGAACGGGTGACCTGGGTTTCATCGCCACGCCCGGCGTCACGCAGACGCTGAATCAGTGTGGTGCTCTGCGACTGCAAATCGAGGGAATGCTCGGCGATTTCCCGCTCTTCGTTGGCGGCGCAGACCTGGGTGTAGGCACGAACCACGTCTGCCACCAGGGTGATGCGCGCAGTGTCGGCGGCGGCCTGGGTCGCGTCGGCATTGGCCTTCGCCGCTTCGATGCCGCGTTGCAGGGTGCCCCACAGGTCAAACTGATACGAGGCGCTGATGCCGATGTCGCCGACGTTATCCACCGGCACTTTCTCCGGCAGCAGGAACGCTTGACCGGACTCCTGCAGACGTTGGGCGCCCATTTTCACCCCGCCGCTCCAACCGCCAGCGGCCTCGGCTTCATCCACCTGAGCGCGCGCCCGCGACAGATTGGCTGCCGCCACTCGCAGGTCGGTGTTGGACGCCATGGCCTGCTGCACCAGTTGATCGAGGCGCGGGTCTTTATACAGTCGCCACCAGTCTGCCGGCACCGGCGCCGAGACCACCGGTTTGCCAGCGACTGCCAGCTCGCCCTGAATATCCTTGCGCTGCACCGCTGCGTCGGCGGGCACCTGATAATCCGGGCCGACCATCTGACAGGCCGAGAGCATCACGCCCAACCCGGCGATCAACCAGGTCCTGCTCATGGCTGCGGCTCCTGGGGTTGATCGTCGATGATCGACACGGTGGCGGTGCGCCCGGCGATCATGCGGAAGTCGGCCGGTACATCATCGAAAGCGATGCGCACCGGAATCCGCTGCGCCAGGCGCACCCAGCTGAACGCTGGGTTGACGTTGGGCAGCAGGTTACTGCCGCTGGTGCGGTCGCGGTCTTCGATGCCGGCGACGATGCTTTCGACATGCCCACGCAACCGGGCACGGTCACCGATCACGCGGATATCCACCGACTGCCCGACGTGAATGCCGTCGAGTTTGGTTTCTTCGAAATAGCCATCGATGTGGAACGAATTGCTGTCGACTACCGACAACACCGGACGCCCGGCGGTGACGAACTCTTGCGGACGCGGCGCGCGGTCGTTGACGTATCCGTCGACCGGGCTGCGGATCACCGAGCGATCGAGGTTGAGCTGCGCACTGTCGACCGCCACCAACGCCTCGGCCAGCGCCGATTGCGCACGGGCCACCCGCGACTGGCTTTCTTCCAGTTGCTCGGCCGGCACCAGATTGCCGAGGCCACGGTTACGTTTGGCTTCACGCTGCGCCTGGGCGAGGGTTTCTTCGCGATCGGCGACGGCGGCCCTGGCCTGGCGCAGGGCCAGTTTGAAGCGGTCCTGATCGATGCTGAACAACACCTGACCACGCTTGATCAACTGGTTGTCCTTCACTTCAACCTGCTGGATCAGCCCGGATACGTCCGGGGCGATCTGGATGATGTCGGCACGAATGTGGCCGTCGCGGGTCCACGGCGCGAACATGTAATACATCACCATGCGCCAGACGAGTACAACGGCAAAAGTCACGATCAGCAGGGTCAGGACCACGCGACCGATAGTCAGAAACGGTTTTTTCATGTCATCAGGTATCGACTGAGTGAGTCCACGCCGTACAGCAGCACGGCGTAGAGCGCCACGTTGAACAATGCCCGGTGCCAGACCAGACGGTAAAAGTGCAGGCGCTGCAGCACGCCATGCACCAGCAAAAACAGCACATAGGTGATGCCCATCAGCACCAGCAGGGTCGGCAGGAAGATGCCGCTGATATCCAGATCACCGATCATAGGGGCGCTCCATCGGGCAGCGGTGCTTCGGGCTCGGCGCTGGAGACGAATTCAACGCCCGGCAGCAAGGCCAGACGCAAACCGCTCAAGGCGTGCAACAGGTGTAGACGGGTTTCATCGTCGCCCTGGCCATTCAGCGCACGGCGGGTACGGTCCAGCGTCATCAGCAGACCGCTCGGCGCCGGCAAGCGTTCGCCGGACTTGAGGCAGGCACGGAAATACTCGCCGACCTCGGCCACCACTTGCTGCAACAAGGCATTCGCCACACCGGTCACGCGCGGCGTGTAGGCGAGCAGATCGAGCATGTTCAGACCGACACGCACTTCGCGCAGCGCGATGCCCGTGTCCTGAGCGGTAAGGGCCAGACGCGGCAGGTGCTGCATCAGCCGATCAAGCAGTTGCACGCCCAGTTGCCGGTGCTCGGCGAGGCTGGCCGGTTCGGTCATGCTGACAATGTCTTTCCAGCTGAATCGGGTCAGGCGCTTGGCCGCCAGCTCGGCACCGAATGGCCGCGCCACCAGCGTCCAGATAAAGGCGAACAACAGCCCCAACGGTCCGGCGAGGTTGGAATTGACGAAAGCGAAAAAGTCCGCATCGTATGCGCCCTGAATGCTGATGAACGACGAGGTGTTGACCAGCGTCAGCAGCATGCCAAGGTAAAAACGCGGCTGCACGGTCAGCGTGCCGATGCAAATGAACGGCACGGCAAACGCCAGCACAAGCATGGGGAAATCGTGCAGGTTGGGCAGAATCAGAAACAGATAAAGGCTGGCGAGCAACACCGACATGCCGGTCCAGAAAAAGAACCGGTAAATCTGCGGCGCCGGGTCGTCCATCGAGGCGAAGAAGCTGCACGCCACCGCCGCCAGAATCACCGCGCTGCCGCCATCCGGCCAGCCGAGCAGAATCCACAGCACCGAAGCGACGATGATCGCCAGAATGGTCGAGGCCACCGAGTACAGCATCAGCCCGCGATCGATGAACGGCGTCAAACGCCCGAGGCGCCAATGCCGGTAGACTGCGCGCCAGCTGTCCTGACGCTCGCAGAGAATCGCATCCTGCAGGCTGCGGCAGTCCTGCCACAGATCGATGAATTCACCGAGGCGGTAGATCGCGTTGGAGAACAGCAGTTGTTTGCGCTCCTCCAGCGCTTCGGCGCTCGGCTGCAGCGCGTCGAGCTGATCGCGCAGTGCTTGCCAGCGCGCGAGATCAGCATCCGCATGGCTCAGCCATTCACGGGTGGCTGTGAGCAACGGCTGGAATTTTTCCACCAGTTCAGGGGTGCGCCGTTCCAGGGCGTATAGCGAATCCTCAAGCGCATCGATCACCGGCAGCAGATGAATCATCCGTCCGCGCAATTCCTTGGTGTTGCGCACCGTCTGCGGCCGCGCGCCTTCGTGGGGCAACTGGCCGATCATCAATTCGAGGCTGTTGAAGTTGGCGACCATGGCCATGCGCAGCGCGGTGACTTCTTCCGGCTGCACATCGCGATTGAGAAACTTGAGGCTGTAGCTCGTCGCGTCGGCGAACCACTTGCTCACCGCATCATTGAACACCGGCGCCAGGCGCCGCGGCCAGAACATCGCGCCGACCACCGCAGCCACGGCGATGCCAAGGAAAATCTCTTCGGTGCGCGCCTCGGCCACGTCCCACACCGCCAGCGGATTATCCACCACCGGCAGGGCAATCAACGGCAAGGTGTAACCGGCCAGCATCAGTGCATAGCTGTTAGCCGTGCGCAGATGCAAGGACATGAACAACAAGATGCCCGTCCACAACGCGATGACGACCACCAGCACATACGGGCTTTGCACGAACATCGGCACGAACAGCACTGCCGCCGCCGCCCCGAGAAACGTGCCCGCTGCCCGGTATAGAGCCTTGGAACTGGTCGGGCCGAGAAACGGGCTGGAGACGATGTACACCGTGGCCATCGCCCAATACGGACGCGGCATTTGCATGAGCAAGGCGATATACAGCGCAATCATCGACGCTGCAAAGGTACGAATCCCGTAAAACCAGTCACGGGCCGGCGGAATGCCAGTGAAAAAACCGTTCAAGAATTGACCACCACAGGCGAACTCGCCGCCTCAAAAGCCCTGAGTACCCGAAGCGTGGCTTCCAGATCACTGCGCTCGATGCCTTCCAGCACCTCATGACGCAAGCGCACCAGCTCGACCTCCACCGCCTGCACCAGCTCGCGGCCGGTGTCGGTCAGGCTCAGGCACTTGGCGCGGCGATCCTGGGCATCTTCGGTACGACGTACGTATCCGGCCTGACACAGCTGATCGAGCAGACGCACCAGCGATGGGCTCTCCATCCCGGCCGCCTGCGCCACCTGCACCTGACGCACGCCCTCGCCCAAGCGGCCGATCATCAGCAACGGCACGGCGCAGGCTTCGGAAATTCCATAGTTGACCAGCGTGGTCTGGCAGATCTTCCGCCAATGCCGGGCGGCCACCACCATGGCGCTGCTGATGTTCATCTGGAGACTGTCGAGGGAATCGGACACGGGATAACGGACACTGTTAGTTTGCTAACTATCAATATCGCATTGGAGAGGATTTTCAGTCAAGTTTTGAAACAAATCTTTGAAATACTCGCGGCGAATACCCTGATCAAGCGCCTGCCACAACATCCGGCATGGCCCAAGCGCTTGGTCAAAGCAGAATCGTCAGCCGCCATAGCCTGATGACATTTCCTCGATGTAGTCGAACACCTCCTCCGGCACGCTGTACTGAAATTGCTTGCGGCGATGCTTTGAAACCTTGTCAGCGTTGTCCAGGCACATCATTACCAATTTCGAAAGATCGCTTCCCCGAACATCGAAACGGTCATTCACCGCTTTGATGACGAAATCGTATTTTTCAAGAAACGCGGTCTCCTCGCGTAACTCCACTTCCAGTGCCCGCAAGGCCATCTGCAAAGTAAATTCTGCGCATTGAGTAGCATCCCAGAATCGGTAGATAGCGTCGTGACCGATGAAATCGAACGTCATCTCATCGGAGTCCAGCCAAGTGACATTCCAGAACTCTCTAGCTGGTTTGGAGAACTCCTTCAGCGCTTCCAGATAGCTGGATTCCTCATGCTTCATCGCCACGGAGACGGGTAACAACAAACCGTTTTGCAGAGCACCGGACTGGCAAAGAGTCTGGTGAATCAGAAAGCGTGAGAGCCGACCGTTGCCATCCATGAACGGGTGAAGAAAAACAAATCCAAACGCAACAACCGCAGCTGCTATGAGCGGATCCACCTGCTTCGCCGAGTGATTGGCGAAAGCCATCAAATCCTCCATCAACTCACGACACAATTGCGGAGCTGGCGGCACGTAACTGACTCCGGCGGCGCCTCTCAAGCCATTGTGCAAATGATTCTGTTGATGACGGAAGAGCACTGCTTTATCGAAGGGATTCGAGACCGTGCTGTTTTGCAACTCGACCAGATAGTCCTCGCTCAGCTCTGTACGCTCGTGAGCTTGACGCAGAAGTCGAACAAAGCGCCGCGACTTTTCTTCGCTGGGCTCTTCTTTTTCTATAGCGAAGGAATCGCGAGTCTCATGCAGGTAGGCCCAATTGATTGCCCGATCCATCATCTCCGGCGGCAACGTTGCCATGAAAACCTGGGCTCGTCTAATGATGTCCAGATCGATCAGCTCCTGTAGCTTCACCGTTCGCTCAACGGTGGCGCAGTAATGCAATGACCCCAAACCATTGAAATCGACTCGCCAGCGACTATTCCGAACAGCTGGTCCGGTCACGTAGCGTTTGGGGTCGAACAAGGCGACGACGCTACCTCGAACCGGAACGGAGTAATCCAACTGTTTGCCAGTGAAGGTTTCCCATAGAAAACAGGCTTTACGGATGTATACCCCATTCGGGGATCTGCCAAGCTCACTTAACAGATCGCTCGCTTCAACAGATTCCACGGCCTGGGCAAGAATGCACAGGTTTATTCCTTCATGTTTTAGCGCAAACAGAATGTGCCCGAGCGTTGATCCCTGTGCAGGCGCGACGGCGGCTGGAACAGCAAGACAATCACCGATCAAGGTAATTCGGGTGACCGGTTTGATCATCGCAACGCGCTTGGGAGCAAACGCCTTGAGCTTTAAAGCGTCCCGCAGGTTGGCATATCCAACAGTTGGCATCGTCATCTTCCACAGAAAAAATCTACTGCGACGATTAAAGCCCAGTTTTTTTTACAGTAGGCATGTTTTTTTTACATTTCGGCCTTTTCCTACAATTTTTTTTACACGGCAAGTCTCTTTCGGGTATTGCTCGGGCGACCAATGACGCAGTTTGTTTCCAGACGACAGAAACTCAAGCTTATAAGTCATGCAGATTTACCGGCATGGGTGTTTCGTGATCTCGAGAACGCGCAATCTGCATAAGCTCAAGATCATCAAGCCGCTCGACCAACGCTTCGTAAACGTCGGCCGACACCATATAGCCCATGACCCGGTTGTGATTGAGTATTGCCACAGCACCGGCGTTTGCGCCTTTAAGAACGGCAGAAGGATTTTTCTTCAGTTCGGAAATACTGACAGCCATATCGGCGAAAACTCTTTGCACGGTAAGGACCTCGAATGCGATCGAAATTTCGGTCGATATCGAAGCTTATCAATTGCTGCCGTGACAGAGTCGCAAAGGTTCAGCCTGATCATCCCACCCGCCCCTTCCGCAACATCGCATTCAACTGATCCACCACCTCCGCCCAATCCGCATCATCCAGAATCTCCTCGCGCAGAAACTGCGCCTGACTTTCCGTCCAGAAAAACGCGTCGGCCAGATGCAACTGCGGTTTCAGCGGTGAATGGCTGGCGATGAACTGATCGATGCTGATCGGGTCGTCAGCGAGGCCGAGTTGTTTGAACAGGGCCGGTAGGCTGTGCTGCGGATTTTCCATGATGCACTCCTCTGTAATTCAGGTCAGGCGTCACGCCGTTTGCTGCAGTGGAGTTGATCATAGCTGTCGCTGTGGGTTCAGGGCCTGGCGACGTCCGGCGAGCCTGCAGCCAGTTGCGCTGCCGGATAGACCGATTGCCATCCACCGCCCAACGCCTTGTACAAGCCGACCATCCCCAGGGAAACGCCGGTTGAGCTTTCCACCCACTGCTCTTGTGTCGCCAGGAGCGCGCTCTGCACGGTGAGGACGTTGACGAAATCGACCACGCCTTCGACGTACTGCTGTTGCGCGGTGCGCAGGGCGATCTGGTTCTGGCGCACGGCTTCGGCGAGGCTGTCGCGACGGCGCTGGCTGGCGTTGTAGGCGGTCAGTTGGTCGTCGATTTCATGCCAAGCGCGCAGCACGGTTTGCTGGTAGGCGATGGCAGCTTCTTGTTGCTGGGCTTCGCGCAGTTGCAGCATGCCGCGCAAGCGACCGCCGTCGAACAACGGCAAGCTGAACTGCGGGCCAATGCCAAAGGCGCGCGAGCCCCAGGAGCCAAAATCGCTGAGTTGCATCGCCTGCGAACCGAGGTTGCCGGACAGGGTGATGCGTGGGTAGAAATCGCCTTTGGCCACGCCGATGTTGGCGGTGGCGGCGTGCAGACGCGCTTCGGCTTGGCGGATATCCGGCCGGCGTTCGGCCAATTGCGATGGCAGGCCGATGGCGGCTTGCGACGGTGACTGCGGCACTGCCGCTTCTGTGGATAACGTTTGCGCGAGGGCCTGCGGCGGTTCGCCCAGCAACAGACTGATCGCGTTGATCAGTTGCGCCTGGCGCTGCTCGAGTGCCGGCAGACGTGCATCGATGGCGGCGACTTGCGCGGCGGCTTCGGCGACGTCCAGATCGGTCGCCACGCCATCGGCCAGCCGCAGCTGCGAGAGCTTCAGACTGTGCCGGGCGACGTCGAGATTCTGCTGGGTGACGGCGCGGGTGTTCTGCACGCCGCGCAGCTGGATGTAGTTTTGCGCGGTGTCGGCGAGCACTGTCAGCAGCACACCACGACGATCATTTTCCGCCACTTCGAGATTGGCATCCGCGGCTTCGGTTTCACGGCGCACGCGGCCCCAGAAATCCAGCTCCCAGGAAGCCGAGAAACCGGCATCCCACAGGTTGAAGGCCGAATCACCGTTATTCCCCGACGGATCGTTCAGGCCTTTGCCGCTGTTGCGTTTGCGCCCGTAGCTGCCGGTGGCGGTACTGTTCGGATAACGTTCGGCGGTGATTATCTGGCGCGCGGCGCGGCTTTGTTGCAGACGGCTGCTGGCCAGCTTGAGGTCGAGGTTGCTGTTGAGCGCACGCTGGGTGAGCGCGGAAAGCTGCGGATCGTGGAAGATTTCCCACCAGCGTTCGTTCAGCGGTTCGCTGACGGCTTTGCTAGCGGCGGACTGGCTGGGTTTGGCCCAGTCGGCAATTTGTGTAGCTTGGGGCTTTTGGAAGTCCGGGCCGACAGTGCAGGCGCTGAGAGTTACTGCAAGCAAGGCACTCAGGGTGAGTTGATGCCACTGTCGGCTTCGCGAGCAGGCTCGCTCCCACCATTTGGAATGCGGTGCCCTTGTGAGAGCGAGCCTGCTCGCGAAGGCGACAGCCGATTCAACACCGATCATCGCTGCGTCACCTCGCGCCCGGACGCCATTGAGCTGGCGGTATCAATACTCGCCTCGACCGACATCCCCACCCGCAACCGCTCGGCCAGTGGCTGGCCCGGCTCCAGCACAATCTTCACCGGAATCCGCTGCACCACTTTAGTGAAATTGCCCGTCGCGTTATCCGGCTTCACTGCCGCGAACGTCACGCCCGTTGCCGGCGCAATGCTCTCGACGCGGCCAGTCAGGGCCTCACCACCGAGACTATCCACCCGCACTTGTACATCCTGCCCCGGCTGCACGTCGGTCAATTGGGTTTCCTGAAAGTTGGCGACCACATAGGCCTGATGCAACGGCACCACCGCCAACAGTTTGCTCCCTGGCGTGACGTAGGCGCCGACTCGCACCGCGCGCTCGCCGATCATGCCGTCTTGCGGCGCTGTGATGCGGGTGTAGGAGAGGTTGAAACTGGCGATTTCCAGCGCCGCCTGCGCGTGTTTCAGGTTGCCTTCGGCGGCGTTGCGCTGGGCAGTGAGAATCTCGACCTGCTTGCGTTCGGCCGCCAGTTTTGCGGTTGCAGTATCGAGGCTCGCCGAGGCTTGATCGATCCGCGTGCGCGCCTGTTGCGCGTTCTGCACAGTACCTGCGCCAACCCCGGCGAGGTGGTTGTAGCGGTTCAGTTCCTGCTGCGCGAAGGCCATTTGCGCTTTGGCCGAGACCACTGCAGCCTGCGCCTGAGCAATCAGCGAAGCCTGCCGTTCCAGAGTCGCGTTGGCGTTCTGCAACTGCGCTCGCGCGACCAGGGTTTGCGCATCCGCCGCTTCCGCCGCGGCGCGCAAATCGCGGTCATCGATCAGCGCCAGCAACTGCCCGGCCTTGACCTGCTGGTTGTCTTCGACCAGCACCTGTTTGATGAACCCGGCCACGCGCGGTACCACCAGCGTGTAATCGGCCGAGACGTAAGCGTCATTGGTGGTTTGCTCGGTGCGTTTGCCGAACAGCCCGGGCATCGCCAGATACACCAGCACGCCCACTGCCAATGCGGCAGCCACAGCTACCGCGAGTTTTTGCTTGGATTGAGTCATAAAAACCTTCAGTTTCAATGCAGCTATCAGGTCGGCGCGCGCGGTGGATAAATCCGCGTCGGGAGCCAGAAAATCAGCAGAATCAACGCCACGGCAACGCCGGCCATGCACACGTAAAGATCGGACGAAGTCAGCACTACCGCCTGCTCGTGCAGACGGTGAGCAAGGCCCGGATCGCTGCGGTCGGCCAACGGCGAGTTGCCGAGGCTGTCGACCAACATGGTCGAATGGAAATGCAGGCGCGAGGTGGTCAGTGCTTCGATCACACCGGTCGCCACCACCGCCGACAGGCCTTTCACGGTGTTAAACCACGCCGAAGCGAATGGCCCCTCCATCGGCGTAATGCTGCCGGTGGAGAGCATCAACAACGGCAACACCGCCATCGGCTGGCCGAAAATCTGCAGCCATTGCAGAACGTAGAAATCGTCGCGGATCCACGCCGAGGTCAGATGCGAACCGCCCAGGCAGGACAGCGCGAGCATGCCCAGACCAATGCCGAGCACCCAGCGACAATCGACCCAGCGCAAATTGCACAGCGCTGCCACCAATGGCAATGCAACCAGTTGCGGCATCGCGGCGATGAGCATGATCGGCGCGGTCTGCGCCGGGCGATAACCCTGCACCTGGGCCAAGTAACTAGACGGAATCAGCACCACCGCCAGCAGTACGATCAGCACACCTGCCAAAGTGATCAGTGCGAACATCAGGTTGCGGATGCCGAGCATCTGTAACTTGAAAAACGGAATCGGCTGCGACCATTCATTGATCAGGAACGCCACCAGCAGCAGCGAACCGGCGCCGAGCAAGGCGCAGATCAGGCTCGACTCGAACCAGTCCAGCCGATTGCCCTGCAACAGACCGATCACCAGCATGCAGATCGCCGGAAAGCCCAGCAGCAAACCTTTCCAGTTGAACGATTTGAGGCGCTCCAGCCGCAGCGGATCCTGCGGCAAGCCGTAGGCCACGGCGGCCATAGCGATCAGGCACGGCACGATGATCTGCCAGAAGGTCCATTGCCAGCCGACGTATTCAGTCCACAGACCGGCCAGCGGCGTGCCAAGGCCCGGGCCGAACGTCGCGGTCAAGGCGTAGCCGGCCAGTCCGTACAGCTTGATGTTCGCCGGCAGGAAACGCAGTGCGACGGTCATCAGCATCGGCGGAAGCGCGCCGCCTGCCAAGCCCTGGAGGATGCGCATCAACAACAGACTTTCGTAATTCGGGGCGAACGGGCACAGCACGCCAAGCACGGTAAACAGGCCGATTGCGCAGAGGGTAAAGCGGCGCAACGAGAAGGTCACCGAGCACCACGGTGCGAACGCCATGGCCGCGACCGAGGTGGCGGTGTAACTGGCGACGAGCCAGGTGCCTTCGTCATAACCGATGTGCAGCGCGCCGCGAATATCGGCCAGCGCGACTTTGGTAACCATCTCGTTGAGGCCAGAGACCAGCACGGCCAATAGCACGCCAAACAGACCAATGATGATCCGCGCCCCGAACACCGGTGGCGTCGCCGCCGTGGCCGGGCTGGTCGCGGCAAGGGGCGCCGTGACCGTCAGGGAAGTCATGAATGAAAAACTCCGGGGGTGAAATACCGGAGCATTTTAGTGGGGCTTGGGGATGACGAAAATTGACTTATTGGCAGGTTATAAGTGCATAAGACACAACGATTAATATCCATGTGGGAGCGAGCCTGCTCGCGAAGACGCCGGGTCAGTCACCGCAGTGGCGACTGATACACCGCTTTCGCGAGCAGGCTCGCTCCCACAGGAAATCTTTGGTGTCTGATGATTTATGGCTGCGCCGCCAGCCACGTTTCATCGCAGCAGGCCTTGAGGGTTTCGCGCAGCCAGCGGTGGGCCGGATCCTTGTCGAACCGCGGGTGCCAGGCCTGGGTCAGCATCAGCATGGGCAGCGGGACCGGCAGGTCGAAGGACCGCAGCTTCAGGCCCAGTCGCCGCACGCTGAGCAGCGCTTCCTTGGGCACCGGCAGGATCAGGTCGGAATCCGGCAAGGCAAACATCGCCGCATGGAAACTGGGTGCAATTACCGCCACCCGGCGTTCCAGGCCCAAGGCATTCAACGCCGTATCGATCGGCCCTCTGGCGATACCTCGGCGCGACATGCTGATATGTGAAAACCCGGCATAACGCTCGGCAGTGATTTCACCGTCGAGCAACGGGTGATTCTCACGCACCAGCCCAACGAAGTGCGTGGAGAACAGGTTCTGCACTTTCACTTCCGGCGTAACGGGACGGGTATTGCTGACGCTCAAGTCGATGCGTCCTTCGCGTAACGCCTCGTCGTCGCCGTCGCCTTCCGGGACAAAGCGCAGCTCGCAGTGCGGGGCGAGCTGGTCGAGCGTATCGAACAACTTGCCGCCGTAGACGCCGACGAAGAAGTCATTGGCGCGAATGCTGAAGCGCCGCCGCAAGGTGCCCAACTCCACAGTGTCAGCAGAGCGGAACAGCAGCGCCGCCTGTTCGACTACGTCACGAACCTGTTCACGCAGTTCGAGGGCTTTGGGCGTCGGCACCAGACCGCGTCCGGCGCGTACCAGAACGGGATCGCCGATGGCTTCGCGGATCCGCGTCAGCGTGCGGCTCATGGCTGCCGGGCTGAGGTTCATGCGCCGTGCAGCGCCGACCACACTGCCCTCGTCGAGCAAGGCATCAAGGGCGACCAGAAGGTTCATGTCCGGGAGTTGCATGCTGAGCACTCTTGGCTGATCTGGATTGATCTGCGCGCAATGCTAGCAGATCAAAAGATCGCAGCCTTCGGCAGCTCCTACAGGGATTGCATTTGCATGTAGGAGCTGCCGAAGGCTGCGATCTTTTCAGGTCAGCGCTGCATACCCCAACGCTTGACGGTCACACGCTCGAGGGTGTCAAACACCAGATTCTCCACCAGCAAGCCAATCAGAATCACCACTGCCAACCCGGCAAACACCTTGTCGGTGTACAGCTCATTGCGATTCTGAAAGATGTACCAGCCCAACCCGCCCTTGCCACTGGTCGCGCCAAACACCAGTTCGGCCGCGATCAACGTGCGCCAGGCAAACGCCCAGCCAATCTTCAAACCGGCGAGAATCGAAGGCAGCGCCGCCGGGATCAGGATGAACAACACCAGACGCAACCCCTTCAGACCATAGTTGCGCCCGGCCATGCGCAGCGTCTCGGACACGCCGAGAAATCCGGCATAGGTGTTCAGTGCCAGCGCCCATAACACCGAATGCACCAACACGAAAATCAGACTGTTCTGCCCCAGCCCGAACCACAGCAGCGCCAGTGGCAGAAGGGCAATCGCCGGCAACGGGTTGAACATCGAAGTCATCGTGCTCAACAGATCGCGGCCCAGCTGGGTCGAGACAGCCAACGTGGTCAGAGCAAAGGCCAGGACGATACCGATCAGGTAACCCTTGATCAGCACGACCAGCGAGATCCACACCTTGGCCAACAGCTCGCCGCTGAGCAGGCCGTCGAACAGGGCCTGCGTCGTCTGCAAAAAACCCGGCAGCATCAGGTCGTTGTTCTGAATCCGCGCGACCACTTCCCAGACGATCGCCAGGACGATCAGGATCAGGCTTTTGCGCAGCCAGCTCTGTTGCCACAGCCGCGTGCCGAGCGGCAATTCACGCTCGACCGGTACTTCGGTCAGTGGCTCAAGCACGGTTTCGAATTCTTCACGCACAGATGATGAATGGCTCATCGGGTCATCCTCCTGGCCGCTCAATAGGCGATGCGAATATCGTTGAAGTCATGTTCACGCTCGGTCTCCAGCGCCTGACCTTCATCGAACAGCAGACGATGAATACGCCGCGCCGATTCCTGAAACGCCACGCCACCGAGACTGTGCAGATCGTATTGATGGCTGTGCACTTCGGCGCGCACCCGGCCCGGATGCGGCGACAGCAAGAGGATGCGATTGCCCACCACCAGTGCTTCTTCAATCGAATGGGTGACGAACAACAGGGTGAAACGCACCTCTTCCCATAGCAGCAGCAATTCCTCCTGCATCTTGCGGCGGGTCAGTGCATCGAGTGCGGCGAAGGGTTCATCCATCAACAGGATTTTTGGCTGCATTGCCAAGGCCCGGGCGATCGCTACCCGCGCTTTCATGCCGCCGGACAGGGTGTGTGGGTAGGCATCGGCGAATGCCGCCAGGCCGACCTTTTCCAGGTAGTGCAGCGCACGTTCTTCAGCGTCTTTCTTGTTCAAGGTGCGCGAGGCGAGCAACGGGAACATCACGTTCTGCTTCACGGTTTTCCACGGCGGCAATTGATCGAATTCCTGGAACACCACGATCCGGTCTGGCCCCGGCGCCTCGACCCGTTGACCTTGCAGACGGATCTCGCCTTCGCAAGGCTGGATGAACCCTGCGACGGCTTTGAGCAGGGTCGATTTACCGCAACCGGACGGGCCAAGCAGGACAAAACGATCGGCCGGGTCGACGGCGAAACTGACTTGATGGGTGGCGCGCACCACACGCTGCGGCGTGCGGTACTCAAGGCTGACGTGATCGACCGCAAGCAGCGCTTGGGCAGCGGCGATCGGGTTGCTGGCCGCGTGGCCTGGCAAAGGGGCGTTCATGGTCGATCTCCGGCAAATCAGAAAGGCGCGTCGCCCTGGATGGTCGTGCGATACAACTTGCGGCGCAGGTGCGCTGGGCAGCCAGCGGCGAGGTGGATCAGCGAGCGGTTATCCCAGAACACCAGATCGTGGGGCTCCCACTGATGGCGGTAGATGTTTTGCGGCAACACGCTGTGGGCAAACAGTTCGGCGAGCAACTGACGGCTCTCGTCCTCCGGCAGGCCGATGATGCGCGTGGTAAAGCCTTCGCTGACGAACAGTGCCTTGCGGCCGTTTTCCGGATGGGTACGCACCACCGGATGCACCACTTCGGCGACCTGGGCCAGTTGCTCCGGGGTCAGGGTCGGGCGCCAGTTGCCTTCGAATTTTGTCTCGCTGTAGCGCGCCGTGTAGGAGTGCGCAGCGAAGCGTCCTTCAACCGCATTGCGCAACGCAGCGGGCAGGTCGTCCCAGGCTTTGTGCATGTCGGCAAACAGCGTGTCGCCGCCCTCGGAGGGCAACTCTTGGGCGTGCAGCATCGAGCCGAGACTCGGCAGTTCTTTATAGGAAAGATCCGAATGCCAGAACTTGCCGGCGTCACCGAGACCAATGTTCTGGCCGTTCTCGATGATGTTGGAAACGATGAGGATTTCCGGGTGATTGGCCAACAGAAACTGCTTGAGCACGTGGATCTGCAACACGCCGAAGAGGCGGCTGAAGTCGATTTGCTGTTGCGGGGTGATCTGCTGGTCGCGAAAGACCACGACATGGTGATCCAGGTGCGCGCGGTGAATGCGCGCAAAGTCCTGATCATTGACCGGCCGACTGAGGTCGAGGCCAATGATCTCGGCGCCAACGGCACCGCTGAACGGGCGGATTTCGAAAACTTGTGGCGCGGCAGTTGCGGCGCTTTCGGTGGCAGTAGCAGCGGACATCAATCATCTCCCACGCACGGCGCGCTCACGGGCGCGCACGTCGATCAGACACTCACGCCAATTGCGTGTCGGTTCAGGTCGTGCGGCGCGCCGATTGGTCGGCAGGTACGCAGGAGGGTGACTTTATAGCTATAAGAATCTGAAATTAAATACCGTTAATGAATAACGATATGGCGAATGGTGAGGGATGGATTTGCGCGGCGAGTGACGTTTTGTGTCACAAATTGGCCGGAAGTGGCGATTTCACTGACGCCTTCGCGAGCAAGCTCGCTCCCACAGAATTTTGGGTTGGAACACTGTTGTGTGTTCGGCGCAAAAAACTGTGGGAGCGAGCTTGCTCGCGAAGGGGCCATCAGCAGCGCTGAAGATCTAGCGCTCGTGCAACGCCTCAGCCCGCGCTCGGATGATTGGCTTGAGCAAATAGCTCAACACCGACTTCTTGCCGGTAATGATATCCACCGACGCGACCATCCCCGGGATGATCAGTAGTGGCTTTTCATCCGTGCCCAAATGGCTGCGCTCGGTGCGTACCTTGATCACGTAGTAGGTGGTTTTCTTGTCTTCGTCGGTGATGGTGTCGGCGCCAATCTGCTCCAACTGCGCCTTGAGCCCGCCGTAAATGGTGTAGTCATAGGCGGTGAATTTGACGATCGCCTCCTGCCCCGGGTGCAGAAAGGCAATGTCCTGCGGGCGAATCTTGGCTTCGACCAGCAGCGTGTCGTCCAGCGGCACGATTTCGACCATGTCGCTGCCCGGCTGGATCACCCCGCCGATGGTGTTGACCAGTAATTTATTGACGATACCGCGCACTGGCGAAGTGACCAGCGTACGGCTGACGCGGTCTTCCAGCGCCTTGCCGGTGGCCTGGGCCTTGTTCAGATCGGTGCGTGCTTCGTTGAGCTGGGTCAGCGCTTCGCTACGGAATTTGCCACGGGTCTCGTCGATCTTGCGCTGCACTTCCTTGATCGCCGACTCGGCACGCGGGATCGCCAGCGTTGTAGCGTCGAGCTGACCACGGGTTTCCACTTCGGCACGCTTGAGCCGCAACACTTCCACCGGCGAGACCGCGCCCTGCGCCACCAGTGGCTCGGACATGTTGATTTCCTGACGCTGCAAGCCGAGTTGCTGACGATATTGCGCCTGCTTGGAGCTGAACTCACGCAGCTCTTGCTGACGCTGGATCAACTGCTCCTGCAAGCCGCCGATCTCGTCGTGCAGTTGCTGACGGCGGCTGATGTACAGCGACTCTTCGCTTTTCGCCTGACCCGGCACCGCTTTGAGTACGTCCTCAGGGAAATTCAGCGGCCGGTCATCGACTTCCGCGCTCAGACGCTCGACCCTCAACAACATCGACAGGCGATCGGCCTCGGTTTCGCCGACGTTTGAGGCAAATCGTGTGTCGTCGAGACGAATCAGCGGCGCGCCGGCCTCGACGATCTGGCCTTCCTTGACGAACAGCTCGGAGACGATACCGCCCTCCAGGTTCTGGATTTTCTGGATCTTCGACGACGGAATCGCCTTGCCGTCGCCCTTGGTCACCTCATCGATCACCGCGAAGTTGGCCCAGAGCATGAGGAACACGAAGAAGCCGATGATCGCCCAGATAGTCAGGCGCACGACGCGCGGGGCGTCTTCGATCAGCGCCTTGTTGACCTCCGGCAGCGGCTGGCCCTGCAGCGAGGCAGAGCCCTTGAAGTAGCGACGGATCGACTCCTTGACACCGGACTTAAGCAACACTGATCTGCCCCTTCTTCAACGCTTCCATCACGGCGGCTTTCGGGCCGTCGGCGAGAATCTGCCCGCGATCAATCACCAGCAGGCGATCGACCAGCGACAACAGCGATGCCCGGTGCGTGACCAGCACCACGGTCTTGTTTTCAATCACCGCCGCGAGGCGTTGCTTGAGGCGTTCTTCGCCGGTGTTGTCCATCGCACTGGTCGGCTCATCCATCAGCAGAATCGGCGGATTGAGCAACAGCGCCCGGGCCAGCGCGACGTTCTGCCGTTGACCGCCGGAGAGGTTCTGCCCGCGCTCGCCGACTTGCAGTTCATAGCCTTGCGGGTGCAGACGGGCGAATTCGTGGACGCCAGCCAGTTCGGCGGCTTGCAGGACAAGCTCGTCTTCGACATAACGCGCGCCAGACACCAGGTTGTCACGCAGGGTGCCGGACAATAGTTGAATATCCTGTGGCACGTAGCCGATGTTGTAGCGCAGTTCGCTGACGTCGATCTGGCGAATATCCACGCCGTCGACCAGCAATGCGCCGTCGTCCGGTTGATACAGGCCGACCAGCAGTTTTGCCAGGGAACTCTTGCCCGAGCCGCTGCGACCGATGATGCCGATCTTTTCCCCGGGACGAATCACCAGGTTGATGTTCTTCAGTGCCGGGTTCTGCTGATCCGGATAGGTGAAACTGAGCTGGCGGCATTCGATGGCGCCCTGCAGAACCTTGCGGCTCAGCGGGCGCTCTTCGAAATTGCGCTCCTGCGGCAGCTCCATCATCTGGTCGACCGAGGTCATGGTGACTCGCGCCTGTTGGTAACGCGTCAGCAGGCCGGACAGCGAAGCAAGCGGACTCAGCGCGCGGCCACTGAGCATGTAGCAGGCGATCAGCCCGCCCATGCTCAGGTTGCCGGCAATGATCTGGTACACGCCGAAGACGATCATGATCACCCCGGCCAGTTGCTGGATCAGCAAGGTGATGTTCATCGCCAGGCCAGAGAGCATTTTCACCCGCAGCTCGAGGCGGCTGAGGGTGCCGATGGTCTGCTCCCACTGATACTGGCGCTCGCTTTCGGCGTTGTTGACCTTGACCGCGTCGAGCCCGGCAAGGGTTTCGATCAGGCTCGACTGGCGCTCGGCGCCCAGCGCCATGGTGCGTTCCATGGTCGCGATCAGCGGCTTCTGCAAGGCGTAGCCGATCAGCAGGGCAATCGGGAACGCCAGTACCGGAATCCATACCAGATGCCCGCCGAGGATGGCGATAACGATGAAAATCAGGATGGTGAACGGCAGGTCGATCAGACTGGTCAGGGTCAGCGAGGCGAGGAAGTCGCGCAGGCTCTGAAACTCATGGATGTTCTGGGCAAAGCTGCCGACCCGCGCCGGGCGGTATTTCATCGCCATGCCGACGATGCGCTCGAACAGCGTGGCGGAGATGATCAGGTCGGTTTTCTTCCCGGCCAGGTCCAGGCACAAGCTGCGCAGACTCTTGAGAATCAGGTCGAAGATGTAGGCGCCCGTGATGCCCAGCGCCAGCACCCATAGAGTCGCTTCGGCCTGGTTCGGCACCACGCGGTCGTAGACGTTCATCACGAACAGCGGCGCGGCCATGGCGATGATGTTGATCAGAAAACTGGCGGCGATCGCATCGGCGTAGAGCCAGCGCGAACGCTTGAGGGTGTCGCGAAACCATGAACGCGCACGCGGGATCAGTGTGCCGTGGTTGACGTCGAATTTGTGCTGCGGCTGGGCGAAGAACACTTTGCCGGTGTAATCGTCGGTCAGCAGTTCCCGGCTGACTACCGATTCGCCACCGTCGCTTTCGCTGAGCAGCAATCGCGCATCGTTATCGCCCTGCCAGCCAAGCAGGACGGCACTGCGGCCATCCTTGAGCAGCAACAGCGCGGGCATGGCGATCGCCGGAATTTCTTCGAGCTTGCGCTGCAGCACCCGACCTTGCAGCCCGGCGCGGGCCGCTGCACGTGGCAGCAACTCGACACTCAAGCGTTGTTTGGGCAGCGGCAGACCGGTGGTCAGCATCGCCGCGCTGGCAGGCTTCTGGTGCAGCATGCACAAAGCGAGCAGGCCATCGAGCAACGGGTCGTCATGCAACGCGCGTGGATCATGGCTGAGTTGAACTCGACTGACTTCTGATTCCACGCTCGGCACTCTTCAACAGTTGAAAGGGATAATCTCAATTCATCCCAGGCAGCTGGACCTTGGGCTTCACGTCGTTCTGCACAACGGATGCCAACGGTGCGACCACTCCCTGGCTTTTGAGCAATTGGCCCATGGTCGCCTTGATTCGGTATTGAGTAAATAACTGAATGTTCTTGATTTCCGCCAGACGCCGCGAGGCGGTGAACAGTTCGTTTTCGCTGTCGAGCAAGTCCAGCAGCGTCCGCTCGCCAAGACTGAATTGACGCTGGTAGGCGGTGCGCACCGAGGTGCTGTGATCAACGTATTGCTGGGCGATAGGCACCTGAGCGTTGGCGTTGTTCAGGGCGTTCCAGGCCAGGCCAAGCTCTTCGTTCAACTGACGCAGGGCGTTGTTGCGGATGTCCAGCGCTTGGTTGGCCAGGTACGACTTGGATTCCAGGTCGGCCTTGTTGCTGCCACCGGAATAGAGGTTGAAGCGCATGCGCAGCATGGCCTGCCATTCGTTGTTGTGGCCGTTCTGGCCGTCAAGATCGTTGTCGGCGGTACGACCCAGTTCGGCGTCGAAGCGCGGGTAGAACGTTGATTTGGCGGTGGAGTACTGTTTTTCGGCAGCGGCGATATCCGACTCGGCCGAGCGCAGGATCGGGCTGTTTTCCAGCATCTGCGCGCGGGCTTCGTTGAGGTTGGCCGGCATCATCGCCATGAACGGCGCCGGGGGTTCGAGTTGATCGGGCATCTGGCCGACGGCACTGAGGAAGTTGGTTTCGGCGTCGGCGAGGTTGGTCTGCTCGGTGATCAGATTGTTGCGGGCCTGGGCCATGCGCGCTTCGGCCTGATCGAGGTCGGCACCGCTGCCGACGCCGCGCTGGGTGCGCAACTGGATCTGATCGTAAATGCGCTGGTGGCTCTTGAGGTTTTCCTCGGCCAGACGTACGAATTCGCGACGGGTCAGTACATCGAGATAGACCTGAGCAACGGTCAGCGCGGTGCGTTCGGAGGTGCCAAGCAAAGAATAAGCTCGGGAACTGACGTTGGCTTGTTGACGCGCAACTTCGTTGGACGTCGCAAAACCGTCAAAAACCATTTGCGAGAGACGTAAACTTGACTCACTGCGGTTCAGTGTCTCCCAGTGATTGCCGCCGCCGTTCGCGCGGGTCGTCACGCTGTCGGTGCCTTCGCGTCCATATCCGCCCAGCAGATCGACCTTGGGCAGGTATCCCCCTTTCGCAGCCTTTAATTGATAATCCGCGGCCAATCGACTGTTGACCCCCGCCTGGATCTCCGGATGGACATCCATCGCTTGTTGCATGGCTTCTGGTAAGGATTGTGCTTGTACAAAAGAGGCGGCGAGAGCGAAGGGGGCGGCAAGGAGCAAAAGCGAACGCATGGTTGGAATTTTCCCGGAACTTCTTGTCTTGAATCACAGCAGAAACGTGGCGCTGCGTCGGATGATGGCAACCCGAAAGACCGTATGTCGGAAAGTTCAAAAAAGGAACTGGATGACACGCTGAAGGACAGGTCGCCGCGGAAATATCAATGTGACATTAGTGGGGCGATTGTTTAGGATGGCACCCATAAGGTCAATAGTTTGGCATAAAGTTAATCGCGAAAATATCAAGCCAGATTATTGACGAAATGCAGCGTCAACAAGTTATCCATTTTATAGATATACGTCCAGACTGAAGTGGCGCCGACGCCCGTCAGGTCCATGGAAGTCAACTGAATGCGACACCCGGAGAGTCTTCAATGAGCAGTGTTGTTGCCATCGTCAAAAGCATTGTCGGTCAGGTTTTCGTGGTGTCCCCAGAGGGCGTGCGTCGCGTACTCGTTGAAGGCGATCGCCTGTATGTGGGTGATCAGATCGATACCGGTCTGTCCGGCGCGGTGTCGCTGGAATTGGCCGATGGCCGCATGCTCGATCTGGGCCGCGACACCCAGTGGAGCGCCAGCACTCCTGACTCCAGCACCGATCTGGCCGAAGCCACTGCACAGGCTGCGCCGTCGGTTGAAGAACTGCAGCAAGCCATCGCCGCCGGTGTCGACCCGACCACCGCCCTTGAGTCAACCGCTGCCGGCCCGACCGCCGCAGGTACCGGCGGTGCTGCCGGTGGCGGTCACAGCTTCGTAATGCTCGATGCCACCGCTGGCCGCGTCGATCCGACCATTGGCTTTCCCACGGCAGGCATCAATTCCGCCGGGCAAATTACCCAGGACACCACGGGTGGCCTGACCACCGATACCACTACCAACGCGCTGCGTGACTCGACCCTGAGCCTCAGCGCCACACCGACCATCACCGAAGCCGGTGGCGTGCTGGTATACACCGCGACCCTGACCCAGGCACCGCTGAGCGACCTGACCATCACCTTGTCCAACGGTGCGGTGATCGTCATCCCGGCCGGTTCCACTACTGGCACCGTCAACGTGCCGCTGGCGCCAAACGACACTGTATATAACGACCCGACGCAGATCGACGTGACCGTCACCGGCACCACCGGCGGCAACGGCATCACAGTGACCCCGCCGACCGCCCCGGCCACCACGCAAGTCACCGACACCGTCGACACCACCACCGTCACGTTGACGGCTGGCTCGAACGTGACCGAAGGCGGGCAGATCACTTATACCGCGACGTTGACCAATCCGGCGCAGACGCCGGTAACCGTCACGCTGTCGAATGGCTCGACCATTACCATTGGCGCTGGCCAGACTAGCGGCACGGTCAACGTGCCGACTGCGGCCAATGACGTCTATAACAATGGCAGCACCGTTACGACGACGATCACTGGGGCCACCGGTGGCAATTTCGAAAACCTGGTGCCGAATCCGACGCCAGCGGTCACTACGATCACCGACTCGGTCGACAACACCGGCCTGACTCTGACCGCCACCAACAACATCGTTGAAGGCGGGCAGATCACCTACACCGCGACGCTGACCAACCCGGCGCAAACCCCGGTAACCGTCACCCTGTCGAACGGCTCGACCATCACCATTGCGGCTGGCGAAACCGTCGGCACGGTCAACGTGCCGACTGCGGCCAATGACGTCTATAACAATGGCAGCACCGTTACGACGACGATCACTGGGGCCACCGGTGGCAATTTCGAAAACCTGGTGCCGAATCCGACGCCAGCGGTGACCACGATCACCGA
>NZ_DATMIV010000021.1:0-141086 GCF_035554175.1 Pseudomonas sp. | reverse complement strand
AGCTGCGGCACGCTGCGATCTTTTGATCTTCAAAATCAAGATCAAAAGATCGCAGCGTGCCGCAGCTCCTACAGGAGTGTTGCGTGATGCTTAAGACAGCTTTTCGAACTTCAGATCCCACACGCCATGGCCGAGGCGTTCGCCGCGGCGTTCGAACTTGGTGATCGGACGTTCGGCCGGACGTGGGACGCATTTGCCGTCTTCGGCGAGGTTGCGGTAGCCCGGGGCGACGTTCATCACTTCCAGCATGTATTCGGCATACGGCTCCCAGTCGGTGGCCATGTGCAGAATGCCGCCGACCTTCAACTTGCTGCGCACCAGTTCGGCAAACGAGGCCTGCACGATGCGACGCTTGTGGTGACGACTCTTGTGCCATGGGTCGGGGAAGAACAGCATCAGGCGATCGAGGCTGTTGTCGGCGATGCACCGGTTGAGCACTTCGATCGCATCGCAATCGTAGACCCGCAGATTGGTCAGGCCCTGCGTCAGCACGCCATTGAGCAACGCGCCGACACCCGGACGATGCACTTCTACACCGATGAAATCCTGCTCCGGGGCCGCAGCGGCCATTTCCAGCAGCGAGTGGCCCATGCCGAAACCGATTTCCAGCGAGCGCGGTGCCGAGCGGCCGAACACCTGGTCGTAATCGACGGGCGCATCGGCCAGCGGCAGCACGTAAAGCGGTGCGCCCTGATCGAGGCCGCGTTGCTGGCCTTCGGTCATGCGCCCGGCGCGCATCACAAAACTCTTGATGCGGCGGTGTTGGCGCTCGTCGCCTTCGTCCGTCTGGACAGGGATGTCGTTCGATTCAGTCATCAATGGCTCTTACTTGATCAGACCATCCAGCGGCGAAGAGGCGCTGGCGTAGAGTTTTTTCTGCATACGGCCGGCGAGGTAGGCCAGGCGGCCGGCGACGATGGCATGGCGCATGGCTTGCGCCATCATTACCGGCTGCTGAGCGTGGGCGATCGCCGAGTTCATCAGCACGGCGTCGCAACCCAGTTCCATGGCGATGGTCGCGTCGGACGCGGTACCGACACCGGCATCCACCAGCACCGGGATTTTGGCTTCTTCGAGGATGATCTGCAGGTTGTATGGATTGCAGATGCCCAGACCGGAGCCGATCAGACCGGCCAGGGGCATCACCGCGATGCAGCCGATTTCCGCCAACTGGCGAGCGATGATCGGGTCATCGCTGGTGTAGACCATCACGTCGAAGCCTTCCTTGACCAGCGTTTCGGCGGCCTTGAGGGTTTCGATCACGTTGGGAAACAGGGTTTTCTGGTCAGCCAGCACTTCCAGCTTCACCAGATTGTGGCCGTCGAGCAGCTCACGCGCCAGGCGGCAGGTGCGCACCGCTTCGATGGCGTCGTAGCAGCCGGCGGTGTTTGGCAGGAAGGTGTAGCGATCCGGCGACAGCACTTCGAGCAGGTTCGGCTCGCCTTCGATCTGGCCCAGGTTGGTTCGGCGCACGGCGAAGGTGACGATCTCGGCACCCGAGGCTTCGATGGCCTGGCGGGTTTCTTCCATGTCACGGTACTTGCCGGTACCGACCAGCAAACGCGACTGGTAAGTACGACCGGCCAGCACAAAAGGCTTGTCGCTACGAACGATGCTCATGGGGAATCCTCTTGAGGGGTGAGGGTCTTGCAAATGCTGCGCGCAGCTGATGAATCAACCGCCGCCGATGGCATGGACCACTTCGACGCTGTCGCCGTCATTCAGTGTGGTATCGGCATGCTGGCTGCGCGGAACGATGTCCAGATTGAGCTCGACCGCCAACCGGCGTCCGGTCAGCTCCAGACGGTTGATCAGGTCCGCAACGGTTTCACCGTCGGGCAATTCAAAGGACTCACCGTTCAACTGAATGCGCATGCACAACGCCGCCATCATTTTTAGGGGCTGGCATTCTAGCCCGATCAGTCAGGCTGACCCAAGCCATTCGTCTTGAAACACGTTCCGTGTAGGAGCTGCCGAAGGCTGCGATCTTTTGATCTTGAAAAACAAAATCAAAAGATCGCAGCCTTCGGCAGCTCCTACAGGAGGGAGCGTCAGATTCAGGATAGGCGCCAGGCGGCGAGGCCGAGGCAAACCCAACCGATGAGAAACGCGAGGCCACCAAACGGGGTAATGATGCCGAGCTTGCTGATGCCAGTGGTGGTCAGGAGATAGAGACTGCCGGAGAACAGCAGGATGCCGACGGTGAAGCAAACACCGGCCCAAGTGATCAGCCGCCCTTGCATTTGCGTGGCCAGCAACGCCACCCCGAACAGCGCAAGAGTGTGCACCAATTGATAGGTGACGCCGGTGTGGAAAATTGTCAGGTATTCGGGCGTCAGACGATTTTTCAGACCGTGGGCAGCAAAAGCGCCCAGCGCAACACCGGTGAATCCGAAAAAAGCGGCCAGCATCAAAAAGCCACGCAGCATGGGGAACTCCAGTCAGACGCGATCGGCAGGGTCTGTATAATGGCCCGCTCCACGGGTTCGGCCAAGCCATCTCTATGCTGCGTTCAATTTTCCGTCGTCTCACGAAGGCCCTGCTCTGGTTCGCTGCAGGCAGTGTGTTGCTGGTGCTGGTGTTTCGCTTCGTGCCGCCGCCGGGTACGGCGCTGATGGTCGAGCGCAAGGTTGAATCATGGATCGATGGCGAGCCGATCGACCTGCAACGCACGTGGAAGCCGTGGGATCAGATCTCCGACGATCTCAAGGTGGCGGTCATGGCGGGTGAAGATCAGAAGTTTCCCGAGCATTGGGGCTTTGATTTCAGCGCTATCCAGGCAGCGTTGGCGCATAACGAACTCGGCGGCTCGATTCGCGGTGCCAGCACCTTGAGCCAGCAAGTCTCGAAAAACCTGTTTCTATGGGCAGGTCGCAGCTATCTGCGCAAAGGCCTGGAGGCCTGGTTCACGACGCTGATCGAGGTGTTCTGGCCCAAGCAGCGGATTCTTGAGGTGTACCTGAACAGTGTCGAGTGGGATGACGGCGTATTTGGTGCCGAGGCCGCAGCCCGCCATCACTTTGGCGTGAGCGCGAAGTCATTGTCGCGCCAGCAGGCGAGTTATCTGGCGGCGGTACTGCCCAATCCGCGGGTGTGGAGTGCGAGTCATCCGACTGGCTATGTATCACGTCGGGCCGGGTGGATTCGGCAGCAGATGAGTCAGTTGGGTGGGACGAGTTATCTGACGGGGCTTAATGATTCGCGACGGGCGCCTTGGGCGGAATGAATCAAAAGCAAAGATCGCAGCCTTCGGCAGCTCCTACAGGTGGAGTGCGATCCCATGTAGGAGCTGCCGAAGGCTGCGATCTTTTGATCTTCCAATCAAAAACGCCCCGATCATCGCTGATCGGGGCGTTTTTTATTGCGGATTCACCGGTTAGGCGGCAATCGACAACTTGAGCTTGTTCATCGCGCTCTTTTCAAGCTGACGGATACGCTCGGCCGACACGTTGTACTTCTGCGCCAGGTCGTGCAGCGTGGCTTTTTCTTCCGCCAGCCAGCGCTGGTAGAGGATGTCACGGCTGCGCTCGTCCAGCACTTCCAGTGCTTCGTGCAGGTTGGTGTTGGAGTTGTCGCTCCAGTCGGCATCTTCCAGCTGACGCGCCGGGTCGTACCGGTGGTCTTCCAGGTAGTTGGCCGGCGACTGGAAAGCGCTGTCGTCGTCGGCTTCGGCAGCCGGGTCGAAGGCCATGTCATGGCCGGTCAGGCGACTTTCCATCTCGCGCACTTCCCGCGGCTCGACGCCGAGGCTTTCCGCCACGCGGTGCACTTCCTCGTTGTTCAACCACGCCAGACGTTTCTTCTGGCTGCGCAGATTGAAGAACAGCTTGCGCTGGGCCTTGGTGGTCGCGACTTTCACAATGCGCCAGTTGCGCAGGATGAACTCGTGGATTTCCGCCTTGATCCAGTGCACGGCGAACGACACCAGACGCACACCCATTTCCGGGTTGAAGCGCTTGACGGCCTTCATCAGGCCGACGTTGCCTTCCTGGATCAGGTCAGCCTGAGCCAGACCGTAGCCGGAATAACTACGGGCAATGTGTACGACAAAACGCAGGTGGGCGAGCACCATCTGCCGAGCCGCCCCCAAATCCTGCTCATAGTAGAGACTCTCGGCCAGTTCACGCTCCTGCTCCGGCGTCAGCAAGGGAATGCTGTTGACGGTGTGCACGTAGGCTTCCAGGTTCGCACCCGGAACCAACGCATACGCAGGTTGCAAAGAATTGGTCATACGAAAAAACCTCCCACTCACATACTCGTGCCTCTCGGCACTGCGAAAAATTGACCGGGAACTCAAGTACAAGTTCCCATAAAAACCGCAAGGTCAATCACGCGCAAAAAAGATTCTACTTCGGCGCCAGCTCCCTGAGATGACGTGCGACTGCAATCCATGCACCGATATAACCCAACAGCACCGCGCCAAGCAAGAGCGACAGACCGTCGGCCACTGGCACGCCGGCCAGGGCGAAATCACTGCCGTACAAGCCGGCCAGTCCAACCACCGCATCGTTCAGCCAGTTCAGGCCGAACGCCAACACACCCCAGGACAACAGCCCCGCACCGAAGCCATACAACGCGCCCATATAAAGGAAAGGGCGGCGCACATAACTGTCAGTGCCGCCGACGAGTTTAATCACTTCTATCTCGGTGCGGCGGTTTTCAATATGAAGACGAATGGTATTGCCTATCACCAAAAGTAATGCAGACACCAACAACACCGTCAGACCGAAGACAAAGCGGTCGCCCAGCTTGAGGATGGCGGCCAGACGCTCGACCCAGACTAGATCAAGTTGCGCCTGTTGTACCTTGGGCAACTCGGAAAGTTTTTGTCTTAATGCTTCGAGTGTCGGCTTGTCGACTTCGTTCGGTGTAACCAAAACCACACCGGGCAACGGGTTCTCGGGCAACTCACGCAGGGCTTCACCCAGACCGGACTGCTGCTGGAACTCCTCCAGCGCCTGATCGCGGCCGACATATTCGGCATCCGCTACGCCGGGCATGCCTTTGATTTGCTCACGCAGCGACTCGCCCTGCTCCGGGCTGGCGTCGAGCTGCAGGTACAGCGAAATCTGCGCCGCGCGCTGCCAGGAACCGCCGAGGCGTTCGACGTTATTGAGCAACAGCGAAAGACCCATCGGCAGGCTCAACGCCACCGCCATCACCATGCAGGTGAAGAAGCTGCCGATCGGCTGTTTGCCGAGACGGCGCAGGCTGTCGAGCAGGCTGGCGCGATGGCTTTCGATCCAGGCACGGAACAGCGTGGCGAAGTCCGGGCCATCATCATCGTCATGTTTTTTCTTCTTCTGCGGTTGCGGGTCGGCGGCCTTCGGGGCCACGCGCTCGGAAACCTTCGGACTACGCGTAGCGCTCATACCCCGGCCTCCCCGTCGCCGATCAATCGACCGCGTTGCAGGGTCAGCATGCGATGACGCATGCGGGCGATCAGCGCCAGGTCGTGGCTGGCGATCAGCACACTGGTGCCCAGACGGTTGATGTCTTCGAACACGCCCATGATTTCGGCGGCCAGACGCGGGTCGAGGTTGCCGGTCGGTTCGTCCGCCAACAACAGCGCCGGGCGATGGACAATGGCGCGGGCGATGCCGACGCGTTGTTGCTGACCGGTGGACAGGTCGCCTGGGTACAGATCGGATTTATCCGACAGCGCCACGCGCTCAAGCGCCGAATCGACGCGTTTGGCGATTTCGACCTTGGACAAACCAAGAATCTGCAGCGGCAACGCGACGTTGTTGAACACCGTGCGATCGAACAGCAACTGGTGATTCTGGAACACCACACCGATCTGTCGGCGCAGAAACGGAATCTGCGCGTTGCTGATGGTGCTCAGGTCCTGCCCGGCGAGCAGCAGTTTGCCGCTGGTCGGGCGCTCCATCGCCAGCAACAGGCGCAACAGCGTGGATTTACCGGCACCGGAGTGGCCGGTGACAAACAAGAATTCGCCACGACGGACTCGAAAGCTCAGCTCATGCAAGCCGACGTGACCGTTCGGGTAGCGTTTACCGACCTGTTCGAAACGAATCATGAACGCTCCCGCTCGGCAAACAGTGCCTGGACAAAGGGTTCGGCTTCAAAGGTACGCAAATCGTCGATGCCCTCTCCGACACCGATGTAGCGGATCGGCAGGCCGAACTGCTTGGCCAGGGCGAAAATCACCCCGCCCTTGGCAGTGCCGTCGAGCTTGGTCAGCGCCAGGCCGGTCAGTTCGACGGTCTGGTTGAACTGCTTGGCCTGGTTGATGGCGTTCTGGCCAGTGCCGGCGTCGAGCACCAGCAGCACTTCGTGCGGCGCATCAGCATCAAGCTTGCCAATCACCCGGCGAACCTTCTTCAGCTCCTCCATCAGATTGTCTTTGGTGTGCAGGCGCCCGGCGGTATCAGCGATCAACACGTCGATGCCCCGGGCCTTGGCGGCCTGCACGGCATCGAAGATCACCGAAGCCGAATCGGCACCGGTGTGCTGGGCGATCACCGGGATCTTGTTGCGCTCACCCCAGACCTGCAATTGCTCCACCGCAGCGGCGCGGAAGGTGTCGCCGGCGGCCAGCATGACTTTCTTGCCTTCCAGCTGCAGCTTCTTCGCCAGTTTGCCGATGGTGGTGGTCTTGCCAGCGCCGTTGACGCCTACCACCAGAATCACGAACGGCTTGTTCTGCGAGGCGATCTTCAGCGGTTGCTCGACCGGCTTGAGCATCGCTGCCAGCTCGGCCTGCAGGGATTTGTACAGCGCGTCGGCGTCGGCCAGCTCCTTGCGCGCAACCTTCTGGGTCAGGCGCTGGATGATCTGGGTGGTGGCTTCGACACCAACGTCAGCGGTGAGCAGACGGGTTTCGAGGTCGTCGAGCAGGTCATCGTCGATAGTCTTGCGGCCGAGGAACAGGCTGGCCATGCCTTCGCCGATGCTGGCGCTGGTCTTCGACAGGCCCTGCTTGAGGCGGGCGAAGAAACCGGCTTTGGTTTCTTCGGTGCGCGGGGTTTCGACTGGCGTTTCTACAGGCGCTTGGACCGGCACGATCGGAGCGACAACTGGCGCAGCGGCAATCGGTGCAGGCTCCGAGGGCGGGACAACCGGGGCGGCGGGTTCAGAAATGACCGGAGCTGGCTCGACAACCGGCTCAGGCACAGGCTGCGCAGCCACCTCGACAACCGGCGCAGGAATCACTGGCGTCACATGTGGCGCCGCTTCTTCAACCAGCGCGACAGGTTCTTCTGCCACCGGCAAGGCCAGCCACGGCTCGGCGGCGGGCGTCAGCGGCAGTTCGGGAGCGGCGGGCACTTGCAGCTCGGCTTCAGCCTCCGGTTGCAGCACCGGTTCGGCGATCGGCAGCACAATCGGCACCGGCTCTTCTTCTATTGCAGGTGCCGGCGCGGGGGCCGGCTCGGGAACCGCGGGCGGCTGTTCGATGACGGGCTCCTGCGGTTTCTTCCGCAGCCATCCGAACAGGCTTTTCTTCTCGCCAGCCGCAGCTGGGCTCTTCTTGTCGTCGTTGGAACCAAACATGGAGGACGGCTATCTCACGGTAGCGACGCGCCAACAGGGCGCCCCGGCAAATAAATATTCGATGCAGAACAGACTGTGTTTCATCCAGCTTGTTCACGGGCAACATTTTGTCGAGGCGCCGCAGGCACCTCAAGGATCGTTTTAACGAAGGGTTAAACCGGTAAAAATCGGCGAAAAAGCGCAGTCTAGTCGATAAACCGCATCATTCTGCCATGAACCCATACAGTCCAATCAGCGTTCGGAGCCTGATAGACGTGGTCGCCGGTAAAACGGATCAGTATCCTAGCACCTCCTCGCCCGCCTAGGCTAAGACCAGGCAGGCAGCCCAACAGGTTGAAAAACGAATGAATGCTCTAGCCCGCCGCGCTGCTGGCCTGCTGCTCAGCGCAGTCTGCCTGCCCCTTTCGGCCCTGGCGGCCGACCCGCAACCGACCCATGAATTCACCCTCGACAACGGCCTCAAGGTCGTTGTGCGCGAAGACCATCGTGCACCTGTCGTTGTTTCGCAGATCTGGTACAAGGTCGGCTCCAGCTACGAAACCCCGGGCCAGACCGGTTTGTCCCACGCGCTCGAACACATGATGTTCAAGGGCAGCGAAAAAGTCGGCCCCGGCGAAGCCTCGCTGATCCTGCGCGACCTCGGCGCCGAAGAGAACGCCTTCACCAGCGATGATTTCACCGCTTATTACCAGGTCCTGGCCCGCGACCGCCTCGGCGTTGCCTTTGAGCTGGAAGCCGATCGCATGGCCAACCTGCGCCTGCCGGCCGACGAGTTCGCCAAGGAAATCGAAGTCATCAAGGAAGAACGCCGCTTGCGCACCGATGACAAGCCGATGTCCAAGGCCTATGAGCGCTACAAGGCCATGGCCTACCCGGCCAGCGGCTACCACACGCCGACCATCGGCTGGATGGCCGACCTGGAACGCATGAAGGTCGAGGAGCTGCGCCACTGGTATCAATCCTGGTATGCGCCGAACAACGCCACGCTGGTGGTAGTCGGTGACGTGACCCCGGACGAAGTGAAAACCCTCGCCCAACGCTATTTCGGCCCGATCGCCAAACGCGACGTGCCACCGGCGAAAAAACCGCTGGAACTGGCCGAGCCCGGCGAACGCCAGATCACCCTGCGCGTGCAGACCCAACTGCCCAGCCTGATGCTCGGTTTCAACGTGCCGAGCATTGCCACGGCCGAGGACAAACGCTCGGTCAATGCCCTGCGCCTGATCTCGGCCCTGCTCGACGGCGGCTACAGCGGGCGCATCCCGACGCAACTTGAGCGCGGCGAAGAACTGGTCTCCGGCGGTTCGTCGGACTATGACGCCTACAGCCGTGGCGACAGCCTGTTTACCCTGTCGGCCACGCCGAACACGCAAAAGAAAAAGACCATCGCTCAGGCTGAAGCCGGGCTGTGGAAACTGCTCGAGCAGCTGAAAACCACCGCACCGTCCACCGAAGAACTGCAGCGCGTGCGCGCACAGGTCATTGCCGGTCTGGTCTACGAGCGTGACTCGATCACCAGTCAGGCCACCACCATCGGGCAACTGGAGACGGTCGGTCTGTCGTGGAAACTGATGGACACCGAACTGGCCGATCTGGAAAGCGTAACCCCGCAAGATATCCAGAACGCCGCGAAAAAGTATTTCACCCGCGAACGTCTCAGCGTCGCCCACGTCCTGCCAATGGAGACGACTCATGAGTGAGCGCAAAACCCCACGCCTGTTGCTGCTCGGCCTGATTGCTGTCGCGGTGATCGGCTCGGCAGTGGTGTATCTGTCGCCAAGCGCTGACAGCAAGGCCAGCGAAGCACTGGATAACGCCAAAACCAGCCAAAAGTTGCAATCGCTGGCCGAACTCGACGGCAAGGCCCCGGCCAGCCGCAAGCTCGACGTGCAGACCTGGAACACCGCCGAAGGCGCCAAAGTGCTGTTTGTCGAAGCCCATGAGCTGCCGATGTTCGACATGCGCCTGATCTTCGCCGCCGGCAGCAGCCAGGACGGCAACGCGCCCGGCCTCGCCGTGCTGACCAACGCCATGCTCAACGAAGGTATTGCCGGCAAAGACGTTGGCGCCATTGCTCAGGGCTTTGAAGGCCTCGGTGCCGATTTCGGCAACGGTGCGTTCAAGGACATGGCGCTGGCCTCGCTGCGCAGCCTGAGCGCACCCGAGCAGCGTGAACCGGCGCTGAAGCTGTTCGCCGAAGTGGTCGGCAAACCAACCTTCCCCGCCGATTCCTTCGCGCGCATCAAGAATCAGTTGCTCGCCGGTTTCGAATACCAGAAACAGAACCCCGGCAAACTCGCCAGCCTCGAGCTGATGAAGCGTCTGTACGGCGATCACCCGTACGCGCATTCCAGCGATGGCACTGCGCAGAGCGTGCCGCAGATCACCCTCGCGCAGTTGCGTGAATTCCACGCCAAAGCCTACGCGGCGGGTAACGCTGTGATTGCGCTGGTCGGTGATTTGTCCCGCGCCGAGGCCGAGGCGATCGCCAACCAGGTTTCCTCTGCCCTGCCCAAAGGCCCGGCACTGGCGAAGATCGCGCCGCCGCAGGAACCGAAAGCCAGCGTAAACCACATCGAGTTCCCATCGAAACAGACCAACCTGATGCTCGCGCAACTGGGCATCGATCGCGACGATCCGGATTACGCCGCGCTGTCGATGGGCAACCAGATCCTCGGTGGCGGTGGTTTCGGTACGCGCCTGATGAGCGAAGTGCGCGAGAAGCGTGGCCTCACGTACGGCGTGTATTCGGCGTTCAGCCCGATGCAGGCCCGCGGCCCGTTCATGATCAACCTGCAGACCCGCGCCGAAATGAGCGAAGGCACCCTGAAACTGGTCCAGGACGTGCTCGCCGACTACCTGAAAACCGGGCCGACGCAGAAAGAGCTCGACGATGCCAAGCGCGAACTGGCCGGCAGCTTCCCGCTGTCTACCGCGAGCAACGCCGACATCGTTGGCCAACTCGGCGCGATGGGCTTCTATAATCTGCCGCTGAGCTATCTGGACGACTTCATGCGTCAGTCGCAGAGCCTGACCGTCGAACAGGTTCGCGAGGCGTTGAACAAACACCTGAGCACGGAGAAGATGGTCATCGTCACCGCTGGCCCGACCGTGCCGCAAAAGCCGTTACCGGCCCCATCTGATAAACCTGCCGAGCAACCGCTCGGGGTTCCGGAGCATTAATGGCGACTCGAGCACCGAAGAAACCTGCGCAGAACGTGCACAACGGCGTGAACCAGCTGCGCATCATTGGTGGCCAGTGGCGCAGCCGCAAGCTGAGCTTCCCTGATGCCCCGGGCTTGCGTCCGACGCCGGATCGCGTGCGTGAAACTCTGTTCAACTGGCTCGCGCCATACGTCGAAGGGGCGAAAGTGCTGGACCCGTTCGCCGGCAGCGGCGCGCTGTTCCTCGAAGCGTTGTCCCGTGGCGCGGCCACCGCTCAGGCACTGGACGCCAGCCACGTTGCGGTTTCCAGTCTGAAGAAACACCTCGGCACCCTGCGCTGCAGCAACGGTCAGGTACAGACCGCCGACGCACTGCGCTATCTGGAAACCCAGACCGCGACCCCCTTCGATCTGGTGTTTCTCGACCCACCGTTCAACCAGAACCTGTTGCCGTCGGTGTGCGCACTGCTGGAGGAACGGCAGTGGCTGGCGCCCGATTCGTGGATCTACACCGAGAGCGAAACGGCGCCATCGACGCTGGGCCTGCCGGGTAACTGGCGCCTGCACCGTGAACAGAAATCCGGTCGCGTGTTTTACGCGTTGTGGCAACGCAGCGCCTGAGTCGTTTGCAGTGCGGTAGATAGTTACCGCACCCTTCTGCCCGAAGTCCGCCACAGTGGTTGTCGCAACCTGCGTTAACCACTGAGGACTTTTCGCGTATGGATACGCTCTGCAGCCGGATGCTGCTTTTTCTTGGCCTGGCGCCGTTCATGACGCTGGCCGCCACGCCACCGCCCACTCATCAATTCACCCTGGACAACGGTCTGCAAGTGTTGATCCGCGAGGATCACCGTGCGCCACTGGTCACCTCGCACCTCTGGTTCAAGGTCGGCTCGGCCGACGAAGCACCTGGGCAGACCGGGCTATCGCACGTTCTTGAACACATGCTTTACAAAGGCAGCGGCAAGACCTGTGCCGATGAGGCCTCACGCATTCTCGAATCGATTGGCGCCGAGGAAAACGCCTTCACCACGCAAGACGTCACCGGATACCACCAGACCCTGGCGCCGCGCTATCTGGGTGTAGTCTTCGAACTGATGGCCGACCTGATGTCGACAGCACGTTTGCATGCCGATGACCTGGCCAGAGAAATAGCGGTGATCCGCGAAGAACGTATTCTGCGCACCGACGACAACGTCGACGCTGCCGCGCTGGAGCACTTCACCGCACTGGCCCACTTCGCCAATAGCTATCGCACTCCCACCATCGGCTGGATGCACGATCTGCAGCGCGTCGACGCCGGCGAGCTACGCCACTGGTATGAAAGCCGTTATGCACCGGGCAATGCCGTGCTGGTGATCGTTGGCGATGTCACGCTTGCGCAGGTCCAGCCGCTGGCCGAGCGCTATTTCGGCGTACTCCAGAAGCGTCCGGTTCCGCGCCTGCTGCGCCCCGTCGAACTGCAACTGCCCGGCGAGCGCCACCTGACCTTGCACCGCGACGTCGCCACACCGCAATTGCTCATGGCTTTCAATCTGCCGGGCCTGGCCACGGCAAAAGATCCGCACACCGTACACGCCCTGCGCCTGCTCAACGCCCTGCTCGGCGGCGCCGACAGTGCGCGCCTGCCGAAGAAACTGGAACTGACCGAGCGCGTACTCAATCACGTCGAAACCCGCTACGACGAGCGGACCCGCGGCGACAGCCTTCTGCTGTTGTCCGCCGAACTGACCGATCCGCCCCAGGCGGATCTCGATGAGGTGCAAGCACGAATCTGGCAGGAAATAGAAGCGTTGCGCAGCACGCCGCCATCGCTGGACGAACTTGAGCGGGCACGTACCCGGCTGATCGCACAGCAGGTGTACGCCCGGGATTCGATTGCAAAGCAGGCCCGCGAGCTCGCCACGTTTCAGACCATCGGCCTGCCTTGGCGCCTGCTCGACGAAGACGCCCGGGCCCTGGCAAAAGTGACTCCACAAGACATTCGCGAGGCGGCATCCACCTGGCTGACCCGCGAGCGGCTGAGCGTCGTTCATGTCCAGAAGGGAGGTGGCCGATGACCCGATTTTCGCGCTTCGTGGGGTTCCTGTTGATGACGGGGCTGACAGCTGCAGCAGCGTGCGCTGATGGTCAGCCCGCGCAAGGACCCGGCTCACGCCTGCAATCACTCGGTGAAGTCGCAGCGGTTGAACTCAAACCGCGCCCATTGCAGATCAAAGGCTGGAAGACCCACTCCGGCACCAAAGTGCTGTTCGTGCGCACGACCGATCTGCCGATGTTCGATATCCACGTCAGCTTTGCCGCGGGCAGCGCCCGGGACGGTCTTCTGCCGGGCCTGGCGGCCACGACCATGTCCCTGCTTAGCGAGGGCATCCCCGGCAAGGACTTGCCCGCCATTACCGAAACGCTGGACGGGCTGGGCGCGCAATTGGAGTTCGACATTGATCATGATCGGGCCTGTTTCTCGTTGCGCAGCCTCAGCGATCCGGCAAAACGTCTGCCGGCTCTGGATCTGCTGACAAGGATTTTAAGCGAGCCGTTGCTCAGCGAAGATCGCCTGCCGCCAGTCAAAGACGAACTGCGCGCCGCCCTCGTCGACCAGCAAGGCGATGCCGGCGATCTGGCCTTGCAGCAAGTCAAGGCACTGCTCGCGCCTGACAACCCTTACAGCCTTCCGGTTTACGGTACAGAGCAGGGTCTGAGCGCGGTGACACGCTCCGCTGTACAAGACTTTCACCGCCGCTACTATGCCGCCCGGCATGCGCAAATCACGCTCGTGGGCGATCTTTCCCTGGAGCAGGCGCAAGCGATGAGTCTGCAAATCAGCAACGCCTTGCCCACGCCACGCGACGGCTACATGGCTTCAGCAACAGCGACCCCTGGAGACGTGCAGACGCGCCACCTCGAATTTGCGCAACAGCAAACCCATATTGTGTTTGCCCAACCCAGCGTACCGCGCCGACACGCCGATCACGCCGCCCTGTATGCCGCCAGCCAGATCCTCGGCGGTGGCAGCAACAGCCGACTGATGAAAGAGCTGCGGCACAAGCGCGGCCTGGTGTACGACGCCTACAGCGCCAACGACAACTGGGCCGGCGGCGCCGGGTTGCTGACCATTGCCCTGCAGGTCGGCAGCCCGCTGCGCGACGCCACCCTCGCGCTGGTGCGCTCCATGCTCGATGACTTTCTCCGGGACGGGCCGACCGCCATGGAGCTCGACCACCTCAAGCGCCGACTGGCCCACCGAAACGTACTGAACAGCGCAAGCAACCGGCAGATACTGGCCAGACTGGTGGAGATCAACCGCTACGATCTGCCACTGGATCTGGATTATGCAATGCAACAGATCCAGCGGTTGACGGTGGAGGACATCAAACACGCCTTGAGTCGTCACTTGTCCGCAGACCGATGGCTGTCGGTCGCGGTCGGCGCCAGTGTCGAGCAGCAGCCACTGCCTGAACCGGTAACGCCGCCGACCGGACAGACCGAGCAGAGCACTTGTCGCGCCGACCCGAGCTTTGTGGCAAGTTAGGTGCTTTCGTTGAAAGCGGCGGACGCCCTGTGCTCCTGCCGCTTTACGCAAGCCCTGTCGAGATTTGCCGTGCAACCACCGTCCCCGCTTCCTGCCTCGCGTTTCACTCCGGCCTTCGGCCTCGGCAATCCGCATCTGCAAACCTTGTGGGGACCGCTGTGGCGCAAGACCGTGCATATTGAACGTGAGCGAGAACGCCTTTGGCTCGAAGACGGTGACTTCCTCGACCTCGACTGGCACGGCCCGCACAGCGCCGAGGCGCCCCTGGTGTTGGTTTTGCACGGTTTGACCGGTTCTTCCAATTCGCCGTACGTGGCGGGGATCCAAAAGGCCCTGGCCGATCGGGGCTGGGCCAGCGTCGCGCTGAACTGGCGCGGCTGCTCCGGCGAGCCGAACCTGCTGCCACGCAGCTACCATTCCGGTGCCAGTGAGGATCTTGTCGAAGCCATCCGACACCTGCGCGCCAAACGCCCGCTGGCGCCGCTGTATGCGGTCGGCTATTCGCTGGGTGGCAATGTGCTGCTCAAACACCTTGGCGAAACCGGCAGCAACAGCGGCGTGCTCGGCGCGGTGGCAGTGTCGGTACCGTTTCGGCTCGACCAGTGTGCCGATCGCATCGGCCAAGGCTTCTCGCGGGTGTATCAGGCGCATTTCATGCGCGAAATGGTCGCCTACATCAAGAACAAGCAACGCCAGTTCCAGCACGACGGACGCGAGGACGGGCTGGCAAAACTGGCGGCGCTCGGCTCGCTGGAAAACATGCGCACGTTCTGGGATTTCGACGGCCGGGTGACTGCGCCACTGCACGGCTTCAACGATGCCGAGGATTACTACCGCCGCGCCTCGAGCCGCTATTATCTCGGCGCGATCCGCACACCGACGCTGATCATTCAGGCAGCGGACGATCCTTTCGTGTTCCCGCACAGCCTGCCGCAAGCCGACGAGTTGTCGGCCAGCACGCAGTTCGAGCTGCAGGCGCGGGGCGGGCATGTCGGTTTCGTCGATGGCTCGGTTCGTCGGCCAGGGTATTACCTGGAGCGGCGCATTCCGCAATGGCTGGCCGCCACCGGTCTGTGAACGCCGCATATCCCGTGCAGGAGCGAGCCTGCTCGCGATGGCGGTGTGTCAGTCTGGAAATTCACTGCCTGACAGGGCGCCTTCGCGAGCAAGCTCGCTCCCACAGGGGGTCTGCGCTTTGATCAAATTTTGCGATGTAATAAAAGACTTTGTGGGAGCGAGCCTGCTCGCGAAGGCGGTGTGTCAGTCAGCATTGAAATCACAGACATATCGCTATCGCGAGCAGGCTCACTCCCACAGGGGGATTTGCGGGGATTATTCGCCGGTGGCAATGCCCCGCGACGGCTCATTGATCCACTCACTCCACGATCCGGCATAAAGCGCCCCCAGCGGATAGCCCGCCAGGCACAGCGCAAACAGGTTGTGGCATGCCGTCACTCCGGAGCCGCAATAGGCGACCAGTTCCGACGGCGAGCGATCGCCCAGTTTCGCGGCAAAGCGCTGCTTGAGCTGCTCCGCCGGCAGAAAGCGCCCGTCACTGCCAAGGTTGTCGGTGAACGCCGCGCATTGCGCTCCGGGAATGTGTCCGGCCACCGGATCGATCGGCTCCACCTCGCCCCTGAAGCGCGGCAAGGCCCGGGCGTCGATCAGGGTCAGCGTTGGCTGGCCGAGACGTTGCTGCAATTGCTCGGCGCTGAGCAGCAGGCTCATGTCCGGCTGACCGTTGAAGTCGCCCGGCGTCACGCTCGGAGGATCCAGGCTCAGCGGCAGACCGGCCGCGTGCCAGGCCTTGAGCCCGCCATCGAGAATGAACACGCCGTCGCGCTTGCCCAGCCATGCAAGCAACCACCACGCCCGCGCCGCATAGGCGCCCGGGCCGTCGTCATACAGAACCACTTCGCTGTCATTGCTGATGCCCCAGGCTTGCAGGCGCTCGATCAATGCCGCCGGCTCGGGCAACGGGTGACGCCCGGTCACGCCCTTCACGACGTTGCCGCTCAGATCACGCTCCAGGTCGGCAAAACTCGCCCCGGCGATGTGCCCTTCGGCGTAGCTGCGCTGGCCATAGTCCGGGTCTTCGAGGGCGAAACGACAATCGAGGATCACCAGCCCCGGCTGCTCTTTGCGAGCGTCCAGTGCCGGTGGGCTGATCAACTGCGCAATCGACATAACGGGCTCCTGTGGATTTCGGCAGAACGGTTTAATTCACGTCTTCGAGGGCCTGGGCCAGCGGTACATAGAATTCGTCGAACAGCGCGTTGACTTCATCCCGCGCCTGATCGGTGACAAATCCCGCCTCCAGTACCAGCACCTGGTAGACCCCACGCTTCACGGCCTGCTCGCTGAGGTGATTGGAATTTTCCCGCGTGGTGCACAGAAACCGTACCCACGAAGTCAGGATGATCCACGCGTTGAGGGTCAGCGATTCGATCTGCACGCGATCCATTTTCAGGATGCCGGCGGCGACAAAACCTTCGTAGATCGCGGCGCCCTGGATCACACAACGCTGGGAAAAACGCCGGTAGCGCGCAGCCAGTTCCGCATCGCTGTCGAGCAGATGTTCGAGGTCGCGGTGCAGAAAACGGTAGCGCCACATGGCCGAGAGCAGTTCCTTCAAATAGAAACGCTTGTCTTCGACGGTCGCCGGGCGTCCCTGGGGCGGGCGCAAAAAGCTGTCCACCAAGGCTTCGTACTCACTGAACAACACGGCGATGATCGCCTGCTTGTTGGGGAAGTGGTAGTACAGGTTGCCCGGAGAAATCTCCATGTGCGCGGCGATGTGGTTGGTGCTGACGCTGCGCTCGCCCTGCTGATTGAACAGCTCCAGGCTGTTCTGAACGATGCGCTCGCTGGTTTTTATTCGTGGGGCCATGGCTTGAGCTTTAATTCAGAGTGCGTTGACGGCGCATCTTACGACCTAACCGGAAATGGATAAAACACTGCCGTGCACGGAAGTCGTTTGACTTTCTAGAGCACGGACTCTAAAAAGTCCTCATTACAATAAAATCCGGAGCCTGCGATGACCGCCGACATTGCCTACCTGAAAACGCTGCAACAGCCACTCGAAACCCTCGATCGGCAGTTCCAGGCACAACGTGCTGCGTATGCCGCCAACCCGATGCCGCCCGCCGCGCAACGTCGCCAGTGGCTCATGGCTTTGCGCGATTTGCTCAGTAATGAGCGCCAGGCATTGATCGATGCGATCAGCGCCGACTTCAGTCACCGCAGCGCCGACGAAACCCTGCTCGCCGAATTGATGCCGAGCCTGCACGGCATCCACTACGCCAGCCGCCACCTGAAAAACTGGATGAAGCCCTCGCGTCGCAAGGTTGGCATGGCGTTCCAGCCCGCCTCGGCGAAAGTGGTCTATCAGCCGCTGGGCGTGGTGGGCGTGATCGTGCCGTGGAACTACCCGCTGTACCTGGCCGTAGGCCCGATGGTCGGCGCCCTGGCAGCGGGCAATCGGGGGATGCTTAAGCTCAGCGAATCGACCCCGGCCACCGGACTGCTGCTCAAGGAACTGTTCTCACGGATCTTTCCCCAAGACCTGGTCTGCGTAGTGCTCGGCGAGGCCGATGTCGGCGTGGCCTTCTCGCGCCTGCCCTTCGATCACCTGCTGTTCACCGGTTCCACCAGCGTCGGCAAACACGTCATGCGCGCTGCGGCAGAGAACCTCACGCCCGTCACGCTGGAGCTGGGCGGCAAGTCGCCGGCCATCGTTTCCAGGGACGTGCCGCTCAAGGACGCCGCCGAACGCATCGCCTTCGGCAAAACCCTTAACGCCGGGCAGACCTGCGTCGCGCCCGACTATGTGCTGGTGCCGGAAAACCGCGTCGGCGCCTTCGTCGAAGCCTATCGCCAGGCCGTGCAGGGCTTTTATCCGAGCCTGGTCGACAATGCTGATTACACCGCCATCATCAACGAGCGCCAATTGGCGCGGCTCAACGGTTACATCAGCGACGCGACCAGCAAAGGCGCGCTGCTGATCCGGTTGTTCGAGCAAGGCCAGGGCCGGCGCATGCCGCACAGCGTGCTGCTCAATGTCAGCGATGAGATGACCGTGATGCAGGACGAAATCTTCGGCCCGCTGTTGCCGATCGTGCCGTATCGCGACCTGGAACAGGCATTTGCCTACATCAATCAGCGGCCACGTCCTCTGGCTCTCTACTACTTCGGCTACGACAAACGCGAACAGAATCGCGTGCTGCACGAGACCCATTCCGGCGGCGTGTGCCTCAACGACACTCTGCTGCACGTCGCCCAGGACGATATGCCGTTCGGTGGCATCGGCCCCTCGGGCATGGGCCATTACCACGGCCACGAAGGTTTCCTGACCTTCAGCAAAGCCAAAGGCGTGCTGAGCAAACAACGCTTCAACGCCGCCCGGCTGATCTACCCGCCGTACGGCACGTCGATTCAGAAACTGATCCAGAAACTGTTCATTCGCTAAACGTTCGTCGACACCGGGTAATAAAAACAATGCACCCAAGCCTGACCGAAACACCCGCCCTCTCGCGCCGCAGCCTGCTGAAATTCAGCCTCGGCGCTACGGCATTTCTCGCCACCGCCGGCCTTGGCGCCTGCCTCACTGGCTGCTCGTCGAGCGTCGCGGCCAGCGGCTTCGCCAGCCTGCGCGACGGCGATCTGCTGTTCCTGCGCGCGCTGATCCCGGTGATGCTCGAAGGTGCCGTGGCCACGGAGAAAATGCCCGCAGCGGTGGACGCTACGCTGAAATCGCTGGACTACAGCCTCAATCACCTGTCGCCGGAAATGCTCAAGCTCACCCGACAACTGTTCGACGTACTCGGCATGGCGGTGACCCGTGGGCCGCTCACCGGTATCTGGGGCAGTTGGGAAAACGCCAGCGCCGAAGCAATGCGGCATTTCCTCGAGCGCTGGGAAAACAGTTCCCTGAACCTGCTGCGCATGGGCCACAGCTCGTTGCAGCAGATGGTGCTGATGGCCTGGTACACCCGCGCCGAATCCTGGGCGCATTGCGGTTATCCCGGCCCGCCGAAAGTCTGATGACCGCGTCGCGCCGTTCGCGAGCAGGCTCGCTCCCACAGGAAAAATGCATTTCAGAATGTGGGAGCGAGCCTGCTCGCGAAGAGGTCATCACGAACAACAAGAACAAGAGAACCTGATCGATGCCCGTACCCGACCCCTTCCGCGAAGGCCTCGCCCGAGGCTGGAAAACCTACAACGGCGCGCAGTTGAGCGACGACCTTACGCTCAAGGCCGATGTCGCCATCATCGGCAGCGGCGCCGGCGGCGGCACCACGGCGGAAATCCTCAGCGCGGCGGGCTACAAGGTTTTGCTGATCGAAGAAGGCCCGCTGAAAACCAGTTCGGACTTCAAGCTGCTCGAAGACGAGGCCTACAGCAGTCTCTATCAGGAAGGCATCGGCCGCATGAGCAAGGATGGCGCGATCACCATCCTGCAGGGTCGCGCGGTGGGCGGCACAACGTTGATCAACTGGACCTCGAGCTTTCGCACGCCCGAGCCAACCCTGGAACACTGGGCCAGCGAACACAACGTCAAAGGCCACAGCCCGGTGGAAATGGCGCCGTGGTTCGCAAAAATGGAGCAGCGCCTCGGTGTAGCCCCATGGATGGTACCGCCCAACGCCAACAACGAGGTGATCCGCAAAGGTTGCGAACAGCTCGGCTACAGCTGGCATGTGATCCCGCGCAATGTGCGAGGCTGCTGGAACCTCGGCTATTGCGGCATGGGCTGCCCGAGCAATGCCAAGCAATCGATGATGGTTACGACGATTCCGGCGACTCTGGAAAAGGGCGGCGAGCTGCTGTACCTGGCGCGAGTGGAAAAGCTGCTGATCACTGGCGACAAAGTAGCGGGTCTGCACTGCGTGGCAATGGACGAACGTTGCGTCGAACCCACCGGGCGCCGCATCACGGTCAAGGCGCGTCACTACGTGCTGGCCGGCGGCGGCATCAACAGCCCGGCGCTGTTGCTGCGTTCCGATGCGCCGGATCCCCATGCCTGTCTGGGCAAGCGCACCTTTCTGCACCCGGTGAACATGTCCGCCGCGCGCTTTGCCGAGGTGGTCAATCCGTTCTACGGCGCGCCGCAATCGATTTACTCCGACCATTTCCAATGGAAGGACGGCATCACCGGGCCGATGGCGTTCAAACTCGAAGTGCCACCGCTGCATCCGGCGCTGGCGGCCACGCTGCTCGGCGGTTTCGGCGAGGAGAGCGCGCGACACATGGCCGACCTGCCGCACACCCACGCGATGCTGGCGCTGCTGCGCGACGGCTTCCATCCGGACAGCAGCGGCGGCTCGGTGGAACTGCGCGGGGACGGTTCGCCGGTACTCGACTATCAAGTCTCGCAGTACGCCTGGGACGGTTTGCGCCGGGCGTTTCACGTCATGGCTGAAATTCAGTTCGCCGGCGGCGCGCAATCGGTGATGCCGATGCATGCCGACGGGCGATATGTGAACACACTGGCTAAAGCGCGCTCGCTGATCGACGGTTTGAGCATGGAGTTATATCGCACTCGTCTGGGCAGCGCGCATGTGATGGGTGGCTGCGCGATGGGGGAGGATCCGAAAAGCGCGGTCGCCGACAGCCTCGGTCGCCATCACCAGTTGAGTAATCTGTCGATTCACGATGGCTCGCTGTTTCCCACCAGCATCGGCGCCAACCCGCAGCTGTCGGTGTATGGCCTGACCGCGCAACTGGCGACGGCGCTCGCCGAGCGGCTGAAAAACCCATGAAAAAGCCGCATATTCCTATCGTCTATAGTGCTTTCTTACCCAACAGGCGACTTGGCCGACCGGGAAGGCTGCGATACCATCCGACTCCCCAACGGACTCCCGCCAGGACGACGCGATGAACCGAGTGTTGTACCCAGGTACCTTCGACCCTATTACCAAGGGCCATGGCGATCTGGTCGAGCGCGCCTCGCGCCTGTTCGATCACGTGATCATTGCGGTCGCCGCCAGCCCGAAAAAGAACCCGCTGTTTGCGCTGGAGCAACGGGTCGAACTGGCTCGCGAGGTCACCAGGCACCTGCCGAACGTGGAAGTGGTCGGTTTTTCGACGCTGCTTGCGCATTTCGCCAAAGAGCAGAACGCCAATGTGTTCCTGCGTGGCCTGCGCGCGGTGTCGGACTTCGAATACGAATTCCAGTTGGCCAACATGAACCGCCAACTGGCGCCGGATGTGGAGAGCCTGTTTCTCACTCCATCCGAGCGCTATTCGTTCATTTCGTCGACATTGGTGCGGGAAATTGCCGCGCTGGGCGGCGATATCAGCAAGTTCGTCCACCCGGCCGTGGCCGACGCGCTGACCCTGCGCTTCAAAAAGTAGGAGCTGCCGAAGGCTGCGATCTTTTCGTTCTCGGATCGCAGCCCACAGTGCCCTTGATCGCCCCCGCGTGCACTGCGCTCGCCAATGCGGCACAATTGCGCGCATTGATTTATAGCGCCCGGGCCTGCCGCCCCGGCTGGAGTTAGCATGTCCCTGATCATCACCGACGATTGCATCAACTGCGACGTCTGCGAACCCGAGTGCCCGAACGCCGCCATTTCCCAAGGCGAAGAGATCTACGTGATCGACCCCAACCTGTGCACTCAGTGCGTCGGCCATTACGACGAGCCGCAGTGCCAGCAGGTTTGCCCGGTGGATTGCATTCCGCTGGACGAAGCCCATCCTGAGACTGAAGAACAGTTGATGGAGAAGTACCGCAAGATCACCGGCAAGGCCTGATTCGCTAAAAAGATCGCAGCCTTCGGCAGCTCCTACATGGATCGCATTCCTCTGTAGGAGCTGCCGAAGGCTGCGATCTTTTGATCTTGCCTTTCACTCGCGCTGCTCAAACCCTTCCCCTATACACCCCAGACACCGCACAAACGCCGCTTTCGCCGGATCGACCACCAGCGCCTGTCCCGCATCGCCCACGTTGCCGCCCAACGCGGTGAACGGCAACGACACCACAAACGCCCCCGCACCGATTACCGTTGCCACCACCAGCAAGGGCCGGGCAATCAGCAGGTCGCCGAGCATGGCGTACGCCGGGGGATTCTGGAGGGTGTAACGCGGATCACCGCTGCCGTTTTCCGAGGCCTGAACAACCGGACTGGAGCACAGCAGCAGGGTGACGAAGAAAACTTGCAGGACTTTCATGGCACGATCCTTCGGGCTGCACAGTGAGACTTCTCACTATAGACCGCAGGTTTTTTTCAGGTCTGGCAGCGTGGACAAAACACGCTGGCGCGTTGTCCCAGCTTCACTTCGCGCAGGCCGGTGCCGCAGATCTTGCAGTGCTGACCGCCTCGCCCGTAGACAAACAATTCCTGCTGGAAATACCCAGGCTGGCCATCGCCACCTATGAAATCGCGCAACGTGGTACCGCCACGCTCGATGGCTGCCGCAAGGATGCGTTTGATCTCGATCGCCAGTGTCAGATAGCGGTTTCTGGAAATGCCCCCGGCTGCGCGACGCGGATCGATGCCGGCGGCGAACAGCGCTTCCGTCGCATAAATATTGCCGACCCCGACCACCACGGCGTTGTCCATGATGAACGGCTTGACCGCCATCGCACGCCCGCGTGACAGCTGGAACAAGCGTTCGCCATCGAACAGATCGGTCAGCGGCTCCGGCCCGAGGCGAATCAGCAGCTCGTGGTTGAGCGGGTCGTTGCTCCACAGCATCGCACCGAAGCGTCGTGGATCGGTGTAGCGCAGGGCCAGTCCCGATTCCAGTTCTATATCGACGTGCTCGTGCTTGAGCGCGGGTAACCCGGCCTCGACCAGACGCAGGTTGCCCGACATGCCCAGATGGCTGATCAGCGTCCCGGCCTCGGCGTTGATCAACAGGTACTTGGCACGCCGCTCGACCAGCACGATGCGCTGTCCGGACAGGCGCACATCGAGGTCTTCCGGGATCGGCCAGCGCAGGCGCCGGTCGCGGACGATGACCCGGCTGACGCGCTGGCCTTCCAGGTGCGGGGCAATCCCGCGACGGGTGGTTTCGACTTCCGGCAGTTCAGGCATGGTGTCCTCGGATCAATGCGCGCCGAGGTCGCGGATCGTTTGTTTGAGCGTTTCGAAGTCGTAATCCGACAGGCCGACGTAATCGAGCACCAACGGCCCGACCGCATTCCACTCGAAATCTTCGGTCTGGTTGCCCAGCACCCGGTAGGAGGCGCAGATGTGCTCGGCCATTTTCAGGATCGCCAGCAGATTCTTCAGTTGGCTGTTCTTCGACGATTCGTCGCTGAAAATGGCCAGCGCATTGTGGTGATTGGCGATCGCGGCACTGACATGCTCCGGCAGGCGCCAGGACTTGGCGGTGTAGTAACCGACCACCGCATGGTTGGTGTTGAAGACACGGTTTTCCGTGTCGACCACACGGCAGTCCGGGCTGGCGCTGGCATAAGCCTCTTCCAGCACAGTCATGTAATCGGGAAAGCGCTGCAGCATCAACGGCACGCCACAATCGTGAAACAGGCCCAGGGCATAGGCTTCGTCACCCGCCTGGGTGCCGACGCGCTTGGCCAGAGTCAGGCAGGTCATCGCCACGTCCTGGGCGGTGTCCCAGAAACGGTTGAGAGTGACAATGGTGTCGTCGTTCATCTCGCCCTTGATCGACTGTGCGTTGATCAGGTTGATGATCGAACGGCTGCCCAGCAGGTTTACCGCACGCTGGATCGAGGTGATCTTGTTGCTCAGGCCGTAATACGGCGAGTTGACGATCTTCAGCAGCGCGCCGGACAGGCCGGGATCCTGGGAGATCAGCCTGGCGATCACCTCCAGATCCGGATCGGGCATGTACTGCTCCATTTGCAGATCCACCATGATCTGCGGTTGCGCCGGCACACTGATGCCTTGCAGCGATTGTTGAATCTGTTCGGTGGTCAGCTCTTGGGACATAAGTACACACTCCGGGGCAGGCGGCGATTCTAACCGCTGAAACAGCGCGACGACACACCGACGGGCACATCGTCGGAACTTTCATCCGGGCGCAGGCTTCGGACTCTGTAGGGCGCACTGGACCGCAGCGATCCAGTGCGAAGGCAAAATCTCCACAGACTCAGGAGCTTACCGATGGCAACTTCCCTCAATGGCAAACGCGTCGCTATTTTGGTTACCGATGGTTTCGAACAGGTCGAGCTGACAGGTCCCAAGGATGCCCTGGAACAGGCCGGCGTGCAGGTCGATATTCTTTCGGCCGAGGCCGGCACGGTCAAAGGCTGGAACCATGACAAACCGGCGGACGATTTTCCCGTCGCCAACACCTTCCAGGCTGTGAGCATCGACCAATATGACGCCGTGCTGCTGCCAGGCGGCGTACAGAACTCGGACACGATTCGCATCGATCAGGACGCTCAACATCTGGTCAAGACCGCCGCCTCGGCGGGCAAGCCGATCGCCGTGATCTGCCACGGCAGCTGGCTGCTGATCTCGGCAGGTCTGGTCAACGGCAAAACCATGACCAGCTACAAAACGGTCAAGGACGATCTGGTCAACGCCGGGGTCAACTGGGTCGATCAGGAAGTGGTCAAGGACGGCAACCTGATCAGCAGCCGCCAGCCGGATGATGTGCCGGCGTTCAGTCAGGCGCTGATTGACGCCCTGGCGGCGTAACCTTCGCATCACTTTCGCGAGCAGGCTCGCTCCCACACTTGAAATGCATTCCCAATGTGGGAGCGAGCCTGCTCGCGAAGGGGCCATCCGCTTTTCATCGCATCCTCAGCCCGGCGCAAACCGCAACACGCTATACTCCCGCTCTTTTTTCCGGAGCGACGTCATGTCCCTGCCTAGCCTGCGCCTCAAAGCCAACGCCGACCGTCGCCTGCGCAACGGCCATTTGTGGGTCTACAGCAACGAAATCGACGTGGCCGCCACGCCTCTGCACGGCTTCAAGGCCGGCGATCAGGCGGTGCTCGAAGCCGCCGGCGGCAAGCCGTTGGGCATCGTCGCCATGAGCCCGAACAACCTGATTTGCGCCCGCCTGCTGTCGCGCGACATCAAACTGGCCCTCGACAAGTCGCTACTGGTGCATCGCCTGAATGTGGCCCTGTCGCTGCGCGAGCGTCTCTTCGACAAGCCGTTCTACCGTCTGGTCTATGGCGACTCCGATCTGCTGCCGGGCCTGGTGGTCGACCGCTTCGGCGACATTCTCGTGGTACAGATCGCCTCCGCAACCATGGAAGCGCATAAAGATGACGTGGTCGCCGCGTTGACCCAAGTGCTCAAGCCAAGCGGCATTCTGTTCAAGAATGACTCCGCCGCCCGCGACGCCGAAGGCCTGAACCGCTATGTCGAAACCGTGTTCGGTCTGGTGCCGGAATGGGTTGCGCTGGAAGAGAACGGTGTGAAGTTCGAAGCGCCGGTCATTCAAGGTCAGAAAACCGGCTGGTTCTACGATCACCGCATGAACCGCGCACGTCTGGCACCCTACGCCAAAGGCAAACGCGTGCTCGACCTGTATAGCTACATCGGTGGCTGGGGCGTGCAGGCCGCTGCGTTCGGCGCCAGCGAAGTGTTTTGCGTCGATGCGTCCGCGTTCGCCCTCGACGGTGTCGAGCGCAACGCCGCATTGAACGGTTTCGCTGAGAAGATGACCTGCATCGAAGGCGATGTGTTCGAAGCGTTGAAGGAACTGAAAGCCAGCGAAGAACGCTTCGATGTGATCGTTGCCGATCCGCCAGCTTTCATCAAACGCAAGAAAGACATGAAAAACGGTGAAGGCGCTTACCGTCGCCTGAACGAGCAGGCCATGCGCCTGCTGACCAAGGACGGCATTCTGGTCAGCGCTTCGTGCTCCATGCATCTACCGGAAGACGACCTGCAAAACATCCTGCTGACCAGCGCCCGTCATCTGGATCGCAACATCCAGATGCTTGAGCGCGGTGGCCAGGGCCCGGATCATCCGGTGCATCCGGCCATCGGCGAAACCCGCTACATCAAGAGCATTACCTGCCGTCTGCTGCCTAACAGCTGACTCCGGCGGAACACGGGGGAGCCTGCCGGCTCCCCTTTTTTTGCGGCACTCTTCCCCGCTTCTTCTCACTCGACATGAGTGTTTTCCCAACCTTCCTACAACAACTTTCCTTCTACCTTGAAGGACGTTTCTCCGCGCACGTTAATTATGGAAAATTAACCTACACATTAAAGACTCGACACAAGATCACTCCGACAAAATTACTGGAATATTCCTACTTAATATCCACTTGCCAATATTCGATTACAAACTATTATGAAGTTGTCGCCACGAAGCGACTTCAACTTTCAATGAACAAGGAGTTCACACCATGAAAATCATTTATCTGGAAACAAACAAAATCGCCAACCTGGCCTTCCTGGTTGCAGCCAAAGCCCGCTAAGTAAGTCAGGACGCCGGAGAGTGCCGGCACTCCGGCGTCCTTTAGACTTTCCCTGAGTGACCTGAATAAATGTATATCAATCCATTTCTATTTATATTGCCGCGCCCACCCGGACAAGTTGTCTGGAACTACAAGGATCATACTCAGCATGAGCTTGACCTTGACTACTCAAATCGCCTCGCCCAACTTATAAGCAACCCGGACCTGTTTGACCCGCACAACATAATAGACATACAACTTCTGGACGCAGGCATTCTAACCATTGCAAAAATAGACAGCCCGGATTGGGGCTGGGATGAACTGTCGAAAATCTATCACATCGGCACACAAAACATTCCTTGCGAATATATGCCGCAGGATATTCACGAGTGGTCAAGGCGATATCTGGCGCATTGCAGCGAGGTGCTGGCAAAGCCGGAACCCGCCACAGGGAGAAAGCTGCAGTCGGTGGAGACGCTGATCTCCCTGCCTGCGCCTGGCGCCATGAATGATGACAGTCTGAGTCAGGCCCTGCTGAAGCGAAAAACCTGCCGATCCTACACCGGTGCAGCGGTGACACTGGAGGAAGCAGGCACACTGCTGTACTTCACGCTCGGCTATCTTCCGCCGCGCGCGAATGCGCACGAAGACCCTGTCGCGCCAGGCCTTCATGCCCGTCGAAGCAGCCCGTCTGGCGGTGGCCTGAACGCGTGTGAAGGCTTTCTTATGGCGCAGAACGTTGTCGGGCTCGAGCCCGGCATCTACGCCTACCACCCCGCCAGACACGCTTTGAGCCGCATCAATCCGTTGCCCGAACCGGCACTGGGCCAACTGCTCGCCGGCCAGCACTTCATCAATAACCTGCCGCTGGGCATCTTCATCACCGCAAGGTTCGATCGACTCTGGTGGAAGTACGAACACTCGCGTGCCTACCGCATGGCGTTCATCGAGGCGGGTCATCTCTCGCAAACCTTCCAACTGGTCGCGACAACGCTGGGACTCAACACCTGGCTGACCGGCGCGTTTGCCGACAGACAGGTGGAAACCCTGCTCGGCCTCGAAGGCAGTGCCGAGCAACCGTTGTTTTTTGTCGGTTGCGGCAAAAGCGATGGCCAGGCGATGTGCCAGGAAATGCGGGATCTGCTGTGCGGGGTGTCGTCATGATTCCCAACAGGATGGATGAGAGCGAGGCCCCGGTGTCATGGTCGCTCAAATTTACCCTTCCCGAGTGGGAAAGCCGCGCCTCGGTACGCAGTAGCACCCATGACTATCGGTTGCCGGGCGATGTCGAGCAGCAGCTGCAGACCCGCTACTGGTTTCCACCGGCCTTTCTGCCCTATCTCGAGCATCCCGCCATTCAGGCCAAGGGGCGCGGAACACTGCACCGCCTCACGGCCAATCATCTGGTGTATTTCCTCGACTACACCACCTTGCTTGAACATCGCATCGTCAACCGCGCAGTGGAAGTCATCGTGCATCGGGAGCTGCCCATCTACATACCTTTGCCGATGAAGCATGCTGCGCTGCAGCTGTACACCGACGAGGGCTATCACGCGCTGTTCTCCAATCAGATTGCCGAGCAGATCGCCGCGCACTACAACATCACCCGACGCCCGGTCATCCCCAGGCGTATCACCCGCATGAACGCCCTGATCGCGCGCACACCGGAGAAGAACCGCGCACTCGCCTGGTTCCTGCTTGGATTTGTCTCGGAAACCATCATTGCCCGTGAGTTGCTGGAGGTATGCCGCGACACGCTGGTTTCCAGCGTGAACGACATGCTGCGCGATCACCTCGCCGACGAAGCTCGGCACAGTCGGTATTTCGCCGAAGCGTTCCATTACTTCTGGATCGCAATGAACAGTCGTCAGCGCCTGTTCGTCAGCAGGACGCTGGTGGAGATCATTTCGATTTTCTTTGAGGCCGACGAGAGCTGGCTGCAACAAAGCCTGCGTTCAGCCGGTATTGCTGACAGCGATGTGATGGAGATTGTCGGCACCATGGTGACGGTGCAGGCCAACCGCGCCCGTGCCCGCGCCGGCTCCAGACCCACCGTGGAGGCCCTGCGCAAGGCCGGTTTTTTTGCGCTGCCTCATAACCAGACACTTTTCGCCAAAGCAGGATTGCTCGATGGATAAACACAGCCGTGTCGTCACCCGCCGCCAACAGCGTGGTGCCGTCAGCCTGTTGCTGGCAATGATCCTGCTTGGCGTGTTCCCGCTGGATGTATTGCTGCCCTCCTTCCCGGCGCTGGCAGCTCACTTTGCTCGATCCCCGAACGACATTGCCCTCTCGATCAGTCTGTTCGCCGTGGGCATTGCGTTTGCGCAGTTATTGATCGGGCCGCTGTCCGATGTGATCGGCCGCAAGGGCCTGCTACTGGCCGGCATGAGCGTGTCGCTGCTCGGCGCGCTTGGCTGTGCGCTCAGCAATGACTTCACGTTGTTCCTGATTTTCCGGGTGATACAGGCGCTCGGATGCGGTTGCTTCGTGCTGTCCCAGGCGCTGGTACAGGATCTGTTCGAAGGCAACGAGCGTGATCGACTGCGGATCCTGATGGTCACCGCGACAGGCATTTTCATTTCGGTGTCACCGCTGGCGGGTACTTTTCTTCAGGCAACGCTTGGCTGGCGCGGAAATTTCTGGGTATTCATTGGCCTGACCGCCGTGGTGCTGATCAAGACCTGGCGATTGCTCGACAACAGCCGTCCCGCTCAAGGCACTGCACACCGGGGCTTCGTACAGTCCTACCGACGGGTGCTGGGCCATTTCGAATTTGTCGGCTACTGGCTGATTTCCGCGTTTGCCTTTGCCTGCCACTTTTCGTTCATCGTCATTTCGCCATTGATCTTCATGGATAAGCTGCAACTGGAGCCCTATGATTTCGCGCTGGTCCTGCTGATCTACGGTGTCGCCTATATCTTCGGCGGCATCCTCGCCAGCGTACTGAACCGGCACATCAGTCCGGGCGGGCAAATATTCACCGGCTTAGGCCTGATTCTGCTTTCGGGGCTGGTCATGTTGTATCTGGCCGCCACTCATGAGTTGTCCTCGGCCACGGTTCTGATTCCGATGCTGATCTGCACGGCCGGCACGACCATCGCTCGGCCGATCGCCAACTCAAGGGCCATGGTCCTGTTCCCCGAACACGCCGGCACATCGGCTTCAGCCGGCAGTACGATCATCTTCATCTGCGGCGGACTGATCAGCGCCCTGGTCAGCCTGAGCCCGGCCAACCTGCAAGTGACACTGGGCTACGGTTTCGTGGTATTGAGCGGCATCGCCCTGGCAATCAACGGCATCATTGGCCGACGCGCGCGAAGTCTGCAGGCCCCCGCGGTAACTCAGTCAGGGGATGGCTGACCCTGCCAGTCGTCATCCCACGCGCTTCATCGGCACGAGAACAACGCTGCGCCATTCCCTCGCGACGCCAGCGGTGTAGAATCGCCTCATTCATCGCCATTCATCCCCGGCGGGTTTATGAGCTCAGGCTGAGACCAGCGGCGATCCCGCAACGTCATCGGCAACTTCCGGACACACGGCCATTTTTCGGGTGTTTCAGAGGTCAATAGAAGCTCACTCCCCTTTTGTATGTGATTAGCCGCCCGGAGTGCTCCATGCCAGATTACCGCTCGAAAACATCCACCCACGGCCGCAACATGGCCGGCGCCCGCGCACTGTGGCGCGCCACCGGGATGAAAGATGACGACTTCAAGAAGCCGATCATCGCCATCGCCAACTCGTTCACCCAGTTCGTCCCGGGGCATGTGCACCTCAAGGACCTGGGTCAACTGGTCGCCCGCGAGATCGAACGTGCCGGTGGAGTGGCCAAGGAATTCAACACCATCGCCGTCGATGACGGCATCGCCATGGGCCACGACGGCATGCTGTATTCGCTGCCAAGCCGCGAGATCATCGCCGACTCCGTCGAGTACATGGTCAACGCCCACTGCGCCGACGCCATCGTCTGCATTTCCAACTGCGACAAGATCACCCCGGGCATGCTGATGGCTGCACTGCGCCTGAACATCCCGGTGATCTTCGTTTCCGGCGGTCCGATGGAAGCCGGCAAGACCAAACTCGCCTCCCACGGTCTCGACCTCGTCGACGCCATGGTGATCGCCGCCGACTCCAGCGCTTCTGACGAGAAAGTCGCCGAGTACGAGCGCAGCGCCTGCCCGACCTGCGGTTCGTGCTCCGGCATGTTCACCGCCAACTCGATGAACTGCCTGACCGAAGCACTGGGTCTGGCCTTGCCGGGCAATGGTTCGACCCTGGCCACCCACAGCGACCGCGAACAGCTGTTCCTCCAGGCCGGCCGCACCATTGTAGAGCTGTGCAAACGCTATTACGGTGAAAACGACGAATCGGTGCTGCCGCGCAATATTGCCAACTTCAAGGCGTTCGAGAACGCGATGATGCTCGACATCGCCATGGGCGGTTCGACCAATACCATCCTGCATTTGCTCGCAGCGGCCCAGGAGGCCGAGATCGACTTCGACCTGCGCGACATCGACCGTCTCTCGCGCAGCGTGCCGCAGCTGTGCAAAGTCGCACCGAACATCCAGAAGTACCACATGGAAGACGTGCACCGCGCTGGCGGCATTTTCAGCATCCTCGGTTCACTGGCCCGTGGCGGCCTGCTGCACACCGACCTGCCGACCGTGCACAGCCGCAGCATGGAAGAAGCCATCGCCAAGTGGGATATCACCCAGACCAGCGACGAAGCCGTGCACCACTTCTTCAAGGCAGGTCCGGCAGGCATCCCGACGCAAACTGCGTTCAGCCAGTCGACCCGTTGGGAAACCCTGGACGACGACCGTGAAAACGGCTGCATTCGCAGCTTCGAGCATGCCTATTCGAAAGAAGGTGGATTGGCCGTGCTGTACGGCAACATCGCGCTGGATGGCTGCGTGGTGAAAACCGCCGGTGTCGATGAGTCCATCCACGTCTTCGAAGGCAACGCGAAAATCTTCGAAAGCCAGGACAGTGCCGTGCGCGGCATCCTCGCCGACGAAGTGAAAGAAGGCGACATCGTCATCATTCGCTACGAAGGCCCGAAAGGCGGCCCGGGCATGCAGGAAATGCTCTACCCGACTTCCTACCTGAAATCCAAAGGCCTGGGCAAAGCCTGTGCGCTGCTCACCGACGGTCGTTTTTCCGGCGGCACTTCCGGCCTGTCGATCGGCCACGCTTCGCCAGAAGCTGCAGCCGGCGGCGCGATCGGTCTGGTGCAGGATGGCGACAAGGTGCTGATCGATATTCCAAACCGCTCGATCAACCTGTTGGTCAGCGACGAAGAACTGGCAGCACGCCGGGTCGAACAGGACAGGAAAGGCTGGAAACCGGTTGAACAGCGTCCGCGTAAAGTGACCACTGCGCTGAAGGCCTACGCCCTGCTCGCGACCAGCGCAGACAAGGGTGCGGTGCGTAACAAAGCGATGCTTGACGGCCTGTAAGCGTCAATCGCCGAAACAAAATGCCCCGCCAAGTGCGGGGCATTTTTTTGTCTGGCAGAAAATTCGAAGTCTCTGAATATCAAACTGTGGGAGCGAGCCTGCTCGCGAATACGGTATGTCAGAAACAGAGATGGCGACTGACACTACGCTTTCGCGAGCAGGCTCGCTCCCACACTGGCCCTGTGTGGGTTACTGAATGTCTTCAGGCTTGACGATCACCCAGTTCTTGTCCGCCGTCACCGGCAACCCTTCTTCAGCCTGCGCCGCTGCATGCCTGGCCATCATGCCGTTGATCTGAGCCATGTACTTGTCCTTGCGGTTGATCCACAAGTGCATCCCGCCCTTGGCCACGTCCACATCATGGAACAGCATGTAACCGTCGCTGCTCGGAGTATCGCCACCGACCAGCACCGGTTTTTTCCACTCATCGATGTAGGTCAGGATTGCTGCGTGCTTGCCGGCCATCCACGTTGCCGGGGTCCACAGGTACGGTGTCAGTTCGAGACCGAGGTTGGCTTTCTCGTCATATTTACCGGCAGTAATCTGTTTGCGCGCGGTGGTCAGCTCGCCAGTCTTGCGATCCTTGAGCAGCAGAGAAACGCCGATGACGTTCTGCGGTTTGACGTTGTAGCCATACTTCGGATCCGCCGCGACCATGCGCACCAGTTCCTCTGAAGCGGCAGTCATCACGTAGACCTCGATGCCGTTCTCCATGAGCTTGTTGTACAGCTCCTGTTGGCCAGTGAAGATTTTCGGCGGCTGAACCTCGAGCGTCTTCACCACATCACCCTCGTAATAAGTCGCCGGCACCGGTTTGCCCGAGGCCATCAGCTCATCGACGTAGCCCTTGAGTTCCTTGAGGGTGAAACCGGAGAACACCTGCGCCACCCACGGGTAGCAGACCATGTCGTCGACTTCGCAGAGGCGGTAGTAATAACTGAACAGGCTCTCCTTGTGCTCGGCGGTGTCCTTGAACGGCATCAGTTTCAGCGAGGGATCGAGTTTTTCGCGGGTGATCAGGCCCTTGTTTTCCATGAATGGCAGCAAGGATTCTTCGAGATCGTAGCGGTAACTGGTGTTGTCCATGTCGAACACCGCGTAATTACCCTTGTTGGCATTGGCCGCGATCATTGCGTCCAGCGCCTTGGCCTGATCTGCCGGCCAGTGCTTGAGGTCAGTGGCAAAGGCCTGACCGGCGAGGCCCGCCGCCAGTGCAACAGCCAACAATGTGCGTGCAATTTTCATCCGCGCTACTCCCCGATCGAAAAGAGTTCGACGCTAACAAATAAGTGTGACAACCCTCGCCTGTCAGCGACCGCATACGTCCCCTGCGCGCCAGCTGCGTTGCCGACAGCGACACGCGCTTATTCCAAAAACGACGGACACCCTGCGATTTCGGTATTAATTCATTGCAAATCAAACTGTTAGGCTTGCCGGTTCGCAGCAGCCCCGGATGGCTGTTGGCAAAGTCTTTTCTGGAGTCCTCATGAATCTACCGCTGATTCTCAACCTGCTGGTGTTCCTCGCCCTGCTCTTGGGTCTGGCGCAAACTCGTCACACCTCGTGGAGCCTGGCGAAAAAAGTCCTGCTCGCACTCGTCCTCGGCGTCGCGTTCGGCGTCGCGCTGCACACGATTTACGGCGCCGGCAACCCGGTGCTGAAAGCCTCGATCGGCTGGTTCGATCTGGTCGGCAATGGTTATGTGCAATTGCTGCAAATGATCGTGATTCCATTGGTGTTCGCGTCGATCCTCAGTGCCGTGGCGCGTCTGCACAATGCCTCGTCGCTGGGCAAGATCAGTTTCCTGACCATCGGCACGCTGCTGTTCACCACCGCCATCGCGGCGTTGATCGGCATCGGCCTGACCAACCTGTTCGGCCTCACCGCTGAAGGCCTGGTCGCCGGCACTCAGGAAATGGCCCGTCTGCAAACCATTCAGAACGACTATGCCGGCAAGGTCGCCGACCTGAATGTGCCGCAACTGCTGCTGTCATTCATCCCGCAGAACCCGTTCGCCGACCTGGCGCGGGCCAAGCCGACTTCGATCATCAGCGTGGTGATTTTTGCGGCATTCCTCGGGGTCGCTGCGTTGCAACTGCTCAAGGACGACGTGGAAAAAGGTCAGAAAGTGATCAACGCCATCGACACCCTGCAGGCCTGGGTGATGCGTCTGGTACGTTTGGTGATGAAGCTGACCCCCTACGGGGTGTTGGCGCTGATGACCAAAGTGGTCGCCGGCTCCAATCTGCAGGACATCATCAAACTCGGCAGTTTCGTAGTGGTGTCGTACATCGGCCTGGGCCTGATGTTTGTGGTGCACGGCGTTCTGGTCTCCGCCGCCGGCATCAACCCTCTGCGTTTCTTCCGCAAGATCTGGCCGGTGTTGACGTTCGCCTTCACCAGCCGCTCCAGCGCAGCGACCATCCCGCTGAGCATCGAGGCGCAGACCCGACGTCTGGGCATTCCGTCGTCGGTCGCCAGTTTCGCCGCGTCGTTCGGTGCGACCATCGGCCAGAACGGTTGCGCCGGCCTGTACCCGGCGATGCTGGCGGTGATGGTCGCGCCAACGGTCGGCATCAACCCGCTGGATCCGCTGTGGATCGCGACGCTGGTGGCGATTGTCACGTTGAGTTCGGCAGGTGTGGCCGGAGTCGGTGGCGGCGCGACGTTTGCCGCACTGATCGTGCTGCCGGCAATGGGCTTGCCGGTGTCACTGGTGGCGTTGCTGATTTCGGTCGAGCCGCTGATCGACATGGGCCGCACGGCATTGAACGTGAGTGGCTCGATCACCGCGGGGGCGATTACCAGTCAGGTGATGCAGCAGACTGATAAAGCGCTGCTGGATGCGGATGAGCATGCAGAGTTGGCGCAGGCTTGATGTAGAGCAAAATCAAAAGATCGCAGGCTTCGCCGGCTCCTACAGGGGGGCATGCGCACACCCTGTAGGAGCTGCCGAAGGCTGCGATCTTTCAGGCTTTTTCCCAGACTTCGAAGTTGTACGCGGGCTTGTCGCCCTCTGCCGGATTCGGCACATCCGACACCAGTTTCCACTGGTTCAGATCAAACTCCGGAAACCACGCATCCCCCTCCGGGCTCAGCGCTACGCGGGTCAGGTACAGACGATCGGCCTGCGCCAGTCCTTGCGCATACAACTGCGCGCCGCCAATCAGCATCAACTCATCGACGCCTTGGGCTTTCGCCCACTCCTCGGCGCGAACCACCGCCGTTTCCAGCGACGGATAGACCTCGGCTCCTTCCAGTATCAGATCAGGCTGACGGCTGACCACGATGTTCAAGCGCCCCGGTAATGGCCGCCCGAGCGAATCCCAGGTCTTGCGGCCCATGATGATCGGCTTGCCGAGGGTGGTTGCCTTGAAGTATTTGAAGTCCCCCGGCAGGTGCCAGGGCATGCTGTTATCGACGCCGATCACGCGGTTTTCACCGAGAGCTGCGATCAGGCTTAAAGGGAGTGATTTAGTCATGCCGGCGAGGATACCAGAGCCGCGCTTACCCCGATAAGCGCCACAGCGGTTATGCTCAGCGCTCGATCAAACGACGGGACGCCGCGTGACTGAATTGACTCCACTGCAAAACCTCTGGCTCACCGAAACCATCCGCCTGCGCGAAGAACACGCAGGTCCCCTGGAGGATCTGGAAGCCAATCGGCTGGCCCGCAGCGCTGGCGGCGATTTGCCGAGCCGCGTTCAGCGCCGGGCGTTATGGCTGTCCGAGCGTGACGGGCTGACGGCCGCTCTCAAGCACTGGCTGCAAGGCGCGCGTCTGGCGCTGATGCTGTTGATGATCTTCGCGGTATTGAGCGGCGCCGGTCTGGCGTTTGCCGCATTGGGGCAGACGCCGGTCAATGTGTTCTGGGCGCTGGGCAGTCTGCTCGGGATCAATCTGCTTCTGCTGTTGAGCTGGGTGCTGGGATTGCTCTTCGCGGGCGAACACGGTGCAACACTGGGGCGCTTATGGCTGTGGCTCAGCGAAAAACTCGCGCGCGATGCCCAGGCCGCACAACTGGCGCCGGCGTTGCTGCTGATGCTGCAGCGCAGGAAACTCAATCGCTGGGCGCTCGGTGCACTGGTCAACGGCCTGTGGCTACTGGCGATGCTCAGCGCGCTGATTCTGCTGCTGACGCTGATGGCCACACGGCGTTACGGCTTTGTCTGGGAAACCACGATCCTTGGCGCCGACACCTTTATCCATGTCACCCAAGCGCTCGGTTATCTGCCTTCACTGCTCGGCTTCAACGTGCCCACTCAAGAGATGATCCGCGCCAGCGGCGACGGTGCTCTCCACATCGAAAGCGCCCGTCAGGCCTGGGCAAGCTGGCTGGTCGGCGTGTTGGTGGTTTACGGCGTGCTGCCGCGGCTGTTGCTGGCGCTGCTGTGTCTGTGGCGCTGGAACGTCGGCAAAGTTGCGCTACGCCTGGACTTGAACCTGCCCGGCTACGCGCAACTGCGTGAACGGCTGATGCCGACCAGCGAACGCCTCGGCGTCAGTGACCCGGAGCCGGCGCAACTGCATCGCGTCGAAAGCAACGTTGGCGAACTTGCCAGTGAAGGCGCGCTGCTGGTGGCCATCGAACTCGACGAACAACGCCCGTGGCCGCCGGCATTGCCGAAAAACGTCAGCAATGCCGGCGTCCTCGACAGCCGCGAATCGCGGCACAAACTGCTCGAACAACTCAGTCGCTTCCCGCCGGCACGCCTGGCCATCGCTTGCGACCCACGGCGCTCGCCGGATCGCGGCAGCCTCGCGCTGATCGCCGAACTGGCGCGCAATGCCGGCGCCACCCGGATCTGGCTGCTGCAAGCACCGCCCGGCGAAGCGCTGGATGGCGAACGCTTGGGCGACTGGCACGTGGCGTTGCAGCAACTGCAATTGCCGTTCGCCGATTGCGCGCCGATGAACTGGCTGGAGAGCGGTCATGACTGATCCACACAAGGCGCCGCTGAAACTCGCAGTGGTCGGCCACACCAACGTCGGCAAGACCTCGCTGCTGCGCACGCTGACCCGCGATGTCGGCTTCGGCGAAGTCTCCCATCGGCCGAGCACCACCCGACATGTCGAAGGCGCGCGCTTGTCGGTGGACGGTGAGCCGTTGCTCGAACTCTACGACACGCCGGGGCTGGAAGATGCCATCGCCCTGCTGGATTTTCTTGAACGTCTGGAACGCCCCGGCGAACGCCTCGACGGTCCGGCGCGGCTGGCAAGGTTTCTCGACGGCAGCGAGGCGCGCCAGCGTTTCGAACAGGAGGCCAAAGTGCTGCGGCAACTGCTCGCCTCAGACGCGGGACTGTATGTGATCGACGCCCGCGAACCGGTGCTGGCCAAATATCGCGACGAACTGCAAGTGCTGGCCAGCTGTGGCAAGCCGCTGCTGCCGGTGCTGAACTTCGTCAGCTGCGCCCACCATCGCGAGCCGGATTGGCGCGAAGCGCTGGCGCGGCTAGGGCTGCATGCACTGGTGCGTTTCGACAGCGTCGCGCCGCCCGAGGATGGCGAGCGCCGCTTGTACGAAAGCCTCGCGCTGCTGCTGGAAAATGCCCGTGCGCAACTGGAGCGATTGATCGCCGATCAACAGGCTCAGCGCCTGGCGCGACAGCACAGTGCGGCGCGTTTGATTGCCGAATTGCTGATTGACTGTGCTGCGTGCCGGCGCAGTGTGGTCAGCGAGGCGGCGCAGGAACAGCAAGCGATCAGCGAGTTGCGCAAAGCCGTGCGTCAGCGCGAACAAAAGTGCGTGGAAGCGTTGCTCAAGCTCTACGCGTTCCGCCCGCAGGATGCAGCGGCGAGTGATTTGCCATTGCTGGACGGGCGTTGGGGCGATGACCTGTTCAACCCGGAAACCTTGAAGCAACTGGGCGTGCGCGTGGGCGGCGGTATTGCTGCCGGTGCGGCGGCCGGGGCTGGCGTGGATCTGCTGGTCGGCGGGATTACCCTCGGCGCGGCGGCGCTGGCGGGGGCGATCGCCGGTGGCGTGCTGCAAACGGCGCGCAGTTATGGCAGTCGCCTGCTCGGCAAAATCAAGGGCCAGCGGGAATTGACAGTCGATGATGGAGTGCTGCGCCTGTTGGCGTTGCGCCAGCGTCAGTTGTTGCTGGCGCTCGACCAGCGTGGGCATGCGGCGATGGAGAGCATTCAGGTGGCCACGCCTGTGGACAAGACCTGGCGCGAAGGCAAGTTGCCCGAAGCCTTGAGCAAGGCCCGCGCCCATCCGCAGTGGTCGTCGCTCAATCCGCATGCGAAGTTGAATCAGGCAGAGCGGCAGGAGCAGATTGAGGCGTTGGCTGAAGATTTGTAGCGCCTGGCCCATTCGCGAGCAGGCTCGCTCCCACATTGGAATGCGGATCCCTGTGGGAGCGAGCCTGCTCGCGAATGCAGCACCTCGGTGCGCAGTCCTAAGCAGCAAGCAGTCGCGCCGCTTTCTCTTTCAATACAGCCAAATCCATCACCGGCACCGCCCGCTCCTTCGCCAACTCATCCCAGCGCCGTATGCGCAGACTCAGCGCACACAACGGATCTGCCGCAAACGCATCTGCCTCAGCCTCGCTCATCACCCCGCCCTGATATTCCAGCGTGCGCCGACTCGCCTCACTCAACTGCGCGTGATACCCCGGCTCACGCAACGTCAGATAACGCTTGGCCTGCACGTGATACTCCACCAGCCGCGCCAGCCGCTCGCTGAAACCCGCCTCACGCAAATAATCCGCGCCCAGCCGCTCATGGCTGACCGCGCCGTATCCGCCCAAGTCGTCCGCGCCCTCGGCACAGAAATGGCCGATGTCATGGAAAAACGCCGCGAGCACCACTTCATCATCACAGCCTTCGGCCATCGCCAGCTCGGCCGTCTGGGACATGTGCTCGATCTGCGATACCGGTTCACCGATGTAATCGCTGGCGCCGAAGCGTTCATACAGGCCGAACACCCGCCCCACCACCTGCTGGTGATTCATGCCTCCTCCAGCAACTGCGCGATGTTGCGCTCGGCCAGCGCCGGGCCGACGCTCATGCCAACGCCGGTGTGCATCAGCGCCACGCTCAATCCCGGCGCCGGGCGCAGGAATGAAAACGGCCCCGGGCCGCGAGCCCCGTAGACGCCCTGCCAACGCTCGACCACTTGTACCTTGCAGCCCAGCGTCTGCTCGGCCAGTTCGAGCATCCAGTGGTCGACCTGCTCGGCGTTGAACGGCGACGCATCGCTGCCGTAATGATGTGAGTCGCCGATGATCAGGTCGCCATAAGGTGTCGGGCTGATCAACAGGTGAATGCCGTTGGCGTGCAGGTGCGGTTGCTCGCGCAGGATCTGCGCCTGCACCGCCGCCGCTTGCGGCAGATCGGCAAAGGCGCCGTAGTGCACGCAACTCAGACCGGTGAGCACGGCGTGTTGCAGGTTCAGCCCGATTTGCGCTCTGGCGCGGAGCATTTGCAGGCGGCAGATCTGCGGTTCGAGCGCGGCAATCGGCTCGGCCAGCAAGGTCTGATAATCGTGACCGGAACAGACGATGATCTGCTTCGCGGTAAAGCGGCCAGCGGTGCTGTGCAGATGGCCCGGCTCAACGTCGCGCACCAGTGCAGAGAAGTGAAACTCGACGCCAAGGTCGCGGCGCAGGTAATCGATCAGCGCTGGAATTGCTTCACGGGAATAGAGTTGTTGATCGTCGATGCCGTGCAACGCAGCGCGGTGATGGCCGAACCGGCCGCTGTACAAATCACCGAGTTTGGCGCCGCGCAGCAGCTCGACGTTGTAGCCATGCTCGATCGCGCGCCCTGCACAGAAGACCTGGAGCAGGTGTTCTTCGGCTTCGTTGCGGGCGAACCAATAGGAGCCGTTGCGCCTGATCTGCAGGCCGGCAAGTTGCGCCCAGTCACCCCAGATTTCACGGCTGGCCCTGGCCAGCTCGAGCATGATGCCGGGTGGCTGGCCGGTGACCAGTGCCTGGCCGAAATTGCGTACCGAGGCGCCCAGGGGCGTGGCAGTGCGTTCGAACACCGCGACCTTGAGGCCACGTTTGGCAGCGGCATAGGCGTGGGACAGGCCGAGGATGCCGGCGCCGACGATGAGCAGGTCTTTGTGTTGGGTCATCTGGATGATGTCCTGCATGAGAGACCGCATTCGCGAGCAGGCTCGCTCCCACAGGGGAATTGTGTTGTGAACACGATCCAATGTGGGAGCGAGCCTGCTCGCGAAGGGGCCTTGTCAGTCGAAAAATTCTTACTTGGCAACCACTTTCTCGGACTTGCCGTCATAGCGCTTGCGCCATTCGGCCAGGATCTCGTCGCGATTCTTCGAGGCCCAGGCAAAGTCGTTCTTGATCAGGCGCTGCTCATAATCGGCTGGCAATTCGGTCTGTGGCTTGGCAATCCCCGGCTGCGCGAGCACGGCGAAGTTCTCCTTGTACAGGTCCATCGCCTCGGCGCTGGCGGAGAAATCGGCCAGTTTCTTCGCTGCCTCTTCATGCGGCGTGCCCTTGATCACCGCTGTCGCTTCGATCTCCCAACCCAGGCCTTCCTTCGGCAGGATGATGTCCAGCGGCGCGCCCTGGCGCTTGAGCTGTACCGCCGGGTATTCAAAGGAAATCCCGATTGGAAATTCGCCCGCCGCTGCGAGTTTGCAAGGCTTGGAGCCGGAGTGAACGTACTGGCCGATGTTCTGGTGCAAGCCATCCATGTAGGCCCAGCCCTGCTTTTCGCCAAAGGTTTGCAGCCAGGCGCTGACGTCGAGGAAACCGGTACCGGACGAAGCCGGGTTGGGCATGACGATCTTGCCCTTGTACTCAGGCCTGGTCAGGTCTTGCCAGCTCAGCGGTTTGCTCAGGCCTTGCTTCTCGGCTTCGACGGTGTTGAAGCAAATGGTTGCAGCCCAGATGTCCATGCCGACCCAGGCGGGCGGGTTGGCGGCGTCGCGGTAGTTCGCGCCGATCTTGCCCAGATCTTTGGGCGCATAGCTGTGCAGCATGCCTTGCTGATCAAGGATCGCCAGGCTGGACGCCGCCAGGCCCCACACCGCGTCCGCCTGCGGCCGGGCTTTTTCGGCGAGCAGTTTGGCGGTGATGATCCCGGTGGAGTCGCGCACCCACTTTATCTCGACGTCCGGGTTGGCCTTTTCGAAGGCTTGCTTATAGGACTTGAGTTGTTCGGCTTCGAGGGCGGTGTAGACCGTCAACTCGGTTTTCGCCGCAACGGCATTCAGGCTGAAAGTCGCGAGCACAGCAGCGGCCAGGGCCATAGGCTTGAACATGATCGGTATCCTGTCTTTTGAGTGGAGGGCAGTTGAAGGTAAGAATCAGTGACCAGGCGCGGTTTGCCGCCAGGCCTGGGAGCGGCGCAGCAAGCCGCGCGAGGCCCACGCCAGCAGCAGCGACACGCCGGCCGAGGTAAACAGAATCAGGGTCGACATCGCTGCCGCTCCGCCGACGTTGCCGGCGTCATCCATGTTCAGCACCGCCACCGCCGCGAGGATGGTGTCGGGGCTGTAGAGGAAGATCGCTGCGGAAACCGTAGTCATCGCCGAGACGAACAGATAGCGCACGATATCCAACAGCGCCGGCAGGCAGATCGGCACGGTCACGCGAAGGTAATGTCGGTACAGCGGCGCCTTGAGCGATAGCGCAGCGGCTTCGAACTCGGCGTCGAGCTGGCGCAGCGCGGTGGTCGCGGTCATTTGTGCGGTGGTCAGATAATGCGCAATGGTGCAGACGATCAGCAGCGTCATCGTCCCGTACAAAACATGCAGCGGGTTGCCGCTGAGGTTGAAGAAAAAGACGTAACCCAGACCGAGCACCAGTCCCGGCACCGCCATCGGCACGAAACTGAGCATGCGCAGGGTCAGGTTCAGCCCGCGCTGGGTGCGGGTTTTCTCCATCAGATAAGCCCCGGTGAAAATCAGCACACTGCCAATCAGTGCCGTGCCCAAAGCCATCTTCAGACTGTTGCCATAGGCCAGCCAGCCTCCGCCGGCGGTGTCGTTGAACTGATAGTGGTTGAGCGACAGCGAGAGGTTGTATGGCCAGAACTTCACCAAGGAGGAGAACACTGCCATACCGAACACCAGCAACAGCGCGGCGCTGATCAGCAGGACAATCGCCAGATAGCAGCCGTCGCGCAGTTTCGACGGTGCAGGTTTGAACACCTGAGCACGCCCGCTCATGGCGTCGCCGTGACGTCGGCGCAGCCAGGCATCGACCCCGAAGCTGAACAGCGCCGGCAGCAACAGCACCATGCCGATCAATGCGCCGCGCCCGAATTGCTGTTGGCCGACCACGGCTTTGTAGGCTTCCAGCGCCAGCACTTGATAATCGCCCCCGACCACCACCGGAACGCCGAAATCGGTGATGGTCAGGGTGAACACCAGACAGAACGCGGCGAACACGGCCTGGCGGGTCGCCGGCCAGGTGATGCTGCGAAACGCTTTGGCCGGGCTGGCGCCCATGCTCGACGCCGCGTCGAACAGACGCGCATCGGCCAGCGACAACGCCGAGAGCAAAATCATCAGCGCATGGGGAAAGGTGTAGATCACCTCGCCCAGCACAATCCCCCAGAACCCGTAGATATTGTCCGAGAGCAACCCGCGCAACATGCCCTGGTTGCCGAACAGATACACCAGGGCAATCCCCGGCAGCATCGACGGCGCCATCAGCGGCAGCAGGGAAATTGCGCGCCACATGCCTTTGGCCGGAATCATTGTGCGTTGCAGGGCGTAGGCAAACAGGTAGGCCAGCGGTACGACGATGGTCGCAACACTGAGGGAAACTTTAAGGCTGTTGCCGAGCAGCCAATGGAAATTGGCACTGGTCAGCAGTTCTTGCGCCGCGCGCCAGCCGCCGCCCTGCCCGGCGTCATTGCTGAAACCGCGCCAGAAGATCGCCAGCAACGGCAGCAGCACCGCGAGGCCGAGCAGCACCAGCAGGAAAACTTTGCCGCCGATCACGAACAGGCGATCGCCGATCTCGGCACGGGAAGTCTGCCTTACCTGCTTGTGCGGTAGCGGCAGCGCGAGGTTGCTGTTCATCACGCGAACACCTGCAAACTGCGCGGCGGCAAGGCGACCATGATCTGCTGAGCGCCGAGGCGCGGCATGGCTTCTGGGGCGAGTTCAGCGAGCAGAGGATGGCCCGGCAATTGATCGAGTTCGAAGCTCATCCGGCAGCGATTGCCGAGGAAAGTGATCTCACGAACCTGGGCGGGAAACAGGTTCTCTTCGTGCACCAGCGGATTGACGCTGATCGCCTCCGGACGACAGAACAGTCGACCCGAGGCGCTCTGCACGCTGCCATCGGCCAGGCGCAGTTGCATCCCGCCAACCTGCGCGTGGCTGGCACTGCTGCGCTGGAACGGCAGCCAGTTGCCCTGGCCGACAAACTCGGCCACGAACGGCGTGGCCGGGCGGTTGTAGATCTCTTGCGGGGTGGCGTACTGCTCGACACGTCCGTTGTTCATCACTGCGATGCGATCGGCCATCAGCATCGCTTCGTCCTGATTGTGGGTGACCATCAGGGTGGTGATGCCGAGGTTGCGCTGTAGCTCGCGCAGCTCGGTGCACAGATGCTCGCGCACCCGAGCGTCGAGGGCCGACATCGGTTCATCCAGCAACAACAGCGACGGTGCCGGCGCCAATGCGCGAGCCAGCGCGACCCGTTGTTGCTGCCCGCCGGACAATTGGCCGGGGTATTTTTTCTCACTGCCGGTGAGCCCGACCAGTTCGAGCATCTGAGCGACGCGGCGGCGCACTTCATCACGCCCACTGCCGGCGAGACCGTAGGCGATGTTCGCTTCCACGGTCAGATTGGGAAACAGCGCGTAGGACTGGAACAGAATGCCGTAATCCCGCGCTTGCGGGGCCAGGTGCGAGACATCGCGCTCACCCAGGTACAACTCGCCGCTGTCCTGCTTCTCCAGCCCGGCGATGCAGCGCAGCAGCGTGGTCTTGCCACAGCCCGACGGGCCGAGCAGACACACCAGCTCACCGGCGGCGACGTCGAGGGAGACGTTATCCAGCGCGGTGAACGCGCCGAAGCGCTTCTGCACGCCGCGCACTTTCATCGGCGCACCGGGATTGGTCAGGGCAGTTGCGATCGCAGGATTCATGGACAGACCTCATCAAACGGATGAGGCCAATCCTAGAGTTGTAATGCGTCCGTCATGTGGCAGTGAGGCCAAAACGGCTGATAGTGGTATTCGGGGATTTTGGTTGGAAGTCAAAAGATCGCAGCCTTCGGCAGCTCCTACATTGGAATGCGTCGACCTGTAGGAGCTGCCGAAGGCTGCGATCTTTTGATCTTCAGGCCGGGGACATTTCCTGTGCGAGCCCCAAAAACGCCGCCGGCAACCGCGCGCCCTTCCTTTCCTTGAGGCAATACAAATATTCGGGGATCTGCGGCGCATTCTCGATGGTCAGCACGCGCAACTGCGGATCGTGCGGCACTTCCTGGCGGGCGATGATGCTGATGCCGATATTACGCAGCACCGCTTCACGAATCGACTCGCGACTGCCGATCTCCAGCAACGGCCCGAAGCTGACTCCGGCACTGGCCAGCAACTCTTCGGTCAACCGCCGCGTGGTTGAGCCCGACTCGCGCATCAACAACGTATGCCCGGCCAGTGCACTCAGCGTCACATGCTCCTGCGCCGCCAACGGATGATTGCGATGCACCGCCAGCACCAGCGGATCGGTGCCGAGCACCCGGCGAATCAAACGCGCGTCGTCGAGCAGTTGCGACGATGCGGCGACGTCAACCCGGTAATCCTCCAGCGCTTCAACAACCTGCTGCGAGTTGCCGATTTCCACTGACACTTCCACCTGCGGTAAACGCTCGCGGAAGGTTTTTACCAAATCGAGAATGTAATACGGCGCGGTGGCGGCAATGCGCAATGTGCCTTGCACCTGACCGCTGTTGCGCAGGAAGAACTCGATGTCGGCCTCTTGCTGCAACAACGCTTTGACCATCGGCAGCAGCCGCGCGCCCTCTTCGCTGACACTCAGGCGGCGGCCGCCGCGGTAGAACAACTCCACTGAATACTGGCTTTCCAGATTACGGATCTGCGTGGTCACGGTCGGTTGGCTCAGGCCAAGCTTTTTCGCCGCCAGCGTAATGCTGCCCAGGCGGGCGACCATGTAAAACGCTTTCAGCTCGGCACTCAGCACAGCCATTCCTCATCGCTATTTGCGCAGCAGGCGCAAACCGTTGAACACCACCAGCAAGCTCACGCCCATGTCGGCGAACACCGCCATCCACATGGTGGCGAGCCCGGCGAAGGTTATCGTAAGAAAGATCGCCTTGATCACCAGCGCCAGGGCGATGTTCTGTTTCAAAATGCTCGCGGTATTGCGCGACAGGCTGATGAACGCTGGGATTTTGCGCAGATCGTCGTCCATCAGGGCGACATCAGCGGTTTCGATCGCCGTGTCGGTACCCGCGGCAGCCATGGCGAAACCGATCTCGGCGCGGGCCAGCGCCGGGGCGTCGTTGATGCCATCGCCGACCATGCCGACCCGGTGACCCTGCGCGTAGAGCGCTTCGATGGCTTGCAGTTTGTCGGTCGGCAGCAAATCGCCGCGCGCCTCGTCAATGCCGACTTGAGCCGCAATCGCCTGGGCGGTGTGGACGTTGTCCCCAGTCAGCATCAGGGTTTTCACACCGAGTTCATGCAATTGGCGAATCGCTTCGCGGCTGGTTTCCTTGACCGTGTCGGCCACGGCAAACAGTGCCAACGGGCCTGAACTGTCGAGCAGCAGCACCACGGATTTGCCCTGTTGCTCCAGGGCAAACAGCTTTTCTTCCAGCTGCGGCGAGCACAGGCCCAACTCTTCGACCAGACGATGATTGCCCAAGTGATAAGTCTGGCCGTTGATCTCGCCTTTGACGCCCCGCCCGCCGAGCGCGGCGAAGTTATCCACAGTCAGCGTGGCAAGGTCTTTATCCACAGCAGCATTGGCGATAGCCAGCGACACCGGGTGATCGGAACGCCCGGCCAGCGCGGCAGCGATTGCCGGCGCACTGGCATCGGCGGTCGGATCGAGCGACAGGTAATCGGTCTGCACCGGTTTGCCGTGGGTGATCGTCCCGGTTTTATCCAGCGCCAGGTAATCGAGCTTGAAACCGCCCTCCAGATACACGCCGCCCTTGACCAGAATACCTTTGCGCGCCGCCGCTGCGAGGCCGCTGACGATGGTCACCGGAGTGGAAATCACCAGCGCACACGGGCAGGCGACCACCAGCAACACCAGCGCACGGTAGATCCAGTCAAACCACGCCGCGCCCATGAACAGCGGCGGAATGACCGCCACGGCCAAGGCAAAGACGAATACCGCCGGGGTGTAGATTTTCGAGAATTGATCGACGAAACGCTGGGTTGGCGCCCGCGCGCCCTGGGCTTGCTCGACGGCGTGGATGATGCGCGCCAAGGTTGAGTTACTCGCCGCTGCGGTCACGGTGTATTCCAGCGAACCCGCCTGGTTGATGGTGCCGGCGAAGACTTTGTCGCCCACGGTTTTCTCTATCGGCAGGCTTTCCCCGGTGATCGGCGCCTGATCGATGGTCGAGCTGCCGCTGAGCACTTCGCCGTCAAGGGCAATGCGCTCACCGGGTTTTACCCGCACGCGGGCACCGAGTTCGACGCTTTTAACCTCTTGTTCGCACCAGTTGCCGTCAGCCTGCAACACCGTGGCCTGCTCTGGGGTCATCTGCATCAGGCCGCTGATCGCATTGCGCGCGCGATCCAGCGAGCGCGCTTCGATCAGCTCGGCGACGGTGAACAGGAACATCACCATCGCCGCTTCCGGCCACTGGCCAATCAGGATCGCGCCGGTAACAGCGATGCTCATCAGCGCATTGATGTTGAGGTTGCGGTTTTTCAGGGCGATCCAGCCCTTTTTATAGGTGCCGAGGCCGCCGCTGAGGATCGACACCAGCGCCACGACTGCCACCACCCAGTCGGGTGCGGCGCTGGTGAAATGGATGACTTCGGCGGCCGCCGCGGTCAGGCCCGACAGCGCCAGTGGCCACCAGTGTTTCTTCACCGGTACCGGCGCTGGCGCATCCATGCCTTCCTTCAGGGGCTCGGCGTGCATGCCAAGGGATTTGATCGCCTCGGTGATTGGCGCTGTGTCCGGCAGATTGTGGGTTACGCCGAGTACGCGGTTGATCAGGTTGAATTCCAGTTGTTGCACGCCGGCGAGTTTGCCGAGCTTGTTCTGGATCAGCGTCTGCTCGGTCGGGCAATCCATCGCCTCGATGCGAAAACTGCTCAGTCGCGCGTCGGCGCTGGTCTTTTCGCTCAATTGCACCCGTGCAGGCGCGGCGGCTTTCGAAGCGCAGCAGGAATCGCCCACGTGGCCGTGTTTATGCACAGGCTGCAATTTATGACTGTGATCGTGCCCGTCGCCAGGCTTGTGAGTGTGCAGGGAATCGCTCATTGGTCGCGTCCATGAAGGTGCCTGTTGCCAAGTAAAGACCCTGTAGCCACTATAGGGTCAAGCACCCTTTTTGGAGATTGCCGTCATGAAGATTGGAGAGCTGGCCAGACTCACCGACTGCGCGGTGGAAACCATCCGCTACTACGAGCGCGAAAACCTGCTGCCGGAACCGGCCCGCAGCGACGGCAACTACCGCGTCTACACCCAGGCCCACGCCGAGCGCCTGACCTTCATCCGCAACTGCCGCACCCTCGACATGACCCTCGAAGAAATCCGCAGCCTGCTCGCCCTGCGCGACAGTCCGCAGGATCAATGCGAGAGCGTCAACGCGCTGATCGATGAGCACATCCAGCATGTGAAGGCGCGGATTGACGGGTTATTGGCCTTGCAGACGCAACTGCTCGACCTGCGCCAACGCTGTGGCGAAGGGCCGGAGGCTGAGCAATGCGGGATCTTGCAGCGGCTGGAAGTGAGTGGCGGGGTTGTGGCGACAGAGGTCGAACACTCCCACGTAGGCCGCAGCCATGGACACTAAGGACACAACAAAACCAAATGTAGGAGCTGCCGAAGGCTGCGATCTTTTGATTTTATAAACAGCAAGATCAAAAGATCGCAGCCTTCGGCAGCTCCTACACAGGGGTTCTGCGTTGTGGCTTAAACCGCCATCGGCGCGGTCATTGGCGGGTGGTGCTCATAGCCTTCCAGCGAAAAATCGCTCGGCTCGACCAACTCCAGCCACTCCGGCTGATACACACCGGTCTTGGCAAACTCCGGCACGCGATCGGAGATCTTCAGTTTCGGCATGGCGAACGGCTCGCGCTTGAGCTGTTCATTGAGCATGTCCAGATGGTTTTCGTAGACGTGGGCATCGCCGATGAAATAGGTGAACCAGCGCGGCGTGTAACCGGTCAGGCGCCCGATCAGGCTCAGCAACGCGGCGCCTTCGGTGAGGTTGAACGGTGTGCCCAGACCCAGATCGTTGGAGCGAATGTACAAGGTCAGGGAGATTTCTCTGGTCTCGACGTTCGGGTGGAACTGGTACAGCAGATGGCACGGCGGCAGGGCCATCTCATCGAGTTGCGCGCAGTTCCAGCCGTGGAACAGGATGCGCCGGCTGCCCGGGTCCTTGATGATCGTGTCGACGCACTGGCGCACCTGATCGATCGCCTTGTACAACACGACGTAGGCCTGACCGTCTTCTTCGCCCTGGGCAATCTGCTTGTAGCCGTTGCTCAAGGTTTGTTCGATGGCTGCAGTGTTGCTCAGCGGGATCTGCTTGTACGCCGGCCATTTGCGCCACTGCACGCCGTAGATTTCGCCGAGGTCGTCGTCGCCCTGACGGAACGGGTTGGCCAGCCACTGGGCGTTTTCGTTGGCGTTCTGGTCCCAGACCTTGCAGCCCAGCGCGCGGAATTCAGCGGCGTTGTTCACGCCACGCAGAAACCCGCACATCTCGCCGATGGCCGATTTGAAGGCCATCTTGCGCGTGGTGATCGCCGGGAAACCTTCCTGCAGATCGAAACGCAGCATCGCTCCCGGGAAACTGATGGTGTTGATACCGGTGCGGTTGGCCTGCTTGGTGCCGTTCTGAATGACGTGCGAGACCAGTTCGAGATATTGCTTCATGAGTTACCTGTGTCCTTTGAGCCCCGGCGTCGCGCGCCGGGGTTCGTAGTTTAAGCCGTCGGCGCGAGCGGCGCTGCCGGGGCGCGACGATAGGCCAGCCAGATCAGCAACAGCCCACCGACGATCATCGGCACGCAGAGCACCTGGCCCATGGTCAGCCAGTTCCAGGCCAGATAGCCCAGTTGCGCATCCGGGACGCGGACGAACTCGACAATGAAACGGAAGATGCCATAGAACAGCGCGAACATGCCGGAGACGGCCATGGTCGGCCGCGGCTTGCGGGAGAAAATCCACAGGATCAGGAACAGCGCCACGCCTTCGAGAGCGAACTGATACAGCTGCGACGGGTGACGCGGCAGTTGCGCCGGATCGCTGAACGGCGGGAACACCATGGCCCACGGCACGTCGGTGGCCTTGCCCCACAACTCGGCGTTGATGAAGTTGCCGATGCGCCCGGCGCCCAGACCGATCGGCACCATCGGCGCGACGAAGTCCATCAGTTGGAAGAACGACTTGCCGTTGCGCTTGCCGAACCACAAGGCCGCGAGCATCACGCCGATGAAACCGCCGTGGAACGACATGCCGCCCTTCCACACTTCAAAAATCAGCGTCGGGTTGGCCAGGTACGCGCTCAGGTCGTAGAACAGCACGTAACCCAGACGGCCGCCGACGATCACGCCCATCGATAGCCAGAACACCAGATCGGAGAGTTTCTCCTTGGTCCAGGTCGGGTCGAAGCGGTTGAGCCGGCGCGACGCCAACAGCCACGCGCCGCCGATGCCGATCAGGTACATCAGACCGTACCAGTGGATTTTCAGCGGACCGATGGCCAGGGCCACCGGGTCGATCTGCGGGTAAGGCAGCATTGCGACTCCTTGTTAGAGTTGAAAGCAGAATTCCCGGGTGACGCTGCCACCTCAGGATTAAGCCAGGATTGCCACGCGATCAGAGCAGAAAGCTCAAACCTACGCAGAACAGCAAAGCGGCGAACAGCCTTTTCAGCAAGCGCGGCGACAACCTGTGCGCCAGGCGCGCGCCAAGGCGGGCGAACACCATGCTGGTCAGGGCGATGCCCAACAACGCCGGCACATACACAAAACCGAGACTATGGGCTGGCAGCAACGGATCGTGCCACCCCAGAATCATGAAACTTGCTGCACTGGCCAACGCAATCGGCAGGCCACAGGCCGACGAGGTGGCCACAGCCTGCTGCATCGGCACGCTGCGCCAGGTCAGAAACGGCACGGTCAGCGAGCCACCGCCAATGCCGAAAATCGCCGAGGCCCAGCCAATCACAGTGCCGGCGACGGTCAGGCCGAGTCCGCCCGGCACCGTTCGACTGGCCTTGGGTTTGACATCCAACGCCAGTTGCACGGCAATCACCAGAGCAAAAACGCCGATGATCTTTTGCAGGTTCGGCCCGGAGATCGCTTCTGCAGTCAAAGCACCGAAACCGGCGCCAAGCAGAATGCCCACGGTCATCCAGCGAAAGATCGCCCAGCGCACCGCGCCACGACGGTGATGTTCACGCACGGCGTTGACCGAAGTGAAAATGATCGTCGCCAGCGACGTGCCCACCGCCAAATGCGTGAGAATCGACGGGTCGAAGCCCTGCAGGGTGAAACTGAACACCAGCACCGGGACGATGATGATCCCGCCGCCCACGCCAAACAGCCCGGCGAGCACACCCGCACAGGCGCCCAGCGCCAGATAGAGCAGAAATTCCATGACCGTCGTCCGCACGCATCGCCAAAAACAGGAGCGGCATGGTAACGGATGCGCAGCCTTCTGCTCCACTGGCGATGGATGCACGGGCGCCGGATGCGTAGAGTGAGCAAAAAACACACAAGGATCACCTTATGTGCCTGATTGTTTTCGCCTGGCGCCCGGGCCATGCCCTGCCGCTGATCGTTGCGGCCAACCGCGATGAATTCTACGCCCGCCCGAGCCTGCCGCTGGCGCCATGGCCCGAGGCGCCGCAGGTGCATGCCGGACGCGATCTTGAAGCCGGCGGCACCTGGCTGGGCATCGGCGCCAATGGACGCTTTGCCGCTCTGACCAATATTCGCGATCCGCAGCAGCCGCCGGCACGAAAGTCCCGGGGTGAGTTGGTGGCGCGGTTTCTCACCGGTGATGCGTCGATTGATGATTATTTGAGCGATGTGGTCGGGCGTGCGCCGGAGTATGCAGGGTTCAATCTGCTGCTGGGCAACAGCCACGAGCTGTGGCATTTCAATGCACGGGCGTCGGAACCGGTGATGCTCCAGCCTGGGGTTTACGGGTTATCCAATGCCGGACTGGATACACCGTGGCCAAAACTGCTCAAGGCCAAGGCTGCGTTGACTGCTGTGCTGGACGATCCGCAGCCTGAGCAACTGCTGGCCTTGTTGAGCGATGCGCAACCCGCGCCGGAGGCCGAGCTGCCAGATACCGGAGTTGGAATGGCGACTGAAGCGCTGCTCTCGAGCGTATTTATTGCCAGCCAGAGTTACGGCACTCGGGCGAGTACAGCGTTGATTGTGCAGGCGGACGGTACGCGGCGGATGGCCGAGCGCAGTTTTGGGCCGTATGGAGGGCATTTGGGCGAGGTGGATATCACTATTTGAGCGACATCAATGTGTGGCGAGGGAGCTTGCTCCCGCTCGGCGGCGAAGCAGCCGTAATCCGACCGACGTGAAATCCGGGGAAGACTCACTGGGCCGATTGGGAGCGCTTCGCACTCCAGCGGGAGCAAGCTCCCCCGCCACAGAACCATCAGCGACTAGAGAGCTTTGTTCACAACCGGCGGATTCATCTTCGCCAACCCGAGATTCTTCAGCGCCAATTGCAGCGAGCTGTGAATAACTTGCGGGTTATCGATCTTCATCAACTCCGCCAGCAGCTCCTGAGCCTTGCTCAGATTCACTTGGCGCAACATCCACTTCACCTTCGGCAGGTTGGTGGCGTTCATCGACAGACTGTCGAATCCCATCGCCATCAACAGCACGGCCGCCGCCGGATCACCGGCCATTTCACCGCAGATGCTCACCGGTTTGCCTTCGGCATGCGCGTCAGTGACCACGGTTTGCAGGGCTTGCAGCACCGCCGGGTGCAGGTAATCGTAGAGGTCGGCCACCCGCGGGTTGTTGCGATCCACCGCCAGCAGGTACTGGGTCAGGTCGTTGGAGCCGACGGAGAGGAAGTCGACCATCCGCGCCAGTTCCTTGGTCTGGTACACCGCAGCCGGGATTTCGATCATCACGCCGATTGGCGGCATCGGCACGTCGGTGCCTTCGTCGCGCACTTCGCCCCAGGCGCGGTGAATCAGGTGCAGGGCTTCTTCGAGCTCGTGAGTGCCGGAGATCATCGGCAGCAGAATCCGCAGGTTGTTCAGGCCTTCACTGGCCTTGAGCATGGCGCGGGTCTGCACCAGGAAGATTTCCGGGTGGTCGAGGGTGACGCGAATGCCGCGCCAGCCGAGGAAGGGGTTGTCTTCCTTGATCGGGAAGTACGACAGCGACTTGTCACCGCCGATGTCGAGGCTGCGCATGGTCACCGGTTGCGGGTGGAACGCGGCGAGCTGCTCGCGGTAGATCGCCAGTTGTTCCTTTTCGCTGGGGAAGCGCTGGTTGATCATGAACGGCACTTCGGTGCGGTACAGACCAACCCCTTCGGCGCCACGCTTCTGCGCCCGCGCCACATCGGCGAGCAGGCCGGTGTTGACCCACAGCGGCATGCGGTGGCCGTCGAGGGTCACGCATGGCAGATCACGCAGGGTGTCGAGCCCCAGGGCCAGCTGTTTCTCTTCTTCCACCACCTCGGCGAACTGCTTGCGCAGCACTTCGCTGGGGTTGGTGTAGACCTCGCCGCGTGTGCCATCGACGATCATTTCAATGCCGTCGACCTTGGCATACGGCAGGTCGACCAGACCCATTACCGTCGGAATACCCATGGCCCGGGCGAGAATCGCAACGTGGGAGTTACCCGAACCGAGCACCGAGACCAGACCGACCAGCGTGCCTTCCGGCACCTCGCCGAGCATCGCCGGCGTCAGTTCTTCGCTGACCAGAATGGTTTTTTCCGGGTAGACCAGGTTCTGCTGGCGCTCTTCCTGCAGATAGGCGAGCAGACGCCGGCCGAGATCCTTGACGTCCGAGGCGCGCTCACGCAGGTAGGCGTCGTCCATCAGTTCGAAACGGTTGACGTGTTCAGTGACCACCTGACGCAGCGCGCCCTGCGCCCACTGGCCGGTCTTGATCACGGTGGTGATTTCACTGCCCAGCGAGGCATCGTCGAGCATCATCAGGTAGACGTCGAACAGCGCGCGTTCTTCCGGGCGCAGCTGGGTCGCGAGCTTGGCGGACAAGGCGCGCATGTCGGCGCGCACGCCTTCGATGGCGGTCTTGAACAAGGCCAGTTCGGCGTTGATGTCAGTGATGGTCTTGTCCGGCACCACGTCCAGATCCGCCGGCGGCAGCATGACCACCGCAGTACCGACCGCAGCCCCGGGTGAACCCGGCACGCCGACGAACTTCGCTTCCTGGATGCCCTTGCCCTGACGACCCAGACCGCGGATCGACCCGGTGGCCTCGGCGTGAGCAATAACGCCGGCGAGCTGCGCGCTCATGGTCACGAGGAAGGCTTCTTCGCCTTCGTCGAACTGACGGCGTTCTTTCTGCTGGATGACCAACACGCCGACGACGCGGCGGTGGTGAATGATCGGCGCCCCGAGGAAAGAGGCATAACGCTCTTCACCGGTTTCGGCGAAATAGCGATAGCGCGGGTGATCCGCAGCGTTTTCGAGGTTCAGGGGTTCTTCACGCGTGCCGACCAGACCGACCAGACCCTCGTTGGGGGCCATGCTGACCTTGCCGATCGAGCGCTTGTTCAAGCCCTCGGTGGCCATCAGGACGAAGCGATTGGTTTCCGGATCAAGCAGGTAGACCGAGCAGACCTGGCTGCCCATGGCCTCTTTGACGCGCAACACAATAATCCCCAACGCCGCCTTGAGATCCTTGGCGGAGTTAACTTCCTGGACGATCTTGCGCAGCGTATTGAGCATGGCTCGGGGTCGAACTCCGTCGTCAGTCGCGCGCTAAAAGGCGCGGGGCAAGCTCTTTGAGAGCGCGTCGATACACCTCGCGCTTGAATGTCACCACCTGGCCCAACGGATACCAATAACTGACCCAGCGCCAGCCATCGAACTCCGGTTTACCGGTCAGATCCATCCGCACCCGCTGCTCGTTGGAGATCAGGCGCAGGAGGAACCATTTCTGTTTCTGGCCGATGCACAGCGGTTGGCTGTGGGTACGTACCAGGCGTTGCGGCAAACGATAGCGCAACCAGCCCCGGGTACAGGCCAGTATTTCTACATCTTCACGTTCCAGGCCAACTTCTTCGTTCAGCTCGCGGTACAAGGCGTCTTCCGGCGTCTCCTCGGGGTTGATCCCCCCTTGCGGAAACTGCCAGGCGTCCTGATTGATACGGCGAGCCCATAGCACCTGGCCGGCGTCATTCGTCAGAATGATCCCGACATTGGGGCGGAAACCATCGGGGTCGATCACGGCAACAACCTCGCAAACGCATGTCGCCGCATTGTTCCACAAAGCTTGATCGGGCGGCAACGAAGGTTCCTACCTTATGTGCACTCTTGTGAAAAGACCGTATTCTTGTCGCCTTTTTACTGACTTTTCAGCGGGTAACTGCAATGCGCCTGGCTCTATTCGATTTGGACAACACCCTACTGGGCGGCGACAGCGATCACGCTTGGGGCGATTATCTGTGCGAGCGTGGCTTCCTCGACCCGATCGCCTACAAGGCGCGCAACGATGAGTTCTATCAGGATTACCTGGCCGGCAAGCTGGACAATGCCGCCTACCTGAACTTCTGCCTGGAAATTCTCGGCCGCACCGAAATGGCCGTGCTCGATGCCTGGCACAGCGATTACATGCGCGACTGCATCGAGCCGATCGTGCTGCCCAAAGCGCTGGAGCTGCTGAAAAAGCACCGCGACGCCGGCGATAAACTGGTGATCATCACCGCCACCAACCGTTTCGTGACGGCACCGATCGCCGTGCGCCTGGGCGTGGAAACCTTGATCGCCACCGAATGCGAAATGATCGACGGCCGCTACAGCGGGCGCAGCACCGACATTCCATGTTTTCGTGAAGGTAAGGTGACGCGTCTGAATCGGTGGCTGGAGGAGACTGGATATTCGCTGGAGGGCAGCTATTTCTATAGCGACTCGATGAATGATCTGCCGTTGCTGGAGCAGGTGGCGAATCCGGTGGCTGTCGATCCGGATCCGAATTTGCGTGCCGAAGCCGAGAAGCGTGGCTGGCCGGTGATTTCGTTGCGCGGCTGATTACGCCTTCGCGAGCAAGCTCGCTCCCACAGGGAATTTGTGAACGACCCAGATCCAATGTGGGAGCGAGCTTGCTCGCGAATGGGTTCGACTCGGTTCCAGGCCTTAAACAGGCTTGGCCCCCATCAACCCGGCAACAGCGAGAAATCCGATGGCGCAGACTATCGCCAGCGCCAGACTGAGTTTCCGGTTGCCGACCCCGGTTGTCCACAGCCGGTTCAGCCGAACGAGCAGCCACACCGCACTGAACGTCGCCACGGCATAGATCACGCTCGATCCCAGAATCCACAACTGCCCCAACGGCCAGCCGACCAGGTGCACCAGCCACCAGCCGGTGAAAGGCATGCTGAACATGGCGATCAGCATCAGACACCAGACAAACAGCCAGGGACGCTGCATCGTACTGGCCGGCCCTTCGCTGCGATTACGCCAGGTCAGCGCGGCGAGCAGCAGCCCGCTCGCGAGGATGACCACGGTCGCCGCGACGTGAAGGATTTTCAGGGTGGTCAGGGTTTCCATGTATTTCTCATCCCTAGGGCGATGCCCATCAGCGTAGTCGCTCAGCCGAGGAACAGCTGATAGGCCGGGTTCTCGCTTTCATCCCAGTACGGGTAACCGATTTCCTCAAGGGCCGCCGGCACCAGATGACGCTCGTCGTGGGGCACCTGCAGGCCCGCGACCACACGGCCATCGGCAGCGCCGTGGTTGCGGTAATGGAACATCGAGATATTCCAGCGCCCACCCAGCTTGTTGAGGAAGTTGAACAGTGCGCCCGGACGTTCCGGAAACTCGAAGCGGAATACCAACTCATCAATCACATGCGCTGCGTGGCCACCGACCATATGGCGGATGTGCAGCTTGGCCAGTTCGTTGTCGGTCAGATCGGTGACCGGGAAACCCTGCTCGGTCAGGCTCGCCAGCAATGCGCTGCGCGGGTCGTTTTCCGGGTGGGTCTGCACACCGACGAAGATGTGCGCTTCGCTGCCAGTGTTGTAGCGGTAGTTGAATTCGGTGATCTGGCGCTTGCCCACTGCCTCGCAGAACGCCTTGAAGCTGCCGGCCTTCTCGGGGATGGTCACGGCGATGATCGCTTCGCGGCCTTCACCCAGTTCGGCGCGCTCGGCGACGTGGCGCAGGCGGTCGAAGTTGACGTTGGCGCCGGAGTCGATGGCGACGAACGTCTGGCCACTGACGCCACGTTGCTCGACGTATTTCTTGATCCCGGCCACACCCAGCGCGCCGGCGGGTTCAGTGATCGAACGCGTGTCGTCGTAGATGTCCTTGATTGCCGCGCAGATCTCGTCGGTGCTGACGGTAATCACTTCATCGACGTAATCCTTGCAGATATCGAAGGTGTGCTGGCCGATCTGCGCCACCGCCACGCCGTCAGCGAAGATGCCCACGGTCGGTAGAACAACGCGTTCGCCCGCTGCCATCGCCGCTTGCAGGCAGTTCGAGTCGTCCGGCTCGACGCCAATCACCTTGATGTCCGGGCGCAAGTATTTTACGTAGGCAGCGATGCCGGCGATCAGCCCGCCGCCGCCGACCGGGACGAAGATCGCGTCCAGCGGCTGCGGGTGCTGGCGAAGAATTTCCATGGCCACGGTGCCCTGCCCGGCAATGGTGTGCGGATCATCGTAGGGGTGGATATAGACGTAGCCTTTTTCGTCGACCAGTTTCAGCGAGTAGGCCAGGGCTTCGGGGAACGAATCACCATGCAGCACCACTTTGCCGCCGCGCGAGCGCACGCCTTCGACCTTGATTTCCGGGGTGGTCTTGGGCATCACGATGGTCGCTTTGACGCCTAGCACTTTCGCCGCCAGGGCCAGACCTTGCGCGTGGTTGCCCGCCGACGCCGTCACCACGCCACGGGCGCGCTCTTCGTCGCTGAGCTGGGTGAGCTTGTTGTAGGCGCCGCGAATCTTGAACGAGAACACCGGCTGCAAGTCTTCGCGCTTGAGCCAGATGTCATTGCCCAACCGCTCGGAAAGCTGGCGAGCGTTGTGCAGCGGGGTTTCTACGGCAACGTCATAAACGCGCGAGGTGAGGATCTTTTTGACGTACTGTTCGAGCATCGGAAAGCATCACTGAGCGGGTTGGGCAGGGCCAAGGAGTCTAACCCGCCTTTCAGCCGGACGACCACACGAATCCAGAGGTTTTAGCCACGCTTGTGGCTATAATGCCGGCCTTTCTGCCCAATCCCTTGCCCGCTTCGGAGCCCGCATGACCCAGGATCAACTCAAACAGGCCGTGGCCCAGGCCGCCGTCGACTTCATCCTGCCGAAACTCAACGACAAGAGCATCGTCGGCGTCGGCACCGGCTCCACGGCCAACTGCTTCATCGACGCTCTGGCCCGACACAAGGGCGCTTTCGATGGCGCGGTTGCCAGCTCCGAAGCCACCGCTGCGCGTCTCAAGGGCCACGGCATTCCGGTGTATGAGCTGAACACCGTCAGCGATCTGGAGTTCTACGTCGACGGCGCCGATGAAAGCGACGCGCACCTGAACCTGATCAAGGGCGGCGGCGCGGCCCTGACCCGCGAGAAGATCGTCGCCGCCGTGGCCAAGACCTTCATCTGCATCGCCGACGCCAGCAAACTGGTGCCGGTGCTTGGTGCTTTCCCGCTGCCGGTGGAAGTGATCCCGATGGCCCGCAGCCACGTCGCTCGGCAACTGGTGAAACTGGGCGGTGACCCGGTGTACCGCGAAGGCGTGCTGACCGATAACGGCAACATCATTCTCGACGTGTTCAACCTGCAGATCACCAACCCGGTAGAGCTGGAAGCGCAGATTAACGCAATCGTCGGTGTGGTCACCAATGGACTGTTCGCGGCACGCCCGGCGGATCTGTTGTTGCTGGGCACCAGCGAAGGCGTGAAGACGCTGAAGGCTGAGTAACAGACTGCCCACTTGCCATGGGCTGATAAATAAACCTGTGGGAGCGAGCTTGCTCGCGAATGCAATCGATCAGTCACTCAAGATGTTGGCTGAACGGGCGCATTCGCGAGCAGGCTCGCTCCCACAGTGTTTTTTGGTGTTTGTCAGTTTGGTGAAGGCTTTTTGAAGACGTAAAACAGGTTCGGCTCGCTCACCAGATACAACGTCCCGTCATCGTCCATGGCAATCCCCTCCGCCTGCGGCACGGTCTTGTGCAGACCCTGACGGCCGCCGCTGATCGACATGGTGCTCAACGGACGCCCGTCGACATCCAGCTCGATAATCAACCGCGACTCGTCCGACAGCGCCAGCAAGTGCCCGCTGCGCTCGTCGTATTGCAGGCTCGACAGATCACGCACGAACATCCCGGCGTCGCGTTTGGGGTTGTTGATTACGTGCACCGCGTAAGTCTTGTCCGGTTTGAAATGCGGAAAGCCGTGGACTTCGTAGATCAGCATCGGGTCGCGTTCTTTCGCCACGAACAGTCGCTTGCCCACCGAATCGTAAGCCAGCCCCTCGAAACCCTTGTTACTGGCCATGTGCACGCCCAAGGTCATTTGCTCGGCATCCTCGGCATCGAGGAACGTGGTGTCGGCGTCGAGGTGGATCTTGATCAGGCGTTGCTGGCGCTCGTCGGTGATCACGTAAGTGTCAGCGCTGATGTACTCGACGGCTTCCGGATCGCCGAAACCGACCAGAGCGATGCGTCGCAGGATCTGCCCTTCCAGCGACAGCTCGATCAGTTCGGAATTCTTGTTGGTGACGGTGAACAGGCTTTTGCGCACCGGATCGTAGGTCAGCGCCGAGACGTCATCGTCGAGCCCGTCGATCGGCCGCGCCTCGATCGTCACCCGATATTGATCCAGACCGATCGCCTCGCTGCTCAGCGGCTGCCACAGCGTGTGCAGATTGAACCACGCGCGCTCGAACAGGCGCAGGTATTGGCCAATCGCAATCAACGCGATCAGGGCGATCACCGAAAAGAGGATGACCAGCGGTTTGGGACGGGCAAGTCGACGCATTCGGGCGGGCTCGGATTCAAAACGGGCCGATGAAATATCACGCCCGTCTGAATTGAAGCTTAATGGCCAGTTGCCTCGGACCACAAGCCAACCCCTGTAGGAGCTGCCGCAGGCTGCGATCTTTTGACTTTGACGTTCAAAAGCAGATCAAAAGATCGCAGCCTTCGGCAGCTCCTACAAGGAATGCATTACCGGTGTTTTTCGAAGCGATAGAACAGGTTCGGTTCACTGACCATGTACAGCGTGCCGTCCTCGTCCATGGTCAGGCCTTCTGCGCGGGGGATGGTGTCTTTCAAGCCGTTGAAGTTGCCGAGCAGGGTCATGAAGCTGACTTGCTCACCGCTCTCGTCCAGTTCCAGCAACAGGTGCGAGTCCGCCGACAACACCAGCAGATGACCAGTGCGCGGATCGACAGCCAGCGCTGAAAGATTGCGAATGTCCAGCTCATCGCTGACCAGCTTCTGCTTGGCGCCGGTCAAGGTCTGGCTGCCATCGCTTTTCCAGGTGAACAATGCCGGTGGCCGCTCCTCGCCCAGCAGCAGTTGATGGTTGCGCGGATCCCAGGTGATGGCTTCGAAGGCCTTGTTCTGGTCTTTCGACGGCCCGAGGTCGTACTTCGGGAAGTCGGCGATGTTCAGCGCCCGAGTACCGGCATCGACTTTGACGATCGACAACGTGTGCTGGCGCTCATCGACAATCGCCATCAGGCCGTTTTCCATGACCGTCAGACCCTCCGGATTGCTCCAGCCCACCAGCGGCATTTTGCGCAGCACGTCACCTTGCAGGGACAGCTCCGCGAGGAACGGATTTTTGCCCATCACTGAAAACAGGGTTTTGGTCTGCGGGTTGTAGGCCAGATCCGAAGCTTCGTCCTTCTCCATGCCCGGTAACGGCTTGGCGTCGATGACCACCTGGTAGTCGGGCAGCCAGACGCTTTCCTTCTGCTCGGCCTTGCTCTCGAAGCGCTCCAGCACCCAAAGCACACCGCGGTCATCCCAATGCATGGCGAACGCCAGCCCGTAGGCCGCCGCGATGACCAGCAACAGCCAGACATACCAGCGCAGGGCGAAGCGGGAACGGAGGGTAGGTTTGTGCTGAGTTCGAGATGCCATCAAGGACGCGTTCCGTAAATTCAGGCCAAGGGTAATAGCATAAACAGGCCGGCTGAGACGCCAGAATGGCGGAAATTATCCAGAGAGGATGTGAAAAAAACGGGAAATGGCGGGATTGGCGTACGCTGTCAGCTCTCTACGGCACGCCACGGAACAATGTGGGAGCGAGCCTGCTCGCGATTGCGCCGGGTCAGACGACATCATCTTCGCCTGACAATCCGACTTCGCGAGCAGGCTCACTCCTACAAGGAGTTTTGCGGTGATGGGTTCAGCGCACGCTGCTGCTGAAGCGGCTCGCGCCCGGCAGTTCGAGGACGATCTCATCGCCGACGTTCAGCGGGCCGACGCCCACCGGCGTACCGGTGAGGATCACGTCGCCGGCCTGCAGCGAAAAGCAGCCGGCCATGTGCTGGATCATCGGCACGATCGGGTTGAGCATCGCGCTGCTGTTGCCGTCCTGGCGCACTTCGCCGTTGATGGTCAGGCGAATGCCGATGTCGGTGAGGTCAGCGAAGGTGCTGCCGACCACGAACGGGGCGATCACCGCCGCGCCGTCGAACGACTTGGCGATTTCCCACGGCAGGCCTTTGGCTTTCAGCTCAGCCTGCTTGTCACGCAGGGTCAGGTCCAGCGCCGGGGCGAAACCAGAGATCGCATCGAGGACTTCTTCGCGGCTCGGTCTGGTCGACAAGGGTTTGCCGATCAACACGGCGATTTCCGCTTCGTAGTGCACCGAACCACGCTCGGTCGGAATGCTGAAACCGCCTTCCAGCGGGACCACGCAACTGCCCGGTTTGATGAACAGCAGCGGCTCGGTCGGCACCGGGTTATCCAGTTCCTTGGCGTGTTCGGCGTAATTGCGGCCAATGCACACGACTTTCCCGATCGGGAAGTGGATGCGCGTGCCGTCGACGTACTGGTGCTGATAGCTCATTTACCGACTCCTGCCTTCATTGATTCAACAGAGATTTGCGATCAAACCGGGAAAATCTTGCCTGGGTTCATGATGCCGTTCGGGTCGAACACCGCTTTGACCGCTCTCATGTACTCGATCTCCGCCGGCGAGCGGCTGTAGGTCAAGTAATCGCGTTTGGTCATGCCCACGCCGTGTTCGGCGGAGATCGAGCCGTTGTACTTCTCGACGGTTTCGAACACCCATTTGTTGACGGTGGCGCATTTGGCGAAGAACTCGTCCTTGCTCAGGTTTTCCGGCTTGAGGATGTTCAGGTGCAGATTGCCGTCGCCGATATGGCCGAACCAGACGATTTCGAAATCCGGGTAATGCTCGCCGACAATCGCGTCGATTTCCCGCAGGAACGCCGGCACTTTCGAAACGGTGACCGAGATGTCGTTCTTGTACGGGGTCCAGTGGGAAATGGTTTCGGAGATGTACTCGCGCAATTTCCACAGATTGTGCAGCTGGGTTTCGCTCTGGCTCATCACGCCGTCGAGCACCCAACCTTGCTCGACACAGTGTTCGAAGGTCTCCAGGGCACTGTTGGCCACTTCTTCGGTGGTCGCTTCGAACTCCAGCAGCGCATAGAACGGGCAATCGGTTTCGAACGGCGCCGGCACATCACCGCGCCCGATGACCTTGGCCAGGGCCTTGTCGGAGAAGAATTCGAATGCAGTCAGGTCAAGCTTGCTCTGGAACGCGTGCAGCACGGGCATGATGGAGTCGAAATCGGCAGTACCGAGAACCATGGCGGTGAGGTTTTTCGGCGCACGATCCAGACGCATTGTGGCTTCGACGACGAAACCGAGGGTGCCTTCGGCGCCGATGAACAGCTGACGCAGGTCGTAACCGGTAGCGTTCTTGATCAAGTCCTTGTTCAGCTCCAGCACATCGCCCTTGCCAGTGACGACTTTCATGCCGGCCACCCAGTTGCGGGTCATGCCGTAGCGAATCACTTTGATCCCACCGGCATTGGTGCCGATATTGCCGCCAATCTGGCTGGAACCCGCCGAAGCGAAGTCGACCGGATAGTACAGGCCGTTTTCTTCGGCGACGTTCTGCAGCTGTTCGGTGACCACGCCCGGCTGGCACACGGCGGTGCGGTCAGTGAGGTTGACGTCGAGAATCTGGTTCATGTAATCGAACGAAACCACCACCTCGCCATTGGCCGCCACCGCAGCGGCAGACAGCCCGGTACGCCCGCCGGACGGCACCAGCGCAACCTTGTGGGTATTGGCCCAGCGCACCACGGCCTGCACTTGTTCGATGGTCTTGGGAAACACGATGGCACTGGGCGCCGGAGCGAAATGCTTGGTCCAATCCTTGCCGTAAGCATTCAGGGAGTCGGCGTCGGTGAGGACTTTGCCAGGCTCAACCAGGGTCTTCAGTTCATCAATCAGCGCAGGATTGGTCATCGACAGAACTCTCGAACAATTCATGGTCATCCTGAGAACGCTTCACGTCGCAGGAATGAGTGTTTAGCGGGGTGGCTATGCTAGCATACCGACCCCGCAGGACAGTGCCCAAGGCCAGATCCGCGGTGACGGCTTTGTTGTCGTCCAGGTCAATCTCTGTTGACCATTTCCTGCCATTTTTCTCCGGGATACAGGTTTACGCAGATGAGCAAGACTTCTCTCGATAAGAGCAAGATCAAGTTCCTTCTTCTCGAAGGCGTCCACCAATCGGCTGTCGACGTCCTCAAGGCGGCGGGCTACACCAGCATCGAATACCTGACTGGCTCCTTGCCCGAAGCCCAGCTCAAGGAAAAGATCGCTGACGCTCACTTCATCGGCATTCGCTCGCGCACGCAACTGACCGAAGAGATCTTCGATCACGCGAAGAAGCTGGTCGCGGTCGGCTGTTTCTGCATCGGCACCAACCAGGTTGACCTCAGCGCGGCCCGCGAGCGCGGTATCGCCGTGTTCAACGCCCCGTACTCCAACACCCGCTCTGTGGCCGAGCTGGTGCTGGCCGAAGCGATCCTGCTGCTGCGCGGCATCCCGGAGAAAAACGCTTCCTGCCACCGTGGCGGCTGGATCAAGTCCGCCGCCAACTCGTTCGAGATCCGTGGCAAGAAGCTGGGCATCGTCGGCTACGGCTCGATCGGCACGCAGCTGTCGGTCCTGGCTGAAGGCTTAGGGATGCAGGTGTTCTTTTACGACACCGTGACCAAGCTGCCGCTGGGCAACGCGACCCAGGTCGGCAACCTGCACGAGCTGCTGGGCATGTCCGACATCGTCACCCTGCACGTGCCGGAAACCGCTGCGACCCAGTGGATGATCGGCGAGAAGGAAATCCGTGCGATCAAGAAGGGCGGCATCCTGATCAACGCCGCTCGAGGCACCGTGGTCGAGCTGGACGCCCTGGCGGACGCGATCAAGGACAAACACCTGATCGGCGCAGCCATCGACGTATTCCCGGTGGAGCCACGCTCCAACGACGAGGAATTCGAAAGCCCGCTGCGTGGCCTCGACAACGTGATCCTGACCCCGCACATCGGAGGCTCGACCGCCGAAGCGCAAGCCAACATCGGTCTGGAAGTGGCGGAAAAACTGGTCAAGTACAGCGACAACGGTACCTCCGTTTCGTCGGTGAACTTCCCGGAAGTGGCCCTGCCGGCTCACCCTGGCAAGCACCGCCTGCTGCACATCCACGAGAACATCCCGGGTGTGATGAGCGAGATCAACAAGGTATTCGCCGAAAACGGCATCAACATCTCCGGTCAGTTCCTGCAGACCAACGAGAAGGTCGGCTACGTGGTGATCGACGTCGACGCCGAATACTCGGAGCTGGCGCAAGAGAAGCTGCAACACGTCAACGGTACTATCCGCAGCCGTGTCCTCTTTTAAGAGCAGCTACAAGCCTCAAGCTACAAGCGGCAAGAGAAAAGCGCTTTTGCTTTTACTTGCCGCTTGCAGCTAGCAACTTGAGGCTGAAATAAAAAAGGGAGCCCCGCAGGGCTCCCTTTTTTTATTTCACGTTTACCGTGATTTTTTCCGAAACGATCGATGGGTCGAACGGCATGTGGCCGCTGTCGCCGAGGATCAGTTGCAAGGTGTGCTTGCCCGGAGCGAGTTTGATCGTGGCTTCGGTCTGCGCCTTGCCGAAATGCATGTGGTGCGCGTCGGTCGGGATCGGCGCGCCTTCGGCCGGCAGGTCGTCGACGTCGATCAGCAGGTGATGGTGGCCGGTGTTTTTGGTGGTGTCACCCGCCGGGGCCAGCGCGATGTTCTTGACGCCGAACTTGACCTTGAATTCCTGGGAGACCGTAGCCCCGTCCTCGGGAGAAACGATGAACACTTCGGCGCCTTTTGGAGCCGGTGTCGCCGCACTGGCCAGCACCGAAACACCCATCAACACACCGGCCAACGCTGCACGTGACATAAAGCTTTTCATTTTCTTCTCCAGTTTTTCCGTAAAATCCGCACGGTCATGACAACTTCATGACCATTCGTTGTCGAAGGCACTCGACAACCATAGCAAAGCGAGCCTGAATCAGAGCGTCGCGATAATGATTTCAAAGGAGTGACCATGCGCTTGCTGCCTGGCCTGATCTGCCTGCTACCCCTTCTGAGCCCGCTGGCTCACGCCGAACTGATTGATGACGTCAACGACCGTGGCGAGTTGCGCATAGCCCTTGAGGCTAATACACCGCCCTTCAATTACAAGGAAGGCGACACACTCACAGGGTTCGAGGTCGAGCTTGGGCAACTTCTGGCCAAGGAGCTGGATGTACGCGCCGACTTCATCGTCACCGATGAGGGCGACCTGCTCCAGGGCGTTGAAAGCGGCAAGTACGACGTCGCGCTCAACCACATAGCACTGACACCCGAACTCAAGGATCGTTTCGACTTCAGCGAACCGTACAGCGAGGTCGACGGGCAACTGCTGGCGAAGAAGGACGATGCGCCCCGGCCGATGGTGCTGGTGCAGGCGTTGACCGAGGAGAAGCCGAAAGCGGCGGCGCCGGTTGAGTTGGCGATCCCGTTTCAGAAGGGTAATCCGGCGTTTCAGGCCAGCCTCAAGAGCGCGCTGGAGCGGATAAAAGATGACGGGCGCCTAGCGGCGCTGACCGAGAAGTGGCTCACCAAACCGTAGGAGCTGCCGAAGGCTGCGATCTTTTGATGTTGATTTTGAAGATCAAAAGATCGCAGCCTCGTTTCACTCGTCAGCTCCTACAGTTGGATTTGTGCTGGAGTTTTAGTCGAGTCGGGTCAGGGCCTGCGCGGCTTGCGGTAGCTCAAGCTCACTGAAAACCTGCACGCCATGACGCTTGAGCAACGCCGCCGTCACCCCTTCGCCACTGACTTTGACCCCGCTGAACGTCCCGTCATAGGTCAGCAGATTCCCGCAGGAAGGGCTGTTGGCCTTGAGCACCGCCACCTGAATGCCGTGCTTGCGCACCAGTTCCAGCGCTTGCCGTGCACCCTCGAGAAATTGCGCGCTGACATCCTCCCCGTCAGTGGTGATCACTGCCGCAACGCCATCAAGCACCGCGCCACCCTGTCCACCGGGAATCTCCGCCGCCGCCCTCGGCGTCGGCAAACCACCGGCCACCTCCGGACACAACGGCACTACCCGCCCTTCTGCGATCCACTGCTCAAGCAGATCAAACGGCCCACTGGCCCCACCGTCATAACGCACGCGATGGCCCAACAGGCAGCGGCTGACCAGAACCTTGTGCATGTTCAGAACGGCTCGTTGCCACGGCGACGGAACCAACCGGTCAGCGACAGCCGCTCGCGATTGGCCGGCATCACTTCGTGGGGGACTTCGCCGGAGAGAAACACCACCAGGCAGCCGCCGGTCGGCTGCACGTCGTGCACGCGCTCATCGTTCAGGTACATGCGCAGTTGCCCGCCGTCCTCCGGCAGCCAGGCATCGTTGAGGTAAATCACCGCCGAAACCATGCGCCGGTCATCGTCGCGAAAGCGGTCGACGTGTTTGCGGTAAAACGCACCGGGCGGGTACAGGGCGAAATGGCATTCGAAGTCTTCGAGACCGAGAAACAAACCGCGATTGAGCGCTTCGCGCAAGCTGTCCATCAGGCTCAGATAACGGTCGGTAGCCTCGGCCTGGCCCGGGTCGATCCACTGGATATGGTCGCCGCGAATACCTTCGCGAATCTCTGAGAACGGCCCGCGCCCGACCGCAGCCGGAGCCAGTTCGCCCTCGGCTTCACGTTTACGGCACTCGGCCGCCAGCGCCCGGGTCAGATCGGGGGGCAGGAAGATGTTCTGCTGCGACCAGCCATGCTCGGCCAGGTCGTCGACGATGCGTAACAGCAGCGGGTGTTCAGAGGATATCGGCATGGCGCGCATAGTATGCCGGCGGCAACAAATCCGACAGAGCCACGCAGCGCCTCGATACGAATTCTCGACAAGTACCGGCACCGCACGGAGAATAGTCGGCTGCTGACAGGAGTCCCTATGCGCCGTTTGCTTTTTTCACTGTTGATGTTCTGCGTATTGCCCGCCTGGGCCGACGGCCACGATCAGCTGTACAAGGTCGCCGGCTGGCCAGAACAACGCGCGCATTTCAACGATGCCCTGAGCGCCGCCCAGCAGCGCTATCAGAACAGCCTGCCGCCCGCGGTGTTTCAAGCGCTGGTCAACAACAGCAACCAGCGCTTCGCCGCGCAGGCCATGGATCAACGCGCCGAGGCGCAACTGCGGCAAAAACTCGCCGACCCGAAACCCGCGCTGAGCTTCTTTCAATCACCGCTGGGCAAGAAAATCGTCGCCGCCGAACTGCTCGCGACCCGTCGCGATCAACTGGCGAAAAACGCTCAGGGTCTGCCGAAGATGCAAGCCAGCGACAGCCGCCTGCTGATCATCGGTCATCTTGCCCAGGCTCTGCCGGCCCGTGAGGCTGGCGCCGAGGTCAGTCTGGCGATTGCCGGCGTGGCGGCGGACAGTTTGAGCTCGATGATCCCGGGACTGCTTGGCGGTGGTCAGGCGCAGGGTATGTTGAACGGTCAGCGCCAGCGCCTGATGGATCAGATCGGCGCCGATCTGAACAACACGCTGCTCTACGTCTATCGCGACTTGTCGGATGAAGAGCTGGAGGAGTTTGCGACGTTTGCCGAGTCGACCGAGGGCAAGGCTTACTATCAAGCGGCGCTGGCGGCGATTCGGGCGGGGTTGGCGGTCGGGCAACCTTAAAAGATCGCAGCCTTCGGCAGCTCCTACATTGAAACGCGTCCCCCTGTAGGAGCTGCCGAAGGCTGCGATGTTTTGATCTTGCCTTACGCTTCAGAGATGCCGGCCCCTGATCCGCTTGCTCAGGAATTCGAAATACTCCTCGCGCATCTCCGCCGTTTCATTGGCCAGATGATGTCGCGCCTCGGCCAGCAGCAGAATTTGCGGCCGGTCGAACTTCCATTTCAGCACCTGCAGATTGTGCTGCCAGTCCACAGTCATGTCCGCCTGCCCCTGAATGATCAGCGGTCGCCGCGGACTTTTTTTCGCGTGCTCGACGCGAATGATCCAGCGCGACAGCGCGCCCACCCACTTCGTCGGCAGGCGCCTTGGTTGTAACGGGTCGGCCTGGAGAAACGGCAGAAAGTCCGGATCGTTGGAATTCTCGCTGAAACGTCGCGCAACGCCGCGGACAAACGGCCGCAGCAGGTAATAACTGAGCTGCGACCAGCCCCACGCCCGTGGTCGCACCAACGGCGCCAGCAGAATCACCTGCCCCTGCGCCGGGCTGTTCTCGCCATGGTTGAGCAGGTGATCGACGACAATCGCGCCACCGGTGCTTTGCCCGCACAAGTGCCAAGGCTGCGGCAGCGAGATCGAATTGGCTTCAGCAAACAGCGCTTGCAGCATGTGCTGATATTCAGCGAAATCGCGGATGCTCGCCCGTGGCCCGCTCGACAGACCATGCCCCGGCAAGTCGCAGGCAATCACGGCGAAATCCTGATCCAGCGCCCATTCGATCACATGCCGGTACAAGCCGATGTGATCGTAGTAACCGTGCAGCAGAAACAGCGTCGCCTTGACCTTCTCCGGCCACCAGCAATGGCTGACCAACTCGTAGCCATCGACCTCAAAACGGCCCATGCCGCGCCAGACATCGCGCTCGGCAAAGTCGGTTTTGTAGAAGCGCTGATAAGCCTTCGCCTCATCCGATAACGGCTGCCACTCGGCCAAGGGCTTGAGGCTGGCGCGTAAATGATCGGGGTCGAAAGTATCAGGCATGCGGACATTCCAAAGCGGTAAACGGACTTTATCGGCCTGCGATATTCATCTGTCGGAGCAAGCATGGCAAGCTAACCGACCTCCGAGGAACCTGATCCATGCGTTCGCCCTACCGCACCGCACTGTTCGCCAGCCTGCTCGCACTGATCTGCGCCGGGGTGCTGTGGGCGGCGTATGACTGGTTTCAGGGCCGCTATCTGCGCGCGTTCAGCGAACACACAGCGGTGTTTTCCGGCGACCCGCTGCGCCTGCCGGACAACCTCGCCGGGCGGGGCAATATTCGTCTGGTGCACTTCTGGGACCCGGCCTGCCCGTGCAATGTCGGCAATCAGCAGCACCTGAGCGAGATGGTCGAACAGTTCGGCCCTCGCGGCGTGGAGTTCTTCGCCGTGCAAAAGCCCGGCAGCCACGGCCAGTTGCCCGCCACCCTCGCCAGCCTGAAAACCATCATCGTCCTGCCCGGTTCCGAACAGATCCCCGCCAGCCCCGCCGTGGCGATCTGGGATCGCAGCGGCAAACTCGCCTACTTCGGCCCGTACAGCGAAGGTCTGACCTGCAACTCCAGCAACAGCTTTATCGAACCGATCCTGCATGCCCTGACGGAAGATCGGCCGGTCAATGCAACGCACACGCTGGCGGTGGGCTGTTATTGCCCGTGGCCGGCGGACGCGAGGTAAGGCATTGCGGACTTTTCAAGGACAGCGCTGCAACGCATACAAGCTCTGTGCTAAATGTTTGCAGCCCGACGGGCGGCCCTCCCGCCTGCACAAGGAGTCACCATGAAGCGTGCGTTGATCATTGTTGCCTTGCTCATCGTTGTCCTGCTCTGCGCCGCCGGCGGCTACGTCTATAGCAAGCAGCCAACGCGAAAGGGCCAGGTCGAGCTGCGCAATCTGCAAGGCTCGGTGACCGTGCGCTATGACGAGCGCGGTGTGCCGCATATTCGCGCCGAGAACGAGACCGACCTGTACCGTGCCCTTGGCTATGTGCACGCTCAGGATCGGCTGTTTCAGATGGAGGCCATGCGCCGCCTCGCCCGGGGTGAACTGGCCGAGGTGCTCGGGGCGAAACTGCTCGACACCGACAAACTGTTCCGCAGCCTGCGCATTCGCGAGCGCGCCGCCAGTTACGTCGCCAGCCTCGACAAGCAGTCACCGGCATGGAAGGGCCTGCAAGCCTATCTGGACGGCATCAACCAATATCAGGAGAGTCACGCCGCGCCGATCGAGTTCGATGTGCTGGGCATCCCCAAGCGGCCGTTCACCGCCGAAGACAGCATCAGCGTCGCCGGTTACATGGCCTACAGCTTTGCCGCTGCGTTTCGCACCGAGCCGCTGCTGACCTACGTGCGCGATCAGCTCGGCGCCAATTACCTGAATGTCTTCGACCTTGATTGGCAGGCCAAAGGCGTGCTCGCCGGCAAACACGACAAGCAGGCGTCAGCTCTTGCCGCTGGCGACTGGCAAGACCTCACTGCCCTCGCCCGTCTCAGCGAGCAGGCGCTGATCGACCAGGGTCTGCCGCAGTTCGAAGGCAGCAACGCCTGGGTCATCGCGGGCAGTCGCAGCCAGAGCGGCAAACCGCTGCTGGCCGGCGATCCGCATATTCGCTTCTCGGTGCCGTCGGTGTGGTATGAGGCGCAGCTCTCGGCGCCGGGTTTCGAGTTGTACGGCCATCATCAGGCGCTGGTGCCATTCGCGTTCCTGGGCCACAACCTCGATTTCGGCTGGAGCCTGACCATGTTCCAGAACGACGATCTGGATCTGATCGCCGAGAAGGTCAACCCGGACAACCCCAATCAGGTCTGGTATCGCGGCCAGTGGACGGACATGCTGGTTACCGAGCAGCAGATCAACGTGAAGGGTCAGGCGCCGGTCACCATCACTTTGCGCCAGTCGCCCCACGGGCCGATCGTCAACGATGCGCTCGGCAGCGCTGCCGGACAAACGCCGATCGCGATGTGGTGGGCCTTCCTCGAAACGCCGAACCCGATCCTCGACGGCTTCTACCAGCTCAACCGCGCCGACACTCTGGCCAAGGCCCGCGCGGCGGCGGCCAAGGTGCAGGCGCCCGGTCTGAATCTGGTGTACGCCAACGCCAAAGGCGATATCGCCTGGTGGGCCTCGGCCTTGCTGCCCAAGCGCCCGGCCGGGGCGAAACCGGGCTTCATTCTCGACGGCAGCACGCCTGAGGCGGACAAGGACGGTTACTACCCGTTCAGCGCCAACCCGCAGGAAGAGAACCCGGCGCGCGGCTATATCGTCTCGGCCAACTTTCAGCCCGTGTCACCGACCGACATGGAGATTCCCGGTTACTACAACCTTGCCGATCGCGGTCAGCAGCTTGATCGTCAGCTCAGCGACAACCGGGTGAAGTGGAGCAACGAAGCCAACCAGAAACTGCAGTTGGACACCGCGACCGGATACGGCCCGCGTCTGTTGGCGCCGCTGTTGCCGGTGTTGCGTGAAGTGGTGAGCGATCCGGCGCAACGCAAACTGATCGAGCAGTTGGCGCAGTGGGCTGGCGACTATCCGCTGAATTCGGTCAGCGCGACAGTGTTCAACCAGTTCCTCTACGACCTTGCCGACGCGGCGATGCGCGATGAGTTGGGCAATGACTTCTTCGAGACATTGCTGTCGACGCGGGTGATCGACGCCGCGTTGCCACGGCTGGCGGCGAATGCTGACTCACCCTGGTGGGACAATCGCAGCACGCCTGCCCGGGAAACCCGCGCCGATGTCGTGGGCACGGCGTGGGCAGCGAGCATGCAGCATCTGAAGCTGACCCTGGGCGACGATGTCGCGGGTTGGCAGTGGGGCGCGGCGCACACTCTGACCCATGGCCATCCGCTGGGGCAGCAGAAGCCGCTGGATCGCCTGTTCAACGTCGGCCCGTTCGCAGCACCGGGCAGCCATGAAGTGCCGAACAACCTCTCGGCGAAGATCGGCCCGGCGCCGTGGCCGGTGACTTACGGGCCGTCGACGCGGCGACTGGTGGATTTCGCTGATCCGGCCCATGGCTTGACGATCAATCCGGTGGGCCAGAGTGGCGTGCCGCTTGACCGTCACTATGACGACCAGGCCGAGGCGTATGTGGAGGGGATTTATGTGCAGGCGCATTTCAGTGAGGAAGAGGTGCTGGCCAATACGCGCAGTACCCTGAAGCTGATGCCGGCGCGGGGTGCGCAATAGATTTATGCAGTCTGCGCCGGCCCCTTCGCGAGCAGGCTCGCTCCCACATTGAAATGCGTTCTCCTGTGGGAGCGAGCCTGCTCGCGAAAGGGCCGTCAGCGACGCCGCAAAACGTCAGACCATCACGGCAAAATTCATCCGAAACTGCTGAGGCGTCACCCCCAGCCGCCGATTGAACACACTGCGCATATGCTGCGCATCACGAAACCCGCACTGATACGCCACAGTCTTCAGCGGCGCCGTGGTGCTTTCGAGCAGCACCCGCGCCGCATCCACCCGCGCGCGCTCGACGAACTCCGCCGGGGTCACCTTGGCTTCTCGGGCGAACACCCGGGAAAAGTTCCGCGCACTCATATTCGCCGCACGGGCCAGATCGGCAATCGTCAGATCCCCGGTGAGATTGGCCAGCACATACAACTGCACCATCGCCACCGCGGACGTCGGTTCGGCATGCGGCGCAAGGAACGGGCTGAACTGCGATTGCCCGCCCGAGCGCTGAGTGAACACCACCAGCCGTTTCGCCACACTCAGCGCCACCTCGGCGCCGTGATCGCGCGCCAGCAGGTACAACGACAGATCGATGCCTGCCGTGACCCCGGCCGAGGTATAAAGCGTACCGTCCTCGACATACAGGCGATCCGCTTCGACCTGCGTCGTCGGGCACAGCCGTGCCAAAGCCTCGGCATCGTTCCAATGGGTGGTGACGGTGCGCCCCTCCAGCAAACCGGCGCGGGCCAGCATGAACGCGCCGTTGCAGATCGAACCGAACCGCCGCGCGCGGTCACAGGCGCCCCGCAGCCAGGCGTCGAACGTCGGGCCGAAATCCATGAACGGCAATTGCGGGCCGCCAGCGACCAGCAACAGGTCGGAGCTATCGGTTGCTTCGCTGAAGTGGCAGTGGGCGTTCAGGCTCATGCCATTGGAACAGGCCATCGGCCCGTGCTCGAGGCCGATCACTTGCAAGCGATAGTGATCCTGCGGCTCAAGGAAGCGGTTGGCTTCGGCGAACACGTCCATGGGGCCGCTGACATCGAGCGACTGCACGCCGGGGAAAACCACGATGGCGACGGATTTGTTCATGGCTCAAACGTCCTCAATACCTGTGACAAACACACCAACCTGTGGGAGCGAGCCTGCTCGCGAAGAGGTCATCACACGCAACATAGCGGCCGAATGACACACCGCCTTCGCGAGCAAGCTCGCTCCCACATGGGCCATGTCCGGCTGGTTGATCGCGCCAACCTTAGCCAAATCCACCCGACAAGCGAGCTTGGCACGATTTGCAGGTGCATTGGCAAGGATCGCAGCCATGACTCGATTGTTCGCTCGCCGCGCCGGGAACAGACTTTCTCCAGCAGCGCCACGACGGCGTTTTCGACGAGGAAACCGTTATGACCAGCACCATCGCCGGCATCAAGATCCCTGACAGCGCCCTCGCCCGGGCCACCACCGAGTACATCCGCGACATCGAATCAGATCTGCTCTATCACCACTCGCGCCGGGTGTTTCTGTTCGGCGCGTTGAGCGGCGAGCGCCGGCAACTGGCCTACAACCCGGAGTTGTTGTACGTCGGCGCGATGTTCCATGACCTGGGTCTGGTCGAAGGCCATCGCAGTGCCGACGAGCGTTTCGAAGTGGACGGCGCGAACGCGGCGGCAGCCTTTCTCAAGCCATACGGACTGAGCGATGACGATATTGAACAAGTGTGGTTGTCGATTGCATTGCACACCACACCAGGCGTACCCAGGCATCTGCGCCCGACGGTGGCGCTGGTGACGGCTGGTGTGGAAATGGACGTGCTGGGTATGGACTACGCGGCGTTTAGCACGGTGCAGCGCGAAGCCGTGGTGCATGCGCATCCACGCGGGGAAGGTTTCAAGGAGTGCATCATCTGCGCCTTTGCCGACGGCCTGCGCCATCGCCCGCAAACCACGTTTGGCAATGTGAAGACCGATGTGCTGAAGGATCAGGAACCGGGGTTCAAGCCGATGAATTTCGTCGAGGTCATCCGCAACTCTCCCTGGACTGCCTGAGCACCGAAAACCTGTGGGAGCGAGCTTGCTCACGAAAGCGGTCTATCAGCCACATGGATATCGACTGACAGATCGCATTCGCGAGCAAGCTCGCTCCCACAGGGTTAATGGGGTGATCAGAGCATCCCGATCAACCCTTTCGGCTCACACGGTCTGTGGCGCAGGCGCCCGACGCGCGTCCGGTTGCTTCCACGAATCCGCGGCGCTTTCTTCGATGGCTTGCTGGATGGCTTTCTTGCGCGCCTCTTCGGCACGGCGGCTGAAGAACCAGACGAGGAAAGTCACCAGCGACACCGCCAGCAGAATCAGGCTGGCCACGGCGTTGATCTCCGGCTTCACGCCCAGACGGACCGCCGAGAACACTTCCATCGGCAGAGTCGTCGAACCCGGCCCGGAGACGAAGCTCGCCAGTACCAGGTCATCCAGCGACAGCGCGAACGACATCATGCCGCCCGCCGCCAGCGACGGCGCGATCATCGGAATGGTGATCAGGAAGAACACTTTCCACGGCCGTGCACCGAGGTCCATCGCAGCTTCCTCGATCGACAGATCCAGCTCACGCAGGCGCGCTGACACCACCACCGCCACGTACGCCGCACAGAACGTGGTGTGCGCGATCCAGATGGTGACGATGCCGCGCTCCTGCGGCCAGCCGATCATCTGCGCCATGGCCACGAACAGCAGCAACAGCGACAGACCGGTGATCACTTCGGGCATCACCAACGGCGCGGTGACCAGGCCGCCAAACAGCGTGCGGCCCTTGAAGCGGGTGATGCGCGTCAGCACAAACGCCGCCAGCGTACCCAGCGCCACCGCGGCGACTGCCGTGTAGCAGGCGATTTCCAGCGAGCGCAGCACCGAGCCCATCAGTTGCGAGTTGTCGAGCAGGCCGACGTACCACTTGATCGACCAGCCGCCCCAGACCGTCACCAGTTTCGAGGCGTTGAACGAGTAAATCACCAGGATCAGCATCGGCAGATAGATGAACAGCAGACCCAGCACCAGCATCAGGCTGGAGAAACGCAAGCGCTTCATTCTTTACCCTCCATTTCCCTGGCCTGACTGCGGTTGAACAGAATGATCGGCACAATCAGGATCGCCAGCATCACCACCGCCAGCGCGGACGCCACCGGCCAGTCGCGGTTGTTGAAGAACTCTTGCCACAGCACCTTACCGATCATCAGGGTTTCCGGGCCGCCGAGCAGTTCCGGGATCACGAACTCACCCACTACCGGGATGAACACCAGCATGCAGCCGGCAATAATCCCGTTCTTGGACAGCGGAATGGTGATTTTCCAGAAGCTGTTGAAGTTGCTCGAACCCAGATCCGACGCGGCTTCCAGCAGACTCTGATCGTGTTTGACCAGGTTGGCGTACAGCGGCAGGATCATGAACGGCAGATAGGAATAAACCACGCCGATATAGACGGCGAGATTGGTGTTGAGGATCTGCAGCGGCTCGTCGATCAGGCCCATGCTCATCAGGAAACCATTGAGCAGGCCGTTGTTGCTGAGGATGCCCATCCACGCGTACACGCGGATCAGGATCGCGGTCCAGGTCGGCATCATGATCAGCAGCACCAGCACCGTTTGCAGCTCCTTGCGGGCACTGGCGATGGCATAGGCCATCGGGTAACCGATCAGCAGGCAGAGCACGGTGCTGATAAAAGCCATTTTCAGCGAACCGAGGTATGCCGCGATGTACAACTCGTCGTCGCCGAGCATCGCGTAGTTGCCCAGGTTCAGCAGCAGTTGCAGCTTCTGCTCGGCGAACGTGTAGATCTCGGTGTACGGCGGGATCGCTACGTCGGCTTCGGCGAAGCTGATCTTCAGGACGATGAAGAACGGCAGCATGAAGAACAGGAACAGCCAGATGAACGGCACCCCGATGACCAGCTGCCGGCCATTGGGGATGATCCGGTTGATGCGGCGTTTGAATTTGCGCATGTTCATGAGCGAAGTACCACGCCGCTGTCATCTTCCCACCACACGTAGACCTGATCGCCCCAGGTCGGACGCGCGCCGCGACGTTCGGCGTTGGCGACGAACGACTGCACCAGTTTGCCGCTCGGCAATTCGACGTAGAACACCGAGTGCCCGCCGAGATAGGCGATGTCATGGACCTTGCCGCTCGACCAGTTGTACTCGCAGGTCGGCATGTCGGCGGTGACCAACAGCTTCTCCGGGCGAATTGCGTAGGTGACCGACTTGTCCTGCACCGAGGTGCTGATGCCGTGGCCGACGTAGATCTGCCGGTCGAGGTCTTTGCAGGTAATGGTCGCGTGACCTTCGGCGTCATCGATCACTTCGCCTTCGAAGATGTTGACGTTGCCGATGAATTCACAGACCAGACGGCTGGTCGGGGTTTCGTAGATGTCGATCGGGCTGCCGATCTGCGCGATCCAGCCCAAGTGCATGATGGCGATGCGCTCGGCCATGGTCATGGCCTCTTCCTGGTCGTGGGTCACCATCACGCAGGTCACGCCGACGCGCTCGATGATTTCCACCAGTTCCAGCTGCATCTGCGAACGCAGTTTCTTGTCCAGTGCGCCCATCGGTTCATCGAGCAGCAGCAGCTTCGGCCGCTTCGCCAGCGAACGCGCCAGGGCCACGCGCTGACGCTGGCCGCCGGAGAGTTGATGCGGCTTGCGCTTGGCGTACTGGCTCATCTGCACCAGCTTGAGCATCTCGGCCACGCGGGCGTCGATCTCGGCCTTGGGGATCTTGTCCTGCTGCAGGCCGAAGGCGATGTTCTGCGCCACGGTCATGTGCGGGAACAGGGCGTAGGACTGAAACATCATGTTGATCGGACGGTCGTACGGCGGCATGTCGGTGATGTCGACGCCGTCGAGGAAAATCCGCCCTTCCGTGGGCCGTTCGAAGCCTGCCAGCATGCGCAGCAACGTGGATTTGCCCGATCCCGAACCGCCGAGCAGGGCGAAGATCTCGCCCTTCTTGATTTCCAGGGACACGTCGTCCACGGCAATCGTCTCGTCGAACTTCTTCGTGACCCGGTCGATTTTGACCAGCACCTGCTTCGGTGTCTGGTCGCCCTCGAGGGCTTTCTTGTAGGCGCCGGAGGCAACTGCCATTTACGAAACTCCCAACAGAATCAGCAGGTCGCCACGCAAGACGAACCCTGGATAGTTTGTGCGTTATTTGCCCGACTTGACCTTGGTCCAGCTGCGGGTCATCAAACGCTGAATATTGGCTGGCAACTCGGTCGACACGTAGGTCTTGTCGAGGACTGCTTGCGGTGGGTAAACCGCTTCATCGGTGCGAATGGATTGTTCCATCAGCTTGTCCGAACCCGGGTTGGGGTTGGCGTAACCGACGTAATCACTGACCTGGGCGATCACCTCAGGTTTCAGCAGATAATTGATGAAGGCGTGAGCTTGCTTGACGTTGGAGGAATCCTTGGGGATCGCCAGCATGTCGAACCACAGCGCGCCGCCCTCTTTGGGGATCGCGTAGGCGATGTTGACGCCCTTCTTGGCTTCCTCGGCACGGTTCTTCGCCTGGAAAATGTCGCCGGAGAAACCGATGGCCACGCAGATATCGCCGTTGGCCAGATCACCGATGTACTTAGAGGAGTGGAAATAGGTCACGTAAGGGCGTACCGCGAGCAGCTTGGCGGTGGCTTTCTCGTAATCCTTGGCGTTGGTGCTGTTGGCGTTCAGGCCCAGGTAATTGAGCATGGTCGGCATCATTTCATCAGCCGAATCGAGGAACGCGACGCCGCAGCTGTGCAGCTTCTTGATGTTTTCCGGTTCGAACAACACGGCCCAGGAATCGATCTTGTCGATACCGAGTACGGCTTTGACTTTATCAACGTTGTAGCCGATGCCGTTGGTGCCCCACAGATACGGTACGGCGTAGAGATTGCCGGGATCGTTCTGTTCCAGGCGCTTGAGCAGCGCCGGGTCGAGGTTGGAATAATTCGGCAACTGCGCCTTGTCGAGCTTCTGGAACGCGCCAGCCTTGATCTGTTTGCCGAGGAAATGGTTGGACGGCACGACCACGTCGTAACCGGTGCGCCCGGCGAGCAGCTTGCCTTCCAGGGTCTCGTTGGAATCGAAGACGTCGTAAACCGGTTTGATCCCGGTCTCTTTCTCGAAGTCGGCCAGGGTCGATTCGCCGATGTAATCGGACCAGTTATAAATATGCACCGTACCGGCGGCCTGGGATCCGACAGCGATTGTCAGGCCGGCAGCGGCCAGCAGGGCTTTGCGCAAAATAGAAAATACAGGCAAGTGGAGGTCCTCTGAATTGATTGGGCCCAAGTTGCCCCGCGCTGCATGACAGCCATGGCTGCCCGACAACAAAACCGGCGCGCAACTTACCCTCGAAAAACCGTTCCAGCAAAACTTTCTGTCATTTAATTATCCCGCTGGCCGCCATCGCACAGACGACGGCCAGTGGTTGTAGCGACAAACCGGCTTATTTGCCCGATTTGATCTTGGTCCAGCTGCGGGTGATCAGACGCAGAGTGGCGGCATCCAGATCGCTGATCGCATAGAGCTGCTTCTTCACTTCAGCCGAAGGATAGATGCTTGCGTCGCTGGTGATGTCCTTGTCCACCAGCGGCGTCGCGGCCTTGTTGCCGTTCGGGAAACGCACGGCGTTGGTAATGCCGGCCATCACTTGCGGCTCGAGCAGGTAGTTCATGAACTTGTAGGCGGCATCGACGTTTTCGGCATCCTTGGGAATGGCGACCATGTCGTAGAAAGTACCGGCGCCTTCCTTTGGAATGGTGTAGGCCAGTTTGACCTTGTCACCGGCTTCCTGAGCGCGGGTCTTGGATTGCTCCAGGTCACCCGAGTAACCGACGGCGACGCAGATGTTGCCATTGGCCAGATCGGAGATGTACTTGGACGAGTGGAAGTAGGCGACCGAAGGACGAATCTTCAGGAACAGGTCTTCAGCGGCTTTCAGGTCAGCCTTGTCCGTGCTGTTGGTCGGTTTGCCCAGATAGTGCAGTGCCGCCGGAATCATTTCGGTCGGGGCATCGAGGAAGCTCACGCCGCAGCTTTTGAGTTTTTCGATGTTTTCAGGCTTGAACACCACATCCCAGGAATCGATCTTGTCGATGCCCAGTGCAGCCTTGACCTTGGCCGGGTTGTAGCCGATGCCGATCGAGCCCCACATGTACGGGAAGGCGTGCTTGTTGCCCTGGTCGCTGGCATCGCCAACGGCCTTGAGCAGGTCTTCGTCGAGGTTTTTCCAGTTCGGCAGCCTGGACTTGTCGAGCTCCTGGTAGACGCCGGCCTTGATCTGCTTGGCGAGAAAGTTGTTGGAAGGCACCACGATGTCGTAACCGGACTTGCCGGCCAGCAGCTTGGCTTCCAGGGTTTCGTTACTGTCGAAGACGTCGTAGACGACTTTGATCCCGGTGGCTTTTTCGAAGTTGGCCACGGTGTCCGGCGCGATGTAATCGGACCAGTTGTAGACGTGCAGTACCTTGTCGTCCGCGTGAACCGCACCCGCCATCATGCCCGCCATGGACAGCGCGAGCAGAGTCTTGCCAGCTAGCTTTTTACCTAATGCCTTCATGCGTCATGCTCCAAATTTTTCTTTTTTGAACCACTTTGTTCAGCGGCCGAACCCGGACAACTGGAACCGCGGCTAGTCTGGCAAGATCCGAGGCGGTCTTTCAAGGAAAGACCAGCCTTTCTGAGAGCTTTGGCGATTACGCCGCAACTCACCGTTCAAAGCCTAGCAGCTAGGCCTGCAGCGCACTGAGGGTCAGGTCCAGACACTTGCGTGCTTTTGTAACCAGCTCATCGATCTCCGCTTTGCTGATCACCAGCGGCGGCGCGATGATCATGGTGTCGCCTACCGCGCGCATGATCAGGCCGTTGTCGAAGCAGAACTGCCGGCAGATCATGCCAACGCCCTTGCCTTCGTAACGCTTGCGCGTGGCCTTGTCCTGCACCAGTTCGATCGCCCCCAGCAGACCGACGCCGCGAACTTCACCTACCAACGGGTGATCGGTCAACTCGCGCAGACGTTTCTGCAAATACGGTGCCGTTTCGTTGTGGGCGTTCTCGATAATTTTTTCTTCGCGCAGGATGCGGATATTTTCCAGGCCCACCGCTGCTGCAACTGGATGCCCGGAGTAAGTGAAGCCGTGGTTGAAATCACCGCCTTCATTAAGCACGGCCACCACCGAATCACGCACGATCAGGCCACCCATAGGGATGTAGCCGGAGGTCAGGCCCTTGGCAATGGTCATCATGTGCGGCTTGAGGTCGTAGAAATCGCTGCCGAACCACTCACCGGTACGGCCGAAACCGCAGATCACTTCGTCGGCGACAAAGAGGATGTCGTACTTGGCGAGGATTTCCTTGATGCGCGGCCAGTAGGTGTCGGGCGGAATGATCACGCCACCGGCACCCTGGATCGGCTCGGCAATAAAGGCACCGACGTTGTCGACGCCGACTTCGAGAATCTTCTCTTCCAGCTGATTGGCCGCCCAGATGCCGAACTCTTCCGGAGTCATGTCGCCACCTTCGGCGAACCAGTACGGCTGCGCGATGTGAACGATGCCCGGAATCGGCAAGTCGCCCTGTTCGTGCATATACGTCATGCCGCCCAGGCTCGCGCCGGCCACGGTGGAACCGTGATAACCGTTCTTGCGGCTGATGATGACTTTCTTGTTCGGCTGGCCCTTGATCGCCCAGTAGTGGCGAACCATGCGCAGCATGGTGTCGTTGCCTTCCGAGCCGGAACCGGTGAAGAACACATGGTTCATGCCTTCTGGCGCCACGTCGGCAATCGACTTGGCCAATTCCAGTGCCGGCGGATGGGCGGTCTGGAAGAACAGGTTGTAGTACGGCAATTCGCGCATCTGCCTGGCGGCGGCATCGGCCAATTCATCGCGGCCGTAACCGATGGCCACGCACCAGAGCCCGGCCATGCCGTCGAGGATCTTGTTGCCTTCGCTGTCCCACAGGTAAACGCCCTTGGCGTTGGTGATGATCCGTGGGCCCTTCTCTTTCAGTTGCTTGAAGTCACTGAACGGGGCCAGGTGGTGATCGCTGCTCAGCGCTTGCCACTCACGGGTTTGCGGGTTGTTGCTGGTCATGCAAATTCTCCTTGTTATCGGTACAGGCGCGACGGCTGACCGTCGCGCCCGGCGTATCAGACGGCGAAAAGCAGGTACTCACGCTCCCACGAACTGATCACGCGCTTGAAGTTTTCATGCTCGGCCCGCTTGACCGCGACGTAGCCCGTGATGAAGTTCTTGCCGAGGTACTTCTCGACAGTCTTGCTGTTTTCCATGCGTTCCAGCGCGTCTTCGATGGTCAGCGGCAGGCGCAGATTGCGCCGCTCGTAACCACGGCCGACGACCGGCGCGCTCGGGTTGAGACCTTCGACCATGCCGATGTAACCGCAGAGCAGGCTTGCGGCAATCGCCAGATAGGGGTTGGCGTCGGCGCCCGGCAGACGGTTTTCCACGCGGCGGTTCTGCGGGCCGGCATCCGGCACGCGCAGGCCCACGGTGCGGTTTTCTTCGCCCCATTCGACGTTCACTGGCGCCGAGGTGTCCGGCAGGAAGCGGCGGAACGAGTTGACGTTCGGCGCGAACAGCGGCAACAGCTCGGGAATCAGTTTCTGCAGGCCACCGATGTGGTGCAGGAACAGCTGGCTCATGGTCCCGTCTTCGTTGGAGAAAACGTTCTTGCCGGTGTTGATGTCGATGATGCTCTGGTGCAAGTGCATGGCACTGCCCGGCTCGCCGGTCATCGGTTTGGCCATGAAGGTCGCAGCCACGTCGTGCTTGAGCGCGGCTTCGCGCATGGTGCGCTTGAACACCAGAATCTGATCGGCCAGCGACAGGGCATCGCCGTGACGGAAGTTGATTTCCATCTGCGCCGTGCCGTCTTCGTGGATCAGCGTGTCGAGATCCAGCTCCTGCAGTTCGCACCAGTCGTAGACGTCTTCGAACAGCGGGTCGAATTCGTTGGCCGCTTCGATGGAGAACGACTGACGACCGATTTCCGGACGGCCCGAACGGCCGATCGGCGGCTGCAGCGGATAGTCGGGGTCATCGCTGCGTTTGGTCAGGTAGAACTCCATCTCCGGTGCCACGATCGGCTGCCAGCCCTTGTCGGCGTAAAGCTTCAAGACTTTCTTGAGCACGTTGCGCGGCGACAGCTCGATCGGGTTGCCTTGCTTGTCGTAGGTGTCGTGGATCACCTGCGCGGTCGGCTCGATGGCCCATGGCACCAGGTACACGGCGTTCTGATCCGGGCGGCAGATCATGTCGATGTCGGCCGGGTCGAGCAGTTCGTAATAGATGTCGTCTTCGACGTAGTCGCCGGTCACGGTCTGCAACAGCACGCTCTCCGGCAGACGCATGCCTTTTTCGGCGATGAACTTGTTGGTCGGTGAGATCTTGCCCCGGGTGATACCGGTCAAGTCGCCGATCATGCATTCGACTTCTGTGATCTTGCGGTCTTTCAACCAATCGGTGAGCTGGTCGAGGTTGTTACTCATAAATGCCTCTGGGCTGAGTCTCCTGACGATGTCAGGCAAGTTTGACGCGTGGAGCGTCGCGTTAAAGGGGGCTTGCTCGCGCAGTGCCGGCTTATGCCTGGCACCGCGCATAGACAATGAAAGAGGAGCTTACCTGCCCTTTACGCTGGTGTTGCATTTCCCGTGCACTTTCGAAACGGGCAGCCATGCGTGCAGAATCATGAGCACGACGCCCGGTGCGGCACGGGCTTTGAGAGGGAAAGAGTTCTATAGTGCAGGGAGACGCCATAAAGCGGATGCTGTGCCCGACGTCCAGAATATCGGACGCTGCCGTTTTGCCGGTTGTTGACGCTGGCATCGTCGACAGGCTGCGCGCCTTGCTGGCTGCGCTACGGACGGATCGATCGCCACTGATGTGATGAGCATGCAGACCGGACTGTAGCGAGCAGCCGGTGATGCCGTTAAACGGCAGGCGAGACATGAAGCACCCCGGTATTATTGCTGTTATGGGTTTGACCGGAGCTTAGCCTTGTTCATTTTTTTACACAACACCCCCGTAAAAAATACAACACGGCCTGCTCAAGCCCGCGGCCGGGCAATGTTCAAGGCATTAAAAAATGCCCCAAAGTGCCCCATAAATGCGCCTGAAGCGCTTTTTCGGGGCAAAAAAGGCCTCGCTTGACTTCGGCAGGCCGTTCGGGTTGACTGAAACCAGAAAAGATCAATGATTGATATTTTTAACAACAAAGGTGTTGCATCATGTCGGTACCCCCGCGTGCCGTTCAGCTTAACGAAGCGAACGCGTTCCTTAAGGAACATCCTGAGGTTCTGTACGTTGACCTTCTGATTGCGGATATGAATGGTGTGGTGCGCGGCAAGCGCATCGAACGCACCAGCCTCCACAAGGTTTACGAGAAAGGCATCAACCTGCCGGCCTCTCTATTTGCTCTGGACATCAACGGCTCCACGGTGGAAAGCACCGGTCTGGGCCTGGACATCGGCGACGCCGATCGAATCTGCTATCCGATTCCCGATACCCTGTGCAACGAGCCATGGCAGAAGCGCCCTACCGCGCAACTGCTGATGACCATGCACGAACTCGAAGGCGACCCGTTCTTCGCCGACCCGCGCGAAGTGCTGCGCCAGGTCGTGACCAAGTTCGACGAGCTTGGCCTGACCATCTGCGCCGCCTTCGAACTCGAGTTCTACCTGATCGACCAGGAAAACGTGAACGGCCGTCCGCAGCCACCACGCTCGCCGATCTCCGGCAAACGTCCGCACTCGACTCAGGTCTACCTGATCGACGACCTCGACGAATATGTCGACTGCCTCCAGGACATTCTCGAGGGCGCCAAAGAGCAAGGCATCCCGGCCGATGCGATCGTCAAGGAAAGTGCTCCGGCGCAGTTCGAAGTGAACCTGCACCACGTCGCCGACCCGATCAAGGCCTGCGACTACGCCGTGTTGCTCAAGCGTCTGATCAAGAACATCGCCTACGACCATGAAATGGACACCACTTTCATGGCCAAGCCGTATCCAGGCCAGGCGGGCAACGGTCTGCACGTACACATTTCGATTCTGGACAAAGCCGGCAAAAACATTTTTGCCAGCGAGGATCCCGAGCAGAACGCCGCGCTGCGTCACGCGATCGGCGGTGTGCTCGAGACCCTGCCGGCGCAGATGGCTTTCCTCTGCCCGAACGTCAACTCCTACCGTCGCTTCGGCGCGCAGTTCTACGTGCCGAACTCGCCGTGCTGGGGCCTGGACAACCGCACCGTGGCGATTCGCGTGCCGACCGGCTCTGCTGACGCGGTACGCATCGAACACCGCGTGGCCGGCGCCGACGCCAACCCGTACCTGCTGATGGCTTCGGTACTGGCCGGCGTACACCACGGTCTGGTCAACAAGATCGAACCGGGCGCGCCTGTCGAGGGCAACAGCTACGAGCAGAACGAACAGAGCCTGCCGAACAACTTGCGCGATGCCCTGCGCGAGCTGGACGACAGCGAGGTGATGGCCAAGTACATCGATCCGAAGTACATCGATATCTTCGTCGCCTGCAAGGAAAGCGAGCTGGAGGAGTTCGAACACTCCATCTCCGACCTTGAGTACAACTGGTATCTGCATACCGTTTAAGCGGATTACAGCACCAGGAAGCGCTGCCGGCTATTTTCAGCCAGCAGCGCTTTTTTTTGCCTGAATGCTTTCCCTTGTGGCGAGGGAGCTTGCTCCCGCCGGGTTGCGAAGCGACCCCGAAATCATTCGTCTCGGTTTGACAGGGAAGACTGCATGGCTGGTCTTGCGACTGCTGCGCAGCCGAGCGAGAGCAAGCTCCCACGCCACAAGCACTGTGTTGCATTCGGGATGGGCGCTCCGCGTACAATGCCCGCTGCCCCGCAGGAGACTTCCATGACGCGTCCCGCCCCCGTTCGCAAACCCCGTGCCCGCAGTCAGGCGCGGATCGATTCGATACTCGACGCCGCACGTACGCTGCTGGCCGCCGAGGGCGTGGCGAGTCTGTCGATCTACAGCGTCGCTGAGCGCGCGCAGATTCCGCCCTCTTCCGTTTACCACTTCTTCGCCAGCGTCCCGGCGCTGCTCCAAGCACTGACCGCCGATGTACACGCGGCATTCCGCGCCTGCCTGCAAGCGCCGATCGATCACGATGCCTTGCGCGATTGGCGTGACCTGTCGCGCCTGGTCGAACAACGCATGCTGGAGATCTATGATGAAGATGCCGCCGCACGGCAATTGATTCTCGCCCAGCACGGGCTGACCGAAGTGACCCAGGCTGACCGCCAGCACGATCTGGAACTGGGCGCCCTGATGCACAAATTGTTCGACCAGCATTTCGAACTGCCGAGGCTGCCGGACGATGTCGATGTGTTTGCCCTGGCGATGGAACTGGGCGACCGGGTTTATGCGCGTTCGGTGCAGCAGCACGGGCAAATCACCCCGCGCATGGCTGAAGAAGGGATGCGGGTTTTTGATGCCTACATTGGCCTGTATTTACCGCCCTATCTACCTAAACGCTAAAAGATCGCAGCCTTCGGCAGCTCCTACAGGGGGAATGCGTTCCAACTGTAGGAGCTGCCGAAGGCTGCGATCTTTTGATCTTCAAAAAAAGAAACCCCGAAGGGCTCACCCTCCGGGGTAGTTTTTGGTTCACCGGCTTACAACTTGGCGATCGACACCTCGGTGGACTTCACAAAGGCGATCACCTCGCTGCCGACCACCAGTTCCAGCTCCTTGACCGAACGGGTGGTGATCACCGAAGTGACGATGCCCGAAGCGGTTTGCACGTCGATTTCCGACAGCACGTCGCCGAGGACGATTTCCTTGATCGAGCCTTTGAACTGGTTGCGCACGTTGATGGCTTTGATAGTCATGATATTTCTCCTGAGGTCGAAATAAGCGGCAAACGGCAAGCTTCAAGCGGCAAGCAAAAGCACATCGCCTCTACTTGCAGCTTGTAGCTTGAAGCTCGCAGCTGCTTCATTGCGCCCAACGCAGTTGCGTAGGCAGGGGTGAAACGGGTTCCGGCGCCGGTGGTTCGCCGGGCAGGGACAGCACACGGTTGAGCACTTCGGTTTCCAGCGCGGCGAGGCGATGCGAGCCACGAACCCGAGGCCGCGGCAGCTCGACGTGCAGATCAAGGCCGACTTCGCCGTTCTCGATCAGGATCACTCGATCGGCAATCGCCACCGCTTCACTGACATCGTGGGTCACCAGCAGCACGGTAAAACCATGTTGCTGCCAGAGCCGTTCGATCAGTTGCTGCATCTCGATGCGGGTCAGCGCATCCAGCGCGCCGAGTGGTTCGTCGAGCAGCAACAGACGCGGCTGATGGATCAGCGCGCGCGCCAGCGCGACGCGCTGCTTCTGGCCCCCGGACAAGGCTGCCGGCCATTCATTGGCGCGATCCGCCAGGCCCACTGCTTCCAGTGCATCCAGCGCTTGCTGGCGCCAGTTGCCCTTGAGGCCGAGGCCGACGTTGTCGATGATCTTGTTCCAAGGCAGCAGGCGCGCTTCCTGAAACATCAGTCGCGTATCGTCCCGCGCTTCGCTGAGCGGCGCAGAGCCGGCGAGCAGGTCGCCGCCAGTGGGTTGATCGAGGCCGGCAAGCAAACGCAAAAAGGTACTTTTGCCACAGCCGCTACGCCCGACCACGGCGACGAATTGCCCTGCGGGAATATGTAGATCGATATCGCGCAGCACCTGGCGCGAGCCAAAGGTTTTCTGCAGGTTGCGCACCGCCAGCGGAATCCCGCGCAGCAGGCGTGGAGGTTGTTGAGCGGTCATGCCGCACCTCCCTTGGCGACCTGATAGGCCGGGTGCCAGCGCAACCACACACGTTCCAGTCCACGGGCGGCGAGGTCGGCGAGTTTGCCGAGCACGGCGTAAAGCAGGATCGCCAAAACCACCACGTCGGTCTGCAGAAACTCACGGGCGTTCATCGCCAGATAGCCGATGCCGGAGCTGGCCGAGATGGTTTCGGCAACAATCAGCGTCAGCCACATAAAGCCCAGGGCGAAGCGCACGCCAACCAGAATCGACGGCAGCGCGCCAGGCAGAATCACCTGCCAGAACAGGCTGAAACCGCTCAGGCCATAACTGCGCGCCATCTCCACCAGCGCCGGGTCGACGTTGCGGATGCCGTGGTAAGTGTTGAGGTAGATCGGGAACAACGTACCCAGCGCCACCAGAAAAATCTTCGCCGACTCGTCGATGCCGAACCACAGGATCACCAGCGGAATCAGCGCCAGATGCGGCACGTTGCGGATCATTTGCACCGAGCTGTCGAGCAAACGTTCGCCCCACTTCGACAGGCCGGTAATGAAACCCAGCACCAGACCAATGCTGCCGCCGATGGTGAAACCGAGTGCCGCGCGCCAGCCACTGATTGCCAGATGGGTCCAGATCTCGCCGCTGCGCACCAGACTGACGCCGGCCTCGATCACCGCCACTGGCGCCGGCAGAATCCGCGTCGACAACCAGCCCGCCGACACCGACAACTGCCACACCGCCAGCAACAACACCGGCAACGCCCAGGGCGCGAGGCTGTGGATAAATTTCTTCATGACCGCGCCTCAGCTCTGCGACGCGGCTTTGGGTAGAATGTCGTTGGCAACCATCTCGCCGAACGGGCTGACATATCCCGCGCTCTTCGGCAGTTCCGGGCGCTCGACGTCAAGATGCGGGAACAGCAGCTCGGCCACCCGATACGACTCTTCGAGGTGTGGATAACCGGAGAAAATGAACGTATCGATGCCCAGATCGGCGTATTCCTTGACCCGCGCCGCCACGGTCGGGCCATCGCCGACCAGCGCCGTACCGGCACCGCCGCGCACCAGGCCGACACCGGCCCACAGATTCGGGCTGACTTCGAGATTGTCGCGGCTGCCGCCGTGCAGGGCGGCCATGCGTTGTTGACCGACCGAGTCGAAACGCGCCAGCGAGGCCTGGGCGCGTTGGATGGTGTCGTCGTCCAGATGCGAGATCAGCCGGTCTGCCGCTTGCCAGGCTTCGGCGTTGGTTTCACGGACAATCACATGCAGGCGAATACCGAAGCGCACGGTGCGCCCGAGCCTGGCGGCTTTGGCGCGAACCTGCGCAATCTTCTCTGCCACTGCTGCCGGCGGCTCGCCCCAGGTCAGGACCATCTCCACTTGTTCGGCGGCCAGATCCTGCGCCGCTTCCGATGAGCCGCCGAAGTACAGTGGCGGACGTGGTTGCTGAATCGGTGGGTAAAGCAGCTTGGCGCCTTTGACGCTGATGTGCTCGCCGTCGTAATCGACGGTTTCGCCTTCCAGCACGCGGCGCCAGATGCGGGTGAACTCCACCGAGGCCTGATAGCGTTCTTCATGGTTGAGGAACAGACCATCGCCAGCCAACTCTTCCGGATCGCCACCGGTGACCAGATTGAACAGCGCACGGCCGCCGGACAAACGATCCAGCGTCGCTGCCTGCCGCGCCGCGACCGTCGGGGAAATGATCCCGGGGCGCAGGGCGACGAGGAATTTCAAACGCTGGGTCACCGGAATCAGCGAGGCCGCCACCAGCCACGAGTCTTCGCAGGAGCGCCCGGTGGGAATCAGCACCCCGCCAAAACCCAGACGATCCGCCGCTTGCGCGACCTGTTGCAGGTAACCGTGATCAACCGCGCGAGCGCCCTCAGCGGTGCCAAGGTAATGGCCGTCGCCGTGGGTAGGCAGGAACCAGAAGATATTGAGGCTCATGGAGTGGTCTCCTTGTAGATTCGAATTACTGGGCTTGAGAGCTTTGGGCCACAGCGGCCGGCGGGGTCCAGATCACATCCTTGATGCTCAACGGCTTGGGAATCAGCTTGAGCTGGAAGAACGTGTCGGCGATTTTCTGTTGCGCGGCGACCACTTCCGGGGTCAGGAACAGCGCGCCGTAACCCTGGCGCTTCACCGAGGTCAGGGTGATGTCTGCCGGCAGGCCGAGCAGTGGCGCGACTTGTTGGGTTACGTCTTCAGGATTGGCTCTGGACCACTCGCCAACGGCGCGCACTTCTTCGACGAGGGTCTTGATCACCTCGGGATTTTTCTGCGCGTAAGGTTTGGTTGCGAGATAGAACTGGTGATTGTCGACGATGCCTTTGCCGTCGCGCAGGGTATGCGCTTGCAGCTGTTTCTCGGCGGCAGCCTGGTACGGGTCCCAGATGACCCAGGCGTCGACACTGCCACGTTCGAACGCGGCGCGGGCATCGGCCGGCGGCAGGAACACCGTTTGAATGTCGCTGTACTTGAGGCCGGCGTCTTCCAGTGCGCGCACCAGCAGGTAATGGACGTTGGAGCCTTTGTTCAGCGCAACTTTCTTGCCCTTGAGATCGGCCACCGCTTTGATCGGCGAGTCTTTCGGCACGAGGATCGCTTCGCTGTTCGGCGCTGGCGGTTCGTAGGCGACGTAGAGCAGATCGGCACCGGCCGCCTGAGCAAAGACTGGCGGAGTTTCGCCGGTCACACCGAAGTCGATCGAGCCCACGTTGAGACCTTCAAGCAGCTGCGGGCCGCCGGGGAATTCGGTCCATTGCACATCGACGCCCTGCGCCGCGAGACGTTTCTCGAGTGTGCCCTTGGCTTTGAGCAGCACCAGAGTGCCGTACTTTTGATAACCGATGCGCAATGTCTCGGCCTGGGCTTGGGTGATGGCGCCGAAGGACACAGCCGCAGCAAACAGAGCGACCAGACCACGACGCAAAAATACAGTGCGCATAGCGCTCTCCTTTTTGCTGTTGGGTTTTGGCTGCACCTGCTTGCCCGTTGGCGGGCGAGTAAGGCCAGTACTTCAAATGTCGGTGGACTCAAATGCTCCAGCGAGCATTCAACAAGCGTTCGTTCAACAGGCCCGGCTCCAGCGGTTTCGGCCGGCGCGCCATGGCGCCGATGAACTGGTCCAGGGCCTCGTGCAATCGTTGCTCCAGTGCCGGCGCCAGTTGCGCGGCGGCACTGCCTTCGCCGTAAGCGATCTGGCTGTCCTCGGCGAAAATGCCCTGGAGCATTTCCTGGGCCTTGAGCGCCGACAGCACAGGTTTGAGGGCGTAATCGACTACCAGCATGTGGGCGATGCTGCCGCCGGTGGCCATCGGCAAGACAATCTTGTGGTTCAAGGCACGTTCGGGCAGCAGATCCAGCAGGGTCTTCAGCGCGCCGGAAAACGAGGCCTTGTACACCGGTGTGGCGATCAGCAGGCCATCGGCGTTTTCAATCTGTTGCAGCAGGTCGAGGACCTTCGGACTGTCGAAGCGGGCGTGGAGCAGATCTTCGGCGGGGAAGTCCCGTACCTGATAACTCACCACTTCCACCCCTTGCTGTTGCAACCAGCGTTGCGAACGCTCCAGCAGCACCCCGGAACGGGAGCGCAGGCTGGGACTGCCACCGAGTGAGACGACCAGCATTGCAGATTCCTTTAAGCGTTACAGGCGATTCGCAGGCTGCGATCTCGCTTCAATGGCAGTGACCTTACCAGCTGATTTATATATCCATAAATCATATTTATTCATTTGGTTATGCATTTAAGAGATATGCAGATCAACAGAATTCAGGCGAAAAAAAGGGCCGTCGAAACGGCCTGAAATCCCCTGCTTTGTGGATGCCTCGAAAAGATCGCAGCCTGCGGCAGCTCCTACAGGGACCGGCATACTCCTGTAGGAGCTGCCGCAGGCTGCGATCTTTTGATCTTAACGATTCGGCTGTGGCGTCAGGCGCAGGTACGGCTTCACCGCGCGATAGCCTTTCGGGAAGCGTTGCTTGATCTCTTCCTCGTCCTTGAGTGACGGGACGATCACCACTTCCTCACCGTCCTGCCAGTTGGCCGGGGTGGCCACCTTGTAGTTGTCGGTGAGCTGCAGCGAGTCGATCACCCGCAGGATCTCGTGGAAATTGCGCCCGGTGCTCGCCGGATAGGTGATGGTCAGGCGGATCTTCTTGTTCGGATCGATCACGAACAGCGAACGCACGGTCAGCGTGTCATTGGCGTTCGGATGGATCAGGTCGTAGAGATCGGAGACCTTGCGATCGGCATCGGCCAGGATCGGAAAATTGACGATGGTGTTCTGGGTTTCGTTGATGTCTTCGATCCACTTGTGGTGCGAGTCCACCGGGTCGACCGACAGCGCGATCGCCTTGACCCCGCGCTGGCTGAACTCATCCTTGAGCTTGGCGGTGAAGCCCAGCTCAGTGGTGCACACCGGGGTGAAATCCGCCGGATGGGAAAACAGCACGCCCCAGCTATCGCCCAGCCATTCGTGGAAACGAATCTTGCCGGCGCTGGAGTCCTGTTCGAAATCGGGGGCGATGTCGCCGAGTCTGAGGCTCATGATGCTGCTCCTGATGAGGGATGGGAGACATCAACTGTAGCTCGGGATTGATCAGCGTGAAAAAGAATAAATAACTAGATATCTAGATCATTAATGAATATTAAAGATCTGTTCATTGGACACAGGCCGGGATCGCGACGAACATCGTTCGCAAGGTTCGAGAAGGCCTTGAGTTGCAGCAAAGAGGGACATCGGGGAAGGCTTACGGGGGTGAGCCGGACTCGAAACGCAAAAGCCCCGTCCGGCGCGATGCCGGACGGGGCTTTTTTTGTCTGCCAATCGAGCCGCGTTATTTACAGCAGCGGGATCGAGTAGCTGACGATCAGGCGGTTTTCGTCCTGGTCGCGTTGACCTGGGATGTCGTTGCGCCAGGTTGCGTTTTTCCACATCAGACCGAGGTTTTTCAGTGGACCTTCTGGTACGACGTAGCCAACAGTCAGGTCGCGTTCCCACTCGGAACGGCCAGTAGCGTTGACGCTGACCTGGTTGTAACCGACGCGACCGGTAGTGTCGATATTATCGCCACGCAGGTAAACCACACCGGCGGTCAGGCCCGGAATGCCCACCTTAGCGAAGTCATACGAGTAGCGTGCCTGCCAGGTACGCTCGCCAGCACGGGCGAACTTCTGGATTTGCATGTCGGTGATGGTGTAGTTGGACGAACCGTCACCCTGGTTCAGCCACGGGAAGTCACTGTTGCCGTTGCTGACCTGATAACCGCCACCGAAAGTGTGGCCTGCAACGGTGTACAGGAACAAGCCACTGTAAAGGTTGTTGTCGACCTTGCCTTTCGTGACGCCAGTGCCGTAGTCACCGGAGGTGAAGTAGTTGGCATCGTGACCGTTGGCACCGTCGTCACGGCTGTTGAAGTAACGGAAGTCCGACTTCAACACGCCCGGGCCGATTGCCCAGTTATGAACCAGGCCGAGGAAGTGTTGTTTGTAGAACTGATCCAGATTGCCGTAGTAGTACTGAGCAGTCAGGTCTTTGGTGATCTTGTAGTCACCACCGGCGTAGATGAACTTATTGCTGTCGCGACCATTCGCGGTACGGCCGTTGGCACCGGCGATGGACAGTTCTTCGTTGTTGCTGGAGTTACGACCTTTCACGTGCTCGATCTGGCCGCCAACAAGGGTCAGATCCTTGATCTCGCCCGAAGTAATCTGGCCGCCCTGGAAGGTTTGCGGCAGCAGACGACCATCGTTTGTGATGATCACCGGGTTTTTGGGTTGCAGAGTCCCCAGCTTCAGTTCGGTCTGAGAGATCTTGGCCTTGGCAGTCAGACCCAGGCTGGAGAAATTATCAACCGCTTCACCATTGGATTTGCTTGGGAAAACAGTGCCGCCATAGGAACCGTAGTTCGTCGCGGTCGCAGGGGAAGCACCGTTAGTGCCACCACCCGAATCCAGACGCACGCCCAGCAGGCCGATAGCATCGATACCAAAACCTACGGTGCCTTGGGTGTAACCGGAGATAAAGCGCAGATCGAAGCCTTGGCCCCATTCTTCTTGCTTGCTCTGAACACCTGCACGCTTGTTGGCAGGAGCGTTGACGTCGCCGTCGCGGTTGTCAGTGTTGATATAGAAGTTACGCAGACCCAGAGTAGCCTTGCTGTCTTCGATGAAACCGGCGGCGCCTGCCTGCTGCGCCATAACCCCAACGGCCACAGCCAGGGCCAAGGTGGACTTGTTCATGTATCGCTCCTCTCGTTCTAATTCTTGTGTTCCTGGTTCGGGGTCGATTTGCCCTGAATCCTAAGATGCGCGATTAGCGCCAGACCGTGACTGACAAGTCAATCGTAACCTTGTATGTCTACGACCATCGTCTAATCGCAAGTGATTTGGTCCCTGCAGCGTAAAGACTTCCTGATAATCCCAAAAAGAATTTATTCATTCTTTTTCATACCATTCGGGTATATGGCCCATTAATGGCCATCCGCGCCGGGAAACAGCGTATCGGCGCCTAAGCTCATTCCTAAATGGTATTTGTTGACCTTTTTTTAGATCGATTAGCTTTGCCGTACTCCCAACACGTCAAATCCCATCGAAAAGGCGACGCATCATGGCGAAACGCGCACTATCTAGTCAATTTGTTACAGTTTGTGTGTCGGCATTATTTTCTTTTTCCGCACACGCCGCCGGTCTGACCGTCGGCTATCAGACCGGCATTGATCCGAGCAAAGTACCGCAGGCCGACGGCGTCTACGAGAAAACCATCGGCGAGAAAATCGACTGGCGCCGCTTCAACAGCGGCCCGGAAGTAGTGACAGCCATTGCTTCGGGCGATGTGCAGATCGGCAACCTTGGTTCGAGCCCGCTGGCTGCGGCGGCCTCGCGCAATCTGCCGATCGTGGCGTTCATTGTTTCGGCGCAGATCAATGCCGCCGAAGCCTTGGTGGTGCGCAACGGCAGCGGCATCGACAAACCGCAGGATCTGGTCGGCAAGACCATCGCCACGCCGTTCGTATCGACCTCCCATTACAGTCTGCTTGGGGCGCTGAAGCACTGGGGCCTGAGTACTTCGCAGGTCAAAGTGGTCAATCTGCAACCGGCGGAAATCGCCGCCGCGTGGAAGCGTGGCGACATTGATGGCGCGTTCGTCTGGTCGCCGGCACTGGGCGAGATCCGCAAGACCGGCAAGACCCTGACCGACGCCGCACAAGTCGGCCAGTGGGGTGCGCCGACCTTCGAGGTGTGGGTAGCGCGCAAGGATTTTGCCGAGAAGCATCCCGACGTCGTGGCGAAATTTGCCAAGGTCACCCTGGACTCGTTCGCCGATTATGCGGCGCACAAAGACAGCTGGACGGCCGATTCGGTGCCCGTACAGAAAATCGCCAAATTGACCGGCGCCAATGCCGCCGATGTGCCGGAACTGCTCGCCGGCTCGGCTTTCCCGGATGCCAAGGCGCAACAAACCACAGCGTTGCTGGACGGCGGCACCGCGAAAGCAATTGCTGAAACGGCGAAGTTCCTGAAGGAACAGGGCAAGGTCGAGACGGTGCTGCCGGATTACTCGCCGTACGTCAGCGCCAAATTTGTAGCTCAATAAAAAGCTTCGCGAGCAGGCTCGCTCCCACATTGGAATGCATTCCCCTGTGGGAGCGACGGTGCGACGATTCGACCTGCTCGCGAATGGTGCGACACGGTTTCACAAAGTCTTTTCGAAGATCTTCGAGTTGCGCTGGTAGTTGTACAGCGAAGCCCGCGCCGCTGGCAGGCGTTCGACGCTGCTCGGTTCGAACCCGCGCTCGCGGAACCAGTGCGCAGTGCGAGTGGTAAGCACGAACAGGGTTTTCAAACCCTGCGCCCGCGCACGGGTTTCGATGCGCTCGAGCAACTCATCCCCGCGACCGCCATGGCGGTACTCCGGATTCACCGCCAGACACGCCAGTTCACCGGCATCGGAATCGGCAATCTGATACAGCGCCGCACAGGCGATGATCATGCCTTCACGCTCGACCACGCTGAATTGCTCGATCTCGCGCTCCAGCACTTCGCGCGAGCGACGCACCAGAATCCCCTGCTCTTCCAGCGGACTGATCAAGTCGAGCAGGCCGCCGACATCTTCAATCGCCGCCTCGCGCACCAGTTCGAATTGCTCTTGCGCCACCAGCGTACCGCCACCGTCACGGGTGAACAGTTCGGTCAGCAGCGCGCCATCTTCGGCATAACTGACGATATGACTGCGCGCTACGCCGCCACGGCAGGCTTCGGCGGCAGCATCGAGCAACTCCGCTTGATAGTTGCTCATGCCCAGACGCTGCAAATGTGCCGGCACTTGTTGCGGGCGCAATTCGCGCACCAGTTTGCCGTTCTCGTCGATCAGGCCGAGCTCGGCACCGAACAACAGCAGCTTGTCCGCACCCAGATCTATAGCGGCGCGGGTGGCAACGTCTTCGCAGGCGAGGTTGAAGATCTCACCGGTCGGCGAATAACCCAGCGGCGACAGCAGCACGATCGAACGTTCGTCGAGCAGACGGTTGATACCCTTGCGATCGACCCGACGCACTTCGCCGGTGTGGTGATAGTCGACGCCTTCGAGTACGCCGATCGGCCGCGCCGTGACGAGGTTGCCACTGGCCACGCGCAGGCGTGAGCCCTGCATCGGCGACGAAGCCATGTCCATCGACAGCCGTGCTTCGATGGCGATGCGCAATTGGCCGACAGCGTCGATCACACATTCCAGGGTCGCAGCATCGGTGATGCGCATGCCGTGATGGTAATGCGGAGTCAGGCCACGGGCGGCGAGGCGGGTTTCGATCTGCGGGCGCGAACCGTGCACCAGCACCAGACGCACGCCCAGACTGTGCAGCAAAACCAGGTCATGAACGATGTTGCCGAAATTCGGGTGCTCGACGCCGTCGCCGGGGAGCATGACGACGAAGGTGCAATCGCGGTGGGCATTGATGTAAGGAGACGCGTGGCGAAGCCAATTGACGTATTCGGGCATGAACCTGGGCCTGTAATAAAGAGCAGCCGAAAAAAGGGGCGAAACGAAAACGCACAGCGGGCTGATGGTTATCGTCGGAACAGGCTTGGTGACACGCGCGCTCTCCTTATGAATACGGGTTGGGTTCCCGCTAATTTAACTGTGCCCTGTAGGAGCTGCCGAAGGCTCGGGCCGCGTTCGGACGATCTTTTGATCTTGATGTCCAAAGCAACATCAAAAGATCGCAGCCTTCGGCAGCTCCTACACGGAATGCGTTCAATCCTTCAGGCAGTAATGTTCAATCAACTGCCGAATCAGATGCACGGTAGGCTGCAAACGTGACATTTCAAGGTACTCGCCGGGTTGATGCGCGCAGGCGATGTCGCCGGGGCCAAGCACAATGGTTTCGCAGCCAAGGCGCTGAAGATAAGGCGCTTCGGTGCCGAACGCCACTGCTTCGGCGCGATGGCCGGTGAGCTGTTCGGCGATGCGCACCAATTCGGCGTCTGCGGCCTGCTCGAACGGCGGCACTTCCGGGAACAGCGGCCGGTAATCGATCCTGACCTTATGTCGCTCGGCTACCGGGTTGAGCTTGCGCAGGATTTCCGCGCGCAGCAGGCTCGGGTCCATGCTCGGCAACGGCCGCAGGTCGAACTCCAGCGAGCATTGACCACAGATGCGATTGGGATTGTCGCCGCCATGAATGCAGCCGAAATTCATCGTCGGCTGCGGCACGCTGAATTGCGGATTGTTGAACTCGCGTTGCCACAACAGGCGCAGGCCGCGCAGTTCGCCGATCGCATCGTGCATCGCTTCAAGGGCGCTGTGGCCCAGACGCGGGTCAGACGAGTGACCGCTCTGCCCGAGAATGTCGATGCGCTCCATCATGATGCCTTTGTGCATGCGGATCGGCTTAAGGCCGGTCGGCTCGCCGATCACTGCCGCACGGCCCAACGGTTGCCCGGCCTCAGCCAGCGCACGGGCGCCGGACATCGAGCTTTCTTCGTCGCAGGTGGCGAGAATCAGCAGCGGTTGCTTGAACGGATGCTCAAGCAGCGGCTGCACGGCTTCGATGATCAGCGCGAAGAAGCCTTTCATGTCGCAACTGCCCAAACCCACCCAGCGGCCATCGACTTCGGTGAGCTTCAGCGGGTCGGTCTGCCACAACGCGTCGTCGTAGGGCACTGTGTCGCTGTGCCCGGCCAGCACCAGGCCACCGGGGCCACTGCCGAAACTGGCGAGCAGATTGAATTTGCCGGGGCTGACCTGCTGGATATCGCAGCTGAAACCCAGGTCGCCCAGCCAACCGGCGAGCAGATCGATGACAGCGCGGTTGGATAGATCGAGGTTCGGTTGGGTACAGCTGACCGAAGGCGCGGCAATCAGCGCGGCGAACTGGTCTTGCATGGACGGCAATGGCATCACTGGCTCCAACTCCCGGATTGAGGCCCACTATAGAACCATCCGGCGCGCGGAATAAACCGCCGCAGGGCGTAGGAAGTTTGACTCCTGTACACTGCACGGCCTTGGCAGCCACACATTCCCCCGGCTGCGCTCCCGATTCTGGATGTTCCGGCCATGCAAAAAGAAACCGAAATCAAACTCCGCGTCAGCCGCGAAACCCTCGCCGCCCTGCGCGAGCACCCGCTGCTGAAAAAACGCAACAAAAGTGGCTGGGAACGCCGTGAGTTGATGAACCAGTACTTCGACACTCCTGAGCGCGACCTGGCCCAGGCGAAAGTCGCCCTGCGCCTGCGCAAGGACGGTGACGAAGTGATTCAGACCCTCAAGACCCGTGGCCACAGCGTCGCCGGTCTGTCCGAGCGTAACGAGTACGACTGGAAGTTGCCCAAAGCCAGACTCGACGTGAAAAAACTCGACGGCGAATGCTGGCCCGAGGCGCTCGCCGAGCTGGACAAGAAAACCCTCAAACCGATCTTCACTACCGATTTCGTCCGCGAGCGCGCGGAAATCGCCTGGGGCCGTGGCAAGAGCAAAGTGGTCATCGAAGCCGCGCTGGATCTCGGTCACGTGGTGGTTGGCAAGCAGAAAGAAGAAATCTGCGAGCTGGAACTGGAGCTGCGCGAAGGCGAGCCGACCGCACTGCTGGAGCTGGCTGCGGAACTGGCCGAAACCCTGGCGCTGATGCCGTGCGACATCAGCAAGGCTGAGCGCGGTTATCGTCTGCATGACGCCAACAGCTATTCGCTGAGCCTGCCGGCGCCGCAACTGACTGCAGAAACCCGCCTGGACGACGCCTTCGCCGCGCTGAGCTGGCACTTGCTTGGCAGCAGCCAGCGGTTGGCCGAACAGTACCGCTTCAACGGCCACTGGCGCCTGTTGCAGGACTGGGTCGAGAACCTTGCAGAAATGCGCGCCCTGCTCAGCAGCCTCGGCCAGGCCGCGCCGCGTCAGTCGACCCACGATTTGCGCGTCGCCCTCGATGCCTTGCTGGAAGATTGGCGCCCACTGGTGCAGGTCGGTATCGAAGACGAAGACGTGCGCAAAGCCGCGCCGGAGCAATTCCTCGAAGAGCTGGAAGATCCGCGCTGGGGCCAGTTCTCGTTGAACGCTTCGCGCTGGCTGCTGGCCCGCACCTGGACCGCCGACCGCAACACCCGCGGAAACCGTCAGGGGGACGCGCAATTGCACAGCTGGTTGCCGCGCCTGCTGGGCGAAGAAGCCACGGCCCTGCAATTGCAGCGCTATCAGCAGCAGCCAGAAGATCTGGCTGAGCAACTGCCGCGTATCGAGCGCATTCAGGTGTGGCTGCACCACGCGCGCAACGTGCTGGATATCCCGGAAATGGATCGCCTCTACGGTGAACTGAACAAACTCGCGCAACTGGCCAACGAGCCGACCATCACCGACGAACTGCTCGATGCGCGCAAACATCAGGCGATTGCGGTGTATCAGAATCGTGCCTGGAAAATGCTCCTGCGCATGTAATACCGCTAAAAGATCGCAGCCTTCGGCAGCTCCTACATTTGGAATTCATTCTCCTGTAGGAGCTGCCGAAGGCTGCGATCTTCTGCTTTTTTGTTAGACCGGCAGGCTCGTGGTGGACTTGATCTCCGACAGCGCCACAATCGAATTCACTTCCTGTATCCCCGGCACCAGCGACAGCTTCTCGAAGAAGAACCGCTCGTACGCCTCGATGTCCGCCGCGACAATGCGCAACAGAAAGTCCACCGCGCCCATCAGCACATAACACTCCAGCACTTGCGGAAAACCACGAATCGCCTCGGTGAACTCGGTGAAATTCGAACGCCCGTGGGCATTGAGTTTGATCTCGGCGAAGATCTGCGTGTTCAGGCCGATCTTCTTGCGATCAAGCAACGTCACCTGACCGCGAATGATGCCCTCCTCCTTCATCCGCTGAATCCGTCGCCAGCACGGCGATTGCGACAGGCCCACCCGCTCGGCAATCTGCGCGCTCGACAGCGAAGCGTCTTCCTGGAGCAAGGCAAGGATCCTGCGGTCATAGGCGTCCAGCTCGCTGTGCATAAAAAATCCTCAAAGATTGATTCTTGTGAATTAACGTGTTCGAAAAACCGCCAATACAGTCGATCATAGCCAAGAAATACCTCACTCCGGATGTAAAAATTTCTCCAGTAATTTTGGAGACCTACCATGCCGCACCTTGAAGCCGTAAACGCCACACCTGCTCGCGCCGATGTCTGGAACATCAATAACGCCCATTGCCTGGCGCAGTACCAAATCCTCGCCGAGGCCGAGCCGGACGTACTGGTGCGGGTGCTGAATCTGTTCGCACTGCAATTTCTTACCCCGGAGCAGGTGAGCGTGCAGCGGCGGGACGATCTGCTTGCCATCGATCTGGTCATGAGGGGCCTGAGCTGGCATCGCGCACAAGTCATCGCGGCAAAACTTCGTAACCTGATCAGTGTGTGCTCGGTAGATCTGCACAACGCCGACGCGGCGTGGAAGACGCCCGCGCAAGCCGCTGGCTGACAAACCCGGCAACGGCTTCGTCGGGTAGTGGCCCAACGGTCAGTGGGGCCACGACTATCCTTTTGTGCATGTCGCTCAAAAAGGAAAGCCGCATGTCCGTTCAATTTGTCACTCAGGACCGCTGGCTCGACCTCAATGATGTGCTGCGTGAGCTGGTTGCCCAAGGCTTCATAGACCAGGACGCGGCGGAACAGGCGCTCAATGCGCGCCGTCGCCATGCCGCCCACGGCCAGATGCATCCGCTGGAATTCATCGCCAGTCAGCAACTCGACGACCTCAGCCGTCCGGGCAAACATCTGGATCTGGAAAGCCTGACCCTGTGGCTGGCGCAGCAGGCAGGTCAGCCGTATTTGCGCATCGATCCGCTGAAGATCAACGTCGCGGCGATCACCCCGCTGATGTCGTATGCCTTCGCCCAGCGCCACAGGATTCTCGCCGTCGCTGTGGATCGCGACGCCGTCACGGTGGCCAGTGCCCAACCCTATGTCACCGGCTGGGAGGCCGACCTGACCCATGTACTGAAATTGCCGATCAAACGGGTCGTGGCCAACCCGGCGGATATCCAGCGTTTCAGCGTCGAGTTCTTTCGTCTGGCCAAATCGGTCAGCGGCGCCAGCAATGCCGACGCGCAGGGCGGCAACCTCGGCAACTTCGAACAACTGCTCAACCTCGGCGCCAGCGATCAGGAGCCGGACGCCAACGACGCGCACATCGTCAACATCGTCGACTGGCTGTTCCAGTATGCGTTTCAGCAGCGCGCCAGCGATATCCACATCGAACCGCGCCGCGAACACGGCACCGTGCGCTTTCGCATCGACGGCGTGCTGCACAACGTCTACCAATTCCCGCCGCAGGTGACCATGGCGATCGTCAGCCGCCTGAAAAGCCTGGGCCGCATGAATGTCGCAGAAAAACGCAAACCCCAGGATGGCCGGGTCAAGACCAAGACCCCCGATGGCGGCGAAGTGGAACTGCGCCTGTCGACCTTGCCAACGGCATTCGGCGAGAAAATGGTCATGCGGATTTTCGATCCGGAAGTGCTGCTGAAGAATTTCGACCAGCTCGGTTTCAGCGCTGACGACCTGCGCCGCTGGCAGGACATGACCCGCCAGCCCAACGGCATCATTCTGGTCACCGGGCCCACCGGTTCGGGCAAGACCACCACGCTCTACACCACGCTGAAAAAACTGGCGACGCCGGAGGTCAATCTCTGCACCATCGAAGACCCGATCGAAATGGTCGAGCCGGCGTTCAACCAGATGCAGGTGCAGCACAACATCGAACTGACCTTCGCCGCCGGGGTGCGCGCGCTGATGCGGCAGGACCCGGACATCATCATGATCGGCGAGATCCGCGACCTGGAAACCGCCGAAATGGCGATTCAGGCCGCGCTCACCGGGCATTTGGTGTTGTCGACGCTGCACACCAACGACGCGCCGAGCGCCATCAGCCGTTTGCTCGAACTCGGCGTGCCGCATTACCTGATCAAGGCCACGGTGCTGGGTGTCATGGCCCAACGTCTGGTGCGCACCTTGTGCCCGCACTGCAAGGCGCCGCTGACGCTGGAGGATGCCGACTGGCAAACCCTGACCCGACCCTGGCAGGCGCCGCTGCCAGGCAATGCGCAGCGGGCGATCGGTTGCCTGGAATGCCGCGACACCGGCTATCGCGGCCGCGCCGGGGTCTACGAAATCATGCAACTGAGCGACAGCCTGAAGGCGCTGATCACCCCGGACACCGACCTCACGGCTATCCGCCGCCAGGCGTTCAAGGAAGGCATGCGCAGCCTGCGCCTGTCTGGCGCGCAAAAAGTCGCGGCAGGGTTGACCACCGTGGAGGAAGTGCTGCGGGTGACACCACAAAGTGAGTTGAAATAATTCGGCACGGAACCGGATTGGGGGATTGGCAATCCAACGCCCTAGTCAATCCCCCAGGAGTCACCTCATCATGCGTCTCAAACTTGCTGTCGCCACCTTGGCCCTGCTGTCGCTTCCCGTTGGTTCGGCCATGGCGGACAGCTTTTGGCGTAACGTCATTTCTTCCGGCGCCACCACCGGTTCGACTTACCTGACCTTCAAGGATCACAAGCTGATCGTCGCTGCTCAGGACGACGCCGGCAGCTTCGTTGCCAGTGACGGCGGCATCCGCGGCCCGTATCTGGAAGCGGCTATGCAGAAAGTCCGCGCCGACAACCCGGGCCTGCAGGCCTCGGACATGGAACTGGCGAACGCGATTCTGGCGAAGAATGCCGTGGCTTCCGAGTAAGCCTTGCCCCATGAAAAATGCCGCTCGATTGAGCGGCATTTTTTTGCCCGGATTTCAGCCAGCGAACTACTCGCCGATGGCAGCCTTGTACGCCGCCGCATCCAGCAGCTTGTCCAGCTCGGCCTTGTCGCTTGGCTTGAGCTTGAAGATCCACGCAGCGTACGGATCGTTGTTCAGCTCTTCCGGCGAACCGGCCAGGTCTTCGTTGACGGCAATCACTTCGCCACCGACCGGGGAATAGATGTCGGAAGCAGCCTTGACCGACTCGACGACACCGGCAGCATCACCGGCAGCGAACACCTTGCCCACTTCTGCCAGCTCGACAAACACCACGTCGCCCAGCGCTTCCTGCGCGTGATCGCTGATGCCCACGGTGACGGTACCGTCGGCTTCCAGACGCGCCCATTCATGACTTTCGGCAAAACGCAGTTCGGCAGGGATATTGCTCATCTTCGGTGTCCTCAGAATTAGGTCAGCGGTCATGCCCGCCGGAAACAGGTTAGATCAAGGTTTTGCCATGGCGCACGAAGGTCGGCTTGACCACTCGCACCGGGTACCACTTGCCACGGATTTCCACTTCGGCGCGGTCGGCAGTCGCCATCGGCACACGCGCCAGGGCAATCGACTTGCTCAGCGTAGGAGAGAAACTACCACTGGTGATCTCCCCTTCGCCAACATCAGCGATGCGAACCACTTGATGAGCGCGCAAAACCCCGCGCTCCTCCAGCACCAGACCGACCAGTTTGTGCGTCACGCCGGCGGCTTTTTCCGCCTCCAGCGCAGAGCGACCAATGAACTGCCGCGAGGCCGGCTCCCAGGCGATGCTCCAGGCCATGTTCGAGGCCAACGGCGAAACGTCCTGGTGGATGTCCTGACCGTAGAGATTCATCCCGGCCTCGACCCGCAAGGTGTCGCGGGCGCCGAGGCCGATCGGGGTAATGCCGGCGCCGACCAGGTCGTTGAAGAAACCCGGCGCCTGATTCGCCGGCAGGCAGATTTCCAGACCGTCCTCACCGGTGTATCCGGTACGCGCGATGAACCAGTCGCCGTCGATGGCGCCTTCGAAAGGTTTGAGTTGCTGGATGAGCGTGGCACGCGACTGGGTCACCAGCTCGGCAATCTTGTGCCGGGCCTGCGGGCCTTGGATGGCGAGCATCGCCAGCTCGGAGCGCTCGTGCAGTTGCACGTCGTATTCGCCGAGCTGGGCGTTCATCCAGGCCAGATCCTGATCGCGGGTGGAGGCGTTGAACACCAGTCGGTACGCGTCATCGAGGCGGTAGACGATCATGTCGTCGACGATGCCGCCGCGCTCATTGAGCATGGTGCTGTACAACGCCCGGCCGGGGCTGTGCAGGCGTTCGACGTCGTTGGCCAGCAAATGCTGAAGCCAGGCCTTGGCCTGGGCGCCGGTAACGTCGATCACGGTCATGTGGGAAACATCGAACACCCCGCAATCGCGGCGCACTTCGTGGTGCTCCTCGACCTGCGAGCCGTAATGCAGTGGCATGTCCCAACCGCCAAAATCGACCATCTTCGCGCCGAGCGCGAGGTGCAGGTCATACAGAGGCGTACGCTGTCCCATGGGTTTCTCCTTCCGGGCGTGGCGAAGGTGCGGACCGCCGCTATACGGCTGAAAGCCTTGCTGGATAAGGCTTTCAGCCGATCCCAGCGCACGGATCTGTCAGACGAACCGCACCGAATGCCGCGCATTGTAGCCGCATGATGTAGGACTCACTACTACGGGGGCGTTCTCAATTGGTTTCCCCACCGCGTTGTCGCCTAAAAGCGAGCCAGGCAAGGCGCAGGCCGCTGGGAATGGTATTCCCTTTTCAAGGCCTGCAACGCAGGCTGGCTCGCTTTTAGGCACAACCCGGAGGGCCGGGCCTGCTGTTGTGCAGGGCTGCGTTGCTCGAAGCTTATTTGGAACAACCAAACCACGCTTCTCGCGTCTTGCCCTGCACAACAGCAGACCCGGCGCGGTGGGGAAACCAATCGAGAACGCCCCCTAGTTTCTGTGCGCTGAACGTCGGATCAGCCCGATGACCGGCAACAGCCCGACCAGCACCAGGGTCAGCGCAGGCAAAGACGCCCTCGCCCATTCACCTTCACTGGTCATTTCAAAGATGCGCACCGCCAGCGTGTCCCAGCCAAACGGACGCATCAGCAGGGTCGCGGGCATTTCCTTGAGCACATCGACGAACACCAGCAACGCGGCGCTCAACGTGCCGGGCAGCAACAGCGGCAGATACACTTTGAAAAACAGTCGCGGCCCACTGACACCCAGGCTACGCGCCGCTTCGGGCAGAGATGGCCGTATACGCGCCAGACTGCTTTCCAGCGGCCCGTAAGCGACAGCGATAAAGCGCACCAGATAAGCCATCAGCAAGGCCGCCAGACTGCCGAGCAGCAAGGGTTTACCGGCGCCGCCGAGCCAGGCGGAAAGTGGAATCACCAGCTCACGATCCAGATAACTGAAAGCGAGCATGATCGACACCGCCAGCACCGAACCGGGCAAGGCGTAGCCGAGATTGGCCAGGCCGACGCCAGAGTTGATGGTTGGGGTCGGCGCCAGGCGCCGGGCGAATGCCAGCAGCAGCGCAACGCTGACGGTGATCAGCGCTGCCATCGCGCCGAGGTACAGCGTGTGCAGGATCAGGCCGGCATAGCGCTCGTCCAGGTCGAAGCGCCCGCGCTGCCAGAACCAGACGAGCAGCTGCAGCACCGGAATGACGAAGGCGCAGGCGAACACCAGTCCACACCAGCTCGTCGCCGCGAACGCCTTGATTCCCCGCAGGTGATACAGCGCTTTCACCCGTGGGCGCTCATTGCTGGCCCGATTCGCCCCGCGCGCGCGGCGTTCGCCGTACAGCACCAGCATCACCACCAGCAGCAACAGACTGGCCAGTTGCGCGGCGCTGGGCAGGCTGAAGAAGCCGTACCAGGTTTTGTAGATTGCCGTGGTGAAAGTGTCGAAATTGAACACCGAGACCGCGCCGAAATCCGCGAGGGTTTCCATCAGGGCCAGCGCCACTCCGGCGCCGATCGCCGGACGCGCCATTGGCAGCGCAACCCGCCAGAACGCCTGCCACGGCGATTGCCCGAGCACCCGCGCCGCTTCCATCAGGCCTTTGCCCTGAACCAGGAACGCGGTACGCGCCAGCAGGTAAACATAGGGATAGAAGACCAGCACCAGCACAATAATCACTCCGCCGGTGGAACGCACCCTTGGCAGGCGCAGGCCCGTGCCGAACCAGTCGCGCAACAGGGTTTGCACGGGACCGGCGAAATCGAGCAGGCCGACGAAGACGAACGCCAGCACATAAGCCGGGATGGCGAACGGCAACATCAGTGCCCAGTCGAGCCAGCGCCGGCCAGGGAATTCGCACAGGCTGGTGAGCCAGGCCAGACTGACGCCCAGCAAGGTCACGCCGACACCGACGCCGAGGATCAGCGTCAGGGTATTGCCGAGCAGACGCGGCATCTGGGTTTCCCACAGGTGCGACCAGATCTGCTGATCGATGGTCTGCCAGGACAGCAGCAGAACGCTCAGCGGCAACAGCACCAGCGCAGCGATGGCGAAGACGATGGGGTACCAGCGGCGTTGGGCGGGGTGGGCCACTTTTGAGTCTCGCGGATAGGTCGTGGAGTGTAGAGACAAAAGCAAAAAGATCGCAGCCTTCGGCAGCTCCTACATTTGAAACGCGTTCCCCCTGTAGGAGCTGCCGAAGGCTGCGATCTTTTGCGCTTTAAGACAGCAGAATCAGTTCCACCCCGCCCGATCCATCATCCGGATCGCCTCGGCCTGGCGCTTGCCCGCTACCTCAACCGGCAAGGTATCGGCAACGAACTTGCCCCACGCCGCCACTTCTTCCGATGGCGCCACCGCCGGATTCGCCGGGAACTCCTGGTTCACGTCGGCAAAAATCTTCTGCGCCTCAGGCGTGGTCATCCATTCAACCAGAGCCTTGGCCGCTTCCGGGTGCGGTGCGTGTTTGGTCAGGCCGATCCCCGACAGGTTGACGTGCACGCCGCGATCGGCCTGGTTAGGCCAGAACAGTTTCACCGGCAGCTGCGGTTTCTGCTTGTGCAGGCGCCCGTAGTAGTAAGTGTTGACAATGCCGACGTCGCACTGCCCGGCGTCGATCGCTTCGAGCACCGCAACGTCATCGGAGAATACGTCGGTGGACAGGTTGTTCACCCAACCCTTGAGGATCTGCTCGGTCTTCTCGGCGCCGTGCACTTCGATCATGGTCGCGGTCAGTGACTGGTTGTAGACCTTCTTCGCCGTACGAAGGCACAGGCGCCCTTCCCAGTTCTTGTCGGCCAGTGCCTCGTAGGTGGTCAGCTCGCCCGGTTTCACCCGCTCGGTGGAATAGGCGATGGTCCGCGCGCGCAGGCTCAGGCCGGTCCAGGCGTGAGTGGACGAGCGATACTGCTGCGGGATGTTGGCGTCGATGACTTTCGAGGTGAACGGCTGGAGAATGCCCATCTGCTCGGCCTGCCAGAGGTTGCCGGCATCGACCGTGAGCAGCAGGTCGGCGGTGGCGTTCTCGCCTTCGGCCTTGATGCGCTGCATCAGCGGCGCTTCCTTGTCGGTGATGAACTTGATCTTCACCCCGGTCTTGGCGGTGTAGGCATCGAACACCGGCGTGATCAATTCATCGATACGCGACGAGTACACCACTACTTCATCGGCGGCCTGGGCAGTGGTGCTGCCTATCAGGGTCAAGGCCAGTGCGGTCAGAAGACGCTTGGGTGCCAACATGGGAGTGGTCTCTCGGTCGGGAAATGTGCGCCAAATGATAAGGACTCACATTTACCACCACAATCGAACACTGGGGGAAGGCGTTACCAGATGTTGCACAGGCTGAATTCACCACACCTTGTGGCGAGGGAGCTTGCTCCCGCTGGAGGCCGAAGGACTCCCGTTTCAGTCATTACCAAATTTGGGGCCGCTACGCAGCCCAGCGGGAGCAAGCTCCCTCGCCAGAGGGTCGTGTAAATTCAGGGCTTTGCCAGGGTCGGGAGATCCCCGGTCAACCCCAGCGCCTCGCGCACAAACAACGCCTTGGCCTCGGGCATCTGCTCCACCAGCTTCAACCCGGTATTGCGCAACCAGCGCAGCGGCAGCGGATCGGCCTGGAACAACCGTTCAAAGCCCTCCATCGCCGCCATCAGCGCCAGGTTATGCGGCATGCGCCTGCGTTCGTAGCGGCTCAGCACTTTCACGTCCGCCAGCCGCTCGCCACGCTCATGCGCCTGCAGCAGCACTTGCGCCAGCACGGCGGCATCGAGGAAACCGAGGTTCACCCCCTGCCCCGCCAACGGGTGAATGGTGTGCGCTGCGTCGCCGATCAAGGCCAGACCTTCAGCGACATAGCGTTTGGCGTGACGCTGACGCAGCGGCACGCACAAACGTGGATCGGCACTGATGACCTCACCGAGCCGTCCTTCGAAGGCCCGCTCCAATTCGGAGCAAAACCCAGCGTCGTCCAGTGCCAACAAGCGCTCGGCTTCACTCGGCGTGGTCGACCAGACGATCGAACACCAGTCCTGCTGACCGTCGCGCTCCAGCGGCAAAAACGCCAGCGGCCCGTGGTCGGTAAAGCGCTGCCATGCCGTTTTGCGGTGCGCCTGGCTGCAGCGCACGCTGGTGACGATGGCGTGATGCAGGTAATCCCATTCCCGGGTCGCCACGCCGGTGAGTCGGCGCACAGCAGAATTGGCACCGTCCGCTGCGATCACCAGCGGCGCGCGCAACGTGCGGCCGTCGGCGAGCGTCAGCAGCCAGTCGTCACCGGAGCGACGCATCTGCTCGAGCCGCGCGTTGGCGAGCATGCCCAGATCACAGTCGTGCAAGCGCTCGAGCAAAGCGTCCTGCACCACGCGGTTTTCAACGATGTGGCCGAGCACCTCGGCATGCACGCTGCTCGCCGAGAAATGGATCTGCCCGGTACCGCTGCCGTCCCAGACGTGCATATCGGTGTACGGGCTGCTGCGCCGCTGGGCGATGCCGTCCCAGACGCCGAGGCGTTCGAGAATGCGCTGGCTCGCCGCCGACAACGCGCTGACTCGCGGTTCAAAAGGCGCATCGACATCGAACGGTTTCACGCTCAACGGGCTACCGTCGAGCAGCAGCACTTCCAGCCCGCTGTCCTGTAGCGCCAGCGCCAGGGCGCTGCCGACCATTCCGGCTCCGACAATCAGCAGATCTGCGCGCATTTCCATGCTTAGGCCTGTCTCGCTTGCGGGTTGCGCCGCACATAAAGGGTTTTACCAAGCGCGTCAGATGACGGCGCGCGCCTGAAAGTGAAAGTGCCGGCCCGCCACTCAAGCATTCGGCCGCGTCCCCAGCCCCATGGCCTGGCGGGCGAACCAGCGTTTGGCCGGCGGCAGCAGGTCGAGGCCGAGCAGGCCGATGTTGCGCCCCAACGACACCAGCGGCTGCGTACTGCCGAACAGGCGCGTGACCTGATCGGAGAAGCCGACGGTAAGATCCTGATCCAGACGCTGGCGTTCACGATAGGCCTGCAACGTAGCGAAATCTCCCGGCGCCTTGTCGCTCGCCAGCAGCGCGACAGCCAAGGCATCGGCATCACGCAGCGACAGATTGAAACCCTGCCCGGCGATCGGGTGCAGGCTGTGCGCCGCGTTGCCGAGCACGGCCAGATGCGAACGCACCTGCTCCTCGGCCTCAACCAGTGACAGCGGATACAGATGCCGCGCGCCGACCTGTTTCAAGGTGCCGAGGCGGTAGCCGAACACGCCTTGCAATTCGCTGAGAAACTCGCGCTCGCTCAACTCGGTCAGGCGCTGGGCGTCCATCCCCAGCCGCGTCCATACCAGCGCACAACGGTTGTCCGGCAGCGGCAGCAGAGCCATCGGCCCTTCGTCGGTGAAGCGCTCGAAAGCCATGCCGTTGTGCGCTTCGCTCGGGGTGATGTTGGCGATCAGGGCGCTCTGGTTATACGGACGCTTGCGCACGTTGATGCCCAGCTGTTCGCGCAACCCGGAACGGCCACCGTCGGCGAGCACCGCGAGATCGCATTCGAGCGTGGTTTCATCGTTGAGGGTCAGGCGATAGCCATCGGCCAACGGCTCCATGCGCGTGACTTCCGCCGGGCAGCGCCAGCTGATCACTTGTTTGTCGAGGTGTTGCCACAGGCACTGGCCGAGCCAGGCGTTTTCCACCACGTAACCGAGCGCCGGCACGCCCTCTTCCATTGCCGACAAGCGTGCAGTGGAAAAGCGGCCACGGTCGGAGACGTGAATCTGTTTGATCGGCTCGGCGCGGCGAGAGATTTCCTGCCACACGCCCAGGCGCTGATAAATCTGTCGCGAGCCGAATGACAGCGCCGAAGAACGTGCATCGTAGCTCGGCTGCCAGCTGTCGCCGGGGGCGAACGGTTCGATCAGGACGATGTTCCAGCCACGGGCCTTGGCCCCGGCCTGCAGCGCCAACGCCAGACTGGCGCCGACCAGACCGCCACCGATGATTGCCAGATTGACTCGACTCATGCCGCGTGTGTCCGTGCCTGCGCCATCAGCGCTTCGATTTCAGCGACGCTTTTCGGTACGCCGCCGGTAAGAATTTCACAGCCCGTTCTGGTCACTACCACGTCATCCTCGATGCGCACGCCAATGCCGCGCCATTTCTTCGCCACGTTCTGATTGTCCGGGGCGATGTAGATGCCCGGCTCCACGGTCAGCGCCATGCCGACCTCCAGCACGCGCCATTCACCGCCGACCTTGTACTCGCCGACGTCATGCACATCCATACCCAGCCAGTGACCGGCGCGGTGCATATAAAACGCTTTATAGGCTTCGCTGGCGATCAGTTCGTCGACGTCGCCCTGCAACAAGCCGAGCTTGACCAGACCCGAGGTGATCACTCGCACCGTGGCTTCGTGCGCCTGGTTCCAGTGCTTGTTCGGTGCAATCTCGGCAAACGCCGCTTCTTGCGAAGCCAGCACCAACTCGTAAATCGCCTTCTGCTCCGGCGAAAACTTGCCGTTGACCGGCCAGGTACGGGTGATGTCACTGGCATAGCAGTCGATCTCGCAACCGGCGTCGATCAAGACCAGATCGCCATCCTTGAGCAGCGCGTCATTCTGCTGGTAATGCAGGATGCAGCTGTTGCGTCCGGCGGCGACGATCGAACCGTAGGCCGGCATCTTCGCCCCGCCCTTGCGGAATTCGTAATCGAGTTCGGCTTCGAGGCTGTACTCATAAAGCCCCGGACGACTGGCCTGCATTGCGCGGATATGCGCCTGCGCCGAGATCCGCGCGGCCTCGCGCATCACTTTCACTTCTGCCGCCGATTTATACAGGCGCATGTCGTGCAGCAGATGATCCAGGGCAACGAACTCATTCGGCGGCTGCGCACCGAGGTGGGCCTTGGAGCGGATGACGTTGATCCACTCCATCAGGTGCCGATCGAACTCCGGGTTGCTGCCCATCGCCGAATACACCCGGTCGCGGCCTTCGATCAGACCGGGGAGGATGTCGTCGATGTCGGTAATCGGGAAGGCATCGTCGGCGCCATAATCGCGAATCGCGCCTTCTTGCCCTGCGCGCAGGCCATCCCATAACTCACGCTCGGCGTTGCGTTCACGGCAGAACAGCACGTATTCGCCGTGCTCGCGCCCGGGCATCAAAACGATGACGGCTTGTGGTTCGGGGAAACCGCTGAGGTACTGGAAGTCGCTGTCCTGACGGTAGACGTGCTCGACGTCGCGGTTGCGGATGGCGACCGCGGCGGCGGGCAGGATTGCGATGCTGTTGGGTTCCATCTGCGCCATCAGGGCCTTGCGGCGACGGCTGTATTCCGCTTTCGGGATATGGGTCATGGGCAGATGGCTTTCCCTGGCACGCGATTAATGCAGCGACGGCCTGGCGGCGGGCGGCACGTCGGCTTTCTTGGTTTCCGAGAACAGCAGCAACGGCGCGACGCGCAGATACTCCATGACTTCCATGTAATCGGATTCGCCGTCCTCGGACTCTTCCAGCGCATCCTGCACCTGGGATATCGCCGTCAGATCCTGCAGCACTTCGGTGGCTTCGGTGCTGAGCATGCTGCTGTCGCGGCAGTTAAGGCCGAAACCGCTGAGGAAGCCCTGACACCACTGGCCCAAGGCAGCGGCGCGGTCGGCCAGCGGCGCATCGTCAGTTGGCAGCAGCAGGACGACGGTGACGTCGTCACCGGTCAGCTCGCCTTTGACCATCTCCTGCAGGCCGATCAAGGCGTTGCGGACATTGTCCTGGATATCGCCTTCGAGCAGTTCGGCGGCATCGATCAGCCACTCTTCGGCATTGAAGCCGGCACCGGCGCAACTGCGTCCGAGCAGCAGGCCGTGCAGTTCGGCAGGCGAGACGTTGTGGCCGCTGGCAGTCAGCAGGGTGGCAAAGGCTTGATACGGGGAATTGGCAATGGTCATGGGCAGCTAGGCGCCAGACGGCGCTATGTCTAGAATGAAGGCCTTGTATCCTACATCGACAGACCCGCCAAGACCATTAAAGGCTGTCCGCCAGCTATCACCCATCAGACGAACACGTGAACCCAATGGAAGACACCGACCTGCAAGCGCTGATGGCCAGACTCGAACTGCTGATTGGCCGAGTCGAGCAACTAAAGAGTCAAAATGCACTCTTACTAGCTCAGGAAAAGACCTGGCGCGAGGAACGCGCTCACCTCATTGAAAAAAACGAAATCGCCCGGCGTAAGGTCGAATCGATGATTTCGCGCCTCAAGGCCCTGGAGCAAGACTCATGAGTTCAAGCAATAGCGTTACCGTGCAGATCCTCGACAAAGAGTATTCGATCATCTGCCCGCCGGAAGAACGCAGCAATCTGGTCAGCGCCGCCCGCTACCTGGACGGCAAGATGCGCGAGATCCGCAGCAGCGGCAAAGTCATCGGTGCCGACCGCATTGCCGTGATGGCCGCTCTGAACATCACCCACGACCTGTTGCACAAAGAAGAGCGCCCGGACGTACAGGCCAGCGGTTCGACCCGCGAACAGGTGCGCGACTTGCTCGATCGTGTCGATCTGGTCCTGGCCGACGACCAGAACACCGTCAAGGGCTGATTCGACTGGCAGCTTGAGGTATACTCGCGGCACTCCCTGGGGTGCTTGCCAGTTGACGATGTCCCGGAGCCGATTCGCACTACCCTGGAAGTTGCACGTTGGGCTGGTGTGCATGTCCGCTAGACGGAAAGCCTTAAAGTCTACTGCTTCTTCCACCTTGAACTTTCGGGTTCAAGGGCTGAGTTGACAGCGGTTCATCCGGGGAGCCTGATTCGAATCCGATGTCGGTTTATGCCGACATCGGATTTTTTATGCGTACGTTTTTGCATCCACCTGCCGAAGCCGAACCATGACTGAACCCGCCCTGCTGCCCCGCCCGCAACTCCGCCGCCTGCTGCGCAAGGCGCGCCGCGCGCTGACGCCGGGCGAACAACGTCAGGCTGCCAAAGGCCTGTTCCGGCAATTGGCCCAAGACCCGCATTTTCGCCGGGCGAAACATATCTCTCTGTATTTGCCCACCGACGGTGAAATCGATCCGCGCCTGCTGCTTCGCGAAGCCCAGCGGCGCGGCAAGGCGACGTATCTGCCGGTGCTCAGCGCCTGGCCGCGAACCAAAATGGTCTTCCAGCGGATTCGTCCCGGCGAAAAGCTCAGTCCCAATCGTTTCCGCATCCTCGAGCCATGTGCCAATCTGGCTCGGCAACGCAAGGTCTGGGCGCTGGATCTGGTGCTGTTGCCGCTGGTGGGGTTTGACGATGTCGGCGGGCGCTTGGGGATGGGCGGTGGTTTCTATGATCGCAGCCTCGCCTATCTGGCGCGCCGCAAAACCTGGCGCAAGCCGACGCTGCTGGGTCTGGCTCATGAATGTCAGAAGGTCGAGCGTCTGGCCCAGGCGAGCTGGGATGTACCGTTACAAGGCACGGTCACCGACAAGGCGTGGTATTTCGCAGAGTAGACGCCGCACAGTACAGCGGCGTCGCAGAGACAGGTTCAGCGTTTGAAAGCAGTCGACTGTTGCACCTGTTGCGCCACTTCAATCGGCGCGTCGGCCTTGTTGGCCCACAGGCTTTGCGCGTAACCGGTGGTCACCACGCCCAGGCCAAACAAAATTACCAAAGTCCATAGCAAATCCGGTTTGCGTTTCATCGATTGCCCCCCTCAAGGCATATCATCACGATGACAGCAGCGGTTTCCGTTCGTAGGCCGTGCAGCAGCGTCAAGCTTTAAAGGCCGGCATTTTGCGGCAACGTGAACCCGTGCGCAAATGCTGACGTCAACCGACTGTCGGTTTGTCATAAAATTGCCCGACAACCTGCCCAATGACCGTTTCAGGAGCATACGACATGGCCTATTGGCTGATGAAATCAGAGCCCGACGAACTTTCGATCAAGGGTCTGGAAAAGCTCGGCAAGGCGCGCTGGGATGGGGTTCGCAACTATCAGGCGCGCAACTTCCTGCGGGCGATGGCGGTGGGTGACGAGTTCTTTTTCTACCATTCCAGCTGCCCCGAGCCGGGCATCGCCGGAATCGGCAAAATAATTGCAGCGGCGTATCCGGATCCGACGGCGCTGGAGGCGGACAGTCATTACTTCGATCCAAAGGCCACGGCGCAGAAAAATGCCTGGAGCGCGATTGATGTCGAACATGTCGAGACGTTCGCTCAGGTGTTGAGGCTTGATTATCTGAAGCAGCAGACCGCGTTGGCCGAAATGCCATTGGTGCAGAAAGGGTCGCGGTTGTCGGTGATGCCGGTGACGGCTGAGCAGTGGGCGGCGGTGCTTGCCCTGCGCTGACGCGCAGAAAGATCGCAGCCTTCGGCAGCTCCTACATTGGAATGCGGTTCGCTGTAGGAGCTGCCGAAGGCTGCGATCTTTTGACTTACTGAATGATCAGGTTGTTGAACAACAGATCCTCGACCACCGGCTTGCCGGTCTCGTCATTCATCACTTGCTGGGTCTGCTTCAAGGCTTCCTGACGCAGTTTTTCCTTGCCTTCGATGCTGCCCATCGCCTCGGTGCTCTGCTGGGTAAACAGCGCCACCAGTTGATTGCGGATCAGCGGCTCGTTGGCCTTGACCAGTTTGGTCGCTTCTTCGCCGGTCACGCGCAGGGCCACGTCGGCCTTGTAGACCTTCAGCTTCGGCGTGCCGTCGAGACCGTAATTGCCGACAAACGGTGGGCTCAGGGTGATGTAATTGACCTTCGGCGCCTCGCCTTCTTTGGCTTCTTCGGCCGAGGCTGCCACAGGCAGAGACAGGGCCAGCAACAACATGATCCACGCTTTCACAATTCGCTCCTTATCCGGTTTGCGGCCTAGCATAACGACCCGCCGCGCAAGCACAAGCTTATGGCTGGCTATCAGGGTCGGGCATGCTCGTTGACCCGTTGATTCTCACACCTACACTTATCGGCCATCACTCCCAAAGGAATAGCCCTGATGAAAGCCGTGCTGTGCAAAGCCTTCGGCCCTGCCGAATCGCTGGTGCTGGAAGACGTCGCCAGTCCTGTCGCCAAGAAGAACGAAATCCTGCTGGACGTGCACGCCGCCGGGGTCAACTTTCCGGACACGCTGATCATCGAGGGCAAGTATCAGTTCAAGCCGCCCTTCCCGTTCTCCCCGGGCGGTGAAGCGGCCGGCGTGGTCTGCGCGGTCGGGGAAAAGGTCAGCCATCTCAAGGTCGGCGACCGGGTCATGGCCTTGACCGGCTGGGGCAGTTTTGCCGAGCAGGTCGCGGTGCCGGGCTATAACGTGCTGCCGATTCCGCCGTCGATGGACTTCAACATCGCCGCCGCTTTCAGCATGACTTACGGCACTTCGATGCACGCGCTCAAGCAGCGCGCCAACCTGCAACCGGGCGAAACCCTGCTGGTTCTTGGCGCCTCAGGGGGCGTGGGCCTCGCTGCCGTGGAGATCGGCAAAGCCATGGGCGCTCGTGTGATTGCCGCCGCCAGCAGCGCTGAAAAACTCGCAGTGGCCAAGACTGCCGGCGCCGATGAGTTGATCAACTACAGCGAGACCAGTCTCAAGGACGAAATCAAGCGCCTGACCGATGGTCAGGGCGCCGACGTGATTTACGACCCGGTTGGCGGCGACCTGTTCGACCAGGCCATCCGCGCCATCGCCTGGAACGGCCGCCTGCTCGTGGTCGGCTTCGCCAGCGGACGCATTCCGGAGTTGCCGGTCAACCTCGCCCTGCTCAAAGGCGCAGCGGTGCTTGGGGTGTTCTGGGGCTCCTTCGCCCAGCGTCAGCCACAGGACAACGCGGCGAACTTTGCGCAACTGTTCGGCTGGTTTGCCGAAGGCAAGCTCAAGCCACTGGTGTCGCAGGTGTATCCGCTGAGCAACGCCGCGCAGGCGATCGATGATCTTGGCCAGCGCAAGGCTGTGGGCAAGGTAGTCGTTCAGGTGCGTTGAAAACCACACAGCGATCCGGGTCGATGACCCGAATCGCTTTAATCCTCAGATCCATCAGCTGTAGGGCGTCCTGTTTCAGCGCAGGACGTTTCCCGACGCCCGTCCCGCATTCAATCCGAAAAACCGCAGAAACCCGCCTGGGTAACTATTCCCACAACGCCCTCTTCTTATGTCTGAGCGACATGTTCATAAAGGAACGCCCGACTGCCCAAATTTCCGCTGTTTAGCCGACGTGAACCGGTGCTATTTTCGGTAACGAAACTGTAACATTCGCATCCGCAGTCAAAACAAGAAAACTGGAGCTCTTGAATGTTTGCTTTCTTTCGTCCTGCCGCACATCAGGCTCCATTGCCTGAAGAAAAAATAGACAGCACCTACCGACGCCTGCGCTGGCAGATCTTCGCCGGTATCTTTATCGGCTACGCGGGTTATTACCTGCTGCGCAAAAACTTTTCCCTGGCCATGCCGTACCTGATCGATGAAGGCTACAGCCGTGGCGACCTCGGCCTGGCCATGTCGGCGATTGCCATCGCTTACGGTTTGTCGAAATTCCTCATGGGCCTGGTGTCCGACCGTTCCAACCCGCGCTTTTTCCTGCCGTTCGGCCTGCTGGTCTCGGCGGGAGTGATGTTCATTTTCGGTTTCGCGCCGTGGGCGACGTCCAGCGTGACGATGATGTTCATCCTGCTGTTCATCAACGGCTGGGCCCAGGGCATGGGCTGGCCGCCAAGCGGGCGGACGATGGTGCACTGGTGGTCGCAGAAGGAACGCGGCGGCGTGGTTTCAGTGTGGAACGTAGCGCACAACGTCGGTGGCGGTCTGATCGGGCCGCTGTTCCTGATCGGCATGGGCCTGTTCAACGACTGGCACGCAGCATTTTATGTTCCGGCCGCGGTAGCCTTGGGCGTGGCGGTGTTCGCGTTCATCACCATGCGTGACACCCCGCAATCGGTCGGCCTGCCGCCGATCGAGCAGTACAAGAACGATTACCCGGAAGGCTACGATGCCAGCCATGAAGACGAATTCAGCGCCAAGGAAATCTTCGTTAAATATGTGCTGCGCAACAAAATGCTCTGGTACATCGCCATGGCCAACGTCTTCGTCTACCTGCTGCGCTACGGCGTGCTGGACTGGGCGCCGACCTACCTGAAGGAAGCCAAGGGTTTCACCGTGGACAAAACCTCGTGGGCCTATTTCTTCTACGAGTGGGCGGGTATCCCCGGCACGCTGCTGTGCGGCTGGATGTCGGACAAGATCTTCCGTGGCAACCGTGGCCTGACCGGCATGGTGTTCATGGCTCTGGTGACGGTCGCGACTCTGGTTTACTGGCTGAATCCGGCCGGCAATCCAATGGTCGACATGATCGCCCTGCTGTCGATCGGCTTCCTGATCTACGGTCCGGTCATGCTGATCGGCTTACAGGCACTGGAACTGGCGCCGAAGAAAGCCGCCGGCACCGCAGCGGGCTTCACCGGTCTGTTTGGTTATCTGGGTGGTTCGGTCGCGGCCAGTGCGGCGATGGGCTACACCGTTGACCATTTCGGTTGGGATGGCGGCTTCGTCCTGCTGGTGGGCGCTTGCCTGCTGGCGATGGCCTTCCTGGCGCCGACGCTATGGCACAAGCAGGTGGCCAGTCAGAGCCGTGAAGCGGTCGCCTGATCGCTGTGTGATTTACAGCGCTTGAGCCGCGCCTCCAGATTCCGGTCTGGCATGGCGTGGCTGCGCAGGGCGTGCGCGGTCTGCTCGACATAATCGCGAGTGGTGCCATAACGCCCGCTGGCGCTGGCGAACACCTGGCTGAGCACATGATCCGGCAGATTGCCGGCATAGCTCGGCAGGTGCCGCTCCAGAACAAATCCCAAGGCCTGTACCTGGGTGCCATCTTCGAGCCGGCAGTTGAGCCAGTGCGGGCGATAGGAGGGGAAAGGCATCTCGCGTTTCCAGAGCGCATACAGTGCGGTATCGAGATTGTCTTCCGGCAAGCGGTAGGCAAAGCCACTGCATGAACCGCCACGATCCAGACCGAAGACCAGACCGGGCATTTCCGGCGTACCCCGGTGTTCGTGGGACCACAGGTACAAGCCGCGATGGTAGCCATGCACGCGACCGCGCTTGCGCTCCACCGCCGTGCATTCCGGGCGCCAGATCAGCGAACCATACGCGAACAGCCATACCGGCCCGCCCTTGTGGCGCGCCATGGTTGATTGCATGGAAGCGAGAAGTTGTTCGTGCGTCAGCTGCGGCCCAAGATCGAGCCGCGGAGGGTAAGCCAGATTCAGAATTGCGTTTTCAATGGCGCTCATGGCGAATAGCGTTCAGCTCCCCGCGGGTGAAGAATTACTTAATAGAACGCACCGCTGTAACAATAAGGCACATATGTTTCGAGGCAAATTAAGTGCCATGCCACTGGCGGTGATTAATTGCCCCGATTGATATATAACCTAGCGGTATTTACGCAATTACATAAATACCGATCGGCTATATACCAAGTTATAAGTATCAGCCGCGCGGAGCATACGCGAACACGTCGGCGCGCATTTGATGCGCATCCATGCCCGCCTCGACCAGCGCGTCCAGCGTGCCATACACCATCGCCGGCGAACCGCTCGCATAAACGTGCAGCGGCTTCAGGTCCGGGAAATCCTCGCAGACCGCCTCGTGCAACATACCGCAGCGCCCTTCCCAGCCGCACTGATTGCTGACGACCTTGTGCAGAAACAGATTGGACAGCTTCAGCCATTGGTTCCAGTGCTCGATCTGATAGAAATCTTCCGGGCGGCGCACGCCCCAGTACAGATGCACCGGATGCCTGAAACCTTCTGCGCGGCAATGTTCGATCAGGCTGTGAATCTGACCCATGCCGGTACCGGCGGCGATCAACACCAGCGGGCCGTCGGGCAGTTCGGCCAAATGCGTATCGCCGAACGGCAGGTCCACGCGCACCATCGGGTTGCGTTGCAGTTGCTCGATCAGGCTCAACGCACTGGCTTCGCGCGCCAGCACATGGATTTCCAGATCACGCCCGCCATGCGGCGCCGAGGCCATGGAAAACGCTGATTTCTCGCCGCTCTCGCGCTCGATCATCAAATACTGCCCGGCGTGATAACGCGGCGGCTTGCCCGCCGGTGCACGCAGACGCACGCGCCAGGTGTCGCCGCCCACCTCGCGGCATTCGATGACCTGACACGACAGACTGCGCACCGGCAGCTCGCCCCGCGCCAGCACGCCATCCCACAACAGCACGCAGTCTTCCAGCGGCTCGGCGATGCAGGTGTACAACTCGCCGTGGTCGTGGACTTTTCCGGCCTGTTCGACGCGGCCTTCGACCAGCAGCGCTGCACACACATGGCAGTTGCCATTGCGGCAGCTTTGCGGGCAGTCATAGCCCAGGCGCCGCGCACCGTCGAGAATCCGCTCACCGGGGTGGATCTCGAGCACGGCTCCGGAAGGCTGCAGGGTTACACGCATCAATCTATTCCTAACTGATTCCAGATGGCATCGATCCGCTGGGTGACGGCGTCGTCCTTGACGATCACGCGCCCCCACTCGCGAGTGGTTTCGCCCGGCCACTTGTGGGTGGCATCCAGGCCCATTTTCGAACCCAGGCCGGAGATCGGCGAGGCGAAATCCAGATAGTCGATCGGCGTGTTGTCGATCATCACCGTGTCGCGTTTGGGGTCCATGCGCGTGGTGATGGCCCAGATCACGTCGTTCCAGTCGCGGGCGTTGATATCGTCGTCAGTGACGATAACGAACTTGGTGTACATGAACTGTCGCAAAAACGACCAGACGCCGAGCATCACGCGCTTGGCATGCCCCGGATACGACTTCTTCATCGTCACCACGGCCATGCGGTACGAGCAGCCTTCGGGCGGCAGGTAGAAGTCGGTGATCTCCGGGAATTGCTTCTGCAGGATCGGCACGAATACTTCGTTCAGCGCCACGCCGAGAATTGCCGGCTCATCCGGCGGCCGGCCGGTATAGGTGCTGTGATAGATCGGTTTGATCCGGTGGGTGATGCGCTCGACGGTGAACACCGGGAAGCTGTCGACTTCGTTGTAGTAACCGGTGTGGTCGCCATATGGGCCTTCGTCGGCCATCTCGCCCGGATGGATGACACCTTCGAGGATGATCTCGGCAGTGGCCGGCACCTGCAGGTCGTTGCCACGGCATTTGACCAGTTCGGTGCGGTTACCCCGCAACAGACCGGCAAAAGCGTATTCGGACAGGCTGTCCGGCACCGGGGTGACTGCGCCGAGAATCGTCGCCGGATCGGCGCCCAGGGCCACCGAAACCGGGAATGGCTGGCCCGGATGCTTCTCGCACCACTCGCGAAAATCGAGGGCGCCCCCGCGGTGGCTGAGCCAGCGCATGATCACCTTGTTGCGGCCGATCACTTGCTGACGGTAGATGCCGAGGTTCTGGCGTTCCTTGTTCGGGCCCTTGGTGACGGTCAGGCCCCAGGTGATCAACGGGCCGACGTCGCCGGGCCAGCAGGTCTGCACCGGCAGCATCGCCAGATCGACGTCATCGCCTTCGATGACCACTTCCTGACACACCGCGTCTTTGACGACTTTGGGCGCCATCGAGATGATCTTGCGAAAGATCGGCAGTTTCGACCACGCGTCCTTCAAGCCCTTCGGCGGCTCCGGTTCCTTGAGGAAGGCCAGGAGCTTACCGATTTCTCGCAGCTCGCTGACCGACTCGGCGCCCATGCCCATGGCCACGCGCTCGGGGGTGCCGAACAGGTTGCCGAGCACCGGGATGTCGTAACCGGTGGGTTTTTCGAACAGCAGCGCCGGGCCTTTGGCCCGCAACGTGCGGTCGCACACCTCAGTCATCTCCAGCACCGGCGAGACGGGAATCTGGATGCGTTTCAACTCTCCGCGCTGCTCAAGCTGCTGCACGAAATCCCGAAGATCCTTGAATTTCATTGACGATGGCACCCTCAAAATAGGCGTACATCCTACCTGCTCTGACGGGCAAACAGCAGCCCGTCAGTGCCCGGCATCGCTCAATTGTGGCTCGCACCCAGCAGCATCGGCGCAAACAGCGGACTGAGTCTGGCGCTGCCGGCGTCGGAAAGATGGTCGGCGTCCTTGTACTGCGAATGGCCGTCGACATCGATCATGCACAGACCGTCCTTGCACATCAGCGGCGTCGGGTCGATGACGTGCACGCCGGGATCGGCAGCATTCATCGAACTGAACAGTTCAGTGAAAAACTGCTGGCGAGCCAGATGCTCACTGAGCGGGCGCCCCAATCCTTCGGCCGAGCGGCCAATACGCGCCAGACTGGTCAAACGGCTGATGTAACTCTTGTGCTGCAGCGGCACTTCCTTGAATAGCCAGACCCGCACGCCGGCCTCGCGCAATTCGCTGACCTGAGCCTTGATCGCCGCTGCCATGCGCTTCTCCGATTGCGCAACATCGCGTGAAGGGTCGAGCAGGAACTGCTTGTCGCCGTCCCCGTCCTCACGCCCGTAGACGTACAGGCTCCAGTTTGCCGCCAGGACCACATCCTTGATGCCCAGATCGCGGACCAATTGCATATTGCGCTGGTTGAATTGCTTGCACTGCGCGCGCAGGGCGTCGTCGATGATCGGTGGGCATCCGGTCAGGCTGTACAGCCAGACCGGCTGGCCGTCACGCTGGCTATTGCCTTCGATGGCGGGCAGCAGCGCAGCGGTATGGCTGTCGCCCCAGAACATTTTCGTCGGCGCAATTTTCTGATCGCCGCCCACGCGACACGCCTTGTCCAGGGTCTTGTCCTTGCTCATGTGCATGCATTGCATCTGCCCGGCGTTCCATTCCTGAGACTGGGCATATTCCAGAGCCTTGCCGCTCAGGCGCTCGGGCACACCGTCCGCCGAACGGATGGCCGAACCGACCACCGCCAGAACGGCGATCGACACCAGGCCGCCCACCAGCACAGAGTTACGACTGGCGAACACGCGCTTCTCGCGAAACGGCAATTCGACCAAGCGCAGACTCAGCCACGCCAGGGCGACCGCCAGAGCAATCCAGCCAAGCGCTTCAAGAGGCTGGATGCCGTCGATGGAAATGGCGTTGGCATACACGTAGATCGGCCAGTGCCACAGGTACAGCGAGTAGGACAACAGGCCGATCCATACCATCGGCCGCAGGCTTAGCAATTGACCAGCCACGGTCGGGCCGCGTGCGCCCGACCAGATCAGTGCCGTGGTACCCAGTACCGGCAGCAGGGCCGCCCAACCGGGAAACACTGTGGACTTGTCAAAGGTGAACACCGCCAGCAGCACCGCCGCCAGTCCGCCCAGACCGACCGTCTGCCGAACCCAGAGCCGCGGCGCATGTCTGGCCGCCGGCAACACCGCGAGCATGGCGCCGCAGAGCAATTCCCAGGCGCGGGTCGGCAGAGAGAAGAAAGCGAACTCCGGCCGCCGTTCGATGTAGACGATGTTCAGCCCGAACGACACCAGCAGAACGGCGAACAGCATCCAGCGCCAATGCCGGACATAACGCATCAACAACACCATCATCAGCGGGAAGAAGATGTAGTACTGCTCTTCCACGGCCAGAGACCAGGTATGCAGCAACGGCTTCAGGTCCGACGCCGGCTCGAAGTAGCCGTCTTCGCGCATGAACAGGATGTTGGAAATGAACAGTGACTGGTAACGAATAGTCCGCCCCAGATCGGACAGATCCTTGGCGGTCAGCAACAGCCAGCCCAGCGCAAGGGTGACCACCACGACCAGTGTCAATGCCGGCAGGATGCGCCGGGCGCGGCGGCCCCAGAAATCGAGAAAACTGAAGCGCTGGGCGCTGATTTCGCGAAACAGGATCGAGGTGATCAGAAACCCGGAGATGACGAAGAAAACATCCACGCCGACAAAGCCGCCGCTGAACGTATTGAATCCGAAATGAAACAGCACGACGGGAAGAACCGCGAGCGCGCGTAAACCGTCGATATCACGGCGATTGCCAAACGTGTGCATGAAAAACCTTACCTGTTCTGGATACAGAATCCCTTGAAGGCGCGACGTTAGCAGCCGCGCAAACTTCAATCCAGATACAAATAATCGCGGGCAAAAAAAAGCGCCCCTCGCGGGACGCCTTTTTTACAGCGCAAAATATTACTTGCGCTTCATCGACAAGAAGAACTCGTCGTTGGTCTTGGTCGTTTTCAGCTTGTCGACGAGGAACTCGATGGCAGCGACTTCGTCCATCGGGTGCAGCAGCTTGCGCAGGATCCACATGCGCTGCAGTTCGTCGTCGGCAGTCAGCAACTCTTCGCGACGGGTGCCGGAACGGTTGATGTTGATGGCCGGGAACACACGCTTCTCGGCGATCTTGCGATCCAGAGGCAGCTCCATGTTGCCGGTACCCTTGAACTCTTCGTAGATCACTTCGTCCATCTTCGAGCCGGTTTCAACCAGCGCGGTGGCGATAATGGTCAGCGAGCCGCCTTCTTCGATGTTGCGCGCGGCACCGAAGAAACGCTTCGGTTTCTCCAGGGCGTGGGCATCGACACCACCGGTCAGGACCTTGCCGGAGCTCGGGATCACGGTGTTGTAGGCACGGGCCAGACGGGTAATGGAGTCGAGCAGGATTACCACGTCTTTCTTGTGTTCGACCAGGCGCTTGGCCTTCTCGATCACCATTTCGGCGACCTGCACGTGACGGGTCGGCGGCTCGTCGAAGGTCGAGGCCACCACTTCGCCGCGCACGGTGCGCTGCATTTCGGTCACTTCTTCCGGACGCTCGTCGATCAGCAGTACGATCAGGTGAACTTCAGGGTTGTTACGGGCGATGTTCGCTGCGATGTTCTGCAGCATGATCGTTTTACCGGCTTTTGGCGGTGCCACGATCAGACCACGCTGGCCTTTGCCGATCGGCGCGCACAAGTCAATCACGCGACCGGTCAGGTCTTCGGTGGAACCGTTACCGGCTTCCATCTTCATACGCACGGTGGGGAACAGCGGAGTCAGGTTCTCGAAGAGAATCTTGTTTTTCGCGTTCTCCGGACGATCGAAGTTGATCGTGTCGACCTTGAGCAGGGCGAAATACCGCTCGCCTTCCTTTGGAGGGCGAATCTTGCCAACGATGGTGTCACCGGTGCGCAAGTTGAAGCGGCGGATCTGGCTCGGCGAGACATAGATGTCGTCAGGGCCGGCGAGGTAGGAAGCGTCTGCGGAGCGCAGGAAGCCGAAGCCGTCCTGGAGAATCTCCAGCACGCCATCACCGGAGATTTCCTCGCCGCTTTTCGCGTGCTTTTTGAGCAGGGAGAAAATCACGTCCTGCTTGCGCGAACGGGCCATATTTTCTATGCCCATCTGTTCGGCCAATTCGAGCAGTTCGGTAATCGGCTTTTGCTTGAGTTCAGTCAGATTCATATAGGAATGACGTAATCATTTATGGAGGGGGGAAATTAAGCTTTTGGCTTAATGAGGCCGCGCCGCGGAGAAGGCGACAGGATCGCGAACTAATTCGAAAAGGAGTGCGTCGGCGACGGCTAGCAGGGGGCATTGGAGAAACCAGTGCGGGGCCGAATGTACCACCTGAGTTTCGGAGCGTCTAGCCCTGAATACGCAAAAAGCCCCGCGAATTGCGGGGCTTTTTTTCAGCGTTTTACTGCGACGCTCAGATGTTGGCGTCGAGGAAAGCCGCCAGTTGCGACTTCGACAGTGCGCCGACCTTGGTCGCTTCAACGTTGCCGTTCTTGAACAGCATCAGCGTAGGGATACCACGCACGCCATGCTTGGCCGGGGTTTCCTGGTTTTCGTCGATGTTCAGTTTGGCGACGGTCAGCTTGCCTTTGTAGGTCTCGGCAATCTCGTCCAGAACCGGTGCGATCATTTTGCAAGGGCCGCACCATTCAGCCCAGTAGTCGACCAGGACAGCGCCTTCGGCCTTGAGTACGTCGGCTTCGAAGCTAGCGTCGCTAACGTGTTTGATCAGATCGCTGCTCATGGAATTCTCCAGGTTGTAAGCAAAAAAACGTGGCCCATCATAGCCGCCCTTCCCTTGTTCAGGAAGCCGCAGATGATTGAGTGTTGCTATGGCCCTTGATGAGTTTGGGTATGGCGCAAGTCAAGCCGTAGCGGGAGCAATGAAGGCGATACCGGTGCGCAGGGCCGCGTTGCGCACGTGTTCCTGCATGGCTTTCTGCGCAGCACCCGATGCGCGGCGCGCCAGTGCGCGGAGAATCTTGCGGTGTTCCTGCCAGGTTTCCATGGCGCGCTCGGCGCGGATGAACGGTAGTTTCTGGCTTTCGAGGAAGATTTCGGCGCTGGCGGTGAGGATGCTCAGCATCGCCTGATTGCCGCTGGCCAGCAGAATGCGCCGATGGAATTCAAAGTCGAGTTTCGCCGCCGCTTCGAAGTCGCCGCCGCGCAATTGCTCGCGCATCGCCGCGACATTGTCCTCCAGAGCGTCCAGATCAAAAGTACTCAACGTGGTTGCTGCAAGGCCGGCGGCAAAGCCCTCCAGTGCATAGCGCAACTGGAAGATGTCCAGCGGCGACGCTTGCGCCGCAAACGGCCAACCCGGCGCTTCGCCATGTGGCAGCTCGACCGGCGCCTGCACGAACACGCCCTTGCCCGGCTGAATGCTGACCACGCCCAATGCGCTCAGCGACGACAGCGCTTCACGCAACGATGCCCGACTGACGCCCAGTTGCAGTGCCAGATCCCGTTGCGAAGGCAAGGCATCGCCGGCGCCGAAGCCCTGTTCGGTGATCAGTTTGCGGATCGCTTGCAGCGCCACTTCGGGTACGGCGCGGGAGATCGAATTCATGGTGAGCGGACGCGTCAGGGCCAGGGTGCGGCTAGTTGTAAAGCTATTCTCCGAGTCCGGCAAGTCGTGCCCCAGCGGGGTTCGGCGCGCGTGACCGATGCGCCATCGCAGTGCGAAAAGCGGGTTGACTGTTCAGACCAGTAAGACCGAACGAAGCCGCTGATACCGCGGCCTGCCGAGACGGATTCCGGCTCTTGGCACGGCCCGTGCTCTGTCCGATCGCAGTTATCACTTCCCGCCGATCCGGAGATTGTCCATGACCCAGCGTTACAGCGCCCTCCTCGCTTCCCTGTTTGCCGGCCTGCTGCTGTGCCAGACTCCCGCACACGCCGACGGTCTGGATGATGTGGTCAAACGCGGCACGCTGAAAGTCGCCGTGCCCCAGGACTTCCCGCCATTCGGCTCGGTCGGCCCGGACATGAAACCCCGTGGACTGGATATCGACACGGCGAAACTGCTCGCAGACCAGCTCAAGGTCAAACTCGAGCTGACTCCGGTTAACAGCACCAACCGTATCCCGTTCCTCACCACCGGCAAGGTCGATCTGGTGATTTCCAGCCTCGGCAAAAACGCCGAGCGCGAGAAAGTCATCGATTTCTCCCGCGCCTACGCGCCGTTCTACCTTGCCGTGTTCGGCCCGCCAGACGCCGCCATCAGCAGTCTCGACGACCTCAAGGGCAAGACCATCAGCGTCACCCGTGGCGCCATCGAAGACATCGAATTGAGCAAGGTCGCCCCCGAAGGCGCAACCATCAAGCGCTTCGAGGACAACAACTCGACCATCGCCGCTTACCTCGCGGGGCAGGTCGATCTGATTGCCAGCGGCAATGTGGTGATGGTGGCGATCAGCGAGAAGAACCCGAAGCGCGTGCCGGCGCTGAAAGTGAAGCTCAAGGATTCTCCGGTCTACGTGGGTGTGAACAAGAACGAAGCGGCCTTGCTGGCCAGGGTCAACGACATCCTGACTACGGCCAAGGCTGACGGTGCGCTGGAAAAGAATTCGCAGACCTGGCTGAAAGAGCCGCTGCCGGCCGACCTCTGATCGACTGCGCGGGAGACTTTCATGGCTTATCAGTTCGATTTCCTGCCGGTGGTGGAAAACACCGACGTGCTGTTGCGCGGCGCGCTGTTCACCCTTGAGCTGACTGCCATCGGCGCTCTGCTCGGAGTGGGCGTGGGCATTGTCGGGGCGTTGGTGCGGGCGTGGCACATCCGTCCGTTCTCGGCGATCTTCGGCGTCTACGTCGAGTTGATCCGCAACACGCCGTTTCTGGTGCAACTGTTCTTCATCTTCTTCGGCCTGCCGTCGCTGGGCGTGCAGATTTCCGAGTGGCAGGCGGCGGTGCTGGCGATGGTGATCAACCTTGGCGCCTATTCGACCGAGATCATTCGCGCCGGCATCCAGGCAATTGCACGCGGGCAACTGGAAGCGGCTGCGGCACTGGCGATGACGCGTTTCGAAGCGTTCCGCCACGTCGTGCTGCTGCCCGCGCTGGGCAAGGTCTGGCCGGCGCTGAGCAGCCAGATCATCATCGTCATGCTCGGTTCGGCAGTGTGTTCGCAGATCGCCACGGAAGAATTGAGCTTCGCCGCCAACTTCATTCAGTCGCGCAACTTCCGCGCCTTTGAAACCTACGCGCTGACCACGCTGATCTACCTGTGCATGGCGCTGCTGATCCGTCAGTTGCTCAATTGGTTTGGCCGCCGGTTCATTGCAAGGAGCAGCCAATGAGCGATTTCACCTTCTGGGACATCCTGCGCAACCTGCTCACGGGTCTGCAGTGGACGCTGGCGCTGTCGCTGGTGGCGTTCATTGGCGGCGGTCTCGTTGGCCTGCTGATTCTGGTGCTGCGCATTTCGAAAAATACGTTGCCAAGCAGCATCGCCCGCACCTGGATCGAGTTGTTTCAAGGCACACCATTATTGATGCAGCTGTTTCTGGTGTTCTTCGGCGTCGCACTGGCCGGACTCGAAATCTCGCCGTGGATGGCCGCCGCGATCGCTTTGACCTTGTTCACCAGCGCTTATCTGGCAGAGATCTGGCGCGGCTGCGTCGAGGCGATACCGAATGGTCAGTGGGAAGCCTCGTCGAGTCTGGCACTCAATCCGCTCGAACAGCTGCGCTACGTGATCCTGCCGCAAGCGTTGCGCATCGCCATAGCGCCGACCGTGGGCTTCTCGGTGCAAGTGGTCAAAGGCACGGCGGTGACCTCGATCATCGGTTTCACCGAACTGACCAAGACCGGCGGCATGCTCGCCAATGCCACCTTCGAACCGTTCATGGTCTACGGTCTCGTCGCCCTCGGCTACTTCCTGCTCTGCTACCCCTTGTCCCTCAGTGCGCGCTACCTGGAAAGGAGACTGCATGCCTCTGCTTAGAATTTCCGCCCTGCATAAATACTATGGCGATCACCATGTACTCAAAGGCATCGACCTGAGCGTCGAGGAAGGCCAGGTGGTAGCGATCATCGGCCGCAGCGGCTCGGGCAAATCGACTCTGCTGCGCACCCTCAATGGCCTGGAATCGATCAACGACGGCGTGATCGAAGTCGATGGCGAATACCTCGACGCCGCCCGCGCCGATCTGCGCAGCCTGCGGCAGAAAGTCGGCATGGTCTTTCAGCAGTTCAACCTGTTCCCGCACCTGACGGTCGGCGAGAACGTCATGCTCGCGCCGCAGGTGGTACAGAAAGTGCCCAAGGCCAAGGCGGCGGAGCTGGCGCGGGCAATGCTGGAGCGGGTCGGGCTCGGGGAAAAATTCGATGCCTTCCCGGATCGCTTGTCCGGTGGCCAGCAGCAGCGCGTGGCGATTGCCCGGGCATTGGCGATGTCGCCGAAAGTGTTGCTGTGCGATGAGATCACCTCGGCGCTGGACCCGGAGCTGGTCAATGAAGTGCTCAGCGTCGTGCGGCAACTGGCCCGTGAAGGCATGACGCTGATCATGGTCACCCACGAGATGCGCTTTGCCCGGGAAGTCGGCGATAAACTGGTGTTCATGCACCATGGCAAGGTGCACGAGGTGGGCGATCCGAAGGTGCTGTTTGCCAATCCGCAGACGGCGGAGCTGGCGAACTTTATTGGCACGGTGGAAGCGACAGCCTGAAGATCTTCTGAGGCAGTGATGCCCTCTTCGCGAGCAAGCTCGCTCCCACATTGGAATGCGCTCACCTGTGGAAGCGAGCTTGCTCGCGAATGGCCGCGCCGCAGCCTCAAGGTTATGCACTGAATCAAGGCATTGCGCCATGCGCGTTGGCGCCAGCGTTTGATCGTGGCACGATGTCGGGGTTATCGACCGAGACCACCAGACCATGCCGCAATCCCAAGCCAAGAATCTGTCCCTGATCGCCGCAATCGACTTGGGCTCCAACAGCTTTCATATGGTCGTGGCCAAGGCCCGGAATGGCGAAATCCGCATCCTTGAGCGCCTCGGCGAAAAAGTCCAACTGGCCGCTGGCATCGATGATGCGCGTCAGCTCAACGAGGAATCGATGCAGCGCGGCCTCGATTGTCTCAAACGCTTTGCCCAACTGATCAACGGTATGCCACTGGGCGCTGTGCGCATCGTCGGCACCAACGCCCTGCGCGAAGCACGCAACCGTGGCGAGTTCATCCGCCGCGCCGAGGAAATCCTCGGCCATACCGTCGAAGTCATTTCCGGCCGTGAAGAAGCGCGGCTGATTTACCTCGGCGTATCGCACACCCTCGCCGACACTCCGGGCAAACGTCTGGTCGCCGACATCGGCGGCGGCAGTACCGAATTCATCATCGGCCAGCGCTTCGAGCCGTTGCTGCGCGAAAGCCTGCAAATGGGCTGCGTGAGTTTCACCCAACGCTACTTCAAGGACGGCAAGATCACTCCGGCCCGCTACGCCCAGGCTTATACCGCAGCGCGACTGGAGATCATGAGCATCGAGCACGCCCTGCATCGCCTGACCTGGGATGAAGCCATCGGCTCCTCGGGCACCATCCGCGCCATCGGCCTGGCGCTTAAGGCTGGCGGCCATGGCAACGGCGAAGTCAACGCCGAAGGCCTGGCCTGGCTCAAGCGCAAGCTGTTCAAGCTGGGCGACGCCGACAAGATCGATTTCGAAGGCATCAAGCCTGATCGCCGGGCAATTTTCCCGGCGGGCCTGGCGATTCTTGAGGCAATCTTCGACGCCCTCGAACTGCAACGCATGGATCACTGCGAGGGCGCACTGCGCGAAGGCGTGCTCTATGATCTGCTCGGTCGCCATCATCACGAAGACGTACGCGAGCGCACCCTGACGTCGCTGATGGAGCGCTATCACGTTGATCTGGAACAGGCAGCGCGGGTCGAGCGCAAAGCCTTGCACGCGTTCGATCAGGTCGCTGTGGACTGGGAGCTGGACGACGGCATCTGGCGCGAACTGCTCGGCTGGGCGGCGAAAGTGCACGAAGTCGGCCTCGACATCGCTCACTATCACTACCACAAGCACGGTGCCTACCTGATCGAGCACTCGGACCTTGCCGGTTTTTCCCGCGAGGACCAGCAGATGCTCGCGCTATTGGTGCGCGGCCACCGCCGAAACATTCCCAAGGACAAATTCGCCGAGTTCGGTGATGACGGCATCAAGCTGATTCGTCTGTGTGTGCTGCTGCGGTTCGCGATTCTGTTTCACCATATCCGCGGAACCCAGGCGATGCCGCAGGTGGCGCTGCACGCCAACGGCGACAGCCTGGACGTGGAATTCCCCGAAAACTGGCTCGAGGAAAACCAGCTGACCCAGGCGGATTTTGCGCTTGAGGCGGAGTGGCTGGCGCGGGTGGGGATTGTCCTCACCGTTCACTGATCTCCCCTGTAGGAGCTGTCGAGTGCAACGAGGCTGCGATCTTTTGATTTTTTAAGATCAAGATTAAAAGATCGCAGCCTCGTTGCACTCGACAGCTGCTACAGGGCATTCCAGGCACAAAAAAGGCGATCCCGAGGGATCGCCTTTTTATTGGGCTGAGGGTCAGCTGCTCACCGGCAAAATCGGGCTGCCCAACCGCTCGAGCAATGTCGCCTGCGCACTGCGCGGGTTCTGGTTGCCGGTCGGTGTGTTGCGGATGTAGCGGCCGTCCGACTGCAGACTCCAGCTGTGGGTGTTGTCGGTCAGGTACAACTCCAGCTCTTTCTTCACCCGGGTCAGCAACTTCTTGCCCTCCACCGGGAAGCAGGTCTCCACGCGTTTATCGAGGTTGCGCTCCATCCAGTCGGCGCTGGAGAGGAACATCTGTTCATCGCCGCCATTGAGGAAATAGAACACCCGCGTGTGTTCGAGGAAGCGACCGATGATCGAGCGCACGTGAATGTTGTGCGAGACCCCGGCGATGCCCGGACGCAGGCAGCACATGCCGCGCACCACCAGATCGATGCGTACGCCCGACTGGCTGGCCTTGTACAGCGCGCGGATGATCTTCGGATCGGTCAGCGAGTTGAACTTGGCAATGATGTGCGCCGGTTTGCCTTCGAGGGCGAACTGGGTTTCGCGGGCAATCATGTCGAGCATGCCTTTCTTCAGGGTGAACGGCGCATGCAGCAGCTTTTTCATGCGCAGCGTCTTGCCCATGCCGATCAACTGGCTGAACAGTTTGCCGACGTCTTCGCACAACGCGTCGTCCGAGGTCAGCAGGCTGTAGTCAGTGTAAAGCTTGGCGTTGCCGGCGTGGTAGTTGCCAGTGCCGAGGTGCGCGTAACGGACGATCTCGCCAGCCTCACGACGCAAGATCAGCATCATCTTGGCGTGGGTCTTGAAGCCGACCACACCGTAGATCACCACCGCACCGGCCGCTTGCAGACGGCTGGCCAGTTGCAGGTTGGATTCTTCGTCGAAGCGCGCGCGCAGCTCGATCACCGCCGTGACTTCCTTGCCATTACGCGCGGCGTCCACCAGCGCATCGACGATCTCGGAATTGGCGCCGGAGCGGTACAGGGTCTGGCGTACCGCCAGAACATGCGGGTCTTTCGCGGCCTGGCGCAGCAGGTCGACCACAGGAGTGAACGACTCGAACGGGTGCAGCAAGAGGATGTCCTGCTTGCTGACCACGCTGAAAATGTTTTCGCTGTTCTGCAGCAACTTCGGAATCTGCGGAGTGAACGGCGTGTATTGCAGCTCCGGATGGCTGTCCAGACCGGTAATGCTGAACAGTCGCGTCAGGTTGACCGGGCCGTTGACCTGATACAACTCTGTCTCGCTCAGGTTGAACTGCTTGAGCAGGTAGTCCGACAGGTGTTTCGGGCAGGTATCGGCGACTTCCAGGCGCACCGCGTCACCGTAACGCCGCGAGAACAACTCGCCACGCAGGGCGCGGGCAAGGTCTTCGACATCTTCGGAGTCGAGCGCCAGGTCGGCGTTTCGGGTCAGACGGAACTGGTAGCAGCCTTTTACCTTCATGCCCTGAAACAGGTCATCGGCATGGGCGTGGATCATCGACGACAGGAACACATAGTTGTCGCCGGGGCCGCCGACTTCTTCCGGTACCTTGATGATGCGCGGCAACAGACGCGGCGCCGGGATGATTGCCAGACCGGAGTCGCGACCGAAAGCGTCGATGCCTTCGAGCTCGACGATGAAGTTCAGGCTCTTGTTCACCAGCAGCGGGAACGGGTGCGTCGGGTCGAGGCCGATCGGGGTGATGATCGGTGCGATTTCGTCGCGGAAATAGCGGCGTACCCAGGTCTTGAGCTTGGTCGTCCAGTTGCGCCGACGGATGAAGCGCACCTGATGCTTTTCCAGCTCGGGCAGGAGGATGTCGTTGAGGATCGCGTACTGGCGATCGACGTGACCGTGGACCAGCTCGCTGATCCGCGCCAGCGCCTGATGCGGCTGCAAGCCGTCAGCACCAGCCTGTTCACGGGCGAAGGTGATCTGCTTTTTCAGCCCGGCGACGCGGATCTCAAAGAATTCGTCGAGGTTGCTGGAGAAGATCAGCAGGAACTTCAACCGTTCCAGCAACGGATAGGACTCGTCCAGCGCCTGTTCCAGCACGCGGATGTTGAACTGCAATTGCGAAAGCTCGCGGTGGATGTACAGGCTGCTGTCATCCAGGCCGGGAATGGCGATCGCCGGCACCGCCGCGGCGGTTTCGGCAACCGGCGCGGGTGGCGCAGGCTCCAGTTCCGGCGGGGTTTCGGTGATTTGCTCGACCACCGGCTGAGCTTCTTTTACGGCAACTTCAGTGAGTCCTTCGGTATTCATGGAATGTTCCTGGGAGGGCTATTTCTGCTCTCGTAACAATTGAGCGGCACGAACGGCAAAGTAAGTCAGGATGCCATCTGCACCGGCACGTTTAAAGGCGGTCAGTGATTCGAGAATCACTGCTTCGCTCAACCAGCCATTCTGGATCGCGGCCATGTGCATGGCGTATTCGCCACTGACCTGATAGACGAAGGTCGGCACCTTGAAGGCATCTTTGACCCGAAAAAGAATGTCCAGGTAGGGCATGCCCGGCTTGACCATGACCATGTCTGCGCCTTCGGACAAGTCCGCACCGACTTCGTGCAGCGCTTCGTCGCTGTTGGCCGGGTCCATCTGATAAGAAGCCTTGTTCGCTTTGCCAAGGTTCGACGCCGACCCCACCGCATCGCGGAACGGCCCGTAATAGGCGCTGGCGTACTTGGCGGAATAGGCCATGATGCGCACGTTGACGTGGCCGGCGATTTCCAGCGCTTCACGAATGGCCTGGATGCGGCCGTCCATCATGTCCGACGGCGCCACCACCTGAGCGCCAGCCTCGGCGTGGGACAAGGCCTGACGCACCAGCGCATCGACAGTGATGTCGTTCTGCACGTAGCCGTCTTCGTCGAGGATGCCGTCCTGACCGTGGGTGGTGAACGGATCCAGGGCCACGTCGGTGATTACGCCCAGTTCAGGGAAGCGCTCACGCAACGCGCGGGTGGCGCGCTGGGCAATGCCTTGGGGATTCCACGCTTCGGCGGCATCAAGGGATTTCAGTTGCGGTGGTGTGACAGGGAACAGCGCCAGCGCCGGAATACCCAACTCGACCCACTTCGCAGCTTCTTCAAGCAACAGATCGATCGTCAGCCGCTCCACGCCCGGCATCGAGGCCACAGCTTCGCGGCGGTTCTCACCGTCGAGCACGAACACCGGCAGGATCAGGTCATCGACCGTCAGCACGTTTTCTCGCACCAGCCGCCGCGAAAAATCATCACGGCGATTGCGGCGCAAGCGGGTGGCAGGGAACAGACGATTGGCAGGGGTAAAGCTCACGGCAGACTCCTGAGCCCGCGCAAACGGGCGAGCGTGACAGTTATAGACGGCCATTATGACCAACAGATGACAGTTATGTGTGCCCTGTGACAGGTAGCCGCATTCCATTGTCGGTGTAGGAAATGTTCACGTCGAGACACATTTGGACACTTTCATGAATGTGCCCGAAGGGTTAGGCTGCGCGTTCATTTCGCCAGCACCCAGACAATGCTCCAACAATTTCTGCATGACTTTGGCTACTTTGCCTTGTTCCTCGGCACGTTCTTCGAAGGCGAAACCATCCTGGTACTCGCAGGCTTCCTCGCGTTCCGTGGATACATGGACATCAACCTGGTGGTGGTCGTGGCGTTCTTCGGCAGTTATGCCGGCGATCAGCTGTGGTACTTCCTGGGGCGCAAGCACGGGCGCAAATTGCTCGCGCGCAAACCGCGCTGGCAGATGATGGGTGACCGCGCGCTGGAGCACATTCGCAAGCATCCGGACATCTGGGTCCTGAGCTTCCGCTTCGTCTACGGTCTGCGCACGGTGATGCCGGTGGCGATCGGCCTGTCGGGCTATCCACCGGGACGCTATCTGCTGCTCAACGGCATCGGCGCGGCGATCTGGGCCACCGCGCTGGCTGCGGCGGCCTATCACTTCGGTGCAGTGCTGGAAGGCATGCTCGGCAGCATCAAGAAGTATGAGCTGTGGGTGCTCGGTGCCTTGCTGATACTCGGGCTGGGCCTGTGGCTGCGGCGCCGCTTCAAGAACGCGCAACTGGCGAAGAAAATCTATCAGGACGAGCAGATCGCCAAAGCCGCCGAAACCGAGCAACTGCGTCAGGCCGAATCAGGCAATCCTGCCGAGCCGAAAACGCCGGCCGAATAGCTTTTGCGCCGACGGCTGCCACGGGCCGCCAAGGCAAATAATGAACACCCCGCCCTCGTTGCGATCCATTGAGAGAGCGCTCTGTCCCCGCGTGTCGCTGACCCTGAGCCTATGGCAACGCGCGACGATTTAGGGGACATTGAGCGCCATGAACCTGGAGAGAACCCCATGAGCAAAAAAGTTGCAGTGATCCTGTCCGGCAGTGGCGTGTACGACGGCGCCGAAATCCAGGAAAGTGTCATCACCCTGCTGCGCCTGGACCAGCGCGGCGCGCAGGTGCAGTGCTTCGCGCCGAACATCGCGCAATTGCATGTGATCAACCACCTCACCGGCGAAGAAATGCCCGAGTCGCGCAACGTGTTGGTGGAATCGGCGCGAATAGCGCGAGGCAACGTCAAGGATCTGCGCGACGCCGATGTCGAGGATTTCGACGCGCTGATCGTACCGGGTGGTTTTGGTGCGGCGAAGAATCTGTCGAACTTCGCCATCGAAGGCGCCAGCTGCACCGTGCAACCCGAAGTTCTGGCTCTGGCCGAGGCATTTGCCGAAGCGGGCAAACCGGTCGGGCTGATCTGCATCTCCCCGGCACTGGCGGCAAAAATCTACGGCCCCGGCGTGACCTGCACCATCGGCAACGATGCCGACACGGCTGCGGCGATGAACAAAATGGGCGCCACCCACGAGGAATGCGCGGTGACGGAAATCGTCGAAGACAAGGCGCGCAAACTGGTCACCACCCCGGCCTACATGCTGGCGCAGACCATCAGTGAAGCGGCCTCGGGGATCAACAAACTGGTCGACCGTGTGCTCGAACTGACCCACGAAAACGACGCCTGAAATCAAAAGATCGCAGCCTTCGGCAGCTCCTACAGATTCCGTGTCGCGCCGTGATAATGCAACATGCACCGCTCCTTGTAGGAGCTGTCGCAGGCTGCGATCTTTTCAGGGCTTGCGGATGAGCCGGGTCAGAATTCGATCCAAAGCATTGGCAAACGCCTGTTTCTCACGCTTGCCAAACGGTGCCGGGCCGCCGCTGACCTGGCCCTGCTCCCGCAGATCGGTAAACAGATTACGCACCGCCAGTCGCTCGCCCATGTTCTGCGCATCGAACTCCTTGCCGCGCGGATCCAGCGCTGCCACGCCCTTCTTCACCAGCCGATCGGCCAGCGGGATATCGCTGCAGATCACCAGCTCGCCCGGCACCGCGTGCTCGACCAGATAATCATCCGCCGCATCCGGCCCGCTCGGCACCACGATCAGTTTGACAATGGCCAGCCCCGGCTTGATCTGTGGCTGCCCGGCCACTAGCACCACTTCGAACCGGCGCTTGAGCGCGAACTTCACCACCAGGTCCTTCGCCGCCCGCGGACAGGCGTCGGCATCGATCCATACACGCATGTTCTAACCTCTTCAAAGCAGAAGATCGCAGCCTCCGGCAGCTCCTACAGAGTGCGCGTCGCGGTGTGATATTGCGACATGCACGGCCCCTGCAGGAGCTGCCGAAGGCTGCGATCTTTTCAGGGATCACTCCATCAAGCAGCCGAAACCCGGCGCTTCTCCGCCACCCAACTGCGCCCATACAACACAACAATCGCCACAATCGCCACCGCCTGCGCAATCAGTGAATAGGCATCGGCATGGATCCCCAGCCAGTCGAATTCAAAGAACGCCACCGGCCGCGTGCCGAAGATTCCGGCTTCCTGCAAGGCCTTCACGCCATGCCCGGCGAACACCACCGACAACGCGCACAGCAGCGCGGCGTTGATACTGAAGAACAGTGTCAGCGGCAGTTTCGCCGAACCGCGCAGAATGACCCAGGCCAGACCGACCAGCAGCACCAGCGCCGTGGCACCACCGGCAAGCACCGCGTTGTGCCCGGCCGGCCCGGCCTGCAGCCACAGGGTTTCGTAAAACAGGATCACTTCGAACAGCTCGCGATACACCGAGAAGAACGCGAGAATCGCAAAGCCGAAACGCCCACCGCCGCCGACCAGACTGCTCTTGATGTAATCCTGCCAGGCCGCCGCGTGACGCCGGTCGTGCATCCACACGCCGAGCCACAGCACCATGACGCTGGCAAACAGCGCGGTGGCGCCCTCCAGCAGCTCGCGCTGGGAACCGCTGACATCGATCACGTACGCCGCCAGTGCCCAGGTGCCCAAACCGGCCAGCAACGCCAGGCCCCAACCGATGTTGACGCTGCGTACCGCCGACTGTTGGCCGGTGTTGCGCAGGAACGCCAGAATCGCTGCCAGCACCAGAATCGCTTCCAGGCCTTCGCGCAGCAGAATCAGCAGGCCGGATATGTAGCTCAGCGACCAGCTCAGGCCATCGCTACCCAACAGGCCCGCGGAGTCCTTGAGTCTGGCCTTGGCCGCATCCAGACGCTGCTCGGCCTGCTCCACCGGGAGACCATCCTGTAACGACTGCCTATAAGCCATCAGCGACTTTTCGGTGTCCTTGCGCACGTTGGCGTCGACGTTGTCCAGCGAGCTTTCGACCAGTTCGAAGCCTTCCAGATACGCTGCCACTGACAGGTCATAAGCCTGATCATGTTCACCGGCGCGGTACGCCGCGAGACTTTTGTCGAGTGTGGCGGCGGTGTAATCGAGCAATTGCGCCGGGCCGCGCTTGACCTGCGGCGGTTGCGCGCGCTGGGCACGGAACGTCGCCGCGACCTCTGCGCCTTCAGTGGCCTGCACTTCGGCCGGGGTCTGGCGGGCCAGATCGGCAATGTTGTAGATCCTGTCGGACTTGGCCGCAGCCGCATCGGCGCTGAAACCGGCGATGTAGGTAGCCAGATCCCAGCGCTGGCGATCGTCGAGCTGATCGGCAAAGGCAGGCATATCGGTGCCTTCGACGCCCTGGCCGAGGGTGCTATAGATCGCGTACAGACTCAGATGATCCATCCGCGCGGCATCGCGCAGGTTGGCTGGCGCAGGCGTCAGGCCGACACCGGCCGGGCCGTCACCGGCCCCTGTATCGCCATGACACACCGAGCAGTTCTGCGCATACAGCGGCGCACCGCGCGTTGGGTCAGGGGTGATGATCGGGGCCTGGCTGACTTCATAGGCCACCGCCAGTTTCGCCCCCAGTTGTCGGGCCTGACGGGCGACATCGGCGCCGTCCTGCTTCGCGCTGATCGCAGCGTGCAACGTCTCGACGCCTTGCTCCAGTGCAGCTTTTTCCGGTTTGGCCGGCAGTGCGCTGATCAAGCCTTGCAGAACCTGAGTGAACTCCAACTGTTCACGGTATTCGCCGTTGTCGACGACCTTGCCTGCCGCAACGGTCGGCGGGTAGTCGGCGCTGATGTAATCGAGCAGGTGCAACGCTTGCGGCGCGCCTTCCACGGTATCGGCCAGCAGCGGCAAGCTGCTCAGGGACAATAACGGGAACAGCAGCCAGGCCAGCAATCGGGACGAGGCAGTCATGAACGAATCTCAAATGGAAATGCGAAGTTACATATTGTTCACTTCGCAGACGTTTCCCTCAAGCTTTGTCCGCGTTGAAACGAGGGCTCGATCCCGCTTTCCCCGTCTCAGGCACAAAAAAGGCGACCTGCAACAGGGCGCCTTTTTTGTGCCTGAGCGGTTTATGCAGCTGCTTTGCGCAACGTTGCCATAAACGCCGCCGCACCGATGAACAGCCCGGCAAAGGTGCGGTTCAGGCGCTGCTGCTGTTCCGGCGTGCGCAACAAACGCAGCACTTTCGACGCCAGCCCGGTGTAACCCGCCATGACGATCAGGTCGACAAAGATCATGGTCGCGGCGATCACCACGTACTGGATCAGCAGTGGCGCATGAGGATTGATGAACTGCGGCAACACCGCCAGCATAAACACCAATGCCTTTGGATTGCTGATGTTCACCAGAAAGCCACGGAACACCAAGGCCAGCGGCCGGCCGATCGGCCTTAACGCGGCGTCATCGCTCATGTCCATGGGCTGCGCGCGCCATTGCTTGATCGCCAGATAAACCAGATAGGCGACGCCGAACCATTTGATGGCGTGGAAGGCCGTGGCCGAAGCGGCCAACACAGCGCCGACGCCCGCTCCGACAATCGCGATCTGCACCGCCAGACCAATCTGCAGGCCCAGCGCGTTCCAGTAGCCGCGCCAGAATCCGTATTGCAGACCGCTGGACATCGACGCGATGGCGCCCGCGCCCGGGGAAAGGCTGATTACCCAGCAGGCGGCAAAAAATGCCAGCCATGTTTGAAGCTCCATCGCACACCTCGGCTCTGAATCGTGACAGACGCTCAAGCTAATGCGCTTTGGAATCAAAAGCAAAAGATCGCAGCCTTCGGCAGCTCCTACAGGAATCCCTGCAGGAGCTGCCGAAGGCTGCGATCTTTTGGTCTTGCTTGAAAATCTACTTCTCGAACCCGCTCGACGGAAACACGTCCGTCCCGCGCCAACGCCGCACCGAACGCTGGAAGAACAGGCTGTTCGGCACCTGCACCATGGCGCTGCCGGTGCCCAGTTCCTCAGCCTCGACCAATGTTGTGTAAAGCAGATTAATCGCCACCACGCGCCCTTTCACCCCGGGCTTGTCGGTGGTGTCCACCAGCTCAACCACATCGCCGAGGCGAAACGGCCCGACGGTGAAAATCAGAATCGCGCACAGCAGGTTCGATAACACGCTCCACATGGCGAAGAACGCCACCGCAGCTACCGCGACAAAACCCGACAGGGCCGTCCACAGCACCGTGGCCGAAACGCCGAGGCGCTCCAGCACGAAGAGCAGCGCGCTGCCCATGATCAACCAGCGCAAGACGCCGCGCAGCGGCATCAGCAACTGCGGCGGGAACGGATACCGCTCGCCCAGGCGAGTCAGGCCTTTGGCAACGAAACGCTGGGTCAGGTAACCGGCCAGCAGAATCAGCAGAATCTGCGCGGTGAACCAGATCGGCTCGACCCACACCGCCGAAAAGGGCAGCTTGAAAGCTTCCATCAGGACAACGCCTCCAGCTCCGCCTGCATGCTTTCCAGGGTTTCCAGCGCTTCCATCCACGCTTCTTCCAGCTCGGCTTCCCGAACCTTCAATTTCGCCTGTTCTGCCAGCAGATCACGCAATTCGTTCTTGCGCGCCGGCTCGTAGATATCGCTGTCACCGAGGCTGGCATCAACCTTGGCGAGTTTCTCGTGGAGTTTGCCCAGTTCGGCTTCAAGCTTGTCGGCCTCGCGTTTGTGCGGCGCCAATTGCTGACGCAACGCTGCCGCTGCCTGACGCTGAGCTTTCTTGTCGGTCTTGTCCGGATTGACCGGCGTATTGCTGACCGGCGCATTACGCTGACGGTATTCCACCAGCCAGCGCGCGTAATCTTCGAGATCGCCATCGAACTCTTCGACCTTGCCGTCGGCGACCAGATAGAAGTTATCGGTGGTGCTCTTGAGCAAGTGCCGATCGTGAGAGACCACCAGTACCGCGCCGCTGAATTCCTGCAGGGCCATGGTCAGCGCCAGGCGCATTTCCAGGTCGAGGTGGTTGGTCGGTTCGTCGAGCAGCAGCAGGTTCGGCCGTTCCCAAGCGATCAACGCCAGTGCCAGGCGGGCTTTCTCGCCACCGGAGAAATTCAGCACCGGTTCATCGATGCGCGCACCACGGAAGTCGAAGCCGCCAAGGAAATCGCGCAGGGTCTGCTCCCGCTCACTCGGCGCCAGGCGCTGCAAGTGCAGCAACGGGCTGGCCTTGGAATCCAGCGAGTCGAGCTGATGCTGGGCGAAATAGCCGACCACGGTGTTCTCGCCACGGGTCAGGCGCCCGGCCAGCGGTTCGAGCTCGCCGGCGAGGTTCTTGATCAGAGTCGATTTGCCCGCACCGTTCGGCCCGAGCAGGCCGATCCGCGCACCGGGGGTCAGTTGCAGCTTGACCTTTTCGAGGATGGTCTTGTCGCCATAACCGAGGCGCGCATCGGACAGGTCGATCAGCGGGCTGGAGATCCTGGTCGACTCGCGGAAGACGAAATCGAATGGCGAATCGACGTGGGCCGCCGACAATTCTTCCATGCGTTCAAGGGCTTTGATCCGGCTCTGCGCCTGACGGGCCTTGGTCGCCTGGGCCTTGAAGCGGGCGATGTAGCTTTCCATGTGCGCACGTTGCGCCTGCTGCTTCTCGTACGCCTGTTGCTGCTGGGCCAGACGCTCGGCACGGGCGCGTTCGAACGCTGTGTAGCCGCCACGGTACAGGGTCAGTTTGCGCTGATCGACATGGGCGACGTGATCGACCACTTCGTCGAGGAAATCACGGTCGTGGGAAATCAGCAGCAAGGTGCCCGGGTAGCTTTTCAGCCACTCTTCGAGCCAGATGATCGCATCGAGATCCAGGTGGTTGGTCGGCTCGTCGAGCAGCAGCAGATCCGAGGGGCACATCAAAGCCTGCGCCAGATTCAGACGCATCCTCCAGCCACCGGAGAAATCGCCTACCTGACGATCCATCTGCTCGTTGGTGAAACCGAGACCGGCCAGCAGCTTGCGCGCCCGCGCGTCAGCGGTATAGCCGTCGGCGCTGTCGAGTTCAGCGTGCAGTCGGGCCAGGGCGGTGCCGTCGTGGGCCTCCTCGGCGGCGGCAAGCTCGCGTTGCACCTCGCGCAGTCGCAGGTCGCCATCGAGCACATAATCGACCGCCAGGCGTTCGAGGGTATCGACCTCCTGGCGCATGTGCGCGATGCGCCAGTCGGCCGGCAGCAGGCAGTCACCCGAATCCGGGTGCAACTCGCCGCGCAGCAAGGCGAACAGGCTGGATTTGCCAGCGCCATTGGCGCCGATGAGGCCGGCTTTGTGGCCGGCGTGCAGGGTCAGCTCGGCGTCTTCTAGCAGACGTTGCGGGCCACGCTGTAAAGTCAGGTTCTGAAGTCGGATCATAATGGCGGCGGAGTCTACCAGCTTCGCTCACAACTGGCGCGAGTAGCACGATGTCC
>NZ_DATMIV010000020.1:0-47939 GCF_035554175.1 Pseudomonas sp. | reverse complement strand
ACCAAAAAGGCTTTGCCCCGGCGTACGGCCCGCTCGCTGGGGCTCGGGGTACCTTCGTTACGGGACCGATCCGGGCGCAGCGGCTCCGGTTGGCTTCGCTGCACCTACACTCGCTGTGTACGACTGCGTCGTACGGTCGCTGCGCTCCCACCCCCGGATCGGTCCCGTAACGAAGCCTGCCGAAGGGGCAAAAGATCAAAAGCAAAAGCCAAAGCAGAAGCCAGATCAAAAGATCGCAGCCTTCGGCGGCTCCTACAGTTGGATCGCGTGAATTCGATAGGAATTGGTTGCCTTGCATATCGCCATCGCGAGCAGGCTCGCTCCTACAATTGGATTGAATACATCAGCGAGAAACAGGTCGGCTGTCAGGGCGCCTTCGCGAGCAGGCTCGCTCCCAAAAAAAGCAGAATCAAAAGATCGCAGCCTTCGGCAGCTCCTACACAATGAGCGTTAGCTCGCGTGCTTTTGATCTTGATCCACGGGCGACGTCGGAAGGCTGAGTGGAGGGATTGATCCGGGGGTGGGAGCGCAGCGACCGTACGACGCAGTCGTACACAGCGAGTGTAGGTGCAGCGAAGCAAACCGGAGCCGCTGCGCCAGGATCGATCCCGCAGCGAAGGAACCCGAGCCTGCGAGGGCCGAACGCAGGAGCAAGCGTTTTTTTGCTTACTTTTTTTAGGCGTTTGTAAAAAAAGTGAGTCGCCGTAAGGGCGAAACCGCCAGCAGCAACACCAAAAAAAACGGATATTCACCCAATCCAAAAAGCCCGCGCAAGCGCCCCACCAACCCGCGAATAAACATCCAGAACCCCAGGCACCACCGCCCCCAACCGCAACAAATCATGGGTCAACCCGGCACAAACCTCGACCTCGACCCCCACCCCCTGCCCGCGCAGCTTGTCGACATAGGCCTGCCCCTCATCCAGCAACGGATCAAACCCGGCCAATACCACAATGGCCGGCGCAACCCCGCGCACATCCTCCGCCAGCAACGGCGAAAAGCGCCAGTCGAGATAATCCTCCGGCCCACGCGCGTAGTGCTGATAAAACCAGTCCAGCGTCTCGTTCTCCAGCAAATACCCCTCACCAAACAACAGCCGCGAATCATGCACCCGCGAAGCATCGGTCACCGGATAACACAACAACTGCGCCTTCGGCGCGATGGCCACCGTGTGCGGCTGCAGCACCGCCTGAATCGCCAGCACCGTTGCCAGCGTGGCGCCCGCGCTATCCCCGCCGAACGCGACTCGCGAACAATCCAGCCCCAGACTCGCCGCATTTTCGGCCAGCCACGACAAAGCGTCCTCGCCATCCTCCAGCGCCGTGGGAAAACGCTGCTCCGGCGCCAGCCGATAGCCGACCGAGAGCACCGCACAAGGCGTGCGCTGGCAAAACTCGCGGCAGACACCGTCGTGGGAATCCAGACTGCCAACGACAAATCCGCCGCCATGGAAATACACCAACACCGGCAGCGGCGATTCAACACCGGCAGGCCGATACAAACGCAACGCCAGCGCCGCGCCGTCCCGGGCCAGTGTTTCAATCTCGGTGACTTCAAGATCCTGCGGCGCTGGCCAGCGCAGTTGCGCGGTGGTCTGCTCGAATGTGGCGCGGGCCTCGCTCGGGCTCAGCTGGTGCATGGCCGGCAGGCCGGCGTCCTGGCTGTCTTGAGCCAAGTCCAGAAAAGCTTCCAGATCAGGGTGTAACGACATCGATAAGATCCTTTATCCGCAATAACCGGGCGCGCCTCGGCAGCGCCCGCACAAAAAACCGAGCGATCAACCCACCCGGGCCATGCAATGCTCGATCAACGCTTCAAGCTCTCGCTGGTAATCGCTCATCAGCGCATCCATGGTGCCGGCCCGGTAGCGCTGGCTGCTGTAAATGCAGCGCAAGGCCAGTTGACCGTCATAGACCTGACCGACGATTTCCAGCCAGTTGCCCAGGTTCGCCTTGAGGCTGTAGTTGTCGCCGGTTTCTTCCAGCGCCGGCACCAGCAACGCCTGTTCATCGAAGCTCTGGTCGAACTGCCCGAGATAGTTGAACGTCACCCGCGCCTGCGGCAACCCGGCCAGTTGCGCCGAGATCTGCGGGCCGGCCAGATGACGCAGCACGCCGTAGCCGATGCCCTTTTGCGGTACGGCCGCCAACTGCGCCTGCACATCGAGAATCGACTGACCAATGTCCTCGCTGTGCGGACGCAGACGCACCGGGAACATGCTGGTGAACCAGCCGAGGCTGCGGCTCAGGTCGATCGATTCGAAGAGGTCTTCGCGACCGTGCCCTTCGAGCAGGATCAGCGCTGACGGTTGCTGGCTCCAGCGGCACAGCGCGCGGCTGAGCGCCGACAACAGCAGGTCGTTGATCTGCGTGCCGTACACCGCCGGGGCCTGTTTGAGCAGTTGCTCAGTGTGCTCGCGAGACAGCTTGAGCCGTGCCTGCGCCTGTTGCCGCACGAGGTTCTTGCCGCGCGGGTTGTCGCACGGCAGGTCGACGCCCGGTTGATCCAGTTGCCCCAGCCAATAGCTCAGCTCCTGCTCGGCAATCACCGGCGCCTGCACCTGCAAGGCTTCGGCAAACGAGCGGTAACTGCTGGTGCGAATCGGCAGCTGCGGTGCCAGCCCCTGCACGCAAGCCTCATAAGCGACTTTCAGATCGTCGAGCAGAATCCGCCACGACACGGTGTCGACCACCAGGTGATGAATCACCACCAGCAAGCGCGCCTGGCCGTCCGGCAAGGCCACATGCATGACCCGCCAGACCGGGCCGTCATCGAGCGTGAGGCTGCGCTGCGCGAGGTTGGCCAGGGCCTCGACCTCGTCGCTGTTTTGCGCTTCACGGCGCCACAGCACTGCACCGTCTGACGCGCTGCTGCTGTAGCGCTGCAGCCAGCGCCCGCCGTCATTGGAGAAGCGCAGGCGCAGCGAATCGTGATGTTGCTCGATCAAGGCCAGTGCCTGTTCCAGTGCATCCAGATCCAGCGGCTGACGCGCACTGAGCAGCAACGACTGGTTGTAGTGGTGCGCCTCGGCCATGCCTTCGGCGAAGAACCACTCCTGGATCGGCAGCAGATTGAACGCGCCCTCTGCTGCCACTTGAGTCAGGTCCGGCAGCAAATGACCAGCGCCCTCCTTCGCCACTTGCTGCTCGACGATGCCGGCGATGGTCTGATATCGCATCAGGTCGCGCAGCTTCAGCTCCATTTGCAGCGTCGGGTGGTTTCTCACCCGTGAAATCACTTGCAGGCTGAGGATCGAGTCGCCGCCCAGTTCAAAGAAGTTATCGCTGATACCCACCTGCTCGACCTGCAGCACTTGCGCCCAGATTTCCGCCAGCAGGCTTTCCTGCTCAGTGCGCGGGGCAAGATATTCGTCGCTTTTGAACTCCGGTTCCGGCAGTGCCTTGCGGTCGAGTTTGCCGTTGGGCGTGACCGGGAACGCGCTGAGGCAGACGATCTGCGCCGGCACCATGTATTCCGGCAGCGAGGCGCGCAGCCCGGCCTTGAGTTCATCGCCGATGTCTGCACCGCTGGCGGTGACCACGTAGCCAATCAGTTGTTTGCCGGAAACATTGTCGCGAGCGATGACCAGCGCGTCAGTGACCGTCGGCAACTGACGCAGGCTGGCCTCGACTTCGCCCAGTTCGATGCGGAAGCCGCGCACCTTGACCTGATGGTCGATGCGCCCGACGTAATCGACGACGCCATCGGGGCGGCGGCGCACCAGATCGCCGCTGCGGTACAGGCGTTCGCCGGGGGCAAACGGGTTGGGCACGAAGCGCTCGGCGGTCAGATCGGGGCGCCCGTAGTAACCGCGAGCGATACCGTAACCGCCGATGTACAACTCACCGGCAAAACCTGGCGGCAGCGGGTTCAGATCGTCGTCGAGCACGTACAGCGAACGCGCACCGACGGCGCGACCGATCGGCGCGTACGCCGCTTCGCAGTGCTGGCTGATGGCGACTTTCCAGAGCATCGGCGTGACCACGGTTTCGGTCGGGCCATAACCGTTGGTGAAGTATTGCGGACGCAACGCTGCTTTCACCTGTTCGAAAGTCTGCTCCGGCACCGCATCGCCACCGAAGCAGTAGATGCGCACCGCTGGCGGCGCGATGCCGCTGGCTGCCGCGTACTCGGCCAGTTGCTTGAGGTAGGCCGGCGGGAAGCAGGCGATGGTCACACCGTAATCGTGCAGGGCCTGATAAGTCTGCTCCGGCGTCCACAGGCAACCGTCGCGGATCACCAGACGTCCGCCGCTGTACAACGTACTCAGCCAGCGTTCGTGGGCACCGTCGAAGGCGAACGACATGAAGTGCAATTCGCAACTGCTGGCATCCATTTCGTACAGCTCGGCGATCGCCTGGCAGTGCATGCTCAGCGGGCCTTGGGTGACGGCCACGCCTTTCGGCCGTCCGGTGGAACCGGAGGTGTAAACCAGATAGGCCAGACTCTGCTCGTGAACATGGCAGATCGGGGCAGCATCGCTGTAGAGACTGCGATCGAGCTGATCGATTTCCAGACGCAGCACGCCTTGCGGCGCCGGCAATGTCGTGCGCAGGCTGGTTTGCGTCAGCAGCAGGGCCATGCGCGAATCTTCGATCATGTACGCCAGACGCTCCGGCGGATAATCGATGTCCAGCGGCACGTACGCGGCACCGCTCTTGAGCACGGCGAGGAAGCTCACCAGCATTTCCAGCGAACGCGGCAACGCCACGCCGATCACCACTTCCGGCCCGGCACCGTGGGCGATCAGGCACTGCGCCAAACGATTGGCCTGCCGCTCGAGTTCGGCGTAGCTCAGGCTCTCGCCGGCGCATTGCACAGCGATCGCGTCGGGTTGCCGGTGCGCGTGGCGGCTGATCAGCTCCGGTAACAGTTGCGGCGCGTGACGGTGCGCCGGCTCGGCACTCCAGGCCTGCGCCGCGTGCCATTGTTCGGCGGACAACCGCTGCAGATTGCCCAGCCGTTCATACGGCGCGGCCATCATCGCCGCAAGGGTGTTTTCCAGGGTCAGGCGAATGCCTTGCACCGCTTCGGCGCTGAAGTGGCTGCGCAGGTACAGGTACTCGATCGACAACTCGTCGCCGAGCATCACCGCCAGGTCCATCGGCACGTTGGTCACGCCGTGGCCGATGGATTTGCCGAAGGTCAGCTCGGTGTCGGTTTCTTCCTGCAAGCGCTCGTCGATCGGGAAGTTTTCGAACACCACGATGCTGTCGAACAGCGCCTGACCGCCGAGGTTCGACCAGCGCTGCACATCCGCCAGCGGTGCCTGAGAGTAATCGCGGATGTCGAGGTTGTAGGCCTGCACTTCGCCCAGCCAGTCGGCCAGGCGCTGATCGGCCTGCGGGGTCTGAATGATCGGCAAGGTGTTGATGAACAGGCCGAGCATGTTGCCGACGTTCGGCAGACTTTCCGGACGCCCCGATACGGTGGCGCCGAAGGTCACCGTCTGCTGCCCGGTATAACGCTGCAACAGCAGCAGCCACGCACCCTGAATCAGCGTGTTGGGGGTGATGCGCAAGTCGCGGCAGAACTCCAGCAGACGCGCCGTTTGCGCCTTGTCCCAGTTCGAATAGAGCGCATCGTGACCGGTAACATCGGCGCTGTGGCGCGGATGCATCGCCTGGCTCAGCGCGGTCGGTTCGTTGACCACCGCCAGACGCGCCCTCCAGAACAGCTCTTGCGCGTCCTGATCCTGTGCCTGCAACCAGGCAATGAAGTCGCGATAGCGGCCGTTTTCGCCAGTCACCTGGCCCGTGGAGTAATACTGCAAGACCTCGCCGAACAGCCGCGAACTGCTCCAGCCGTCCATCAGAATGTGGTGGCTGGTCCAGATCATCTGGTACTGCTCGTCGCCCAGGCGCAGCAAAGTCACCCGCTGCAAACGCGCCTCGGACAAATCGAAACCCAGCGCACGGTCGGCGCTGGCGAACTCGGCAATCGCCGCTTCGCTGCAGTCCTGCTCACGCCAATCGAGCACCTGCATCTGCAACGGCGCATGGCGATGCACGACCTGCAACGGCTTGGCCAGCCCGTCCTGCCAATGGAAACTGGTGCGCAGGATCGCCTGACGGACGATGACGAATTCCCAGGCCTGGCGGAAGCGCTCCACGTCGAGGCCGTTGATTGGCAGGCTGACCTGTTGCACGTAAAGGCTGCTGCCGTTATCCGACAGCGTATGGAAGAGCATGCCTTCCTGCATCGGCGACAGCGGATACACGTCTTCGATCAATTCGGCCGGCACCGGCAATGCATCGAGCTGCGCCTGATCCAGTTGCGCCAACGGATAGTCGACAGCGCTGGCGGATTGCGCGTCTTCAAGCGAAACCACCGCTGCCAGTTTTTGTACGGTCTGCTGCTGGAACAGGTCTTTGGGCGTGAAGCAAATGCCCTGCTGGCGCGCGCGGCTGACCAACTGAATCGAGATGATCGAATCACCGCCGAGGGCGAAGAAGTTATCGGTCACCCCGACCCGCTCAAGCTTGAGAATGTCCTGCCAGACCTCGGCCAGTTGCTGTTCCAGCGGCGTCGACGGTGCCACGTAATCGCGTTGCGACTGGCTGGCGTCCGGCGTCGGCAAGGCCTTGCGATCGAGTTTGCCGTTGGGCGTCAGCGGCAACTGCTCGAGGAACAGCCACTGCGCCGGCACCATGTATTGCGGTAATTCAGCCTTGAGCGCGGCTTGCAGCCCGGCACTCAGCTCATCCAGTTGCGCGAGGCTCTGATCGGCTGCGACCGGCACCACATAGGCCACCAATTGCTGACCGCCAACGCCGTCCACCGCCAGCACCACGCTTTCGCGCACGCTGGTTTGGGCCAGCAGACGCGCTTCGATTTCGCCCAGTTCGATGCGGAAGCCGCGCACCTTGACCTGATGATCGATACGCCCGACGTATTCGATACGGCCGTCATCCAGGAAACGCGTCAGGTCGCCCGTGCGGTACATACGCTCGCCGTTGTTGGACTGCGGGTTGGGCACGAAGCGTTCGGCGGTCAGGCCCGGGCGCAACAGGTAGCCGCGGGTGATGCCGTCGCCGGCCAGATACAGTTCCGCTGCGACGCCCAGCGGCGCTGCCTGCAACTGTTCGTCGAGCAGGTAGGCAGTGGTGTTGCGCAGTGGCCGACCGATATTGGCCTGGCCAGCGGCTTCGCGACGGGTCCAGGTCGAATACGTGGTGTCTTCGGAAGGCCCGTACAGATCGTAGACGTGGGCCACCGAGGTCTCGCGGTACAGCGTGTCGACCAGCGCCTGCTTGAGCGGCTCGCCGGCCAGATTGATGATGCGCACACCAGGCGGGATCTGATCGATGCGGTGCAATGCGGCAATCGCCGACGGCACGGTGTTGATCAGGCGTACCTGATCGCGCTCGGGCAAGTCCGGCAGCTCCAGGGCGTTGCGCGCCATGACGATGGATCCGCCACGCGCGAGGGTGACGAAAATCTCCCACACCGACAGGTCGAAGCACACCGACGTCGAGGCCAGCACGCCTTGCAGGTCGTCTTCGCTGTAGACCTCGGCGGACCAGTGAATCAGCGCTTGCACGTTGCGGTGAGCAATGGCCACGCCTTTCGGTTTGCCGGTGGAGCCGGAGGTGTAGATCACGTAAGCCAGATTGCTCGAATCGGCGCGCGCCGGCAGGTTATCCGGCACCTGCGCGGCGAACGCCTCACCGCCAGCCTCGACCAGCACCAGCTGTGCTTCGGTGGCCGGCAGTTGCGCCAGCAACCCTTGCTGGGTCAGCAGGACTTTCGCCTGGCTGTCGTCGAGCATATAGGCCACGCGGTCGGCCGGGTAATCCGGGTCCAGCGGCACGTAGATGCCACCGGCCTTGAGCACCGCCATCAGGGCGATCACCAGTTCCGCCGAACGCGGCAGCGCCACGCCGACGCGCACTTCGGCCGTAACACCAAGCGTCAACAAATGTCGGGCCAATTGGTTTGCACGCCGATTCAGTTCGCCGTAGCTCAGGGCCACGCCGGCATGACTCATCGCCAGTGCCTGCGGATGCGCCGCCACCCGTGCTTCAAAGCTCTGCGAGATCAGGCGCTCGGCCGCATAAGCCGCATGATTGTCGTTCCACTGCGCGAGGATTTGCCGCTCGGCGAACGGCAGCAGACCGATCTCACCGAGTGCCCGCTGCGGCGCTTCGATAAATTGCTCCAGCACCTCGCGCAGATGCGCTGCCAGACCCAGCACACTGCGCTCGGCAAAGTGCTCGGTGAGGTAGTTGAAGTCGAGGTTGAGCACGTCGCTGGCGCCAGCGATCAGGGTCAGAGCGTAGTTGGTCTGCTCGCGATGCTCCAGGCCGGAGAAACGCAGCCCGCCCGGATTGGCCTGCAGCGCTTCGGAGACCGGGTAGTTCTCGAACACCAGCAAGGTGTCGAACAGCGCTTCGCCGCTCAACGCGGCCAGACGCTGAATATCCTGCAACGGCGTCTGTTCGTAGTCGCGCAGCAGCAGGTTCTTGCCCTGCACGCTGCGCACCCAGTCACCGACACTGAGGGCGGCTTGCGGGCTGGCGATCACCGGCAAGGTGTTGATGAACAAGCCCAGTTGTTCCTCGATGCCCGGCAGATCCACCGGACGCCCCGACACGGTGGCACCAAACGCCACGCTGGCCTGACCGGTGTAGCGCTGCAGAACCAGCAGCCACGCGGCTTGCACCAGACTGTTGAGGGTCACCTGTTGTTGTCGGGAGAAGTTGTTCAGACGCTGGGTAAAGGCTGCATCGAAATGCAAACGATGCATCTGTTTGCCCGGCCCCGGCACGGTGCGCCCGTGGCAGGCCGACGCCAGTCGGGTCGGTTCGTCGAGCTCGGCCAGTTGCCCGCGCCAGAAGTCCTGCGCGGCAGACTTGTCCTGGCCTTGCAGCCAGACCAGAAAATCCCGATAGCGACCCTGCGCGCTCGGCACCGGCTGACCGGCGTAATCCTGCAACACCTCGCCGAACATCCGCGAGTTGCTCCAGCCATCCATGAGGATGTGGTGGCAAGTGAAAATCAGGCGATGGCGATCGTCGGCAGTGCGCAGCAGGCAGAGGCGCAACAGCGGTGGATTCTGCAGATCGAAGCCGCGTTCACGGTCGGCCTGCGCCCGCGCTTCGAGCACCGCCGGCAGATCGGCGGCATCGCGCACATCGATTTCCGGCATTTCCAGGCTCAGCTGACGATTGATCACCTGCAACGGCGCGTCGAGGCCATCACGGCCCCAGATGAATCCGGCGCGCAGCACTTCATGGCGATCGACCACGCGCTGCCAGGCTTGCTGGAACCGCGCGACGTCGAGGCCGTCGATGTCCAGCAGCATCTGATAGACATAGGCGCTGGCGTACGCGTCGTACAGGCTGTGAAACAGAATGCCCTGCTGCATCGGCGCCAGCGGATAGATGTCCTCGATGCGCTGGGCGGCGATCGGCAGGCTGTCCAGATGCGCCTGGGACAAACCGGCCAGCGGCACATCGGACGGCGTGAGGCCGCCGGAATGACTGAGGCAGTGGTCGATCAACTCACTCAGCGCCACTTCGTAAGCACGGGCCAGAGCGGTGATGGTTGCCTCTTCAAAGACATCGCTGCTGTAGGTCCAGGTCAGGCTCAACTGGCCCTGATAAACCCGGCCATCGATGGTCAGCCAGTTGGCCATCGGTGCGTTTGCGTCCTGACCGGCGCCCTTGTCCTCGGTGGCCGGCCGCCACAATGCGTCTTCGTCGAAGTTGTTGTCGAACTGGCCGAGGTAGTTGAACGTCACCTGCGGTTGCGCCAGTTCATGCAGCGCCGCTTGTGCGTCGGGCGTGCCGAGATAACGCAGCAAACCATAGCCGATGCCCTTGTTCGGGATCGCGCGCAGTTGCTCCTTGATGCCTTTGATCGAGGTTTCCAGACTCGCATTGGGCGTCAGGCGCACCGGGAACATGCTGGTGAACCAGCCTACGGTGCGGCTCAGGTCGATGTCATCGAAGAGGTCTTCGCGGCCATGGCCTTCAAGCTGCACCAGCGCACTGTCACTGGCGGTCCACTCACACAAGACGCGGGCCAGCGCGGTCAGCAGCAGGTCGTTGACCTGGGTGCGATAGACCGCCGGGGCCTGTTGCAGCAACTGGCGGGTGCGTTCGGTGTCCAGACGCGTGTCGACGCTGCGTTCGAAGCGGTTGTTCAACTGGCCCTGCGGATTGTCCAAGGGCAAACCGACCGGGGCGTCGCGCAACTGCTCGCGCCAGTAGGCCAGTTCACTGTCCAGCGCCGCGCTGCGGGCATGGGCTTGCAGGCGCGAACCCCAATCCTTGTAGGCGCTGGTCTTCGCCGGCAGGCGCACGCTCTGCCCGCTGCTGATCTGCTGATAGGCACTTTGCAGATCCTCCAGCAGAATGCGCCACGACACGCCATCGACCACCAAGTGATGAATCACCAGCAGCAAGCGCTGACTGGCGTCCGGTAAATCGACCAGCGCCGCGCGGATCAGCGGGCCGTTTTGCAGATCGAGGCTGCGTTGCAGGTCCAGGCACAGCGCTGGCAATGCCGCGCTGTCGTCCAGGGTAAAGGTGCGCAACAAGTCCAGAGGCTGATCCGCCGCACCATGGCTTTGCTGCCAACCCTGCTCGGTCTGGCGATAACGCAGACGCAAGGCGTCATGCTGTTTTTGCACCTGCGCCAAGGCCTGTGCCAGCGCAGCAGCTTGCAGAGTTTTCGTCGGGCTCAGCAGGATCGACTGGTTCCAGTGATGCCGCGTCGGGATGTCACTGTGGAAAAAATACTGCTGGATCGGCGTCAGCGGCGCTTCGCCGAGCACCGCACCCTGCTCCGTTTGCACGGCGTCGCTCTGTTGCGCGACGGTCGCCAGACGCTGCACGGTCTGGTGCTGGAAAATGTCCTTGGGCGTGAAGCGAATGCCAGCCTGCCGGGCGCGGCTGACCACCTGAATCGAGATGATCGAATCACCGCCCAGCTCGAAGAAATTATCGTGAAGGCCGACCCGTTCGACCTTGAGCACGTCCTGCCAGATTTCGGCCAGACGCTGTTCCAGTTCACTGCTCGGCGCCGCGTACGCCTCTTGCACTTGCGCAACGTCCGGCTGCGGCAGTTGCTTGCGATCGAGCTTGCCGTTGGCGGTCAGTGGCAGCCGTTCGAGGAACGCCCAACTGACCGGGACCATGTAATCCGGCAGGGTTTCGCGCAGGTGCGCCTTGATCGAATCGCGCAGAGCACCCTGCTCGTGCGCATTCAAGGTCTCGACGGGCACGACCCAGGTCGCCAGTTGCTGGCCGCTGAGGCCGTCCACCGCCAGCACCACCGCTTCGCGCACCTGCGGGTGCTTGAGCAGTTGCGCTTCGATTTCGCCGAGCTCGATGCGGAACCCGCGGATCTTCACCTGATGGTCAATGCGACCGATGTACTCGATCACCCCGTCGCCGCGCAGCCGTGCGAGGTCGCCGGTGCGGTAAAGACGCTGGCCGGCCTTGCGGTTGAACGGATCGGGCACGAAGCGGGTGGCGGTCATACCCGACTGATTAAGATAACCACGAGCCAGACCGGCGCCGGCGATGTACAACTCGCCGATGCAACCTTGCGGCACCAGGTTGAGCGAGCTGTCGAGCAAGTACCACGACAGGTCGACAATCGGCGCGCCGATCGGGCTGCTAAGGCTGCTGTGCAGATCGGCCAACGACAACGGCCGGTAGGTCACGTGCACGGTGGTTTCGGTGATGCCGTACATGTTGATCAGCCTCGGTGCGCAATCACCGAAACGCTCGAACCACGGACGCATGCTTTGCACTTCCAGCGCTTCACCGCCGAACACCACGTAACGCAGGGCGTTGCTGCGGGTCGACTCACAGGCCACCTGCATCAAAGGCTTGAACGCCGATGGCGTCTGGTTCAACACCGTGACGTTTTCATCGCACAGCAGGGTGTAGAAATCGTCCGGCGAACGACTGACGTCGTGGGGCACGACCACCAGTTTGCCGCCGTACAACAGCGCGCCGAAAATCTCCCACACCGAAAAGTCGAAGGCGTAGGAATGGAACAGCGTCCAGCAGTCCTGCGGGCCGAAATCGAACCAGTGCCCGGTGGCGCTGAACAGGCGCATGACATTGCTGTGCGGCAACAAGGCGCCCTTGGGTTTGCCGGTGGAACCGGAGGTGTAGATGACGTAGGCCAGATTGTCCGGCGTGGTCAGACACGGCGGATTGCTTTCGATAGTGTGTTGGGGCGCTTGATCCAGATCGAGGCACACCAGCCCCGGCGGAATCGGCAATCGCCCGAGCAAGTGGCCCTGGATCAACAGCAACTGAATACCGCTGTCGTCGATCATGTAGCGCAAGCGGTCATCCGGGTAGCCCGGGTCCAGCGGCACGTAGGCACCGCCGGCCTTCAACACCGCGAGAATAGCGACGATCATCTCCAGCGAACGCTCGACCGCAACGCCGACCCGCACGTCCGGGCCGACGCCCTGCTCGATCAGCGTATGCGCCCACTGATTGGCGCGGCGATTGAGCTCGGCGTAGCTCAGGCGCTGTCCGGCGCAGGTCACCGCCACGGCATCTGGATGCCGAGCGGCCTGAGCCTCGATGGCTTGCTGGATGCACTGCGTCAGCGGCTGCTCGACCGACACTGGATTCCACTGGTCCAACAGTTGTTGCTGCTGATCGACATCGAGCATCGGCAACTGGCCAATGCGCTGGGTCGGCTCGGCGACGATCGCCTGCAACAGCGCAGTCCAGTGTTGCGCGAGGCGCTCGATAGTCGCCGCGTCGAACAGGTCGGTGGCGTACTTGAGCACCGCTTCGATGCCGTGGGCCTGTTCGGTGGTGTTGAGGGTCAGGTCGAACTGCGCGGTCTGGCTCTGCCATTCCAGCGGCGCAATGTTCAGGCCGTTCAGGCGTGTCGCGACGCTCGCGCGGCGCTCGGCCTGGTGGTTGAACATGACCTGGAACAGCGGACTGTGACTGAGGCTGCGGCCTGGTTCCAGCGCTTCGACCAGTTGCTCGAAGGGCAAGTCCTGATGCGCCTGCGCCTCCTGCGCGGTCTGTTTGACCTGACGCAGCAGCTCGACAAATGGCAACTCGGCGTCGACATCCGCCTTGAGCACCTGGGTGTTGACGAAGAAGCCGATCAACCGCTCGATTTCCACCCGGCCACGGTTGGCCACCGGCACACCGACACGAATGTCGTTCTGACCGCTGTAACGGTGCAACAGCGCCTGGAACGAGGCCAGCAGCAACACGAACAGGGTGACGTTTTCCTGCCGGGCAAAGGCCTTGAGGGCATCGCTAAGCGCCGGGTCGAGAATCAGGTTATGGCTGGCGCCGGCGAAGCTTTGATCGACCGCTCGCGGACGATCCAGCGGCAGCTCCAGTACCGGTTGTTCGCCGCCGAGTTTTGCCTGCCAGTAGGACAGTTGTCGCTCCTGCTCACCAGCCTCCATCCATTGGCGCTGCCACAAGGCGTAGTCGGCGTATTGAATCGGCAATGCCGGCAGACCGGCATCGTGACCGAGGTTGAAACCGGCGTAGAGCTGCACCAGTTCCTCGATCATCACTTGCAGCGACCAGCCATCGGAAACGATGTGGTGCAGGGTCAGCACCAGCACATGCTCAGCGGGGTTGACCTGTAGCAACGCGGCACGCAGCAACGGGCCGTGCTGCAGGTCGAAAGTCTTCTGGCTCTGGGTCTGCACGAAGGCCTGGATCGAAGGTTCCGGGTCGTTCGCCGGCGCAGTGCCCAGCTGATGAATCTCGAGAGCAAAAGGTCCTGCGGGCAGGACCACTTGCAAGGGTTGTGCACTGTCTTGAGTGAATACGGTGCGCAAGGTTTCGTGGCGTTCGATCAGCGCCTCGATGCTGCGTTCCAGTGCCGGCACATCCAGCGGTCCCAGCAAGCGCAGGGCCGTCGGAATGTTGTAGGCGGCGCTGTGCGGTGCCCACTGCCAGAGGAACCACTGGCGCTGCTGAGCGTAGGACAGCAGCAACGGCTCTTCAGCCGTGCGCTTGAAAACCGGGGCAATGTCAAAGAGGTTGACGCCTTTCTGCTTGAGCAGAACCGCCAGAGCCTTTCTTTGCTTAGCCGAAAGTTGTCCTACCGACTCGATTAACTCTTGCACGCGTTTTTCCCTCTCAAGAAATCAGTTTTTCCAGATCATCGAGGGATAGACGTTTGAGGGCCTCCAGTGATTTAGCCAATTCATCCTGAACGGGCGACATTTCGACGCGCAGTGCTTCGATCCGCGCACAGAAATCCTTGAGGGTGTCGGTTTCGAACAGCGCCTTGAGCGGCACCTTGTCGCCGAGGCGCTCCTGCACTCGGGTCACCACCAGCGTCGCCAGCAACGAATGCCCGCCGAGCTGGAAGAAGTTGTCCGCCAGCCCTACCCGCTCGATTTCCAGCACCTCCTGCCAGATCGTCGCGACCTCCCACTGCAGATCGCTTTGCGGCGCCTGGTATTGCTCCTGTGTCGGGGCCTCGCCCAAAGCCATCAGGGCCTTGCGATCGAGCTTGCCGTTGGGGGTCAGCGGGATAGCGTCGATCAGGTGCAGGTGCCCCGGCACCATGTGCGCCGGCAAGCGACTGGCCAGTGCATTGCGCACTCGCTCGGTCAGGGTCGACCGCTCGCTGTCCGGCGCGGCGACGAGGTAGGCATGCAGGTGTTTGCCAGCGGCGCCCTCCTGCGCCAGTACCACCGCTTCGCCGATATCGTCGAGCTCCAACAGGCGCGCCTCGATCTCGCTGAGTTCGATGCGGAAGCCGCGAATCTTCACCTGATGATCGGCGCGACCGATGTATTCAATGTTGCCATCCTCGCCCTGGCTCACCAGATCGCCGGTGCGGTACAGACGCTCGCCATTGCTCGCGTACGGATTCGGCACGAAGCGTTCGGCGGTCAGCCCGGCGCGCCGCAGATAACCGCGCGTCACCCCGGCCCCGCCCAGATACAGCTCGGCCGGCACGCCCGCGGGCAGCACCTGCAACTGACTGTCGAGCAGGTACGCCACGGTGTTGTCCAGCGGCCGGCCGATGTTCGCCCTGCCCTGCGACGTGCGCAGGGTGAAGGTCGAATAGGTGGTGTCTTCCGACGGCCCGTACAGGTCGTAGACCTGCTGCACCTGGGTACTCGCGTAGAGACTGTCGACCAGACCCTGCTTGAGCGGTTCGCCGGCGAGATTGATGGTGGCGACCGAAGACGGAATCTGCCCGGCTCGCTGCAACGCGGCGATCGCCGACGGCACGCTGTTGATCAGCGTCACTTGATCGCGGGCCGGCAAGTCGGCCAGTGCCAGGGCGTTATCGGCCAGCACCAGACAGCCACCGCAGGCCAGGGTGACGAAAATCTCCCACACCGACAGGTCGAAGCAGATCGAGGTCGAGGCCAGCACACCGCGCAATTGTTCTTCGCGGTACACACTAGCCGACCACTGAATCAGTGCCGACAGGTTGCTGTGGGTGATGGCCACGCCTTTCGGTTTGCCGGTGGAGCCGGAGGTGTAAATCACGTACGCAAGGTTGTCCGCGGCGAGGTTGACCAGCGGCGCAGTGGACGGGCATTCGCTGGCGGCGCTCTCATCCACCAGCAGCACCTGCGCGCCCAACGACTCGGGTAGCATCGCCAAGGCCGCTGGCTCAGTGAGCAGCACGGCGGCGCGGCTGTCGTCGAGCATGTGCAGCAAGCGCTCCTGCGGATAATCCGGGTCCAGTGGCACGTAGGCGCCGCCGGCCTTGAGGATCGCCAGCAAACCGACAAGCATCTCCGGCGTGCAGCGCATGCACACGCCCACGCGCACCTCCGGCCCGACGCCCATGCCTTGCAGCTTGTGCGCCAGACGATTGGCCCGGGTATCGAGGCTTTGGTAGTCGATGGACTGCTCAGCGAACAGCACCGCGCTCGCTTGTGGCTGTCGCTGCACCTGCGCAGCGATGTGCTCGAGCACCGTGCGTCGATCCGGCGCGATAACCGGCGCCTCGCCCCATGCGATTGCCTGCTGGCGTTGCGGCTCGGCGAGCAGTTGCAGCGCGCCCAGCGGTTGCGTGGCGTCGGCGAGGAACTGCTCGAGCAGGCCTTGCAACTGCGCACTCAACGCACTGATCGCTGGAGCGTCGAAACTGGCCTGATCGTAACTCACGCCCAGGCTGAGCTCGCGCCCGGTGACCGCCACCAGCGTCAGCGGATAGTGGGTCTGTTCCTGACGACGGATCGCCGAAAACTTCAGGCCAGTCTGCGGGCCCTGCGCCAGCGCTTCGGCCATCGGATAGTTTTCGAACACCAGAATGCTGTCGAACAACGCCCCGGCACCCGTCCCGGCCCAGCGCTGAATGTCATACAGCGGCGTGTGTTCGTGCTCGCGCAAGGCCAGGTTGAGGTCCTGCACATTTTGCAGCCATTGGCTGACGCCGATCTCCGCCGATGGCGCTGCGACCACCGGCAAGGTGTTGATGAACAGGCCGATCTGCTGTTCGACGCCCGGCAGATCGGTGGGCCGCCCGGCCACGGTGGCGCCGAACGCTACGTGATCCTGGCCGGTGTAGCGCTGCAACAGCAGCAGCCACGCTGCTTGCACCAGCGTGTTGAGGGTAACTTTCTGTTCGCGGGCGAAGCGGTTCAGTTCGGCCGTCAGCTGTTCGCTGAACACATGCTGGTGATCGGCATAACCGCTGGCCGCGTGCCTGACCGGCAAGGCGCTGGCCAGTCGCGTCGGCTCTTCGAGATCCGCCAGCGCCGTGCTCCAGAACTGCCGACTGGCCTGCTGATCGCGCTGCCCGAGCCATTCGATGTAATCGCGATAACGCCCCGGCCCTGCGCTCGGCGTGATGCCGGCGTAGCGTTGCAGCACTTCGCCGAACAATCGCGAAGTGCTCCAGCCGTCCATGAGGATGTGATGACAGGTGTAGATCAGGTGATGAGTGTTCGCATCGGTGCGCACCAGCGTCACGCGCAACAGCGGTGCCTCGAGCAGATCGAAACCGTTGTGCAGGTCTTCAGTGGCCAGATGATTTAGCGCTGAATCGAGGCCATCGCGACCGCGCCAGTCATGCACTTGCCACGGCATCTGCACACGGCTGCGCACCACCTGCACCGGCGCGGCGGCATCCTGCGGCCAGACGAACGCCGTGCGCAAAATGTCGTGAGCCTCGAGGATCTGCTGCCAGGCCTGGCGGAAACGCTCGGCGTCGAGCTGCTCGACGTCTACGCGCAGCTGATTGGTGTAGGCCGGGCTGTCCGGCTCGCTGCGGCTGTGGAACAGAATGCCCTGCTGCATCGGCGACAGCGAGTACAGATCGACGATGTCACGCGGCGCAATCGGCAGCGCCGACAGCTGCGCTTGCGTGAGATTCGCGAGGTTGAAGTCCGACGGTGTCACACCACCCACGCCGCTCTCGCAGCAATGTTCGATCAGGCGTTCCAGTTCGCGGCGATAGGCCTCGGCCAGCGCCTCGATGGTATCGGCGCGGTACATGCCGGTGCCGAAGGTCCAGCTCAGTTCCAGCTCACCATTGAACACCTGACCGTCGACACTCAGCCAATTGCCCAGCGGCGCCTGCTCATCCTGGTTGGCGCCGCTGCTGTCGGCGCTTGGCACGAATAACGCGCCTTGCTCAGCACTGAATGCGCCGTCGAACTGCCCGAGATAATTGAAGGTCACCCGGGGTTGCACCAGCGCCTGCAACTCGGCGCAACGAGTGAGGTAACGCAGCACGCCGTAACCGATACCTTTGCCCGGTACCGCGCGCAGTTGCTCCTTGACGGCACACAGCGAGGCACCAGGGTTCGCCTCAGGCGTCAGGCGCACCGGAAACAGGCTGCTGAACCAGCCGACCGTGCGGCTCAGGTCGATGTCGTCGAACAGATCTTCACGACCATGGCCTTCGAGCTGGATCAACACCGAAGGCTGCTCGCTCCAGGCACACAGCACCCGCGCCAGCGCGGTCAGCAACAGGTCGTTGATCTGTGTGCGATACGCCGCCGGGGCGACTTTCAGCAGCTTGTCAGTGAATGTCTGGCTCAGACGCGTACTGGCACGAGCGGCCTGTGCGCGGGTCTGGCTGTCCACGGCAAAATCCCGTGGCAGTGACGCATCACCCGCCGCCAGGGTCTGACGCCAGTAATCAATTTCGCCGGCCAGCGCATCACTGTGCACATAGCGGTGCAATTGCTCGGCCCAGTGGTGCAGCGAGCTGCTTCGGCCCGGCAGCAGCGGCGTCCTGCCTGCCGCCAATTCGCGGTAAGCCTGCTGCAGATCTTCGAGCAGAATCCGCCACGACACGCCATCGACCACCAGGTGATGAATGACCAGCAACAAGCGCTGCTCGGCGTTTGGCAGATTGACCAGCACCGCCCGCAGCAAATGCCCGCGTTGCAGATCGAGGCTGCGTTGCGCCGCGTCGGCCAGCGCAGGCAAGGCATCGAGACTTTCCAGCTCACGGACCCAAAGCAGTTCTGCATCGCGCTGAGTCTGCGGCAACGCCTGCCAGCTATCGCCCGACTGCACGAAGCTCAGGGCCAATGCCTCGTGCTGCTCCACCAACGCTGCCAGCGCCGTACGCAGATGCACGGCGTCCAGCGCCAGGGTCGGTTGCAGCATCACCGACTGATTCCAGTGCTGGCGCTGGGCAATCGGCGTGTCGAAGAAGCGCACTTGAATTGGCAGCAACGGCAAAGGCCCGCGTGCCGCTGGTGCGGCGACAGCCGCCGGTTTGGCGTCGATCAGTTTGGCCACGGCGGCCAGTTGGCCGATGGTCTGTTTTTCGAACAACTGCTTGGGGCTGAGCTTGATGCCCTGGCGCTTGGCCCGGGCGATGATCTGCAAGCTGAGGATGGAATCGCCACCCAGTTCGAAGAAGTTATCGCCGCTGCCGACCTGCTCGAGCTTGAGCACCTCGGCCCAGATCGCAGCGAGTTTCTCTTCTATCTCGCCGACCGGCGCGACGAATTGCCGGGTGACCACGCCCGGCACCGGCAAGGCGCGCTTGTCGAGCTTGCCGTTGGCGGTCAGCGGCAAGTGTTCAAGCAACAGCAACTGCGCCGGCACCATGTAATCCGGCAGGCGCGTCTGCAACTGTTCGCGCAACTCCTGCGCATGCACGTTCGCGCTTGCCACCGGCACACACCACGCCAGCAGTTGCAGACGCGCCGGATCGTCGTCCAGCGGCAACGCGAGCACGGCGGCTTCGCTGACGCCATCGAGGCTGAGCAACACCCGCGCGACTTCCGCCGGCTCCACGCGATAGCCGCGTACTTTCACCTGATCGTCGGCACGACCGATGAATTCCACAGTTTGCTGGCGGTTGCGGCGTACCCGGTCACCGCTGCGGTACATTCGCGCGCCGGGCGTCCCAAACGGATCCGGCAGGAAACGCTCGGCGGTCAGCCCCGGCTGATTCAGGTAGCCAATGGCAACGCTGTCACCGCCGATATACAGCTCACCGGCGACCTGATCGGCCACCGGGTTGAGCACATCGTCGAGCACATGGACATGGGCACCGGCCAGCGCCGTGCCCACCGGCACGCTGCGCGCTTGCGCGGCAAGCGCTGCGACCTCATGGGCCAGCACGCCCACGGTGGTTTCGCTCGGGCCATAGTGGTTGATCAGGCGGCAGCCCGGTTTGAGCTGGCGTACGCGTTCGACCAGCGCCGGCGAACAGGCTTCGCCACCGACGATCAGCGCATGTTCCGGCAGCACGTCGGCTGGCTTGGAGGCCTGCAACAGCGCGGCGAGATGCCCGGGGACGATTTTCAGCACGCCGACGCGATGGCGGGCCATGTATTCGGCAAACCGGTCCGGGTCGAAACCGAGCTCTTCCGGCAGCACATGCAGCAGTCGGCCGGAGCACAACGCGCCGAACAGCACGGTGAAGCCGAGATCGGCGGCAATGGTCGAGACCAGCGCCATGCTCGCCTGCGGCTCTAGCGCCAGACGCTCGAGTACGCCGCGCACATAACTGCTCAGCGCAGCGTGGCTGACCAGCACGCCCTTGGGTTGCCCGGTGGAACCGGAGGTGTGAATCACGTAGGCCGGCGACTGCGCATGCAGCGTCAGCTCTGGCGCGGACGTCGGCAGCGACTGCCATTGCCCCGGCGCAAACTCCAGCCCCTGACAGCCCTCGACCGCCAGTTCGCAGACCCGCGCGTCGCCTTCAGCACCGATCAACGCCCGGGCCTGCGCAGCGCCGAGCATCGGTTGCAAGCGCGCGCTCGGCGCCTTGACGTCGAGCGGCATGTACACCGCGCCGGCCTTGAGAATCGCCAGCACGCACGTCAGCCAGTCCAGCGAACGTTCCAGCAGCACTGCCACCGGTTCGCCGACGTTGATGCCCTGCGCACGCAGATAATGAGCGAGACGATTGGCTTCTTGGTCCAGTGCCTGGAAAGTCAATGTCTGCTGGAGATCACGAGCGGCCAGCGCTTGCGGCTGCCGGGCCACTTCCCGCGCCCAGTGCTGCAACACGGTCAACGCCGGCTCGCGTTGAATGGCGAGCGCAGCAGGCCGTTGCGTGGCGACCGTGTGCAGCGGCGCCTGCGGCGCATCAAGCAATTGGCCGAACAGGTCGAGCAACATCGGCACGAAAGCGGCGACGGTTTCCGCCCGGTAGAGATCGCTGGCGTAGGTCATCTGGCCGTGGATCAGCGCGCCGTCATCGGTAATGTCCAGCGCCAGATCGAAATGCGTGCCGTCCTTGGTCAGCGGATATTCACTGACGCTCAGGCCGGGCAAGGCCATCGAGCGCTGTTTCTGCATGCCGACGTTCTGGTTGAACTTGGCCTGGAACAGCGGGTTGTGGCCCAGCGTACGTTCGGCCACCAACTCTTCGACCAATTGCTCGAACGGCAGCTCCTGATGCGCCTGCGCACCGAACGCCGCTTCGCGCACCTGCGCCAGCAGATCCGCGAAACTGCCGCGCTCATCGACCTGGCAGCGCAGCACTTGAGTGTTGACGAAGAAACCGATCAGCCCTTCGACTTCGGCGCGGCCACGGTTGGCATTCGGCACGCCGACACGAATGTCGCGCTCGCCCGCCAGACGCGAAAGGAACAGCGAAAAACCGGCGAGCACCAGCATGAACAGGCTGATGCCCTGGCTGCGGGCAAAGGCATTCAGTTGTCGCGACAGGTCGGCGCCGAAATCGAAGCTCAGGGTCTGCCCTGCGAAGCTCTGCGTCAGCGGCCTCGCAAAGTCCGGCGCCACTTCCAGCAGCGGATGCTCGTCACCCAGTTGCTGACGCCAGTAGTCGAGTTGCCGTTCGCCCTCGCCGGCCTCCAGCCAGCGCCGCTGCCAGATCGCGTAGTCGGCGTACTGCAACGGCAACGCCGGCAATTGCGGCTCGCGCTCCAGGCTGAAGGCCTGATAGCACTGCACGAATTCCTTGACCATGACGTCCATCGACCAGCCGTCAGAGACGATGTGATGCATGCTTACCACCAGCACGAATTCGTCTTCGGCCAGGGCAAAAAGACTGGCGCGTAACAGTGGGCCCTGGCGCAGATCAAACGGTTGCGCGGTGACGTCCTGCACGTGTTGCGCGAGCACTCGCTCGCGCTCATGCGCCGCGACGCCGGTCAGATCGAAGCGCTCCAGCGCAATACTCTGCTGCTCGAGAATCACCTGATGCGGCTGATCGCCGTCAGTGTGAAATACCGTGCGCAACACTTCATGACGTGCCAGCAAATGATCGAAAGAGCGGCTCAGCGCCGACTCGTCGAGCCGGCCTTTGAGACGCAAACCGGCGGCCATGTTGTACGCCGCGCTGTGCGGTTCCAGCTGCCAGAGAAACAGCAGGCGCTGCTGGGCGAACGACAGCGGAATCTGCGCGCAGGCGTGGCGACTGACCGGCAGCGGCAACAGGCTGAAATCCTTGCCCTCCTCGCGCAGTTTGGCGAGAAACAGCCGACGCTGTTCCAGCGGCAGGCCGACGAATCTTTGCGCAATACGTTCCGCCATCGTGCCGCTCATACTTCTTCTCCTTGCAAAGCATTCATGAACTGGTCCATGTCGGACCAGTCGTCGTCGCTGCCGGCCTCGGCCAGTTGCGCCAGCACCCCGGCCAGATCCGCCAGCAGCGGTTTTTCGAACAGACTGCGCAGCGGCAGCACCACGCCCATCTGCTCCTTGATCCGCGCGATCACCTGCGCGGCGAGCAGCGAATGGCCGCCCATCTCAAAAAATTGATCGTCCAGGCCCACACGCGGCACCTGCAGCACCTCGGCCCAGACCTGCGCCAGACATTGCTCGGCCGGCGTCTGCGGAGCGCGATAGTCGCCCTGCAACTGCGCTGGATCCGGAGTCGGCAAGGCTTTGCGATCGAGCTTGCCACTCGGCGTCAGTGGCAGATTGGCCAGCAACAACAGATGCCCCGGCACCATGTAATCCGGCAGGCTGGCTTGCAGCGCGGCGCGGGTCTGCTGACGGAACGTCGCCTGCGTCGCTGCACTGGCGAGCACTGCCGGTTCCGTCAGCACGTAGGCGACCAGTTGCGCACCGCCAGCGAACGGCACCGCCAGCACCACCGCCTCACGAACGCCCGGACATTGCTGCAGGCGCGATTCGATCTCGCCGAGCTCAATGCGGAAACCGCGAATCTTGACTTGATGATCGACCCGGCCGACGTACTCCAGCGCGCCATCGCCACGCAGTCGCGCACGATCGCCGGTGCGGTACAGGCGCTGGCCGTCGGCGAACGGGTCGGCAATGAAACGTTCGGCGCTGAGGCTCGGCTGATGTTGATAACCACGGGCCAGCCCCGGGCCACCGATGTACAACTCGCCCACTGCGCCTTGCGGCAGCAGATTCAGATCATCGTCGAGCACGTACAGGCGTCGCGCCGCCAGGCCCTTGCCAATCGGCATGCCGCGCCACGACACGTCCTGCGCCGCCAGCCCGGTGCAATCATGAATCGTCGAGACCACCGTGGCCTCGGTCGGGCCGTAAGTATTGAGCAGGCGCACATGGCCGAGCCCGGCCTGTTGCCACAAGCGCAAACCGTCCACGGCCATGGCTTCGCCGCCGACATGAATCTGCCGCAGCGCACCAAAACTCGCCGGGGGCTTCGCCGCGTATTCCTGCACCAGCCAGTACCAGTAGGCCGCGGGCAGGTCGGCCAGGGTGATGCCGTGATCGATGATCACCTGATGCAACGTCGCGCTGTCCCATAGCGGCGCATCGCGTATGACCACGCTGGCGCCATGGCACAGCGGAGGGAAAAACTGCTCGACGAAACCGTCGAAACTGCTGGTGGCGAACTGCAGAACCCGGTCGCGTTCGCGCAGATCGCTGTAATCGATGGCGCGGGCGATGAACTCGCTCAGCGCGCCATGGCTGACCGCCACGCCTTTCGGCCGCCCGGTGGAGCCGGAGGTGTAGATCACGTAAGCGAGGTTGCCTGGATCGACAGTGACCGGCAGGTTGTCGCTCTGCCCGCTGTCGGGCAATTGCTCCAGACACAGGCACTCGATGCCGTCGAGGGGCGGCAGGCTGGCGAAGCTTGCACGGTCGCTGAGCAACAATTTCAAACCGCTGTCATCAAGCACATGGCGCAAGCGTTCGGCTGGGGTTTGCGGGTCGAGCGGCACATAGGCACCGCCGGCCTTGAGCACGGCCAGCAGCGCCACCGCCAGTTCCAGCGAGCGCCCCAGTGCGACGCCGACCAGCACGTCCGGGCCGACACCCTGTGCGCGCAACTGATGGGCCAGGCGATTGCTGCGAGCGTTGAGGTCGTTGTAATTGAGTGAGGGCGAAGGCGCGCTCGCCAACAGCACCGCCTGCGCCTGCGGGGTGCGCGCAACTTGCGCTTCGAACAGGTTTTGCACGCTGCAGAACCGAGGCGTTGGCGCAGTGGCTTGAATCAGCCCATGGCGTTCGCTGTCGGCGAGCATCGCCACGTTGCCGATCAACTGCTGCGGGTCGCGGCACACCGACTGAAGAATGTTGCGCCAGTGCCCGGCCAGCGCGGCGATGGTCGCGGCGTCGAAAATATCCGTAGCGTAGGTGAACGCGGCAAAGAGTTGCTCGCCCTCCTCGCGGGTATCGAGCATCAGGTCACTGGTGGCCGCGTGTTGCCGAGCGCTGCCGGCCAGTTGTTCTTCACTCAGATAACCCACGCGCAAGCCTGAAGCCAGTTGCACCTGCTGCAAGTCAGTCACCAGCGGCTGGTGGTTGAACATCACCTGAAACAGCGGATTGTGGCTCTGGCTGCGCGCCGGTTGCAGCGCCTCGATCAAGGCGTCGAATGGCAGATCCTGATGGGCCTGAGCGCCAAGTGCGGCCTGGCGCAGGCTCTGCAACAGCTCAGTGAACGGCGTCTGCGCAGTGACCGCGCTGCGCAGAATCTGGGTGTTGACGAAGAAGCCGACCAGGCCTTCGGTTTCACTGCGGGTGCGGTTGGCGATCAGCCCGCCGACACGAATGTCGGTCTGGCCGCTGTAGCGATGCAACAGGGTCTTGAACGCCGCCAGTAACACCACGAACAACGTCACGCCCTGGCGCTGGGCGAGGTTTTTCAGCTCATCGCGCAGGGCTGCATCAATCACCGTTTCCAAACGTGCGCCCTGATGGCTGGACTGCGCCGGATAGGCGCGGTCGGTGGGCAATTCCAGCACTGGATGCTCGTCGCCCAGTTGCGTGCGCCAGTAGTCCAGTTGCCGCTCACGCTCGCCAGCCTCCAGCCAGCTGCGCTGCCACAGCGCGTAGTCGCGATAGTGCACGGTCAGCGGCGCCAGCGTCGGTTCGCGCCCGGCCACCAGCGCATCGTAAGTGCGCATGAACTCGTCGATCAGAATGTTCATCGACCAGCCGTCGGCAATGATGTGATGCAAAGTCAGCAGCAGTACGTGTTGCTGCTCGGCCAGGCGCAACAGGCGCAGACTCAGCAGCGGGCCGTTTTGCAGGTCGAAGGCCTGGGTCGCCTCGGCCCTCATGTGCTGCTGCGCCACTGACCAGCGCTGGGCTTCGGGCAACACGCTCAGGTCAGTGACAGGCAATTTCAGTGGCTGCGGCTCGGCCACGCGTTGAAAAGCGCGTTCACCGTCCTGGCCGAACGTGGTGCGCAAACATTCGTGACGCGCCGCCAGACGGCCGAATGCCTGCTCCAGTGCCTCGACTTGCAGCTCGCCATCCAGACGCACTGCCATCGGCAGGTTGTAGGCTGCGCTGCTCGGCTCCAGTTGCCAGAGAAACCACATGCGCTGCTGGGCGTAAGACAGACCGTCACGCTCGGCGATGCCGTCGCAGGCGGTCATGGGCAACTGCGCAAAATCGATGCCTTCGCGGGCCATGCCGGCGAGAAACAAACGGCGTTTGTCCTGGGGCAATTCGATAAAGCGGCGGGCTAGTTTCTGTGCGTCTGCGGCATTCATGCGTGGAGTCCTTGCTGATCGGCGGCGTGACCTGGAGACCCGGTCGTATCAACAAGAACGAATGGCCCGCGCAACGATTTAGCACGCCAGCGGCAATCGCGGCCCGACGGTACGAACGCCAGACAGACAAATGCCGAAGCCCGGTACAGGTCCGGCTTCGGCATTCAAATTGAAGCGTTGCGATCCGCTCAGCGCGCGTCCTGCGAATGCCCCTCGGCCATCGCCACGATGACTTTGCGCGGCCCTTCGAACGGTGAGCGCGCATGGGCCGACAGCATGTTGTCGAGCATCAGCACGTCGCCCGCCTGCCACGGAAAACTGATCGCACAGTCATCGAGCACCGCACGAATCTGCGCCAGCACTTCGTCTTCGATCGGTGAGCCGTCGCCGTAGTAGACGTTACGCGGCAGGTCTTCTTCATCGACGATGTCGAGCAGGCTTTCGCGCACTTCCGCTTGCAGGTTGGAGATGTGAAACAGGTGCGCCTGATTGAACCAGACGTGGTCGCCCGTCACCGGGTGCACCGCCACCGCCTGACAGGTCTGGCGGGTGCGCAGCTCACCGTCGTCCTTCCACTCGCAGACAATGCCGTGAGCCTGGCAATAGGCTTCAACAACCTCGCGATCGTCGGTGTTGAATACGTCTTCCCACGCGACATCGAGGCCGTTGCCGAAGTTGCGCACATACATCAGGCCTTTGCTGACGAAGCGCTCGCGAATCGCCACCGGAATGCGTCGATAGACTTCGCGACTGTCGGCGATCGGCGTCTCGCCACCGGACTTCGCTGCGATCATGCTGTAGAACCAGATCTTCATCGGCCAGTCGCGGGAATAGGCCTGCTCGTTGTGCAGGGGAATGCTCTGGTGCGCCGGGTATTCGGTGGAGGTGTACACCCCTTGGGTGACGTTGGTGCGCGGCGTCGAGCCAAATTCGTAGTTCAAAAGCGGATGGCCGAAACTCGCGGCGAACTGGCGGAACTGCTCGGCGCCGTCGAGGCGAAAACCGCGAAACAGTACGCCACCGTCGCGCAGCAGATGCTCGTCGACCAGCTCTTTCAACTCATCGAATACCGCCAACAGACCGGTCTCGGCATCGGTCGCCTCGACCAGCAGCGGCAAGCGCCCGCGCTGCGGCATTAGTGGCCGAACGGAAAATCCCAGAGCAACAGCCATGACTGGCCTCCTGACTATGCGTGATAGATGAATCGCGTCTCAGAACGCCGGTTGCGCCGCCTGCGCAAGGCGCCGGTGATGCACTTCCAGATGGGTCTTGATCGTGCGGATGACCCGGGCTTCGTGCTCATGAATGAAGAAATGCCCGCCCGTCATCATGTCCACCGAGAAACTGCCCAGGGTCTCTTTGCTCCAGCCGATCAGTTGTTCGGTGGTGGCACGGTCTTCCTTGCCGCCGAGCACATGCACCGGGCAATTGAGCAACGGTCGCTCGGCCGGCGTGAAACGTCCGCACATCATGAAATCGGCGCGCAATACCGGCAGCGTCAGGCTCATCAGCTCTTGGTTGGCGAGGACTTCTTCGCTGGTGCCCTGGAAGGTGCGCAATTGCTCGATGAGTTCTTCATCGCTGCGCGGTTCGGCAAAGCCTCGGTCGTAGTCGCTGCGCATGGTCGGTGCGGCGGTGCCGGAGGCAAATAGCGCCAGCGGCTCCGACACACCGAGTTCGCGAAAGGCATGGGCCATTTCACAGGCAAGCAACGCACCGAGGCTATGTCCGAACAACGCATAAGGGCCTTGCAGGCCCGGTTTGTGCTCGCGCGCCAGTTGCTGCGCCAGCGCGCGCATGTCGGTTTGCAGCGGTTCGTCGAACCGCGCGCCGCGCCCGGGCAACTCCACCGGTTGCAATTGCAGCCACGTCGGCAGTTGCCGCCGCCAGCGGCTGTAAACCATTGCGCTGGCGCCCGAATAGGGCAGGCACAGCAATGTCAGCTTGGTCACCGCGCTTTCCTTGAAAAATGTGTCTGCAAGAAAGACGGATCACTGGCCGGACAAATTAGTCGCCGACCGCTCGTTGCCTGTTCAGGAAAAAAACAATCGCGAGGGCGAAGCGCGGTTTTTTTGCGCGTGGCGCTGGAGGCCAGGGATCTGCTGCTCTTGCCCGAGGGCTGGTTCCATCAGGTCGAATCGGTGTCGACCTCGTTGTCGGTGAATTTCTCCGGTTAACTCTGGCCGCGGCTGGTAACCCGATCCTTTGTAGGAGCTGACGAGTGAAACGAGGCTGCGATCTTTTGACTTTTAAAATCAAGATCAAAAGATCGCAGCCTCGTTGCACTCGTCAGCTCCTACAGAGGTGGCGATAACTCTTGATCGCGGAACCAAGCACCACCGCCCCCGCCGCATCATCGTGAAGCGCTGGGCACCTGGTCGACCTCGCTGTCAGTCAACTTCTGGGTCAACTCTGGCCGCGGCCGGTAACCCGATCCTTTGCACTCGTCAGCTCCTACAGAGGTGGCGGTAACTCTGGATCGCGGAAGCAAGCACCACCGCCCCCGCCGCAATCGCCAGCCAGAATCCGCTGCGCGCACCCGACGCATCCACCAGCGCGCCCGCCCCGGCGGCGCCGATTGCCACGCCAATGCTCAAGCCGGTCACCAGCCAGGTCAGGCCTTCGGTGAGTTTGGCCGGCGGTACGATGCGCTCGATCAACGCCATCGCCACGATCAGCGTCGGCGAGAAGAACAGCCCGGCGATGAATACCGCTACCGACAAACCGAGAATATTGCTCGCCAGCAGCAACGGCAGTGTGGTCACCGCCGTCGCCACGCCGCCGTAGAGAAACAGGCGTGGCAGGGGCAGTTTCGAGCGCATCGCGCCGAAGGCAATCCCGGCCAGGCACGAGCCGATGGCATATACCGACAGGACAATGCTCGCCGCCGCCGGCTGGCCCTGTTGCTGGGCAAACGCCACGCTGACCACATCGATAACGCCGACGATAACCCCCATCGCCAGCATCAGCGCCAGCAGCCATTGCACGTCAGTCGAGCGAATGATCGAGCGCTGATCCGTCGATTCATGCGCATGCACCGGCGGCTCGGTGCTGCGTTGGGCAACGAAGATGCTGACACCGATTGCCAGCATCAACAGCGCCGCCAACGGCCCGGCCTCGGGAAATACCGCGACGGACAAACCCACCGACAGCGGCGGCCCGACAATAAAGCACACCTCATCGAGGACCGACTCCAGCGCATACGCGGTCTGCAATTGCGGCTGGCCTCGGTAGATTTCGGTCCAGCGCGCCCGCACCATCGCCGACATGCTCGGCATGCACCCGGCCAGCGCGGCGAAGATGAACAACGTCCAGTTCGGCGCCTGCAACCGCGTGCACAACAGCAACATCAACAACCCGCCACCACCGGTCAACGCCGCCACCGGCAGAATCCGCCCCTGACCGTAGCGGTCGACCAGCCGCGACACCTGCGGCGCACAAAACGCCGTGGCCAGGGCGAACGTTGCCGCCACGCCACCGGCCAACGCATAACCCCCCGTCAGCTGCGAGAGCATGGTGATCAGGCCGATACCGGTCATCGAAATCGGCATGCGCGCCAGCATCCCAGCCAGGACAAAACTGCCCGCGCCGGGTGCGTTGAACAATTCGCGGTAGGGATTTGCCATCGGTTGCAGCCTCATCAGGGGCGGCCAAGTTGCCATAGGCTTGAATGCCGTGGAAGCGCGCAATTGTTGGTGGAATGTGAAAGCCCCTGATCTTTCCAGCGCTGAAAGACAATGACCATTGGTCGAAAACCCACACTGACCTGTCAGACCTGACAGGTGCGCTTGGTTGTCGTTTGCGCTCTGATGCACGCGTATCACCGTGGCCCCCTCGAACGCACTCAGGAGTCTCGCCATGGACGAATCGTCAATGCAGGTCTCACCCGAAGCGGAAAAGGCGCCGTGGGCCGTGCCCGTCCTGTACGGCCTGGCGCCCTTTCGAATCGACCCCGCGCTGGCGGCAGCGGTGGACGACCGGCTACTGCCGTGGATCGAGCAGGTCGGCATTTTTCCGGGGCGGCACGACAAGGTTCGCGCCATGGGTTTCGGCCGCTTCGCGATGCTCTGTCATACCGACACCGACGAGCCCGAGCGGCTGTTGCTGGCGGCACAATGTTTTGCCGCCCTGTTCGCCGTGGACGATTATTACTGCGACGATGAGCGCACCGGGTCTGAGCCGAAAATGGTCGGGCCGCGCCTCTCCCTGGCGCTGGCAGCGCTGGAGCCGGTTTACTTGTGCGAGCCGTTCCGCCTGGGCCTTGAGCAGGCATTGCACAGCGATCCGGTGTTGGTGGCGCTGCGTGCCTACATGACGCGGGTCGAGACTTTCGCTACAGCGGCGCAGGTTGCCCGCGTACGCCATGAAATCATTGCCATGTTCGTCACCATGACCGCCGAAGCGGCGTGGCGTATCGAGGGGCTCTCGCCCGCGCTCTGGGAATATCTGGCTCAGCGTCAGGTCAACAGTTTCCTGCCGTGCCTGGCGCTGATCGACATCATCGGCGGCTATGAATTACCCGCCAATGTGTACAGCGCACCGGACGTGCGACGGGTCACGACGCTGGCCGCCAGTGCGACGATCATTGCCAATGATCTGTTTTCCGCGCTGAAGGAACAGCAGGCCGGTATCGGCGATTTCAACCTGCCCCTGTTGTTGATCCGCGAACAGGGTTGCTCGCCCGCACAGGCAATGGCGCAGAGTGCTGCCATCCACGACGAGATCATGCATCTGTATGAGGCTGCAGAACGGGCGGTATTGCCGCACGCTTCACCGCTGCTCAAACGCTATCTGTACGGAATCAAGAGCTGGCTGGCCGGCAATGTGGAATGGCATCGCACCAGTGGCCGCTATCAGGTCTGAACTGGCGAACTTTTCATGGTTGCAGATGAACTCTCGCTGCCGGCCATCAGTCAGCTAGGTAAGTCTCTCGAATCAGGGCGTTGATCGTCATGCAGATTTCCCTTGCTCATCAGGTGGCGCTGGTCACCGGCGCCAGTTCCGGCATCGGCCATGCCGCCGCAAAAGCGCTGGCCGCTGCCGGCGCAGCGGTAGTGATCAACTACAACAGCAGCGCCACACCCGCCGAAGAACTCGCCGCGCAAATCATCGCCGAAGGCGGCAAGGCACTGGCCATCGGTGCCGATGTGTCAAAAGAAGACGAGGTCGAACGTCTGTTCAGACAGACCGTCGACGCCTTCGGCTCGCTGGATATTCTGGTCGCCAATTCCGGTCTGCAAAAAGACGCAGCAGCCGTGGACATGACACTGGATGACTGGAACACGGTGATCGGTGTCAACCTCACCGGGCAGTTTCTCTGCGCGCGCGCGGCGTTGCGTATCTTCCAGCGCCAGGGCGTACGCGAAGGAGTGTCGCGCGCTGCCGGCAAGATCATTCACATGAGCTCGGTGCACCAGCGCATTCCATGGGCCGGGCACGTCAACTACGCGGCGTCCAAGGGCGGTGTCGATCTGCTGATGCAGAGCCTCGCCCAGGAAGTCAGCCACCAGCGCATTCGCATCAACAGCATTGCACCGGGGGCGATCAGCACCGCGATCAACGCTGAGGCCACTGCGGGCGCGGCGGGCGAAAAGCTCCTGGAGCTGATTCCCTACGGCCGCATCGGCGATGTCGAGGATGTCGCCAACGCGGTGGTGTTCCTGGCCTCTGACCTGTCCGACTACATTGTCGGCACCACCCTGTTCATCGACGGCGGCATGAGTCTCTATCCGGAGTTTCGCGACAATGGCTGAGCATCAAATCGAACGACAAAGCGCCATCGGTGCCCACGGCATCATCGGCGACATGCGCAGCGCCGCGCTGGTCAATGACAAGGGCAGCGTGGATTTTTTCTGCTGGCCGGAGTTCGATAGCCCGTCGATTTTCTGCTCGCTGCTCGACACCCCTGAGGCTGGCATTTTCCAGCTCGCGCCGGACTTGCCCGATGCGCGCCGCGAACAGATTTACCTGCCCGACACCAACGTCCTGCAGACGCGCTGGCTGAGTGAACATGCGGTGGTGGAAATCACCGATCTGCTGCCCATCGGCGACGACGCCGACGCCCTGCCGCTGCTGATGCGCCGGGTGCGCGTGGTCAGCGGCACGGCGACGTTCAACATGCGTTGCGCGGTGCGCCATGACTACGGCCGTGCCAGCACCAAGGCGCAAATGGACGAACGGGACGTCACGTTCAGCGCGGCCGACCAGCCGTCAATGAGGTTGTCTTCGGATCAGCCGTTGAACATCGACGCGCAGGCAGCAGTGGCGCAATTCACCCTCAGGCAGGATGAAACCGCCGCGTTCATGCTCGGTGGCAAAGACGATCCGCGCTTTGCTGAAGGCGCTGGCGAGTTGTGCATGCAGCGCACGTTGAATTACTGGCGCGGCTGGATTGGCCAGTCGATCTATCGCGGCCGCTGGCGGGAGATGGTCAACCGCTCGGCCCTCGCCCTGAAGCTGCTGACCTCACGCCGCCACGGCGCAATCCTCGCCGCCGCCACCTTCGGTCTGCCGGAAACCCCCGGCGGCGAGCGCAACTGGGATTACCGCTATACGTGGATCCGCGACGCGTCGTTCACGGTCTACGCGTTCATGCGTCTGGGCTTCGTCGACGAGGCCAACCACTACATGCAATGGCTGCGCGGTCGCGTCAGCGATTGCTGCGGCAAACCGATGAAACTCAACATTCTCTATGCCATCGATGGTCAGCAGGAGTTGCCGGAAACCGAACTGACGCACCTGTCCGGCCACGGCGGGGCAAAACCGGTGCGCATCGGTAATGGCGCTTACGAGCAGATCCAGCTCGACATCTTTGGCGAGCTGATGGACGCCGTTTATCTGGTCAACAAGTACGGCGACGCGATTTCCCACGAAGGCTGGCGGCACGTTGGCGAAGTGATCGATCAGGTCTGCGAAACCTGGCAGACCGAAGATGTCGGCATCTGGGAAATGCGCGGTGAGACCCATCATTTCCTGCACTCGCGGTTGATGTGCTGGGTGGCGCTGGACCGAGCGCTGCGTCTGGCCTCCAAGCGTTCGCTGCCCGCCCCGTTCGCACGTTGGGATCAGACCCGGCAAGCGATCTACAGCGACATCTGGGAAAACTTCTGGGATGAGCAACGTGGGCATTTCGTTCAGTACAAGGGCGGCACCGCGCTGGATGGTTCGATGCTGTTGATGCCGCTGGTGCGTTTCGTCAGCGCCAAGGACCCACGCTGGCTGTCGACCCTCGAAGCGATTGAAAAAAACCTGGTGCGCGACGGCATGGTCTACCGCTATCGCAATGACGACGCCAATATCGATGGCCTCAGCGGCACTGAAGGCGCGTTCGCGGCATGTTCGTTCTGGTACGTCGAATGCCTGGCCCGCGCCGGACAAGTGGAAAAAGCCCATCTGGAGTTCGAGCAATTGCTCAGGTACGCCAATCCGCTTGGGTTGTACGCGGAAGAGTTCGACAGCCATGGCCGGCACTTGGGCAACACGCCGCAGGCACTGACGCATCTGGCGTTGATCAGTGCGGCGAGTTTTCTTGATCGCAAATTGAGCGGTGAGAAGAGTTCCTGGCAGCCCTGACTGTCATCAAGGACTGTAGGAAACAGCCTTGATCAGCTCCGAATTGTAGGTGCCAAGTGTACGGAAACCAGTCAGTTCCCCCGCCCGGCGTGGCGAGGGAGCTTGCTCCCGTTGGGTCGCGAAGCGGCCCCGTCACTTGACTGCCCACTGACTGAAAGCCCCGCAGGCACTGGCTTTGCGCCTGCTGCGCCGCCGAGCGGGAGCAAGCTCCCTCGGCACAGTTTCAAGCGTGGGACGCTGCCGTGTTGGTTAAACAGAGGCTACGGAGGCTTACCCGGCAACGTACGCTTACACGCCGAAATACCTTGTTGCCAGCCGAAACATCCACACCTACCATCCAACGCAACGGGCACAGCGGAGCTGTCCAACAACCCGAACTCAAGGAACCGGAATGCCTCACCACGTCCAGCGCAGCATCGACTCCCCTCTTCGCACCGGGCTGACCCGCACCCAGCTCTGGGAAGGAGCCGACAAAGGCCTGATCAAATGCTGGGAAATCGGCCGCCAGCGCGCCGAACGCTTCCCCGAACTAACCCAGCGTTGCCTGGCCGGTGAATTGCCGGTGCTTGGCTGGAAGGGTGGCGTCAGCCGCAGTCTGAAGAAAAACGAGAAATACGGTTCGCTGAAGTATCTGGCGCAGTGGCAAGGCTTGCGCGGCGAGGATCTGGATATAGATCTGGCGCAGGAGCGTTCGCTGACGTGCTCGCGGACGAAGATGAAGGTGACATTTACCCCGGACCGGACGAAGTATTTCAATCAGGTGGCGGAAGTCGAGGCTTGATGCGTTTCGTCGGCTGACTTGAGCCGGGCAGCCTGTGCGCTGGTCGAGGATCTTGCATGCGATTTAAATGGAGAGGTTAGTCATGATCGAGTCCATCCTCACCCCGACCCTGACCATCGCCTACGAACACCATGGCCCGGATCACGGTGAACCAGTGATTCTGCTCCACGGCTTCCCCTACTCCCCGCGCGCGTTTGACGAAGTCGCTCCGGCGCTTGCTGCTCACGGCTACCGCGTTATCGTGCCGTACTTGCGCGGTTATGGCCCGACGCGTTTCAACAGTCCGCAAACATTGCGCTCTGGCCAGCAAGCAGCGCTCGCGCAGGATTTGCTCGAGCTGATGAATGCGCTGGGTATCGAGCAGGCGACGCTGTGCGGTTATGACTGGGGTGGCCGGGCGGCGTGCATTGTCGCGGCGTTGTTTCCGGCGCGGGTGCGTGGATTGGTCAGCGGCGACGGCTACAACCTGCAGGACATCCCCAACTCGATCCGACCGCTGGATCCCGAGACCGAGCATCGGCTGTGGTATCAGTATTACTTCCATTCGCCGCGTGGCGTGGAGGGGCTGAGGCAGAATCGTCGGGCGTTTTGTCTGTTGCTCTGGCACCTGTGGTCGCCGACCTGGTCGCGAATCGACGAACGCTACCCGCTGACCGCTCCCGCATTTGAGAATCCTGATTTTGTCGACGTGGTCATTCATTCCTACCGGCATCGCTTCAGCTACGCCTCGGGCGATCCGGCGCTGGAATGGATGGAAGAGGCGCTGGCCAAACAGCCGGTGATCAGCGTGCCGACCCTTTCGCTGTGCGGCGCCGACGATGGTGTAGGCCCGGCTCCGGTGGTCGATGACGATGCCGGGCATTTCAGCGGTTTCTATGAGCGGCGCGTGTTGGCGGGCGTCGGGCACAACATTCCCGAGGAAGCGCCGCAGCAAACCCTCAAGGCATTACTGGATCTGTTGCAGCGCTGACCGAAAAGCGCTCGCGATAGGCCTGCGGCGTCACGCCAATGGCGCGTAGAAAACTTCGCCGCAATGTCTCTTCGCTGCCGAATCCGCAATTGGCCGCGATCCGTTTCACCGGCAGGCCGGTGTCGCTGAGCAGTCGCCGCGCCGTTTCGACGCGAATCAATTCGATCGCCCGCGCCGGGGTCTGGCCGGTGTCGGCGCGGTAGTGACGTATGAAACTGCGTTCGCTCATGCCGGCCTGTTCGGCCAGGGTCGGGATGCCAAGGTCGCAGGTCAGGTTTTCGGCGATCCAGGCGTGCAGTTCATCAAAGCGATTGCCGTTCTGTTGCAACGACAAGGTCACACTGAACTGCGACTGGCCGCCCGGACGTTTGAGGAACACCACCAAGTGCCGGGCCACGTCGAGGGCGATCTCGCGTCCAAGGTCTTCTTCGACCATGGCCAGCGCCAGATCGATACCCGCCGTGACCCCGGCCGAAGTCCATACCGGGCCGTCGTTGATGAAGATCGGATTGGCTTCAACGCGCAGATTCGGATGCTGCTGCGCCAGTTGTTCGCAGCGCGTCCAGTGGGTTACCACGCGGCGGCCGTCGAGCCAGCCGCTGGCCGCGAGCAGAAAGGCCCCGGTGCACACCGAAGCCACGCGGCGACATCCGCTCGCATGTTCGCGTACCCAGTCGACCAGTGGCAAATCTTCCGATGCCGAATAAATGCCCCAGCCACCAGCGATGATCAAGGTGTCGCTGGGCGCTTGCGGCAACGGTTCGGCCAGCACTGCCAGGCCCGCCGAAGACATCACCGCGCCGCCACCGCTGGCAATCACGCTCGGCGCATAAGGCACCGGTAAACCGCGCTGGCGGGCGAGGTCGTTGGCCGAGGCGAACACCTGCAACGGCCCGGTGACATCGAGAATCTGCATGTTGGCAAATGCGAGGACATGGATGGCTTTAGGCATTTGGCGTAATTGGTGGGGTGATTGGCGTATGCGCCAGAAGCTACGCGCCTAAAGTGAAGTCGTCCACTTCTTTGATCGGAGCCACAACGATGACGCTGCAGATCGGTTTTCTGTTATTTCCACAGGTTCAGCAACTCGACCTGACTGGCCCTTACGACGTACTCGCCTCGTTGCCCGGCGTGCACGTGCATCTGGTCTGGAAGGATCTGATGCCGGTGACGTCCAGCACCGGCCTTCTGTTGAAACCGACCACGACCTTCGACGAGTGCCCGGATCTGGATGTCATTTGCGTGCCCGGCGGTAGCGGTGTCGGGGCGTTGATGGAGGATCAGCAGACGCTGGATTTCATCAAGCTTCAGGCCGCGCAGGCGCGTTACGTGACCTCGGTGTGCACCGGTGCGCTGGTGCTTGGCGCGGCCGGGCTGCTGCAGGGCAAACGCGCGACCACGCATTGGGCTTATCACGAGTTGCTACCGAAGCTGGGGGCGATCGCGGTGAAGGACCGGGTGGTGCGCGACGGCAACCTGTTTACCGGTGGCGGGATTACCGCCGGGATCGATTTTGCCTTGGTGCTGGCCGCTGAACTGGTCGATGCCGACACAGCACAACTGGTGCAGTTGCAACTGGAATATGCCCCGGCGCCGCCCTTCAACGCCGGCAGCCCCGAGGTAGCACCGAGGGCGGTCGTCGAAGAAGCGCGATTACGCGCGGCGCCTTCGTTGAAGCTACGCACGGAGATCACCGAGCGGGCGGCGGCGAACCTGAAGCTGCGCTGATCCCCAGCCGAATGCAAAACATGTGGGAGCGAGCCTGCTCGCGAAGACGGATTGTCAGTCGCCACTGATGTCAGCTCGAAAACCGCTTTCGCGAGCAGGCTCGCTCCCACAGGCTCCGTGTCGACCATAGCTTTGAATTGTCCCGGTTTATCGCCACACCTTCACTTGTCCCCACCCGCCTCCCCCGTGTAGAAAGCCCTCTCCAAAAATTCGCACAAGGATTTTCGATGAAGGCGCTGCCCTGGCTCTATCTCGTACTGCTCGGCCTTGGCTACGGATTGGCCCTGAGCTACGGCCAGCTCGGCTGGCTGGCATTGATCTGCGTGGGGCTTTTGCTGATTGCCGCGTTCGCCGTGCGCCAGCAGCAGCTGCCGGTCGCCCGCTGGCTCGGGCATGGTCTGTTCATCGTGCTGGCCCTGGCGCTGGCGATGCACTGGCTGCCGGGTTTCGCCAACGGTCGGGCCATCGCCCCGCAACGCTTCACCGACAATGCCGTGCCGTTCGCGATGTACCTCAATCTCGACAAACCGCTGATTGGCTTCTGGCTGCTGCTGGTGTGCCCGTGGATTGTCGCGCGGCGTTCGTTACGCCTGACTGTTTATGCCACCGTCCTCGCCCTGACGCTGTGCGCGATTCTTGCCCTCGGCGGTGCGCTGATGCTTGGCGTGATCGCCTGGGCGCCGAAGTGGCCGGATCAGGCCTGGCTATGGGTGCTGAACAATTTGCTGCTGGTGACGCTCGTCGAGGAAGCGCTGTTTCGCGGCTATATACAGGGCGGACTCAGCCGGCGCCTCAAGCACCTGCCCTACGGCGACAACCTCGCGCTGCTGTTGGCCTCACTGTTTTTCGGTCTGGTGCATGCCGGTGCTGGCTGGACCTGGGTGTTGCTCGCGGGACTGGCCGGGGTCGGCTATGGTCTGGCCTACCGTTTCGGCGGCCTGGGCGCGGCGATCGCCACGCATTTCGGCCTGAATCTGCTGCACTTCGGCCTGTTCACTTATCCGATGCTGGCCAGTTGATGCAAGCGCGGTTCTGCGACGCCGTACTTAATTCTGAAAAAAAACTTCAATAAAAACCTGTCAGCGCCGACAACCTTTCAAAGCCTTGCGGATTGAAAAACCATGCGTAACAACCAGCCCATTACACAACGCGAGCGGACCTTTCCGGCTCAGCAACGGTTGATTTCCACCACCGATGCCAAGGGCGTGATCACCTACTGCAACGACGCGTTCGTTGAAATCAGCGGGTTTTCGCGGGAGGAACTGATCCGCGCGCCGCACAATCTGGTCCGTCACCCTGACGTGCCGTCGGCGGTGTTCTCGCACATGTGGGGCACACTGAAACAAGGCTTGCCATGGATGGGCATTGTCAAGAATCGCTGCAAATCCGGTGACCATTATTGGGTGAATGCCTATGTCACGCCGGTGTTTGATGGCAGCCAGGTGATCGGTTACGAGTCGGTGCGCGTCAAACCCACTGCCGAACAGATCCGCCGCGCCGAAGCGCTCTACCAACGCATCAACCAGGGCAAGTCAGCGATTCCTTCGACGGATAAATGGCTGCCGATCCTGCAGGACTGGCTGCCGTTCATTCTGGTCAGTCAGTTGAGCTTCATGATCGGCGCAACACTGAACTCGCAGTGGGGCTTCGCCCTCGCCGCCGGTCTGTCGGTACCGCTGGGCCTGATGGGCCTGCGATGGCAGCAACGCGGGCTCAAGCGCCTGCTGCGTCTGGCCGAACAGACCACTTCCGACCCGCTGATCGCGCAGATGTATACCGACAGCCGTGGCGCCCAGGCGCGTCTGGAGATGTCGATCCTCAGCCAGGAAGCCCGCCTGAAAACCTGCCTGACCCGCCTGCAGGACACCGCCGAACACTTGACCGACCAGGCCAAGCAGTCCGACGCCCTGGCGCACAACAGCTCGACCGGTCTGGAACGCCAGCGCGTGGAAACCGAACAGGTCGCCACCGCCGTCAACCAGATGGCCGCCACCACCCAGGAAGTCGCCAGCCACGTACAACGCACCGCTGACGCCACCCAGGAAGCCAATCGCCTGACCGGCCGTGGCCGCGACATTGCCGGGGAAACCCGCGAAGCGATTCAGCGCCTGTCGGTCGTCGTCGGCGAAACCGGCCTGACCGTGACGCAACTGGCCAAGGACAGCGACGAAATCGGCGGCGTGGTCGACGTGATCAAAGGCATCGCCGACCAGACCAACCTGCTGGCGCTCAACGCCGCCATCGAGGCTGCACGTGCCGGCGAGATGGGCCGTGGTTTTGCCGTGGTGGCTGATGAAGTGCGTCAACTGGCGCAGCGCACCAGCGAATCCACCGGGCAGATTCATGCCCTGATCGCCAAGTTGCAGCAGACGGCTTCAAGCGCCGTACAAACCATGGAAGCCGGGCATCGTCAGGCCGAAGAAGGCGTGGCGCGGGTATTGGAGGCGGATCAGGCCTTGGTCGGTATCAGTGAAGCGGTGGCCAACATCACCGACATGACCACCCAGATCGCCGCCGCGACCGAAGAGCAAAGTGCAGTGGCTGAAGAAATCAGCCGCAACATCAGCAATATCTCGGAGCTGGCGGATCAGACTTCGGAACAGGCGCATAACTCGGCGTTGTTGAGTGAAGAGCTGACGAAAACGGCGAATACGCAGTATTCGTTGGTGGAGCGGTTTAACCGCTGATTGGATGGTTGAAATGAAAAAACCCGGATGGCGTGAGCTTCCGGGTTTTTTGTTGTGGAATACCGCTAGATGCCCGAAGGTTTCAGATCCCGAGTTCGACTCGATGTCAAATCGAACCGCAGCACTGAGTATAAACGCTTAAAGACCACGCAAATGGCGTCAACTGTCAACTGTCAACTGTCAACTATGACAGTTGACGGCTTTTTCAGCAGTTATTACTTTGCGTCTTCAGGCCGGCTACTTAAAGCCTTTACTCTAATGAGTTTCCATTTGACCTTTCAGGACGATAAAAAAATGACCAAGCTGACGAATGAACAAGTTGAACGAGCTCAAAAAGCTTTCAACCAATACGACACCAATAATGACGGCCGTGTCACTGTTGACGAATTTACCGAAGTGGTCGAAAAATTCTTGACACCTGAAGATACTGAGGCCTTGCTGGAAGAAGTAAACCCCAATGGTGACGACGAGATCAGTTGGGAAGAGTTTCTCCAGGATTATGAGAATGACCTCTGATTGCATAAATCGCGAGCAGGCTCACTGCCTTCGGCAGCTCCGCACGGTCACTGTAGGAGCCGCCGAAGGCTGCGATCTTTTGATCTTGGAATCCCGGAAGCGCAAGCGTCAGGGCTATTTATTGCCTGTCTGAATTTGATGTCGCTTGGCAGATCGCTTTCGCGAGCAGGCTCGCTCCCACAGGGGATCTTTGTCGAGCACAAAGAAGGTGGCCACCGCCAATCCAATGAGGGAGCGAGCCTGCTCGCGATGAGGCCATAACAGTCAGCGAAATTATTGAGGCAACTTGAGCTTGTCCAGCAGTCGATTGACCAACAGTTCGTTCAACATGATCACCTGTTGCAGCGCCAGCAGTGGTTTGCGTTCCGGGCCGCCTATGGAGTTGGCGATGTTACCGGCCATGGCATGGGCGTAGGAAAGCGACTCGCAGGCCTCGACCAACAGGGTTTCGTCATCCAGCGTCGGGTCTACAACATAGACGGGGCGATATTTTGGCGAACTTGGCGGGGCTGCAAGGTCTTCGGGTTTGAGGTAATAGTTGAGGGCGCGGTCGGTGGCTTCTTTGACTTTTTGCGAGTCGAGCGCGGGGTCGTGGGGGATTGGCGGGTTGGGGGTTACTTTGAACATGATGAAACTCCTATTGCAGATTCAAGGAGCCGTCACCTTCGCTACCAAACGAGGGTGGCGGCCATACGCGGGTTGGTAGACCGGCTGCAATAGGAACCCGGCGCCCGCGAACGAGCCCCACGCATGACCACCATATAAACCGAGCCCCAAAAAAAGGACGGTCTGAAGGCGGAGACATACGGCCATTACAGACGGGCTACCAAACCCGATCACTGCTGTTTGTCAGTGACCGAGAAACGATATAGCCCACCTCATGGCCGCGTAAGCCGGCGGATTCTGGCGTACGCGTAGGCAACGGCGCAAGGAGTTGTAGCCGGGATGGCGTAACGGATCGTGTAGTTTAAACGTGGTTATTTGATGACGTTTAATCTGAGGGGATTGCCTCTGACAGGCAAGTGGTTTGATGTCGTCTGGAAGGGAGCTTTCGCGAGCAGGCTCGCTCCTACACCGGATTTGCGGTGATCACAGATTATGTGCCTGATCACGAGCCCCTGTAGGAGTGAGCCTGCTCGCGATGAGCCCTTCGCTACCGGTGACAATGTCGTGCAGGCGATGCTGATACTGCCTACATCCGCGCCAGAATGTGCCGACTGGTGCTCGTTGCAAACAGCCTCTATCGTTTGCCGGTCGAAACTTATTCACATAAGCTGGTCAGCATGAATACACATCCTTCGGAGGCTCCGATGGCCACCACTCGAAAAACCGACAAACCCAGCAAAAAGGAAGTTCGTGAAGAACTGACGTTCCTCGATGTTCGGCAAGCCGCGCGTGATGGGCAGAAAGTGTTCGATAAATTTGTGATCACTGGCAGGCTACCGATCACAAAGTAGGCCTGAATGCCAGCCATCAAAATCTCTGCACTTTTTGAACAAATCAATAACTGGCAAAACTTCGCTGCACATTTCTACAACTACAAAATCTGCGATGAATTACCGGCGATTTTCGGGCGGGATGAACGACTTGATCTGAGCGACATGCACCATATCCACCTTGCCAGTACACAGGCACTGCAGGCTCGATGGGCAAACATCAATCGTCAGTATTACCGGACAGCATTGGTAAATGATGCTGACAATGACTTTTGGCTGATTTATGCCTATGACGCTTTTCGGGATGAGTATTTGCTACTGACAATCATCGGCCCGGATGCCCATAACCGAATAGAGTGGGGATCTTTTTTGCGCAGCATGCATTGCGACATCGTTGAACCTTGGACGCTTGGCAGGATTATCTTCCCTGATCTGGATAATCTGTAACCAGTCCAGGCCGGTAGAAAGCGAGATTCACAGGCCGGACTGGGTGATCTCTAACTGTCTTCGGCAGCTCTGATCGGGGTTATTTGATGATGTTTAAGTGCAGGGATTGCCTCTGACAGGCAGGTGGTTTGATGTCGTCTGGAAGGGAGCTTTCGCGAGCAGAGATTGGTCGACTGGGAGGTCGCCATCGCGAGCAGGCTCACTCCTACAAGGGGGCCATGTACATCAGGAAGAATCAGGTCGACTGTCAGGCCGCCTTCGCGAGCAAGCTCGCTCCCACAGAAAGGCAAGGTCAAAAGATCGTCCGAACGCGGCCCGAGCCTTCGGCAGCTCCTACACGATGAGCGTTAGCTCGAGTGCTTTTGATCTTGATCCACCGGCGACGTCGGAAGGCTGAGTGGAGGGATTGGTCCGGGCGTGGGAGCGCAGCGACCGTCTGGCGCAGCCAGACACAGCGGAAGGAGGTGCAGCGAAGCAAACCGGAAACGCTGCGCCCGGATCGATCCCGCAGCGAAGGAACCCGAGCCTGCGAGGGCCGAACGCAGGAGCTAGCCTTTTTGGGTACTTTTTCGGCGTCTGGAAAAAGTGCCTCGCCGTAAGGGCGAAACCGCCAGCCGCCACACCCCAAAAAACGGATATTCACCCAAATCAAGCCCAACAAAAAACCCGCAGACAATCCCTCATCTGCGGGTTTCCCGTTCAAGCAGCAAAGAAAATCAGAAATCTTCCAGCCGCCACACCTCATAAGCCGGCGTCTCGTATGGATGACTGAGCTTCAATGCCGCCACAACAGCAACAATCAACTCATCCGCCACGACAAGCTCAACCTTCCATTCCTCAACCCGCTCAACCTGCCCCGCCTCACCGATAAACGGCTGACTGCCGTCCAAAGGCCGAAACTGGCCAGAGCCAAGCACCTGCCACGCACAGTGGTCATAGTCACCGATCCGCCCACCACCGGCAGCGAACACGGCCCCTTTGACCACCTCGACATGGCTGTCGGGAACAAAAAAGGCAAGCTTGTACACAGGCCTTAGTTAACCCAGACGCGGGCATTGCGGAACATGCGCATCCACGGTGCGTCTTCGTTCCAGTCTTCCGAACGCCACGAGTTCTGCACCGCGCGGAACACTCGCTCCGGGTGCGGCATCATGATCGTCACGCGACCGTCACGGCTGGTCAGGCCGGTGATCCCGCGCGGCGAACCGTTCGGGTTGGCCGGGTAGGCTTCGGTGACCTTGCCGTGGTTGTCGACGAAACGCATCGCTACGCAACCCGACAGATCCGCTTCGAGCAACGCTTCTTCGCTGGCGAACTCGGCGTGACCTTCACCGTGGGCGATGGCGATCGGCATGCGCGAACCGGCCATGCCCTGCAGGAAGATCGAGTTCGATTCCTGGATCTGCACCATCGCCACCCGCGCTTCGAACTGCTCGGAGCGGTTGCGCACGAAGTGCGGCCAGAACTCGCTGCCCGGGATCAGTTCGTGCAGGTTGGACATCATCTGGCAACCGTTGCATACGCCGAGGGTGAAGCTGTCGTTACGTTCGAAGAAGCCCTGGAACGCGTCGCGAGCGCGGCTGTTGAACAGCGCTGACTTGGCCCAGCCTTCACCGGCGCCGAGCACGTCGCCGTAAGAGAAACCACCGCAGGCCACCAGGCCCTTGAACTCGTTGAGGTCGACACGACCGGCGAGGATGTCGCTCATGTGCACGTCGATCGCGCTGAAACCGGCGCGGTCGAACGCCGCAGCCATTTCCACCTGACCGTTGACGCCCTGCTCACGCAGCACGGCAACCTGTGGGCGGATGCCTTTTTTGATGTAAGGCGCGGCGATGTCCTGATTGATGTCGTAGCTGAGCTTGACGCTCAGGCCCGGGTTGTCTTCTTCCAGCAGCGCGTCGAATTCCTGCTCGGCACAGTCGGCGTTGTCGCGCAGACGCTGGATCTGGTAACTGGTCTCGGCCCACTGACGTTGCAGCAGACGACGCTGGCCTTCGAACACGGTGTCACCGTTGAAGGTGATGTTGATCTGGCCATTGTTGATCGGCTGACCGATCACCGACACGCAGTCGCCCAGACCGGCGGCGCTGAACTGCGCGAGGATGTCTGGCGTCGCGTCCTGACGAACCTGAATCACTGCACCCAGTTCTTCGTTGAACAGGATCGCGGCGATTTCGACCGAGGATTCGGCAACGCTGTCCAGGTTCAAGCTCAGACCGCAATGGCCGGCGAAGGCCATTTCCACCACGGAGGTCAGCAGACCACCGTCGGAACGGTCGTGGTAAGCCAGCAGGTGACCGTCGGCGTTGAGGCCCTGGATCACTGCGAAGAACGCTTTCAGGTCTTCGGCGTCATCGACGTCCGGTGCGTGCTTGCCGAGTTTGCCGTGGACTTGCGCGAGGATCGAAGCACCCATGCGGTTCTGGCCGCGACCGAGGTCGATCAGGATCAGATCGGTGGTGCCCTTGTCCATGCGCAGTTCCGGGGTCAGAGTCTGACGGATGTCAGCCACTGGCGCGAAACCGGTCACGATCAGCGACATCGGCGAAGTCACAGTCTTGTCTTCGCCGTTGTCGTTCCAGCGCGTGGCCATGGACATCGAGTCCTTGCCCACCGGAATGGTGATGCCCAGCTCAGGGCACAGTTCCATGCCGACCGCTTTGACGGTGTCGTACAGACGCGCGTCTTCGCCCGGGTGGCCGGCCGCCGACATCCAGTTCGCCGACAGTTTGATGTCAGAGAGCTTGTTGATGCGCGACGCGGCAATGTTGGTGATGGTTTCGCCGATGGCCATGCGGCCCGACGCCGGGGCGTCGAGCAGGGCCAGCGGAGTGCGCTCGCCCATCGCCATCGCCTCACCGGTGTAGACGTCGAAACTGGTGGCGGTGACGGCCACGTCGGCTACCGGCACCTGCCACGGGCCGACCATTTGGTCACGGGCGACGAGGCCGGTGATGGTGCGGTCGCCGATGGTGATCAGGAAGCTTTTGCTTGCCACGGCCGGGTGATGCAGAACGCGTTCAATCGACTCGCTGATATTGAGGTTCGACGGATCGAAGTCATCCCCCAGCTCGGCTTCGCGAACCACCGAACGGTGCATGCGCGGTGCCTTGCCCAGCAAGACTTCCAGCGGCATGTCCACCGGGTTGTTGCCGAAATGGCTGTCGGTCACGGTCAGTTGCGGCTCAGCGGTGGCTTCGCCGACCACCGCGAACGGGCAACGCTCGCGCTCGCAGATCGCCTGGAAGCGCTCGAAGTCTTGTGGGCCAACCGCCAGAACGTAACGTTCCTGGGATTCGTTGGACCAGATTTCGTGCGGGGCCATGCCCGGCTCGTCATTCGGGATGTTGCGCAGTTCGAAACGACCACCGCGGTCGCCGTCGTTGACCAGTTCCGGGAAGGCGTTGGACAGACCGCCCGCGCCGACGTCGTGGATGAAGCTGATCGGGTTCTTGTCGCCCAGCTGCCAGCAACGGTCGATGACTTCCTGGCAGCGACGCTCCATCTCAGGGTTTTCACGCTGCACGGAAGCAAAGTCGAGATCCGCCGAGCTGGTGCCGGTGGCCATCGAGGAAGCGGCGCCGCCGCCCAGACCGATCAACATCGCCGGGCCACCGAGCACGATCAGCTTGGAGCCGACAACGATTTCGCCTTTCTTGACGTGTTCTTCGCGGATATTGCCCATGCCGCCAGCGAGCATGATCGGCTTGTGGTAACCGCGCACTTCGTCGCCGTGCGGGGTGCTGATCGACTGCTCGAAGGTACGGAAGTAACCAGTCAGCGCCGGACGGCCGAATTCGTTGTTGAACGCAGCGCCGCCGAGCGGGCCTTCGATCATGATGTCCAGCGCGGTAACGATGCGCTCAGGTTTGCCGTAAGGCACTTCCCACGGCTGTTCGAAGCCCGGGATCTGCAGGTTCGATACGGTGAAACCGGTCAGGCCGGCCTTTGGCTTGGCGCCGCGGCCGGTTGCACCTTCGTCACGGATCTCACCGCCGGAACCGGTCGATGCGCCCGGGAACGGGGCGATTGCGGTCGGGTGGTTGTGGGTTTCGACCTTCATCAGGATGTGCACCGGCTCCTGCACCGCGCCGTACTGGCGGGTTTCAGGGTTCGGGAAGAAGCGGCCGGCAACGTTGCCGACGATCACCGAAGCGTTGTCCTTATAAGCGGACAGCACGCCTTCGCTGTGCATCTGATAGGTGTTCTTGATCATGCCGAACAGGCTTTTTTCCTGGCTCTGGCCGTCAATGTCCCAACTGGCGTTGAAGATCTTGTGGCGGCAGTGCTCGGAGTTGGCCTGGGCGAACATCATCAGTTCGATGTCGTGCGGGTTGCGCTTGAGCCCGTTGAAGGCGTTGACCAGATAGTCGATCTCGTCTTCGGCCAGGGCCAGGCCCAGCTCGGTGTTGGCCTTTTCCAGCGCGGCGCGACCGCCGCCAAGGATGTCGATTGCGGTCAGCGGCTTGGGTTCGGCGTGGCTGAACAGACCGGCAGCCTGCTCGAGGTTGGCCAGCACGATCTGGGTCATGCGGTCATGCAGGGCGTCCGAAATCAGCTGGGCTTCGGCTTCGCTGAACTGACCCGCCACGTAGAAGGCGATACCGCGCTCCAGGCGCTGGATCTTGTTCAGGCCACAGTTGCGGGCGATGTCGCTGGCCTTGCTCGACCACGGCGAGATGGTGCCGAAACGCGGCAACACCAGAAACAGACGGCCGGTCGGCTCTTGAACCGGAACACTTGGGCCGTACTTCAGAAGGCGCGCTAGCACCTGCTGTTCGTCGCCGGTCAGGACGCCGGTGACTTCGGCGAAGTGAGCGAATTCAGCATACAGGCCACTGACAGCTGGAACCTTCTGGCTCAGTTGCTCAAGGAGTTTGCTGTGGCGAAAGGCAGAAAGGGCAGGAGCGCCGCGCAGGATCAACATCTTCGGGACAGCCTCGGGAAGGGGGTGTGCTTTGAGGCCGTGCATTCTAGCCTAAACCGCCGGCAACGGCACCCGAAACGGCACGCGCAATGCAGGCCGAATGTCGGTCTTTGCGCCAACGGCCCGGTTGGGGGCCTATTGCCATGACCCTGGCGAGATATTTTTCAGCGGTGCAAAGCGCGTCCCACGCCGGCCCGCCTGCGTTACAGACATGTTTTGCAACGGCTAGCAGACTGGCCTTTTGCTGTCGAGATATGGCGGCAGGGGCCGTTTGCGTATACTGCGCAGATGTTTTCCCCAACGGCTTTGCGTCCGCGGTACGCCAAATGGCTGATCGCAACCGGACTCTTCCTGGTGCTCAGTGGTTGTGTTGAGAAACCCAACACACTGGAGCGCGTAAAGGAGGATGGCGTGCTGCGGGTGGTTACCCGAAACAGCCCTGCCACCTACTTTGAGGATCGCAACGGTGAAACCGGCTTCGAATACGAGCTGGTGAAGCGCTTCGCCGACGATTTGGGGGTGGAACTGAAAATCGAGACCGCCGACAACCTCGACGACCTGTTCAACCAGATCGGCAAGCCCAACGGCCCGGTGCTGGCGGCCGCCGGCCTGGTCAGCAGCGAGCAGCGCAAGAAACAGGTGCGGTTCTCCCACTCCTATCTGGAAGTCACCCCGCAAGTCATCTACCGCAACGGCCAGTCCCGCCCCACCGACGCGGCGGCCCTGGCCGGCAAGAAGATCATGGTGCTCAAGGGCAGCACCCACGCCGAACAGCTGGCGCAACTGAAACAGCAATATCCAGGCATCGAATACGAAGAATCCGACGCGGTTGAAGTGGTCGACCTGCTGCGCATGGTCGACGAGGGCCAGATCGACCTGACCCTGGTGGACTCCAACGAAGTGGCGATGAACCAGGTGTATTTCCCCAACGTACGCGTAGCCTTCGACCTGGGCGACGCCCGTAGCCAGAGCTGGGCGGTGGCCTCCGGCGAAGACAACAGCCTGCTCAACGAGATCAACAGCTATCTCGACAAGGTCCAGAAGAACGGCACGCTGCAACGCCTGAAAGACCGTTATTACGGGCACGTCGATGTCCTCGGCTACATGGGCGCCACCACCTTCGCCCAGCATTTGCAGCAGCGGCTGCCCAAATACGAGCAACACTTCAAGGCCTACGCCAAGAAAGAGAAAGTCGATTGGCGCCTGTTGGCCGCGATTGGCTATCAGGAATCGCTGTGGCAACCGGCGGTGACGTCCAAGACCGGCGTGCGCGGCCTGATGATGCTGACCCAGAACACCGCCCAGGCAATGGGCGTGTCCAACCGGCTGGACGCCAAGCAAAGCATCATGGGCGGCGCCAAGTACCTGGCCAGGATCAAAAACGAACTGGACGACAGCATCGCCGAGCCGGATCGCACCTGGTTCGCCCTCGCGGCCTACAACGTGGGCACCGGCCACCTGGACGACGCGCGGCTGCTGGCAAAAAAAGAAGGCTTGAACCCGAACAAGTGGCTGGACGTGAAAAAAATGCTGCCGCGCCTGTCG